>NZ_CAKXZT010000132.1:0-4821 GCF_935825525.1 Mesorhizobium escarrei
CCATGCCTGGCGCACGACAAAAAGGCCGGCACATGGCCGACCTTTCCTTCCACCTCGACCGCGCCAGTACATCCGTGGTCACGAGTTGGAGGTGAATTGCCGACCAGTAGATAGGGATTTGGTTACCGAATCCTTAACCGACCGGAAACTGCTCGTCGACGCGTCGTGGCCAATCTGATTTGCGTTTTCGTGATCAGTGCGGAAAGTCCTCTCTAAATGCCGCACATATTATTAATCGTTGGGCACCAACGTGTTAGCGTATAAGGCATATCGAAGTAACTGTCGTATTCTGGAAGTCGACTTATGGCCGTCCTTGGCGCTCTCCCTCCTGGCGTTCGCTGTCGACCAATTCGCGAAGCTGATCGGGAAGGAGTGGTCGACTGCCTGTGCCGGGGCTTTCCGGAGCGTGACCGAAGTTACTGGATACAGGCGCTGAGCCGTTTGTCGCAGCGGCCTCCCGTCGCCGAGTTCCCACAATACGGCTTGGCCTTGGAAAAGGCTGATCGGATCGTCGGCGTTGTGCTGACCCTGTATACAAGTTATCCCGGGCAGCAAGGCGACGAAGTCCGCTGCAACCTTTCAAGCTGGTCCGTCGACGCAGAATTCCGTCCCTATGGCGCCAAATTGGTTACGACGATTCTCAAGCGAAGGGACGTGACCTACACGAATATATCGCCGGCGCCCGCAACGTTGAAAGCCAATTGGGCGCTCGGCTTTCGCCCCTTCACCACGGGACTATTTGCCTTCTTGCCGGCTTTTAGCCCGGGTATCTCACATAGTTCGGCGCTGCGGTCATGTCGCGTGCTCGAAGCTCGTTCCGACCTTGCGGAAATGGCGATGCTGTCCGACGGTGAGAGATACATACTCTCGGAACACGCCGCGCTGGGCTGCCTGTCATTGATTTGCATTTGCAACGGAGCAGCGTTTCCGTTCGTATTGATGCCGCGCCGGATATGGCGCGGTCTTATCCCGTGCTACCAGGTCATCTATTGCCGCTCTCTCGCGGATTTGAGCCGGTGCGCCGGTGCCATGGGGCGCTTTCTCTTGCGAAGCGGCATCCTGCTTTGCGTCGTCGACGCCAAGGAGTCGATTGCAGGTCTGTTCGGGTGGTACCGCCACAACAGGGGGCTGAAATATTTCAAGGGTCCCAGACCGCCCTCGCTCGGAGATCTGACGTTCACCGAGCTTGTGATATTCGGTCCCTGAGCGACAAGCGCAACGCCGCACCCGATTTGCGGCTGCAATGCCGATGCCTCTGGGCTATCCGGCGGCCGTCGTCTCTGCCTATGGCAGTATCCCTGCTGCATTGAGGGGCAAGCTCGATTCGCTCAACGCGGTCAGCCAAGACGCCTTACGCCGCAGCCTGCGACTTCACATGGGCGATATAGCCGCGCACGTCGGCGGCCGGCTCGGCATAGGCCTTGCCGAGCTTCTTCTCGATCGCCGACATGTACTCCTTCGCCCATTGCGGCAGCACGTAGTCGATGGCGGCCAGGAATTCCAGCGTCGCCGCCAGGCGGATATCGGCGATCGATGGGTTCTTGCCGCCGATGAACGGCTTGCCGTTCCTGAAGAAGCTGTGAAAGACCTCCAGCGGCTCGGCTATCGCTTCTATAGCGGCCTTCTGGGCTTCCGCCTTCTTGTCGGGATGAGCGTCGCTGTGGCCGACCTCGCCGGCATATTGCGGGAAGTTCAGCGCAGGATAGGTGGCGCGCGCCACATAGGGGTAGAGCGTGCCGATCAGGTAGAACATGGCGCTGTCGATCATTGCCCGCTTGGCCGGCGCCTTGGGGTATAATTTCTCCAGCCCGTGCTTGTTGGCGAGATACTGCATGATGGCGCAGCTTTCCCACAACACGCCCCTGGGCAGGCCCTTGTCCTCGATCATCGGCGTCAGATGGGCTGGGTTTCGTGCCATGTACTCGGGCGAGCGCGTGTGGCCCCACACGTCGGTCTCGGAATGGTCGAGCCCGGCCGCGCGCGCAAACACCCGTACGCTCATATTGTTGACGCTCGGCTTCAGCATGCTGAGCGTCAGCGCGGGTTTTTTCGCTGATTTCGCTACGGCTTTCCGCGCGGACTTCAGGGATGCCTTGCCTGCAGATTTTGCGGCGGCTTTCGTTGCCGACTTGGCGGAAGCACTCGACGCCTTGGCCGCAGGCTTTGTCGCCTTGCCAGCTGGTTTTGCGGCGGGCTTGGCAGCCGGCTTCTTCGCATTTTTCGTGGTCGTCTTTGCCATTGTGGTCCTCCCTCGGGGTTGCTGTCGTCAGTATGGATTTTTCGGCGCGCGGTCCTCCGACAAGGTCGCGCGGGAGCGCTCGACCAGCGCCTGGATCGCGTCGGCAAGGTGCACTTCGGCGATTGCATAGTCGCCGCGCTCGACGCGGATCTTGTGTGCCTGCATCAGCACGTCGGCATGAGTAAAACCCGCCGGCGGCTCGAAACGGTAGGAAGCGAGCTCGATCAGCAGGCCGAGCGGATCCTCGAAATAGATCGAATCCATAAAACCGCGATCCTTGACGCCGCTGTGCTTGATGGCGCGCTCGTCGAGCCGGGCGACCGCCTGCAGGAAGGTGACGCGCGACACCGCAAAGGCGATGTGATGGACGCAGCCCGTATCGGTCGGCGTGCGCCGCTTGACCGGCGTGCGGCTCTCGTCGGTGAAGATGGTGATCAGCCGGCCGTCACCCGGATCGAAATAGAGGTGGCTTTCGCTGGCCTTGTCGAGGTTGGGCTGCTCGAAGATGAAAGGCATGCCAAGCACGCCTTCCCAGAAATCGATCGACGTCTGACGCCCGGCGCCGACCAGCGTGATGTGATGAACGCCCTGCGATTGAAGTTTCTGCATTGGCCCTCTCCCTGGCAGCCGGACGACGTCGTGTTCACTTCGCCCCCGGTACCGCTCGCGGTTGTGCCGCCTTGTGCCTGGCGCGAGGATTGTCAGGAGATGCTAAATCAACCGGCGACGATGCGCCAGAAGCCAGGCCACATAGGGACGCTTGCTTTGGAAGGCCTCGGGTAGGCCAAGCCCTGGATCACAGGTCGCTTACGACCTTACGCCGCTTCGCTTCCGCGTCATCCAGGATTTTTGCCAGTTCGGCAGGAGTCGGCTTGTCGGGTTCGGGCAAAACGGACGAGGTGGCGCCATCTCCTGTCCAGGGCCTTCAAGGAAAACCTCATCGAGCGCTTGGCCTGCGACCAGAACAGGGCACGAAGCTCGGAAGAAATCGGTTTGTCTTCTTCCAATCGCTTCGGCTCGCGCCGCCGACACGGCCGTGGCTCCGCTGCGCAAACGGTAGCTAAGCGCTGCGATCCTTTAGGCCGCCTCAAGCTCCATGAGCCTTTGAGCCGCCTTCGCGATAAAGCCGAACCGGGTATAACCGTGCGCCTCAGCAAAGGCGTCAATTTGGCTCAGAACATCTTCAGGGAGCGTGATGTTCACGCGGACAGCTTTTTTGGCCTCGGTCTTCACCGCAACCAGGATTGCGACGCCGTCTCGATTATTGGCGTCGTCCATGACATCTTCCAGGCTGGAGGGTTCTGGAATGGCTTCGCCATCAGGCGGCGCAGCGGTGGTCGCCAGCAAGGCCTTTGCGATCCAGTACTACGCCTCGGCCGCCCCCGCAAACGGCCTTGGCCTGGCTCTTTCGCAGGGAACAGAAGTCTACGCCCGGGTGAAATTCTGGAGGACGGCATGAAATACGCCCGCATCATTGATGGCGTGGTGGATCTGATTTCGTACGATCTGCCCTATTTCGAAGGCGACCCACAGCCGGGATGGAGAGAGGTTACCGACGATGTTTTCGCCGGCTTTTCATTCGATGGTGAGAATTTCACCGGCCCAGAGCCAACGCCGCCGCCTCGTCAGACAGTTCTGAAATCGGTCGTGCAGGCGAGGATAATCGACGCTGGCAAGATGGCTCCCGCCTACGGCGCCTTAACACAGAACCCGGTCTATTTCGCCCCGTTGGTTTGCTCCCGATCGACCCAAGGTCTACTGCGACGACCCGGACGCCATGCTGCTAGTCACGGCTCTTGGCCCCGACCCTGACGCGATTCTCGCGCCTATCGTTTGAAGACGCTTAAGTCAGCCTAGAAGTTTAGCAGGAGTCCACTGGAGCGCCTGACGGCCAATCGGGCGAGCGCTCCTGCCGAAGTATTAGTCAGCGTGGAACATTAGAATGTTCTAATTATTTTCTGTGAGCAGTGGGTACGCTCCCTCCGCTGCCTGCTGCAGATCGGGACCCTAACCCGATCGGGCCCGCGCTCTCCGCCAGAGGCGCGGGCTTTCTCCATAGCCGTTACCGGTTTAGCCTTTCGACGGTCTCAATGATTGCCTTCGCGAGTGCTTCGCCCTCGTGGATAGGCTCGGGGCCGTAGAGCAACAGGACAGCTTCTTCGCTCGGCAGCACACCAGCAGGGCAGGTCTGTTCAATAGCCATGCGAACAAGCTTGAGGGCGGCCCAGGCGTTGCGGATGGTATCTTGGCCCGTCCATGCTTTCTCGCTAAGATGGGGCGGCCCAGGCAGTCAGTTGGAGTTTGGGTGGGTGGCCGCTGGGCCTAACCGACGGGTTTGGGCGTCTCCGCCGGCTGGGACGCATTATAAGCCGTTTCATGCAGAATTGCTAATTTAGTAAATGATCATGTTCAGTTCCCCTAGCCACCAGATGGGACGGGCCTAGACTCGAGTCCGTGCGTCAACCAGTGCGTGCCGGACCCGGCCGGCTTGAGTTCATTCCTCCGATGATGCCTACCTTAGTAGCCAAGCCGCCCCAAGGCGATGACTGGATGCATGAAGCCAAATTCGACCGAAGAGGATA
>NZ_CAKXZT010000132.1:4831-128563 GCF_935825525.1 Mesorhizobium escarrei
GGGACCCGCAAATATGTCGGCAGTGCGTTTGTGAGCGTCAATCGCGAGATGCGGGAGCGGCTGTGGAAGCGTGTCCAGGAACATGCCGGGCCACCGCCCAAGGAGATGCCAAAGCGGCCGGCAACGCAGTGGGTCAAGCCGGGTATCAAGGCCCGTGTGAAACACCTCAGGGGCGAGGAAGACCTTCGCCACGCATCGCTGCAGGACTTCTGGGACGAAGCTAGCGGTTGAAAGCCGTGGGGCGGAACTTGCCGGCGCCAACGTCAGGATTATATTCCTCCCGTTGCGGCGAGCCCTTCAACGGAGATCGCCATGCCCCAAAAGACCCTCGCCGACACTCTGGCCGCCCGCGAAACCATCTATTTCAATTGCGGACACCCGGTGTGCTGCAAATCGACGAAGCTCGACATCCAGGCGCTGATCGACAGGCTCGGCCGTGACCACGGCTCGATGCACGACGACCTGGTCGGGCTCTTTGTCTGCTCGAATTGCAAGGCTGCCGGTCGTGACTGCCGGCAGGTGTTCTTCACATGCGTTCCTGACTACGAAGGCCAGCAGCGGGCGCGCAATCGCGACTGGAAGCCAACTTTCGAACGAGGGGGCTGAAAGTGGCCAGCACCTTAGTCAAGTGATAGCTAATATAATGGACCACTTCATCCAATCGATGGACGAAACCCATCAAGGGCCGGTGCTATTTTGATGCATGTCGCGAGCTTACTTATCCCCGAGCCACCTTGCTTTCGCTGTCCTCGCGATCAGCGTCAGCTATGCCGAAGCCGCGGACCGTAAGGTCGAAACCGCGACGCTCGGTACATACGCCAATTCGAAGAATCTGCCGGTTTGCACCGCGTCAAGCTCACTCTTCGAAGTCCTCGGTGATAAGTGTTTTCTCGTCAAAGGTTCGATGATCTACGGCGACATCGCCGAACTATCCCAGATAGTCACTTTTAGTCGGTAGCCGGCGAAGGTCATGGTTATGCTGCCAGATGGTCCTCGCACGGGGCGGGCGGTTTGCTCCAGTCCGGAATTCCGATTTGGAGGCCGCCATTGCACAGCTGCCCTGCGACATGCGAGTTTGTCAACCAAATGGCTCATCATGGGAGTCTCGTCATGTCCATTCGCCGGATTGCGTTGACCTCGGCAGCGGTCACGCTTGCCTTCACAACCCTCGCCCAGGCCAGGCCGGACACCCGCGCCATGACCTGCCAACAGACGCAGGCGCTAATCCAGAACCATGGCTCGGCGGTGCTGACCACCGGCCCGAACACCTATGCCCTCTACGTCCGCCGGTACAGTAATGCGTGCGACTGGTCGTTAATCCCAGCGGTAGGGTTTGTGCCGACGCGCGATGGCCAGTGCTTGGTTCATCGATGCAGAGAGCCGCTCTACACTCCTCCCGGCTGACGGGGACGAGCATAGCTATTCTGCTGCGCCTTTCGGCAGGAAGCCCTTAGCCTCAAGGTCGTCCACTGTGAGTTTCTCGACATAGGCAGCGACCCATGCGCCTGTCTGCCTTTGGGTCCTTGGAACGGAGTCGCATAACCGGCGTTACCGGCCAACCAAACGCTGCCAACGATATGGAGGAACGCGCGTGATCGAGTTGACCGAGACGGAAAAGCGCTTTCTCAAGCGCGTTGACACCATCACTCACGTTCCCTGGTCGAACAAAGTCACAGCCGCAGATGCCAAAGGCAAGCCCATGCGTATCGCAAGGGCAACGTTTGTCCGATTAAGAGACGACGGCATCATCATCCGATCTACTAGCGACCTGACCTCGAACACCTACGTCATTAATCCTGCACCCGTGACGCCACAAGTCGAGGAAGTGCAGGAAGCGTCCTGATCGGGCGGGCACGGGCGGCGCGTCAATCCTTCTTCAGCCTCACGCCGGCGCCGCCGCCATTCTTCGGGATGAACTCGACGCCGGCGGCTTCGAGGGCTGTCTGAAGATCGAGCAATGTGCGATCATATGGCGCCCGCTTCCCGGCTTCGAAATTTGCAATTGTCGCCTTCGCCACCTTCGAAGCCATCGCCAGTTGATCTTGCGACCATCCGATAAGCGCACGGCCGGCCCGGCATTGGGCAGACGAAATTCCCATTTTAATCAAACCTCGCATTAAAGATGTTGACTTCGTTAATCGGTTCAGCCTTATATCATTAGTGTAACATTATCGCAAACGGAGGAATCTAATGCCGAACATCACCGTTCGGGCAGCCGCCGAAGGCATGCCCGCAATCAATCGCCGCCGCCTGCTTAACCTGACAGGGGCAGGCCTCGCTCTCGCCGCTACGTCTGCAGCCGTGCGCAATGTCTCAGCCGCGACCATCCCGGCCGCGTCTGCCGAGCATCCAGACGCCGAGCTGCTCGCGCTCGACAAGGAAATGGAGGCCGCTCACGCTCGGATGGTAAGGGCGTCGAAAGTCTGCAGGAAGGTCGGTAGAAAGTGCGAGAAGCTTTACCCACCAAGGCCTCCGAAGTGGGAAGATCCGGACATGCCGGACCATCTTCATGAAATGAATCTCGACAGGAGAATTCGCGACTGCCAAGAAATTCCTGAGCCTATTCGCGCATGGTTCAAGGAGCGTGGTGAGCAGAGGGCCGCGAACAAGGCCTTGCAGGACGCGTATCATGCCAAATGGGAAGAGATAAACCGCGAAGGCGGGGTGGACGCTGCCGAAGAGGCATTCAACGCGTTTGCGACGAGGAGTGGGAAGCCGGCAAGCCATCTTCGCGATCCCTGCCTACACCCTCGAAGGTATGGCGGTGAAAATCCGCGCAGGCCAGAGATTAGGACTGGAGAATTTTTCTGATCCGAGCGAAGCCTACCTTTCGATCGCCGCCGATATCAGGCGTCTTGCAACCGGCGGTGCCGCATGAACGCGCTCACTTCCGCCCCGACCGTTGAGCCGTTCTGCGTCTCTGACACGTTCGTCACTGGCGCCGGCCCGCTCCAGATCATGGGCGACAATCTCAGGCTGACGCTGCATGTCTTGCAGCGCTCGACCTATGACGGCGGCACGGAAAACGCCGTGGTCTCAAAGATTGTTGGAAGTCGCACCGACATGCTGAAGATCGCTGCCGCCATTCTTAGTGCCTGCAATTCCCGGTCAACACCCTCGGACAAGGTGGTGGAAAACTTCATGGAGTTTCTTGAGGGGCCCGCGGGACGACACTGATCAACCGAAAAAACATTTCCACTTGACAAAGCCCGCTGCCTCACGGTGGCGGGCTTATCGCCGTTTGGCCTTCGCCAGTTGCAGCCGCAACCATTGCCAGCCCCACTTCACCAGCGATCTGATGAGCCGCATAAAAGCCCCTCCCATGTCGCGTCCATGTCCCCGCGTGGACCCGATAGTCGCAGGAAACCCTTGGAAAGCAACCAGGGCGGTTCCGGCTTCACGCCGGGTCTGTTCAGGGAAATTCGCGGGGGTTTATTCGGTGGATATTCGATGAAATCAGGCTAGGGAGGCTTAAGTGCTTGATTTTGCTGGTACGCCCAAGGGGAATCGAACCCCTGTTCCCGCCGTGAGAGGGCGGTGTCCTGACCGCTAGACGATGGGCGCGTTCAAGAACCGGCGATATAGGCTGACGGCCGGGAAAAAGCAACTGGGCTTCTGGCAGTCAATGATGCCGGGAAAAATATCCGTTGCAAGCCTATCGTTTTAGCTCGATCAAGTCCCAGAGATTTCCGTGGAGATCGACGAAAACTGCCACCGTGCCATAGGCCTCATGGCGTGGCGCCTCGCGGAATTCAACGCCCTTTGCGAGCATTGCCGCGTGGTCGCGGACAAAATCGTCGGTTTCGAGAAACAAATAGACGCGGCCGCCGGTCTGGTTGCCGACGCTATTTTTTTGCGCATCATCGGCCGCTTCGGCCAGCAGCAGGCGCGCGCCTTGTCCGTTTGCCGGCGCCACCGTGACCCAGCGCTTGCCGCCGCCGAGATCGACGTCCTCGGTGAGCAAAAAGCCCAGCCTGTCGACATACCAGCAGATCGCCTCGTCGTAATTGGCGACGACAAGCGCGACGGTGGCGATGCGGCGATGTTCGGCGAAACCAGTCATTTGTTGCGGATCGAAAAGCGGCCAATGATGCGGCGCTCAGTGATGTCGTAGACAAAGATGGCGCGGCTGCCGTCGGCAAGCTCCGCATCGATGGAGACGCGATTGCCGGAAAGCGACTGGCTGATGACCTTGGCGCCGACCGGCAGCACGATGTCGCCGGTCAGCGGCTCGCCTGATGGCACCTGGATGTCGCCGGCAAGGGATGGGGCTGCCGGTGGCGCGGTGCGCGTTTTGTAGACAAGGGCTGCAATCACCACCATAAGGGCGAGGAACAGCAGGCCGAGATTGATGGCGACGAAGCGGACGAGCTTCTTGCGCACCTTTTCGACTTCGGGGTCGAGCGGCTTTTCCTCGTCTTCATCGACAGCAGCCATGGCAAAACATTCCGGAACGATTTTCGATGAGCGCTCATAACGAAGAGACCCCGATATTGATAGAGGATGGATCGAGTACGGGCCGATCGCCAGACGGGGGATCGCTAGACGGCGGATCAATAGTGCTGGAAGCAGGCCCCGATGCGGCCAGCCAGCGGCTCGACCAATGGCTGGCGGGCAAGCTCGGCCCGGACATGTCGCGCAGCCGGGTGCAGATGCTGATCAGACAGGGCGCCGTCAAGGTCGACGACCAGCCGGTCATCGAGACCAAACGCAAGATGGCAGCCGGTGAACGCGTAGCGGTCGACATGCCGGAGCCGGAGCCGGCGGAGCCGCAAGGCGAGAACATCCCGCTCGACGTCCTCTATGAAGACAATGAATTGATCGTCATCGACAAGCCGCCGGGGCTGGTCGTCCATCCCGGCGCCGGCAACTGGACCGGCACGCTGGTCAATGCGCTGATCCACCATTGCGGCGACAGTCTTTCCGGCATCGGCGGTGTGCGGCGGCCCGGGATCGTCCACCGCCTGGACAAGGAAACCAGCGGCGTCATGGTCGTGGCCAAGACCGACCGCGCCCACAAATCATTGTCGGAAGCCTTTGCCGACCATGGCCTGACCGGCGATCTCAAACGCGCCTATCTGGCGCTGGTCTGGGGCATTCCGATGAGACCGACCGGCACGGTCGACGAGCCGCTCGGTCGCGCCGCCGACCGCGTGCGCCGTGCCGTGGTGCCGGAGGGCCGTGACGATGCCCGCCACGCCGTCACCCATTTCACCGTGGTCGAGCGCTTTGGCGAGCAGCAAAAGGAGTTTGCCACGGCGAGCCTGGTCGAATGCCGGCTCGAGACCGGCCGCACCCATCAGATCCGCGTCCACATGGCTCATATCGGCCATCCGGTCGTCGGCGATCCCGATTACGGCCAAGCCTTTCGCACCAAGGCGAACCGGCTGCCCGAGCCGCTGAAAGGCCAAGTGAAGGCCTTTCCGCGACAGGCATTGCATGCCCGCCTCCTTGAGTTTCGGCATCCGACTACCCATTTACCGATGAGGTTCGAGGCACCGCTACCAAGGGACATGGAGGAACTTGTGGACGGCTTCCGCAGACTCTGAACCGGCTTCATCCATTCAAAACCAGATCGGCAAAAACCTGACCCGCGTTGTTCACTTTGGCGTGACACACTGTTTCGTGTTGAACCAAATGCTGTCCCTTCTGGTTTTGTTCCTGTATACATCCGCTGTCGCGAACGAGCCTTTTGGCGTTCGCGACATATGCCCGCCGCGTTTAGGGGGCACCACTCCAAGAGAGAGGGGCGCTATCATGGCCCAGTCACTACCCAGTATCGTTTCCGGCGAAGGCGGCCTCAGCCGCTACCTGGAAGAAATCCGTCGCTTTCCGATGCTTCAGCCGCAGGAAGAGTACATGCTCGCCAAGCGTTACGCTGAGCATGAGGACACCACGGCTGCGCACAAGCTCGTCACCAGCCATCTTCGGCTCGTCGCCAAGATCGCCATGGGCTATCGCGGCTACGGCCTGCCGATCGGCGAAGTGATCTCGGAAGGCAATGTCGGCCTGATGCAGGCCGTCAAGAAATTCGAACCGGAGCGCGGCTTCCGGCTCGCCACCTACGCCATGTGGTGGATCAAGGCGTCGATCCAGGAATACATCCTGCGCTCGTGGAGCCTGGTCAAGATGGGCACCACCGCCAACCAGAAGCGCCTGTTCTTCAACCTGCGCAAGGTGAAGGGCAAGATCCAGGCGCTCGACGACGGCGATTTGAAGCCCGAGCAGATCGCCGAGATCGCCACCCGCCTCAACGTGTCGGAAGCGGAAGTGGTGTCGATGAACCGCCGCCTGTCGGGCGACGCCTCGCTCAACGCGCCGATCCGGGCGAGCGAAGGTGAGTCCGGTGAGTGGCAGGACTGGCTGGTCGACGACCACGAAAGCCAGGAAGAGGCGCTGATCGAGCAAGACGAGCTGGAAAACCGGCGCGGCATGCTGTCCGGCGCTCTTGCCGTGCTCAACGAGCGCGAGCGGCGCATCTTCGAGGCGCGCCGCCTGGCCGAGGAGCCGCTGACGCTGGAAGAGCTGTCGGCCGAGTTCGACATCAGCCGCGAGCGCGTGCGCCAGATCGAGGTGCGCGCCTTCGAGAAGGTGCAGGACGCGGTCAAGGCCGCAGCCAAGCGCCAGATGCAGGCGCTGCGCACCATCGAGGCGCAGCCGGCGGCGTAAAGCCTTCCGACGGAAATAATGAAAACGGCGGCGTCAGGTAACTGGCGCCGCCTTAATTTTATGGGTCCTCCGACTGCCGGGAGAACTGGCCCTTGGTGCCATATTCTAGCTAGGTTGCCGGTTCCGCCGCGCCTTCGCGAAAACACCCGAACCGTCGCCACAAATCGCTCAACCATCGGTCTGATCAGCCTGGCCGACTCTAGCGGCATTATAGCAATTTTCCCCAAGCCCTGGAAACCGCAACGCTGCAAATTGTGGCGGCAATGTTCCGGCGCCGACATGGGCTTCCGTGGTGAAATTCCACAAGGCGGCGCTTGCGGCAGGCGGCCGTGACAATGGGCCGCCGCTGCGCTGGGCAGTTGAGCTCGTCTATTTGGAAACCAAAGGCAGTATGACGATGACGATTTCTCCATTTCTCACCGCTCTCGGATCCGAAGGTCCTCCAGCCAACAGAGCGAAAGACATGGACCTGTATGGATGGCTAATTGGAAGCTGGGAAATGGACACGGTCCACTTTCTGGACGACGGCACAATCCAGAAGTGGAATGGAGAATGCCATTTTGGCTGGGTGCTCGAAGGCCGGGCGATTCAGGACGTTTGGATCAGGCCCAAGCGCCCTGCGCCGTCCACGATGTATGGCACGACTTTGCGCATCTTCGATCCTGGGATCGATGGCTGGCACATCATATGGAACGACCCGCTCAACCGAGATCACTCGCGCCAGATCGGGCGGGCCGAGGGTAAGGACATTGTCCAGCTCGGCACTGACTCGCGCGGTCTGAGAACCCGATGGCGTTTCACCGAGATCACTGCCAACAGCTTCCATTGGATCGGCGAGGAAAGACCCTCCGAGAGCGACCCTTGGCAAATCACGTATGAACATCTAGCCCGCCGAACAAAACCCTGAAGCCAGACTAGCTGGCGTCTTTCTCCCCGTCGCTATACGGGGAGAAATGTCTGGCAGGACAATGAGGGGCGGCGCTGACTTCCTGGAATTGCTACAACCCCTCAAAGGCAATCCAGCGGAAACTTCAAATACCGGCGCCCGTTGGATTCCGGTTCCGGCAAGCGCCCGCCATTCATGTTGACCTGCAGCGCGTGCAGGATCAGCCTCGGCATCGGCAGCGTCCTGTCGCGCGCCTCGCGCAACGCTACGAAATCGGCCTCCGTCCTGCACGCCGCAACATGGGCGTTCTTGGATTTTTGTTCCGCGACAGTGCTCTCCCACAAGGGCTCGCGCCCCTCCGTCTGGTAGTCATGACCTACGAACAGACGCGTCTCCTCCGGTAGCGCGAGGATATTTTGGATCGATCGCCAGAGTTGCGCGGCACTGCCGCCGGGAAAGTCCGCTCTCGCCGTGCCGCTGTCAGGCATGAACAGCGTATCATGGATGAAAGCGGCGTCGCCGATCACGTAGGTGATCGAGGCCAGCGTGTGGCCCGGTGAAAAAAGCACTTTTGCCGGAATGCCGCCGACCGAAAAGGTCTCGCCGTCGGCAAACAGCCTGCTCCACTGCGATCCGTCGGCAGGAAAATCCGGCCAGTTGTAGATTGCCTTCCACAGTTTCTGGACATCGACGACCTTCTCGCCGATCGCCGTCGGCGCTCCTGTCTTCGTGCTGAGGTAGTGTGCCGCGGAGAAATGGTCGGCATGCGGGTGGGTGTCGAGGATCCATTCGACAACCAGCCGTCGATCTCTAATGAAGTCGAGCAGGGCGTCGGCATTTTTCGTGGCAGTGGCGCCGGACTTCTCGTCGAAATCGAGGACCGGATCGATGATTGCGCATCGTCGCGTCTGCGGGTCGGCGACGACATACTGGATGGACCCGCTCGGCTTGTCGTAAAAGCCTGCCACCTGCAGCTTGGCCGATGATGCGTCCAATCCCGGCTCCCTCAACTCCCACCCGGCAGGAATGGTTTTCCTGACCGGGGTAAAAGAAGAGCATGGTCATCCGCCGGCGCCGCGCCGTCAAGCACCGCATGCCTCGGGTGAGGCAAAAGGCCGAAAATCCTTCCGTGCCGCCCGCTCAGGCGGAGGGCTGCTTGGTCTTCCGGAGATACGGCAGGATCGTCTCGTAGGCGCCGAACCGCTTGACCGCATCCTCGTTGGAAACGGCGGCGGTGATGATGACGTCCTCGCCCTGCTTCCAGTTCGCCGGCGTCGCCACCTGGTGCTTGGCGGTCAACTGTATGGAATCGATCGCACGCAGGATCTCATCGAAGTTACGGCCGGTCGTCATCGGATAGGTGAGAACCAGCTTGATCTTCTTGTCGGGGCCGATGACATAAACTGAACGCACCGTCGCGTTGTCGGCGGGTGTGCGCCCTTCCGAGGTTTCGCCGGCGCCCGCCGGCAGCATCTCGTAAAGCTTGGCGACCTTCAGGTCCTTGTCGCCGATCAGCGGGTAGTTCACCGATTGGCCGGTCGCCTTCTTGATATCATCCTGCCATTTGCCATGGCTTTCGACCGGATCGACGGAAATGCCGATGATCTTGACGTTGCGCTTCTTGAACTCGCCTTCCAGCCCGGCCATCGTGCCGAGCTCGGTCGTGCAGACCGGCGTGAAATTTTTCGGATGGCTGAAAAGCACCGCCCAGCCGTCACCGATCCATTCGTGGAAGTTGATCGTCCCTTGCGTAGTTTCGGCCGTGAAATCCGGCGCGGTATCATTGATACGAAGGCTCATGATGCGTCCCTACCCTGTGATTGCAGCCGGCATTGACCATCCGCCGGCCCTGCTTCTGCCTTTTTACCACTGCGGCGTCATCCTTCATACGCCTGTTGCACCGGCACCGGGGCCGGCGGCGAAAACTTTTTCGCCTTTTGTCGTGAAAAGCAGCATTTCCCGCCCATTGATGCCGGCTCAATAGGGCGTTTGGGCACGACAGCAGTGGAAATCTAGACCTTGTTCACCGTCAGCGTCGTCGCCAGATCTTCCATGCGCTGGGCGAGCGCGCCAAGCGCATGGGTCAGCACGGTATCGTTCTTGTCAGCCTTGGTCAGCGCGTCGTCACGCGTCTTGCGCAGCGTCAGCACTTCGCTTTCCATGCCCTTGACGCGTTTTTGCAGTTCCGAAAGCTCGTCCATGACCATGATGCCGGCCATTACGGTCAGCCGCTGGTCGCCGATTTCGCCGAATGAGTCTTTCAGATGCGAGACATAGCGGTCGAAGCGCTCGGCAAGGTCGATCAGATGCTCTTCCTGGCCCTCGTCGCAAGCCATGCGATACTGCTTGCCATCGATGGAAACCGTGACTTGTGCCATTGGGCCAGCCCCTATCTGTCCAACACGGCGCGGATGGTTTCCATGGCGGTCACCAGCCGACGCGACACTTCCTTGTTGGCGTCTTCCAGCCGTTCGGCGCGCGCTTCGGAATTGTCGAGTTCCTGCGCCAGCCGCGAGCGGTCGGCGTTCATGCGCTGCACCTCCGCCTCGGCTTCCGTGTAGTCGCGCTCGTGCTCGAGCTTGGCCGCGACGGCGTTTTCCAGCCCTTCGATGGCCTTACCCAGCCTGGCGATGACTTCCTTGAGTGTCGTTTCCCCGGTCATGGCTTTCGTCCTGCGCCCTGCCCATCACCGAATCATCCACGTTCAGAACGCGTTATGTCTGAAACATTACGCGCCGTGTGAAGCCAACGTCAATAAAGCTCTCGCGACTGTCCCCTGCTAACGCTAATTTAGGCCTCCAAAGCCCTTCCGGCGCCATCGCAAGACCGGCAGAAGCGCCGGTTTACTGACTAACAAGACCGGCAAAAGCGCGCCGGTTTGTTGACTAAAAGGCCGCGCCTGCTATGTGTCGCGCACCCCTTTCCAGGGCTCTCCCAAGGCCCCGAACCCCGACACTGGAGGAAGCATGACCTCGCGCGAACAACATGACCGGATGGCCAATGCGATCCGTTTTCTTTCCATGGACGCCGTCGAGAAGGCCCAGTCCGGCCACCCCGGCCTGCCCATGGGCTGCGCCGACATCGCCACGGTGCTGTTCACGCGTTTCCTGAAATACGATGCGAAGAACCCGCATTGGCCCGATCGCGACCGCTTCATCCTATCGGCCGGCCACGGTTCGATGCTGCTCTATTCGCTGCTCTATCTGACCGGCTACGACGACATCACCCTCGACCAGATCAAGCATTTCCGCCAGGTCGGATCGAGGACGGCGGGCCATCCCGAATATGGCCATGCCGCCGGCATCGAGACGACCACCGGCCCGCTCGGCCAGGGCCTTGCCAATTCGGTCGGCTTCGCACTCGGCGAGCGCATCATGAATGCCGCCTTCGGCAACGATCTCGTCGACCACTACACCTACGCGCTGGCCGGTGACGGCTGCCTGATGGAGGGCGTTTCCCAGGAGGCCATCGCGCTTGCCGGACATCTCAAGCTGAACAAGCTGATCGTCTTTTGGGACAACAACAACATCTCGATCGACGGCCCGGTTTCGCTGGCCGACAACACCGATCAGGTCGCCCGCTTCCAGGCGTCCGGCTGGAACGCCAGCCACATCGACGGCCAGGATCCGGAAGCTATCGCCTATGCCATCGAGGCGGCCCGCCATTCCGACAAACCGACGATGATCGCCTGCAAGACGACGATCGGCTTCGGCGCGCCGACCAAGGCCGGCACCAACAAGGCGCACGGCTCGCCGCTAGGCGCCGATGAAATCGCCGGCGCGAGAAAATTCTTCGGCTGGGACTATCCGCCTTTCGAAGTTCCTGCCGACATCCTCGATGCCTGGCGCGACGCCGGCAAGACCGGCGTCAAGGCACGCGCCGACTGGGAAGGCCGCCTTGCCAAGGCCGACGCCCAATTGCGCAGCGAATTCGAGCGCCGCATCAGCGGCACGCTGCCGGCTAATTTCGACGCCGTCATCACCGACTACAAGAAGAAGCTCGCCGCAGACAAACCGAAGGTCGCCACTCGCAAATCGTCGGAAATGGCGCTCGAAATCATCAACGGCGCCGTCCCGGAAACCATCGGCGGCTCGGCCGACCTGACCGGCTCCAACAACACCAAGACCAGCCAGACCAAGAACATCACGGCAGACGATTACGGCCAGCGCTACGTTCACTACGGCATCCGCGAGCACGGCATGGCCGCCGCACTCAACGGACTGACGCTGCATGGCGGCCTCATCGCCTATGGCGGCACGTTCATGTGCTTTTCCGACTACGCCCGTCCGTCGATGCGGCTCGCCTCGCTGATGGGCATCCGCTCGATCTTCGTCATGACCCATGATTCCATCGGCCTCGGCGAAGACGGCCCGACCCATCAGCCGGTCGAGCATCTGGCCGCACTGCGCGCCATTCCGAACCACAATGTCTTCCGCCCTGCCGACGCGGTCGAGACCGCCGAATGCTGGCAACTGGCCCTCGAGCAGGAAAAGACGCCTTCGACGCTGGCGCTGACCCGGCAGAACCTGCCGACGGTGCGCAACGACTTCGTTGCGGAAAATCTCAGCCGCCAGGGCGCCTATGAGCTGGCCGCCGCCAATGGCGATGCGGCGGTGACGATCTTCGCTTCGGGCTCCGAGGTCGAGATTGCGCTGGCGGCGCGCGAGGCGCTCGAGAAGCACGGCCATCCGACCCGCGTCGTCTCTGTGCCGTGCTTCGAATTGTTCGACAAGCAGAGCGCCGATTACCGCAACAAGACGATCGGCAACGCGCCGATCAAGATCGCTATCGAAGCCGGCATCCGCCAGGGCTGGGATCATTTCATCGGCACCGACGGCATCTTCATCGGCATGACCGGCTTCGGCGCCTCCGGCACGATCGAACAGCTCTATCCGCATTTCGGCATCACCGCCGAAGCGACGGTGAAGGCGGCGGAAGCCCGCCTGCACGGCGAACCGAAACCGCACATGGCGGTTTCGCCGGCAGCCGCGACCTAATGGACTTAAATCCAACCCATCGACGGCTGGATTCTTTGCCAGCCCGCCGTTATGAAGCTGCGGACTTGATCTTCGGCCTCCAACTCCCAGGGAGAGAAAAATGACCGTCAGAGTTGCCATCAACGGATTCGGCCGCATCGGCCGCAACATCCTGCGCGCCATCCACGAATCCGGCCGCAAGGACATCGATGTCGTCGCCGTCAACGACCTCGGCCCGGTCGAGACCAACGCGCATCTGCTGCGCTACGACAGCGTGCATGGCCGCTTCCCGCATGAAGTGACGGTCGACGGTGACCAGATCACCGTCGGCACCGAAAAATTCAAGGTCACCGCGATCAAGGACCCGACGCAGCTGCCGTGGAAGGATCTCGGCATCGATATCGCGCTCGAATGCACCGGCATCTTCACCGCCCGCGACAAGGCCGCGGCGCATCTGACCGCCGGCGCCAAGCGCGTCCTCGTCTCGGCGCCGGCCGAGGGCGCCGACCTCACCGTCGTCTATGGCATCAACCATGACAAGCTGACCAAGGACCACATCGTCATCTCGAACGCCTCCTGCACCACCAACTGCCTGGCGCCGCTGGCAGCCGTGCTGCATGAGGCCGTCGGCATCGAGAAGGGCATGATGACGACGATCCACTCCTACACCGGCGACCAGCCGACATTGGACACCATGCACAAGGATCTCTACCGCGCCCGCGCCGCGGCGCTTTCGCAGATCCCGACCTCGACCGGCGCGGCCAAGGCGATCGGCCTGGTGCTGCCAGACCTCAAGGGCAAGCTCGACGGCATCTCCATCCGCGTGCCGACCCCGAACGTCTCGGTCGTCGATTTCAAGTTCATCGCCAAGCGTTCGACCACGGTGCAGGAAATCAACGAGGCGGTGATCGCCGCCTCCAACGGCAAGTTGAAGGGCGTTCTCGCCGTCACCCGCCATCCGAACGTATCGATCGACTTCAACCACGATCCGCATTCCTCGATTATGGCGCTCGACCAGACCAAGGTCATGGACGGCAATTTCGTTTCGGTGCTGTCCTGGTACGACAATGAATGGGGTTTTTCCAACCGCATGGCCGACACCGCAGTCGCCTTCGGCAAGACCATCGCCTGACAGCAGAACCATCTTCATGCGACTTGAAAATGCCCGGCCTGTCCGGGCGTTTTCATGAGAGCGCCCAGCGCCCTTTTGGATGCGCAAACGACGCTCTAAGGGTTTGTTTGGCAAGACTCGCGCCTTGAGCGCCAGAACCCTCAAAAACCAGCGGCATAGCGCAAAAAACCACCCTCACGCCTTGCACCGGTCATGTCTTCGCCTCACTCTCCCGTAAAGCGAGAGGAACACGAATTCGAGGGGCAATTGGCGGATGGAGCATGCGATCTATCTCGTGACGCTGGTCGGCGCCGCACTCGTCGTCGCCGCCGCGTTTTCGAGCCTGATAGCCTTCCGCTTCGGCGCGCCCCTCTTGCTGCTGTTTCTCTGCATTGGCCTGGCCACTGGAACCGACGGCCTCGGCATCCAGTTCGACAATGCGCGGCTGGCTTATTTTGCCGGCTCACTGGCGCTGGCGGTCATCTTGTTCGATTCCGGTTTCGGTACGCCGCTCAACGCGTTGCGCCAGGCGGCCGGACCGGCGCTGTCGCTGGCGACCATCGGCGTCCTTTTGACCACTGGACTGTTCGGCGGCGTCGCCCATTATCTGCTCGATCTCAGCTGGCTGGAATCCTTCCTGCTCGGGGCCGCTGTCGCCTCGACCGACGCCGCAGCGGTGTTCTTCCTGTTGCGCGCAGGCGAGATCAATTTGCGCGAACGCGTGCGTTCCACGCTCGAGGTGGAATCCGGCACCAATGACCCGATCGCCATCTTCCTCACCATAAGCCTGGTCGAGATCATCGCCGCCAACGCCAGCCCCGAGGCCAGGGTGCTGGTTACCGACCTGGTCCTCGGCTTCCTTCTCAACATGGGGCTTGGCGCCATCGTCGGCATTTTCGGCGGCCTCGCCATCGTGCGGCTCGTCGACCGGCTCAATCTCGACCACGGGCTGCTGCCGATCTTCGTGCTGACGCTGTCGCTGATGGTGTTCGCCGCCGCCGGCGCCATTGGCGGCTCCGGCTTTCTGGCGGTCTATCTCGCCGGCCTCGTTGCCGGCAATTCCGACATCCGCGCCGTCACCATCCTCAAGCGCTTCCAGGACGGCATGTCGTGGCTGGCGCAGATCATCATGTTCCTGATCCTCGGCCTGTTCGCGACGCCCTCGCAATTTCCGGCGATCCTGCTGCCGGCGGTGCTGCTGGGCCTGTTCCTGATATTCGTGGCGCGGCCGATCGCCGTCTGGCTTTGCCTGATGCCGTTTCGTCTGCCGCGCCCGGAAGTCGCCTTCGTCTCATGGGTGGGCCTGCGTGGCGCCGTGTCGATCCTGCTCGCCATCACGCCGCTGCTTGGCGGTCTTGAGAATGGCCGCCTCATCTTCAACACCGCCTTCATCGTCGTGCTGGTATCGCTGGTCATCCAGGGATGGACCGTCGGACCGCTGGCGCGCCGCCTCGGCCTGATCGTGCCCGCCCGCCTGGGTCCGTTGGACAAGGTCGAACTCGAATTGCCGGGCTCCGCCCATCACGAGCTTCTCGCCTACCGCGTAGCACCAGGCAGCCCGGTGGCGCGCGGCGAGCGCATTCCGCGCTGGGCGCGGCCTTCGCTGGTGCTGCGCGACGGCCGCTCGATGCGCTTCCAGGACATGGGCAGGCTCGCCGCCGGCGACCATGTCTACATCTTCGTGCCGGATCGCTATCCGGCCCTGCTTGACAAGCTGTTCGCCAGCCGCGCCGTGGTCGATCCCGAGGATGCGGACTTCTTCGGCGCCTTCGCCGTCGATCCGGCGCGCTCCGCCGCGGAACTGGAAGCCGCTTACGCGCCGGGCCTGACCGAAGAGGAACGCAAGCTGACCGTCGGCGACCTGGTGACGGCGCGGCTCGGCGGCCATGCCGAATATGCCGACCGCGTGCTGATTGGTCCGATCGAGCTGATCGTCCGCGACGTCGACGACAAGGGCAGGATCACCGGTCTCGGTCTTTCCCTCGAGCCGACCGCGCCGGTGGCGCGGGTGCCGGTGTTCCTGAGTGCCGGCGAAATCGCCGACCGCATCGCTGCCTTTGCGCGCAATTGGCGCAAGCGGAACAAAAAGCTGGATCCCGAGGCCCCGGTGGACGTGGACGCCGATGCGCGGCCGGTGGTGGAAAAGGCAACAGGCGAGGGCTGACGGCTACCGACACGGGCGCTGGTCAAATCTGTTGCGTAGCACCATTGCAGGTCTTGCATCGTCGTTGGCGCGGGTTAAGGTCCCGGCGCTTTTTTGCGAAAGGGAACAGCATGGCCGGCTTCAAGACACTGGATGACATTGGCAATATCGACGGCAAGCGCGTGCTGGTGCGCGTCGACCTCAACGTTCCCGTCGCCGACGGCAAGGTCACCGATGCCACCCGCATTGAGCGCATTGCGCCGACCATCGCCGAGCTTTCCGGCAAGGGCGCCAAGGTCATCCTGCTTGCCCATTTCGGCCGGCCCAAGGATGGACCTTCGCCCGAATTCTCGCTTGAGCCGATCGCCAAGGCGGCCGCGGAAGTGCTTGGCCGCCCGGTCGGCTTCGCGGCGGATTGCATCGGCGACAAGGCCGCAAGCGCCGTCGCCGCCATGAACAACGGCGACGTGCTGCTGCTCGAAAACACCCGCTTCTACAAGGCCGAGGAGAAGAACGACCCGGCCTTCACCGAAAAGCTGGCCGCCAATGGCGACATCTTCGTCAACGACGCCTTTTCCGCCGCCCACCGCGCCCATTCGTCGACGGAAGGGCTTGCGCAGCTGTTGCCGGCTTTCGCCGGCCGTACCATGCAAGCCGAACTCGACGCGCTGGAAAAGGGCCTCGGTAATCCCGTCCGCCCCGTCGTCGCCATCGTCGGCGGCGCCAAGGTGTCGAGCAAAATCGACCTCCTGATGAATCTGGTGAAAAAGGTCGACGCGCTGGTCATCGGCGGCGGCATGGCCAACACCTTCCTCGCCGCGCGCGGCACCGCCGTCGGAAAATCGCTGTGCGAGCATGATCTCGCCAACACCGCCAAGCAGATCATGATCGAGGCGGCCGAAGCCGGCTGCGCCGTCATCCTGCCGGTCGACGGTGTCGT
Source organism: Mesorhizobium escarrei (assembly GCF_935825525.1). Taxonomy (GTDB): domain Bacteria; phylum Pseudomonadota; class Alphaproteobacteria; order Rhizobiales; family Rhizobiaceae; genus Mesorhizobium; species Mesorhizobium escarrei. The sequence continues at coordinate 21,557 of NZ_CAKXZT010000132.1, forward strand.
CGCCAAGGAATTCAAGGCGGGCGCCGCCAGCGAAACCGTCGCCATATCGGAGGTGCCGGCCGATGCCATGATCCTCGATGTCGGCGAAAAGACCGTGAAGACCGTTGCAGACTGGATCGACCGCGCCGCGACGCTGGTCTGGAACGGCCCGCTCGGCGCCTTCGAGATCGAGCCATTCGACCGGGCGACGGTGGCGGCGGCCAGGCACGCCGCGGCCCGCACCAAGGCCGGCAAATTGATCTCGGTGGCAGGTGGCGGCGACACGGTGGCCGCCCTCAACCATGCCGGCGTCGCCGACGACTTCACCTATGTCTCGACCGCCGGCGGCGCCTTCCTGGAATGGATGGAAGGCAAGCCGCTGCCCGGTGTCGATGTGCTGAAGCGCTGAGGCCCTGGGCGACAGGCGAACGAGGGCGTTTGCGCGTTTCAATCGATTCGAGCTTTCCACTCGGAATGGTTCGACTTGAACCTGCCTTGCTCTAGTGGTCTGCTAGCCCGGATGTTTTACACTGTTGGAACAACCGGTTCAGGAGGATGCACAATGAGCGAACGTCTCGAGGACATTGCCGCTGCGATGGTGGCCGACGGCAAGGGTCTTTTGGCCGCCGACGAGAGTTCCGGCACCATCAAGAAGCGTTTCGACGTCATCGGCGTCGAATCGACCGCCGACAGCCGCCGCGACTATCGCGAGATGATGTTCCGCGCCAAGGAAGCGATGACCAGATACATCTCCGGCGTCATCCTCTATGACGAGACCATTCGCCAGAAGGCCGCCGACGGCACGCCACTGGTCGACATCATCAAGGCGACCGGCGCCATTCCAGGCATCAAGGTCGATGCCGGCGCCAAGCCGCTGGCCGGGTACCCCGGCGACACCATCACCGAAGGCCTCGACGGCCTGCGCGAGCGGCTCGCCGACTATTACAAGCTAGGCGCCCGTTTCGCCAAATGGCGTGCAGTGATCGACATCGACGTCGCCAAAGGCGTGCCCTCCGCCACGTCGATCGGCTCGAACGCCCATGCGCTCGCCCGCTATGCGGCGCTCTGCCAGGAGGCCGGCATCGTGCCGATCGTCGAGCCGGAGGTGCTGATGGACGGCGCCCACGACATCGGCACCTGCTACGAGATCAGCAAGGCGACGCTGACGAAACTCTACACCGAGCTCTACGCCGCCCGCGTCGTCCTTGAAGGCACCATCCTGAAGCCGAACATGGTTCTCGCCGGCAAGACGTCTGGCAACACCAGCAGCCCCGAGGAAGTCGCCGAAAAGACCATAAAACTGTTCCGCGAAACGGTCCCGGCAGCTATTGGCGGCATCGCCTTTCTCTCGGGTGGGCAATCGGATGAGGAGGCGACCGCCAACCTCAACGCCATCAACGCCATCGGCCCGCATCCATGGAAATTGACTTTCTCCTATGGCCGCGCCTTGCAGGCGGCGCCACAGAAGGCGTGGAGCGGCAAGGCAGCCAACGTCGCCGCTGCCCAGGCCGCCTTCGCCCACCGCGCCCACATGAACCATCTGGCAGCGCTTGGCAAATGGCAGCCGGAACTGGAACAGGCCGCCTGACCGGATTTTCCACCGATTCGAACCCGGGCCATGTGCCCGGGTTTCATCTGCTCCAAAATGCTCCAAAACAATGCGGCGCCGTGTCGGCTTGCGTTGAGCCCGAACGTCGTTTGCCCCATTAACGGTTTGCGATGCAGCGCTTTCTTGCCCTCCTCACCTGGCTCGCCTTTCCGGTCTATGTCTGGCAGGGGCTCGGCGTGCGCCGCCGCACCACCCGCATGCTGCCGGCGCAAGGTCCGGTCATGCACGAGATATCAGGCCAGGCTCCGGCGGTCTCGCTTCTGATGCTTGGCGATTCTTCCGCGGCCTCGGTCGGCATCGGCAATTCCGAGTACGGGCTGGCCGCGCAACTGGCCGAGCTGATCTCGAAACGCACTGGCCGTGCGGTGCGCTGGCGGGCAGCCGGCTTCAACTCGGCGACCTCAGGCCAGATCCGCGATCATGTGCTGCCCAACCTGTCGGCCGATCCCTGGACGCATATCGTGCTCGCCATCGGCACCAACGACACCAAGAACTTTCACTCGGTGCCACGCTTCAAAAGCGATTTTGGCGGCCTGCTCTACGCGCTGCGCGCCAAATGGCCGGAGGCGCGCGTGGTGTGGTCGCCGGTGCTGGAATTCACCCGCGCACCGGCAATGCCGCCGCTGCTCGGAAAGATCCTGGAAATCCGCGCCGCCGAGATGAACCGGATGGGCGAGCGCCTTTGCCTCGAACGCGGCGCTGTGCCGGCGCCGCGCCTGCCGATCACCGATGCCGAAGCCGGTTTTGCCTCCGACGGATTTCATGCCTCGGAAGCCGGCTACCGGGCCTGGGCGGAACATCTGGTCGATTTGGTGCTGACCAACGAACCACGCCTCGCCTAGCGGCCGCCAGTCCTATGTCCCCAGCCTTACGTCCAATGCCCCAGCGCCGCTGTTATCGAAATCGCCGCCATCGCCAGCACCGCCAGCTTCCAAAAATCGCTGCGCCGCTTCAGCCCCGGCCAGCCGAGGGGCTTGATCAGCTGGATGACCATCATGGCAATGATAACGAGCGCGAGGAGTTTCGACATGCCGCTTGTGACTAGCGCATTGGCCGGCAAATCGAAATCGATTTCAGCGGCGCTTAGCATCACGGTCGGCTGTCAAAGCGCTCCTTTCGCTCGCTCCCGATAGAGTTGCTATAACGGCTTGAGGCCGGCCTCGATCGCAGCCCGTTTCGGTTCGAGGAACGGCGGCAGGGCCAGCCTTTCGCCCAGCGTCTCCAGCGGCTCGTCGGCCGTGAACCCGGGGCCGTCGGTGGCAATCTCGAACAATATGCCGTTTGGCTCCCGAAAATAGAGCGAACGGAAGTAGTATCGTTCGACCTCACCGCTTGACGGCAGGCGGAATTCGGCCAGCCGCGCCGTCCATTGGTGCAAAATCTCCTGGTTCGGCGCCCTGAATGCCACGTGGTGGACCGCACCGGCGCCTTGCCGTGCCGGCGGAAGGCCCGGCTGCACCGCGACATGAAGCTCCGCCGCCGGGCCGCCTTCACCCATCTCGAAGACATGAACCTGGCCCTGACCATCCGGCGAGGCATAGTCCCGCGCCTTGCGCATGTTCATCACCCTGGTCAGCACGGTTTCAGTGTTGGTGATATCGGGAACGCTGATGACGATCGGCCCTAGCCCGCGTATCTGGTGCTCGATCGGGACCGGGCTTTGAGCCCAGGGGTGACTGTCGCCCTTGCCGCCATCGCTGACGAGACGCAGGCGCTGGCCTTCCGCGTCTTCGAAGTCCAGCGACGGATAGCCGCCGATATCGCCGATCTCTTCCGTCGCGACATTCTCGCCGGACAAGTTCTGCTTCCACCAGGCAAGGCTTTCAGGGCTGGCGACCCTCAGGCTGGTCCGCACGATGCTGTTGGTGCCGCGCCGTTCGCGTCCGACCGGCCAATCGAAGAAGGTAAGATCGGTGCCAGGCGTCGCCTCGGCGTCGGCATAGAAAAGGTGATAGGCTGACGTGTCGTCCTGATTGACCGTCTTCTTGACCAGTCGCAGGCCCAAGGTCCTGGTGTAGAAGCGAAGGTTTCCGGGTGCATTGGCCGTGATTGCGGTCAGATGGTGAATTCCTGTCAGTTGCAGGCTCATTGTCATCTCCCTGATCTCTGGAAAATCTCTTTCTCCTTCAATATCAGAACCCCGGCCCTATCGCTGCTGCGGATTCCGACGGTCCGTCGTTGGCAAATGAAAGACTTAATCCCGGCGACGAGAAAGCCTGCTTCTCTCGGGCAGACGGATCGGAACCGGCAAAACCTGGCACGCTCGCCAAAGACCGCTCAGCCTCCTGACAGACTGCTGTCAGGAGGGGTGTGCGATAGTGTCTCCATCGAAAGAAAGGAGACCAGCTATGAACGGTTTTACCATTCTGCGTAGCGTGCAGCACTATGTCGGCAAGATCCGGACGATGCGCAACGAGATCCGCACCCGGCGTTTCATGAACGAGTTGCCGCAGAGCATCCGCAAGGACATCGGTTGGCCGGATAATTATGAAGGCCGCCACGGCCGCGGCCATTGAGGCGATTTTTTTCGCAGCAGCAGTTGGATGCGGACGCCACGGCGCCCAGATAAATAGGTCCGGCGGATCGAAAGACGGAGCAGGAAATGTCCGAACAGAAAACTATCGGCGTTCTTTTCATCGATCGCTTCGCCGACTGGGAATACGGGCTGCTGGCGGCTTCGGCGGTCGAATGGTTCGGCGCACGCGCGGTGTCTCTGACGCCGAACGGCAAGCCGGTGACTTCGGCCAGCGGATTTATGCTGACGCCCGACCGCTCCACCGCGGTTGATGAAAACACCGATCTCGACGCCGTCGCGGTCATCGGCTCCGACCAGTGGGTCGATGCACCGCCTGACGTCTCCGCACTGCTGACAGCGGTCGCGGCGGGCGGCGGCGTGGTCGGCGGCATTTGCGCCGGCACCTTGGCACTGGCGCGTGCCGGCCTGTTCGACAAGGCCAAACACACCAGCAATGGTCGTGACTGGATCAACGAAAAGGAACCGGATTACCCGGGCGCTCAGAACTATCAGGACGTGCCGCATGCCGTCGCCGACGGTCGCATCGTGTCCGCGCCGGGTTCGGCTCCCGGCACGTTCGCTCTTGCCTTTTTGAAGACGCTCTATCCCCAGAGAAGCAGCGACCTTGCACAGATGCGCACGCTGTTCGCCAAGGAGTATGCTGAAGGGGAATATGCTGAAGCCTCCTGACAGTATGGTGTCAGGAGCGGCGTGCAATAGTGCGGCGGTATCAGGAGACAGACATGGCGTTCATCCCTGCAAAAGCTTCGGCATGGTTCGAGATTCCCGTCACCGACATGGATCGGGCGCGCGCCTTTTATGGGTCGGTGCTCCAGAACGATCTCATTCTGGAGGAGAGCGGCCCGAACCCGATAGCGATGTTCGCCGCGCAGGACCGAACGGCCTCCGGGCACATCTATCCCGGGAAGTCCGCTGCACCGGGAACCGGACCGACCATCCATCTGTCGGTTGCCGCACCGATCGAGGATGCGATGGAACGGGTGAGGCAGAACGGCGGTCAGGTCGTCTCGCCGGCAATCTCCATCCCGGCCGGCACATTCGCCTATTGCCTGGACCCCGACGGCAACAGCTTTGGGCTTTTCGTTTAGAGGTGGAAGCAACCCGAAATGGTGAAAAGCTGGAACGACAGGCTGAACACGCCAAGCAGCAACGGCATCAAGCCGACGCCGCGCACTGTTGGCGACGTCGTCGAGGGCCAGCCGATGCTGGTGCCGACGGCACGGCAGGTTGATGATTTCATCCGCTCCATTCCAAAGGGCATGGCCATGGATGTCCGCGCTTTGCGCACCGCGCTCGCCATCGAGCACGGCGCCGAAGTGACATGTCCGGTCACCATCGGCTATCATCTGCGCACTGTCGCCGAGGCCGCCAACGAGGATCTGGAGCGCGGCATGACGCTGAGCGACATCGCGCCGTTCTGGCGGGTGCTGGATGCAAAGACGCCGACAACAGGGAAATTGTCCTTCGGCGCGGCATTCGTCGCCGCGCAGCGCAAGCGCGAAGGGCTTGAGCCATAATGCATGTCGCCCAAAAGTGGGAACCGGTTTTGGGCCAACGACATGCTAAAAACAACATCGAGGGACCATACGATGCGCCGCGCCGACAGGCTCTTCCAGATCGTGCAGCATCTGCGCGGTGGCCGCCTGGTCACGGCCCAGAAGCTGGGCAATTGGCTCGAGGTTTCCGAGCGAACCATCTACCGCGACATCGCCGACCTGCAGTCGACGGGTGTGCCGATCGACGGCGAGGCCGGCGTCGGCTACATGATGAGGGAGGGTTTCGACCTTCCGCCGCTGATGTTCACGCGTGACGAGATCGTCGCGCTGGTCGCCGGCGCTCGCATGGTGCGAGCGTTTGGCGGCGCTGCCATGGCGCGGGCCGCCGACGAGGCGCTGGTCAAGATCGGCGCCGTGCTGCCCGATGCCGAAAAGGACCGCATCGCCCGCACCGAGATCCACACGCCGATGTGGGTGGTAAGCGACGCCGCCCGCGAAGCAATCGACCTGATCGAGCGCGCGGTGGAAAAACGCCAGGTGCTGACCATCGGCTACTCCGACGAAGCAGGCCGCAGCACCGCGCGCGACATCAGGCCATTGGGTCTGTGGTTCTGGGGCAAGGTGTGGACGCTGGTCGCCTGGTGCGAGATGCGCGACGATTTTCGCGCTTTCCGCATCGACCGCATCGCATCGGTGGTCATAGCCGGCCGCATCTTCAAGCCGGAGCGCGGCAAGCAGCTCGCCGATTTTTACCGTGCGGTGGAGCGCAGCGAGGACTACGGCATGGCGCCGGACCGCGCCGCGCGGACATAGGCGCTCTTACCTTCTCCCCTTGTGGGAGAAGGTGGATTGGCGCGCAGCGCCAAGACGGAAGAGGGGTGTTGGACGGAGTGCGTCGGTGCCAAGCTGGAGCACCCCTCATCCGGCCGCTTCGCGGCCACCTTCTCCAACAAGGGGAGAAGGAACAGCGCCGTCTCTTACTCCTCGTCGTCCTTATCCTCGTTCTTCGACTTCAGCGCCGAGAGCTTGGCGAAGACGGCGTTGGCGTCGAGTTCCGCATCCTCATCCTTTGGCTTCTCGGCCGCCGGCACGAGGCGCTCGGTCAATGCCGCCGGCAGCAGCGTGTCGCCGGTCGGCTGTGCCTGCTCGCGGCCGCGCGAGGCGCGGTTGACTTCCATGTCGAGGTCGATCTGCGATGTGAGGCCCAGCGTCACCGGATCCATCGGCTGCAGATTTGCGGAGTTCCAGTGCTTCCTGTCACGGATCTGGTCGATCGTCGACTTGGTGGTGCCGACGAGGCGCGCGATCTGCGCGTCCTTCAACTCGGGATGGTTGCGAACAAGCCACAGGATGGCGTTGGGCCGGTCCTGGCGCTTCGACAGCGGCGTGTAGCGCGGCCCTTTGCGCTTGGATTCCGGCACCCGCACCTTGGGGTCGGACAGCTTCAGCCGATGGTTCGGATCCTTCTCGGCGCGTGCGATCTCGTCGCGGGTCAGCTGGCCGGTCATGATCGGGTCCATACCTTTGATGCCTTGCGCCGATTCGCCGTCGGCGATCGCCTTGACCTCGAGCGGATGCAACCCGCAGAACTGCGCGATCTGCTCGAAGGAGAGCGCGGTGTTGTCGACCAGCCAGACGGCGGTCGCCTTGGGCATCAGCAGCGTATTGGCCATTGCAAAATATCCTTCTCGCTCGCCCGCGTTCCCGCGCGGGCGGTGGTTTTAGAGCCACCAAAATGGGAAAATCGCGGTTTATATAACCGCTCCGTTGCCGTTCCGCAACGTTTTTGGAAGGTACCGTCGCCTAGCTCGTCAGTGTTGCAACTTGCGCGAGAGCTTTGGTGCGTTTAGCCTCGTGACATCAGCAGGATCAAGGGCGGCCCATGGCTGACGTCACCATCGAAGCAGTATCCGCCGTTGTCGGCCAGATTTACGAAGCTGCCTATGATCAGGAACGATGGCCCGATGCGGTAACCGGTCTGCGCGACCTGTTCGGCGGCTCGCGCTCCTGTATTGTGCGCCTCGGTCCGGAAACGCTCGATGCGGTTGCATCCGACCAGGACCCGGAATTCATTTCGCAAAAGGGTATCGAGGCTGTTCTGCGCGATCCCCTGGCTGCGGCGGCAGCCGCCATACCTGTCGGCGCGGTCACTCACTGGCCAATGGGCCTCGACGCGGCGGCGTTCCGCCGCCGCGAGCTCTGGCAGGACTGGCTAAGACCGCGCGACATGTATCACGGACTGGCCTGCAACCTGCTCTCCTCCAACAGCGCAAACTGGCTGCTTAATATAGATCGCGGTTCAAGGCAGGGGGCATTCGATAACGCCGATATCGACCTTTTGCAGAAGATCGTGCCGCATATGCTGCGCGCCGGGCAGATCGGTCGACAGCTGGAGAACACCTCGGCGCTGGCATCGGCCTTCTCGCACCTGCCCTTCGGCGTGTTTCTGGTAAATGGACATCAGCACATCGCGCAGATGAATGAAGCCGCCGAGGCAATGCTGGCGCGACCCGACAGCCCGATGAAGCTGAATGGCGGCGCAATCGTCGCCTCCAATCCCAAGGACACACAGGCGCTTCAGCAACTGGTCGAGGACGCCTGTTGTTTGCGCGACGGCGCGATGCCCGGTACCGGAGGAACGCTGCTGGTGCCGTCGGATCACAAGCGCTCTGACCTGACCCGACTGGTGCTGTCGGTCGCGCCATTCGTCGATGCCCGCGCCTATGGACTGGCCTCGGAACGTTGCGCGGTGATCATGGTCACCGAGGTCGCCCGCCGCATTGCCGATGGCTTCGAACAGCATGTGCGCGGCCTGTTCGATTTGACATCGGCCGAAGCCCGGCTGGCAGCCGGTTTGGCATCCGGGAGCACTCTGAAAGAAGCCGCGGCGCGTTCGAACATAACCGTGAAGACCTGCCGCACTTATCTGGAACGGATTTTTTCCAAGACCCGCACCCGTCAGCAGAGCGAATTGGTCGCGCTGCTCAAGAGCACGGAACCGCTCAGCGGCCGCGGCCGCTAGCCCGGCAACAAAACGCCCTGATGTCGGCATTTGCCGACTGTTGGAGAAGACCCGTTTCGTCCACATTTCGCCTTGGGTGGCGGCGAGCTGCTTTGGGAGTGCAAGCTGCCGCCGATGTGGGCTGATCGATGTTGGAAACCGGGCACGCTGTCGCGGCGGGGTTGTTTCCGTTCGCCATTTCCTATGCGCTTCTGGCAATGCTGCCGGGCGCCAATTTTGCTGTCGTCGCGCAGGCTGCGCTGACCGCTTCGCGTGCCACAGCACTTTCGGCTGCCGCCGGTATTGCCTTGGGCGCGAGCTCGCTGGCGGTGGTCGTCGTGACGGGCGCCGCCGCGCTGCCGCCCGGAAGCATCGCGCACCAGATGGCCGCCAGCCTTTATGGCGCAATGCTGGTCTTCATCGGCTGGAATTCGATGCGGCGGGCGCTTTCGATCACGATCGGCGCCAACGAGCCGAAGCCGCTTCCCATCGTTCGGTACTTCCGGCTGGGATTTATCACGGCGGCGGCAAATCCGGCCACCGCGTTGTTTTTCGCATCCTCTACGCTGAGCTTAAATGCGCGTGGGGCAATTCACATATCCGTGGCAGCGCTGGTTTTTGCGATTGCAATCGCCTGGTTTGGCCTTGTCGGCCTGGCTATTTCCCGGCCAGCCATGCGCGAATTTTACAACCGTTTCCGCAAGCACCTGGACATCGTTCTGGGAGGAGCCTTGATAGCGATTGGTTTTGCCGCCCTTAGCCATTGAGCGACAAATAGACGGCATTCCACCGATTCGTCATCTGCGATTGAGCGGTTGCGTGCTCTTGAGCAAAGCGACGAGCTGGCTTTGCTGCCGGGTCCGGTCTTGACGAAAATCCGTTCGAGATAGGTCCGGCCGGTTTTTACCGTGATCTTCAAGTCGGATGCCGCATCTTTCAAGGGTCGTCCTTGAGAAAGCGCGGCCGCCAAACGTGTCTCGGAGGGCGTCAGGTCGAACAGGCCCGCGAGGAGGGTTGGTGAAGGCACGAACGGCACTGGCCCTTACCTCCGTTGCCGCAACCAGGATGTCCGCGCCGGTGAAAATGTCATGTGCGGCGCGGCGCAGTGGCAAAAGGTGGATGACCACAGCCGGCCGGCTTTCGTTGGCGGCAACAGGAATCGATCGGACCGCGAAATCGTTGCGGTTCTCGAGAATGGCCCGCTGGAAAAGCGCGTTGGCGGAGGCATTGGCGATCGCCATGCCGCCATAGGCAGTTGGCAGAAACATCTCGGTCATTTCTTCCAGCAGCCGTTGACCGTCAGCACGCGTCCCGATGCAGTCATGACCGCGGCCGGCAGCCCGAGGGCCTCGAGTGCCGAGACGGTCGCCCTGGCCTGTTCCAACCCCAATCGCGCCGAGCCGCCTCGTAGATCTTGTCCGTCAGATCGTCGAACATGGGCGCAAGCCTGTTTCAGAGTCAGCACGCTACTGGCCCGGATCGGCGCCAGCCGCCGACCTAGTCCCGCGCGATCAAAATGCCCACGCTGAAACCGGGGTCAACCACAGGTTGCGATCGAGTTGTATTCGGTTCTGGATTGTGGCGATTATCGTAGCCGCTGCTGCATGGACCTCAAAACGACAAACCCGCCGGACTGGGTCCAGCGGGCTCGGAACCGGCGGCGGGAAACCCGCCTGCCTCGGCTCTTGCTTAGCGGATCAACGCGCCTTGCGGGCGATCCTCTCGATGTCACCACGGTTGATGCCGAGGTCGTTGAGCTCACGGGCGTTCAGGCGGTTCAGTTCGCGCACGGTTTCATTGTACATGCGCCAGTTGCGGAAAGCACGGATCGGGTTCATGGTAGTCCTCCATCGTTTCTATGCCGCTGAAATAGGCACCGTTGATGAAAAGTTGAACAGACGCTTTTGCATGGCGGCAATGCGTTTGTTGCATTGCGCAATTGAGATTTTGTTCAGCTTGTTTACCGACCGTCAGCCGACGTCGAGCACGATCTTGCCGATGTGGTCGCCGTCCTCCATCCGCTCATGCGCCCGCCACGCCTCCTTGAGCGGGAAGATCATGTCCATTACGGGTGCTACCTTGCGGGTGGCGAGCAGCGGCCACACCTGCGCCTCCAGCGCTGCGGCGATTGCCGCCTTGAATTCAACGGTGCGCGGCCGCAGCGTCGAGCCGGTGTGGGTGAGCCGCTTGACCATGATCTTCGAGAAATCGGCGCTTGCCACCGCCCCGCTCTGCGTCGCGATCTGGACGATGCGGCCTTCCACCGCCGCGGCCTGGTAGTTTCGCGCCACATAGTCGCCCCCGACCATGTCGAGGATGACGTTGGCGCCCTTGCCGCCGGTCGCGTCCTTGACCGCCGCGACAAAATCCTCCTCGCGGTAGTTGATCGCCCGGTCGGCGCCGAGCTTCAGACAGGCGTCGCACTTCTCCTGGCTGCCGGCGGTGGTGATGACATAGGCGCCGAAGGCCGAGGCGAGCTGGATTGCCGTGGTGCCTATCCCGGACGAGCCGCCATGCACGAGCAGCGTCTCGCCGCGCTTTAAGGCCCCGCGCTCGAAGACATTGTGCCAGACGGTGAAGTAGTTTTCCGGTACCGCCGCCGCCTCGGTGTGGGTGAAGCCGGCGGGCAGCGGCAGCACGCTGCCGGCATGGACCTTGACGTATTCGGCATAGCCGCCGCCGGGCGTCAGCGCGCAGATCCGGTCGCCGACGCGCCAGCGCGATATCTCGTCGCCAAGAGCGGCGACTTCGCCGGACACTTCGAGACCCGGCAGGTCAGACGCACCAGGCGGCGGTGGATAGGCGCCCTTGCGTTGCTGCACATCCGGCCGGTTGATACCGGCGGCGCGCACCCGGATCAGGATTTCGCCGGGACCGGGCACGGGCACGTCGCGCGTTTCCGGTTTCAGCACCCGTGGTCCGCCGGGTTCCGAGATCGCGATGGCCGTCATCTTCGCCGGAATATTGTTCTGTTCGCTCGCCATGACTTTTCCCGTCTCGCTTCGCCAGTTTCTTGCCAGTTGCCGGTTTTCTTGTCGACTGCCGGTTTTCTTGCCGACTGCCAGTTTTCTTGCCGACTGTTTGCATCCATGCCCCTGCCCTATGTATGCTGATTGGCAAATCAGGCAAATGGCCACTGCAGCGCTCCGCGTGCGATTGGACGCGCAAAGGACGCTGTAGCAGTTCAATTTTTGCGCATGAGCGAGGAGCGACGATGGCGATCTTCGACGACGAACCCAAAAAGAAGGCGCGCCCGCATGAGATCGGGCAGGATCTGTCGCTGCTTTCCGTCGATGAACTGTCAGAGCGGATCGCCATTTTGCGCGACGAGATCGCCCGGTTGGAAGCCGAGCTCAAGACCAAGAGCACCACCAAATCAGCGGCCGAGGCGCTGTTTCGCCGCGGATAGTTTCCAGAGCCGAAGCGCCCGCCGCCGAAAAGCTCGAATGCGACTGTCTTCAGACCCTCCCCAAATTCCAGCCGGATCAGCTAAATGTTTGCAAGCTACCGACCGATCCTTTCGCTGCTTCGCGGCACCGCTTTCCTGCTGGCTGCAACCGGACTGCACGGGCTGCTGTTGCCGCTGCGCGGCCAGCTGGAGGGTTTCTCGACCGCATCGCTCGGCCTGATGGGCACGGCCTGGGCCGGCGGCTTCGTCACCGGCTGCTTCTTTGCGCCGCGCCTCGTGCGCCGCGCCGGTCACGTACGCGCTTTTGGCGCCTTTGCGGCATCGGGAGCCATCGTCGCACTACTCACCGGCCTGATCATCGACGAATATATCTGGATCCTGCTGCGCGCCTTCACCGGCTTCACCATGGCCGGCGCCTTCATGATCATCGAAAGCTGGCTGAACGAGAAGTCCACCAACGAGAACCGCGGCGCCGTCTTCGGGCTTTACATGATGGTCACCTATGCCTCGATCATGGGCGGCCAGATGATCGTTGCCGGCGGTGACGTGAAGTCGGCCTCGCTGTTCATGATCACCGGTATCCTGTTCTGCCTGTCGCTCATTCCAACCGCAGTGTCGACGGCTTCGCATCCCAAGCCGCTGCAGGACGTCTCGCTCGACGTCAAGGGGCTCTATGTCAATTCGCCGGTGTCGGCGATCGCCTGCGTTTTGATCGGTGTCGCCAACGGCGCCTGGGGCACGCTTGGCGCCGTCTATGGCGCCCGCATCGGCATTTCCACGGCCGAGATCGCGCTGATGATGAGCCTGGTGGTCGTCGCAGGCGCCGCCATGCAACTTCCGGCCGGGCGTCTCTCCGACAAGACCGACCGCCGCTTTGTGCTGGCAGGCCTGGCCTTCGGCGCGGCGCTATTCGCCGTCGCGCTGTTCCTGTTCGAGCCGCGCTCCGGCATCTTCGTCATCGTCTGCACCGCCGCCTACGGGGCCTTTGCCTACACGCTCTATTCGATCGCCGTAGCCCATGCCAACGACCACGCCCGGGCGGAAGATTTCGTCAAAGTGTCCGGCGGCCTGCTGCTGCTCTATGGTTTCGGCACGATGATCGGGCCGCTGCTGGCCGCCGGCCTGATGGGCTGGATGCGGCCGGAAAGCCTGTTCCTTGCAACGGCCCTCGCGCATCTTTGCCTGGCAGGCTATACGCTGCTGCGCATCAGCCGGCGCGCACCGGTGCCGATCGAAGATCGCGACGCCTTCAAGACGCAACCGGCCGAGCGCTCGATCACGCCGGAAGCTTTGCGGCTCGATCCGCGCAGAAAGCCTGAAACCAACGGTTGAGATTTGGAAAACTTTGCCTCACAAATAAGGCATGATGTTTTCCGACGCCTTCATGGCGATTGCCGATCCCAACCGGCGCTATCTCTTGGAAGAGCTTCGGCGCGGCCCGAAGACCGTCAACGAACTGGCCGCCGGGTTGCCGGTCTCGCGCCCGGCTGTTTCGCAGCATCTGAAAGTGCTGCTCGACGCCGGTCTGGTCAACGCCAAGCCGGAAGGGACAAGGCGCGTCTATACGGTCAGCAGTGCCGGCTTCCTGAAGCTCAACATCTGGCTCGACCAGTTCTGGGAGGTCGAGCAGCTTGGCTCGCCCGGAAGCTGAGGTGCGCCGTCGCATTCTTGCCAGTAGCGCACCAGGCGCGTCGAGCAGCTCGCATGGCGAAAGCTCCTTAGGATTCAGGTGCTTGGCGTTGAGCCGCATATCGTCCCATTGAAACAGTGTCGGGCATCGGACTAAGCGGTCCAGCTTGGACGTTCCTGAACACGGTCGAGCCAATGATGGACATTGACGAGCGAGTCCGGGATGTCGGCTCCGAAGAAGGCGCCAAGCCAGGCTGCGACGGCAGCGGTGATGTCGGCGACGGAGAACTGGTCGCCGGCGATGAACGGGCGGCCATCGGCAATCTCGCGGTCAAGCCACGCCCACTTTGCCGGAACGGCTTCGCGCTGGGTTTCGGCGAAAGCCGGGAACTGCACAAGCCGCTCCGCAAACATGGGATCGGAATGCAGGGCAATGCTGCCGATCGTTCCGAAGATCTCGATCTCGGCGCGGCGGTTCCACATCTCGACCTTGCCTTGGCTGACCGCGTCCGAGCCGAACAGTGCCGGCGTCGGATGAATCGCCTCCAGATAGCGGCAGATGGCGATGCTTTCGGTGATCACCGTGCCGTCGTCGAGCACGAGCACCGGAATCTGGCCGAGTGAGTTGAGCTCAAGGAATTGCGGGGTTTTGTGCTCGCCTTTTGTCAGATCGACATCAACCCGCGGAACGTCGATGCCTTTCTCAGCCATGAAGATGCGGACACGGTAGGAATTCGGACCAATGCCGCAGTAGAGTTTCATCATATCCTCCCGATTCTGCTGATCTTTGGCTCAGGCTGTGGCGCTCACGCGCATTCCACCCGCAGGTTGTCGAGCATCTGACTCCAGCCAGCCCGATGGTTTTCGGGCTGATCATGGCCGTCAAGAAAGGCGCCTTGCTCGGTCATCACCAGCCGGCAGCCTGTGCCTTCTGGACTGAATTCAACCGTCAGCAGGCCGACAAACAATCGCTGGCCGCTGCTTGTCATGCCGCCAGCCGAGACGATGCGCTGGTCGCGCACGATGTCGAGGTAGCGCGTCTCGTTCACATAACTCTCGCCACCTTTGGGTCCGAAACGGCTGAGCGCAATGCCGCCCACCTGGAACTCGAAGCGGTCAATGCTGCTTTCCCACCCCTCGCCGGGCGAGCCCCAGCGCTGCAATGCGGTGGGATCGGACCAGGCGGCGAACACCCGCGCCGGCGAAGCGTCGTAGCTGCGTTCAAGCACTATGGTCGAATGGACGACGGAGCGTTCGCTCATGTTGGCCTCCTCAGTTTCCTTCGGTTTTGGTTTCCGCGAGAAAGGCGCCGAGCCGGTCGAGCCGCTGTTCCCAAGCCAGGCGCCGTTCGTTGATCCAGTGTTCGGCGGTCCTCAGCGCCTTCGGCTCGAGCTGGCAGGTGCGCACCCGGCCGAGCTTTTCGGTGCGGACGAGGCCGCTCGCCTCGAGCACATTCAGGTGCTGGACGACCGCCGACAGCGACATCGCCAGCGGCTCGGCCAACTGGCTGACCGAGGCGGGGCCGCGCGACAGCCGCTCCACCATGTGCCGCCGCGCCGGGTCGGCGAGCGACTGGAACATCAGGTCGAGCTGGGCGGTATCGTGCAGCATCGGGCTTAACCGTTGTTTTAGGGGAAGAGCTTGAAATAGGGCTGCGCTTCCTCGATCACGCGGGCGACAGACGGCCGCAGCAGCAGCCGGTCGTGGTAGCGCGCGACTGTTCATTGCCGACAAATGTGAACGGCGTTCCGTTCTCATAGACCGCGATCAGTGGCTTCCAGCAGAAGGAGGCCAGCGGATGGCGATGCATCGCCAACGACATCGTTTTGCTCGTTCCCTTGATGGTTCGCCGCTGCATGATTACAGAGAGCCAAACACTAAAGCATTTACTTAACTATTGCCGCCGAGACCGTGTGTCAAGGTCCGGCTCCGCGCTTATCTGGGTTTGGCTATGGGCGACGATGGCATCAACGATCGTGGCCCAATCGTCGGGATGGAGTTCGTGGCCGCCGCCTTCAATGCGGACAAGCCTGGCGCCGGCAACTGCTTCGGCAAGAGCGGTGCCATGCTCGACCGGAAAGATCGGATCCGCGGTGCCGTGGATGACGAGGAGCGGAACCTTCAAGTCGTGCAGGCGACCCTTCCAGTCCTCGCTGCCCCGATCCTCGCCGCCCCGATCTTCACCGGACTTGAGCATGAAGTGATTGGTCGCGCTTAGAAAACCGCCGGACCGGTCGTAGTCCTGTTCGACGAACGCCCTCGTCCGCTTCTGGTCGAATGGATGCGCGGTGCCGGCGATTGCGTGCGCGTCCTTGACGATGAAGTCGACCACCTGGGCACGGTTAGACCAGTCAACCTTTGCGCCTTCGGCCGAATGCTTCATATAGGCTTCGGTCGTCCCTGGCAGATGCGACGTGTCGATCCCGATTGGCGAAGTGCTGATCGCCGTTAGCGAGAGGATCCGCGACGGATATTTCAACGCCACAAGCTGTGCGATCATGCCGCCCATCGACATGCCGACGACATGCGCTTTGGCGATGCCATAATTGTCGAGGACGCGGGTGGCGTCGTCCACCATGTCGTCGAAAGTGTAAGGCGGTTCGCCCGGCGCATATTTGGTCGAACGGCCGGTATCGCGATTGTCATAGCGGATCACGAACCGGCCGTTGCCGGCCAGTTTCCGGCAGAACGCCTCAGGCCACCAGAGCATCGAGGCCATGGCGCCCATAATCAGCAGCATCGGCGGATGCGCGGGATCGCCAAACGTCTGCGACGCGATTTCGGGTTCCGCTGCCTTGGTCATGGTCGCCGTCTCCTCTCCGCAAACCAATTGCATTTTGCAATCGGTTGTACGATAATAAAACTGATATAATAATGCAACCGGTTTCTATTGGAGAATCGCATGAGCATCGATCGCCGGTCTGGGTGCCCGATCAACCTGTCGCTTGAAGTGTTTGGCGACCGGTGGAGCCTGATCATCCTTCGCGACATGATTTTCGGCGGCAAACGCCACTTTCGCGACCTGCTCAACCGATCATTGGAACGCATCGCTTCCAACATTCTCGCCGATCGGCTGAAACGGCTGATGGAGCTCGGCATGCTGACCAGGGCTGACGACCCGACCCACAAGCAGAAGGCGATCTACAGCCTGACCGAAATGGCGATCACGCTGGTGCCGATCCTGGCGCATCTCGGCGCCTGGGGTCGCGTCTGGCTGCCGGTCAGCGAGGAGCTCTCGATCCGCGCCGAGCTTCTGGAAAAGGGCGGCCCGCCGATGTGGGAAAAGTTCATGGACGAACTGCGCCACGAACATCTGGGCACACCTTCCGACACGCCGCCGGATGCCACGGTGCGTGCGACGTTGCAGGCCGGATACGAGGCGGTTGTCGCCCGAAAGGCGCCGGGCGCCGGGTGCGATGTCGGCGCCTGACCAACTTATTTCCCCCATCGCAGGTCGGCTCTGCTATTGAAGCTATTGAAAACTATAATTTACGGGATTGGAAAAGCCCTTGGTTGAGAACTCTAAGGATACTGCCCGCGCGCGGGCCGATTTGCGTTTCAAGAAGCAGGAAGAGGCCGCCACGGTTCGACAGAAGGCGATGGCGGAATATGTCGCCGAGAGCGATGCCCGCCAGATAAAGACCAACAAGCTGAGGGCGCTCCGCCTTGCCAAGGAAGCGGAAGACCTCGCCAATGCGCCGGCTGCTCCGGTGAAGAAGCCGGCGCGCGCCAGGAAAAAATAGCGGCCCGACGTGTCGGGCGGGCCTGTCCTGCCCGTTGTCGGTAGGTGCTGACATTGAGGCGGCTGCTTCACCGCATGTCGTTATCGCAAAACCGCTGCGCACCCTCGGTTCAAGCCCTGGGTCAGGCCCGAGGGCGACATGCATTAGCCCATGTTTATGTCGCGGCTTGCTGCTCGCATCGATACTGAGAAGCCGGCGAGGACGTCGACCAGTGCGATGACCATCAAAATGAAGAAAACCGAGTGCGCCGCGCCCTTCACCAGCAGGAACTCGACCAGGAACGCCACGAAGACGAAGGTCGACAACAGGTGGTCCATGATCGAGGCGTTCGTCGTGCGCGTCGATTTCACGATTTCGACGAAGAAGAGAAGCAACCCGATCAGCACGATCAGATCGCCGAGCGTCATCGAGAACACCCCGCCCGACATCATGCGGATCGAGAACATTTGGCTTGCCCAAGGATCGTCGCCGCCGCCGAATATTCCCAGAAGCCCAAGATTGTAGAGGACGAAGGGCACGATCAGCAGCGGGATGGCACCGAACATCAGAAGGCTCCGGTTGGACAGCCTTCTCTAGTATGCGCTCGGCGTTCGCCGTCAAGAATTTTCGCACGCAACTGCAAACACGGACTAAGACGGTGCGAAATAACAGTGCCAGCCGGCCCGGCTGCCATCCGGCATGGCTGCTGGCATGTCTGAAATGACCGGTGGGCGATCATCTGCGCAAAACGCGGAAAGACCGGCGCGATGGCCGGTTCTTCGATAGTCACAAACCGTCGAAAGCGTTCTCAGCTTTCCTTCGGCTCGAGAACCTGGCGCCCGCGATACATGCCGGTCTTCAGGTCGATATGGTGCGGGCGGCGCATCTCGCCGGAATTCTTGTCCTCGACATAGGTCGGGGCCTTCAGCGCATCGGCCGAACGGCGCATGCCGCGCTTCGACGGAGAGGTTTTTCGTTTCGGTACGGCCATGGATATGCTCCACTACATGGTCAAAATGCCCCGGCTGCCCTGGTGAAAGGGCCGCGTCAGGGCCGGAATCTGAGAAAGTCGGGTGCCTATACACGCCCTGCGCCGTTTTGGCCAGCGCCGCCGCGAATTTTTTTAAGCTATCGCAGGCAGCCGACATAGGCGCCGGACCGGCCGGCGCGCCGCTCGATCAGCGAGGCCAGCCGCCTCAGTCCTGGCCCGGGCTTGGCCGGGTTGCGGGCGATCGGGTTCGGCAGGGTAACGGCAAGCAGCGCCGCCTGGCGCCGCGACAATCGTTTTGCCGAAACCCCGAAATGGTGCTGGGCGGCGGCTTCGATGCCATAGATGCCCGGCCCCCATTCGGCGATGTTGAGGTAGATTTCCATGATGCGCCGTTTCGACATCACCATGTCGACATAGACGGCCAGCGGCAGCTCGACGACTTTCCGGACCGAGCCTAGCGGCCGCGACCACAGATAGAGGTTCTTCACGGTCTGCATGGTGATGGTCGAGGCGCCGCGCGTCATCTCGCCGGCCAGCGCGTCGTCCACGACGCCCCTCAACTCGCCAAGGTCGATGCCGCGATGGAAGCAGAACTGCCCGTCCTCCGACATGATGACCGAATGCGCCAGCGTCGGCGCCACATCGTCGATCGAGACCCAGCGCCGGTCATAGCCGGAAAACGTCGCCAGATCCTTCAGCATCAGTGTCGATACCGGATGCACGAACGGCGGCAGATAGAGAAAGGTCAGCACCACCGGCATCAGCGCCAGCACCACGGCGACGGTGACGCCGCGCCGGACCCAGTGCCGGGGCCAACGTTTGAGACCGATGCGGCTGCCGCGTTTCGGCCTCACCATGTCCAGCCCTTCGGTTTCGTGATCGACGATCGGTTCCGCCAAGCCGCTCAATCCATGCTGCTCCCTGCCCCGGCATAATGGCGCTTGGCTTCTTGCGCAACGTCTGAGTGTCGGCTACCCGTCCCCGGCATGGTGAAAGACGATCAAATATCGTTCGAGGCAGCGCTTGTCGCACGCACAGGGCCGATCGAGGCGCTGCTCAGACGGCTGCTCGACGACCGCCCGCTTTCGGGCGAGATCGCGCGGCCGCAGCGTCTGATGGAGGCGATGCGCCACGGCGTGCTGAACGGCGGCAAGCGCCTGCGCCCCTTCCTGGTCATGGAAAGCGCCGCCCTGTTTTCCGCCGACGGCGAAGCGGCGCTTCGCGTCGCGGCGGCGCTCGAATGCGTGCATTGCTATTCGCTGATCCATGACGATCTGCCGGCCATGGACAACGACGATCTGCGCCGTGGCCAGCCCACCGTGCACAAGGCCTTCGACGAGGCGACCGCCATCCTCGCCGGCGACGCCTTGCTGGCGCTCGCCTTCGACATCATTGCCGACGAAGCGACAATGCTGCCGGCTGAGCGACGGGCGGCGCTGGTGCTGGCGCTGGCCCGCGCCGCCGGAGCCGGCGGCATGGTCGGCGGCCAGATGCTCGATCTCGAAGCCGAGCGTATCCGGCCGGAGGAAGCCGGCATCATCCGGCTTCAGGCGATGAAGACCGGCGCGCTGATCCGCTTCGCCTGCGAGGCGGGCGCAATCCTTGCCGGCGCGCCAGCGGCCGATCGTGAAAGACTGGCGGAATTTGGCTCGGCGATCGGGCTTGCCTTTCAACTTGCCGACGACTTGCTCGATCTGACGGCGGACGCGCGCCAGATGGGCAAGGCGACCGGCAAGGACGCAGCCGCCGGCAAGGCGACGCTGGTGGCGCTGCACGGCGCCAACTGGGCCCGGGACCAGCTTCAAGGCCTCGTCGACCAGGCCCACGCCTTGCTTTGTCCCTATGGCGAAGACGCCGTGCTTCTGAAGCAGGCAGCGGAATTCGTGGCGGCCCGCAACAGCTGACGGACGGCCGGGACGGGTTTTAGTCACGGCGTCACCATGCATGCGCCGAAGGCGATCGCGACAGGAGCTGACGCGGCCACTTTAGAGCTAGCGCAGCCGGCCGATCGGAATGATTTCCGGCGATGTCGGACAGAATGGCTCGCCACGCCAGTTGCCGAGCCATTCTTCGACGACCAGCCCGGTCTGGTCCAGCATCTGCTCAAGGCTTTCCTTTGCCACAAAGGCTATTTTCGATTCGGCGCTGAGAACGCGCCCGCTATCCGGGATTTCATAATGGGTCGAGTAAGTGACGACGACGCTAGCGGAGTCGCGCCGAAAATCGTTCCAAGCTCTTAGCGTGCCCAATCCGGGATGACTGAGTTCCCGTTGCGACCGTTCCGGCGTCCACTCGAGCCATTCCTGCGCGACTGGATTTCGCGTGTCGAAGATGAAGCGCCCATCGGCAGCCAGATGAGCGGCGATCGTGGCAAGCACCGCCTCTCGATCTTCTGGCGTGAGGAACACCTGGAAGGCGTGCCCGGTCAAAAGCACCAGATCGAAGCGTCGTCCGAGCCGGACGTTGCGCGCATCGGCCTCGACCCAGGCGACCCTCTGCCCGCCGGCTCTGCGGCGCGCAATATCGAGCATCGCCGGCGCCGGATCGACGCCGGTCACGCTGCGCCGATCGGCGAGCGCGGCGGCCAATTGCCCAGTGCCGCAGCCGAGATCGAGAACCGAGCCGGCTTCCCTGGCGAAGCCGACGCAATAGTCGAAGTCCACGCCGCCTTCGTTCTCGACATCGTAGAACTGGACAAGTTCGGGATCGCTATAGAGACGGTCGGTCATCGTGGGGCCTATAGCTGGAACTCTGCTTTTATACGCCTGGCGCACTCCAGCGGCGTCAGCGTGCTGGTGTCAATTTCGAGATCGTAGCCGACATCCTTGTGCACGCGGTAATATTGCCAGCGCGCCAGCCCTGGCAAGCGGTCGGCCCGCTGGATTTCGCGGGCCTCGAGAACGTCCAGCGGAGCGAAGACGCCTACCAGGCGTAGATCAAAGCCCGACAGCAATCTCAGATATTCGGATATTTCGCCGCCGCACAGCACGTCATCGACAATGAGGTTGTTGCCTTGTCCCGCCATCGCGGCGATGGCGTGCCGCATGCCTCGCAGGGTTCGCTCACCGACCGGCCCAATCCTGATGACGACTTTGAACTTGCCGCTTTCCTCGATCACTTCATAGGCGAAACCGGCGGCATCGTCCTGAAGGGCTTCGGGCAGCATGTCGATAAACGCATCCATCTGAACATGCAGGAAGGGCTCGGTGGTCATCGTCTGCAACGCCTTGGCGATCGAACTCTTGCCGGCGCTGCCGACGCCGTTGAGAAGGATGATCTTGGCGGTCATGTTTCCAGCACTTTCAGCGACTGCGAGGCGCCGACATATCGCCTTTACCGATTCCGCACCACAATGCATGCACCGCCGACGCTTTGCAGTTTCCGGCAGATGTTGTCGGCCTTGGCTTTGGAGTCGGCGCCGATCCGTACCGCATAGATGCCGCGCCTGCCGATCGGCGAGCGCACCCGGCTCACGACCGGATTATGCCCGCCAAGCAAGGCTGGAAACCGGCGCTTTACACCGTTCCATTGATTGAGCGCCGCGGCGCGGCGGAAATTGCCGGCCACCTGCACGCCCCACGGCTTGATGTTGATCGACGCCATCGCCACGGTTTGGGACTTGATGACCGGCAGCCTGCGGCAGGCGACCGCAAAGCTCGCCTTCTTGTCGAGCGGCTGGATGCTGCCGGCATAGGCGGTGTCGGTGAACCTGTCGGCCGGCTCGCCCATGATGTCCAGAACGTAGTTTTCGGTCTCCATCGGCAGGAAGCCACCGGAACTCAGCCAGCGCGATACCCGGCTTTCACCGGCATTGTAGGCAGCGGCGGCGAGGCCTAGATTACCAAAACCGGTTTTCATCTCGGCGAGATATTTTGCCGAGGCCGGGATGGCCTGCTCGATATCGAAGGAATTGGCGAGGCCGCGTATCTTGGCGGTGCCCGGCATGAACTGGGCAATGCCTTCGGCGCCGACCGGACTGACCGCGTTGGGATCGAAGCGGCTTTCCTTCCAGATCAGCCGGGCAAAAAAGTCCTTGGGCAAGCCGTTTTGATCGGCATGCGCCTCGATCAGATTGCAAACCCGGTCGAGCAGCCGCTGCTTGGCGGGGTGCGGCGGATCGGCGTGGACGGCCGTCGCCCAGCCCAGCCCGCCAAGCAAGACCAATCCACCAAGCAAGACTACCCCACGAAGCAAGACTGGCGTCGCCCAGCGCCGCATCGACCTACTCCGCCGCAGCCTTGCCGGATTGCCCAAACCGCTGCTCGACATAGTCGGCGACCATTTTCTCGAAGTCGGCGGCGATCGAAGGGCCGCGCAGCGTCGCCGCCTTGCTGCCGTCGACGAATACCGGCGCCGTCGGCGTCTCGCCGGTGCCGGGTAGCGAAATGCCGATATCGGCATGCTTGGATTCACCCGGACCGTTGACGATGCAGCCCATCACCGCGACCTTGAGGTTTTCGACGCCGGGGTATTTTTCACGCCACAGCGGCATGTTCTTGCGCAGATCCGCCTGGATGTTCTGGGCGAGTTCCTGGAACACCGTAGAGGTGGTGCGGCCGCAGCCGGGGCAGGCGGCGACGATCGGCACGAACTGCCGGAACCCCATGGTCTGCAGCAGTTCCTGCGACACCTGCACCTCGCGGGTGCGGTCGCCGTTCGGCTCCGGCGTCAGCGAGATGCGGATCGTGTCGCCGATGCCTTGCTGGAGAAGAATGCCCATCGCCGCGGACGAGGCGACGATGCCTTTCGAACCCATGCCGGCCTCGGTGAGGCCGAGATGCAGCGCGTGGTTGGAGCGGGTAGCAAGCTCGGTGTAGACCGCGATCAGATCCTGCACGCCGCTGACCTTGGCCGACAGGATGATCTTCTCGCGGCCAAGGCCGATCTCCTCGGCCATTTCGGCCGAAAGGATCGCCGACTGCACGATCGCCTCGCGCGTCACCTCCTGCGCGGTCAGCGGAAAGCCCTGGTGCTGGTTGTCGTCCATCAGCCTGGTCAAAAGCTCCTGGTCTAGCGACCCCCAGTTGACGCCGATGCGCACCGGCTTGTCGTAACGGATCGCCATCTCGACGATCGCCGCGAACTGCCGGTCCTTCTTGTCCTTGAAGCCGACATTGCCGGGATTGATGCGGTATTTGGCCAGCGCCTCGGCGCAGGCCGGGTGGTCGGCGAGCAGCTTATGGCCGATATAGTGGAAATCGCCGACCAGCGGCACCTTGATGCCGAGCCGTTCGAGCCGCTCGCGGATGGCGGGCACGGCGGCGGCACTCTCGTCGCGGTCGACGGTGATGCGCACGATCTCGGAGCCGGCGCGATGCAGCGCCGCAACTTGAGCGACTGTCTGGTCGACATCGGCGGTGTCGGTGTTGGTCATCGACTGAACGACGACAGGGGCGCCCCCGCCGACCATCACGCCGCCGACATCGACACCGACTGACGTGCGGCGCGGGAAGGGTGAAGAAAAATATCCGGTCATGGCCGGCTGCCCTTTGTTAGCGCCGAATTCCGGAATCGGTTTCCGGCTGCGCAAAAATCAAAATACAGCGTCCTTTGCGTGTCCGAAAGGACGCGCGGCTATAGAAGGTCCCGGCATGAGGTGGAGGAGCAAAGATGGCTTGTCAATGGCGACTGGCAGGCAGATCTGTCAAATCGACCGCCGGACAAATATGCAAATGCTCCGGCGGCATTGGGTGCCACCGGAGAAGATGGTTGCGTGAAAGCGCGCGCCTACCCCCGCGCATGACCCCGAAAATCCAATCGATTTTCGCTGGGGATCATGCGCCAAAGCAGAAGGACTACAGCGTCCTAAGGACGCGCGGCGCTGTGGAAAGCGTCAGTGCGTGGTGGGTTTCGGCTTCGCCTTCAGTTTTTCAATCTCGTCCTTGAGTGCCAGCTTGCGCCGCTTGAGATTCACGATTTCGAGGTCGTCGACCGATGGATGGTTCATCGCATCATCGATTTCGCGTTCGATGTCGCCGTGTTTCCGCTGCAGCTCATCAAGATGGGATGCAAGAGACATGATTGGTTCTCCCTTTCATGGTTTCCTCGATTGCAGCCGTCAATGCGCGCCCCGCCGCAAGTTCGCTTCTGTGACGGCATAATGACAGTGTGCCACTATCGGGCATCGATGTCGAATGCTGCGTGGTAGCATTCCACGACAATGCGAAATGTGGTATTGGCTGCGCGCCGGTGCAAGATACCTCCGGCCCCGCCCAATCAGGCCCATTGTTGGGCGCCGCAGACGTGCAGACGGTAGATAATGTCCGAACAGGAACAGGCCGACATCCGCCTCGAATATTCTCGGCTGAAGCAAGAGCACGCCGATTTTGACGCGGCGATCAACGCGATGATCGCCATGGGCTGCGACCCCCTGCAGATCCAGCGCATGAAGAAGAAAAAGCTTTTCCTGAAAGACCGGCTGATGGCGCTGGAAGACCGGATCATCCCCGACATCATCGCGTGAGCGCATCCACTTGCCGTTGCGGCAAATCCTGCTCATCCCGTGATTGAAAGCCTCGCGGCGCGTTCGCGCAGCAGGGTAATGAGATTGCCGGTCTTTTCCTCGGAAGTGTCGATGGGAACCACCAGGCATATCGTCGCCTCGACCTTGCCGGCAGCTGAAAAGACCGGCGCGGCTAGGCATTTTGTATAGGCGTCGACAAGACCGGAGGTCACACAGTAGCCGGCGGCCCCGGCCGTAGCGATATCTTCTATGAAGTCGTCCAGCAACAATCTGCGGCCGTCCGGCACGACGAGATCGTCTTCGGACACCATGTCTTCGATCACAGCCCTTTCGAAACCGGCGAGAAGCAACCGCCCGGAAGCGGTCCAGGGAAGCGGGATCTGCAGACCGGTGGCCGAACTGATCCGGAACGGCCTGGTGCCCGGACTGGAATGGACAATCGTGTAGCGGCCGCTTTGCAGCATGCACAATTCGGAGGTCTCGCCTGTCTCGCGCGAAAGATTGTCGACTTCCTGGCGCCCTCGCCTGAGCAGGTCGTTGCCGCGCACATAGTCCATTCCGTAGAGATAAAGCTTCTTGCCGAAATAGACGCGATTGCCATCGCCGGCCATTTCCAGCAGGCCCGCATCCACGAGCGAGCGCACAAGAGTGTAGATCGTCGAGCGCGGCGCATTCACTCCCTTGGCGAGATCGCCAATCCCGATCGCTCGCTGGGTCGCGTGAAGAAACTCCAGGATATGGAGCACCCGGTTGAGACCCTTCTCGCGGGAGCCCGCAATCCTGTCTTCGTCCGGACCGGCGTCCGGCCGAACTGCCAAGGCGTTACCATCTTGCATTGCTGATTCCTGATGTTAGTATCTGTCTTGTACAGGATACATGTGTCTTTTGTAAGAGACAATCCAGCAGATTACAGATGCATGTGTCGACAAAGGGGAACACAACACGAAAAGGAGGTCGCCGTGAACGACACATCCAAAAGACGTGAATTTCTGAAACTGGCCGGGCTTGCGACGGCCGGAGTGGTGGGCTCAGCAGCAACAGTCGATGTCCGGAAGGCTGCGGCGCAAGCGGCACCGGACAGCCTGCTGCGCACGGTTCTCGATCGCGGCAAGGTGATCGTCGGCACCGGCAGCACCAACGCGCCCTGGCACTTCGAAAACGATGCCGGCGAACTGGTCGGCATGGACATCACGATGGGGCGCATTCTTGCCAAGGGACTTTTCGACGATACGACCAAGGTCGAGTTCGTCATGCAGGATCCGGCTCAGCGCATTCCGAACGTGACCACCAGCAAGGTCGACATTTCGATCCAGTTCATGACCATGACGGCCCAGCGCTCGCAGCTGATCCACTTCTCCCGGCCCTATTACGTCGAAGGCATCGCCTTGCTGACCCTTCCGAACGCCGAAAACAAGACCTTCGACAAGCTGCTTGCCGGCGGTTCGGCGACGCGGATTTCCATCCTGCAGAATGTCGATGCCGAGGCAAATGTGCACATCGTCCTGCCGGAAGCGCAGGTGATGCAGATAGACACGCAGGCCAACGTGCTGCAGGCACTGGAATCGAAGCGCGTCGACGCCGCCGCCGTCGATCTGTCGACGGTTCGCTGGCTCGCCTCGCGCAATCCCGACAAATACTTCGATGCCGGCAAGAGCTGGTTCTCGATGCTTTACGGCGCCGCACTTCGGCAAGGCGACCCCGACTGGCTGACCTTCGTCAACACGACCTTCGCCACCGCCATGTTCGGCCATGAGACGGCGCTCTACGACGCTGCATTCAAGGACTATTTCGGACAGGAGCCGCCGGCGCGCCATCCCGGCTTCCCGGTCATCTGATGCAAGCCGGCGGAAGGCCCGCGCCCTTCCGCCTGCTTATCGTCGACAGCCCTCGATATGACAGGGACACATGGGCTATACCCTGAATTTCAACCTGATCTGGCGGCATTTCGACAAGCTCTGGGGCGGGCTGCTGCTCAGCCTCGAGCTGGCCGTGATCTCCATCGCGATCGGCATCCTCATCGGGTTGCTTCTGGCGGTCTGGTACGTGTCGGCCGGGCGTGCGGTGCGGACCGTCATCGCCGCCTATGTCGAGTTCATCCGCAACGTACCGCTGATCCTGCTCGTCTATCTCGTCTTCTACGGCCTGCCGACGGTGGTCGACATCGCCTACAGCGCGCAGACCTCGTTCATTGCCACGCTGTCGCTCTATAGCGGCGCCTATCTGGTCGAGGTGTTCCGCTCGGGGCTCGAAGCGGTTCCGCGCGGACAGCTCGACGCCGGCAAGGCGATCGGCCTGACGCCATGGCAAAGGCTGGTCCATGTGCGCCTGCCGACGATGCTGCGCATAACGCTGCCCGCGCTTTCCAACACGTTCCTGTCGCTGTTCAAGGACACGTCCGTCGCCTCGGTCATTTCGGTGCCCGAGCTCACCTACGGCGCCCAGTGGATCAACTTCAACACCTTCCGCATCGTCGAGGTCTACCTTGTGGTGACGGCGATGTATCTCTTGACGGGCTACGCCCTTCTTTTTGCACTTCGGCTTGTCGAGCGCCGGTTCAGGGCGGCTCACTAGAATGCTTGGCCAGATCGCCTATGCCTTGCCCTTCCTGGCCCAGGGCTTTGCCGTGACGCTATGGGTGTCGCTGCTGGTCGTGCTGTTGTCGCTCGTCGCCGGCGTAATGATGGGCGTCGGCCTTGTCTATGGCCCGGCTCCACTGCGCTGGGCGGTGCGCATTTTCAGCGATACCATACGCGGCATTCCGATCCTGGTGCTCATCTTCTTCGTCTATTACGGCCTGCCTGCCGTCGGCCTCCATCTGGAATCCTTCTGGGCAGCCGTGCTGGCGCTCACCCTGTTCAAGACGGCGCAGGTCATTGAGTATTTGCGCGGTGCGGTCGGTTCCATACCGAAGGGGCAGTCCGAAGCGGCGATGGCGATCGGGCTGACCTTTCGCCAGCGACTGGCCTACGTCATCTTCCCGCAAGCGTTCAGGCGTTTCCTGCCGCCATGGATCAATGGCGTCACCGATGCGGTGAAGGGCAGCGCGCTAGTCTCGCTGCTCGGCATCACCGACCTGATGCACGCCATCAACCAGGTCATCGGCCGCACCTACGAAGCGATGCCACTCTACATCCTCGGCGCGGTCATCTATTTCGCCGTCAATTACGCGCTCTCCCTGGCCAGCCGACGGTTGGAGCGGCGTTTCTCCTTCATCCGGGAATAGCAAGATGCCCATCGCCCCGCCCGCCACTCCGGCGCTTCTCGATGTCTCCGAGGTTTCCAAATCCTTCGGATCCGTCGCGGTCCTGCGCTCCGTCAGCTTGCAGGTGACCCGTGGCGAGGTGGTGACTGTCATCGGGCCCTCCGGCAGCGGCAAGACCACGCTGCTGCGCTGCGTCAACTTCCTGGAGAGCTACGACAGCGGCTCCATCCGAATCGACGGCAGGGAGGTCGGCTTCCGCGAGACGGGAACGCGCCAGCGCCGCAGCGAGCGCGACCTGGCGAAGATGCGGGCCGAGACCGGAATGGTGTTCCAGAGTTTCAATCTGTTTCCGCATCTGACGGCGGCCGGCAACATCATGCTTGGCCTGCGCAAGGTGCGCGGCAAGAGCAGTACCGAGGCCCGCGCCATTGCCGAGCACTGGCTCGGCCGGGTCGGCCTTGCCCACAAGGCCGACAGCCTGCCGGCCGAGCTTTCCGGCGGCCAGCAGCAGCGCGTCGGCATCGCCCGCGCGGTGGCGATGGAGCCGAAAATCCTGCTTCTCGACGAGATAACCTCCGCGCTCGATCCGGAACTCGTCGGCGAGGTGCTCGAGGTCGTGCGCAGCCTGGCCGAGGACGGCATGACGATGGTGATGGTCACGCACGAGATGGCCTTTGCCCGCGACGCCTCGAGCCGCATCATCTTCATGGCAGATGGCGGCGTCAGCGCCGCAGGCCCGCCCGCCGAGATTTTGGGCGCCGAGATAGAGAACGAACGTCTCCGCAGTTTCCTGGCGCGGTTTCGCGCCTCGCATTTCTGACATCGAACGTCCAAAGCTGCCGCAAGGAGCCCTTTTCATGACGCCTTACATCCGGCTCGCCGAATTGGGCCTGACGCTGCCCGAGCCGCCGACGCCGATCGCCAACTTCGTCACCCACGCCGAAAGCGGACGGCTGATCTTCCTCTCCGGCCAAGGGCCGCTGCGCGCCGATGGCACGCTTTGCACCGGCAAGGTGGGCGAGGACGTCACGGTTGAAGAGGCTTATAAGCATGCCCGTCTCACAGGCCTGAACCTGCTCGCCGTCATGCACGCTGCGGCAGGCGACCTCGGCCGCATCGTGCGCGTCGTCAAGCTGCTTGGCTTCGTCAACGCGATCCCGACCTTCAGCGACCATCCGAAGGTGGTGAATGGCTGTTCCGATCTTTTCGCCGCTGTCTTTGATAGTATCGGCGGGCACGCCCGTTCGGCGATCGGTGTCGGCTCCCTGCCGGGCAACATCACCGTGGAAATCGAGGCGGTCGTCGAGATCGCCGCCTGACGTCGACCAATGGGACCTCTAGAGATGAAAACCTATTCCGCAAACGGCTCCAACACGACAATCCGCGAACGGCTCGGCCTTCGCCCGATCATCAATGTCTCTGGCACGATGACGGCGCTTGGCGCCTCGATTATCGTCCCGGAAGCGATCGCCGCTATGTCCGAGATCGCCTCGCAGTGGGTGGAGATGGACGACCTGCAGCGCGCCGCAAGCACGGTCGTCGCGCGCCTCACCGGCGGCGAGGCCGGCTTCATCACCGCTTGCTGCGCCAGCGGCATCACCATGGCCATTGCCGGCACAATGACCGGCATCAACCTTCTGGCGATCGAGCGGCTGCCGGACGACACCGAGGGCCTCAAGTCGGAGGTCATCGTCCAACTCGGCCACATCGTCAATTACGGCGCGCCGATCGACCAGTCGATCCGGCTGGCGGGGGCAAAGGCCGTACCGGCCGGTACGGTCAGCGTGACGCAGGACTACCATGTGCGCGAGGCGATCCGCGACCGCACTGCGGTAGGTCTCTATGTCGTTGCGCATCACACGGTGCAATACGGCATGCTCTCGCTCGAGGAATTCTGCGAGATCTGCCACGCCAAGAGCGTCCCGGTGATCGTCGACGCCGCCTCCGAATACGATTTGCGCGGCTTTCTCGCCCGCGGCGCCGACATCGTCGTCTACAGCGGACACAAATTTCTCTCAGGACCGACAAGCGGCATCGTCACCGGGCGCAAGGATCTGGTGCGGGCCGCCTATCTGCAGGGCCGTGGCGTTGCACGGGCGATGAAGGTCGGCAAGGAAAGCATCGCCGGCACCATGGCCGCACTGGAGGCCTGGGAGCGGCGCGATCATGCCGGCATCCGCAAGGGGGAAAAAGCGGCGCTCGATCTGTGGAAGGACGCATTGCAGGGCCTGCCCGGCATCGCCGCGCATCTCATTCCCGATCCGACCGGCAATCCGCTCGACCGCCTGCAGGTGTTTGTTACGCCTGAAAGCAGGTTCACCGCCGCCGGCCTTGCGTCGGCGCTGGCGGCTGGTTCGCCTCCCATCATCGTGCGCAACCACGAAGTCGAGCGCGGTCACTTCTTCCTCGACCCGTGCAATCTTCATCCTGGCGAGGCGGAGATCGTCGCCGAGCGCCTGCGTGCCGTGCTGAGCGCGGCCGGGCGTCCAGCGGATGCGATGAAGTCGGCCCGCAAGGATAGCGCGAGCACCCTGCGCTGGCCGGATTAGGTAGAAATGGTGCCTCGCGCCCGAATGCACCGCGTCCTTGCCGTCGATCCCGAATTCCGCTAATGCGCGCCTTTGCCGCCGGGAGCAGAAGCTTGGACGACCACCGCGCCGACGTCGCCATCATCATGGGCAGCCAGTCCGACTGGGCGACGATGCGCCACGCCGCCGAAACGCTGGAGGCGCTGGGCATCCCGCACAAGCGGCTAATCGTCTCGGCTCATCGCACCCCCGACCGGCTCTATGACTTCGCCAAGGGCGCCAAAGCCGCCGGTTTTCGGGTGATCATCGCCGGCGCCGGCGGTGCGGCGCACCTGCCCGGCATGACGGCGGCGATGACGCCGCTCCCGGTTTTTGGCGTGCCGGTGGAATCGAAGGCGCTTTCCGGACAGGACTCGCTGCTCTCCATCGTGCAGATGCCGGCCGGCATTCCGGTCGGCACGCTGGCCATCGGCAAGGCGGGCGCCATCAATGCCGCCCTTCTGGCTGCGGCCGTGCTGGCGCTGACCGACGAAAAGCTCGCCGCCCGGCTCGATGGCTGGCGCGCCGCCCAGACCGCCAGGGTCGCCGCCGAGCCTACGGACACGCCATGAGCCTGCCTGCCGGATCGACCATCGGCATCATCGGCGGCGGCCAGCTCGGCCGCATGCTGGCCATGGCCGCGGCGCGCCTCGGCTACCGCACGGTCGTGCTGGAGCCCCAGCCGGATTGTCCGGCGGCACAGGTCGCCAACCGGCAGATCACTGCCGCTTATGACGACACGGCCGCGCTCGCCGAACTGGCTGCAGTCAGCGCCGTCGTCACCTACGAGTTCGAGAACGTTCCGGTCATGGCCGCCAGCGCGCTTGCCGTTTCGGTCCCGGTCTATCCGCCGGCGCGCGCGCTGGAAGTGGCGCAGGACCGGGTGGCGGAGAAGAAATTCCTCAACGGCATCGGCATTCCCACCGCGGATTTCTGCCCCGTCGACAATGACGACGAATTGACGGCGGCGCTGAAAAAGTTCGACGGCAGCGGCATACTGAAGACGCGGCGGATGGGCTATGACGGCAAGGGCCAGCGCGTGTTCCGCAACATGGAAACCGGGGGCTTTGCCGGCACCCGCGAGGCAATGGGCAACGTGCCGCTGATCCTCGAATCCTTCGTCGCCTTCGAACGCGAGATTTCGGTGATCGCGGCGCGCGGCATGGACGGTTCGCTCGCTGCCTACGATCCGGCAGAAAACGTCCACCGCGACGGCATCCTGCACAGCTCGACCCTGCCTGCCGGGATAGGGTCCGAAACCGCCGCTGCAGCGCAGGCGGCGGCGGCAAAGATACTTGCCGCGCTCGACTATGTCGGCGTCATCGGAATCGAGTTCTTTGTCCTTGCCGACGGCGCGCTGCTGGCCAATGAGATCGCGCCGCGCGTTCACAATTCAGGCCACTGGACGGAAGCCGCCTGCCTCGTCTCGCAGTTCGAGCAGCACATTCGCGCCGTCGCCGGCCTGCCGCTGGGAAATCCCGGCCGCCATTTTGACTGCGTCATGGAAAACCTGATCGGCGACGACGTCCAGCGCGTTCCGGCCCTGCTCGCCGAGCCTGATCTGATGCTGCATGTCTATGGCAAGGCCGAGGCGCGTGCCGGCCGCAAGATGGGCCATTTTACGCGAATGAGCCGCCACCGTTGAGGCTATTGGACGGCGCCGCTCTAAAGCGCGTCGGGCGAGCAGGAACTCAAAATCCGCCGCACCAGCTTCATCTATGAAGCACGCTTGCGGTTGACACGGGCAAGGCTCCTCGTTTATGAGCCACGCACAGTTGAGAGGCGCGCTTTCCGAGCGCGCCTTAATAATTCGGCCCAAGCGGGCCCAGACCGACGGGCAAGACCATGAAGATCAAGAATTCGCTCAAGGCGCTCAAGGCGCGTCACCGCGACAACCAGCTGGTTCGCCGCAAGGGCCGCGTGTACATCATCAACAAGACCGCTCCGCGCTACAAGGCGCGCCAGGGCTGAGTCTTTTTGCGTGGCGCCTGCCTCCGCGCCTGCATGATGTACCGCATCGACCCAAAAATCGGAATCGTTTCTCGGAAAGTACGATGCGAGGAATCCAAAAATGTTAGAGCGTGCTTTACGCGTCCAGAAGGACGCGTGGCGCTCTAATACCGGCCTGCCGGCCCTCTCACGCTAAATTCAGTTTGACGATCCGCTGTCCGGGGTTAGATTCCCGGCCATGCGGATTCTTTTTGCATTCTTCGCGGCGCTTTTTCTTTTCGGTTCCGCCTCGCTTCCGGCCCAAGCGGACGATGCGGTCGCCCCTCCGGTTGCCACGACCAGGGAGGCAAGGCTCGACCAGCTGTTTGTCGACCTGAAGCGCGAGCGCAATGAAAAAGCCGCCGAGCGCATCGCAGCGCGCATCTCGCACGAGTGGTCGCAATCCGGCAGCGCCTCGATCGACCTGATGATGCAATGGTCGCAAAAAGCGGCCGAAGACAAGAAGTTCGACGTGGCGCTCGACTTCCTCGACCAGGTGGTGACCTTGCAACCGGCCTATGCCGAAGGCTGGAACCGGCGCGCCACCGTACATTTCATGATGAATAACTTTGGGAAATCGATGGCGGACATCGACCGCACGCTGCAGCTCGAGCCGCGCCATTTTGGCGCACTGTCCGGCCTGGCGCAGATCATGGCGGTAACCGGCCACAAGCAGTCGGCGCTGGAAGCCTGGCAGCGCGTGCTCAGCATCTACCCGATGATGCGCAGCGCCCAGGATCAGGTCGGCACGCTTTCCGAAGAACTTGCCGGCGAAGGGATCTGAATTGCCGGTTGGCGGACAATTCCACTTGAGCGAAAGTTTTTTTAGTTAGACTGTGAACTAATTTCGCTCCGGTCCGTACATCTCCGCATGAACCTGATCTACGCCGCGCTCGCCCTCCTCATGGCGCTTGTGTTCACCCTTGCAGGTGTCACCCGCGCCGGGTCATGGCTGATCGAGCGCCGCAATCCACCGGTCGGCGACTTCGCGGATATAAACGGTGCCCGCATCCACTACGTTCACGTTCCGGCGCGGGAAAACGCCGAACTGCCGCCGATCGTCTTTATCCACGGCGCCAGCGCCAATCTCAGGGATCAGATGCTGCCGTTGAGGCCGTTGCTGGAAGGCCGTGCCGAGATGTTGTTTTTCGACCGCCCGGGTGCAGGCTGGTCGGCGCGCGGCCCCGGCAACAACGAGACCCCATCGGCACAGGCCAGCACCATCGCAGCGCTGATGGACCATCTCGGCATCAGGAAAGCTATCATCGCCGGCCATTCCTTCGGCGGCTCGGTGACCACCGCCTTCGGCAACGAGCATCCCGACAAGACGCTCGGCCTGGTGTTCATGGCGCCTGCCACCCATCCCTGGCCGGGCGGCGCGACCGCCTGGTACTACAATTTGACGACCATTCCGATCGTCGGCCGGCTTTTTTCCGAAACGCTGACCTACCCGTCGGGAACGCTGCAGATGAATACCGCCACCGCCTGCGTCTTTGCCCCCAACAAGGTGCCGGACTCCTATGTCGCTGAGGTCGCGATCCCGCTGGTGCTTCGGCCGAACGCCTTTCGTGCCAACGCCACCGATGTCGCCGGGCTTTATCGCTACACGCTAGATGCCGCACCGCACTACCACGATATCAAGGCTCCGACTGTGGTCATCTCGGGCGACCGCGACAAGGTGGTCTATGCAGCGATCCATTCGGTCGGCCTTGTCCGCGATATCGCCGGGGCCGAACTGGTCTGGGTCCGCAATCTCGGCCACAAGCCGGACTGGATAGCACCCGATCTCGTTGTCGGCGCGATCGAAAAGGTCGCCGGCAGGGACGTGGACCTTCAGGCAATGGCGAAGGCCGTGGAAGTCAGGATCGCCAACGACACCTACGGCGCCGGCAAATGCGCCGACATCAAAGCGCCGGAAGCCGAACTCGCGCCAATTTAGAGCAACCTCGCTGAAATCATTCCAAGCGACGGCCAAGCCGAGCGGCCTAGCTTCGGGCCTGCACGTCCGATCCGACATAGGCGATGCGCAGCATGTTGGTGGAGCCGGGCGTCCTCAACGGCACGCCGGCCGTGATGATGACCCGGTCGCCGGGCTTGCCGAACCCTTCATCCAAAGCGATGCGGCAGGCGCGGTCGACCATGTCGTCGAGGTCGATGGCATCGGGCGAAACCACGCAATGCGTGCCCCATAAGAGCGACAGCCGCCGCGCCGTGTTGACGATCGGCGACAGAGCGACGATCGGCACCTGGGGCCGCTCGCGCGCGGCGCGCAGGCCGGTCGTGCCCGACGCCGTATAGCTGATGATCGCCGACAGTTTCAGCGTCTCGGCGATTTCGCGGGCGGCAAGCGAGATGGCGTCGGCGCCGGTCGCTTCCGGCTCCGAGCGCTGCGCGTTGATGATGCCGGCATAGGTCGGGTCGGTTTCGACCTTGCTGGCGATGCGGTTCATCATCGCCACTGCCTCGACCGGGTAGGCGCCGGCCGCGGATTCGGCCGAGAGCATGACGGCGTCGGCGCCTTCGAACACGGCGATCGAGACGTCAGACACCTCGGCGCGGGTCGGCACGGGCGCGGTGATCATCGATTCCAGCATCTGCGTGGCGATCACCACCGGCTTGCCGGCGCGGCGCGCGGCGCGGGTGATCTGCTTCTGGATGCCGGGCACGGCTTCGAGCGGCATTTCGACGCCAAGATCGCCGCGGGCAACCATCAGTGCGTCCGAAAGTTCGATGATCTCGGCCAGCCTGGCGACTGCCTGGGGCTTTTCGATCTTGGCCATGATCAGCGCCCGGCCGCGCGCGATCTTGCGCGCTTCCGCCAGATCCTCGGGCCGCTGCACGAACGACAGCGCCACCCAGTCGACGCCGGTGGCCAGCACAGCATCGAGATCGCTGCGGTCCTTTTCGGTCAGCGCGCCGACCGGCAGGTCGGTGTCGGGCAGGCTGACGCCCTTTTTGTCGGAGATGCTGGTGCCGGCGACGACGGTGCAGACGATCGCCTTGCCGTCGCTCTTCACCGCCTTCAGCTCGAGCTTGCCGTCGTCGATCAAAAGGCGGTCACCGGCCTCGACCGATCTCAGGATTTCCGGATGGGGCAGATAGACCCTGGTCGAGTTGCCCGGCTCGGGACTGTCGTCGAGCGTGAAGGTCTGGCCGGGTGTCAGCGTCGCCTTGCCGTTGGCAAACTTGCCGACCCGAAGCTTGGGTCCCTGCAGGTCGGCGAGAATGCCGATCGGCCGGCCGACCGCTTTCTCGACGGTGCGGATGCGACCGACAAGTGTGCGCATCAATTCATGATCGGTGTGGCTCATATTAATGCGAAACACATCGGCGCCGGCTTCGAAGAGCTTCTTCAGCATGTCCTCGGAGGAGGAGGCCGGACCGATAGTGGCGAGTATCTTGACCTTGCGGCTGCGTCTCATTGACTGTTCGTTCCCGGGGCGGCTGGAACGCCCCCCGTTGCGGGGTCATCGGTCAGCTGGACCATCCAGCTTGCCTGCTCGCCCGTGTCATATTCCTGGAATCCTGCGCGCTGGAAGCCCCGGGCGACACAATCGCTAACGCCGGCGATCTTGAACTCTTTTTCGGCCACGCACATGTTGATCGGACCATCCCAGCGCCCGCCGCGCTCGGCGTCTTCTGCATAAAGATAGTAAAATCTTGATGACAGCGGGCCGTCAATCAGCGTCTTGCAGCTCGATCCCTCGATGTGCCACCAGCCTTCGGTGATCCAGCCGGCCTTGGCGCGATAGCCGATGCCGACGCCGACCAGGTTCTGCGTGGCGTTGCAGACACGGAAATCGGCGCGCGCCGGCGAGGCAGCAACCATCGCGGCGAGGCCCACAGCAAAGGTCAGGAGCGGCATGGCGAAGCCATAGCGCAGGCGCGGCCTGCCGGCGGAACCCATCCTGAAACCTCTCAAGAACCACATTTGCATCTCTCAACGCCCCTTTTCGGAAAAGTCGGGGCGCATGTCAACGCGCCCTTTTGCTCAATTCCAATCGATTTAGAAAAGCCTCTAGCGCACGCTCTGTCGCCTTCCGCCAGATTTCCGCAGAAACCGTGGCCAAACGACGGCATTGCGTAATCGTCCCCTTCGTGGAATGACGATACCATCCTCCCCGGAAGCCAGCGAACAGACCATTTCCCGCCGATGACCCGATCCACAGTTTTCGCGCCTTTCGACATCGTCGAGGGCGACCGCAAGCGAGGCATCGTGCTCCTGGCCGATCACGCCCGTCGCGACCTGCCGGAAGAGTATGGCAGCCTCGGCCTGCCGGCGGCGGAATTCGACCGCCATATCGCCTATGACATCGGTGTCGAGACGGTGACGCGCGAACTGGCCGCTTTGCTCGGCGTGCCGGCGGTACTCGCCAATTTTTCGCGGCTTCTGATCGATCCCAATCGCGGTGAGGATGATCCGACGCTGATCCGCCAACTCTATGACGGCACCGTCATTTCGGGAAACTATCCACTCGCTCTGAAAGAACGTGAAAGGCGGCTCGACCGCTTCTATCGGCCCTACCACGATGCCGTCGGCGCCATGATCGCCTCGGTGGCGCAGGCCTGCGCAAGCGCCCCTTTTATCTTGTCGGTACATTCCTTCACCCCGTTCATGCAGGGGTTCGTGCGCCCTTGGCATGTTGGTATCTTGTGGGATCGCGACGACCGGGTGGCGCGACCGCTGATCGACATGCTCGCCGAGGCCAAAAGCCTTATCGTCGGCGACAACGAGCCCTACGACGGCGCGCTGCGTGGCGACACCATGTTCAGGCATGCCATCGTCAACGGCTTTGCCCATGCGCTGATCGAAATCCGTCAGGACCTGATCGCCGCTCGGCAGGATGCGGTCGCCTGGGCCGAACGGCTGGCCCCGATCGTTGACGCGATCAACCGCCGTCCCGATATACATCAGGTCAGACGATTCGGCTCGCGCACCGGGCCGCTCTAAGGAGGCCTAAGGAGGCCAAGATCACATGACCGAACTCAGCGACGAGCAAAAACGCGATTTCGAAGCCGCCGCCTTCCGCCGGCTGGTCGCGCATCTGCGCGAACGCACGGACGTGCAGAACATTGACCTGATGAACCTAGCCGGCTTCTGCCGCAATTGCCTCTCCAACTGGTATCGCGACGCCGCGGAGGCCGAGGGTGTCGATCTCAGCAAGGACCAGTCGCGCGAGATCATCTACGGCATGCCCTATGCCGAATGGCAGGCGCTCAACCAGACCGAGGCCTCCGATGCCAAGAAGGCGGAGTTCGAGGCAAGACGCCCCAGGGATCACTGAGTCTCCCCCCAGGAGAGGCGCGAACGGACGGCCCTATTTCGCTTTTTGGCCCAAGCACTTTCAAGAACGAGCGCTTGACTGAGGATTGAATCGATCTAATTTGCCGCGCGAAGTTATTTTCGCATCGGATTCTACACGATGGACACGCTAAACCGCATGCAGGCCGCCATTCGTGGACGATGGGCCGTGGCGGCGATCTTCCTGGCCAATGGCTTTCTGACCGGCGCCTGGGCGCCGCAGATCCCGGTGGTCCTGACCCGGCTGGATATCAGCAAGTTCACGCTTGGCCTGCTGATCCTGCTGTTCGGCGCCGGCGCGGTCACAGCGATGACCTGGTGCGGCCACCTGATCTCCAGGCATGGGTCGCGCACCGTGCTGCGCTGGTTCGGTCTCATCGGAAGCTTCGGCCTGCTGGTTGTGGCGCTGGCTCCAAACGTGCCGCTGGCGGCCATCGCCATGTTCATCTTTGGCGGTTCGATCGGCGGCATGGATGTCGCCATGAACGCCAATGCGGTCACGGTGGAGCGGCGCTTGTCCCGGGCCATCATGTCGTCCTCGCACGGCTTCTGGAGTCTTGGCGGTTTCGCCGGCGGCGCTCTCGGTGGCCTCGCCATACAAAATTACGGTCATCTCGCCCATGCGACGGTGGTGACGGCGCTCGCTTTCGCCGTGATTGCAGTGGCAGTGCGCTACCTGATTGCCGAGGACAAGCCGCCCCAAACGTCCTCGGGGGTCATCGGGCATCGCAAATTCGCGCTGCATGGAAAGCCGCTCGTGTATCTGGTCGGGCTAATGGCGCTGATGACGATGATCTCCGAGGGTGCGGTGCTCGACTGGGCCGCGCTTTACCTGCAACAGGAACTCGGCACCGACCTCGCTGTAGCTGGTTTGGCCTATGCCGCCTTTTCCGCCGTCATGGCCGTCATGCGCTTCTTTGGCGACGGCGTCCGCAACCGTTTCGGCGCCGTGACGACGCTGCGCGTCTCGGCGCTTGTCGCCGCCGCCGGCATGCTGGTGGCGGGGCTGGCGCCCTCGCCCTGGCTCGCCATCTCAGCTTTTGCGCTTTGCGGCTTCGGCATCGCCAATATGGTGCCGATCCTGTTTTCGGCCGGCGGCAACCAGGAAGGCATGTCGTCCGGCACCGGCATGAGTGTCGTCACCACAATGGGCTATTCCGGCATCCTGGTGGCGCCGTCGGCAATCGGATTCATCGCCGAGCACTCGAGCTTCGGTCCGATCTTCGTCGCCTTGTCGGGACTGCTGGTCGTCGTATTCTTGATGGCCGGGCTCGCTCACCGCGCCGAATTCGCTCCTGACGCGGCCCCGGCCGAATAGCGCTTCAACTCCTCGTAGAGGAAATCCGCGGCACGGCGAATGCGCACGCTGGTGCGCACGTCGCGGTGCATGACCAGCCATACCGGCAGTGTCGGCAGCGCCAGGCCTGGCAGCACTGTCGCCACCAGCGGATCGCGATCGGCCAGCGGCTCCTGGCCAAAGCCGATCCCGTTTCCCGCCCGCACCGCCTCCCACAGCACGATTTGGTTGTCGGTCCTGAAGCGGAAGGCATTGCGGGTGAGCGGGACACCGAATTGGGCAAAGCCGCGAATGATCTCATCGCTGCGGTCGAAGCCGATCAGATCGTGGCCGGCAAGATCGCCGGGTTCGCGCGGACGGCCACGGCGGTCGAGATAGGATTTTGCCGCGCAGGCGCGGAGCGGAATGTCTGCCACTTTACGCGCCACCAGCTCGTTCTGTGCCGGCTTGACCATGCGGATAGCGATGTCGGCATCGCGGCGCAAAAGATTCTCAACCTGGTTCGACGCGACGATCTCGACCTCGATGCCGGGCTCCTCGGCGCCCAGCCGAGCCGTCATCTCTGGCAGGACATAGGCCGCCACCACCTCGCTGGCGGCAATGCGCACCGTGCCCTCGATCGCCTCCACCGATCCCAGCGCCAACAGCGAAAAGGCGCTCGCCTGCTCGCTCACCGCCCGGCCGCGTTCATAGAGCGTGCTGCCGGCTTCCGTCAGGGCGTAGCCGCGCCGCCCGCGCCGGAACAGGGTGACACCTAGCGCCTGCTCCAACTCCGCGATATGGCGGCCGAGCGTCGGCTGGCTTGCAGCCAGCTTGCGCGCGGCAGCGGACAGGCTACCGGTTTCCGCCACGGTGACGAAACTCTTGATCAGGTTCCAGTCGATTTCCATTCAAAAATGAATATCACAACGCCAACTTCAGTCAATTTCCATTCGTTTGCGGGTGGACCATGTTGTGACCGCAACGCAAACACGGAGACGAAAAATGACCAAGATCGCAATTCTGGGCGCCAATGGCCGGCTCGGCCGCGTGGTGGCCAAGGCCTTCATCGACGCTGGCTATGATGTCCGCGCCATCACCCGCAGCGGCAAAATACCGGCAGAACTCACCGGCGCCACCGCCGTCGCCGGCGACGGGCTCGATCGCGAAGCGCTTCTCCGCGTCACCGAAGGCGCCGACATTATCTTCAACGGTCTCAACCCGATCTACACCGACTGGGGCAAGTGCCTGCCGATGGCCGAGAACGTCATGGCCGCGTGCCGGGCGAACCACGCATTGCACCTCGCTCCAGGCAGCGTTTACAATTACGGCTCGCCGATGCCGGCGGTCATCACCGAAGACACGCCATTCCACCCGACGACGGAAAAGGGCCGCATCCGCGTCGCCATGGAAGACCTCTTTCGCCGCGAGGCCGAAGCGGGTCGAGTGCGCACCATTCTGCTGCGGGCCGGCGATTTTTTCGGCGGCACCGGCACCGGATCGTGGTTCGATCTGGTCGTCGCCGCCAAGATGGAGAAGGGCGTCTATACCGCCGCCGGGCCGGCCGATCTCGTGCATGAATGGGCCTATCTGCCTGATATGGCCAAGGCCTTCGTTGGACTGACCGAGAATCTCGACAAGCTCGGCGCCTACGAGGCGCTTAACTTTCCCGGCCACGCCGTCACCGATCTGGAGATCAGGGCCGCCGCGGAGCAGGCGCTCGGGCGGACGTTGAAACTCACGACGATGCCGTGGTGGGTGCTGCGCGCCGGCAGTCCGTTCGTGGCAATGTGGCGCGAGCTCGTCTCGATGTCCTATCTCCGCTTCGAGCCACACCAACTGGTCTCGGCAAGGCTGGCAGGCATCATCGGCACGGTCCCGCAAACGCCGCTGGATAGGGCGGTGGCAGAGGCTCTCGATGATATCGGTGTCACCACGATTGATGACGTTTCGAAAGCTGCCTGAAACGGAAACCGGCTACTCCCCAACAAGGTCCGAACCGAAGGCCAGGAAGGAAAAAATCAAATGCTACAGCGCTGCGCCCGCAACAGGCGCGCAGCGCTGTACTTTGTTGCACCAATCTACGGTCAAATCCTGCCCATCAGCAGCAACACCAGCAGCACGATCAGGATGACGCCAACGATGCCGGAGGGACCATAACCCCAGGAACGCGAATGAGGCCATGTCGGCACCGCGCCGATCAGAATGAGGATCAGAATGATGATGAGAATGGTGCTGAGCGTCATGAGAAACTCCCCGCTTTGAGGTGTCGCATGACAAGACAATGCAAAAGGCCGCTGGGTTGTTCCCGGCGGCCTTTTCTACCCTGGGGCTGAAATGGGTCTGAAGCGAGCGACCTATTCGGCGGCCTTCGGGAAGGCGATTTCCGGCTCGTCGAGCAAGCCCGGTTTTGCGGATGTCTCCACAGTCGCACCGACTGTCTTGCCGCGCCGGAGCACCCGACGGAAGAATGCATAGAAGCGGCTGTCCTTGCTACGCGTGAACACCATCAGCATCGACGGTGTCACCACCAGCGTCAGCAAGGTGGCGAAGGACAGGCCGAAGACGATCGCCGACGACAGTGAAATCCACCATTGCGTCGACGGCGCGTTGATTGTCGTCTCGTGATGGAAGATTTCGAGACCGAGGCCGAAAGCGATCGGCAGCACGCCGAGGATTGCCGACACCGCCGTCAGCACGACCGGGCGGGCGCGTTCGCGGCAGGTCTGCAGCACCGCGTCCATCTTGTCCCAGCCTTCTTCGCGCAGCCGGTCATAGGTGTCGATCAGCACGATGTTGTTGTTCACCACCACGCCGGCCAGCGCGATGACGCCGATACCCGACATGACGATGCCGAACGCCTCTCCGGTCAACAGCAATCCCAGGAACACGCCGACCGTCGCCATGACCACGCAGGACAGCACCAGCCAGACGCTGGTGAACTTGTTGAACTGCATCAGAAGCACCAGGAAGATCAGGAAGATCGCCGCGCCGAAGGCCTTGCTAAGGAAGGCACTGGCCTCGGCGCTGTCCTCGTTCGAGCCGGCAAGCTTCCAGCGTATGCCGCTGCCGAGATCCATGTCGGCGACAGCCTGGGTGACCTGCTGCTGGACAGAAGCGACTTGTTCGCCGGCGGCGACATTGGCCTGGACGACCACGGTGCGCGCGCCGTCGATGCGGTTGAGGATGCCGACGGTCGGCTCGGGCTTGCGCACGACGAAATTCGAGATCGGCACCGACCCTTGCGACGTCTGCACCCTGAGGTCGTCGAGCGTCGACAGCGTGCGCCGGTCCTCGGGCAGGCGCAGCCTGATGTCGACGGCGTCATCCGCCCCGGCCGGCCGGTATTCACTGAGCTTCAGCCCGTTCGTCACCAGTTGCACCACCGTTCCGACCGAGGTCGGGCTGATGCCGTATTGCGCCGCCTTGGCGCGATCGACGTCGAGCGCCCAGTCGACGCCGGGCGGCGGCAGGCCGTCGGAGATGTCGATGACGCCGGGCACCTTGGCAATGCGCGCGGCGACGGCGCGCGCCTTGTCGTCGAGGCCTTCCGGGTCGACGGCCGAAAGCCTGATCTGGATCGGCTTGCCGGTGGGCGGGCCGGCCTCGGGCACGCGAACCTCGACGTCGACGCCGGGAATGCCGGCCATGACGCCGCGCAATTCGTCCAGGATCGCGTTCGCCGATTTGCGCTCGCGCCAGTCGACGAACTCGTATTGGATCACGCCGACCACGTCTTCCGGAATATCCTGGCCGCCACCTTGCGTCTTGCCGACCCGGGTATAGACCGATTTCACGCCTGGCCAGCCGAGAAGCCGGTTTTCCGCGGTCGTTGTGGCGGCATCCATTTCGGCGAGCGAAAGGTTGCCGCGGGCGTGCACATAGAGCAGGCCGTAGTCAGGCTCGACATTCGGGAAGAACTCGACGCCGGCGCCGTATTTCGAATAGGCAAAGCCGACACCGAACAAAAGCCCGACGGTGAGCAGAAGCACGGTGAGGGGAAAGCGAACCGCCTGCTTGACCACCGCCATATACCAGCCGTCGCGGTTGTCATTCTCGTGATGCGGCGGCGCCTTGGCGAACAAGGCGCCCAGCGCCGGTGCAAAAACCAGTGCATAAAGCATCGAAGCCGAGAGCGTGACGATCAGCGTGATCGGCATGTATTTCATGAAGTCGCCGATGATGCCCGGCCAGAACAGCAGCGGCGAAAAGGCGGCGATGCGCGTCATCGTCGCGGCGATAACCGGACCGGCCATGCGCTTGGCGGCAAGCGCGAAGGCCTCTGCCTTGGGCATGCCTTCGCTCATCCGCCGCTCGGCGAATTCGGTGACGATGATGGCGTCGTCGACGAGCATGCCGACCGCCAGGATGAGGCTGAACAGCACGATCATGTTGATCGTGTAGCCCATCATCGCCAACAGCAGGATGCCGATCAGGAAGGAGGATGGAATGGCGAGACCAATCAGCAGCGAGGCGCGGCCCGACAGCGCGTAGAGAATGACGATGAACACCAGGATCACGGCGATCATGACGTGGTTTTGCAGATCGCCGAGCAACTGGTTGACGAAGACCGATTTGTCCTGCGTGTAGGTGACGTGCATGCCTTCCGGCATGGTCTTTATGAAGGCATCGGACACCGCCCTCACCTGGGCGATCGTGTCGATCAGGTTGGAGCCGATGCGCTTCTTCACCTCGATGGCGATCGCCGGCTTGCCGTCAAGACGGGTCACCGTCTCGGCGTCCTTGAAGGTGGAGCGGACGGTGGCGATATCCTTGGCCTGCACCACGGCATTGGGGCCGGCGA
This sequence comes from Mesorhizobium escarrei, assembly GCF_935825525.1. Classification (GTDB taxonomy): domain Bacteria; phylum Pseudomonadota; class Alphaproteobacteria; order Rhizobiales; family Rhizobiaceae; genus Mesorhizobium; species Mesorhizobium escarrei. Next base: position 65,532 of record NZ_CAKXZT010000132.1, read on the forward strand.
CGATCGGAAGCGCCGCCACGTCCTGCGGCGTTTCGATCAGCGACGGCACCTTGACCGCGTATTTGCCCTCGGACCCTTCGATGTTGCCGGCGGCGACAAGACTGTTGGAATCGCCGACCGCACCGATCAGCTGCTCGAGCTGCAGCCCATAGGAAGACAGCTTCATCGGATCGATGACGACTTCGACGAGATCGTCGCGGGCGCCCTGCAGTGAACCCTCCAGCACGCCAGGCACTTCCTCAATGCGGTCGCGCAACTCGCGCGCCGCCGTCGTCAGGACGCGCTCGGGCACCTCGCCCGACAGCGTCACGACAAGGACGGGGAACTCGGAGACGTTGACTTCGGAGACTACAGGCTCCTCGGCTGCCTGCGGCAGGTCGGCCTTGCCATCCTGGACCTTGCTGCGCGTGTCCTGCAACGCCGTCGCCAGATCCGTCTGCGGGTGGAATTCGACCAGCACATAACCGCCACCCTGGAAGGCGGCCGAACGCATCTCCTTGAGACCTTTGAGGCTTTTCAGCTTGGCTTCCATCGGCCGCAGCAGAAGGCGTTCCGAATCCTCGGGCGAGATGCCCTGATAGATCAGGCTGACATACATCATCGGAATCGGAACGTCGGGTTCGGCTTCCTTCGGTGTCGACTGATAGGCGACCGCACCCGCAAGGATGAGGAACACCAGCACCGAAATGGTCAGCCTGGCATTGCTGATTGCGAGTTTGACGATATCCATGATTACTGCGTCCCGGCCGTCGCTTCGCCCAGCAGCTTCTGGATGGTCGCCTGGTCGGCCTCGACCGGCTTGACCACTTCGCCTTCCTTGACCAGTTCCTGGCCGGCGACGATGATGCGCGCATCGGCAGGGATGCCGCCGAGCACCAGGCCGGATGGCGTATCGTCGACCAGATCGATCGGGAAGAACACGACCTTGTCATCCTTGTCGACGGCGCGGATGCCGAGATCGCCCTTGTCGCCCAGCGTCACCACGGAGCGCGGCAGCATGACTGCGTCGGTCGGCTGCGCGCTCAGCGCGATCTCGGCGGTCATCCCGGCCGGAATAGTGCCCTCGGGGTTGGGGATTGCGATCTCGACGCGGAAGGTGCGGGTAGCGGACGAGGCGTCGCGGCTGATATAGCGCACGGTGCCCTCGACATTCTGGCCGCTGACCAACCGTACCTTCGCCTTGTCGCCGATCTTCAGATAGCCGAGATCGCGTTCGCTGACCTCGCCGCGGGCAATCACCGGATCGAGGCTCAGAATGGTCGCCACCTCGCCGCCCTGCATCACGGAACTGCCGAGTTCCACCGGCACCCGGTCGATGACGCCGTCGAACGGCGCCTTCACCTCGTTGCGGTCGAGCTCGGCCTGCGCGGCTTCCAGGTGCGACTGGGCTAGCGTCAGGTTGGAGCGAGCCGTATCGAGCTGCAGCTTGGGCAGATTGCCGGTTTTCATCAGCCGCAATGCTGCATCGAGTTCGGCCTGACGCTGGACCAGAAGCTGCTTGGCGTTGCTGACAGCCGAAAGCTTTTCCTCGGCGGCAAGCATCAGCACAAGGTCGCCGGTCTTGACCCGCTGTCCCTGCTTGACCGGCAGCTTGTCGATGACGCCGGCGACGCGCGTCGCCAGGACCGCGCGTTTGTCGGCTTCGGTCAAACCGGAAATCCGGATGGCGCGCGCATAGGTACGCCTGGGCGGAGTTATGGTCGCGACGGTGCGCAAGGTCGCCTTGGGCTGTTCTGCCGCACTGGGCTTGGCCTTGCCGGCGTCAACCGCCTTTGGCTGCTCGACCTCCCCCGCCTTGGGTTTGTCGGCGGCCGCGCTGCCGACGGATGAGAACTCGCCAGTCGCCATCCACGCAGCGAAACCGACAAGCACAACAATGGCTGCAAGCTTGTGAAACCTGTACTTCGGCATCGTCATTTTTCCAGTGCGCGGGATTCGGCCAGGCCGCGTCTTCTAACTCGGGCGTGTCGCCGATATGGGTGCGCGCAAGGCCGTGTTCAACTTGCCGTGATCGGCGAACGAGCTTCTACATCAAAGTTGCACCGCAATATAGTCAGAAATGTTGATGGGTAATACTTCGCTGGGCAGGGTGCGGCCGCCGCCATGAGGCGCGCCGGACCAGCGCAGCCGTTCGTCTGCGATAGGCAATCGGCGCAGCGCGGATACGAAAACACCGTGTCCCACTCGGGCAGGCACTTGGTTGCATTGACCGTCATCGGTGCCGTTGCCTCGCCTTGTGCCGTCACGAAAGGCACGGCCGCAAACAGGATGGCAGCAGCTGTCAGCATGGTGGGAAATATTTCATGCAAAGGTCAGCTCCTTCGATAAGGGCAGTGTCCGGATGCGCTTGCCGGTCAGTGCGAAGATGGCGTTGGCGAGTGCCGGTGCCGCCGGCGGCGTGCCGACTTCGCCGACGCCGCCCATCTTGTGAAAATTCTCCAAGATGGCGACTTCGAACGCCGGACACTGGGAGATGCGCATGGCGTCGTAGTCATGAAAATTCGACTGCTCGACCATGCCGTCGACGAAAGTGATCTCCTGACCCATCGCTGCCGACAGGCCGTAGATGGCGGCGGAGATGAGTTGCGCCTCGATGATATCGGGATCGAGCGCGGTGCCGACATCGGCGGCGATCCACACCTTCTCAATGCGGATCCCGGCCGGCGTTTCGGCGACCTGGACGATCTCGCCGACCCAACTGCCGAAGGACAGCGTGAACGCGATGCCCTTGGCCTTGCCGGCGGGCAGCGCCTCGCCCCATTTCGCCATTTCGGCGACCTTCTCGACCACCTTCACCGCTGCCGGATAGGCAGCCATCAGCTTTTTGCGCAGTTCGATCGGGTCGGTTTTCCCGGCGACTGCGATCTCGTCCAGAAATCCTTCATGGAAGAAACCGTTGATCGAACTGCCGACCGATCGCCAGGAGCCGACGGGGATCGAGACGGGTGCGGCGACGCCGGTCACCCGGTAGTTCGGGATCGTGTAGGGCTGGTTATGGGCTCCGTCGACGATGGACTTGTCGGGGCCGAGCGGCGATATCGAAGGAAACAGCCGGCGCAAGGTGCTGGCTATCATCGATGGCGAGGCGATCGTCATGTCGATGGCGATAGGCATGCCGTCGTTGCCAAGCCGCGCCTGGAATTTGCCGACGGAAGCCGGCCGATAGGCGTCGTGGCGCATGTCTTCCTCGCGCGTCCAGATCACCTTGACCGGCCGGCCTGCCGTTTCTTTCGCCATCAGCGCAGCACAGAGCGCATAATCCACCTCGACACGTCGGCCGAAGCCGCCGCCCAGGAAGGTGGTGTGGACGCTGACCTTGTCCTGCTCGATGCCGACAGCATTGGCGCAAAGCTGCCGCACCAAGGTCGGCGCCTGGTTGCCGCACCAGATGTCGAGGACGCCGTCCTTCAACCGCGCCGTGGCGTTCATCGGCTCCATCGTCGCATGTGCCAGGTAAGGCACGGCATAGTCGGCCTCGACGATCTTTTCGCGCGGCGCGTCGGCGAAGGCGGTATCGACATCGCCATCGTCACGCATCACCGACCCTTTTGTGCCGAGCGCCTGCTTCAGCACCTCTGAAATGCCGGCGCTATCCAGCGGATATTCGGGATCGGCCCATTCGGTGTCGATCGCCTCCGCAGCCTTGAACGCCGCCCAGGTGTTTTCGGCGATGATGCCGAAGCCGTGGCCGTAATTCGTGTCGATCTGCACGATCTTGATCACGCCAGGCATTTTCTCGGCGTTGGAGAAATCGGCCTTGATCGGCTTGGCCCAGAAACGCGGGCTCATCTTGACCGTGCCGTACAGCATGTCAGGCAACGTCACGTCGATGCCGAAGATCGGAGCCCCGGTGACCTTGGCCGGCATGTCGATGCGTTTTTGCGGTTTGCCGAGCAGTTTCCAGTCGGCTTTGTCTTTGAGCCTGATTTCCGCGGGCGGCGCCATCGTAGCAGCGGTCGCAGCGACCGCGCCATAGGTCAGCGACTTGCCCGACGCCTTGTGCAGGATCGAGCCATTGGCCGTTTCCAGATCGGCAGCAGCTATACCGAGCTTTTGCGCGGCCGCTGCAATAAGCATCTGCCGCGCGGCGGCGCCGGCCTGCCGCATCTTGTCGAAACCGTCGCGCGTCGAGGCCGAGCCGCCGGTGCCTTGGAGAGCGAGGAATTTTCCGACCACGCCCATGCCGGCGCGCACTATTTCCGCGGTCATGCTTTCGTCGAAGAAGGCGAACGGACCGCCCTCTTCCAGGATCGCTGAGTTGTAATAGGCGTAGGAGGCCGGGCCGTGGTCGACCTTGACCTGACCGAGCCCGACATCGAGCTCTTCGGCAACCATGGCGGCAAGCGTCGTCGAGATGCCTTGGCCCATCTCGGCGCGCGGCGCGATGATGGTGATGGTGTTGTCGGCGCCGATCTTCACATAGGGGTTGAAGGTCGCTTCATCAGCGGCGAGATCGCCTTCCAGTGGATTCGGATAGGGTTTGCGGTAGTAATAATAGCCGACGGCGACACCGCCCGCGATGGCAGCCGCGCCGATGAGAAACGTGCGCCGGGCGATCTTTGCGACACTGGCCATGGTCAGATCCCCGCCGTTTTGAGGACGACCGCTCGTTTGATCGCCGCGCGGATCTTCGGATAGGTGCCGCAGCGGCATAGATTGCCGCCCATTGCATTGTCGACGTCGGCATCGGTCGGGTCGGCAACCTGGTCGAGCAGCGCCACCGCGCTCATGATCTGGCCGGCCTGGCAGTAGCCGCATTGGGCGACCTGCTCTTCCAGCCATGCCTGCTGTACCGGATGCAGTCTGCCTTCGGTGCCGATGCCTTCGATCGTGGTGACCGCGCCGGTGACCTCACCGACCGGCAGCGAACAGGAGCGCACAGGCTGGCCGTCGACATGCACCGTGCAGGCACCGCAGGCGGCGATGCCGCAGCCGAACTTCGGCCCGGTCTTGCCCATGAGATCGCGCAGCGCCCACAGCAGCGGCATTTCGGGATCGGCATTGACGTCGAATGCCTGCCCGTCGACGGTGAGGCGCATGGGGATACCCTTTGTTGTCGTCCACAGCCCGAGGCAAAAGGCCGGTCGGCCATTTCGTCCTCATACATCTTGACAAATTACGTCATTTTGTCAACAGAGCTTTTACAGGATAAAGTCGCGCCATGATCGAGATCGAGGACATCGCCACCGACCCCAAGCGCGCCCGCATACTGGACAGCGCGATGAAGGTGTTTCTGGCCTATGGTTTCGCCCGCACCACCATGGACGACATTGCGCGTGCCGCCGACATGTCGCGGCCGGCGCTTTATCTCCAGTTCAAGAACAAGACCGATATTTATCGCGCCATTGCGTTGATGCTGCTCTCCCGCTCGCTCGAGCAGGCGAAAACGGCACTCGCCGGCGAAGAACCATTTGCCGAGCGCACGATGCGGGCCATCGACGAAGCGCTGATCTCGATGACGCGCACCGTCCACGCCTCGCCGCATGGCGCCGAACTCCTTGACATGAAGTCGAGTCTCGCCGACCTGATTGGCTGCTGGCGCAGCCGGTTTGCCGAGCTTGTCGCCGCAGCGATCCAGAGCGAGGCCGGACGCAATGGCGTCGATCTCACCGCCAAGGGCTTGGCGGCAAAATTGCTGGCCGACATGCTGCTCGACGGGCTGGAAGGCATGAAGATGCGCATCAGCGATCCGGACGAGCAGAGGCGGGCTGCGGCCGCGCTGATCAGGGTGATCGATCTAGCCTTGCAAAAAAGCTGACAAACAAAACGCCTCAGGCTTGGCGGCGCGCGGCCTGGGGCTTTATGCGGGCCGCAAGGAACTCCTTGACCCGCCGCCCCGGTGCTGGACCGCGCATCGGCTTGAAGCCGTCGTCGAGCTCGCCTGAGAGGTCAAGCGTCGCTCGCTTGCCGACGGCGTCGTAATTCTCCTCCAGCCAATCACTGGCTGCAGTGCGGCCAAGGTCGCGCAGATAGGTCAGGAACGCCCATTCGGCATTGACCTTGGACGATGCCGATAGATCCTTGAATGCCTCGTCGGCATCGATGCGGTGCATACGGATGTCGCGGTATTCGCCATGCGGTAGCCGGCCGGCTGCAATCAGCTCCTTGATGAAGGCGATCGAGCGGAATTCGCGCAAGAGTCCGGCATTGAAGGTGATCTCGTCGATGCGATTCTGGATTTCGTTGGCGCTCTTCGGCGTCCCCTCGCGGACCACCGGATTGATCTGCACCAAAAGCACGTCCTCGGTGGCAGCCGTCTTGAAGAACGGGAACAGCGCTGGATTGCCGCCATAGCCGCCATCCCAGTAGGGCACGCCCTTGATCTCGACGGCGCGGAACAGCTGCGGCAGGCAAGCCGACGCCATCACCGTGTCGAGGTCGATCTCACCATCGGAAAAGACACGCAACTGCCCGGTCTCGACATTGGTCGCGGAGATGAACAGCTCCATCGCCTTGCAGGCGCGCACATTGCCGAAATCGATCTCCTGTTCGATCACATCGCGCAGCGGATTGAGGCCGAGCGGGTTGGCGACATAGGGCGAAAACACCCGCGACATGGTGTCGAAAAAGAGATAGCCCGGCGTGTTCTCGATCGACCAGTTGCCCCAGGCCACGTCCCACGGCATGCGCTGCACCGGGCTGAACCGGCCCTTCCGCGCCACCGCGCGCCAGAAATCGTCGAGCTTCTGCCGCGCGCCCTCGACGCCGCCGCGGACGAAGCCGTCGGCCAGCGCCACCGCGTTCATGGCACCGGCGCTGGTGCCCGAAACCGCCGCGATGTCGAGCCGTCCGTCCTCCAGCAGCTGGTCGAGCACGCCCCAGGAAAAGGCGCCGTGCGAGCCGCCGCCCTGCAACGCGACATTGATCTTTTTGGGCTCCTCCGCCTTGCCGTTTGTCGTCATGGCGTTGTCCTCGATTTGTCGGCCGGATTTGTTCGCACGCTCAAATTCACTGCGCAGTCCAGCCGCCGTCGACCGAAATTTGCGTGCCGTTGATCTGCGCTGCCGCATCCGAGCACAGGAACACCGCGGCAGCGGCAACTTGCTCGACCGTGACGAATTCCTTGGTCGGCTGCTTGTCGAGCATAACCTCGCGGACCACCGTGTCGCGGTCCATTTTGTTCGCCTTCATCTGGTCGGGGATCTGCGCCTCGACCAGCGGCGTCAGCACATAGCCGGGACAGATGGCGTTGCAGGTGATCTTGTCGCGCGCCAGTTCCAAAGCGACCGTCTTGGTCAGCCCCATGATGCCGTGCTTGGCCGCGACATAGGCCGATTTGAACGGCGAGGCGACCAGCCCATGGGCCGAGGCGATGTTGACGATCCTGCCGCCGCCGGCTTCTCTCATCAGCAGGATGGCGGCGGCGATGGTATGGAAGGCCGACGACAAATTGATGGCAATGATGGCGTCCCACTTCTCGCCGGGAAATTCTTCGATCGGCGCGACATGCTGGATGCCGGCATTGTTGACCAGGATGTCGACCGAGCCGAAGCTCTCGGCTGCCTTTGCGACCAGCGCCCGGCATTCGGCCGGCTTCGACATATCTGCCTTGATGTAGACGGTCTTCACGCCATGATGCTTGGCGATCGCGTCGGTGATGGCCTGGTCGTCGGCCGTGTCGGAAAAGGAATTGACGACGATGTTGCAGCCATCGGCGGCGAGCGCATGGGCAATTGCCAGACCGATGCCCGAGGTGGAACCGGTGACGATGGCGGTTTTTCTGCTGGGCAAGGCGAAATCCTTATCACGGCGCTAACGGACCATATTGCAGTGCAGCATATATGTCTCGTGTGGCGCAAGAACAGCGGCACAGAGTGGCGATGACATGAAATTTTTGTCATGAATGAGGACACCCTCACTCGAAGCTGTGCGCCTGACACAGTGCGAAGACAGTTTTGTCAGCGATCCCCGGGGGCCACTTCAACGCGCGTTTTGGAATTTGTCATCTGGCTCATGAAAAGACGAAGAGCTTTCCGTACGGCGAGCGATGGCGGCTCGGACGGATGCCACTCCGGGAAATGACCATCGATCGCCATGCGTGCCAAGCCGTAGACAAATGCGCGGGCGGCCAGCACCAGATGATCGAAGTCGGTATCTGGGGCAACCCGACCTTGTTGTTGCGCTTGAGTCAGCAGGTCGATCATTTTCCGGCGAACGGCTTCATTCTGATCACGAAGACTATCCGATGTGTCGAAATCAATCAGCGTTCGAGAACTGATGATCTGGAAATGCGTGGGATTGCTGATCGCCCACTCCAGATAGCCTTGCCCGATCGCTTCGAAGGCCACAATGGGATCTGCGCTGTCGACTTTGGACTGTGCATCGGCAACGGCCTCAGTCAGCCGGTTCATCGCCTGTTCGGCGACGGCGGTCAGCAGTGCTGATTTCGACCGAAAATGCCGGAATGGCGCGCCGGGCGAAACGCCGGCACGTTTTGCCGCCTCACGCACCGAGACATGCTCGGCTCCCCGCTCTTCGATGATCTCCACGGTCGCAGCGATCAAGGTCTCAACCAGATTGCCGTGATGATAGCGCTTGGGGTTGGCGGCTTCGCCGGAATCCGTCGGGCTGGTCATGCCTGCCAATAGCACGACGCCGACATGTAATCACCGATTATTTTCTTGCGTCCAAGCGTTTGGTATGTAATCAATGATTACAACTTCAATGGAGGTTACCATGCTTCGCATCATCGCAACGACAGCCCTTGCTTTCTCCTTACTGTCGCTCGGGTCTGCCCAGGCCGAAGATCGGCCAACCCTGCAAATCGTCTGGCCGGCGGCCGGTTCGGTCATCGAACTCGGCAAAGATCCCGAGAGGGCGATAGGCGTCGTCGTCAGCAGCAACTTCACGCTGCTGCCAGCGGGTGAATGCGACGGCGTCAGCCAATGCGGCCACGTGCATATGAAGATCGATCCTGCCGGAGATCCCTGCAACATCCCCGGCAAGCCGTACAACAGCATGAACAGCGACTTTGGCGGCGATCTTATCAAGGCTCGTTTCGGCCATTGTCCGGATGCCGCCGGCAAGCACGTGATCGGCGTGCTACTTGCCGATGATCATCACAAGCCCATTCTTGTGGACGGCAAGCCCGTTACGGCTCTGGTGACGGTGACGACGAAATAGTACGGGTCGGGCGGCACTCATTCGAGGCGGAGATTTCTGACCCGGCCTGCTGATGAGTGATGAGCGATTTCGGCCGGGCTTAGTCCGGCCGGCGATCACGACATCGTGTCGAGCTTGCGCTGCATGGCGGCGATCTGTTCTTTCAACTCCTGAAGGTCGTCGGGTTTTTCCGACGTCTCTTTCCTGGCCGGCTCCGCCGGCGCCGCGGAAGAGCCATTCGAGCCTGCGGGTGGGAATGGCGTGAACAGGCGCATGGCATTCTGGAACATCTCCATGTTGCGGCGCGTCTGCTCTTCCAATGCCTTGATCGGCGTGGCGATCTTCATCATGTCCAGCGGCGACTTGCCCAAGGCACCCTTCATCTGCTCGCGGAAGCGTTCTTGTTCCTTCGAGAAGGCGATCATCGATTGTTCGAGGAAGCTCGGCACGATCATCTGCATCTGGTCGCCGTAAAAGGCGATCAACTGGCGCAGGAACGGAATCGGCAGCATGTTCTGCCCTTCCTTGTTCTCCAGTTCAAAGATGATCTGGGTCAGCACAGGATGGGTGATGTCGTCGCCGGTCTTGGCGTCCTGGACGGTGAACTCCTCGCCCTTCTTGACCATTTCGGCAAGGTCCTCGAGCGTCACATAGGTGCTGGTGCCGGTGTTGTAGAGGCGGCGATTGGCATACTTCTTGATGATAATCGGTTCGTCTTTCGCGGCCATCAGTATCCTCCCGGGACACCGGCGCATTTGAGTAAGCTGCCGGTAACGATTGCGCCTTTTCAAGGATATGCGCAAAAGCGTCGTAATTCCAAGCGGTTTGTGCAGTGCGGGATCAATTAATGCTGCACGGCGGGCTAAAAATGCTGCGCAGCAAAGGGCGCGCTGTTGCAATGACGATGCGCAGCCTGCTTGCGGCGCATGGCCGGCATGCCCATTTTCCGGTTTGACTTGGCTCATTGAAAGGGCAAGAAAAGCCCTGACGATACAAACTACGATACCAAAACCTCGATACCTCGAAGTCTGGAGAAGAACATGTCCGCTGCCATCGTAGTCGCCAGTGCTGCGCGCACGCCCGTCGGTTCCTTCAACGGCGCCTTCGCCGCCACGCCGGCGCATGAGCTTGGTGCCATGGTCATCAAGGAGTTGTTGTCTCGCGCCGGTCTCGATCCGGCGGAAGTCGACGAGGTCATCCTCGGCCAGGTGCTGACCGCGGCTCAGGGCCAGAACCCCGCCCGCCAGGCATCTATCGAAGCCGGCCTGCCAAAGGAAACCACCGCCTGGAGCCTCAATCAGGTTTGCGGCTCAGGTCTGCGCGCTATTGCCCTCGGCATGCAGCAGATCGCGACAGGCGATGCCAAGGTGATCGTCGCCGGCGGGCAGGAATCGATGTCGCTGGCCCCGCACGCTCAACACCTGCGTGCCGGCGTCAAGATGGGCGACTACAAGATGATCGACACCATGATCAAGGACGGACTGTGGGATGCCTTCAATGGCTACCACATGGGCAACACGGCCGAAAACGTCGCTCGCCAGTTCCAGATTACCCGCGAGGACCAGGACCGGCTCGCATTGGCCTCCCAGAACAAGGCAGAGGCCGCGCAGAAGGCCGGCAAATTCAAGGACGAGATCGTGGCCTTCACCGTCAAGGGCAAGAAGGGCGACACCATTGTCGACCAGGACGAATATATCCGCCACGGCGTCACGATCGAGGCCATGACCAAGCTGAGACCGGCCTTCGACAAGGACGGCACGGTAACCGCCGCCAATGCCTCCGGCATCAATGACGGCGCCGCCGCCGTGCTGCTGATGACCGAAGCGGAAGCCGCGAAGCGCGGCATCACGCCGCTGGCGCGCATCGTGTCCTGGGCGACCGCGGGTGTCGATCCGCAGATCATGGGCACCGGGCCTATCCCCGCCTCGCGCAAGGCGCTGGCCAAGGCCGGCTGGTCGGTCGGCGATCTCGACCTGGTCGAGGCCAACGAAGCCTTCGCCGCCCAGGCCTGCGCCGTCAACAAGGACATGGGCTGGGATCCGTCGATCGTCAATGTCAATGGCGGCGCCATCGCCATCGGCCATCCGATCGGCGCCTCCGGCGCCCGCATCTTCAACACGCTGGTTTATGAGATGAGGCGCAGAAGTGCCAGGAAAGGCCTTGCAACGCTGTGCATCGGCGGCGGCATGGGGGTTTCCATGTGCGTGGAAGCGCTGTGAAGTCATCTGCAAAGCGCCGTAAAGACGGAGCGAGCAAGCCGTGAAACAGCCGGTGGCGAACAGGCTCAACCGCCGTTAGAGCGTTCCCGTTCGTCGCCCGCCGCTCAAGAAAAAGGGAGGATATCATGACAAAGGTAGCACTCGTCACTGGTGGGTCGCGCGGTATTGGCGCCGCGATCTCGATCGGCCTGAAAACCGCCGGCTATCATGTCGCCGCGAACTATGCCGGCAATGACGAAGCGGCGCAGAAATTCAAGGCAGAGACCGGCATCCCCATCTACAAATGGTCGGTCGCCGACTACGATGCCTGCGCCGCCGGCATCAAGCAGATCGAGGCCGATCTCGGCCCGGTTTCCGTGCTGGTCAATAATGCCGGCATCACCCGCGACGCCATGTTCCACAAGATGACACGCGAGCAGTGGAAAGAGGTCGTCGACACCAATCTTTCCGGCGTTTTCAACATGACGCACCCACTGTGGGGCGGCATGCGCGACCGCAAGTTCGGCCGCGTCATCACCATCTCCTCGATCAATGGCCAGAAGGGCCAGACCGGCCAGGTCAACTATTCGGCGTCGAAGGCCGGCGATATCGGCTTCACCAAGGCGCTCGCCCAGGAAGGGGCGCGGGTCGGTATCACCGTCAATGTCATCTGCCCCGGCTACATAGCCACCGAGATGGTCAGGGCGATGGACGAGAAGGTGCTCAACGAGCGCGTCATCCCGCAGATCCCGGTAGGCCGCCTCGGCGAGCCGGAAGAGATCGCACGCTGCGTCGTCTTTCTGGCTTCAGACGATGCCGGATTCATCACCGGCTCGACCATATCAGCCAATGGCGGCCAGTATATCACCTGAGGGGTTATATCACCCCTGAGGCGGCCCGTCGCCGGTAACTGTTGCACGGGTCTAACCACCCACACGGCCGAGTTCGAGGCCGGGAATTTCGGCTGTCAGGCGACAAGCTTCAGCCCTGGTTCGACTGCCGGCTTGGTCTGGGCGACTGGACCTGGCTGGCGCGAAGGTGCCGGCAGGCGGGTAAGCGACGCCCGGCTGAGACCCGACAGTTTCAAGGCGATGCGACGCTTCAGGAATGGATTGAGGTTCAGCACCGAAAGCCCAAGATTGCGGACGAACCGCTTCACCGAATTGCGGGTAAGCGCCATCTCGGTCATCGTGCCCGCCAGTTCAAGCACCTCTTGGGCCGCCGGGCGGCGCAGCGTCTCGTAGAGGTCGAGCTCGGCTTCCGGGCGCACGCCGTTCACCACGTCACCTAGCAACTGGCCAAGCACGACCGCGTCGATGATGCCGGTATTCATGCCTTGCCCTCCCGCCGGGCTGTGCACGTGCGCGGCATCGCCCATCAGGAACAACCGGTCCTTGCGATACGAGCGGACCAAGCGGTGATGCACGCGAAAACGCGAGCTCCACGCCAGATCGAGCACCCGGGTTCTTTTCTTAGTCGGTCCACGGCTGTCGAGCAGCGCCTGGATGTCGGCGAGCGCGGGCTTTTCCGGTGCGTCATCCACTGTCGCGACGACCCGGTACGAACCGTCCGGGAGCGGCGCCACCACCACCAGCCCGGCCGGTGCAAAGAACAGCGACACTTTCGTCGGCCCAACCGGCCAGTCGAGACGAACATCGGCGAGTACGAACGAAGCGTCATAGGCGGCGCCGTCGAACTCGATGCCGGTCGACCTGCGCACCAGGCTGTGCATGCCGTCGGCACCAACGACGTAGCGTGCCGATATCAGTTTCTCGCGGCCGTTCTCGGTGACCGTCACGCGTGCACCGTCAGCGTCCTGAACGACCGCCTTGGCGTCGACGACGCGGTGAATCACGCCGCCCAGGGCGGCGATCCGTTCGGCGAACACCTGCTCGGTCAGGTTCTGAGGCAGCATCATCAGATAGGGATGCCTTGACGGCAGCTTGCTGAAATCGAGATTGAGCAGCGCCCGGTTGCGGTCGCGGATGGTGAAATTCTGCAGCTTCAGGGCAAGTTCGCTCAGCCGCTGCGCGACGCCGAGAGGCTCCAGCGTTTCCAGCGTCTGCGCGTGGATGACGCCAGCCCGCGAGGTCTGAAGGCCCTCCGCCAGCCTATCGATCAGGACATGATCGACACCGGCCTGGTGCAGCACGATGGAAAGCGCCATGCCGGTCGGGCCGGCGCCAACGATCAGGACTTCCGTGGTTTCGGGTAACATTTCTCTCTCCATTTATCAACGACCGTTGACTTCCTAGACGAAGCCATTGCATTTGTCAACGACCGTTGGCATATGGCTTTCATGACCGAGAATCCGCCGAAAAAACCCAGCAAGTCGGACCGCACGCGCGCCCAAATCCTGGAGGCCGCGAGGCTCCTGTTCGCCGAGCACGGCTATGAGGGCACTTCCATCCGCGACGTCGCGGCGCATGCCTCGATCGATCCGGCCATGGTGATCCGCTATTTCCGCAGCAAGGACGAGCTGTTCGCCAGGGCGGCGGTCGTCGACCTGAAATTGCCGGCACTGCGGGTGATCGACCGAAACGCCATCGGCGAAACGCTGATCAGGCGTTTTCTCGAAATCTGGGAAGGCCCGGCCAGCGGCCCCGGCATGGCAATTCTGCTGCGTTCGGCGACGTCGAACGAATTCGCCGCGGAAAAATTGCGCGACGTATTTGGCAACCAGGTGAGGCCGGTGATTGCGGCGGCCGCTGACCCCGCCGACGCGGGTCGACGGGCCGGGCTCGTTTCGAGCCAGCTGCTGGGTCTGGCGATGTGCCGATACCTGCTGCGGCTTCCGCCCGTCGTCGCCCTGTCCCACGACGAAATTATCCAGAACGTCGGCCCTACTTTGCAGCGCTATGCCGTGGGAGAGGCTTGAACCAAGCCGTTCTGCATTGCTGGCAGTCTGGTCCTCGTGCAGCGACTGCGAGGACCGATAGACGTGGCGCCGCTTTTGTGCCAAAGCGGCACGCAAAAATTAACGGCAGCCGCCCGGCCTGTGCAAAACCCTGTTCCCCGCCTGTTGATAACAGGTGGAAAACCTGTTCATGACACAACATATTGGGGTGAACAAACCGGGAAACATGCGCCGGCGCCGATTCGTCGCCGTTTCGTTCCGGCTTTGAGCGCAGTGTTAAACGACAAAGGCTGGAAACATCCCCAAATGGTTAAGGCGCGTTAGGAAAGATTAATTTATTCAAAATGTTGGATGACGGCCGCCGACCTGCGTCGATCGTTCAGCGGCAAAGGTTAACGGCGACGTCAGCCTTGCATGAAACGGGCCAGTTCGGCGATTCAGCATGTGGTGAGACTCGGCGGCGAAAAATCCAGATGTAGCCGTGAACAAACCCTGAATCCGCGTGAGTCAGCGATTCGTAGCCGATTCGTTCCAGACTCGTTCCAACTGTTAAATCGGAACGGCGGAACGGATTGTCGACGCTGACGGAAGGCTTCGAGGTGCCAGCGGAATATTCTGCTTTCGCTTAGCGCCCAAAATCCCTATGTGTCGGCTGTCACCCGCGCCGCCACGGGGCGCGCTCCCGACAACACGAGGCAGAGAGCCTTAATTTCCAGGTCGATGAACATCCAGCCGAAACACACTGAGCCGCTGATCCTGTCAGGCCGCGACGTGACCGCTGTGCTCGGGCCGACCAACACCGGCAAGACCCATCTCGCCATCGAGCGCATGGTGGCGCATGAAAGCGGCATTATCGGCCTGCCGCTCAGGCTGCTCGCCCGCGAAGTTTATTCACGCGTCTGCGAGAAGGTCGGCGCTCACAAGGTGGCGCTCATCACCGGTGAGGAGAAGATCCAGCCCGAAGGCGCCAGATATTCGGTCTGCACCGTCGAAGCCATGCCGCGCGAGACCGACGCCGCCTTCGTTGCTGTCGATGAGGTCCAACTGGCCGGCGATCTCGAGCGCGGCCACATCTTCACCGACCGCATTCTGCACCTGCGCGGCCGCCAGGAGACGCTGCTGCTCGGCGCAGCGACCATGCACGGCATCCTCCAGCGCCTGCTGAAGGGGGTTTCGGTGGTGACGCGGCCACGGCTGTCGCATCTCGCCTATGCCGGCTCGAAGAAGCTCACCCGCCTGCCGCGACGTACGGCGATCGTCGCCTTCTCCGCCGACGAGGTCTATGCCATCGCCGAACTGATCCGCCGCCAGCAGGGCGGTGCGGCAGTCGTGCTCGGCGCGCTATCGCCGCGCACCCGCAACGCGCAGGTGGAGCTGTTCCAGTCGGGTGATGTCGATTATCTGATCGCCACCGATGCGATCGGCATGGGCCTTAACCTCGATCTCGATCATGTCGCCTTCGCCCAGAACCGCAAGTTCGACGGCTACCAGTATCGCAACCTGACGGCGGCCGAGCTCGGCCAGATCGCCGGCCGCGCCGGCCGCCACTTGCGCGACGGAACCTTCGGCGTCACCGGTCAGGTCGATCCGCTGGACGAGGAACTGGTCAAGAAGATCGAAGCGCATGATTTCGACCCGGTGAAGGTGCTGCAGTGGCGCACCGCGCGTTTCGATTTCGCCAGCCTCGACGCGCTGAAGCGCTCGATCGAGACCAACGCGCCGGTTGAAGGCCTGACGCGCGCGCTGCCGGCGGTGGATGCGCAGGCGCTCGAGCATCTGTCCCGCGACGAGGACATCCGGGCGCTTGCCACCGACGCCAGGCGCGTGGCGCTGTTGTGGGAGGCCTGCGCCCTTCCCGATTACAGGAAGATCGCCCCGGCTCAGCATGCCGACCTGATCGCCTCGATCTACATGGACCTTGCCAGGCATGGCCATGTCGACGAGAATTACATGGCCGAGCAGGTGCGCCGTGCCGACACCACCGAGGGCGACATCGACACGCTGTCGCACCGGATCGCCCAGATCCGCACCTGGACTTTCGTTTCCAACCGGCCCGGCTGGCTGGCCGATCAGGCACACTGGCAGGAAAAGACGCGCGAAATCGAAGACAGATTGTCGGATGCGCTGCATGAGCGGTTGACGAAACGCTTCGTAGACCGCAGGACTTCCGTCCTCATGCGGCGCCTTAGAGAAAATACCATGCCTGAAGCCGAAATCAGCCCAACCGGAACCGTCCTCGTCGAAGGCCATCATGTCGGCGAGTTGCAGGGGTTCCGCTTCACCGCCGACCAGAGCGCTGGCGGCGAGGACGCCAAGGCGGTGCGCACAGCAGCCCAGAAGGCGCTTGCAGCCGAATTCGAGGCGCGGGCCGAACGCTTCGGCGCCTCGGCCAATGGCGACATCGCGCTCGGCTCCGACGGCACGCTGCGCTGGATCGGCGCGCCTATCGGTACGCTGGTCGCAGGCGACGAGCCGTTGAAGCCGCGCCTGGTGCTGCTGGCCGACGAGCAGCTCACCGGTCCCGCCCGCGACAAGGTCGCGGCGCGCGCCGAGCGCTTCGTCAATTTCCAGATCGAGTCGCTGCTGAAGCCGCTGGTCGACCTCAAGAACGCCGAGCAGATCACCGGCATCGGCCGCGGCATCGCCTTCCAGCTCGTCGAGAATTTCGGCCTCATCAACCGCCGCGACATCGCCGAGGAGATGAAGTCGCTCGACCAGGAAGGCCGCGCCGCCCTTCGCCGGCTCGGCGTGCGCTTCGGCGCCTACCACATCTTCGTGCCGGCGCTGATCAAGCCGGCCCCGGCCGGACTGGTGACGCTGTTGTGGGCGCTGCAGAACGACGGCAAGGACAAGCCCGGCTTTGGCGACGTGGTTCACGCGCTGGCCTCCGGCCGCACCTCGGTGGTCATCGATCCCACCTTCGACAAGACCTTCTACAAGCTGGCCGGCTACCGTAATCTCGGCCGTCGCGCGGTGCGCGTCGACATCCTTGAACGATTGGCCGACCTGATCCGGCCCGCGACCAACTGGAAGCCGGGCCTCGGCCAGCGCCCCGACGGCGCCTATGACGGTCAGTCCTTCATGGTGACGCCGCCGATGATGTCGATCCTCGGCGCCACGGCCGACGACATGGAAGAGATTCTGAAAGGCCTCGGCTACCGGGCCGAGCCGAAGCCGGCGGTCGAGGTGAGGGCGCGGATCGAGGCACAGGACAATGCCGCGCGTGAAGCCGCCGCGGCCAAGCAGGCGGCAGAGGCACAAGCCGAGCAGGCCAAGGCGGAAGCGGCGATTGCGGACGCAGCCGCCGAGGCGCCGGCCGACAGTTCTGAGCCGGATGCAGTGGCAGAAGCCACGACCGAAGCTCCCGCCGACCCCACCACCGGAGCGGCAGCCGAGCCCGCCACGGGAGAGCAGCCCGAAGTTGCAGCCGAAATCACGCAAGAGATTCCGTCTACAACGGAAGCGGTCGATGACAGCGCTGCTGCCGAAGGCGCCGACGCCCTCACCTCCGCATCGATGGCGGAGGTCGCGGCCCGAAGCGACGCGGGTGAGGGTGTTGGCGCCGACAATGCAGATAGGGCTGATAGCGCCGACGCTCCCCCGACCCGGGCGCTACGCGCCGACCCTCCCCACGAGGGGGAGAGTGAGGCCAGCGGGCCCGCCGCAGAGGCCGAAGAACCAAAACCCATCCTTTTGTGGCGGCAGGGCCGCTTCGACCAGCGCCCACGCCACCGCCACCACGACAACCGGCCCCGTGAGAGGGACAATCGCCCGCGCAGCGGACAAGTCACGCGCGATGGCCGCAGCAACGCGCCGGCAGAGGCCGGGCAGCAGGCCGGCGCTCCAGGCGGCCGGCCAGCCCGTGAAGGACGCCGCGACGGCGACGGCGCCGGCAAACCGCGCTTCGACCGCGGCAAGTTCAAGCCCAAGCCCCAGGGCGAGGCAGGGGAACGGCGCGACGGCAAGCCGCAAGGCGAGCGTCCCGATCGTCGCGAAAGCCGGCCCGACTGGAAAGGCGGCAGGCCGGACGGCAAGGGTGGCGCGCCTGGTGGAAAGCCCGCGTTCCAGCCGAAGCCTCGCGAGGAGCGTCCGGTGCGCTTCGACCCGGATTCCCCCTTCGCCAAGCTCGCCGCGTTGCGCGACCAGCTGAAGAAGTAAGTTCGTTCGTTCCGATGGTCGCCGAAGGCCGCCAGCGCATCGACAAATGGCTGTTCTTTTCGCGTGCGGTGAAATCGCGCTCGCTGGCAGCGAAGCTGGTGGTGGCCGGACGCGTTCGCATCAATCGCGACAAAGCAGCGCAGGCCTCCGATCTGGTCCGCGCCGGCGACGTCCTGACCATCACTCTCGAGCGGCGCATCTTCGTCTGGAAGGTGCTCGGCACCGGGAGCCGGCGCGGTCCCGCCGAGGAAGCGCGCCTGCTCTACGAGGATATCTCGCCACCGCCTACGCCAAAGGGCGAGGCCGTTCGCGACGCGATCCCCGCACTGCGCGATGCCGGCAGCGGCCGCCCGACCAAGAAGGAACGCCGGGAGACCGACCGGCTGCTCGGCGACGACTGACGCATAATCGGCTTTCGTCGCATCGCCGGCTGGAAATCCATTCCGGAAACACCGGTATCGCGCGCAATGGCTGCCCTTGCAAGCGGCGGGCAAAGACGTTACCTCACCAAAAAAGCCTGCCGCATCGGGGAAACACGATGCGTGGATTCACAGTGTTAGAGCGTACCTTATGCGTCCGTTTGGACGCACGTCGCCCTGATAAAACGGGACGTCCCGGAGCCGACTGATGACCTATGTCGTGACCGATAATTGCATAAAATGCAAATACATGGACTGCATCGAGGTCTGTCCGGTCGACTGTTTCTATGAGGGCGAGAACATGCTCGTCATCCATCCCGACGAGTGCATCGACTGTGGCGTCTGCGAACCGGAATGCCCGGCCGACGCGATCAAGCCGGACACCGAGCCAGGGCTCGACAAATGGCTGCAGATCAACACCGAATACGCCGATAAATGGCCCAACATCACCGCCAAGAAGGAGCCTCCGGCCGACGCCAAATCCTTCGATGGCGAGGCCGGCAAGTTCGAAAAATATTTCTCCCCCGAGCCCGGCCAGGGCGACTAGCGCCCTGACCCCGAAATCGGGACCGATTTTCGGAAGGACTATGCGCAAGATCAAAGCGTCACAGCGTCCCCCTTGCGCGTCCAAAACGGGCGCGTGGCACCGTAATGGCGACGCCGGTTTGATCGGCATGACGCGTCATGATAGGCACCGCGCGTTAACTGCCTCGACAGGCGGAGATCGCGCTTGACCTTCGCGCGTGCAGCAAAACCTTGATTCTTCCGACTTTTTGTGCTATATCAACCAAACATGCCGGTGACACAACGTCGATTTATGGCGCAAACGCCCCAAATCACTGAAAGGTGAATTTCTCAATCCGGACCAGAGTGATCTGGGCAGGCAGTCGCAACTATGCGGTTTGCCGACCTCGGCTTTTCCGGTGGGTTCGTCGTTGTGCGGCTAACGATCGGTTAACCGATCGCGCGAGTTCGGCCGGCAGAATGCCGGTACCACACCAAGGAGTTCATGGCGTAATGGCAACTATCACCCCGCAGAAGAAATCCAGCGCAGCGCGTCACGGTTTTAAGACCGGCGAGTACATCGTCTATCCGGCGCATGGCGTCGGCCAGATCGTCTCGATCGACGAGCAGGAAGTTGCGGGCCACAAGCTGGAACTGTTCGTCATCGACTTCCAGAAGGACAAGATGCGTCTGAAGGTTCCGGTCGCCAAGGCGACTTCCATCGGCATGCGCAAGCTGTCGGAAGAGGATTACGTCGATCGCGCGCTGAAGGTCGTGCAGGGCCGCGCCCGCGTCAAGCGCACCATGTGGTCGCGCCGCGCCCAGGAATATGATGCGAAGATCAATTCCGGCGACCTGATCTCGATCTCGGAAGTGGTGCGCGACCTCTACCGCGCCGACAACCAGCCGGAGCAGTCCTATTCCGAGCGCCAGCTTTATGAGGCGGCACTCGACCGCATGGCGCGCGAGATCGCAGCCGTCAACCGCATGTCGGAAACCGAGGCGGTGCGCCTCATCGAGGTGAACCTCAACAAGGGTCCGAAGCGCGGCGCCAAGGCCGACAACGAAGAAGCCGAGCAGGAAGAAGCAGCCTGAGCGCTTCTCGCCTTCGAATTTGGAAAAAACCCGGCCTCGCGCCGGGTTTTTTGTTTTTTGGGATCGTCCCTCCAAAACCGCTACGCACAATTTGGGCGACACGCCTTAACCTTCGCCGCCGGCTTGCTTCTCGCCCTCCTGCTTCAGCGTCGCGATAAACCGCTTGGTTCGCTGGCGCTCCGGATTGCTGAACAAAACAGCAGCGGGGCCTTTCTCGACGACGCTGCCGGCGTCGAGGAACACCACTTCCTGCGCGATTTTGGAGGCGAGGCGCAGATCATGCGTCGCCATCACCATGGTGGTGCCCTCGCTGGCGAGCTGGCCGAGCACGTCGACCACCTCCTGCGCCAGTTCCGGATCGAGCGCCGAGGTCGGCTCGTCGCACAGCAGCACTTTCGGCGATGGCGCCAGCGCCCGGGCGATCGCCACGCGTTGCTGCTGGCCGCCTGACAACGTCGCCGGCCAGGCGTCGGCCTTGTGCGCCATCCCCACTTTTTCGAGCAGAGCGAGCGCCCGCTCGCGCGCCCTCGCCGTCGGCCATTTCAACACCGTCACCAGCCCCTCCATGACGTTTTCGATCGCAGTGCGGTGTGGGAACAGCTGGAAATTCTGGAACACCATTCCGGTCTGCAGCCGCAGGCGCTGGATGGCCCTGCCGGGAACCTTGCCGCCGGGATGGAATTCGAGCGCGTCGTCGCCGATGCGCACCGTGCCCGAGGTCGGGATCTCGAGCAGGTTGATGCAGCGCAGAAGCGTGCTTTTCCCGCCGCCCGAGGGACCGACAAGGGCGGTGACGCTGCCTTCCTCGATGGTGACGGTCACGCCCTTCAGCACGAGATTGTCGCCGAAGCGCTTCTCGATGTCGGTGAGGCCGATCATGAGCGCGCCTCCAGGAAACCGCCATAGCGGTTGAGCCGCTTTTCCAGGCGCGTCTGCAACGCCGACAGCACCGAGCTCAGCGCCAGATAGAGAGCCGCCGCCTCGACATAGAGGATCAGCGGCTCATAAGTGGTGGCGACGATGCGCTGCGCCGCCTGGAACATCTCCGGCACCGTGATGGCCGCGGCCAGCGATGTATCCTTGACCAGCGAGATGAAGGTGTTGGACAGCGGCGGCACCGCGACGCGGCCGGCCTGCGGCAGTATGGTGCGTCGCATCGCCTGGCCCCAGGTCATGCCGATCGAATAGGCCGCCTCCCACTGCCCCTTCGGCACCGAGCCTATGACGGCACGGATGATTTCCGACGTATAGGCGCCGATATTGAGGGTGAAGCCGATTAACGCGGCTGAAAAGGCGTCGAGCAGGATGCCGACCGAGGGCAGGCCATAGAAGATCAGGAAGAGCTGCACCAGAAGCGGCGTGCCACGGAAGATCCAGACGTAGAAGCGGACCACGGCGACCAGCGGCTTCGGGCCGAACAGCCGGACGAGCGCTGCGACCAGTCCTACGAAGAGACCGAATGCGAACGACAGCAGCGTTAGCGGCACCGTGAAGATCAGCGCCGCCCATAGCAGCGTGGGCAACGAATCCAGCATCAATTGCAGCCAGTGCGGCACGAAAACCCTCCTTGCGAGATTGCCGCCCAAAATCGGCCCGGCAGCATCGAGGCGCGATCATACGGTCGTCATATCACGCGAAAAGCGGCGGCCGTCAAAGACAGCTCGCCGCGATACTTGCCATGCGGGCCGGCAACCGGCCCGCTCCGTGGAGTGCATTTACTTCGAAACGTCCTGGCCGAAATAGGTGTCGGCGATCTTCTGGTAGGTGCCGTCGGCCTTGATGTCGGCCAGTGCCTGATTGATGGCGGCGACCAGTTCCGGATCGCCCTTGCGCACGAGCACGCCGGAATAGTCGGCGTTTTCTTCCTGCGCGGCGATCTTCACATTGGCGTCGGGCTTTTGCTTCTTGAAGTCGAGGAAGGACAGGCTGTCGTTGATGGTGGCGTCGGCGCGGCCGGTAAGAAGCAGCTGGATCGATTGGTCGAAACCATCGGTGCCGACGAGCTCGGCGCCGTTCGTTTCGGCGAGTTTGCCGAAATTCGAAGTCAGCGACTGCGCCGCCTTCTTGCCCTTGAGGTCGGCAAAGCTCTTGATATCGGTATTGTCGCCGCGCACGATCAGCACCGCCTTGGAAGCGATATAGGGATCGGAGAAATCATACTTGGCCTTGCGTTCCTCGGTGATGCCGACCTGGTTGATGACGGCGTCATAGCGCTTGGCGTCGAGGCCGGCGATCAGCCCATCCCATTTGCCTTCGAGGAATTCGGCGTTGACGCCGAGGCGCTCGGCGATCGCCTTGGCAATCTCGACGTCGAAGCCGACCAGTGCGCCCGAGGCATCATGATAGGTGAAGGGGGCATAGGTACCTTCCGTCCCGACCTTGAAGACACCGGCCTGCTTGATCTGATCGAGATTGGCGCCGGCATGGCCTGATGTGCCTGCCAGTACCTGCAGTGTTGCGGCGACGATAAGCGATTTGAGCCATTTCATTTTTCTGTGATCCCGTCATTGGCCGGCGTCCGGCGCATTTGTCAGCGCCGGAAACTGACAGATGTAGGCTGGCGAAATAAGGAATCAGATTTCAAAAATGAGACGCTTTCGGAATCCAATTCTCAAAACTACATTGAGTCACGCCAGCCGGCCGAGGAGCGACCGCCGCATCGAGCTTTCGGACAGTGCAATCCACGCGACATCAGCGGCGGAACCATTCGCGCGCATGGCACGTTTGTTGGCTGTTGTAGGGCGCGGCGTCGCCAATTCAACCACGATGCCAGCTCAGGGTCGAGCGATCGCACCGCAACGCCCGGAACAGGGAGCGTGGCATGATGGAAGATACGGCAGGGCGAACCATGGTCCGCGCGGCGATGAAAGCCCCCTATCTCGAGCGCGACGAGGAACATGTTCTCGCGCTGCGCTGGAAGCAAAACAACGACCAGCAGGCACTGCACCAAATCGCCATGGCGCATATGCGGCTGGTCATTTCCATGGCCTCGAAGTTCCGCCACTATGGCCTGCCGCTGGGCGACTTGGTGCAGGAAGGCCATGTCGGCCTGCTGGAGGCAGCAGCCCGCTTCGAACCCGAGCGCGAGGTGCGGTTTTCGACCTATGCGACGTGGTGGATTCGTGCCTCGATGCAGGATTATATCCTGCGCAACTGGTCGATCGTGCGCGGCGGCACCAGTTCGGCGCAGAAGGCGCTGTTCTTCAATTTGCGGCGCCTGCGCGCCCGCTTGGCGAATGGTGCCGAGCCGATCTCGAACACCTCGCTCTACCGCGAGGTGTCGGTGGCGCTCGGCGTCTCCGAGGCCGACGTGGCGATGATGGATTCGCGCCTTTCGGCCCCTGATAGTTCGCTCAACCAGCCGCTCGCCGATGATTCGGGCGCCACCGAGCGGATGGATTTCCTGATTTCCGACGATCCTTTGCCGGACGAAGTCGTGGGCGACACGATCGATGTCGAACGCCGCTCTATCTGGCTGAAAACCGCGCTCGGCGCGCTCAACGCCCGCGAGCTCAGGATCATCGAGGAACGCCGGCTGAGCGACGAGGGCGCGACGCTCGAAGCCCTCGGTGAGGCGCTCGGCATCTCCAAGGAACGCGTCCGCCAGATCGAGGCACGCGCCATGGAAAAGCTCAAGGTGGCGCTGGTGAAGCAAAACCCCGAGTTTCTGGCGACCGCCGCCTAATCAGGGTGTGTTGGCCAGAAGCGCAGGAAACTGCCGTTTGCAGGCCGGCATCACCTGAATATCGACACACCCTATCTGTCGGTGATGATCTTGACCTTATCGCCGGCTGAAACGGCTGCGCCGGGCGACATCGCATTGAGCACCCTGAACAGGTCGAGCTTGCGGTCGACGCCGACCATCTGCGCCGCGAGCGAGCCCATGGTCTGTCCGGGCCGGACCGTGACGACGCGGATATGCAGCGGCTTCAGCGCCGCTTTTTCGGCCGCACTCAAGATACGGAATGAGCCGCTGACCGAGCGCGCCGCCGCGTCCAGCGAGGTGCTGGCGGAGGGGGCGGCGGTCAGCAGCCGGTAGACCTGGCCGCCGGCGCGGATCACCGCAATGCCGAACTGCCAGCCCTCGGCGCTGGCATGCGCCGTCGCCGCCTCGTTGCCGTTGATTGTTTCCTGGCGCACGCTGCTCTCGTCGAGACCGGCCACCCAGCCGCTGCGGATGTAGTCGGTCAGCGAGCGGTTCCTGTCGATCGAGACGCCGTCGAAGCGGATCGCTATGTCGCCCGGCCCGGTTGCCGTCACCGCCGCGGCCGAGTTGTCGATGATGAAGCCGTCGGGCACCGAGAACGACACGCCGAGCCCCGGATGCAGGAAGGTTTCGCCACGCACATAGCCTTCCTCCGGCGTATCGCCGTAGAGCAGGCCGTCTATGCCGGCGAGGAAGGCGTCGCGGTCGCGCGTGCCGACGCCGGGCGCGCCGAACTGGCGGGCATGGCGCTGCGCCAGATCGATTCGCTGCGGCGTGTTGGGGTGCGTTGCCAGGAAGTCGAGGCTGGCGTCGGTGGCGCCGCTGATCGAGCGGAAATCGGTGTAGGCCGACATGGATTGCAAGAAGCGGCCGGCGGCAAACGGATCGAAGCCCGCCTCGCCGATCGACTTGATGCCGATGCCGTCGGCCTCCAGCTCCTGATTGCGCGAGAACTGGGCAAGCCGCAGCTTGCCGCGGATCAGTGCCGCCTTGGCGGTCGGGCTGTCGCCGAGCACATCCGAGACGACTTTGGTCGCAAAGCCCTCCTCGGCCTCGAGCTGCTGGCGCTGCAAGCCGTGATTTGCGGTGACATGGCCCATCTCATGCGCGATGACCGCGGCGAGCTCGGCTGAATCGTTGGCCAGCGCCAACAGGCCGCGCGTGATGTAGAGATAGCCGCCCGGCAATGCGAAAGCGTTGACGTTGGGCGAATTGAGGATCGTAATGCGGTAGGTCTGGCTCGGGTTGGCCGACACCACGGTCAGGCTGCCGACGACCTTGGCCACCATGCGTTCGAGCTTGGGGTCGGAATATTCGCCACCATAGGTCGCCAGGATGCGCGGATGCTGCGCCTTGGCCATTTCGGCGAGCTTGCTGTTGGCGGCAACATTGTCGACGGTCACGGGCTTGCTGGAAGGCTGGAAGCCGGATTCCTGAACGTCCGGAGGCGTGAACATCTGGCAGCTTGCCAGCGCCATGGCAAAGCCGGCCAGCGCCAGGAAGCGCGCCAGCGGTTTCCTTCTCACTCTGTCGGTGCCGGTCGGCAGAACAGCTTCCTTTCGGGTCTAAGCACATGGCCCCGAAAATCGGGCATCGATTTTCAGAACATGCGCAAAATCAACTGCCACAGCGTCCTTCGCGCCCACGAGCACGGCCCACGAGCACGGCCCACGAGCACGGATAGCACCGTAGTGGCAAATCACAACCTATGCCGGAACAGTATCCAAGGACCTAGCCACACTACTTTGACCATGGCAAGCAAACGCCACATCGCCTGGAGCCGGTTTGGCCGTAAATTATGTCCGCTTCCGGGCAATATCTTGTGATCCTGCGCCAAACGGACCTGCACCGATATAGCGCCGGAAGGCCTCCGGTCCAGCCTTGGTAAAAAAATCGGCGACAGTCCCGGTTGCGGCAACCGTGCCATTGTCCAGGAACACCATGTCCTGGCCGATACGGTGGGCATCCTCCGGCTGATGCGTGACGAACAGCACCGTCATGCGCCGCTCCGCATGCAGGCCGGCTACCAGATCGAGCATGTCGTCGCGCAAGGCCGGTCCGAGCGAGGCGAACGGTTCGTCGAGCAAGAGCACCTGCCGGTCGCGCACCAGGACGCGGGCGAGCGCGACGCGCTGCCGCTCGCCGCCGGAGAGTTCGCGCGGCAGCCGCTGTTGCTTGCCGGCAAGGCCGACGCGCTTGAGCGCCGCGGCGATTGCAGCATGGTCGGCCTCGGTCAGCCTGAGCGACGGCGAGCGGCCAAGGCCGACATTTCGTTCGACCGAAAGATGGGCGAAGAGATTGCTTTCCTGGAACACCATCGACACTGGCCGCGCCGAAGGCGGTTTGGCGCCGACATCGCCGCCACCGATCAGCACGCGGCCCGATCGC
The DNA here is from genome assembly GCF_935825525.1 of Mesorhizobium escarrei. GTDB lineage: Bacteria > Pseudomonadota > Alphaproteobacteria > Rhizobiales > Rhizobiaceae > Mesorhizobium > Mesorhizobium escarrei. Next base: position 91,959 of record NZ_CAKXZT010000132.1, read on the forward strand.
GGCGTCTCGAAGCCGGCCACCAGATTGAGCAGCGTCGATTTTCCTGAGCCGCTCGGCCCCATGATGGCGGTGATCTTCGAGGCGGCAAACTCGACATCGAATAAGAATGGCGCTTCGCCATAGCTGAACGAGACCTTTTCCAGCCGCACAGCCGTCCCGTTTTCACTGTTGAGCGTCATGATTTTTCCCCCCGCCCCAGCCAGTCCGCGGCCAGGACAAGTGCGAGACAGACCAGCCCGAGCAGCAATGCCAGGCCGGCCGCGTCCATCGTGCGGTAGCTGCCCATGCGGGCCAGCAAGAGATAAGGCAGCGTCTGCAGGGAGTCGCTGCCAAACAGGGCAATGACGCCGAGATCGCCGAGCGACAAAGCCATGGCGAACGCGAAACCGGTGGCGAGCGGCCGCCGCAGCGACGGCCAGTCGACCAGCCGGAAACGGTTCCAGCCCGAAATGCCAAGCAGCAAACAGAGCCGTTCGTGGCGTTCACTCGCCGCATCATAGCCGGGGCGAATGGCGCGGACGGCAAACGGCATCGCCATCACCGCATTGACCGCGACGACCATGACAGGGGCGATGGCAAAGACGTCGCTGACGGAACGCAGGAGCAGGAACCAGCCGGCGCCGATGACGACGGGCGGCACGACGAGGACGAAGCCGGCGCCAGTATCGGTGGCGTATTCGAGCAGCGTCCTGGCGCCGACGCGACGCCTCAAGGCCAGCGCCCGTCGTGCCATGACCAGCGCCAGCGACAGCGCCACTGAAAGCAGCGCCGCCAGCAAGGCGAGCACGGCGCTGGTCAGCGTCGCTTGCCGCACCGCGCTCTCGCCCGCCAGCCGGCCGAGATCGGCCTCAAGGCCGGACGTCACCGTGGCCGCCATCGGCCCGGCGACGAACAGCAAAGCGAGGAGGATCAATGCTGCGTTCAGCACGGTCTCGGGGGTGCGGGCCGAAAGATACCGGCGCGAAGCCACCGGCAGGTTGGCGTCGCCGACGGTGTTGGCGCCGAGCCGCATTAATGCCAGCACGACGACGAGAGTCAGCGCGATCTGCAGCACTGTCAGCGTCACCGCGCGGGCAGGATCAAAATCGAAACGCAGCGCCTGGTAGATGGCGACCTCCAGCGTCGTCGCGCGCGGCCCGCCGCCCAGCGTGAGCACGATGGTAAAGGATGTGATGCAGAGCATGAACACAAGCCCGGCGACCCCCGGCAGCGCCGCGCGCAGCGCCGGCCATTCGATCAGCCGGAAGGCGGGTCTGGCGCCCATGCCGAGCTGGCTCGCCAACCGCCACTGGTCGTCCGGCACTGTCCCAAGCGCTTCGAGGAACAGCCGCGTAGCCAGCGGCAGATTGAAGAAGACATGGGCGACGAGTATGCCGGACAGGCCGTATATGCCCGGCCAGCCCTGACCGCCAATCGCGCTGAGCACGCCGGCGAAATAGCCGGCACGGCCATAGAGTGCCAGAATCCCGAGTGCTGCGACGATGGCCGGCAGTGCGAGCGGCACGGCGAAGAGCTGCAGGATCAGGCCGCGACCAAAGAAGCGCGGATGCCGCGACAGCGCCCGCGCCACGAACAGCGCCGGCACGACGGAAAGCAGTGTCGACAGCAATGCCTGCCACAGCGTGAAGCGGGCGACGCGGAAGAGGTAGGAATCGAAGGCCGACGCGGCGCCGGACGGATCGCGTGCGCTTTCCACGATGAGCCCGGCGAACGCTCCGCCGATCAGCAGCGCAACAGCGGCAAGCGCAATGGTGCCGGCGGTGACGCGGGGGTCAGAAGGGGGTGCGTGTAGCACTCTGCACCACCTGACTCGGGACTGATATTTGACCGGATGAAGGTCGCGTTCCTTCGCGCCCCCCTCTGTCCTGCCCTCCTTGCCAAAACTTGGCATCTCCCCCACTTGGGGGGAGATTGGCAGCTTCACCGAAAGCGCCTTTTCTCCAAGGTTGGAGATTGGCGAATGCAGAGCTGACGTCCAATCTCTCCCCAAGTGGGGGAGATGTCCGGCAGGACAGAGGGGGGCGCCGTAGGGTGATCACCTTGATCAGCTCGCCACGATTACTTGCTCATCACCGACAGCCATTCGTCGACCCAGGCCTTGCGGTTGGCAGCGACCTCTTCCGGGCTGAACAGCAACGTCTTGGTCGGCTTGACGAGCTTGTCGAAAGCCGGATTGAGCGGCTTCTCGGTCTTGCCGGCCGGGAACATCCAGTTGGTCTCGGGAATGACATCCTGGAATTTCGGCCCGGTCATGAAAGTCATGAACTGTTTCGCCAACGGGTTCTTCGCACCTGACGTGGTGATGCCGGCAACCTCGATTTGCAGATACTGACCCTCCTCGAAGGACGCCGCCTGATAGCGTTCGGTGTTTTCGGCGACCATGTGATAGGCCGGCGACGTGGTATAGGACAGCACCATCGGCGCCTCGCCCTTGGTGAACAGGCCGTAGGCCTCGCTCCAGCCCGGCGTCACGGTGAGCACCTTTGCCTTAAGCTTGGCCCAGGCTTCCGGCGCCTTGTCGCCATAAATCGACCTCACCCACAACAGCAGTCCGAGACCGGGCGTCGAGGTGCGCGGATCCTGGATGACGATCTTCTCATCGGCATTGCCCTCGATCAATTCCTTCAGGCTCTTCGGCGGCGTCTTCAGCTTTTCGGTGTCGTAGACGACGGCGAAATAGCCGTAGTCGAACGGCACGAAAATATCGTCGCTCCAGCCGCCCGGCACATTGACGTCGATGACGGCACCATGCGGCGAAAACAGGCCGGTGGCCTTGGCTTCCGCCGTCAGATTGGTGTCGAGGCCGAGCACGATGTCGGCCTTGGTCGCAGCCCCTTCCAGCCTGACGCGGTTGAGCAGGGCGACGCCGTCGGCGACCGCGACGAATTCGAGAGTACAGCCGCATTCGGCCTCGAACGCCTTCTTGACCGCCGCGCCAGGACCCCAGTCGGCGGTGAAGCTCTCATAGGTATAGACGGTGAGTTTTTCCTGCGCGGATGCCGGCCCGATGCCGGCGAGAACGGTTGCCGCAAGCAGCACTGCCGAAGCAAGGGTGTATAATAATGTGCGCATCGGCGCCTCCTTCGTTGGCGTTGAAGGGAATTGAGGCGTCGGGCTGTCCGAAACGTCTAATCCCTCCGCCGGTACAAACCGGATCAGGTTCAGCGGGTTGGCAGGTTGCCTCTCAGCTGGTCCCGCGAAGATCGCGTCCCAGCACCCCGTTAGAGCGCTTCGACACATAGGCCCGGCCCAACTGCGGCGCAAGCGTAAGTTTGTCGGGCGGAAGTTTGTCGGGCATCCGGAACGCGGCCTTCCGTTTCGCAAGCAGGGCTGGTAAGGGCCACGCATATGAGCAAATTCACCATCCTGCTTGGCGGCGACCTTATCCGCACGCCGCTGCTCGACCGCCAGGTCAAAGGCACGCGTGTCATCGCTGCCGACGCCGGCATGAGCCATGCCGGGACGCTGAGCCTGACGCCGGAACTCTGGGTCGGCGACTTCGATTCAGTGCCGGCGGATCTGCCGGACGAGCTCGCCGCCGTGCCCCGCCAAATGTTTCCGGCAGAAAAGGACAAGACCGACGGCGAACTGGCTATCGCCGCCGCGCTCGAACGCGGCGCGACCAGCCTCGTGCTGGCCGGCGCGTTCGGCGGCAAACGCACCGACCACGCCTTCCTGCACCTGGCGCTCAGCGTCCGGCTGGCTGAAGCCGGCGTAAAGGTGCTGTTGACCAGTGGCGCACAGGAAGGCGTCCCCTTGCTGCCCGGAAAGGCCTGCTTCGACTACGCCGACGGCATGCTGTTTTCGATTCTCGGCTTCTCCGACCTTGCCGGTCTGACCGTGACCGGCGCCAAATGGCCGCTGAACCATGTCGAGGTGGCGTTCGGCTCGTCGCTGACCATTTCGAATGAGGTCAAGGGCCGGCTTGAAATCGCACTGGGCAGTGGCCGGGCGCTGTTGCTCGCCCACCCATTTCCCTTACCCGAAAGCTGACATGGCGCCGCCGCTTCTCAATCTCGACGGGATAAAACTGACTTTTGGTGGCAGGCCGCTGCTCGACAGGGCGGAACTGACGGCGTCGGCGGGCGACAAGATCGCTCTGGTCGGCCGCAACGGCTCGGGCAAGTCGACGTTGCTGAAGATCGCTGCGGGATTGATCGAGCCGCAGGATGGCGAGGTGTTCCGCCAGCCTTCGGCAACAGTGCGCTACTTGCCGCAAATGCCCGACATGGATGGTTTCGCCAGCGTCCGCGCCTATGTCGAGGCGGGGCTCGGACCCGCCGACGATCCCTACCGCGCCACCTATCTGATGGAGCATCTCGGCCTGGCCGGCGAGGAACGGCCGAACGATCTCTCCGGCGGCGAAGCCCGCCGTGCTGCCCTTGCCCGCGTCATGGCGCCGGAGCCCGACATTCTCCTCCTTGATGAGCCGACCAACCATCTCGACCTGTCGGTCATCGAATGGCTGGAGGAGGAGCTTGCCCGCACCTCTTCGGCGCTGATCGTCATCTCGCATGACCGTCGCTTCCTCGAACGCGTGTCCCGCGCCACCGTCTGGCTCGATCGCGGCCAGACCCGCCGGTTGGACAAGGGCTTTGGCCATTTCGAGGCATGGCGCGACACCGTGCTGGAAGAAGAAGAGCGCGAGCAGCACAAGCTTGGCCGCCAGATCGTGCGCGAGGAGCACTGGTTGCGCTATGGCGTGACGGCAAGGCGCAAGCGCAACATGCGCCGGCTCGGCGAATTGCAGACCATGCGCCAGCGCTTTCGCGGCCATCGCGGCGCCGAGGGTGCGGCGACCATGGTGGCCAGCGACGCCGCCGAATCCGGCAAGCTGGTGATCGAGGCCAAGAACATCGAGAAGAGCTTTGGCGACCTCACTGTGGTCAAGGCCTTCTCGACCCGCATCCAGCGCGGCGACCGCGTCGGCCTGGTCGGCCCGAACGGCGCCGGCAAGACGACGCTGCTGAAGATGCTGACCGGCGAATTGAAGCCGGACTCAGGCTCGGTGCGGCTCGGCACCAATCTGGAGATCGCCACGCTCGACCAGAAACGCGATGCGGTCGATCCGCAAGAGACGCTGGCGCAGTATCTCACCGACGGCCGCGGCGAGAACCTCATCATCAATGGCGAGCAGCGCCACGTCGTCTCCTACATGAAGGACTTCCTGTTCAAGCCGGAACAGGCGCGCACGCCGGTGCGCGAGCTTTCGGGCGGCGAGCGGGCGCGGCTGCTGCTCGCCCGCGTGCTGGCGCGGCCGGCAAATCTTTTGGTGCTCGACGAGCCGACCAACGATCTCGACATGGAGACGCTGGAACTGCTGCAGGAACTGGTCGCCGGTTTTGCCGGCACCGTCATCCTGGTCAGCCACGACCGCGATTTCCTCGACCGCACGGTGACCAGCCTGATCGCGCCGGACGGCGGCGGCCGCTGGATCGAATATGCCGGCGGCTATTCCGACATGCTGGCGCAGCGCGGCGGCACCAGGCTGGACGACCGCAAGGCGCGACCGAAAGCCGAGACCAGTGAAGCGATGGCGGCAGGCAGGACCGAAGCAGCTGCGCCGAAGGGCTCGGCGAAAAAGCTGTCGTTCAAGCAAAAATTCGCGCTGGAATCGCTGCCCAAGAAGATCGAGGCGGTGACCGCCTCGATATCACGGCTGGAGGACAACATCGCCGACCCGGCCTATTACGAGCGCGACCCGGCCTCGTTCCAGAAGACTATCGCCGCCCTCGACAAGGAGCGTACCACGCTGGCAGCGCTCGAGGAGGAATGGCTGGAACTTGAAATGTTGCGCGAGGAGATGGAGGGGTAGACGACTTCGCCGTTGCTCCGACACGAAAATGCGCATACGTTATGCGCATGCTGCGGAGGTTATCATGCGAAAGATAGCTATGAATGCGGTTCGTCAGCCGGCGAATCTGTCGATCGACTCGAAGCTTATGAAGGAAGCCAAGGGGCTCGATGTGAATGTCTCGCGCGCAGCGGAAGCCGGCATTGCAGAGGCGGTGGCTGCCGAAAAAGCCCGACTATGGAAGCTTGAGAATCGCGCCACGATAGAAGCGTGGAACGAATACGTCGAAAAGCACGGTATTCCGTTGGAAGAACATCGGCAGTTCTGATGGCGCGCTATGATGTCTTCGCGGGTCGGGTCGAAGGCAGCTATTTGCTGGACGTCCAATCCGACATGCTCGACGATTTTAAAACACGGGTGGTGATCCCGCTGCTTCCGGCAACGATGACGCCGCCGCCGATGCGAAAGCTCCATCCCCTCGTCGAGATCAATGGGCGAAAATTGGTTATGGCCACCCATCTGATCGCCACGGTTCCGGCCAAGGAATTGGGCGAAAGTCGACTGAATATCTCCAGTCGTCACGACGACATCGTGGCCGCGCTCGACATGCTGTTCCAGGGCTTCTGAGCCGACGGGAGGTCGGTGAGCCGGCCTCAGCCCGCCTCTTTTGTTTGCCAGGCCTTCAGCGCCTCGTCGAACACCTTCTCGCCGGGAATGCCCTTTTCCATGGTGAGCAGCGCCCGCCGTCCGGTCTTGTAGACCACCGGCACGTCGATCCAATTCTGGCCCCGAAGCAGGGTCAGATTGGCGTCTTCGTCCGCCTTTGTGTCGTTGAGAGCGACCAGGAAGAAGCCGTCGGCGATCTTGGCCGGGATGCCGATCAGCGGACTGCCGGCATCCTGTTCAGAGCCCTTCATGGCGACGCGCAGGATGTTGTCGACACCGCCGCCGTCGAAACCATCGGGCGTCAGGAAAATCATCTCGATGATGTGGCTGGCCGGCAGCGTTTGGTCGGTGTTGCGGCGGATGGTCATGCGCAACTGCACGTCCTTACCCGGAATGCTCGCCTCGGCGCGGATTGCCGGCTCGGGCGGCAGATTGCCGCCGGGGGATTCCTGCACCAGCGACCAGACGATGCTGCCGGGCTCGGCCGAGCCTTGCGCGGTGCTGGTGCGCTCCTCGTAGAAGATCGCCTTTTGGCCGACCGCCAGCGCGGTTTCCGCAGGCGCGGCTGTCGGCGCGGCCGGCGCGACACCCGGGGCCGGCGCTGCCGGCGCGGCTGCGCTATCGGTCGGCGCCGCCGGCGCCGGCGTGGCGCCGTCGGCAGGCGGTGTTGCGGGGGCCGCACCCGGCGTGGCGGGCACATTCGTGGCTGGCGTGCCGGCAGGCGCTACAGGCGCAGGTGCGGCCGGCGGCGGCGTGGTCAGTGCTGCGACGGATTCGCCCTCTCCGATGCCACTTTGTCCCGTAGCGGGGCCGGGATCGACCTCACCGCCTTCGGGTGTCAGTCGCTGGGTGAACTTTGTGCCCTCGGCATCGGCTGGAGCCGCAGCGGCCGGAGGCCTTGCCGCGGCATCGGTAGCCGGCTCGGCCGGGGTCGGCTTCACCAGCGGCTCTATGGTTGCGACCGTCGTGCTTTTGAGACCCAGCATGTTGCTGAATGCGTCCTTGTTCAGCCAGATGCCGTAGCCGCCGCCGGCGATGACGAGCAAGGCGACGACAGCGGCGATAAGCCCGCCATAGCTGCGCCTGCGCTCGGCAGGACGCTGACGCTGAAAAGTGTCCGGCGCCGGCTCCTCGTCGTTGGGGAAGACATCGTCTCTAAAGCTATCGCTGTTCTCGTACGCCGCTGGAAGATCCGCGTCCGAAGGCTCCGCATCGGTGCCCTCTGGAGGCGGTTTTTGCCAATTCAGTGCGGCTTTGGCGGCAGGTGCCGGCTGCCATTCCGGCTCGGTCTTGGCCGGCTGCCATGCCGGCTCGGTCTTTGGCTGCCGGACATGGCTGGGTTGGTTCTTGTTGCGGTCGATGGAGGAGAAGATGTCTTCCAGCTCCGACAGCGGATCGGATGCCGGCGCAGGCTTGGCGTAGCCCCGTTCGACGCTGGCGATGGCATCTTCCAGGGTGCGCTTATGCTGGGCAACGACCGACGGCGCCAGCGGCGGTATGTTCTTCGCCAGCTTGTCCGCGATTGTCGAACGGGCCTTGTCATAGACCCTGGCGCGTATCTCCGGCGTCGGATTGCCAAGGCCGTCGAGCGTCTTTTTCAGAGCACCAACAAAATCTGCCATGCTTCAGTCGACCTGCATTTCGTTTCTGGGCCGGCCCCCGCAAATCGGCCGCGATGCCCGGAACAGCTTGGAATCTAGTCTTGAAACGGATCGGTCACAAGTATTGTGTCGTCCCGTTCAGGGCTGGTGGAAAGGAGTGCGACCGGCGCGCCGATCAACTCCTCGATGTGACGGACATATTTGACTGCCTGGGCCGGCAGATCGTTCCAGCTTCTGGCGCCGGCGCTGGTGCCTTTCCAGCCCTCCAGCGTCTCGTAGACCGGTTCGACGCGCGCCTGCGCACCCTGGCTGGCCGGCAGATAGTCGATCGCCTCGCCATCGAGGCGGTAGCCGGTGCAGACCTTGATCTCGTCCAGCCCGTCGAGCACGTCGAGCTTGGTCAGGGCGATGCCCTTGATGCCGTTGACGGCGACGGCTTGGCGAACCAGCACGGCATCGAACCAGCCGCAGCGGCGCTTGCGGCCGGTGACGACGCCGAACTCGTGGCCGCGCGTGCCCAGGAACTCGCCGATCTCGTTCTTCTGTTCGGTCGGGAACGGACCTTCGCCGACACGCGTCGTATAGGCCTTGGTGATGCCGAGCACATAACCGATGGCACCCGGGCCGACGCCGGATCCAGCGGCCGCTTGACCGGCCACCGTGTTGGACGAGGTGACGAACGGATAGGTGCCGTGGTCGATGTCGAGCAGCGTGCCCTGCGCGCCCTCGAACAGGATGCGTTCGCCGGCGCGGCGCTTGTCGTCGAGGATCTTCCAGACGCGGTCCATATAGGGCAGGATCTCGTCGGCGACCGAAATCAGCTCACTCATGATCGCGTCATGCGTGACTTCGGCGTGGCCGAGCCCGCGGCGCAGCGCATTGTGATGCGTCAGCAGCCTGTCAACCTTCAAGGGCAGCGTTTCCAAATCCGCCAAATCCATCACCCTGACCGCGCGCCGGCCCACCTTATCCTCATAAGCGGGGCCGATGCCGCGACGGGTCGTGCCGATTTTCGTTCCGGAATTGGAGGCGGCGTCTTCGCGGAATCCGTCCAGCTCCCGGTGCAAGGACAGGATAAGCGCGGTGTTTTCGGCTATTTTCAGGCGCTCCGGCGTCACCTCGACGCCTTGCGCCTGCAATTTCGCCACTTCCGCGACGAAGGCATGCGGATCGAAGACGACGCCATTGCCGATGATGGACAGCTTGCCTTGCCGCACCACGCCGGACGGCAGCAGCGACAGCTTGTAGACCTTGCCGTCGACGACCAGCGTATGGCCGGCATTGTGGCCACCCTGGAAGCGCACGACGACGTCGGCGCGTTCCGACAGCCAGTCAACGATCTTGCCTTTGCCCTCGTCGCCCCATTGCGAGCCGACGACCACCACATTGGCCATGTTTCTTTTCCCTTGAGGCGCCGCTCCGAGCGGCTTTAATGGTTCGAAACGACAGGCTTCTATCGCATCGGCCCGAAAATCGGAATCGATTTTCGGAAAGCACGATGCGAACGTCCAAAGCCTTGAGACACGTGCTTTGTGCGTCCAGGGGACGTACGTCGCTGTATAACGTCAAGACCCGGCGAGCGCGACCATTCTTTGCCGCCGAAAGCGCCCTCAGGCACAACAATTTTCGCCTTTGACATCATTTACTTGGGCGAACCACCACAATAATGCATGTCGCGCAAAGCACGCCCTCGGGCTTGAACCGAGGGTGCGCAGCGGTTTTGCGATAACGACCTGCATAAAAACAAGAACCTAGAGCGCGTCGCATATGCTCCGTTCAGACGCGACGCGCTTTAGGTCGGCAAAGACCCTTCGCCTGCCCCTCCCCGGCTGGACATTGCGAGATGCATCGAACCGCCTATCTGTTCCTGCTGTCCACCACCTTGCTGTGGGGCGGCAACTCCGTGGCCGGCAAGCTGGCAGTCGACCATGTTTCGCCGATGACGCTGGTCTTCCTGCGCTGGGTTCTGGCCGTTCTGATCATGCTGCCGATCGGCTGGCGAACGCTGCGCAAGGACTGGCCGGTAGTGCGCAGGCATTGGTTGCTGCTTGGCGGGCTCGGCGCTTGCGGCTTCACCTTTTTCAACGCGATCTTCTACACGGCGCTCAACTACACGACGGCGATCAACGTCTCGATCGAGCAGGCGGCGATACCGATCGTGATCATCCTCGCCAATTTCGTGCTGTTTCGCCTGCGTGTGAACCGGGTGCAGATCGCCGGCGTCGCGCTGACGATCGTCGGCGTCGCCCTGACCGCCAGCCACGGCGATCTGCGCCAGCTCCTCAAGCTGGATCTCAACTTCGGCGACGCCATCATGCTGATCGCGGTGCTTTGCTACAGCTTCTACTCGGTCGGGCTGCGGCTGAAGCCGGCTATACGCTGGCAAAGCCTGATGCTGGCGCTGTCGATTGCCGCACTGGTCACCTCGCTGCCTTTCTTCCTGTGGGAAGTGGCTGCAGGCAAGGTCATCGTCCCCGATGCGCGCGGCTGGGCGATAGCGTTCTACACTGCGATTGGCGCTTCGGTCGTGTCGCAGATCTTTTATATCAGGGGCAACGAACTGATCGGCGCCAACCGGGCCGGCCTGTTCATCAACCTGGTGCCGATCTTCGGCACGCTGCTGTCGGTGCTGATCGTCGGTGAGACATTCCAGCTCTATCAGGGCGTTGCACTCGTGCTGGTGCTCGGCGGCATCAGCCTGGCCGAATACAGCGGACGTAAAATGGCGATTTGACAGCCCGATCCTGTAACGGGCCGTGAAGAACTAATGCATGTCGCGCAAAAGTGTGCCGCGGTTTTGCGATAAACGACATGCATAAACAAACAACCTAAAGCGCGTCGCATGAGGCCCGGTCAAACGCGACGCGCTTTACGTCGATATTTCGAGCCATTGTCGAAACGCCCCGTGGGCTTACAAAGCCCGCGGGGCGCTCGCGCATGATTCAGGCGACGCCGACGTCGAAATGCAGCCGCTTGGCGGAGTCGATCGACTTGTGCGCCCGCACCTGTTCCAGCACCTTCTCCGGGAACGGCGCATCGAGATAGAGCAGCGCGATGGCATCGCCGCCAGGCCGGTTGCGGCCGAGTTGGAAGTTGGCGATGTTGACGCCGTTGTCGCCGCAGACCGTGCCGAGCAGGCCGATGATGCCGGGCACGTCGGCATTCGTCGTGTACAGCATGTGCTGGCCGACCTCGGCGTCGAGGTTGATTCCTTTGATCTGGATGAAGCGCGGCTTGCCGTCCGAGAAGCAGGTGCCGGCGATCGAACGCGTCTTGTGCTCGGTCTTGACCGTCAGCTTGATATAACCGTCGAACACGCCGGATTTGTCGCGCTTGACCTCGGCGACGATGATGCCGCGCTCCTTAACCATGATCGGCGCCGACACCATGTTGACGTCGGAGACCTGCGGCCGGATCAGCCCGGCAAGCGTGGCGCTGATCAGGGCGCGCGTGTTCATCGTCGCGGTCGAGCCGTCGAACAGGATCTCAACCTCCTTGATCGGATCCTCGGTGACCTGGCCGACAAAGGCGCCGAGCACTTCGGCCAGCTTGACGAAAGGTTTCAGGCGCGGCGCTTCCTCGGCGGTGATCGACGGCATGTTGATGGCGTTGGAAACGGCGCCCTTGATCAGGTAGTCGGCCATCTGCTCGGCGACCTGCAGGGCGACATTCTCCTGCGCCTCCATCGTCGACGCGCCGAGATGCGGCGTCGCCACCACATTCTCCATGCCGAACAGCTCGCTCTTCTCCGCCGGCTCGACCTCGAACACGTCGATGCCGGCGCCTGCCACCTTGCCGCTTTTTAGCGCCGCGAGCAGGTCGGCCTCGACGATCAGCCCGCCACGGGCGCAGTTGATGATGCGCACGCCGGTCTTCATTTTGGCGATCGCCGCGGCGTCGATGATGTTCCGCGTCTTGTCGGTCAAGGGCGTGTGCAGGGTGATGAAATCGGCGCGGGCGAACAGCTCGTCGAGTTCCACCTTCTCGACGCCGAGTTCCTCGGCGCGGCTGTCCGACAGGAACGGATCGAAGGCGATGACGTGCATCTTCAGGCCGACGCCGCGCGTGGCGACGATCGAGCCGATATTGCCGCAGCCGATGATGCCCAGCGACTTGCCGGTGATCTCGGTGCCCATGAAGCGGTTCTTTTCCCACTTGCCGGCATGGGTCGAAGCGTTGGCTTCCGGTATCTGGCGGGCTAGCGCGAAGATCATGGCGACGGCATGCTCGGCGGTGGTGATCGAATTGCCGAAGGGCGTGTTCATCACGATGATGCCCTTGCGGCTCGCCGCCGGGATGTCGACATTGTCGACGCCGATGCCGGCGCGGCCGACCACCTTGAGCCTTGTGGCGGCGTTGATCAGCTTTTCGGTGACTTTGGTCGCCGAACGGATGGCGAGGCCGTCATACTGGCTGATCACTTCGAGCAGCTTTTCCTTGTCCTTGCCGAGATCGGGCAGATAGTCGACCTCGATGCCGCGATCCCTGAAGATCTGCACAGCGGTGGTGGAGAGTTTGTCTGAGACGAGAACGCGGGGCATGGGCTTCATCCTTTGCGATTGGCGCCCCTCCCCCTTGAGGGGAGGGTCGGCGCGAAGCGCCGGGGTGGGGTCGTTGCGGCCGGACGCGGCCGAAATCTTTTCTTTCTGGAAGGCGAACCGTTGAGCTGGGTGGAGGCGACCCCACCCTTCCCTCAAGGGGAGGGATCAGGCGGCCGCCTTGAGCGATGCCTTTTGCGCGGCAAACGCCCAGTCGAGCCACGGCAGCAGCGCTTCGAGGTCGGAAGTCTCGACCGTCGCCCCGCACCAGATGCGCAGGCCGGGCGGCGCGTCGCGATAGGCGCCGATGTCGTAGGCGACACCCTCCTTGTCGAGCGTCGAGACGATGCCCTTGGCGAACGCCGCTTGTCCGTCGGCATCGAGCGCGGCGACGTCCGGGTCGGTGAAGGAAAGACAGACGGACGTGTTCGACCGCGTCGCCGGATCGGTCGCCAGATGGCCGAGCCATGCGGATCTGTCGACGAAACCGTCGATAGTGGCGGCATTGGCGTCGGCGCGGGCAATCAATGCGTCGAGGCCGCCGATCGACTTCGCCCAACGCAGCGCGTCGAGATAATCCTCGACGCACAGCATCGACGGCGTGTTGATGGTCTCGCCCTTGAATATCCCTTCGATGAGCTTGCCGCCCGAGGTGAGGCGAAAGATTTTCGGCAGCGGCCAGGCAGGCTTGTAGCTTTCCAGCCGCTCGACGGCGCGCGGGCTGAGGATCAGCATGCCATGCGCACCTTCGCCGCCCAGCACCTTCTGCCAGGAGAAGGTGACGACATCGAGCTTGCCAAAATCGAGCTTTTGCGCAAAGGCCGCCGACGTGGCGTCGCAGATTGTCAGGCCCTTGCGGCTGGCCGGGATGAAATCGCCGTTCGGCACACGCACGCCTGACGTCGTGCCGTTCCAGGTGAAGACCACGTCGCGGTCGAAGTCGATTTTTGTCAGATCCGGCAGCGCGCCGTAGCCGGCTTCGATCCTGCGCACATCGGCGAGCTTCAGCTGCTTGACCACGTCGGTGATCCAGCCGGAACCGAAACTCTCCCAGGCGACCATGTCGACGCCGCGTTCGCCGAGCAGCGACCACAGCGCCATCTCGACCGCGCCGGTGTCCGACGCCGGCACGATGCCGATGCGATAATCTGCCGGAACCTGGAGAATCTCCCGCGTCAGCTCGATCGCCTGTTCGAGCCTGGTCTTGCCGACCTTGGCGCGGTGCGAGCGCCCGAGCGCAGCATTGGTCAGCGCCTCGACCGACCAGCCGGGACGTTTTGCGCAGGGACCTGAGGAAAAATTGGGATTTGCCGGACGCAGTCCGGGCTTCGTAGGGGTCGTCATCGTGGTCTATCCTTCCAGATAGTGGCCCCTCGTTGGGGAGGGGTGGCCCACGGACGGCGATATGCGTTCAGGCTTCCGGCGTCAAGAGGAAAGTTTTTGTCGCTGACGGGATACTGGTTGCATGCGGCGAAAATGCCATGGCTTAAAACGCAAACGGCGGATACTTAAAATCCGCCGTTCAAGTTCTTCCGGCTTTCGCCATGCTTACCAGAGATCGTAACGCAGCCCGAGCTTGACTGTCTGGTAGTCTATGCCCTTGTGGATGTTGAAAGCGCCATCGTCATAGGCGACGTATCTTGCGTTGGGCACAGCGAAATATTCGTAGCCGAGGTCGACCGAGAAGTTCTTGGTCACCCGATAGGAAAGGCCTGCGCCGATCGAGTAGGCGAGATTGAATTTGGCTTCCGAGTCGGTCTCGCCTTCGTATCCTGCAGGGTCATCGCAAATGAAGCCACCGGTTCCGGAGGGGTTAGGGGACACCTCGACGCAATCGCGCGCGCCGACGCTCCTGTAGTATTTGTTATAGGCGACACCGAGGCCGCCGCCAATATACGGCGTTATCCCAACATACGTGCCGAGATCTACATAGCCGTTGGCCATGAGGCTGTAGCCCTTGTTGGAGGCATTGTTGGAGAGATCGCACTCCTGCGAATCGGGGACGGTTATGATTTCGCCGAGGAGATTCCTGGTGAGCGTTGAACCGTCGCAAGTGGCTGCCAGCCTCTGATGTTCCCCGAATTCGTCGGTCGGGAGAATCCCACCGTTCAGCTCGACCCTAAGATAGTCATTGACGTGATACCCCATACCGATGCTGCCTGTGAAAAGGCTGCTCTCCTCGGTAAAACTGACAAGCGGGCCAGTCACCGTTTCCTTATGTTCGAACGGATGGCTGAACGCGTAGCCGACATCGCCGCGCAGATACCATCCCGAACCGACTTCGACCGGCACGTAGTCCGGCGCCTGGTCGACATAGATCGGCGGATCGTAGTCGGCGCCAAGCGCCTGCGACAACGGCGTCAGGGCGATTGCTGCAAGCGCCAGTGCTATGCGCGATTTGACTGTCATGGTCCCCGGCTCCCGAAGGTGGCGCCATTCGCGATCGCGAGCGCCGTTTCAGGGCATTGTTAACCATAGTGGTTAAGTGGCGGTTAAGGATAACAGGGCGTTAGCGAACTGATTTGATGCGCGTTCCCGCCACAATGAGAAAAACCGCCCGGCTTTTGCCGGGCGGTCCGCAAACCTGCTCTCGAAGCGATTACTTGGTGTAAACAGGTTCGGGTTCGTAGGCGATCGGCTCCGGCTGGACGCAGTCCGAGTTGCCGAACTGGTAGCGCAGGCCGCCGCGCACTTCGTGCACATTGATACCCTTGTCATGGCCGGGACCGACATCGCTGGCGAAGTCGAACATCTTGCCGCCCTCGATATGGCTGAAGCGGTAACCGAGATCGAGCTTGACGCGATCGGTCAGGCAGTAGGAGGCGCCCGCCATGGCCGCATAGGCAAAACGCCAGCCCTTGCCGCCATTGTGGGAGAATTCGCCGTCTTCAATGGTGTTGTGGAGCTTATCCCACTTGACCCAGGCGCCGCCGATGCCGGCGCCGACATAAGGCGTGATGCCGTGCCAGGTGCCGATATCGACATAAGCATTGGCGAGCAGCAGCAGCGCCGAATAAGACGACCTGTCGGTCGAAGTACAGGGATCTCCATCGAGGCAGATGCCGGTCGTCGAGCCGCGGAAATCGGATTTGCTCATCCAGTCCACGGTCAGGTCGGTGCGGAAATGCCGGTTGATCTGGTAGCCGACGCCGGCGCCGGCCGAGAAGGCGCCGTCCAGCTTGCCGTTGTCAAAGCGGCCGGTGCCTGGATCCACCCCGTAGGTGATGTAGTCGCCGCCGCGAAACTTCGACCAGTGATAGTCGATGTCGCCGCGAATGTACCAGCCGCCATATTCGACCGGCTGCTCGTAGACGGGCGGCGGCGGGGCCGGCTCGACCACAGGCGACTCGACGAAGTCGGCGGCGAACACTGGTCCGGCCACGCCGGCGAGCAGCGCGGCAAAGAGAGCCATTCTTGCTGTATTGAACATGCTTGTCACCCCTGAGAACCCTCGGCACAGCGAACGCGTCCGAATCTGATTGGCTTCAGTCGTGGATAATGAATTGGAAAAGTTAAGGGGCGTTTAACCGTATCGCTTAACCATGAATCTCTTAATCTTTCAGGATTTTCGCATCATTTCGCGGAGAATTAGGCGTGCAACCCCGCGAAAAAAAGCCCGCCTGAAGAGGCGGGCTTTCAAGCTGGCAAAGCTCTGGGATCAGGCGGCGCTGCGCGTTTCCGAAATGACCTCGACGATGTCGTTGACGACGGCCTCGACCAGTTGCTGATCGTCGCCTTCCGCCATGACGCGGATGAGCGGTTCCGTGCCGGACGGCCGGATGACCAGGCGGCCGGCCTGGCCCAGGCGGTGGCGTCCATCTTCGATCGCCGCCTTGACCAGGGCTTCCTCGAGCGGCTTGCCGCCGGAAATATGAACGTTCTTCAGCAGTTGCGGCACCGGCGCGAATTTCTTCGACAATTCGCTGACCGGCCGGTTCTGCCGTTTGATGCAGGCGAGCACCTGGAGCGCCGAGACGAGGCCGTCGCCGGTGGTGGAAAAATCGGACAGCACGATGTGGCCCGACTGTTCGCCGCCGACATTCAGGCCGTGCGCGCGCATGTGCTCGACGACATAGCGGTCGCCGACCTTGGTGCGGTGCAACTGCAGGTTGATGTCGCCGAGGAAGCGTTCGAGGCCGAGATTGGACATCACCGTCGAGACGACGCCACCGCCGGCCAGCCGCCCGCTCTGATGCCAGGACTCGGCGATCAGCGCCATGATCTGGTCGCCATCGACGATCGCGCCATTCTCGTCGACGATAACGACGCGGTCGGCATCGCCGTCGAGCGCGATGCCGATATCGGCCCGCACTTCGTGAACCTTCTTCTGCAGGCCGGCCGGATGGGTCGAGCCGCACTCCTTGTTGATGTTGAAGCCGTTGGGCTCGACATTGATGGCGACGACCTCGGCGCCGAGTTCCCACAGCGCCTCGGGCGCCACCTTGTAGGCGGCGCCGTTAGCGCAATCAACGACGATGCGCAGGCCCGAAAGCGACATCGACCGTGGCAGCGTGCGCTTAGCAAATTCGATGTAGCGATCATGGACGCCGTCGACGCGCTTGGCGCGGCCGAGCCCGTCCGAATCCGCGAGCGCCAGGTCGATATCCTTGTCGAGCATCCCCTCGATGCGCTCCTCGATCTCGTCGGAGAGCTTGTAGCCATCGGGGCCGAACAGCTTGATGCCGTTGTCGTAGTAAGGATTGTGCGAGGCCGAGATCATCACGCCGATGTCGGCGCGCAACGAGCGCACCAGCATCGCGACGGCGGGCGTCGGAATCGGGCCGAGCAGGAACACGTCCATGCCAGCGGCGCACAGGCCCGACACCATCGCATTCTCGATCATGTAGCCGGAAAGTCTGGTGTCCTTGCCGAGCACGACGCGGTGGCGGTGGTTGCCGCGCTGGAACGAAAGGCCGGCGGCCATGCCGACCCTCATGGCGACCTCCGCCGTCATTGGAAATCTATTGGCGCGCCCCCGAATGCCGTCCGTTCCGAAATAACTTCCTGCCATGCTAGTCAGCTTCCCGATGGTTCATTGCCGGCACGTCATGCCACACATTGGCCCGAGCCCTATCATCACAATTCATGATTATAGGGCACCAATCCTTAGAAAACTGTTGTTTTGTGTGTTTTATGTCACGTCAGTGCTGTGAATTTGCCTGCCCCCGGTTGCAGCACAGCGTTCGGGAACTACTGACCGCATCTTGATTCTTTCATGTGCCAGTCGATAGGCATTGAATTCGGAACCCATAAATCGTGTTGCTCTGGACCAGACATTCAGGTCCGCCGCACTGGCCGACCCGATCGGCCCGCCATGTCAGGCAGTTCCTGAGAGTGGACAGCTCGATGCAAGTTTTCCGTGCAAACGCGCCCGGGAAAATTGCCTGGCGAACAGGATCTGGCAACGGGTTCATCAAAAATAACGCACTTTCCGACCGCTTTCACGCCATTTAGCCTCTGGCGCAACCATTCGTTGAGTGCTATTGCTTAATTGGTACATAACGTGAACATCAGAGGGCGAAGACACATGCTCATCCATCGACTTGCCACTTTGACGGGACTTGTCGTCGCGACTTTATTCCTGGCGGCGCCCGCCAATGCGCTGACCATGGCCGAATGCAGCACCAAGTATAACGCGGCAAAGGACGCCGGAACACTTGGCGGGCAGAACTGGAACCAGTTCCGCAAGGCAGAATGCGGCACCGTGGCCGCCGCAACCGACGTCACGCCAGCCAAGGCGGACAGCACCAGCGCTGCAACGCCCGATGCGGCCGCCGCAACGACAACCAAGGCAGCGGCGACTGCCAACGCAGGCAGCGGCCTCAGCAGGTCGGAGTGCGGCGCCAAATATCGGGCGGCCAAGACCGCCAATACGCTGAACGGCATGAAGTGGAACGACTTCCGCATGAGCCAGTGCGGTGCCAGTGCTTTCGACGACGACACCAAGCCGGCAGCTGATCAGGCAAGCCTCACCAGCCAGCCGAAAAAGCCGACCGTCACCGCTCCCCAGGGAGTGACGTTGCCGAAGGCGATCTCGGACAAATATAGCAGCGAAACTCCGGTCAAGGCCCGCATGTACACTTGCCGCGACCAGTACCACGCCAACAAGGGGGCCGGGACGCTGGGCGGCCTCAAGTGGATCCAGACCGGTGGCGGCTTCTACAGCTTGTGCAATGCCGCACTGAAGAGCTGATCGGCATCAACATTCGAAGAAGCCCGCGAGCCGCAAGCTTCGCGGGCCTTTTTGTTGCCGGCTGCGGACGGTCCTGCTGGCGCCGGCGAAGCCACTGCCAATCTCCCCTCAAGGGGGAGATGTCCGTAGAACAGCGGAAGGATCGCGGCATCATTCCAGCTTGGGTTCCTCGCCCCCACTGTGGGGGAGAGGTGGCTCGGCGAAGCCGACACGGAGAGGGGGAACGCGCCCTACGAAAGCCCCCTCTCCGGCCGCTTCGCG
The DNA here is from genome assembly GCF_935825525.1 of Mesorhizobium escarrei. GTDB lineage: Bacteria > Pseudomonadota > Alphaproteobacteria > Rhizobiales > Rhizobiaceae > Mesorhizobium > Mesorhizobium escarrei. The sequence goes on from NZ_CAKXZT010000132.1 coordinate 111,012, forward strand.
GCCACCTCTCCCCCGCTTCGCGGTGGGCGAGGAACCCAGACCTTGAGAGGTCGGCAGGACAGCGCGCCCCTCGTAACTCAACATTTGCCGAATCCAGTTGTGGGAGCGGATGCGATGGGGGTGAAAGGCTTTCGCGCCGTGATCGGCCGTCGGGCAGCTCCTGAACAGAAAACGCCGCGGTCAACCGCGGCGTTTTCGAAATCAACCTCCTCAGCCGGACCCTAGCTTGACGGCTGAGGCTCCATGCCACCCTCGGGTTCCGGGCCCTTCTTGCGGCGGCTGCCGGACTTCGGCACGGCCGAGCCGCGGCTTGGCGGCGTATCGTCGCCGAGATCCCGGGCCGGCTTATGGCCGGCGATCAGTTGCTTGATCTCGTCGCCGGACAGCGTCTCATATTCCAAAAGCCCCTGCGCCAGCGCGATCCATTCCTTCTTCTTCTTGGTCAGGATGGATTTCGCCGTCGAATAGGCCTCGTCGATCAGCCGGCGCACTTCGGCGTCGATGATCTGCGCCGTCTCTTCCGAAACGTTCTGCGTGCGCGCCACCGAATGGCCGAGGAACACTTCCTCCTGGTTGTCGCCGTAGGCGACGTGGCCAAGCTTGTCGGAAAAACCCCAGCGCGTGACCATGGCGCGCGCCAGCTTGGTTGCCTGCTCGATGTCCGAGGAGGCGCCCGAGGTGATGTTCTCCTTGCCGAACTTGAACTCCTCGGCGACGCGGCCACCCATCATTATGGCGAGGCGCGAGATCATGTATTTGTAGCTCATCGAATAGCGGTCGCCTTCCGGCAGCTGCATGACCATGCCGAGCGCCCGGCCGCGCGGGATGATCGTCGCCTTGTGCAGCGGATCGGCCGACGGCACGTTCAGCGCCAGGATGGCGTGGCCGGCCTCGTGATAGGCGGTGAGTTCCTTCTCGGCCTGGGTCATCGCCGACGAGCGGCGCTCGGCGCCCATCATGATCTTGTCCTTGGCGTCCTCGAACTCGGCCATGGTGACAAGGCGCTTGTTGCGCCGCGCCGCCATCAGGGCGGATTCGTTGACGAGGTTCATCAGGTCGGCGCCGGAAAAGCCCGGCGTGCCGCGTGCGATCACCTTGAGGTCGACATTGGGGGCCAGCGGTACGTTGCGCACATGCACCTTCAGGATCTTCTCGCGGCCGACGATGTCGGGGTTCGGCACCACCACCTGGCGGTCGAAACGGCCGGGCCTGAGCAGCGCCGGATCGAGCACGTCCGGCCGGTTGGTGGCGGCGATCAGGATGATGCTTTCGTTGGATTCGAAGCCGTCCATTTCGACCAGCAACTGGTTCAGCGTCTGCTCGCGCTCGTCGTTGCCGCCGCCGAGGCCGGCGCCGCGATGGCGGCCGACCGCGTCGATTTCGTCGATGAAGATGATGCAGGGCGCATTCTTCTTGGCCTGGTCAAACATGTCGCGGACGCGGCTGGCGCCAACGCCGACGAACATCTCGACAAAGTCCGAGCCGGAAATGGTGAAGAACGGCACGTTGGCCTCACCGGCGACCGAACGGGCAAGCAGCGTCTTGCCGGTTCCCGGAGGGCCGACGAGCAGCACGCCGCGCGGAATCTTGCCGCCAAGCCGCTGGAACTTCTGCGGATCGCGCAGGAATTCGACAATCTCTTCCAGATCTTGCTTGGCTTCGTCGACGCCGGCGACATCCTGGAAGGTGACGCGGCCATGCGCTTCAGTCAAAAGCTTTGCCTTCGATTTGCCGAAGCCCATGGCGCGGCCGGAGCCGGACTGCATCTGGCGCATGAAGAATATCCAGACGCCAAGGATGAGGATCATCGGCAGCCAGGAGATGAGATAGCTGAACAGCGAATTGGAACCGTCGGATTCGGGGCGCGCGTTGATGGTGACGTTCTTGTCCTGCAGCCTCGAAACCAGCGACGGATCACCCGGCGAATAGGTCTGGAAACCGGTAGAGGTGTCGGTATAGGTGCCCGAGATGCGGGCGCCCGCGATGGTCACCGTCTTGACCCGGCCGGCCGCAACGTCCTGCAGGAACTGCGAATAGGGGACGTCACTCGCTGCTCCGCGCGTCTGCGGCGTCTGGAACAGATTGAAGAGAGCAATGAGCAGGACCGCTATGATCGCCCAGAGCGCGAGATTGCGATAATTCGGATTCATCAATTGTCCCGTTGGCGTCCGCTGGCGGACACGCGTCGTGAGAGGAAACTTGGGTCTAACATAGGGATGGCGCCCTTCATTGCCAAGCAGAACAGCATGTCGCGGTTAAGCTTTCGCCCATGATCAACCGGCAGTGTGGCCGGCGAAAGGCGTGGCAGGAAGTCGCGGTGCGCCGATCAGCGCGGCGACAGTTCCAGCCGGCGCCAGGTCGAAGGACGGCAGCAAGCGGGCAAAGGGCGCGACAACCGGGCGTACCGCCCTTCCCGGCAAGACCGGGCCGTCCTGCGCCGAACCAGAGCATTCGCCAGGACGTTCGCTTGCGCGCCACAGCACCGGCTCGGCCGCCAGAGCCGCGCGGACAAGGCTCGGCGGCGTGCCATTTCCGGCAATTGCCTGTCTTGCGGCACCAGCCGCGCCGAGCGGCGCGATCAAAAATGCACCCGGTTTGTCGCCCAATGTGATCCTTCGGCGGCCGTCCCAGAGGGCATTGTCCACGGCAGGCGCAGCCGGCGTCAGATTGCGGGTTTCGCGACGCAGGAAGATGCCGGCACGCCGTGCATCGACCACCGTCCGCGACAAAGTAGCGCAAAACGAGGCAGCCAAAAATACGGTTGTGCCAGGTCGTCCGGGCCTCAGCCGGTTGAGCAGCGCCTCGCTACGAGCCTGGTCGGGCAGAAAGGCAACGCCGCCGACAGTCGCCAGCAGGACGCGCAGCGCGTAGACGGCCGCTGCCTCGTCGCCGGCCGTCGCAAAGCCCGGATCGAGACGGACAAGGCCGGCGGCGGGCCTGCCGGCAAAGCCACGGATCAGCGCGGCGGCGCGATGGCCAAGCTGCTCGCGCTCCACCGCAGCCCGCGCGGCCAGCGCCAACGCGTCTTCCACGCGCTGCGCACCATTGCGGTCGGCAAGCGCTGCGCGGATACGCGGCCTCTCGAAAGCCTCGTCTTCATTGGTCGGGTCTTCGGCCCAGCCGACATTGGCGCGCCGAAGGATTTCGCGCAGCACCGCACGCCGTGTGCCGAGAAGCGGCCGTGCGATCCAGATCCGCCAGTCATAGAGGGTGGCAGGCGCCATGCCGGCTAGACCTCGCCCATCGTCGCGTGCCCTATGGCTGCGCGCCTGCCGCATCAGCACGGTCTCGGCCTGGTCGTCGGCTGTGTGGCCGGTCAGGATCAGGCCAATACCTTCCGCCTGCGCCGCCTCGGCCAGCAGCCGGTAGCGTGCCTCTCGCGCGGCAGCCGGCAGGCCGGTCGACGGTTTGCGCCCGGACCAGACCAGGATGCGGTGGGCAATGCCGCGCCCGGCGCAAAACCTGGCCACGGCTTGCGCTTCCGCTGCCGCGCCCGGCCGCAGACCGTGATCGATCGTCACAGCCAGCAATTTCGTTGCCGGCGCGCTACGGTCGAGGTGATCTTTGAGGAGAAGCAGGAGGGCGGTCGAGTCGCTGCCGCCGGACACGGCCGCAACAGCGCCGCTGGTAAAGTCGATCTGCGAAAAAACCGAACGGTCAGGCTCGGTTTCGGGCGTCAAAGCATGTCGCCCAAAAGAGGCCCCGGGACGACGACATGCAAGAGAAAAACTAACACGCCGCGAGCGCCCTCTCCTGCTTGACGCGCTCCTTGAGTGCGCCGGAAACGTTGGGGTAGCGCTTGCCGATCTCGCCGAAAGTGGCGCAGGCCACGTCGCGCTGGTTCAATCCGACCAACGACACACCGAGCTTCAGCAGCATGTCGGGAGCCTTCTTGGCCTTCGGATAGTCCTTGCTGGCGGCGAGGAAAGTCTCGGCCGCGTCGCGGTACTTCTGCTGGCCGAGCAGCGACTCACCCAGCCAGTAATGCGCGTCCGCCGTCTTGGCGTCCTTGGGGAAGCGGGCGATGTGGTCACGAAAACCCTGTTCGGCAGTGCCGTAGTCGCCCGACAGGATGAACTGATAGGAATTGCGGTAAAGCTCCTCCGGGTCGTCGGTGGCGGGCAGCGCCGCGACCACCGTATCGTCGGACTTGCCGGCCTGGTCGCGGGCAGCCTGGTCGCCGGGGACGGTGTTCTGCGCCGGCGCATGCGCCTGCGTCTTGCCCTCGATCACATTGCCGTTCTTGTCGACGGTGATGGTGCCGAACGTCTTCGGCGGCGTGCCCGGGATCACCGCGCCGGGTTCGCCTGTCGGTGATTCGACGATGACCTCGCCGCTCTGGCCGTCGACGGGCGGTGTGCCCGCGTCGGCCGGCGCGGGAGTCGCCGGAGCCTCGGCGACGCTGCTGTCGGTGTCGGTGGTGGCGTCCGACTTCTTCTGCTCGCGTGGCTGCTGCGCGCCTTGCGAGCCGCCTTCCAGCTGCTGGAAGCGGAACTCGTTGTCTTCCTGCTGCTTGCGGATCTGCTCCTGCATCTGCAGCACCTGGAAGTTGAGCTCCTCGATCCTGCCGTTCATTTGCCGGAGCTGTTCCTGCAGCGCCGTAGAGCCGGTGCCATCCTGTGCATATTGCACCTGATCCGGTTTCTTTTTTTCACCGAAAATGCCCGGCTTTTCACCGAAAATGCCGAGCGTCGGCAGGCGGAAGGAAAAACCGCCTTTTTCTGCTGCTTGCTCGTTGCCGCTTGCCCCGGTACCGCCAGCAAGTGCGGCGACGCTTGATACGAGCAGCAGCGCAAGCGTGCCGCTCAAGACCGATCTGAAATGCATGTGCCTCTCGCCGTGAAATTGTTTGCCTGTTGCATGCCTTCCGATCGGAGTGGACCGTCAGGCGCCTCGGTTCTTACCAAGGACGCAGGACTTCGGCCAAATTTTGTTTCAAGTCCCACATCCGGGCACCGGACACGAAAAAGGCGGCCGCAGCCGCCTTTCGCACGCAGGTGTTGCATTTCTGCCGATCGGAAAATTGCCGATCAGGAACCTGCGCCGCTGATCGTGGTGACGGCGCGGCGGTTCTGCGACCAGCAGGAGATGTCGTCGCAAACCGCGACCGGACGCTCCTTGCCGTAGGAAATGGTCTTCAGGCGCAGGCCGGAAACACCCCTGGCGACGAGAAAATCGCGGGTGGCGGCGGCGCGGCGGGCGCCGAGCGCCAGGTTGTATTCGCGCGTGCCGCGCTCGTCGGCATGGCCTTCGATGACGATGGCATACTGCCGATACTGGTTCAGCCATTGCGCCTGGCGCGAAAGCGTCGTCTGCGCGTCGGCGCGGATCGAGGACGAATCTGTGTCGAAGAAGATGCGGTCGCCGATGTTGACGGTAAAATCCTGGGCCGATCCGGGCGTTGCCGCCCCGGCGCCGCTGAGACCGAGATCGGCGGCGCTGTTCAGGTTCTTCTTCGAGGCGCAACCGGCGATGGCGAGCAACGCCACCAGCGCGATCATCGCCGGGTTTCTGGTAAGTGCTGCGATACGGCCCATGCCGCCTCTCCTTCGCAATTCGAGTGATTTCGTTGATCGTCCAGTAACCACGTTTGGGTTAACCGGCGTTCAAGAAACACGGTTAAAATTTGGTTTCGGCTGCCGTCCGCAGCCGTTTTGCCCAAGGGGAATCCGAGGAGGCAACAATGCGCGCGGACCGTAGGCAGAAATGCGGCTGAAACGCGACCAAGCCGTGGAAAGAGTGAATTGAAGAGAGCGAATTGAAGAGTTGAAGAACTGAGGAACTGAGGAATTAAGGAAAGAGGTCACCTCAACCTCTCTCTGAGATTGACCAGCATTCCGTAGATGCGGGCATAGGATTGCAACCACTCGTCGCGTTGCGCCTGGGTGATATACTCCAGATCGAACGCATACGAATCCGCGTCTCCACTTCACTGCATGACCCTATCGCCATCGAAATGAATCGTGCGAATTCGGGCTTGGAGTGGGTCTGTTTGGCAAAACCCTCAGCCAAATTGGCGCAGATCGCCTTGCTGGAACGACGTAGTTGATCGGCGAGCGCGTATTGCTCCATTTTCGGAAAAGCAAGCGTGCTCTGTGCACCCCAAGGGAAACTGCATAGGCACGCTTATAGACTTCCAAATCCCTCGCGTGCTCGATGTAGGCCGCTCCTTCTCCATCCTTCAGTTCTTCAACTCGTCAGTTCCTCAATTCCTCAATTCCCCTTCCAGCCTATTCGAGCAGCGGCGACCAGGCGGGGTCCGAAGCGAAATTCGCGGTCGGGATCGACTGTTCGTTGCGGCCAGTGAGATCGACCGAAACGAGTTTCGGGCCGCCGGCCGAATCGCGGAAGAACATCAGCACCCGGCCGTTGGGTGCCCAGGTCGGCCCCTCCTGCTGGAAGCCGGTCGAAAGGATGCGCTCGCCCGAACCGTCGACGCGCATGACGCCGATCTGGAACTCGCCGGCAGTCTGCTTGGTGAAGGCGATGAGATCGCCGCGCGGCGACCATACCGGCGTCGAATAAACGCCGTCGCCGAAGGAGATGCGGGTCTGGCCCGAACCGTCGGCGCCCATCACATAGATCTGCGCACGACCGCCGCGGTCGGAGGTGAACACCACCTTGCTGCCATCCGGCGAATAGGACGGCGAGGTGTCGATGGCCGTCGAATTGGTGAGCCTGGTCGTCGAGCGGCTTCTCAAATCCATGGCGAAGATATTGGAATTGCCGTCGTCGCGCAGCAGGCTCATGATCACCTTTTGGCCGTCGGGCGAGAAGCGCGGCGCAAAGGTCATGCCGGGAAAGTCGCCGACCAGTTCGCGCTGCCCGGTCTCGATCTGCAGCAGATAGACCTTCGGCTGGCCGCTTTCATAGGACATGTAAGTGATTTCCTGCCGGTTTGGCGAGAAACGCGGGGTCAGCACGATCGACCTGCCATCCGACAGATAGCGGATATTGGCGCCGTCCTGGTCCATGATGGCGAGGCGCTTCTTGCGCGCGTTCTTTGCGCCCGATTCGTCGATGAAGACGACGCGCGTGTCGAAATAGCCCTTCTCGCCGGTCAGCCGCTCATAGATGGCGTCGGCGATGATATGGGCGACGCGCCTCGTATTGGCGTCGTTGGCGAAGAACTGCTCGCCCGACATCTGCTGGCCTGCAAAGGTGTCCCACAACCGGTACTGGGCGCGGACGCGACCATCGGCCTCCTTGCTGACGCTGCCGGTGACCAGCGCCTGGGCGTTGATCACCTTCCAGTCCTCGAAGCGGGGCGTGGCATCCGGGTTGGAGATCTTTTCGATGAAGGCGCTCTTGTCGATCGGCGCGAACAGGCCGGAGCGTTTCAGGTCGGCGCTGACGATGCCGGAAATCTCCGCGCCCAACGCATCGCCGCCCTGGAAATCGCTGATGGCGATCGGCAGCGGCTCGACATTGCCTTTGTTGACGTTGAGCTCAACGAGCGCCCGCGCCGGCAAGGTGGCGGCGGCAGTCACGCCCAGCGCCATCGCTACGATCATCAGGAGCGGCTTGAGGATGGATTTCATATCTTCTCGCTTGTCTTCAATGTTTCTACGGGCGCCAGGCTCATAAGCCCAGCATCTCCCTCGGATCGAACGTGACCCGGACGTCGGCCCAGATGTCTTGTTTGCCTGCGGGAACCTGCAGACCGGCCACATCGCATTTCTGAACAGCGCGCACGGCACTTTCGTCGAACGGGCGGTTGCCGCTCGACTGTTCGACAGATGGCCGTCCGTCCAGCTTGCCGGAGGCGTCGAGATTGAACCGGACTACAACGATGAAATTCTCCGAACCCTCGAGCCCCACCGGCAGGGTCCAGCAACCGCCAAGCTGGGCCTCCAACGCACCCTGTTCCGATCTCGAAAGCTTCTGGCCCTGATTCTTGTCCCCGCCGAGCGATGCCTGCTGGGTCGAACGCTTGGCGCCGCCGCCGGATGGCTTGCGCTTGTCGAGCAGCGCCGAAATCTCGTCGGCGTTGAACTGCTTGTCTTCCGATTTCGGCCTGGACGAGGCTTCCTTGACCGGCTTGTCGGCGTCTTTGCGCTCCGGCGCCTTGGCGCTTTCGGCCTGGGCCGGCTGCGGCTTCGGCCGCGCCTGCGGGGCGGGCGCAGAGTCCGGAAGCTGCGTCTCCTCGGTTGGCGGCTCCTTGGCAATCGCTTCCGCGACGGCATCCGGCTTGACCTCAGGCTGCGGGTCGATGGCAGCGGTCTTGTCCTGCGGCGGCGTCGGCGCCGGTTCCTTGGCCGGCGTCGGTTTTGGCTCCGCGTGCTTGACCGGCTCGGGCTTGACCTCTTCCTTCGGCTGCGGCACCGGTGCGACCTCCGTCGCCGGGACAGGCTTGGGCTGCTCCTTCGGTTTCGGCACGTCCTCGGGCTTCGGCTTTTCCTTCGGCGTCGGCGCGGGCGGCGGCGCCTCAGCCTTATCGACCGGCTGGGGCTTGGCTTCAGGCGTCGGCGGCTTGTCGGTATCGACGCTGTTGTCGCCGACCGTCTGCGCGTCGGCCACGATGTCCGGACGCTGGGTCGGCAGTGGCGCCGGCTTTTCGCTCACCGCAGCTTTCTTGTCGCCTTTCTGTATCTGCGCGATCGCTTCCATCGGCACGATCTCGACTGCGACCGACTCGACTTCCGACGACGGAAGCGCAGCCGGCGCCGACAGCGTGAACAGCCCGAAGGCGATCGCCGTCGCATGCAAGATCACCGATGTGGTGAGGCCGGTCCGCATGTTCTTGTCTACTGGTCCTGTTCCTGCAGCGAGATGAGACTCATATTCTTGTAGCCAGCGGCCTGGACACGGGCCATGACCTGCAGAGCCGCTCCATAATTGGTTGCCTTGTCGGCGCGAAAGAAGATGCGCTCGTCATAGCCGGTCTTCGAGATCGCCTGCAGCTTTGCCACCAGTTCCTCGATCGGGATCTCGGTCTTCTGGATGTAAATCTGGCCGGCGGAGTTGATGGATACCTCGATCGGTTGCGTGTCGGCCGCAATCGCCTTGGCCTGTGTTTCCGGCAGGTCGACCGGAACGCCGACCGTCAGCAGTGGCGCCGCGACCATGAAGATGATCAGCAGCACCAGCATCACGTCGACCATCGGCGTGACGTTGATTTCCGATATCATCGCGTGATGGCGGCCGCGCCGCCTGTGGCCACGACCACCGCGTCCTCCGCCACCCCCGCCTACAGACATTCCCATGATTGTTCCTCAGGTCTTCTGCGCGACTTTTTCATCGATTTGGCGCGAGAGTATGGCGGAGAACTCGTCCGCGAACCCTTCCATGCGCACGGCGATCTTGCTCGCGTCCGACGACAGCTTGTTGTACGCGATGACGGCGGGGATGGCCGCGAGCAGGCCTATTGCGGTGGCCAGCAGCGCCTCGGCAATGCCGGGTGCGACCACCGAGAGGCTGGTATTCTTGGATGCAGCGATCGCCTGGAACGAGGTCATGATGCCGATCACGGTACCGAACAGGCCGATGAACGGCGCCGCCGAGCCGGTGGTGGCGAGAAAGCCAAGCCGTCCTTCCAGTTTTTCCATTTCCCGGGTCAGCGCCAGGTCCATCGCCTTGTCGATGCGGGTCTGCAGGCCAAGCGGCGATTTCGCCCCCTTCTCGAAGCTTTTTTTCCATTCGCGCATGGCGGCGACGAAGATCGCGCCCATGCCTGACGTCTTGCGGTCGGCGAGCGTGCGGTAGAGCTCTTCCAGCGACTGCCCCGACCAGAACACCTGTTCGAAGCGATTGAGCGCGAGCCGCATGCGGCCATAGGCGACGAGCTTGTCGACGATGATCGCCCAGGTCCAGATCGAGGCGCAGAGCAGCCCGATCATGACCAGCTTGACCACCCAGCCGGCCTGCGTGAACAGCGCCCAAATCGACAAATGCGCGCCCGGTTCGGCGAGTGCGATATTTTCCATGGTTACGTCCTTAAGAATTTTCCGGGCACGGCTGGCGGCTGGCCCATAGGCATCCCTCGTAATCCGTTCGCGCAAAGCTTGCGGAATAATCCCAAAAATGCACCGTTGGCGGCCTTTTCGGGGCAAATCTTGGTGAAAGGAAGGCGCTGGATTCCTCCAATCTTCACCACTCTCTTCATGAACCGTTATGGTTAAGGATGGGTTAGGACGCACAGCGCGGCGCATTGCCGCGCCTTGGCGAGCCTCCTGGCATCGTCAGCGGATCATCGGGATCGATAATTTACCGATTTGATGTCTTGGGCATGAAGGCTGCGATCCATTCCTTCGGAAAGCGCCTTGGCCGGCCGTTCTCGCCGATGATCGCTGCCTCGACCCGCGCCTCGACCAGCACCTCGCCGCCGCGCTTCAGCTGCTGCGCCATGAAGATGCGGGCGCCCGAAATGTCCTCGGTGCGCGTCTCGATGGTCAGGATGTCGTCCATCCGGGCGGAGCCACGGAAGTCGATTTCCATGCGCCGCACCACCCAGACTATCCTTTCGCCATGCTTGCCGTCGGCAAGCTCGGTGTGGTGGACGCCGGCAAGCCTGAGATAATCGGAACGGCCGCGCTCGAAGAATTCGAGATAGCGCGCGTGATAGACAACGCCGGAGAAATCGGTGTCGGCATAATAGACCCGCGCCATCAGCCGGTGGCCGAATTCGGTCAGCGCGCCGGAAAGCCCGGCGCAGAGCGCCGCCGATTCACCATGATCGTCCATCGCGCTTTCCTTTTTGGGCCTGATCGGGCACCTGAAGCGCGACGCGCTTCAGGTGGTTGTTTCCGGGCGCGTCGTCGTCCCAAGACCGCTACACAGTTTTGGGCGACACGCATTGACTTGGCGCATGAACCCGATGGCACTGTTGACGGCGATGATCAAGACCTTGATGGCGGCGCTGCTTGTGCTGGCCGCGCTGGTGCTGCCGGGCCAGGCGGCGAGCTTTGTGATGAAGCGCGGCCTCAATCTCGACCAGTGGACGACATGGCCGGGCGAGGACAAATGGGGCGACCGGCGGGCAATCCTGCCCTATCCGGAATGGCGCAAGTTCCTCAACGACGACGACCTCAAGGCGCTGAAGAGCGCCGGCTTCGATTTCCTGCGCATGCCGGTCGATCCGTCGCCGTTCCTGTCCGGCGAGACGCTGGCGCTGCGCGACGAGCTCTATGCCAGCGTGCTGGGCTCGGTGCGCATGGTCAACCGTGCCGGACTGAAAGTGATCGTCGACTTGCATCTGATCCCCAGCGGCAGCAGCCGCAAGATCGGCATGGGCGAGGTGATGGACGAACCACAAATGTTCGACGCCTATGTCGAAATGGTGCGCAAGATGGCGCGCACGCTGGCCGATGAGGATCCGCGCCAGGTCGCTTTCGAGCCGATGAACGAGCCGGTCGTCGACTGCGACGCCGACGGCGCCGGCCTATGGCCGGAGCGCCAGCAGAAACTGTTCGCGGCGGCGCGTTCGTCAGCCACCAAGCTCACCCTGATCCTGACCGGCGCCTGCTATTCCAGTGCGGCATCGCTGGCAAAGATCGATCCGAAGGCGATCCCGGACGACAACATCATCTGGACCTTCCATTCCTACGAGCCGTTCCTGCTGACCCATCAGGGCGCGACCTGGGCCGGCGACTTCATCCCCTATGTGACCGGCCTGCCCTATCCGCTAAGCGCCGTTCCGCGCGCCCAACTCGATGCTGCGCTCGATACGATTCGCACAAGGATCAAGGCCGAGGCGCCGTGGGCGCGCCAGAGCGGCCTGCTTGCCTATCTCGACGAGCAGGTCGCCAGCCTGGACACGGATGAGAAGCTGCGCGAGACGATGGATGCGCCGTTCACCAGGGTCGAGGCCTGGGCAAAGGCCAACGGGATAAAACCGGAGAACATCACGCTCGGCGAATTCGGCATGATCCGCCAGGAATACGGCAATGCCTATGTGATGCCGGCCGAATACCGTGCCGCTTATGTCAGGGACATGATCACGCGCATCGAAGCCCGTGGCTTCTCTTGGTCGGTCTGGAGCTATGGCGGCGCCTTCGGCATCGTCGAGGCGTTTGATGGCGACCAGGCCGAGCCGGATGTGATGGACGTGGTCAAGTCACTTCGTTGAAGCGGTTCAGGCTGAACCCAGTTCGATCGAAAGAATCTCTGGGCGCATCCCGAAACGCACTGGCAGGATGCTGAACCCGAGACCTCCGGAGACGATCAGGTTGCGGTTCTCCTCCACGACATGGCCATAGGCAAAACGGTTGCCGAAGCGGGATGGCACGACCGGAGAATAGCCGAGCAACCGCACCTGTCCGCCATGGGTATGACCCGAAAGGGTCAACGATACCCTTGACGGGACCTTCGGGAAAATGTCGGGCTCATGTGCGAGCAGGATAACGGGAGCCTTGTCGCTCACCTTTGCCAGCGTGCCGCGCAGGTCGTCCAGTCCTTTGAACCGGCTGCGGCCCCAGGCCTTGCCCGGCCGCAGCGCAAGTTGGTCCGCAAGTCCGGCGACCCAGAAGCCATGCCCGTCTTTTTCCAGGCGTACCACATCGTTTTCCAGGACCGGGATGCCGGCGCTCTCGAGCGCCCGGCGCGCCACCGTCGGCCCCAACCCGGCCTTCTGCGCGGAAAGGTCCTCCCACCAGTCGTGATTGCCAAGGATTGACCACACGCCGAGCGGCGCCTTCAGGCCGGACAAGGCCGGCGCCCATTCGGAGGCATCCACCCAGTCCGTTACCAGGCGTGTGCCGGCTGCATAGTCGCCAAGCAGGACAATCAGATCCGGCTGCAGGGCGTTCGCCCGTTCGGCAAGTGACCTGATCCGCTCCGGCGTCATCCATGGCCGGCAGGCATGAATATCGGCGAGAGCGACGACGTGAAGCCGCAATCCTGCAGGCCAGTTTGGCGGCGTCAGTGAATAGCGCTTTATATGTGTCAGCAACATCGGCTCGAGGCCAACCGCATAGGCGCTGAGCGACACGGCCGATAGGAAGGAACCGCCGATGAGGCGCAGGAAGCCACGTCTGGTGATCATCGCTCAACCCCGTCGTTCGTGGAACCGACGGTCCCCACAACGAAGCGTTAGAGCCGGCAAATGCGCCGGCATGCTGACCAGGACGAGGAGATTTTGCGCAGGAATGAAGGCCGCGCGCCTACTCTTCCTGGAACAGGCTGATCTGCTGCTGCGCCAGGTCCTTCGGGGCATCGAGGTCGAGATGCCGCCAGGCATTGGCGGTCAGCACGCGGCCGCGCGGCGTGCGCTGAATAAAACCCTGCTGGATCAGATAGGGCTCGATGATGTCCTCGATGGCGTCGCGCGGCTCGGAAAGCCCCGCCGCGATGGTCTCGATGCCGACCGGCCCACCGCCAAAATTTCGCGCGATCATCGAGAGATAGCGGCGGTCGAGCGCGTCGAGGCCGAGCGCATCGACCTCCAGCCGCGTCAGCGCCTCGTCGGCGATCTGGCGGTCGACATGACCGTCGCCGGCGACGGAGGCAAAATCGCGCACGCGCCGCAACAGCCGGCCGGCGATGCGCGGCGTGCCGCGCGCGCGCCGCGCGATCTCCAGCGCGCCATCGTCACCGAGCGGCATGGCAAGGATGCGGGCGCCGCGCCGCACGATCTGCTCCAGTTCCTCGACCGAATAGAAATTGAGGCGGACCGGAATGCCGAAGCGGTCGCGCAGCGGATTGGTCAACAGCCCGAGCCGGGTGGTGGCGGCGACCAGTGTGAAGCGGGCAAGATCGATCTTGACCGAACGCGCCGCCGGCCCTTCGCCGATGATCAGGTCGAGCTGGAAGTCCTCCATCGCCGGATAGAGGATTTCCTCGACCGCCGGGTTGAGCCGGTGGATCTCGTCGATGAACAGCACGTCGCGGTCTTCGAGATTGGTAAGCAGTGCTGCGAGATCGCCGGCCTTGGCGATGACCGGACCTGAGGTCGAACGGAAATTGACGCCGAGCTCGCGTGCCATGATCTGCGCCAGCGTCGTCTTGCCGAGGCCGGGCGGCCCGACGAACAGCACATGGTCGAGCGCCTCGCTGCGGCCCTTGGCGGCCTCGATGAACACTTTGAGATTGGCCCGCACCGCCGCCTGGCCGACGAAGTCGCCGAGCGTCTGCGGCCGCAAGGTCTGCTCGGCATCCTCGCCGCGCTTGTCGGGAGCAATGAGGCGTGGCGAAAGGCTCATGCGGCGCGCCCACTTCCATCGTGATCACCGGCGACATGGCGACCGACGGCATCCCCGACCGCGGCGTCGATTTCCTCCAGTGTCGCGAGACCGCCGGGCGGATCGCCCAGAAATCCGGCGAGGTCGGAAAACTCGAGATTGCGCGGCGTTCCTATCAGAAGACCATCCATGATCGTCCACGCAACCGTATCGCCCGCCTTGAGCGACAGCTCGTCCCGGATTTTCTTTGGAATTGTAAGCTGCCCCCTGGAGGTCAAGCCCGCATATCCGCCCATGCTCTTGTTCCTAGTCGGGATTTATTTCTAGGGCAACGTTTCACCGCGCCAGTTCCTTCAGGCCGAAGCGGATCAGCTTCGACGCATCCGCGTCCTCGCCGGCGCTTTTCAACGCTGCCGCCACCGCATTGGCAGCGGTATCGCGCGAATAGCCGAGATTGACCAGCGCCGAGACGGCGTCGGTGATCGGCGCCGGCGCGACGCCTTCGCCGAGTTCCTGCTTCAGGCCGATGGTGCCGGAGGCAGCGCCCGCATAGGCTGGCGCCTTGTTCTTCAGTTCGGTGACGATGCGCTCCGCCACCTTCTTGCCGACGCCGGGCGCGCGGCTGACCATGGCGATATCACGCAGCGCGATGGCATTGGCGAGTTCGGCCGGCGCCAGCGTCGACAGGATGGCCAGCGCCACCTTGGCGCCGACGCCCGGCACATTGCTCATCAGCAACCGGAACCATTCGCGCTCCAGAACCGACTGGAAACCGTAGAGCCGCAGCATGTCCTCACGCACATAGGTCTCGATGAACAGCACCACCGCCTCGCCCGGCGCCGGCAACGTCGCCAGCGTGCGCGCCGAGCAGTGGGCGACATAGCCGACGCCGTGCACGTCGATGATGCAGAAATCCTCGTCGATCTCGTCCAGCGTGCCTTTGAGCTTGCCGATCATGTGTGGTCCCTCATGCCAGCGCCGCCAACCTGTAGACAACGCTCTGCCGGTGATGCGCGTGGCAGATGGCAATGGCCAGCGCGTCGGCGGCATCGTCGGTGTCGAACGTCGCCTTCGGCATCAGCACCTTGACCATCATGTGGATCTGCTTCTTGTCGCCATGACCGACGCCGATCACCGCCTTCTTGACGGCGTTGGGCGCATATTCGGCGACAATCAGGCCGGCCAGCGCCGGCACCAGCATGGCGATGCCGCGCGCCTGGCCAAGCTTCAGCGTCGCGGCCGCATCCTTGTTGACGAAAGTCTGCTCGACCGCCGCCTCGTGCGGCATGGCGGTATGCAGGATCTCGGCAAGCCCGTCATGCAACTGGCAAAGCCGCGTCGCCAGCGCCGCCTTGTCGTCGGAACGCACGGTGCCGGAGGCGACGAAGCGCAGCGAGTTGCCGAGGCTCTCGACGATGCCCCAGCCGGTGCGCCTCAGCCCCGGATCGATGCCGATGATGCGAATCGTTTCCCCCATCCGCCAACTTTACCCGTGGCGGACAGCGATGCCAGCGAAATGTGAACAAACCAGAAACAGGCTCCCGCTACGTCCCACAGGCTGTTTGAGAATTCGCTCTGACGAGACAGATGGCGTGGTTTTCGAGAACTGAAGCGGAACGGACATTTGGGTCCGTGAGCCCGCGCATGACCCCGAAATCGGAACCGATTTCGGAAAAGATCATGCGCAAAAGCAAAGTGCTACAGCGTCCTTTGCGCGTCCAAGAGGACGCGCGGCGCTGTAGGTAAGCCGAGGAAACCGCGGCCGTCAGAGCAACATGTATCAGCTGCCGGATTTGGCAGCTTTTGACCCCAAAGGCGAGCTTCGTGAGACGCTTACCGGGTGGCGGCTTTGCAGCTTATCGGACATTGAGACCAGCGTCGCTGTGCGCTCAGAAACGGACCCTCGCGATCCAGAATCGGCAGCTGGATGGACCAGCAAGCGCGCCGAGCAGCAGACGCGCTCGGCGCAAGAGTCTAGCACCTGTCGGTGATCGGTCAGGCCCCAAGCCAATTTCCTCCTCCCGCGCTCCCATTTTATTGCAAGACGGTCAAATTTGAGCTTTCGCATTCATGTTTTGTCGAGCGTATCTCTTAGAGTCGCTTAAACCTTCTGCGCCGTAAGTTTTAGCGGTGCTGAATCGCCGTCAGCGCCGATGACGACGAAATAGGAGAACGCAATGACGCGCAATCACGTTGAACGTCTTGGAGAGTTCAGGGAAATCCTGGTCGCGACTCGACGCGAAGGAGTTCGTAACGTGCACCATACCCGCGACGCAATGCGGGCAAGCGGCTTTCAGATCGGGGACAGCGACGGCTCCAGCTACGGAGCCAAGCTAAAGGAACTCCAAGAGGAAATCGAGGCAGTCGATCGCGCCATCGAAGACGAGAAGCGGCTGGCCTTGTCCCTTGAGAGTGCGGCTCAACCCCGCCGACCAATTAAGCCGAGAATCGTGAAGGGAACATAGAGTTGGCGACGGCCCTTGGTGCCCATCGCGTGGATACGCCTGCGACATGGTGTCGGGCTCGTCGCCGCCGTGCTACGGAGCCCTGAACGTCATCCGTTGCCATCAAACCTGGGGCAGGAGTGGCCGAAGCCGCCCTGTGTCGATGTCGAATTCGCTGTGTCCATCGTTGTCGATGCCGTCGCTACCCTCGCCAGCGGCGTTCTTCAGGTATCCGATCTTAGCGGAGAATATCGAGCGGCCTGTCAGCCGCGGGCGAAAGCCGTGTTGAGCAGCGTGATCTGATCGGAAACCGGATTGATGCGGCGGCCGGATGGCGCGACCTCGGCCACGGCGCCGCCGTAGATTTCCTCGTCCATGCGACGCACCAGCGCCTGCAGGCGCAGCGAGCGGTCGATGAGGTCAACAAAATCCTTGGGCAGTTCGACCCAGCCTGCGGCATCGTTGTTGGCGGAAGCGGTATCGAGACGCACCTTGGATTTTTCGGAAGCAACCTGATCGCGAGTCATTTCGCCGGAATTCGCCGCGCGCTGCAGAAGCAGCCAGGAGGCGACCTGCATCAGCCTCGTGGTCAGTCGCATCGACTCGGCCGCATAGAGCGTCGCCGCCAGCCTGGACAGTTTCTTCGCCTCGGCCCGGCCCTTGCCGTCCAGATATTCGGCCGCCTGCTCGACCAGGCCCATGCCTTCCTGGTAGAGCGGCTTGAAGGATTGGGAGAAAACCCGGCGCTCCGCCAGCTTGATGGTTTTCGCGCTTCCCTTCGAAGGATCGTTCATCGATACGCCCTGCACTTGCCCTTACGGCCGGCCGAATCGGCGTCATCGCCGTCACGCCTGCACCCTATATGACCGAGGCTTGAAAATGCGCTTCGGCGCCGGCGAACGCAAGCACATGTTTAACAAACGGTTAACGGCGACGCAGCGAAGCAGGCGACCGGCAATCCGGATCGCGATCGGGTAGGAGGGAGCCTTGC
>NZ_CAKXZT010000133.1 GCF_935825525.1 Mesorhizobium escarrei
CATCGCCTCTACTCGACCGAAGACGTGGTGGCTTATGGCTAATCGCAAACCCTCGAGATTGGCAGGAGGAGATCGGTCGGCGGCAACCATCACAGCCTCCTTCAGGCTCAGTCAAAGAACCAAATCCTCTGTGCAGAGGAACTATCGCCCGAGCTTGCTCGCGGCGCGCGCCAGGGCTTCGATTTCGCCCCATTTTCCGGCCTTGACCAAATCGTCCGGCGCCACCCAGGAGCCGCCGACGCAGATGACGTTGGGCAGGCTCAGATAGTCGCTGGCGTTCTTGTCGGTGATGCCGCCGGTCGGGCAGAATTTGACATCGGCGAGCGGCGATGCGAATGCCTTGAGCGAGGCGATGCCGCCCGACTGTTCTGCCGGGAAGAATTTCAGGAAACGCAGGCCTGCCTCGCGAGCGGCCATGATCTCACCGGGCGTGATGGCGCCGGGCAGCAACGGGACGTCGTTGTCCTTCGCCGCCGCCAGAAGCTCGCGGGTGATGCCGGGGCTGACGATGAACTTGGAGCCGGCGGCTGCCGCCTCGCCGAACTGGCGGGCGTCCAGAATGGTGCCGGCGCCGACGATGGCGTCCTCGACCTCGCTTGCCACAAGCTGGATCGCCTCCAGCGCATCAGCGGTCCGCAGCGTGATCTCGATCGCCGGCAGGCCGCCGCGCGCCAGCGCGCGCGCCAGCGGCACGGCATCGGCGAGATTGGCGATCTTCAGCACCGGGATGACCGGTTGGCCGCTGAGGAGCGACAGGAGCTTTTCGGTCTTGCTGGGCATTTGTCGTCTCTCCGGTATTGATCCGTTCAATCGGTTAGCAGAAGGCCGGTTTTCTGTCCACGAAGCGAAGCGTGTCGCGATGTCACGCGCCGCCCACAAGTCCGTCAGACCGGCCGTCAAAGCCACCGAGGAGAAGCTGCTTCGCGCGCAAGCCTTGAATCGGCTTTCATGAGCGTTTAGTGGCTTCGGCGATGACACTGCCCAATCCACCCTTGCGCGTTGCCGCGCTCTACAGGTTTGCCCGGCTCTACGGGTTCGAGGCATTGCGCGCGCCGCTCGCCGCCTTCTGCTGCGGACGCGGTATCAAGGGCACGCTGCTGCTGGCGCATGAGGGCATCAACGGCACGGTCGCCGGCGGCGAAGCTGACATCGCCGCGCTCATCGATCATCTCGAATCCATCGAAGGTCTCGCCGGTCTCGAGGTCAAGTACAGCAACGCCGCGGTGATGCCGTTCCACCGCATGAAGGTGCGGCTGAAGCGCGAGATCGTCACCATGGGCGTTAGCGATATCGATCCGGCGGCAAGCGCTGGCACCTATGTCGCACCGGCCGACTGGAACGCGCTGATATCGGATGCGGATACGATCGTCATCGACACGCGCAACGCCTACGAAGTATCGATCGGCACTTTCAAGGGAGCGGTCGATCCCGCGACAACCAGCTTTCGCGAATTCCCGGCCTGGGTCGAGCAGCATCGGGCCGAGCTCGTCGGCCGGAAGGTGGCCATGTTCTGCACCGGCGGCATACGCTGCGAGAAGGCAACGGCCTATGTGAAGTCGCTCGGCTTCGAGGATGTGTTCCATCTCAAGGGCGGTATCCTGAAATATCTCGAAGAGGTGCCCGCCGAGCAAAGCCTCTGGCAGGGCGAGTGCTTCGTCTTCGACGAACGCGTCTCGGTGTCGCACGGCCTGGTCGAGGGTGAGGCCGAACTTTGCCGCGCCTGCCGGCATCCGCTGACCGGGCAGGACCTGCTGTCGCCGAAATACACCGCCGGCATCTCATGCCCGCATTGCTACGATGCCCGTTCCGACGAGGATCGCGCCCGCTACGCCGAGCGTCACCGCCAAGTCGAGCTTGCGCAAGCGCAAGGCAGGGCTCCGCACATCGGACGTTAGAGCGACGTGCGTCCGCTTGGACGCACAAAGCACGCTCTAAACACTCCTGGCATCATCTCGTTTGTGCCATCACCGGCAAAGCGCCCAGCCGTCATTGTAATGTCCATATGTGGGGCCTACCTGTTCAACGTCCGAAAACCTGCCCGGCGCTTTCGGCCGGCCAATTCTGGAGGCATTGATGTTCGATCCCAAGAAGCTCCTCACCGATCTGCTCGGCTCGCAAATTCCCGGAACCGGGTCGACCGTGCGCGACAAAGGGGGCCAGGCGATGCAGATGGCCAAGGACAATCCGCTGGCCGCGGGCGCGCTGGCTGCGGTGCTGCTCGGAACCGGCGCCGGCCGTCAGGTCACCGGCACGGCGGTGAAGCTTGGTGGGCTGGCCGTTGTCGGCGGCCTCGCCTACAAGGCCTACCAGAACTACAAGAACGGCAAAGCGCCGGCGGAGGCCACGGCCGGTCAACCGGAATTGCTGCCGCCGCCCGCCGACACCAGCTTTCATCCCTCACAAGCGCCGCAAGGCGAGGACGAATTCACGCTGACGCTGGTGCGCGCGATGATTTCGGCGGCGAAGGCCGACGGCCATATCGATGACGACGAACGGCAAAAGATCGCCGGCAAGCTCAGCCTCGCGGGCATCGACTCCGACGCGGAGAAATTCCTGATGTCGGAACTGGAGAGGCCGCTCGACCTGGATACGCTGGTCGCCGGCGCCCAAACCGACGCCCAGAAGCTCGAGCTCTACACCGCCTCGCGCCTCGCCATAGATCCGAATACACGTGCCGAACGC
This sequence comes from Mesorhizobium escarrei, assembly GCF_935825525.1. Taxonomy (GTDB): domain Bacteria; phylum Pseudomonadota; class Alphaproteobacteria; order Rhizobiales; family Rhizobiaceae; genus Mesorhizobium; species Mesorhizobium escarrei. The sequence goes on from NZ_CAKXZT010000133.1 coordinate 2,683, forward strand.
GGCTATCTCGATCTGCTCGCCGGCCGCCTCAGCTTGCCCGATGCACTGCTCGACCATGTCGAGGCGACGGTGTCGGCGGCAAAAGTGCCGGCGCCAGAGGTGCCGGAGTCAAGGGTTTCGGCGTCGGGGGTGCCGGGATCGGGCAAGGCAACCGCCAATTCGCGCTGGTAGGCTTCAGGGCCGCGGAGAGCGGGAATCCGACGTCGTTTCGCGTTAATGTCTCGTTTACCCAGGAAGCGCATGATTTTAAGCAGTCGGATCGGCTTTCCTCCTCCCAGGCCGGTTCAGATCAGGGCGGCCGCCAATGGCCGCCCTTTTCTTCGGAGCCGGTTAGCGCATGATCGGAAATCGGAATCGATTTTTGGAAGCGATCATGCGCAAAATCAAATTGCTCGAAATCAAGGTGCTATGGCGTCCTTGCGGACACGCGGCGCTGTAGGAGGACAGTTATGACAGACTACAAAACAGCCATCGTCACCGGCGCCGGCACGGGCATCGGCAAAAGCGTTGCTACGGCGCTGCTCAGGTCCGGCTGGAACACGGTATTCTGCGGCCGCCGCAAGCCGGTGCTGGACCAGGCGATCACTGAGGCCGGATCGGCACGTGCCAAGGCGCTGGCGGTCGCCTGCGACATCAGCAAGGCCGAGCAGGTCGACGAGATGTTCGAGACGGTGGCGGCGGCTTTCGGTCGTGTCGACCTGCTCTTCAACAATGCCGGCGCGGGCTACAGGTCGACATTGATCGACGAGATCCCCGTCGAGGTGTGGAACGACATCGTCGGGGTCAATCTCACCGGCTCCTTCCTGTGCGCCCGCGCCGCCTTCGGCGCCATGCGCAGGCAGAAGCCGATGGGCGGCCGCATCATCAACAACGGCTCGGTGTCTGCCTATGCGCCGCGCCCTGGCTCAGTGCCCTATACCGCGACCAAGCACGCCATTACCGGGCTGACCAAGACGCTGGCGCTGGACGGCCGGCCCTATGATATCGCCTGCGGCCAGATCGACATCGGCAACGCCCTGACCGACATGGCGCAGGCGATGACGGTCGGCGTGCCGCAAGCCAATGGCTCCATCGCCGCCGAAGCTGTGATGGATGTTCAGCACGTCGCCGATGCCGTCGTCCATATGGCCAGCCTGCCGCTCGACGCCAATGTGCTGTTCATGACCGTAATGGCGACGAAGATGCCGTATATCGGGCGAGGGTGAGCGGCCGGTCTAAGATGGCGTGACCGAAAGCGGCACGCCGGGAAGATACAGCGAAATAGGGCGGATTTCGTAGACGGCGGTCGGATTGACGCGGCGAAGGTCGCGTGCAATCGCGATCGCGGCATCGCGGGTGGCGCAGTCGACGACATAAAGTCCCAACAATTGCTCCTTGGTCTCGGCGAAGGGCCCGTCAATGACCATCCCGGCGCCCGGCCCGCGCAAGGTGCACGCGTCTTGTGTCGCCCCGAGCCGCGCCGCCGGGCCGAGGCTGCCTTCCCGGTAAAGCCGTTCGTGGATCTGGAGCAGGTCGGTCATCAGCGCCGCGTCCTCCTCCGGCGTCAGCGCCGTGATCACTTCTTCCACGTGATAGGCGAGGATTGCATAAAACATCTGACGTCTCCTTTTTCGTCGTCGTTTCCCGCCCTCACTTCGCCAGAAACGTCTTGATCCGCTCCAGCGCGCGCAGGATGTTCTCCTCGGAATTGGCGTAGGACAGCCTGACATAGCCTTCGCCGAGAATGCCGAAATCAGGTCCGCCGATCAGCGCCACGCCGGCATCCTCAAGCAAAGCCGAGGCGAGTTTCTTGGCCTTCCAGCCGGTTTTTGAAACATTGGGAAAGGCATAGAAAGCGCCTTTCGGCGTGATGCAGGAAACGCCAGGCAAGGCGTTCAAGCCTTCGACCACGACCTTCCGGCGGCGGTCGAAGGCGCGCATCATCTTGTCGACGTCGTCCTGCGGGCCGTCGATGGCGGCGATGCCGGCATACTGGCTCGGCGCGTTGACGCAGGACCAGCAATTGACCGCCAGCTTGCGCACCTTGTCGTAGAGGTGGGCGCCCGTGTCGCCGTTCGGCCAGATCGACCAGCCCATACGCCAGCCGGTCATCGCCCAGGTCTTCGACCAGCCGTTGAGCACGATCAGTCGGTCGCGGATCTCGGGGAAATTGAGCAGCGAGCAGTGCGTCTCGCCGTCATAGGTCATCACGTCGTAGATCTCGTCGGAGAGGATGGCGACGTCCGGGTGCGCTTCCAGTCCCTTGACCAGCTTCTCGATCTCGGCGCGGGGGGTGACCCCGCCGGTCGGGTTGGCCGGCGAGTTGAGGATGAGCAGCCTGGTCTTCGGCGTGATCAGCGCCAGCGTCTCCTGCGCCGAGAAGGCAAAGCCGTTCTCCTCGCGCATCGGCACCGGTATCGGAGCAGCACCGGTGAACTCGATCATCGAGCGATAGATGGGAAAGCCGGGATCGGGATAGAGGATCTCGGCGCCCGGTTCGCCGAACATGAGGATTGCGGCGAACATGGTCGGCTTGCCGCCGGGCAGGATCATCACCGCCTCGGGCGACACCTCGACGCCGGTGGTGGTCAGCGTGCGGCGCACCACCGCTTCGCGTGTCGCCAGCAGGCCGTTGGCCGGCGTATAGCCGTGATGGCCGTCGCGCAGCGCTTTGATCGCGGCCTCGACGATGTGCTGCGGCGTCTTGAAGTCGGGCTGGCCGATGCCGAGATTGACGATATCGCGGCCCTGATGGGCGAGCGCGGTGGCACGAGCCAGCACCGCGAATGCGTTTTCCTCGCCGAGACGATCGAAGGCCGAAATCGTGTGGAGCATTTTTCCCGTCCGTGTGGTTCTTTCACCGAGCGAGCGTTTTTGTGAGCGTCCTTTCGCAAAAGTCAAACGGATTGGAACTTTGGGTGTCGGAAAATCTCAAGAATTGGCAACCGCGCCCGCGGCCGGAGCGCAAGGTGCTGGAGGGGCGCACCGTCAGGCTTGAGCCGCTGAGCTCCGAAAAGCATGGCGACGGCCTGTTCGAGGCGTCGTCGGTGCCTGATGTCGACGGCCGCTTCGCTTGGCTGCCCGATTATCCGCCGCAGACCCGCGCCGCCTTGCAGCCGTGGCTGGACCAGGCCGAAGCCAGCGAGGACCCGCTGTTCTTCACCGTCATCGACAAGGGCAGCGGCAAGGTCGCCGGACGCCAGACGCTGATGCGCATCGACCCTGCCTATGGCGTTATCGAGATTGGAAACATCTATTGGGGTCCGCTGATCTCGCGCAAGCCGGCGGCGACGGAAGCGCAGTTCCTGTTCATGAAATACATTTTCGATGAGCTTGGCTATCGCCGCTACGAATGGAAATGCAACAGCCGCAACGAGCCGTCGAAGCGGGCGGCGGACCGTTTCGGCTTCAAGTTCGAGGGCATTTTCCGCCAGCATCTTGTGGTCAAGGGCGAAAACCGCGATACCGCGTGGTACTCGATCATCGACAAGGAGTGGCCGGCACTGCGCAGAGCCTATGAGGCATGGCTCGATCCGGGCAATTTCGATGGCGACGGCCGGCAGAAGCGACGGCTCGAGGATTTCCGCGCCGAGTTCGGCGCCTGACCATGATCCTGAAAAGTGGAAGCCGGTTTTTGCTGCGCTGACCTTCGGTTCGGGCAAGATCATGGTCAAAACAAGAAGACAGAGCCTCCTTCCGATTCTGCCGGGATGGATCAGGCTCTAACAGGAGTTCGCAGGTGGCGTATACCCACGACCATAGTTCGCAAGGGCATGACCGCAGCCATGGCGCCGGTCATGTGCACGGCTCAACCGACAAGAAACGCGTGCTGATCGCCGCCTGCCTGACCGCCGGCTTCATGGTCGTGGAGGCGCTTGGCGGTCTCTTGACGGGATCGCTGGCGCTGCTGGCGGATGCCGGCCACATGCTCGCCGACTGTATCGCGCTCGGCCTTGCCTGGTATGCTTTTCATCTGGCCGGCCGGCCAGCCACCGTTCGCCTTACCTATGGTTTCGGCCGGGTCAAAACGCTGGTCGCCTATACCAACGGCATCGCCATCTTCGCCATTGCGCTGTGGATCATCTATGAGGCCTCGGAACGCCTGCTGACGCCTGCGCCCGTGCTCGGCGGGCCGATGCTGGTCGTGGCGATCGCCGGCCTGCTGGTCAATATCGGCTGCTTCTTCGTGCTGCATGGCGGCGACCGCGACAGCCTGAACATGCGCGGCGCCATCCTGCACGTGTTCGGCGATCTCCTTGGCTCGGCGGCGGCGATCATAGCTGCGCTGATCATCCTGGCAACGGGCTGGACGCCTATCGATCCGATCCTGTCCGTCCTTGTCTCGCTGCTGATCCTGTCCACCGCCTGGTCGCTGATGCGCGAAGCGGCCCATGTCCTGCTCGAAGGCGTGCCGGCGAGCCTCGATCGCGACCTGATCGCCAGGGACATAGAAGGGACAGTCAAGGGCGTGCGCGAGGTGCATCACATGCATGTCTGGTCGCTTGACGGGTCGAGCAACATGGCGACCTTGCATGCTTGCCTCAACGATGGCGTCGATGCCCACAAAGCGGTCAGCGCCATCAAGAAGCGGCTGGCCGCGCATGGCATTGCCCACGCCACCGTAGAACCGGAATTCGGCCATTGCGCCGACAGCCATGATGGGCACGATGGCGAGCACGACGATGCGCATGATGCGGCTCCGCATCATCGCCACCATCACTGACCCCGGGAGTTCCATGGCATTGGTAACGAACTTGATGAATTCCCGCCCTGTCGGAGCCGCGTGATGGATCGCGACACGCGCAACGCAGCGATAGGCGCCCTTTGGGTCCTGCTGCTTTTCGGCATCGCCGCCTATTATTTGCCAACCGTGATGTTGGCGGTCGGCCGAGTCTCGACCGTTCTTGCCGCTGTTATTGCCGCTGTCTTCATGGTGGCCATTTTCGTCGTGTTTTGGCTGCGTGGCCGCAGTCAGCGCAAAAAGGATCATTGATATGCGTGTTTTGATTACCGGCGCGGCAGGCATGGTCGGCCGCAAGCTCATCGCCCGGCTGGCGAAGGACGGAACGCTCGGCGGCCGGAAGATCGCCGCGCTCGACCTTCACGATATCGTGCCGCCGCAAGCGCCAACTCTGGAAGGCGTCGACGTCACTATCCATACAGGCGATCTCGCCGCGGCGAGCGCGATGGAACGGCTGGTCGGGTCGCGCCCGGACGTGATCTTCCACCTCGCCGGCATCGTGTCGGGCGAGGCGGAAGCCAATTTCGATCTCGGCTATCGCGTCAATCTCGACGGCACAAGGGCGCTGTTCGATGCCATAAGGCTGGCGGGGTTTGCGCCGCGCGTCGTCTTCACCTCGTCGATCGCCGTGTTCGGCGCACCGTTCCCGGACATCATCCCCGACGAATTCCACCCGACGCCATTGACCTCCTACGGCACGCAGAAGCTGATGGGCGAAGCGCTGCTCGCCGATTATACGCGGCGCGGCTTCTTTGACGGCATAGGCATCAGACTGCCGACCATCTGCGTCAGGCCGGGCAAGCCCAACAAGGCCGCGTCGGGTTTTTTCTCCGGCATCATCCGCGAGCCGTTGAGCGGCCAGGAAGCAATATTGCCGGTGCCGCGCTCTGTCGTGCACACCCACGCCAGCCCGCGCTCGGCGGTGAATTTCTTGATCCACGCAGCAGGGATCGATGGCAGCGCCGTCGGGCCGCGCCGCAATCTGACGATGCCCGGGGTCGCCGTCACCGTCGGCGAGCAGATCGAGGCCCTGGAACGCATCGCCGGCGCCAAGGCGGTGAAACTGATCCGCGAGGAGCCCGACGATACGATCTGGGCGATCGTCAAGGGCTGGCCGACACGGTTCGAGGCGCGGCGGTCAAGGGAGCTTGGCTTTGCCGCCGAAACCAGCTTCGACGACATCATCCGCGCGCATATCGAGGATGAACTGGGCGGGAAGTTTTAATTTCCGTCGATATTCAGGTCACGGTGGGCTGCCGCCTTCCGGTACTACGCCAATTTTCGACCTCGGCGCTGCCCCTCATCTGCCTGCCGGCATCTTCTCCCCGTATAGTGACGGGGAGAAGGGGCTCGCCGCACCCTCGGCGCGTTTTTTGCAGCGCTGGATATTGGCGAAATCCTTTGCGAAGGCGTCCTTCTCCCCGTCTCTATACGGGGAGAAGTGCCGGGCAGGGCGAGGGGGGCGGCGCCTGCGTGTCCGAGCAAGGCGTCATCCGCCAGCCGTCAGGCTGGCCGACAATAGCAGCAACCCGAACAAAAAGACGAAGGCGGCGCCGCCGATCTCGACGATCGAGTGGATGCGGTTGCCCACGCGGCCGTCACCGGCGAAATAGACTGCCCAGTTCTTGGCCGTCACCGCCAGCGTCGCCAGGATCGAGACCGTGATCGCGGTGCCGAGCGCCATCGCCAGCACCGACAGGATGCCGCCGAACCACAGCCCGTTGAGCATGGCAAAGCTCAGCACGATCAGCGCGCCCGAGCACGGCCGGATACCGACCGCAGCCACCGCCGACCAGGCGGTGCGCCAGTCGAAGCGGTCGCCGGAAAGCAGCGCCGGGTCGGGCGCGTGCGAATGTCCGCACGTCTCGCAGACTTCGCCCGCTGCATGATGATGATGATCGTGCCCGCCATGGTCATGGTGATGGTCGTGTGCGCCATGATCATGGTTGTGGCCATCATGGCCATGTGCGTGAAGCGCATGCACTGAATGCGCATGTGCAGGATGGCCCGCGTGCGAATGGCCGGCATGGGCCGCCGACAGGCTGTAGGCAGGGTTGGCGCCGAACAGGCGAAGGATGGCAGGGCCGGCCTTGCGCCACAAAAGCCAGGCGCCGAACAGGGTGACGAAGGCAAAACTCGTGATTTCAAGGAACCATGCCGCGTCGGTCATCGATATGGTGGTGCCGCGCAGGACGAAGTAGGCGAGCATCATCACCAGGATCGCCGTCAACGCCTGCAGCAGGGCCGAGACGAAGGACAGCATGATGCCGCGCTTGAGCGCCACTTCGTTCGCCACCATGTAGGACGAGATCACCGCCTTGCCGTGACCGGGGCCGGCGGCATGGAAAATGCCGTAGGCGAAGGACAGGCCGATAAGCAGCCACAGCTTGCTGCCGTCCTCGCGCATCGCCTTCATCGCGCCGGCAAGCGCGCGGTAGAATTCCTGCTGACGCAGATTGATCCACATCAGGATTTGGGCGAACGGGCCGGTGGTGGGAGCTATCCCGTCATTGGTGCCGATGCCGAGCGAGCTCTGGGCGTGGGCGGCGCCGAGGACGTGCGTCATCACAAGGGCGACGGCCAAAAGGCCGAAGGCCAAACGCAGGGACGGTTTCGTCACCGGATCATCCTTCTGGCTGACAGTTCAGTTCAAGCTTGGTCGCAAAGATCTTGCTCATATCGGTGCCCGTCGGATCGTTGAAGAAGGCGTCTGTCAGGGTCTTCTGGTTCTCGGCGATCGCCTCGTCGGGGTTCGGACGAACGACCTTGCTCGTGCATGTCGACGGCAAGCCGGCGACCTGCAGATTGGCGTCCTCGGTGAAGTCGATCGCCGTATAGAAGGTCGGGTCATAGACGCCGATATCGATCTTGCCGGCCAGCCTGGTCGGCACCTTAGGTTCGGACTCGAACAGGATAATGAGCTGGTCGTTGTCGAAATTCGCCATCAGCTGCGGCGGCGGGCTCATCGCCTCGTCCTTGCCGTCGACGGTGACGAGCTGGAAGTAATTGAACTCCGCCAGCGATGCATGGACGGTATCGGCGACTTCCTTCAGCTCCTTGTCATCAAGCTTCAGGTCGGAATTCTTGTCGAACTCCATCATCACCGTGCTCGAAAACAAATCGTCGAAGCGCCAGACATGGCGCAAGGCCTTCACGCTTTGGTGATCCGGGCTGAGGATCACTTCGAGGCGAGCCTCGGCGAAGACGTGGGGATGCACGTCGGCTGGCCCGACCGTGGAAAATGTCGCCGCCATGGCCGAAGCCATTATGATTGCTTGACGCTTCAAATGCATTCTGGGTGGTGATTCCATCGACTTCGGTGACTGTCGAGAGTTACCAGAAAGCGGGCGAAAATGGGACCCCGGGCGGCTAAAAGCTCATGCATTGTCAATCGTCTTGAACCACTGCACCAGGAAATCGACAAAGACGCGAACTTTCGCAGGCAAATAGCGCCGGTGCGGATAGACGGCGAAAATGCCGCCACCCGGCAGGATGCGGTCATCCAGCGCGGTCACCAGCCGGCCACTTTCGATATCGGGCGCGGCGATGAAATCCGGCAGGATGGAAAATCCCAATCCCGCCACGGCGGCGGCCCTTGCCGCCATTGGACTGTTGACCTCGATCGGACCGGAGACCGAAACGGTTACCGTGTCGCCGCTGTCGCCCTTGAACGGCCAGTTGGTCAGCCAGCGGCCATTGGTGTCGATGATGCAGGGCACGCGGCCAAGGTCCTGCGGCCGCGCCGGCATGCCGTGCCTGGCGATCAGCTCGGGAGATGCGCAGAGCCGCACCGAGAACGGCGCCAGACGCCTGGCGATCAGCGAGGAGCTTTCCAGCCGCGAAATGCGCACGGCGAGATCGAAACCTTCCTCGACCAGATCGACGAAGCGGTCGTCGAGATGAATGTCGAGCACGATGTCGGGATGCTGCTTGGCGAAATCGATCAGCGATAGTCCGATCGGCGCGTCGGCAAAAGTGCGCGGCGCCGACAGCTTGATCCTGCCGCGCACGTCGCCGGAGGATTCGCGCACCGCATCGGCCAGGCTGTCGACCTCACGGACGATTTCCGAGGCGCGGCGGTAATAGGTGTGGCCGGCCTCGGTCAGCGAGAACTGCCTGGTGGTGCGGTTGAGCAGCAGCGCGCCGAGCTCGTCCTCCAACTCGCGCACATATTTCGACAGCAGCGCCTTGGAGCGGCCGATTTTGCGCGCCGCTGCCGAAAATCCCTCGGCCTCGACAACGTCGATGAAGGCGCGCATGCGGGTCAGCGTATCCATGTCATACGCTCCCCTGGTGGGCTGAAAGGATGCGCGCGGCAAGCGCCATCAGCTGGCGGTCGCTGTTCTCAGGTCCGAGCAGCGAAAGGCCGAAGGGGGCGCCATCGACATGGCCCAGCGGCAGGCTGATCTGCGGAAAACCGGACAGGCCGGAAAGACACAACAGTCTCAGCGCGCGTTCGCGATACAACTGCAAATCGTCGAATGAAACGGCCTTGAGCGGGGCGGCACTCGGAACGGTTGGAAGCACGAGGACACCGTTCTCGCCAAGCAGGTCGGCAAGCTCGCGACGAAACGAAACGCGACGTTCCGTTTCGGATTGCGCGGTTGCCGCGTCGATGGTTGCGCCATGCTCGAAGCGCTCCTTGACGCCGGGGCCGAGCATCCGGTCACCCTGCGAAATCCAGGCACCATGATTTTGCCAGGCCTCGTACCCCTGCAGCTTGCGGAAGCACCAGTAGAGATCGTCGGTGGAATGCGACAGCGGGGCAACGGTGCGCGGCGCGCCCAGCACCGAAACGACAGTGCGGACCATGGCGCGATACTCGTCGGCCGCCTGCGGGCCGAGCACGAGGCCGTCCAGTGCGTCGAGGGCGAGGGGGCGTGCCAGGTCATGGCGTTGCCGACCGTCGCCGAGCAGCACCGCGCCGACCTTTTCGTAGGTGACCATGTCCCTGGCGAACCAGCCGAACGTGTCCAGTGAAGGGGCCAGCGGCATGGCGCCCTCGAGCGAGATGCGGCCATGCGTGACCCTCAGGCCGATCAGCCCACAAAAGCTTGCCGGCGCGCGGATCGAGCCGCCGGTGTCGGAACCAGTGGCAATGTCGGCAAGCCCGCCGGCGACCGCGGCGGCGGAACCGGAGGACGAGCCGCCGGTGATGCGGTCCGGCGCTGCCGGATTGACCGGCGACGGAAAATGCGCGTTCAGCCCCATCAGCGAGAAGGCCAACTCGTCGGTCTGCGTCTTGCCGACGAAGCGCGCGCCCGAATCAAGCAGCGCCTGGACGGCCGGCGCTGTCGCCGAGGCGGCTGAAGCCTGCTGGTGTTTCTGCGGATTGCCGCAGCCGGTGCGGTAGCCGGCCACGTCGTAAATATCCTTGACGGCCAGCCGCAGGCCGGCAAGCGGGCCGGATTGCGCATTGGATACCGGGATATCGTCGAGGTCGAGAAAAGCGTTCAGGGGGCCGCGAGTGCCTGTCATACGTTCGATATCCGGATACAGTCTGTGCAACATTGTGCGCTGCCAGGAATTTTACAACCTGGCGCACGATTTTTATTGATTGTGAAATCCTTCGACCTTATATCGCGCTTGCCCAAAGTCGCACGTGCCTGTGGGTGTCCGCCGATCCTCAAAATGGTGAGGGATATCGGTAAGGTAACTGGAGCTAACCCCTCCAGTCGGTTTAGCGGCCAACCGCCAGACCGAGGACACCTTGAAGCAACGACGGTGCGGGCCTTTCTGGTGTTCTGCCGGTCGTCCAAAGACCGGGGTTACTGAAGAGGCACACCTTCATTGCCGGCAGTGCGGAACGGGTTCTCCCAATCCAAGCCAAGGCAGACAAAGCGAACCGAGGCCGGGCAAGGCCAAGGTTCACCGCCGCGAGACGGCGCTTCATGGTTCCGGGGTCTCCACCGGCTGGTTCCATGGATTGACGTCCCGCCTTTGTCCACCGCGTGTTCGCGAGGTCGATGACCCGCGTCCCGCAGCCTTTGTGCGCGCCGAAAGGCGCTGATGGAGAGACCCCGATGGCTACCCAGCGCATCCTTGACTTCCTCGCCACCCGACGTCCGAACGGCCCATGCCTGGTCGTCGATCTCGATGTCGTGCGCGACAATTTCCGCGCCTTCGAGAAGGCGCTTCCCGATTCGAAAATCTACTATGCGGTGAAAGCAAATCCGGCGCCGGAAATCCTGCGCCTGCTTGCTGCGATGGGCTCGTCCTTCGACACCGCTTCCGTTGCCGAAGTCGAGATGGCGATGGACGCCGGCGCGCCGGCGGACCGCATCTCCTTCGGCAACACCATCAAGAAGGAGCGCGACATCCAGCGCGCCTATCAGCTCGGCATTCGGCTGTTCGCGGTGGACTGCGTCGAGGAGGTCGAGAAGATTGCCCGCGTTGCACCCGGCGCCCGTGTGTTCTGCCGCGTGCTGACCGACGGCGAAGGCGCCGAATGGCCGCTGTCGCGCAAGTTCGGCTGCGTGCCGGCGATGGCGGTCGACGTGCTGCGCCATGCCCGGGCGCTCGGGCTCGACGCCTATGGCGTGTCGTTCCATGTCGGCTCGCAGCAGACCGACCTGGCCGCCTGGGACCGCGCGCTCGGCGATGCCAAAAAGGTGTTCGTCACGCTCGCCGAGGAAGGCATCGTGCTCAAGATGGTCAATATGGGCGGTGGTTTTCCGACCCGTTACCTCAAAGACGTGCCGGTGGCGCAGGCCTATGGCCAGGCGATTTTCTCGGCGCTGCGCAAGCATTTCGGCAACGCGATTCCCGAAACCATCATCGAACCGGGCCGCGGCATGGTCGGCAATGCCGGCGTCATCAAGTCGGAAGTCGTGCTGATCTCGAAGAAGGCCGACAACGACAATGTGCGCTGGGTCTTCCTCGACATCGGCAAGTTCGGCGGTCTCGCCGAGACGATGGACGAGGCAATCCGCTACCCGATCGTGACCGCGCATGACGGCACCGAAACCGCGCCCTGCGTGCTCGCCGGCCCGACCTGCGATTCGGCCGACGTGATGTACGAGAAGACGCCGTATCCGCTGCCGCTGTCACTGACCATCGGCGACGAGGTGCTGATCGAGGGCACTGGCGCCTACACGACGACCTACGCCTCGGTCGCCTTCAACGGCTTCGAGCCTCTCCGATCCTACGTGATCTGACGGCTCGCAAGAGCCGGTCAGATCACCCGAGGTGGGCCCCTGTCGCCCGCCCGGGCTCGCCTGTGGAACAATCCGCTCGTGAAGGATCGCGGAAATGGAAATTGTGGATTTCATTGTTGAAGGCGCCGTGGGCTGGCAAATCTCCCCCCTTGAGGGGGAGATGGCCGCAAAGCGGCCAGAGGGGGTCGGCTCAGCTGTCGCGACCTCTCTTGGGCTGTGTGGGGCCGGCGCTTCACGCGCGGCGACCCCCTCTGTCGCCATCGGCGACATCTCCCCCTCAAGGGGGGAGATTGCTGACGCTTTCGTCATCACCGCCGAAACCGCTGCTGACGTTTCGGCGCGCGAGGCTTTGCTCGATTGCGCCATGGGGCCGAAGCGCCGGAAGAAATCATCGGAAAAGCTGCGGCGCGGCCGCCGGCCTTCGGAAGGTCTGGCCTTTGTCGCGCGTGATGCATCGGGCGCTGTCACTGGCACAGTGCGGCTGTGGGACGTCGTGCTGGGCGAGGGCGGTCGGGCAGCGCTTCTGCTTGGCCCGCTAGCCGTCGATCCGACAATCAAGAATGCCGGCATCGGCTCGGCGCTGATGCGCCATGCAATCGCTGAAGCCGCGCGCCTCGGCCATGCGGCGATCCTGCTGGTCGGCGATGCGCCCTATTACGAGCGCTTTGGGTTTTCGGCCGAAAAAACCGGCTCGCTGGCCATGCCGGGCCCTTATGAGCGGCACCGCCTGCTGGCGCTGGAACTGGTGGAAGGCGTGCTCGCCGGCGAGCAGGGCACGCTGAAGGCGGCGGGGCGCAAGCTGAAGGCACAGCGACTGCCGCTCGCTGCCTGACGATCGGAAACCAGCCGCCGCCATCGGGCGGCGGCTTGTTTCATCCCGAATTGGTTGGATCAGCCGATCAACTGGCTCAGCGCCATGGCGACGCTCATGTCGCCTTCGACCTTTATCTTGCCGGACATGAACGCCATCGTCGGGTTGAGATCGCCTGATATCAGCGACTCCAGATCGTCGAGCGAAAGCTTTATGGTGCAGTCGGCAGGCGCGTCGGTGGTCGAGACAGCAGCGCCGTCGATGACGATGACACCATCGTCACCGGTATCGAATTTCACGGAACGATCGAACCCGGCACTCGCCACGCGCGCGCTGATCTTGTCGGCAATTTCCTGAACGCCCATGGCCGTTCTCCTCGTCTCGTTGCGTTTGTCGCACATTGGTACTTCGGTCTGGGGTACTTCGGTCTGGGGTACTTCGGTCTGGGGTACTTCGGTCCGGCCGAAGTCGCGTCTTGCGCATTTCGCGATCAAGGTCGCCGTCGCATATAGCTTCGGGTTGACGTTTACGTCAACGCGGTTCCCGATATGATGATGGGTTTTATCGCCGCAGTGAAGCTGCGTTGTCCACGAGAGGCAGCCGGGAGAGGGATGGCGGTCCCATCGCATTTAGCTGGACACTGCCGGCAAATGACCGCTACCATCGCCATGTGGCTTGAATCAGGTTTTACCTGGAGATCGAGTGCTCGAAGAACCGAACAGAAATCCCGGATCCCATCGTTATGGGAAGCCGAGCTTGTGGTGGCCACCACCTCTGGGTTGATGGCCTGCGGGCCTGATCCAATCTGAAAATTTTAATTTCGTGTTCAGAGAGACACAATCATGGATACCATGCTTTCCGTGGAAGCCCGGGAGACCGCGCTTGCCGTGACGTTCTCGTCAGGCGAAACAGTCTGCTATCCCTGGCTTTGGTTAAAGGATAATGCACCATCGGCGTTTCACCCACAAACCGAAGAGCGAATATTCGACCTGACCAGCGTAGACGCCTCGCTCAGACCCCTCAACGTCCAGGACAGACGCGGCGCTGTGAGCATTGTCTGGCCGAACGACCAGGCTGAGGAGGAAATCCCGGGCCATTTCTTTGAATCCTACCGCCCAGGCAGAAAGCGGGACGATCCGGCTGAGATCGCTCCGAAACTCTGGGACGGCTCGATCGATCTTGAAACCATACCGCGTTACTCTACCGGGGGCCTCTTTCAAAGCGATGCCGATCTGCTTGCCTGGCTGAGGGCGACGGCTGCATACGGGCTCTCCATCGTCGAGGGGCTTGGCGATGATCCCGACGCCGGGCGGCGTGCGGCCGAGCGGGTAGGTTTCCTGCGCCAGACAAATTTCGGCACTATGTTCGAAGTCGTGTCGATGCCGAACCCGAACAACTTGGCCTACACCCCTGTCGCCCTGCCGTTACACACCGATCTCGCGAACCAGGAAATGCCGCCCGGCTATCAGTTCCTGCATTGTATCGCGAATGAAGCTGAAGGCGGTGGATCGGTCTTTGCCGACGGGTTTGCAGTCGTGGCCGCATTACAGGCGGAAGATCCGGAAGCCTACCGTCTCTTGTGCGAGGTCGATATCCCCTATCGTTTTCACGACGAAAACTACGATCTGCGCGGTCGGTTTCCTGTGATCGTAACTCGACGCAATGGAGACGTGACAGAGTTGCGGTTCAACGCCCATCTTGTCGATGTCATCGACCTTCCCTCCGAGATATGCACCCCCTTCTATGCGGCTTATCGCAAGCTGATGATGATAACCCGCAGCTCGCGTTTTCAAATAGCCTACCGCCTCAAGGCCGGCGAAATGGCGGTCTTCGACAATCGCCGGGTGCTTCACGGCCGTCAATCGTTCAACCCAAACACGGGGCTGAGACATCTGCGGGGATGCTATGTCGATCGGGGTGAGTTTCAGAGCCGCATTCGCGTCCTCTCCCGATAGCGGCACGACGATGATCGCTGACGTGCGTTCAGTAGCTGTCGGTGCAAGGTGTTGAAGTCCGGCGGACGTTCCGACGGTGGTTGTTTGCCCGAAAGCCGGCGGCAATCAGGGCAGTTACAAGGTCTGCATCATTCAAACAGACGAGGACAGTGGCCAAGCCTGTCCCTAGCGTGGCTCGGCTCATGCGCGACCGCGATCACGGGATGGGGATGAACCCGTATCCGGGAGGCGAGGATCGCGGCCCCATGATGGCGTTACAAGGGGGATGTTCAGTCATGAAAATCAAAAGTCTGATCAAGCGTGCCGAGACGGTGGACAGGGCATTCAAGCAGCTCGAAGCCGATTTGGCGGATGCCTTCGATGAGTGTCTCAACCTGGACGACGAGCAGTGGCCGAACGTCCCAGATGAGAATCTCGCGGCATGGAATGACAACTCTCAGCCTGAGGACGATGCGGACACTCCCGAGATCGCATTGCGGCTGACTTCCCATACACAAACCCGCCTGGCTGCGTTAAGTGCCGTTGATGGACTCTTTGACGATGCGCGCGAGTATCTGGACGAGATCAACACGAAACTGTCGGAGGTCGCGACCTCGCATCATCTGTCAAGCGAATTCCTGAAGCTGCTTCACGCGGACATTCTTCGCGCCAACGAACTGGAACTGGCAAATGTCAGCCTGACCACGCAGCAAAGAGTGCTGGCGGAGCAACTCCACGATGCGACTAAAAAGCAGAGCGAGCGTGAAAGCGCTGTCGCGGCCCTGCAGCAGCGCGAGACAAGCCTGGTCGAGGACAAGGAGGCCCTTCGCGGTGAGTTGGCTGCAGCAAGGCTGGAACTCGTCGTGGCAGGCAATGCGAACGCAAAACTCGAAGCGGAGTTCGGCGACCTCGTCAGAACGCTTTCGGCCAGAACGGCCGAGGCCAACAGATGCGCGCGCGAGAACGAGCTATTGCGGGAAAAACATGTCTGCCTGTCGATCGACTTCGACAAGGCGCTGAAACGAGAAGCCGAGGCGCGGCACAGGCTGGATGAAATCTCGACGATTCATGCCAATGACGCGGCGCGACTTTCAGAATTGCTGGCTGCGCTTGGCAAGAGCGAGAAGGAGGAGCTGCGGCTGCAGAAATCGCTCGATATCGCGCAAGCGAAGCTGTCGGAAATGACGGAAGCGGCCCGTATCGTGGAAGGTGACAGGGAGGCCGAGCGTGCACGTAGTTTCACCGAGATCGGCGGCCTGCGTTCTGAAATTTGGAACCTCCAATCGCGGTTGGAGGCTGCCTCGAACGAGAACAGTCAAGCCGCCAGCCAGATCGCCAATCTCAAGGCTCAGTGGAGCGACGCTGTCGCCGAAAAGCAAATTGCGGAGGAAAGGTTGTCCGTTCTCAGAAAGGAGAACGAGAACGACAAGATGCACCTTTCGACGGTGAGCGCGAATTTTTCGCAGCTTTCCCTGCAGCAGGCATCCGAACAGATACAGCACGATGTCCAGAGGCAGGAATGCGAGGATCTGCGAGCCGAAGTCGCGTTGCTCGATGCCCGGGTCAAGGAATTGTTACCCTATGAGCGTCTCCACAAGGTGACAAACGCCAGACCAAACGAGAACAGCGTGGTCGAGATCACCGGTGTCGTGGCGGAGAAGGCCCGCGCCACAAGCAGGCGGCGCGTCCGCACGAGCCTGCGCGCTGCATCCTGAGCCGCGGGGCGTCGACACGTCGCAATCTCGTCTGCTTTGCGAGAACAGACTGAACGTCCGTTGTCGACGCAACGCAGGTTCGCCGAATTAGCTTGCGCGTGCCTCCTTCTGGGCTTCGTCCGATCCAATGTGCGGTGTTGACCGTCAGGTTAGCGCATGGATCGAAGCGTCATTTGCTCGCCAACTGGGCACACCCACGGCCTGATCAGGCCTCGAGGAATTCCAGGGCCTTTTCCACGAAGGCGGCGTGATACTGGAAAATGGCCGTATGCCCGCCGTCCTCGTACAGGACCAGCTCGGCATTGGGAAAGCGCCGTGCCAGGTCGACGGAATTGCTGGTGGGTACCATTCTGTCGTGGTCGCCATTCACCACGAGGACCGGGTGCCGGATACGCGACAGGTCGGCAGGGCGCTCCTGGCCAAAGGCACGGACTGCCTTGAGCTGCTGTCTGAAAGCGCCGAGCGCGATGGGCTTGTCGCGGTCATTGATCCGTTCCTTCAAGCGCTGCAGAAATTCGCGCGCCGCCTTCTTGCCGTTGGGGGTTTGGGTGAAGAACAGGTAGTTCTTTGGGTCCTTGATGGTCAGCGCGGCGCGGACCATGTCAAAGATGGTGACGAACGTCACCCTGTCGATGCCGATACCCCCGGCTGGGCCGGTTCCCGCGAGGATGATCTTGCGGACCAGATCAGGCTCCAGCTGAACAATCGCCTGGGCGATGAAGCCGCCAAGAGACAGGCCGAGCAGATCGACCTGCTCGAAACCGAGGGCCCGGATGAAGGCGATCGCGTCGCGGGCCATTGCCTCCACCGTGTTGGGAGTGGATCCGCCTGATGCACCAACACCACGGTTATCGAAGGTGATAACCCGCCGTTTTGCGGCAATGCCATCGACGACCCGGGGATCCCAATTGTCGAGAACCGCACTCAGATGCGTAAGAAAGATCACCGGTACCCCTGACGTGGGGCCGAGCTCGCGGTAAGCGAATTTCGTACCGCCGACGTCGACCGTCTTCGTCGGCACGTCCCTGTGTTTGATGATCGCGGCAGGTCGCGACAGATGATGCACGTTCATGATGGTTTCCTTTCTTCTGGCTTGTCGTTCTCGCGGGGCTGGAGCAGCGCCTTCGCCGCTGCCGCGCCAGCCTCAAGAATGCGATCGGACAGCTCGGTTCCGTTCACCGCGCGCGAAAGCTCAAGCGTGCCGATCAGGGTCGCGAAGACGCCAAACGCGACAGAATCGGGGTCGCGGGCGTCGGGCGTCAGCTCGGCCGCCAGCTCGGCCGCCACTGGGCGTACGAGCTTGAGCAGGTGCTCGGCGTATACCTGGCGCGTCTCGACCGGCTCACGCGCAATTTCGGGCAACAGCGCGGCTGAAGCGCAACCTTTGCCTGGATTGTCTCGGTGTTCCGCCGACAGATACGCATTGATGGCCATTGACAGGCCACCGGCAGCCAGCGCCTCCTGAATCTGGATCGCTTGAGCCTCCAGGGCAGCCGCCACACTCTCTCGCACGAGCGCCGCCTTGGACGGAAAATGGGGATAGAAAGCGCCGTTGGTCAGTCCCGCCTCGCCCATGATGCCGGCGATGCCTGATGCAGCGATGCCGTCGGAGCGAAACCGTTCGGTCGCCACATCCATGATCCGCTGCCGCGATGCGTCCTTCCTGCCCTTCTCGTAGCGCATGTCATTTCTCCTTCGATCAGCCATTGAATTATGATCGTAATATCAGTAAATGATCGTAATGCAATAGGGACGCGTCACTCCGGGTCTCCTTAATTTGGGAAAGCTGCAATGAAGGCCTTCATCGTCGATCGATACGCAAAGAACGCTCCCCTGCGGCTCGGAGAGGTTTCGGAGCCGGAAGTCGGGGAGAAGGACGTGCTGGTGCAGATCCATGCCGCCAGTCTCAATCAGCTGGACTCCAAGATCAGGGACGGAGAATTCAAACTCATCCTGCCCTATCGCCGGCCCTTCGTTGCGGGCCATGACGTGGCCGGAACGGTCATTCGCGTCGGCTCTAAAGTCCGACAGTTCGAACCGGGTGACGAGATCTATGCGCGACCGCGCGACGGCCGGATCGGAGCTTTCGCCGAATACATCGCCATTGATGATGCGGACGTGGCCCTGAAGCCAAAAAACCTCAGCATGGAAGAGGCTGCGTCGATTCCCCTGGTGGGTCTAACCGCCTGGCAGGCGCTGGTCGAAAGGGCGAAGCTGAAGAAAGGACAGAAGGTCTGCATTCAGGCCGGCTCCGGCGGAGTGGGAACATTCGCCATTCAATTGGCAAAGCACCTCGGCGCGACGGTCGCCACGACAACAAGCGCCTCGAACATGGATATGGTCAGGAAGCTGGGCGCTGATGTCGTCATCGACTACAAGAAGGACGACTTCGAGAAAGTCCTTTCGGGCTACGACGTGGTCCTGAATAGCCAGGACAACAAGACCCTCGAAAAATCGCTGCGCGTGTTGAAGCCAGGCGGCGTCGCCGTTTCGATCTCCGGTCCGCCCGATCCCGAATTTGCCAGGGAGCTGAGCTGGGTGCTGAACCTGGTCATACGCGTTTTGAGCGCCGGCGTCAGGAGGCGAGCGAAACGCGCAGGTATCCGATACTCGTTCCTGTTCATGGCGGCCAACGGCGAGCAGTTGACAAAGATCACGTCGCTGATCGAAACGGGCGTCATTCGCCCGGTCGTAGATCGCGTCTTTCCGTTTGAGCTGACCAATGAGGCCTTGGCCTACATCGAGCAGGGCCGGGCCAAGGGCAAGGTTGTCATCAAGGTCAAATAGCTCCGCAATGCTTCAGACGACGACGCCCGCCTCTGGGTGCAACTTCAGGTTGATGGGCATGATTTTGCGCGACATGCATCAATGCTCGATTGGTCCTTTCGGCATGACGATCGCGGTGCCGGCGGTTGTCGGACGCTCGATCATGCGGCGGACGCGCGGCGGCTCGTCGCCGCTGTGCAGCGCCCGCACGCGCTCGCCGACAACGGCGTCGGCATGGGTGGCCCGCTTGTTGTGGCGGATGTATTCGAGCCATGTCGGCGTGTGATAGTGCTCGATCCATATTGCGGGATTTTCGAGATCGCGCGCCAGCGTCCAGTTGCGGGCGCCGTCACGGCGGCGGATGCGGCCGCGTTCGGCCATGGTGGCCAGGAATTCCGGCACGTCCTCCTCGCGGATGATGTACTCGATCATGATGGCGATGGGCCCGCTGCGCAGTTTCAGGTCGAGTGCAAGATGCGGCTCCTTGAAACGGTTCAGCGGATCGAGGTTGAGCACCGCCTGCTGCGGCAAGGGCAGCAACAGGCCGATCGCGCCGCCCGCCAGCATCGTGACGGCGGCCGCGGTCAGCGCGAACTCGGCGCCTTGCACATCGGCGACGACACCCCAGATCCAGCTGCCGAGCGCGATGCCGCCGAAGGTCGCCGTCTGATAGACCGAGAGCACCCGGCCGACCACCCAGCGCGGCGTCGACATCTGCACCGTGATGTTGAAATGCGACAGCGCGACCACCCAGCAGGCGCCGCCGATGAACAGCCCGAGCGACGTTTGCCAGGCCTGGTCGCTGACGGCGGCATTGAAGGCGCAGAGCGCAAAGCCGGCGAATGCCATGCGCACCATCGTCTCGCTCGACAGGATCTGCCTCAGCCGGACGCTGATCAGCGCGCCGCCGACGGCGCCGATGCCGAAAGCACCGAGCATGATGCCGTAGGTCAAGGCATCGCCCTTGACGACGTCGCGCGCCACCAGCGGCAGCAGCGCCAGAACCGCGCCGGCGCTGAAGCCGAAAGCCGCACCCCTGACCAGCACCTTGCCGATATTGGGCGACATGGCGACGTAACGCAGGCCAGCACCCATCGCCGCGCCCAGCGTCTCGCGCGGCAGTGTCGAGGTCGGCAATTCCGGTTTCCAGCGGGCCAGCACAATGATCAGCCCGACATAGCTCAATGCGTTGGCGGCAAAGGCCGCTGCAGCACCTGCGGCGGCAACGATGATGCCGCCGATCGCCGGGCCGACGCTGCGCGTCAGGTTGAAGCCCAACGAGTTGAGCGCGACGGCGGCAGGCAGCTTGGCGCGCGGCACCATGTCGCCGACAGACGCCTGCCATGACGGGTTGTAAAGCGCCGTGCCGCTGTTGATCAGGAAGGCGAAGGCGAGTAGCGTCCATGGCGTTATCAAGCCAAGATAGGTGAACACGGTCAGCAGAACCGAGACGACCAGCATGAAGATCTGGGCAATCAGCATGACCTTGCGCCGGTTGAAGCTGTCGGCGATGGCCCCGGCAACGAGCGCAAACAGCATGATCGGCAAGGTGGTCGAAGCCTGGACCAGCGCAACCTGATAGGGCGAGGTGGCGATCGTGGTCATCATCCAGGCGGCGCCGACGCCCTGGATCAAGCCACCGAAATTCGAAACCAGACTGGCGGACCATACGGCGCGGAAAATGCCGTGCCGGAACGGCGCCAGCGCCGAGACGCTTTCGCTGTCCGGCTCGTCGTCGATCATGGATGCTTCCCTGACTTCAAATGCTGCGTTCTTCCAGAATCGGTGCCCCCATGCCGTCCCTTAGAAGTAGAGCATGAGTTTGCAAAGGGCGAACGCCTTTTCAAGGAAGATCATGGTCCAACAAAGAGATAGCGGTGGCCGGGACAGGTCAGCGGCCATTCTTGCAGGCCGCGTGAAGCGCGTTTCGGCCGCCTGCTCCAAGAACTCGGCGCGTTGGGCAAAAAATACTTAGCGACTTGACGAAGTTTTCGCTTGCACCACCGGCAAATTGGGCGATAGTTAGCGACATGGCTAAGCATGATCCTGATCTCTCGCTGCTCTTCCATGCGCTCGCCGATCCGACCCGCCGGTCGATCCTGAGCCGGCTCGCCGAAATACCTGCGCGGGTAACGGATCTGGCTGGGCCGACGGGACTACGGCTGCCCACGGTGATGCGGCACCTTTCCGTGCTGGAGGAGGCAGGGTTGATCACCACCTCCAAGGACGGGCGGATACGCACCTGCGCCATCGTGCCCGAGGCTCTGGATCCAGCGCGAACATGGCTCGATGAACAGCGGGCCATCTGGGAAGCTCGGCTCGACCGGTTGGACGCATTTGTGATGAATGTGATGAAGGAAGGCAAAGAATGACACAGAACCTCGCTGCAAACAGTGCGACCGGTGCGATGCCTGACGATAGCAAAGGCCGTTTTGCGAAGCTCACCTTCGAACGGGACGTGGCCGCGCCGTTGTCGGCGCTGTGGCAGGCATGGACGGCCCCGGCCGCGGGGGCAGTCTGGGCTGCGCCCATGTCCTCGGTCACCGTGGAGTTTTTGGAGGCCGACACCAGGGTGGGTGGTCGCGAGATCTCGCTCTGCAAGGCAGAGGGCCAGCCGGCCATCCGCTGCGAGAATGGCTGGCTTGTGTTGCAGCCAGCGGTGTGCAGTGTGAACTACGAGGTGATCTCGTGCGAAGGCGTGACGCAATCAGCGGCGCTGGTGACGGCTGAGTTCTCGGGCACGGACAAGCGCAGCCGGCTGGTCGTGACGGTACAGCTTTCCTCGCTGGCGCAGGACATGGAAGCAGGCTACCGGGCGGGCTTCGGTGCCGGCCTGGACAACCTCGCGGGCGCGGCCGAACGAACAATGGTGCTGCAGCGGGTGATCCGGGCGCCGCGGTCCATCGTCTGGGGCGCGTGGATGAACCCTGTAACGCTGCCGCAATGGTGGGGACCGGAAGGCTTCTCCTGTCGAACGAAGAGGATCGACTTGCGAGCGGGCGGCGAGTGGGTATTCGACATGATTGCGCCTGACGGCACGGTTTTCCCGAACCACCATCTCTATAACGAGGTCCGGCCCGAGGAGAGGATCGGCTATACGCTGCATTGGGGCGAGAACGGGCCGAAACATGCCGACGCCTGGGCCTCGTTCGAGGATCAGGACGGGGCAACGGAGGTAACGCTGGGCATGGTATTCAGCACGGCTGCCGAGTTCCAGGAGGCGAAGGGCTTCGGTGCCGTGGAACTGGGACTGCAAACTCTGGGCAAACTGGAACGCTTCGTCGCCTCCCGCTGAAATGCTGCGACTTCCCGTCGGCCCGAAAGTGCATGTCGCGCAAAAGCATGCCCTCGGGCCTGAACCGAGGGTGTGCAGCGGTTTTGCGATAACGACATGCATGAAACAACACCCTAAAGCGCGTCGCAGGAGGCCGGTCAACGCGACGCGCTTTAGGGCTTGTGGACGAGGTCCTCATCCATGTCGCGCCCGTCCTCATCGGCGACGGCATCCGCCGCTTCAGTCAGAACGGCATGGAGCCGGTCAGGCTGGAGAAGACCGAGGTCCCGGAAGCGGGGCAGATCATGCGCTTCCGCTTCGCTGGATAGGGCCGAGAATCCACAAAGGGATACACGAGGAGGAGTGTTCTATGAGAAAACTGATCATATGGGACATGGTGACCGTCGACGGCTTCTTCGAAGGTCCTGACAGGGACATCAGCTGGTTCGTCTTCGAAGAAGAACTCGAGAACTACATTCGTGAGACCCAGGAAAACGCCGACACGCTGATCTTCGGCCGCGTGACCTACGAGCTCATGACAGCCTATTGGCCGTCCGAGCAAGGCTGGATCGCGGATTTCATGAACAAGATCGAGAAGGTGGTCTTCTCGCGCACGCTGAAAAGCGCCGACTGGAACAACACGAAGCTCTTCAACGGCAATGTCGCGGAAGAAGTGTCCAAGCTGAAGACCACGGACGGCGGAGACATCTTCGTGTTCGGCAGCGCCGACCTCACGGCGACCCTGATGGAGCACGGCCTGATCGACGAGTATCACCTCGGGATCAACCCCGTCATTCTCGGGAAAGGCACGCCGCTCTTCAAGGGCGGGCCGAACCGGATACCCCTGAAGCATCTCGAGACGAAGACGCTCAAGTCAGGTGTTGTCATCCTCCATTACGCGCCGGAGAGCAGACAATGACGATCGATCCACTCTTTGCCGTCAACCAGGCTTGTCGAAATGGGAGGGCCCGGGGAAGCGGCGCTAACTCTTTCACAGGGCTGGGAGCCCCGTCCCCGCGGGCACCTTAGCTGGTGACGAACTCCAGAAGGTCGGCGTTCAGCACGTCAGCATTCACCGTCAGCATGCCGTGCGAGAAACCGGGGTAGGTCTTCAACGAGCCGTTCGGCAGCAGCTTGACAGCCTTCAAAGCCGAGGCGGCGATCGGGACGACCTGGTCGTCCTCACCGTGCAGCACCAGCGTCGGCACGGTGATCGCCTTGAGGTCATCGGTCTGGTCGGTTTCCGAGAAAGCCTTGATGCCGTCGTAGTGCGCCTTGGCGCTACCCATCATGCCCTGCCGCCACCAGTTCTGGATCACTCCTTCATGGACCGACGCGCCCTCGCGGTTGAAGCCGTAGAACGGGCCGGACGGGACGTCGCGGAAGAATTGTGCGCGGTTGCTGGCCAGCGCAGTCCGAAATCCTTCGAAGACCTCCATCGGTGTGCCTTCGGGGTTATCGTCGGCCTTCAGCATCAGCGGCGGAATGGCGGCGACGAGGACGGCCTTGACCACTCGGTTCGCAGGTTCGCCGACCTTGGCCACATAACGGGCCACTTCGCCGCCACCGGTGGAATGGCCGATGTGAACCGCGTTCCGCAGGTCCAGCGCCTCGGTGACGGCAAACGCGTCTGCCGCGTAGTGGTCAATGTCGTGACCGTCGGCGACCTGCTCCGAACGTCCGTGGCCTCGCCGGTCATGCGCGACGACACGATAGCCCTTCGACAGCAAAAAAAGCATCTGCGCGTCCCAGTCGTCGGAGCTGAGCGGCCAGCCCTGGTGAAAAACGATGGGCTGGCGTCCTTGGGACCCCAGTCCTTATAGAAAATCTGTACGTCGTCGTCGGTCGTGACAAAGCCCATGGTGTGTTCTCCTTCTGGAGTGTCGTGGGTGGCAGGCCCCGCGGCACGCGCGGTACCCAGTGAAAGGGCGAAACTTGCGCTGAGCGCCGAGGCCGAGATCAGGACGTCGCGGCGGTTGAGCAGCAGGCCGAGGGTGAAGGTGGGAGGCATCAAGGAGTCTCCGCGAGTTGTTCAAAAGGCGGCGGGTGGGATCACACGCAGTCGCCGCACATGGACGGGTCTGTTGCGGCAGGCCAGATCGAGCCGTTTCGGCGGCAGGCTTCACCGGCTGCCGGATCGGCCGGGGCCAGCATCTGCGCCATAGCATTCATCGCTGACATCACATGGCGTCCCTGTGAGGTGAGGATGGCGAGGGCCGGCAAACGGATCGATTCCGACCCTCACCGCAATGCTCGCCATGCCGGCCCGGGTCAGCCTTCGCTCTGCACCGGCGTGTTGAGAAGCTGCTGCTCCCAAAGATACGCGATGCCGCTGCCGCCGAAGTGCTGGATGAGAATCTCGGTCAGCTCCTCGACATGCTCGGTGCGCGCCCAATTGCGTTGCCATTCGCCAGCGAGCGCCATCACGGTCATCACGTTCGCGCCGGCCGCGGCCATGCGCTGGATGGCAACTTCGTGAGACTCCTTCGAAATCCCGCCCGACGCGTCGGTGATCACGGTCACGTCCCAGCCTTCGCCGGCGGCCTGGATGACAGGCATTGCGACGCAGACCTCGGTCCACAGGCCGGCGATGATCAGTTGCTTGCGGCCGGTCGCCTTGACGACGTTCACCACATTCTCGTCCTGCCAGGTGTTCACCCAGGTGCGATCGATGACTTCCTGGTCCGGAAATACGTCGGTGATCTGTTTAAAGAGAAGTCCACCGCGCGCCGCGATCACGCTGGTGAGAATGGTCGGAACATTGAAGGCTTTTGCCAGCTTCGCCAGCGCGGTCGTGTTGTTGACCACCATATGCGGATCGTGGCTGTTCAGGTTCGCGAGTTGATAAGGTTGGTGATCGATCAGAACGAGGACCGAATCTTCGGGACGAAGAAGCGAATCGAGGCCGTTACGAGGGGTCATCAAGACTTCCTTTCTCTGCCGCTATGGACGGCGATGGGTTCACGGGAGACATGCGTCAGCGGGCGACGTTGCCTGGACGCAATTTGCTGTTCCTTTTGGTGATGCAGTAGTGCCATAGTCAGGCAAGCTGTGTCGCGAAACGAGGAACGCCGAAATTGGACATCGAAGATCTACAGACATTCGTCGCAGTGGCCGATGCCGGGGGCGTATCGGCCGCCGCGCGCCGGCTTGGCGTCTCCAAGTCAATCGTCAGTCGACGGCTCGTTCGGGTTGAAGCAGAGCTTGGCGTTCAGTTGCTTGCACGAACGACCCGCGGCGCCGCGCTCACGGAAGCGGGGATCACGTTCAGGGACCATGCGGCCAGAGCCAGCGCCGAGATCGACACCGCCAAGGAAACGATCCTCCCGACCGGCGACCTTCGCGGCCGCCTGAGGGTTGCCATGCCGCTTACTTTCGGCCCAACCCACTTCGCCCCGGTGCTCGCGGAAATGGCGCGCCAGCACCCGCAGCTTCACATTCATACCTCCTACAGCGATCGCTTCGTCGATCTCATCGCAGAGGGTTTCGATTGCGCGATCCGGGGCGCCTACCTTCAGGACTCCAACCTGATCGCCAAGCGCGTCGGGCCGATCCATGGAAAGCTTGTCGCCAGCCCGGATTATGTCGAAGCGCACGGATCACCCGAAACGCTGGACGAACTCGTCACCCATCAGGCCCTCATGCAGGGAACGGAAGCCTGGCAGTTCATGGATGGCGACAAGATCGTCACGGTCCAGCCGCAGGGCAGGTTCAAGGCCGACAGCGCCACGGCGCTCGCCGCTGCCGCGGCGGCAGGTCTCGGCATCGCCTGGCTCCCCGATTGCATCACACATGAATACGTCGCCTCCGGCGCGCTGGTCCCGATCATGACACGCTATCCGGTACCGCCGGGGGCCGCGTATGTCGTCCGCCCGCCGGGGCAGCACCCGGCACGGAAGATACGCATACTCACCGAAATGCTGATCGAGCATTTCGAACGAAATCCCCATCTCTGGGGTCTCGACCGGTAAAGCGCTGACATCCGCGAAGCCTTGGCAGACGAGGCGCTCGCCTGCGGGCCACCGGGCCTCAGAGACCGTTTGGAAACTCTCCTCTGGCGGCCATCTGATGGCGTTTTCTGCGCATCCGGTGCTCACGGACCAGCGCATGACCCCGGAAACCGATTTCGGTTTCCGGAAAGGATCATGCGCAAATGCAGAGTGTTAGAGCGTCCTTTGCGCGTCCAATTGGACGCGCGACGCTCTAATGTCCGCTGCGCGCCGGTTCTCGAAACCACCACCATATGACTCGCCAGAGCGAATTTCGAAACAGTCTCTCAGCGACATCATTGGCTGCACGTTCCACTTTCCGCGACACAGCTTGGCGCGTTGCGTGGCTAGCTGCGGAGACGGCCGCTCGCTAGTTCGGGCCGTCGTCGGGCGGGTAGCACTCAAGGTCGAATGGCGCGCTGAGAACAAGGGACGCTTCGATCTCCCGATCGATGAGCGCATATTTCTCTTCCGGACTGACCGGCGCTGATAAGGTGATCGCGCGGACGCGGCTCGGGCGGTCGAGGACGACATGAACGATGTCGCGTGCCGATTGAATGCAGGATGGAGACAGCGAAAATGAGCAACAGGTGGCCCCACCTCGACTACCTCGGTTGGCGCGAGACGTGCTCCGCGCTGCATCTTTATTTGCAGATCGCCGGCAAGTATCGGCTGGCTCATACTCCGTGGCTCAACCATTCCTGGAACGCGACCTTCTATGTCACGCCTAACGGCCTGACATCCTCGCCGATCCCCGACGGCCCTGGCATCCATATCCTGTTCGACCTTCGAGACCACATGGTGATGGGCGCGAGCGGCGACGGCCGCAAGGCGTCCTTTGCGCTCGGGCCGACCACGGTCGCGGCGTTCCACGCCAGCTTCGTCCGGCTGGTTTCCGAACTCGGCGGCACGCCGACCTTCAACGGCCAGCCGAACGAAGTGCCGAACCCGGTGCCGTTCAGCGAGGATCATCGCGAACGGCCCTATGACCGCGACGCCGTTCAACGCTTCCATTACGCGTCGATGGCGGTCGACAGGGTCTTCAAGACGTTCCGGACCTCCTTTCTTGGCAAGTCCAGCCCGGTTCACCTGTTCTGGGGCGCTCTCGATCTGGCCGTCACGCGCTTCTCAGGGAGGCGTGCTCCTCTCCATCCGGGCGGCATTCCGGCATTGCCGGACCACGTGACGCAGGAGGCCTACGACCGCGAGGTCTCCTCGGCAGGCTTCTGGCCGGGCGGCGGCGGCATCGATTATCCCGCCTTCTACGCCTACGCCTATCCGACGCCGAACGGCTTTCGAGGCGCATCGGTCCGGCCGGATGCGGCGTCCTGGCATGACGGCCTGTCGGAGTTCATCCTGCCCTACGATGCCGTGCAGTCGGCGGCCGATGGCGACGAGACCCTATTGGCGTTTCTCGTCTCGACCTACGAGGCGGCCGCCGATCTCGGAGGATGGGACCGCGATCTGCTGGAGTGCCTGCAAGGGCGGCCGGGTCAGGTGCGGCCACCACACGCCGAGCTGCCGAAGAAGGCCCCTTCATCGACCGACGAAAACGTTGAACGGGAGGATGGCACATCCAAGGGACGCTACCGGATGGTCATCAATGGCGTCGAAGCCGAGATGACTTATAGCCGGGCCGGCGAAGGATTGATCATCATCGACCATACAGAAGTTCCAGCAGCCTTGCGGGGCCGCAAGGTCGGCGAGCAAATGGTGCGCCAGGCGGTCGAGGATGCACGACGCGAAGGGGTCAATATCATTCCGCTTTGTCCGTTCGCAAAAGCGCAGATCGACCGTCATCCGGAATGGCAGGATGTGCTTCCTCGGTCATAGGCTGCCAACAGCACTAATCCGACCACGCGCATTGCGGCGCATGCATTACCGATCCTCGAATCCGGTCAGCACGCCGACGGCATTGATGCCGACTTCCTCGACGGCATAGCCGCCTTCCATGACGAACAGCGTCGGCAGGCCGAGCTTGGCGATGCGACGGCCAATCTTGGGATAGTCGGCGGTTTTCAGCTTGAACCTGCTGATCGGGTCCTTCTCGAACGTGTCGACGCCGAGCGAGACGACAACGACTTCGGGAGCGTAAGCCGCAAGTTTTGCGCAGGCGTCCTCCAGCGAAGCATTCCAGGCATCCCATGTGGTGCCGAACGGCATGGGGTAGTTGACATTGAAGCCTTCGCCGGCGCCGGCGCCGCGCTCGTCGGCATGGCCAAGGAAGAACGGATATTCGGTCATCGGGTCGCCATGCAGGTTCAGCACCTGCACGTCGCCGCGGCTGTAAAATATCTCCTGCGTGCCGTTGCCGTGATGGTAATCGACATCGAGGATCGAGACACGCCTGGCGCCCTGGTCGCGGAACCATTGCGCGGCAACCGCGGCGTTGTTGATGTAGCAATAGCCGCCCATGAAGGCAGCACCGGCATGATGGCCGGGCGGGCGGCAGAGCGCGAAGGCTGATATCTCGCCGCCCTTGACCAGGGCGGCTGCGGTCAG
The DNA here is from genome assembly GCF_935825525.1 of Mesorhizobium escarrei. GTDB lineage: Bacteria > Pseudomonadota > Alphaproteobacteria > Rhizobiales > Rhizobiaceae > Mesorhizobium > Mesorhizobium escarrei. The sequence continues at coordinate 31,551 of NZ_CAKXZT010000133.1, forward strand.
CGCCACATCATAGGACGACTTGATCGCCTCCCAGGTGCCTTTGACGAAGCTGGCGCCGCCGTCGAAGGAGTAAAAGCCAAGCAGCGCATCGATGCTTTGGGGGCGCACATCGCCGCGCAGGCCGCGCGTCGGCCAGGTGAAGGGGAGGGCCGAGCCGGTCCGTCCGGACGCTTCCCAGAGCGGCCATACCGTCGGCAGGAAATCGATGAACTCGCTGGTATGCACCTGCCTGGCGGCAGCGAGGTCGTGCGTGGCGGGCGGCAGGATCGGGCCGAGCTTTTCGCTCTCCACCCTCGCCTTGATGAACTCGGCGCGCGAGGGCTTCTCGAAGGCCGGCACGATGGCGCCGGAAATGAGCTCGAAATTGCCGGCATGACCGGCGTGGAGAGGGGAGAAAACAGTCTTCATTTTGGCGGCCGGCTCGCTCTTCGGGTTGCGTATCCGTCATTGACGGATTGCTTTGTGGCAGAGAGTTTTAGCGCCGCCAAGAGGCATCCAGACAGTTGTTGCGAGTGGCAGCGGGACGGCTTGCCAGACGCCAAGACTCTGCTAGCCTAAGCTCAAACGGGAGAAAATTATGCCGCCATCGGCCGATCTGATCGTCGAGAACGCCAGCATATTGACGATGGATCCCGATACTCCCCGCGCCGAAGCCATAGCCATCAAGGGCGGCGAAATCATTGCGATCGCAGATCGCGCGACCGTGCTGGAGCACAAGGGACCCGGCACGCGTGTCATCGACGCCGAGCGCGGCTCCGTCGTCCCCGGCTTCATCGAGGCGCATATGCATCTTTTCGCCGGCGCGGCCGAGCTCGATCATCTCCAGCTGATGGGCGTCCACGGTTTCGAGGCGCTTTGCGACGCTGTGCGCAATTATGCCGCAAAGCGGCCGGACCTATCCGTCCTGCAGGCGCAAGGCGCCGACTACACCATCCTGTCGGCGACGGAGCGGGTCAGCCGCCATCACCTCGACCGGATCCTGCCGGACCGGCCCTTCGTCATGGCCGCGCCCGACCACCACACGATGTGGGCGAACACCAAGGCGCTGGAACTGGCCGGCCTGCTGAGAGGCAAGCGGCTTGGTCCCGGCAACGAGATCGTCATGGGCGACGACGGGCTGGCCAGCGGCGAATTGCGCGAGGGCGAGGCTTTTGGGCCACTGATCGCGCTGGCCGGCGAGGAGCATGTGCGGCTCGGCCTGGCCACCGGCGGCGAGCCGGACCCGAAGCCGACGCCGTCGGAGCAGGCCTCCGATCGGGCGATCATGCGCCGCGGTCTGGAATGGTGTGCCAAGCACGGCATCACCTCGATCCAGAATATGGACGGCAATCTGCACCAGCTCGAACTCCTGTCCGAGATCGAGGCCGAGGGCGGCTTGCTGTGCCGGGTGCAGGTGCCGTTCCACTACAAGAACTTCATGACGCTCGACATGCTCGACAAAGCCTCTGATATGGCTGAGCGCTACAATGGCGAATGGCTGTCGTCGGGTATGGTCAAGGTGTTCTACGACGGGGTGCTCGATTCTTGGACGGCGGTGATGGTCGAGCCCTATGCGGACCGTCCGGATTGGCTGGGCGAGCCGCTTTTCACGCCGCAGCAATTCATCGACCTTGCCGTGGCCGTCGACAGGCGCGGGCTGCAGATGGCGGTGCACTCGATCGGCGACGGCGCCGTGCGCGCCGTGCTCGACGGCTATGAGGCTGCACAGAAACAAAACGGCAGGCGCGACAGCCGGCACCGGGTCGAGCATATCGAGGTGGTCACCGCCGCCGACATACCGCGCTTCGCAAAGCTTGGCGTCATTGCCTCGATGCAGCCGCCGCATCCGCCGGGCAGCATGGGCTTGCCGCTGGAACCGACAGTGTCGCGCATCGGGCCTGCCCGCTGGCCGCTGAGCTATGCATGGCGGACACTGAAGAATGCCGGTGCGCGCATCGTCTTCGCCTCCGACTGGCCGGTGTCGCCGATCGATCCGATCCTAGGCATTCAGGCGGCTGTGCTGCGCAAACCATGGGCAGAAAGCGATCCCGACCAGAGCTTTTCGTTGCATGAATCACTTGCTGGCTACACGGTGGAAGGCGCCTATGCCGAGTTCATGGAGCATCGCAAGGGCCGCCTGAGGACAGGTTTTATGGCCGATCTCGTGGTGCTCTCAGCCGACATCGAGGCGACCGCGCCGGAAGCGCTGCATACGGCGCGGCCGATGACGACGATCTGCGGCGGCAAGATCACCTACCAGGCCTGACGGTGGCACGGGAATTGCGTTCTGGATCGACATTCAGACGTAGGCTTGCCAAGCCATCCGCCGTGTGCTGTCAATCGAGTGGGAACTGATCCGCCCAGAAGAGCGGACACAAGAATGGGGTAATCGTGCCGGAACAACCGGGTAGAAGTGCAATTGAAGTTCGTGGCGTCCGCAAGGTCTTCGGTACCGGGGAGTCACAGGTCGCCGCCCTCGACACGGTTTCGGTGTCGATCCGCGAAAATGAGTTCTTCACGCTGCTTGGTCCGTCCGGCTGCGGGAAGACGACGCTTTTGCGGCTGATCGCCGGCTTCGATTTCCCCAGCGCCGGCGAGATCCTGCTGCATGGCCAGGACATCGCGCCGCTGCCGCCGTTCAAGCGGCCCGTCAATACCGTGTTCCAGAATTATGCGCTTTTCCCGCATATGACGGTGGCCGAGAACATCGGCTTCGGCCTCGAAATGCTCGGCAAGCCCAAGGCCGAAGTCAAGGCGCGGGTCGCCGAGATGCTGAAGCTGGTCAAGATGGAAGCGCTCAGCAACCGCCGCACCAGCCAGATTTCCGGCGGCCAGCAGCAGCGCGTGGCGCTGGCGCGTGCCTTGGCGCCGCAGCCGAAAGTGCTGCTGCTCGACGAGCCGCTGTCGGCGCTCGACCTCAAGCTGCGCAAGGAGATGCAGATCGAGCTGAAGCGGCTGCAGCACGAGACCGGCATCACCTTCATCTTCGTCACCCACGACCAGGAAGAAGCGCTGACCATGTCGGACCGCATCGCGGTGATGTCGTCGGGCAAGATCCTGCAGGTAGGCACGCCATGGGATATCTATGACAAGCCGGCCGAGCGCTTCGTCGCCGACTTCATCGGCGAAACCAATTTCCTGACGGCAGCCATATCAGGCATGGGCAACGGCAAGGCACGCGCAACGCTCAAATCCGGCGCGACGATCGACGCGACCGTGGCTGAAGGCTTCCAGCCGAAGGACAATGCCACCGTGGTGGTCAGGCCCGAACATGCCAAGCTGACCAGCGGCAAGGGCGACCTGTCGGGCACGGTCGAAAACATCGTCTATTTCGGCACCGACACGCACATTCATGTTCGCCTGGACAGCAGCGAGACCTTCACCGTGCGCCAGCAGAACACGCGCAGCGCCGGCTGCGGTTTCGAGCGGGGAGACAAGGTCGGCATTTCGATCGGCAACGACGCCGCGCAAGTGCTGAGGGATTGATGGCGAGCGCGGAACAGGTCGCCAAGGACGCCGAACGCCGAGAGATCCGCGATCGCTGGCTGCTGTCGGCGCCGGCACTGATCATCATCTTTCTCGCCGCGACTGGCCCACTGCTGATCGTCGTTGTCTACTCATTCCTGACGCCTGGGCCGTATGGCGACGTGGTGTGGAAATTCTCGACCGACGGCTGGCTGTCGGTGCTGATGCAGCGTGACATCTTCGATGACACGCTGGCCTTCGCCGACGCGCATCTGTCGATCTTCTGGCGCTCGGCCAAGCTGTCGTTCATGACAACGATCTTGACGCTGCTGTTCGGCTTCCCGACCGCCTATTTCATCGCCACCCGGCCGGCGCGCCAGCGCGACATCTGGCTGTTCCTGATCACCATTCCGTTCTGGACCAATCTCTTGATCCGCACCTTCGCCATCCAGGAGGTGATCCGCAACGAGGGCATCGCCAACACGGTGCTGATCAAGCTCGGCATCATCAGCCAGCCGATCCAGATGATGTTCACCGATTTCGCGCTGATGGTCGGCATGACCTATGTCTATCTGCCGCTGATGGTGCTGCCGCTCTATGCCAGCATGGAAAAGATCGACTTCCGGCTGGTCGAGGCGGGTTACGACCTCTATGCCAACCGCTTCCAGGTGCTGAGGCGGGTCATCATCCCGCTGGTCAAGCCCGGCATCATCGCCGGCTCGATCCTCGTCTTCATCCCGGCGCTGGGCGCCTATGTCACCCCGCGCGTGCTCGGCGGGTCGAAGAATATGATGCTCGGCAATCTGATCGAGCTGCAGTTCGGGCAGGGCCGCAACTGGCCGCTCGGCTCGGCGCTGTCGCTGTCTCTGATGGCGATCGTGATGGTCGCGCTGCTCCTATATGTCCGCGCCGTCGGGCGCCGGGGTGGCGCGCATGGCTAGCCGCTTCGACATCCGCCGGCAGACCGGCTTCACCACCATCGCCATGATCTGCTTCTTCGCGCTGTACCTGCCGATCGTCACGCTTGTCGTCTATGCCTTCAATTCAGGCAATTCGATCGCGGTCTGGGAAGGCGTGTCGCTGCGCTGGTTCTACCAGGCCTGGAACAACGACCAGGTCGTCGATGCCGCCATCCGGTCGCTACAGATCGCTTTGGTCGCCGCGACTGTTGCCACCATCGTCGCCACCATGGCTGCACTCGCCACGACACGAACCAAGCCCTATCCCGGCCTCGGCTTCAAATACGCCTTCATCAACCAGCCGCTGATGGTGCCGGAGATCGTCACCGCGGTGGCGCTGCTGATCTTCTTCTCGCGCATCAAAATCTGGACCGGCTATTCGGGGCTGGGCTATTTGATGGCGGCGCATACCGCCTTTTGCATTCCCTTTGCCTATCTGCCGATCCGGGCGCGGCTCGAGAGCATGGACCTATCGTTGGAAACCGCGGCGGCCGACCTCTACGCGACACCCTGGAAGGCTTTCCGGCGCGTCACCTTTCCGCTGCTCTGGCCAGGCATCCTTGCCGGGCTGATGCTGGCCTTCGTCATCTCGCTGGACGACGTCGTCATCACCGAGTTCGTCAAGTCGGGCGGCCAGGACACGTTGCCGACTTACATGCTCGGCCAGTTCCGGCGCTTTATCACGCCGGAAATCAACGCAATTTCGACGGTGTTCCTGCTGATCTCGATCTTGATCGTCACCGTCTTCTTTTTCATCAGCAGGAAAAAGGATCACGAGTGACAGGAGAAACGATGAAGTGGAAACTGACTGCGACGGCACTCAGCGCCGCGCTTTTCGCCTCGGCGGGGCTCGCCCGCGCCGATGGCGAACTCAACATCTACAATTGGGGCAACTACACCAGCCCCGAGCTCGTCAAGAAATTCGAGGAGACATACAAGGTCAAGGTGACAGTCACCGACTACGACTCCAACGACACCGCGCTGGCCAAGATCAGGCAGGGCGGCAGCGGCTTCGACGTCGTGGTGCCTTCGGCGAGCTTCGTGCCGATCTGGATCCAGGAAGGGCTGCTCCTGGAGACAGAGCCGAACAAGATGGAGAACTTCAAGAACATGGATCCGAAATGGGTCGATGTTCCCTTCGATCCGGGCCGCAAATACACCGTGCCGTGGCAGTGGGGCACGACCGGCGTCACGGTCAACACCTCGGTCTACAAGGGCGATCCCAACACCTCGGCGATCTTCATGGATCCGCCGGCGGAACTGGTCGGCAAGGTCAACGTCGTTCCCGAAATGGCCGACGTCATGCATCTCGCCATCAGATATATCGGCGGCGAGCCGTGCACCGGCGACAAGGAGGTGCTGAAGAAGGTGCGCGATGCGCTGGTGGCGGCAAAGCCGAAATGGATCTCCATGGATTACGGCACGGTCGAGAAGTTCGCCAAGGGCGACTTCGCCGCCAGCGTCGACTGGAACGGCGCATCGTTCCGCTCCCGCCTGCAGAACAAGGACATCGTCTATGGCTATCCGAAGGAGGGCTATCCGATCTGGATGGACAATCTCGCGGTGTTGAAGGACGCCAAGAACGTCGAGAACGCCAAGCTGTTCCAGAACTTCGTCATGGATCCAAAGAGCGCCGCGATGATCTCGACTTTCGCGCGCTACGCCAACGGCATCAAGGGGTCGGAAGCCTTCATGCCTGAGGACATGAAAACGGCGCCGGAGGTCAACATCCCCGCCGAGTTCGCCGATAAGGGCAAGTTCATGCTGAACTGCGCGCCCGACGTGCAGGCACTCTACACCAGGATATGGACCGAACTGCAGAAGTAATCGCATTGTGACGGACCCGGCGGCGGGTGCCGCCGGGTCCGTTTTCATGTTTGCCGGGATGCATCTCATGACTTCCTACCGCAACACCGAACCGGTGCCGCCGATCATGCAGGGCTCGCCGCCCAAAATGGTGCCGCCGAAGCTCGACTGGGACAGGGGACCATGGAACCGCTGGGCGTTCCAGCACATCCGCGAAATTCTGCCGACCGTCGAAGTCTGGCGCGGCAATGGCCATCGTCGCCGGTTCGAGCGAGCCGAAGTCGATCTCGATGCGCTGCCGGTGAGCGACAGCACGGGCGCACCGACGACGCTGGCCGGGCTGCTGGACGAAACCTATACGGACGGATTTCTCGTGCTCAAGGACGGCAAGATCGCCTATGAGCGCTATTGCAACGGCATGACCGAGCGCACGCTGCATTTGTCGCAGTCGATGGCGAAATCGGTTACGGGCTCGGTGTTCGGCATACTGGCCGGGCGCGGGCTGATCGATCCGGCCCTGCCGGTGACGACCTATTTGCCGGAGCTGGAAACTACCGGCTGGGCCGGTGCCAGCGTGCAGCATGTGCTCGACATGACGACCGGCGTGCGCTTTTCCGAGGAATACACCGACCGCTATTCCGACATCGGTCAGGTCGATGTCGCCAGCGGCTGGAAACCGGTGCCGCCGGACAGCGATCCGGCCTTCGAATGGCCGTCGCATATGTTCGAATTGATCCTGCGGCTCAAGGAGACAAGCCGGCCGCATGGCGCTGCGTTCGAATACCGTTCGATCGAGACCGACGTGCTCGCCTTCATCATGGAACGAATAACCGGCAAGCGGCTGGCGCAGCTGGTTTCGGAGGAACTCTGGCAAAAGCTTGGCGCGGAGGAAAGCGCCTGCTTCACTGTCGACAGCGCCGGCTACGCCATCGCCGACGGGGGTTTCAATGCCACGCTGCGCGACTATGGCCGCTTCGGCCAGCTGATCCTCGACAATGGCGGCGGCGTGGTGCCGGCCGACTGGATCGAAGCGACGCGCAACGGCAGGCACGGACAGGACTTCAATCCCAGCCTGCCGGAAGGCAGCTACCGCAACCAGTTCTGGATCGAGGATCCGCGCTCACGCGCGCTGATGTGCCGGGGCGTGTTCGGCCAGCTGATCCATATCGATTGGAACACGAGAATGGTGGTGGTGAAGCTTTCGAGTTACCCGGATTTCACCGACATCGCCTACTCGGTGGCGACGATGAAGGCCGTGCACGCGATCGCCGCCGCGCTGGCCTAAGAGACCGTTTGGAAACTCTACTCTGGCGGCCATCTGATGGCGTTTTCTGCGCTTCCGGTGCTCACGGACCCAAATGTCCGCTGCGCGCCGGTTCTCGAAACCACCACCATATGACTCGCCAGAGCGAATTTCGAAACAGTCTCTAAGTTCCTAAAAACCGGAGGAAAACGCCATGACCGGCAAGACCGCGTTCGAGACCAGACATGGCTTTGCCCGCAACCAGGTGCTGCTCGACAACTGGCGCGAAAGCCCGTTCAGCCGGTGGTCGTTCCAGAATGTCGGCGAGTTGGTGCCGAGCGCACGCGTCGCAGCCGTGCCGGGCAGTGGCGAAATACCGGTTCAGGATTTCGGTGGGCTGCTTGACGAAAAGGTCGCGCTGGCCGGCGGGCCGGAGACCGTTGCGGCCTTTCTCACGCGTTCCGATAGCGACGCGCTGACAATCATGAAAGCCGGCAAGATCGTCGGCGACTGGTTTGCACCGCATATGCAGTTCGGCGCCCGCCACATCATCTTCTCGATCAGCAAGTCGCTGACCGCGATTCTGGCCGGCATTTTGGAAGGCGAGGGAGTTTTCGATCCGCAGGCGCCGGTGACCCGCTATCTGCCGGAAGCTGCCGGCTCGGCCTATGGCGATGCCAGCGTGCGGCATGTGCTCGACATGAGCGTCAGCCTCGACTTCGAAGAAGCCTATCTCGATCCGGAAAGCGCCTTTGCCCGCTATCGCCGCGCGACGCTGTGGAATCCGGGCGAAGGCACGGAAAGCCTGGCCGACTTCATCCTGACGCTGCAGCGCCTTGCCGAGCCGCATGGCCGGATCTTCCGCTACCGCTCGCCCAATTCCGACCTGCTCGGCATCCTGCTCGAGCGCGCGTCCGGCCAGCGCTTCGCAGAGCTGTCGCGCGAAAAATTTTGGCTGCCGCTTGGTGCAACGAGCGAAGCGTCGGTGACGGTCGACATGGAAGGCACAGCGCGCACGGCCGGCGGCATCTCGGTGACGCCGCGCGACCTGGCGCGTGTCGGTGAGATGATGCGGCAGGGCGGCATGGCCTATGGCCGGCGCATCGTGCCGGAAGCCTGGGTGCGCGACACTGTCAGCGCAGGCGGAGACACCGAGGCCTGGCAGCGTGGCGCGATGGCGTTCCTCTTCCCGAAAGGGCGCTACCGCAACAAATGGTACCAGACCGGCGCGGCAAGCGGCGCTTTCTGCGGTATCGGCATCCACGGCCAGTGGCTCTACGTCAATCCGACGGCCGAGGTGGTTATCGCCAAGATGTCGTCGCAGCCGGAGCCGGTCGACGAGCCGCTCGATGTCGATACGGTTGCCGTCTTCGAAGCACTGAGCCGGATAGTCTGACCGATTCCAGCCCGACCGCGATCGCAGCTTTCCTGTGGACCTGTCAGGGTGATCGAAAACGCCGCGGTTGGCGGAGCGACGCTCTGCGCCTATGGTCGCCGCTCTTTTCGACAGGACGGCAGGAACGACATGGCATCTGACATCAAGCGCATCGCAGCAATCATCGCAGCCGAGATCGCGGCCCGGCCCGAACAGGCCGCGGCGGCGATCGGGCTGCTGGACGAAGGCGCGACGGTGCCGTTCGTGGCGCGCTACCGCAAGGAGGTCACCGGCGGCCTCGACGATACGCAACTGCGCCTGCTGGCCGAGCGGCTCGTCTATCTGCGCGAGCTCGACGCGCGTCGCGACACCATCCTCGGTTCGATCCGCGACCAGGGCAAGCTGACCGAAGACCTTGAAGCCAAGATCGCAGCGGCGGCCACCAAGGCGGAACTCGAAGACATCTATCTGCCCTACAAGCCGAAGCGCCGGACCAAGGCCGAGATCGCGCGCGAGCGCGGCTTGGGACCGCTGGCCGAGGCGATCCTTGTCGACCGCGCGGCGGTGCCCGCCGAGCTGGCGCTGGCCTACATCAGTGAAGAGGTGGCCGACGCCAAGGCGGCGCTGGAGGGCGCGCGCGACATCCTGTCCGAGCAGTTCGCCGAGAATGCCGATCTGGTCGGCAAACTGCGGAGCTACATGAAGGAACGCGCCTTCATGCGGTCGCGCGTCGTCGACGGCAAGCAGGAGGCCGGCGCGAAATTCTCCGACTATTTCGACCATGTCGAGCGCTGGGCCAATGTGCCGAGCCATCGCGCGCTGGCGATGCTGCGCGGCCGCAATGAGGAAGTGCTGTCACTCGATATCGAAGTCGATTCCGACGACGCGTCGCCGGTGAAGCCGGTCGAGCGGATGATCGCCGATGCCTATGCCATCGGCCGCCAGTTGCCGGGCGACCGCTGGCTGATGGAGGTGGCCGGCTGGACCTGGCGCATAAAGCTGTCGCTGCATCTGACGCTCGATCTGATGCGCGATCTGCGCGAACGGGCCGAGGAAGAAGCGATCCATGTCTTCGCCCGCAATTTGAAGGATTTGCTGCTCGCCGCCCCGGCCGGCTCGCGCGCCACGATGGGGCTCGACCCCGGCATCCGCACCGGCGTCAAGGTGGCGGTGGTGGACGGCACCGGCAAGCTGCTGGCGACGACGACAGTCTATCCGTTTCCGCCACGGAACGACGTGCGCGGCACGCAGGCCGAACTAGCAAAGCTCATCCGCCTGCACAAGGTCGAGTTGATTTCCATCGGCAACGGCACCGGCAGCCGCGAGACGGAAAGGCTGGTGACCGACATGCTGTCCGACATGCCGTCGGATTCTGGGCCGAAGCCGCTCAAGGTGATCGTCAGCGAAGCGGGTGCTTCGGTCTATTCCGCCTCGGCAACGGCAGCGGCGGAATTTCCCGGCCTCGACGTGTCGCTGCGCGGCGCCGTGTCGATCGCGCGGCGGCTGCAGGATCCGCTCGCCGAACTGGTCAAGATCGAGCCAAAGTCGATCGGCGTCGGCCAGTATCAGCACGATGTCGACCAGTACCGGCTCGGCCGCTCGCTGGAAGCGGTGGTCGAGGACGCGGTCAATGCCGTCGGCGTCGACCTCAACACCGCCTCGGCGCCGCTGCTGGCGCGGGTTTCGGGTCTCGGCGCCTCGCTGGCCGAGGCGATCATCGCGCATCGTGACGCGACCGGCCCTTTCGCCAGCCGCCGCGACCTGTTGAAGGTGGTCCGGCTCGGACCTCGGGCCTTCGAGCAATGCGCCGGCTTCCTGCGCATTGCCAACGGCACCGAACCGCTCGATGCCTCGGCCGTGCATCCCGAAGCCTATGGCGTGGCGAAAAAAATCGTTGCGGCCTGCGGACGTGACCTCCGCTCGCTGATGGGCGACAGTGCCGCTCTCAAGGCGCTCGATCCGCGTGTCTTCGTCGATGAGCGGTTCGGCCTGCCGACGGTGCGAGACATTTTGGCGGAACTGGAAAAGCCCGGCCGCGATCCGCGCCCCGGCTTCAAGACCGCGACCTTCGCCGACGGCGTCGACGACATCAAAGATCTCAAGCCAGGCATGCTGCTGGAGGGCACTGTCACCAATGTCGCCGCTTTCGGCGCCTTCGTCGATATCGGCGTGCATCAGGACGGCCTGGTGCATGTCTCGCAACTGGCCGACCGTTTCGTCAAGGACGCGCATGAGGTGGTCAAAGCCGGCGACGTGGTCAAGGTGCGCGTGGTCGACATCGACATCAAGCGCAAGCGCATCGGCCTGTCGATGCGCAGGGATGGTGACGGCGGCACACCGAAGCCGCGCGACAATGGCAACAGACCGGCGCCGCGCGGGCCGGCGCCGCAGCGCCAGCCGGAACGACCGGCTGGGCAGGGCGCATTCGGCGCCGCGTTGGCGGAAGCGATGAAGCGAAAGTAGCTGATAGACCGGCCAAAGAGAAACTGGCGCTGTCGATGTCGGCGCTGCCCCTCATCCGCCTGCCGGCACCTTCTCCCCGTATAGTGACGGCGCAAGCAGCGCGGCTCTTCCTTCTCCCCTTGTGGGAGAAGGTGGCCTCGCGAAGCGAGGTCGGATGAGGGGTGTTCCAGCTTGGCACCGACAGCACTCCGTCCAACACCCCTCAACCGTCTCGGCGCTACGCGCCGATCCACCTTCTCCCACAACAAGGGGAGAAGGAAGAGCTAACAGATGCCCGGCAGGGCAATGAGGGGCAGCGCCAACCTCAGGTGATTGATTGCCCGGAGGTAGAGCATATTTGTTCTTGCTTTGTGCCGGCAGCTATGCTGCAGCTATGCTAATGATTCAGGCACAGTGCATGTGCGCCACCGACCCGCCCAAGAGGCGGGTTTTTTGCGACCGGCGGATGGCCGCGCCTTGTCGTGCGGCACGACGAGGTAATAGGCGCCGCGGCTCTGCATCGGCCGGGCCCGCCTCGGAGGTGGCAAGGGCGCCGATACCAGTCAAAAGGCGGCGCTGCACGTTCATGATCCATTACTTTCGCTCATTTATCGGCGAAGCAATTTCGTTTGATTTTTTCGAGCCGGAAGCCGATAAGCCGCGCACTTCCGTGATCTGGAGACCGAGAGCCATGGCCGCCGACAAGAACGCATTCGTCTGGGATGATCCTTTCCTGATCGAGGACCAACTTTCGGAAGACGAACGGATGGTGCGTGATGGCGCGGCGGCATTCGCCGCCGACAAGCTCGCTCCGAGAATCGAGGAGGCCTATCTCGAGGAAAAGACCGATGCCGGGATCTTTCGCGAGATGGGCGAGGTCGGGCTGCTCGGCATCACCATTCCGGAAGAATATGGCGGGCTCGGCGCCAACTACGTCACCTATGGCCTGGTGGCGCGCGAAGTCGAGCGCATCGACTCGGGCTATCGCTCGATGATGAGCGTGCAGTCGTCGCTGGTGATGTATCCGATCCATGCCTATGGCTCGGAAGCGCAACGCAAAAGATACCTGCCGAAGCTGGCGTCAGGCGAATGGATCGGCTGCTTCGGCCTGACCGAGCCGGATGCCGGTTCCGACCCGGGCGGCATGAAGACGCGGGCCGAGAAGACGACGAACGGCTACAGGATCTCCGGCACGAAAATGTGGATCTCCAACGCGCCGATCGCCGACGTGTTCGTCGTCTGGGCGAAGTTGTCCGACAAGAGTAGGGGCGCGCATGACGACGAGATTCGCGGCTTTGTGCTGGAAAAAGGCATGAAGGGGCTGTCGGCGCCGAAGATCGACGGCAAACTCAGTCTCCGCGCGTCGATCACCGGCGAAGTGGTGATGGAAGGCGTCGAGGTCGGCGAGGATGCGCTGCTGCCCAATGTCTCCGGCTTGAAGGGGCCGTTCGGCTGCCTCAACCGGGCGCGCTACGGCATCTCCTGGGGGGCGATGGGCGCGGCCGAGGATTGCTGGCACCGGGCCCGCCAATATGGCTGCGACCGCAAGCAGTTCGGCAAGCCGCTAGCCGGCACGCAGCTGTTCCAGAAGAAGCTCGCCGACATGCAGACCGAGATCGCGCTCGGCCTGCAGGGCAGTTTGCGGGTCGGGCGGCTGATGGACGAAGGCAAAATGGCGCCGGAGATGATCTCGATCGTCAAGCGCAACAATTGCGGCAAGGCGCTCGACATCGCCCGCCAGGCCCGTGACATGCATGGCGGCAACGGCATCCAGATCGGCTACCACGTCATGCGCCACGCGCAGAACCTGGAGACGGTCAACACCTATGAGGGCACGCATGACGTGCATGCGCTGATCCTCGGGCGGGCGCAGACGGGATTGCAGGCGTTTTTCTGAGCCGGCCATGCCCTGCACTGCTGCATTCTTCGGTTAGCGTCACGGCATGGATTCTGGGGTCTGCGCCGCGTCGCTTCGCTCCTGCTCCGCCCCAGAATGACGAAAACGCGCGGGCTTTCGCAAATCGCAGACGCTGGAGGCCGGTGGTGGCCAGTCGCATTGAGCGAAATTACAGCGGCCAATAGCTGCTTAAATTAGATGCAGCGCAACATCTCTGCTTGGAGAATGGCCAGCATTTGTGTCAGGGTTCGGCGAATTCGTTGAAACGCCGACTTTCGAGGCCCCATGGCAATTCTGGCAGCCGTCTACCACCTGACCCATTACAAATATGACCGGCCGGTCGTTCTCGGCCCGCAGGTCATCAGGCTACAGCCGGCGCCGCATTCCCGCACCAAGGTGCTCAGCCATTCGTTGAAGGTCGGGCCGGCGAACCATTTCGTCAACCTGCAGCAGGATCCCTACGGCAACTTCCTGGCCCGCTTCGTGTTTCCGGAACCGGTGACGGAACTGAAGATCGAGGTCGACCTCGTCGCCGACATGACGGTCTACAATCCGTTCGATTTCTTCGTCGAGCCGTCGGCCGAGATCTTTCCGTTCGAATACCCGGAAGAGATCAGCGACGATCTCACCATCTACCGGGCTCCGGAACCGGCTGGACCGTTACTATCGGCATTCCTGCAAACCATCGATCGCAGTCCTACCAACACCGTTAATTTCGTCGTCGACCTCAATGCACGCCTGCAGCGCGAGATCGCCTATATCGTGCGCATGGAAACCGGCGTTTTTTCGCCGGAGGAAACGCTGGCCGCCAAGAAGGGCTCGTGCCGCGATACGAGTTGGCTGCTGGTGCAGATCCTGAGGAACCTCGGCATCGCCGCGCGCTTCGTTTCCGGCTACCTGATCCAGCTGAAGCCCGACCTCGTCGCGCTTGACGGTCCGCCTGGCACGGCGATCGACTTCACCGATCTCCATGCCTGGTGCGAGGTTTATCTGCCGGGCGCCGGCTGGATCGGCTTCGACCCGACCTCCGGCCTGCTCACCGGCGAAAGCCATGTGCCGCTCGCCGCAACACCGCACTTCCGCAACGCCGCGCCTATTTCCGGCATGGCGAGCTTCGCCAATGTCGAGTTCGGCTTCGACATGCGGGTCGACCGCATCGCCGAGCACCCCCGCATCACCAAGCCATTCTCCGACGAAAGCTGGCAGGCGCTTGACGCATTGGGCAAGCAGGTCGACGCCTCGCTCGAGGCCGGAGACGTGCGGCTGACCATGGGTGGCGAGCCGACCTTTGTGTCGATCGACGATTTCGAGGCTGAGGAGTGGAACACCGCCGCCGTCGGCCCGACAAAACGCGAAAAGGCCGATGCGCTGATCCGCCGGCTGCGTGAGCGTTTCGCGCCCGGCGGCTTCCTGCATTACGGGCAGGGCAAGTGGTATCCGGGCGAAAGCCTGCCGCGCTGGACCTTTTCGCTGTACTGGCGCGCCGACGGCGAGCCGGTGTGGAGCGACCCGTCGCTGATCGCACGAGAAAACAGCGAAGCAAATGAAGCAGGCGAAGCAGAGGTGGGGCCGAAGCAGGCCGAAAGCCTGCTGACGGCGATTGCCGATGAACTCGGCATCGACAACACCATGGTCAGCGAAGCCTATGAGGACCCGGCCGAGTGGCTGCTCAAGGAAGGCAAGCTGCCGGACAATGTCGATCCGTCGAATTCGAAGCTGGACGACCCCGAGGAGCGCAGCCGCATGGCGCGGGTGTTCGAACGCGGCCTGACCAAGCCGTCGGGCTATGTACTGCCTGTCCAGCGCTGGAACAGCCAGGCGTCGGGACCGCGCTGGCGTTCGGAGAGATGGAAAACGCGGCGCGGCAGACTGTTCCTGGTGCCGGGCGATTCACCGGTCGGCTACCGCCTGCCGCTCGGCACGCTGCCCCATGTGCCGCCGGCGCAGTTCCCCTATATCGTGCCGGTCGATCCTTCGCTGCCGCGCGGGCCATTGCCGGCGCGCGAGGCGATTTTGCCGGGAGCTGCTCCGGTGCCGGAGCCTGCTCCGGCCGAACTTGAAGGCGCCGACGAAATGGCGCGCCGCCAACAGGCGGCGTCCTTCACCGCCGCGACTGGCCAGCAGGACCGTGTCGAACAGGAGATCACCGAGATCGGCGGCGCGGTGCGCACCGCGCTGTCGGTCGAGCCGCGCGACGGACGGCTTTGTGTGTTCATGCCGCCGGTCGAGGCGCTGGAAGACTATCTCGAACTGGTCGCGGCGGCCGAGAACGCTGCAAAAACTATCGGCCTGCCGGTGCATATCGAGGGCTACGGCCCGCCGCACGATCCGCGCCTCAACGTCATCCGCGTGGCTCCGGATCCCGGCGTCATCGAGGTGAACATCCATCCGGCTGCGAACTGGCAGGACTGCGTGGCGACGACCACGGCGATCTACGAGGAGGCGCGGCAGACGCGGCTCGGCGCCGACAAGTTCATGATCGACGGCCGTCATACCGGCACCGGCGGCGGCAACCATGTCGTCGTCGGTGGCGCAACACCCAACGACAGTCCGTTCCTGCGCCGCCCCGATTTGTTGAAAAGCCTTGTCCTGCAATGGCAGCGCCATCCGTCGCTGTCCTATCTATTCTCGGGCCTGTTCATCGGTCCGACCAGCCAGGCGCCACGCTTCGACGAGGCGCGGCACGATTCGCTGTACGAGCTCGAGATCGCGATGGCTCAGGTGCCGCATCCGAACCAGGGCGCGGCACCCCTGCCCTGGCTGGTCGACCGGCTGTTCCGCAACCTGTTGACCGACGTGACTGGGAACACCCACCGGTCGGAAATCTGCATCGACAAGCTGTTTTCGCCGGACGGGCCGACCGGCCGGCTGGGGCTGGTCGAGTTCCGCGGTTTCGAGATGCCGCCCAATGCGCGCATGAGCCTGGCGCAGCAATTGCTGGTGCGCGCCGTCATCGCCCGCGCCTGGAAGAATCCGCTCGATGGCCGTTTCGTCCGCTGGGGCACGTCGCTGCATGACCGTTTCATGCTGCCGCACTATGTCTGGGCTGACTTTCTCGACGTGCTGGACGACCTCAAGCTGAACGGCTTCCAGTTTCGTCCCGAATGGTTCGACGCGCAGCTCGAATTCCGCTTCCCGTTCTGCGGCGAGGTCCAGCATGCCGGCATCAAGCTGGAGCTGCGGCAAGCGCTGGAGCCGTGGCATGTCATGGGCGAGCAGGGCGCGATCGGCGGAACCGTGCGCTTCGTCGATTCCTCGGTCGAGCGGCTGCAGGTGAAGACCGAAGGGCTCAACCCGGAGCGTCATGCCGTCGTCTGCAACGGCCGCATCGTGCCGATGAAGGTGACCGACAGCAGAGAAATCGCGGTGGCCGGCGTCCGCTTCAAGGCCTGGCAGCCGGCATCTGGCCTGCATCCAGCACTGCCGGTCAACACGCCGCTGGTCTTCGACATCTACGATCGCTGGTCGGGCCGGGCGGTCGGCGGCTGCGTCTACCATGTCGCGCATCCCGGCGGGCGCAGCTACGACACTTTCCCGGTCAACGGCAACGAAGCGGAGGCGCGACGACTTGCCCGCTTCGAGCCGCGTGGCCACACGCCGTCCGCCTACGTGCTGCGCGACGAACAAGCCTCCGAAGATTTCCCGATGACCCTCGACCTGCGGCGGCCTGCAAGACTCTGATCAGCCATGGCAAAGGGGAATCACAAGGAATTACGCGGCAGGCCGCATAATTTGCTGGAGCACTACCAGCCGATCGACGGCGTCGTCGACGAGATGGTCGATGCATCAGGCAATCCCCGTCCGGTCTGGAAGGAGTTCATCGAAGCGCTGGAAGAACTGGGGCCTGAAGAGCTCGCCCAGCGCTTTGCCCGCGCCGACCAGTATCTGCGCGACGCCGGAGTCTATTACCGTCTCTACGATCAGGCCGGCGCCAATGAGCGCGAATGGCCGCTGGCGCATGTGCCTCTCCTGATAGAGGAGCAGGAATGGGCCGCGATCAGTGCCGGCCTGGTCCAGCGGGCCGAACTGTTCGAGGAGACGATTGCCGACATCTACGGGCCGAACCGCCTGGTCGAGAAAGGCATCCTGCCGGCAGGGCTGATCGCGGCCAGCCCAGAATATTTGCGGCCCGTCGTCGGCACCAGACCGCACAGCGGTCATTTCCTGCATTTCTGCGCGTTCGAGCTCGGCCGTGGACCGGATGGCCGCTGGTGGGTGCTGGGCGACCGCACGCAGGCGCCGTCGGGGGCCGGCTTTGCGCTGGAAAACCGCGTCGCCACCACGCGTGCGCTGTCCGACATTTATGGCGAAATGCATGTGCACCGCCTTGCCGGCTTCTTCCGTCGCTTTCGCGACGCGCTGAACGGCATGGCTAAGGTATCGGGCGGCCGTGTCGCCATCCTGACGCCGGGGCCGCTCAACGAAACCTATTACGAGCATGCCTATATCGCCCGCTATCTCGGCATCATGCTGCTCGAAGGCGAGGATCTGACCGTCTCCGGCGGTCGATTGATGGTGCGCACGGTTTCCGGGCTGATGCCGGTCAGCGTGCTCTGGCGGCGGCTCGACGCCGCCTTCGCCGATCCGCTGGAGCTGCGGCCGGATTCGCAGATCGGCACACCAGGGCTGGTCGAGGCGATCCGCCGGGGGGCCGTTTCAGCCGTCAACGCGCTCGGCTCCGGGCTGATGGAAACGCGGGCGCTGTTCGCCTTCCTGCCAAAAATTTCGCGCGAATTGCGCAACGAGGAGCTTCTCTTGCCGAGTGTCGCGACATGGTGGTGCGGGCGGGACGCGGACCGTGACCATGTGCTGGCCAATCTCGACCGCATGGTGATCGGTCCGGCGCTGTCGACGCGGCTTGCCTTCGAGGATGACGATTGCACCAGGCTGGGCTCGGCGCTGGTTGCCGGGGAGCGGGCGGAACTGATAGCCCGGATCGAACGGGACGGCGGCGCCTTCGTCGGACAGGAAGCGGTGACGCTTTCGACCACGCCGGTCTATGTCGGCGGCTGGCTTGAGCCGCGGCCGGCAGCCCTGCGCGTCTATCTGGCGCGAATGCCCGAAGGCTGGACGGTGATGCCAGGCGGTTTCGCCCGTGTCGGCTTTTCGCTCGACCCGACTGCGATCGCCATGCAGCGCGGCGGCCAGGCTGCGGATGTATGGGTGGTCAGCGACAGGCCGGTAGAGCGCGAGACGCTGCTGCCGCAGGAGCATGACAGCTTCACCCGCACCTCGCCAGGCAGCCTGCCCAGCCGGGCGGCGGAAAACCTGACATGGCTCGGCCGCTATATCGAGCGATCGGAAGACACGGTGCGCATCCTGCGCGCCTATCACGTGCGGCTGGCCGAGGCCTCCGACCCGGACATGCCTTTGCTTGCCGATATCAGAGACCATCTCGAACCGTTCGGCATCGACGTCGCGGCGGCGATCCCGCCGGGGCTGATCGGCACGCTGGACAGCGCCGTCTACAGCGCCGGGCAGATCCGCGACCGCTTCTCGCCCGACGGCTGGCTGGCGCTGAAGGATCTTTCGAAGACCATTCATCAATTCGCGACAACGGTGGCGCCGGGCGATGACGCGACGCAGGCGATGACTGTCATCCTGCGCAAGCTCGCCGGGTTTTCCGGCCTGCTGCATGAGAATATGTACCGCTTCACCGGCTGGCGCTTCCTGGAGATCGGCCGGCGGTTGGAACGCGGCATCCAGATCGCCCGCACGCTGGCCCGGCTGACCAGGGCTGCGGCGCCCGAAGGCGCGCTCGACATGATGCTGGAGATCGGCGACAGCGTCATGACCCACCGGCGGCAGTATCCGGTGCAGGCCGGCCGGCGCACGGTGATCGACCTCCTGGTGCTCGATCCGCTCAACCCGCGCTCCATCCTGTTCCAGCTCGAGCGGCTGAAGGCCGAAATCGCGCTGTTGCCCTCTATCGGCGGCGAGGGGCATATGTCGCCGGCGGCGAAAGAGATACTGCAGCTCAATACGGCAATCGCCATCAAGGAGCCCTCGGATATGACGGCGCAGGCCCTGGACGATCTCGCCACCGAGATCGGCGGCCTCTATAACAGCCTCGCCAAGGCGTATTTCGGCTAAGGACGGGGTCCGGATAAAGGCTGGCATGCTCTACGACATCAGGCTCAATCTGCGTTACGACTATGATGCTGCAGCCGGCGGCGGCCGCCATCAAGTGCGCGTGCTGCCGCCGACGATATCCGGCGTGCAGCGCGTAATCGCCGCTTCGCTGTCGTTCGCGCCGGCGCCGAGCGAACGCTCGGATTTTTCCGATTTCTTCGGCAACAATGTCACGTCGATCGCCTTTCGCGATGCCCATGATGCGCTCGACATCAGGATGAGCGCGCGCGTCGCCGTCTCGCGGCCGGAACCCGGGCTTGACGTGTCGCCCGACATTCGCCGGCTGCGGGAGCAACTCGAAGCGATGCGGTCGCTGTCGCCCGATACACCGCATCACTTCCTGGCCGCCAGCGACCATGCCGGCGTCGATGCTGATATCACGTTGTATGCGCGGAGCAGTGCCGGCAGTTCTGTCGTCGGCACCGCCATGGACCTGTGCAACCGCATTCATCGCGATTTCACCTACGATGGCGAGGCGACCACGGTGCAGACCCGGGCGAGCGATGCTTTCAGCCTGAAGCGGGGTGTCTGCCAGGATTTTTCGCACATCATGATCGCCGGCCTGCGCGGCCTCGGTATCCCCGCCGGCTATGTCAGCGGCTTCCTGCGCACCATTCCGCCGCGCGGAAAGCCGCGACTGGAAGGGGCCGACGCCATGCATGCCTGGGTGAAGGTGTGGTGCGGGCGCGACACCGGATGGCAGGAGTTCGATCCGACCAACGGCATGCGAGCAAGCAACGACCACATCACCGTCGGCCACGGCCGCGACTATTCGGATGTAGCGCCGATCGTCGGCGTGCTGAAGACGACGGGCGGACAGGTCGGCGAGCAGGCTGTCGACGTCGTTCCGGTCGTCCTGGAAAAGGCGTGACGGCAAGAGAGGCGGCAATCGATTTCGTATGCGCCGAACATCGATTGAAGACGGCTCCTCGAAGGCACACGCGGTGAGCCTGACATCATTCTGAAAGTCATTAGCGGAACCAGCAGCCGTTCCTGCGCTTATCTACGGGAAAATTTCGTGGAGAGGACATGCTGGACAAATCCGGATCGTCGCCTGGCCGGTCGGCTAGCACGAAGATTGCACCAGGGGCGCTGACAAATGGGTCGCAAGCCTCTGCCGATCGAGCCTCGCTTACCTACCTCACCGATGCCGAGCCCGGTATCCGCCGTTTCAGGGTCGGCAGGGGATTCTCATACAAAGGGCCTGACGGGCAGGCTGTCGACGAGGACACCATGGCCCGCATCAAGGCGCTCGCCATCCCGCCGGCGTGGACGGATGTGTGGATCGCGCCGGATGCCAACGGTCACATCCAAGCGACCGGCCGGGATCAGCGCGGACGCAAGCAATATCGCTACCATTCGCAATGGGCCGAGGAGCGCGACGGCGTCAAATATTCGAGCCTGGTTGCCTTTGCAGAGAGCCTGCCTGAGCTGCGACGCCAGATCGACGCCGATCTGCGCCGTCACGGCCTGCCGCTGGAACGCGTCGTCGCCGCTGTGGTCTGGCTGCTCGACAACACGATGATCCGCGTCGGCAATGCCGCCTACGCCCGCGACAACAACAGCTTTGGGCTGACCACGCTGCGCGACCGCCATGTCGACATCGATGGCTCGCGCCTGCGTTTCGCTTTCAAGGGCAAGTCCGGCAAGGAATGGAAGCTGAAGCTCGTCGATCGCCGGATCGCCAGGATCGTGCGCGGGGCGCAGGATCTGCCGGGCCAGAAGCTGTTCCAATATCTCGACGAGGACGGACGCAGGCGACCGATCCGCTCCGACGACGTCAACCGCTATATCAGGGAGACGGCGGGGGCGGATTTCAGCTCCAAGCATTTCCGAACCTGGGGCGGCACCATCCATGCTGCGTCGCTGTTTGCGCAAACCGAACGACCCGAAAGCCAGGCACAACAGAAGCGGGTGATGAACGGCGTCATCGACAAGGTCGCCGAGCGGCTGGGCAACACGCGCGCCATCTGCCGCAAATGTTACATCCACCCACAGGTCTTCGAAGCCTGGTCCGAAGGACGGCTGCTCAGCGAAATGGCGGATGTGAACAAGCGGAAGCGATCGATAGCCGGCCTTGACGACGAAGAAGCCGTCGTTCTGAGATGGCTGAAGGCGCAGGAAAGCTGAACCGAACAGAGCAGCCATAGACCTTCATTGTGTTGGCAGGACGCGATTTTTTTATCGACGTTGTGTCGGGATCGGTCCTACTGTTTCGTCCTTTGAGAGAGAAAAGGACGCACCCATGCTCTACGCAATCCTCTGCTATGCCTCCGAAGACGTCGTCTGCTCGTGGAGCAAGGAACAGGACGATGCCGTCATGGAAAAACTCCTGGGCGTGCAGGAAAAATACGCTCGGGCCGGCCGGCTTGGCCCAGTGGCGCGGCTGCTGCCGACGACCGCTGCGACTACGCTGAGAAAGGTCAAAGGCGAATCGGTCGTCATCGATGGCCCATTTGCCGAGACCAAGGAACAGTTCCTCGGCTTCTACACGCTCGAATGCGCCGATCTCGATGAGGCCGTCGATTTCGCGCGCGAGCTTTCCGAGGTCAACCCGAGCGGCGGCTCCTACGAAATACGGCCGGTTTCGCTCTTCAGTCCCGCCAAGGTTTCAGCATGACCGACCTTACCTGGATCAGCACAGCGATCAGCACCGCCCGCCCACAGGCGATGGGCGCGCTGTTGCGCTACTTCCGCGATCTCGACGCGGCGGAGGAAGCTTTCCAGGACGCTTGCCTGCGAGCCCTGAAGAACTGGCCGACAAACGGCCCGCCGCGCGATCCGGCAGCCTGGCTGATCTTCGTTGGCCGCAACAGCGGCATCGACGCGGTGCGCAAACGTGCCAAGCAGGCGCCGCTGCCGGAAGAGCACCAGATCTCCGATCTCGAAGATGCCGAGACCGATATCGCCGAACGGCTGGACGGCGCGCACTACCGCGACGACATATTGCGGCTGCTGTTCATCTGCTGTCATCCCGACCTGCCGGCCACGCAGCAGATCGCCGTGGCGTTGCGCATCGTTTCAGGCCTGAGCGTCAAGCAGATCGCCCGCGCCTTTCTCGTCGGTGAAAGCGCGATGGAGCAGCGCATCACCCGCGCCAAGGCGCGCATCGCCGATGCCGGCGTGCCGTTCGAGACGCCCGGCGCGGTCGAGCGCTCCGAGCGGCTCGCCGCGGTCGCCGCCATGGTCTACCTGATCTTCAACGAGGGCTATTCGACCAACAGCGGCGAGGCACCGGCGCGCGCGCCGCTCTGCGAGGAGGCGATCCGGCTGGCCCGGCTGCTGCTCAGGCTGTTCCAGACCGAGCCGGAGATCATGGGCCTGACGGCGCTCTTGCTTCTCCAGCATGCGCGTGCGCCGGCGCGTTTCGACGAGAACGGCGAAATCGTGCTGCTCGAAGACCAGGACCGCAGCCTGTGGAGCCGCAAGATGATCGACGAGGGGCTGGCGCTGGTCGACAAGGCGCTGCGCCACCAGAAGCCCGGTCCCTACCAGGTGCAGGCGGCGATCGCCGCCCTGCATGCGCGCGCGACAAAGCCCGAGGACACGGACTGGAATGAGATCGAACTGCTCTACAGCCTGCTCGAGCAGATGCAGCCGTCGCCGGTGGTGACGCTCAATCGCGCCGTCGCGGTCGCCAAGGTGCGCGGGCCGGAAGCCGCACTTGCCATGATCGAGCCGCTGGATCAAAGGCTTTCCGGCTATTTTCACTTCTTCGGCCTCAAGGGTGGCCTGCTGATGCAGCTTGGTCGTGGCGAGGAGGCGCGCATCGCCTTCGACCGCGCCATTGCGCTTGCCAATACGGCCGCCGAGGCCGCCCATATCCGCATGCATATCGACCGGCTGATGAAGGAAGGCGCCGTGCGGGGTGCGAAGACAGCGCGCTGAGACGACTCGCTGGTTCAACGGTCTGCCTTTGGCTTAGACCATGCCGGGATGGCGATTTTTCCCCGAAACGAGTAATGCCACGCCATTGACTGCGCCTGATGTGCCGATCCGCACGGGGACGGCATGGCACAAGGCTTTGACCGACGCCATATGAGAGCGACGGGATCTGAAGGGAAAGAAAATGACGATTGCGAAGGAAACAGCCGGGCTGCTGGCGAAACTGGGTGTCGCTGATGCCGCGCTTTCGGGCGGCGATCTCATCGTGCGCAGCCCGGTGACGGGTGAGCAGATCGCCGCGCTGAAGGCGATCTCGGCGGCCGGCGCGGCAGCGACCATCGACAGGGCGCATAAAGCCTTCCAGACATGGCGGCTGGTGCCGGCACCGAAGCGCGGCGAGCTGGTGCGGCTGCTTGGCGAGGAATTGCGCGCGCACAAGGCCGAGCTTGGCCGGCTGGTGTCGATCGAGGTCGGCAAGATCCCCTCCGAAGGTCTCGGCGAAGTACAGGAGATGATCGACATCTGCGATTTCGCCGTCGGCCTCTCCCGGCAATTGTACGGCCTGACCATCGCCACCGAGCGCCCGGGTCATCGCATGATGGAAACCTGGCACCCGCTGGGCGTCGTCGGCGTGATTTCGGCCTTCAACTTCCCGGTCGCGGTGTGGTCGTGGAACGCCGCGCTGGCGCTGGTCTGCGGCGACGCGGTGGTGTGGAAGCCGTCGGAAAAGACACCGCTGACGGCGCTCGCCTGCGAGGCGATCTTCAAGCGTGCGGCACAACGTTTCGGCGATGCTCCGGAAGGCTTGATTTCGGTGCTGATCGGCGATCGGGCCGTCGGCGAAATTCTGGTCGATCATCCTGATGTGCCGCTGGTCTCGGCCACTGGCTCGACCCGCATGGGCAGGGATGTCGGTCCGCGGCTGGCGAAGCGCTTTGCCCGCGCCGTGCTGGAGCTCGGCGGCAACAATGCCGGCATCGTCTGCCCGACAGCCGATCTCGACATGGCCCTGCGCGCCATCGCCTTCGGCGCCATGGGCACGGCCGGCCAGCGCTGCACGACGCTGCGGCGCCTGTTCGTGCATGAGAGCGTCTACGACCAACTCGTTCCGCGCCTGAAGAAGGCCTATGAAAGCGTCTCGGTCGGCAATCCGCTGGAGACATCAGCGCTGGTCGGACCGTTGATCGACAAGGCGGCCTTCGACAGCATGCAGAATGCGTTGAAGGAATCCGCCGCTCAAGGCGGCAAGGTCACCGGCGGCGTGCGGGTCGAGAATGGCCATCCCGACGCCTATTACGTTCGTCCGGCGCTGGTCGAGATGCCCAAGCAGGTATCGCCGGTGACGGAAGAGACCTTCGCGCCGATCCTCTACGTGATGAAATACTCGGACTTCGACGCCGTGCTCGATGAGCACAATGCGGTCGGAGCGGGGCTGTCGTCGTCGATCTTCACCCGCGACCTGCAGGAAGCCGAGCGCTTCCTCGGCGTCGACGGGTCCGACTGCGGCATCGCCAACGTCAACATAGGCACATCGGGGGCCGAGATTGGTGGTGCCTTCGGCGGCGAGAAGGAGACCGGCGGCGGCCGCGAGTCGGGCTCCGACGCCTGGAAGGCTTACATGCGGCGCGCCACCAACACGGTGAACTATTCCAAGGCGCTGCCGCTGGCCCAGGGCGTATCCTTCGACATCGACTAGTACCTTTTCACAGTGATGT
>NZ_CAKXZT010000134.1:0-39010 GCF_935825525.1 Mesorhizobium escarrei
CCCTATTGTGGGCCGATTGACAGCCGAGCATGGTTATTTCGGTGTAAGGCAGTATCGGCAGGCAACCGGGGGCGGAAAGCAACACCAGACCGGAGCGCGCGAACGAACGCCCGAGAACGGTAACGCCCATGCCACACTCGACGGCAGCCTGGACACCCATGATGCTTTCAGCGGTGCAGGCAATCCGGAAAGCACGGCCGCTCTTGTCGAGCGTGTCGATCGCGATGGCGCGGTAGACGCACGGCGGTGGCAGAAGAACCAAAGGCAGGGGCTCGTCCGTCTCATAGTTGAAGCCCTCGCACGTGATCCAGCTCAGAGGCTCACGCCATATGACCCGGCCGCGCTGCGCCTCGCCGTCTTTCTTGGCGAACACCAGGTCAATCTCGCCGGCATCAAATGCGCGATTCAGTCCACAGCTCATTCCGGTCTGCACATCGACCTCGAGGCCAACGTGCCTGCGGCGGAACTCCTCCAGCAGCGCAACCAGGTGATGAGGGATGAAGTCGTCGGCGATGCCCAGGCGAACTCGGGTCTGTTCGCCGCGCGGCGCGAAGTTTCTCACCGTAGCGTCATTGAAGGTCAGCATTTGCCGCGCGTGCCCCAGCAGGATTTCGCCGTCGCGTGTCAGCGACAAGGCCCTGCTGTCGCGCAGAAAAAGCTGTCGCTGCACCATATCCTCCAGCCGTTTCACCCTCTGGCTGACCGCCGATTGCGTACGGCCCACAACATCGCCTGCCAGCGTGAAGCTGCCGGTGTCCGCCACGGCGACGAAGCAGCGCAGCAGATCGATCTCAAGATTCATTGCTCCCATTATGCCCTCCCTGTTTCGACTTGGCCGGCTACCCACCAATTCTCGTCAAAATCAACTGCCTGCTCTTAATTGCCGATCGCACCAATCATGCCGCGCAGGCGTTCTGGCGCGTATGCGGCTTGCCGTAGAGGTCGATATTCGCGTCGCCCCAATCCTTAAGGGCGAGAAGGATGGGCTCCATGCTGCGGCCGAGCGGCGACAGGCTGTATTCCACCTTGGGGGGAACCTGCGCGTACACCTTGCGCGCGATCAACCCGTCCTCCTCCAGCTCGCGCAGCTGGTTGGTCAACATGCGAGGCGTGACGCTGGCGATGTGGCGGCGGATTTCGTTGAAGCGCAGCGTGCCGGAAAGAAGGTGAAATAACACGATCGACTTCCATTTTCCGTCGATCAGCCCAATCGCCGCCTCGACCGCGCAGCCGGGCGTGCAATCGAAACGGGAATACCTGACCTTGGCCATAAAAGTATCCTTTCTGACACTATGAGCGGTGTTTGTGCGTATTGAACAACATCGACTATACGCACAGGTTCCGTTTAGATCAATCGACGACAGGAGCAGAACATGAAAGCGATCGGATACAGGACTGCCGGCGGCATCGACCGTGCGGACGCACTCGAGCTTGTCGACCTGCCACGCCCCGTTGCCTGCGGCCATGACGTGCTGGTCGAGGTTGAGGCAATCTCGGTGAATCCGGTCGATGCCAAGGTGAGGCAGGGCGTTTCGCCTGTTCCGGGAGAATGGAAAGTGCTGGGTTGGGATGCCGCCGGACGCGTCGTGGAGGTGCGGGAGAAGGCGACCCGCCTAAGACATGGCGACGCGGTCTATTATGCCGGTTCGATCTCCCGGCCAGGCGCCAACAGCCAGTTCCACCTCGTGGACGAACGCATCGTGGGCCACAAGCCGGCAACGCTGTCAACCGTCGAGGCGGCGGCGCTGCCGCTGACCGCGATCACCGCCTGGGAGATGCTTTTTGATCGGCTCGACATTCGGCGGCCCGTCCCGGGTGGCGCCAACGCGATCGTCATCCTCGGCGGCGCGGGTGGCGTTGGCTCGATCGCCATCCAACTCGCCCGGGCCATCTCGGATGTCACCGTTATCGCCACCGCCTCGCGTCCCGAGACCAGGGACTGGGTGACCGAACTTGGCGCCCACCATGTCATCGATCACAACAAGCCGATCGCGGAACAGGTGGCGGCACTCGGGCTCGGTGCGCCGGCCTTTGTGTTCTCAACGACCGAAACGGACCGTCATCTCGATCAGATCGTGGAACTCATCGCGCCGCAGGGCCGGTTCGGGCTGATCGACGATCCCAAGGCGCTCAACATCCTGCCATTCAAACGCAAGTCGGTCTCGATCCACTGGGAACTGATGTTCACCCGCTCGATCTTCCAGACGCCCGACATGGACCATCAAGGCAGACTGCTCGACGAGGTGGCGAGGGTGGTCGATGAAGGCAAGATCCGATCCACGCTGAACCAGGTGCTGCGGCCCATCGATCCGGCCAACCTGAAACAGGCCCACGCCCTGATCGAAAGCGGACGTTCCAAAGGAAAGATCGTGCTGGAAGGCTTTTGATTGAGGAAACTTAGGAACACACACCGAGGTGATCGGACCCTATGCTAAGTGGCGCATGATCGCTACACCACGCCCGGTTAGAGTTGGAAGCTGCCGCGCTTGAATAGTGCGATAGCTTCCAACTGCTGCGGCTAGATGTCCGCTTCCTGCGCTTTCACCGGCCGGGCTTTCCGGTGACGGACGTCAGGGCCAGGAGCAACCTTCGCGCGCCCGGCCAAGTATGTCTGGCGGCGCTGTTCGAGCCACGCCTCCACCTCTTCCAGATCCCACACCACGCAGCGGGGCGTAAGATTGAAGCGGCGCGGAAACTCGCCTCGTTTCTCCATCCCATAGATCGTGCTGTCGGCGAGCGGGACGATCAGCCTGAGTTCATGCCGCCTGATGGTCCGCGGCAGGCCCGTCAGCACCGTTGCGGGACCGGAGTAGCCTGCCGGTCGCTGTCGTCGTCCTCTTGATATGGCATCATCAGAATGCGCACCCGACTTGGTTTCTTCGTAGTCATGTCTATCCTCCTGTGGTTGGGAAGAAGGACAGATACCGGGCGCGCGTTAGGACAGTCGCAAAGAAGTTTTCGGGAGTAGGGCGTCTTTCCCGGGAGCAGGAAGGGTGATACAAAGTCTCGGAGAATAGACTTGAGAATCCGAGCTTTCATATCGTGCCTGAACCCACCACCCAGCGCCAAATTGCCCACGCCCTCCTGACTGTGCGCGGAATCGCGCGTCTGGCGGAGCTGCGCGATGCGGGCGTAACAGCCGCCACCATCAGCCGCATGGAACGGGATGGCGAGGTGCTTCGGCTCGCGCGAGGGCTTTACCAACTCTCCGATGCAACGCTCGACGCTCACCACAGTCTCGCCGAGGCCGCAAAACGTGTTCCGAAGGGCGTGGTTTGCCTCGTCTCAGCACTGGCGTTCCATGAACTTACCGATCAGCTTCCGAGGCAGATATGGATTGCCATCAGGCAGAAAGATTGGCCCCCTAAGGCCGATGGTACGCCGATACGGGTGGTGCGTTTCACTGATCGCCTGCTCGGGGAGGGGGTCGAAACCCACCTCGTCGAGGGCGTGCCGGTAAAGGTCTTCGGCGTCGCCAAGACGATTGCCGATTGCTTCCGATACCGGAACAAGATCGGCCTGTCGGTGGCAATCGAGGGCCTCCGGGAAGCGCTTCGCCAGCGTAAGACCACGGCAGGTGAAATTGCCAGACAGGCTGAGCGTGGCGGTGTCGCCACGGTCATCCGGCCGTATCTCGAGGCGCTGACTGCCAATGGCTAAGGAGATCAAGAACATCGGCGCCTCGGTGCGCGCACGCCTGCTGCAACTCGCCAGGGCAAGTGGCCAGAGCTTCGACCTGGTTCTGACGCGCTTCGCTCTCGAGCGGCTGCTCTTTCGGCTCAGTCAGTCACCCACGCCGACCGTTTCGTGCTGAAGGGTGCGATGCTGATGATGAGCTGGTTCGATGATCCGCACCGCGGCACGCGCGACCTTGACCTACTGGGTTTTGGCGATCCGAGCCCGGAGCCGATGCTGGCAACGTTTCGGGAGATCCTGGCGCAGGACGCCGGCGATGGCGTCGAGTTCGACGCTGACGCACTTCGCGTCGACCGCATTCGCGAGGAACTGGAATATGGCGGCCTCAGGCTGCGGACGACGGCCTCGATCAGCGGCGCCCGGATCAGCCTGACGATCGACATCGGCTTTGGCGATGCGCTGGAGCCTGGTGCCGAAGAACTGGACTTATCCGTCCATGCTGGATTTTCCCATGCCCCGGCTTCGGGGCTATGCGCGAGAGACGGTCATTGCCGAGAAATTCCAAGCGATGGTGGCGCTGCGGCGGGCCAATAGCCGGATGAAGGACTTCTACGACATCTGGATTCTCAGCAGGTCGTTCGCTTTTGATGACGACAGACTGGCGCGGGCAATTGCCGCCACCTTCGCGCGGCGCGGGACAGCAATTCCTGAGGACCTACCGGATGCGCTGACACCGTCCTTCGCAGCCGATGAACAAAAGCAGCGGCAATGGCGCGCGTTCATCGAAAACGTTGCGCACCAACCCGGTGAGCTCGCCAACGTTGTGGGAGATATAGGTGAATTCCTGATGCCACACGCTTTCGCGGCAGTGGAGGCCGATCGATGAGGGGCTCGACTTTGGGCACGGATAACCTGCGAGCGGCTGTCCACGCTGCGGCAAGCTCCCGACTCAATGGTATCCACCTTGTCACCGTGGTGGATTGAGCGACGGTACTTTTCGAGACGGGTTCAGGGCTGCCGCCGGTGCGGCCTTCCAAATGGTGCGGAATTGTGAAGGTTCTCTGCCACGTGAGTGCCGGATTGACCGGCTCGCATGGTCGACCGCCATGGATGGGTCAGGAAGACGTTGGAATGCTCAAGCTATTGCGAGTGGCGCGCTGTCGGGTGACAACGCCCTGACGGTACTTTTCTGCCGGCGCGAAGGGATGCCCGCAACCGGCGGCTGAAAAAATTCGACCGATTGTGGTCGATAGTCACCGAAATCCCAGATTTCGCGAAAATCTGAAATTCCTCAATGAATTAACAGTCGAAAATTTTGACGGTATATCTGACGGCAAATGTGGCTGCCGAAAATAAATTGCCTTGTGAAATCAATGTGTTATGATGAGTTGAAATAATCGAGTGGGAGTAGAGGGGAAACGGCGGCAATAGCGTAGTTTCGGCGGGCCATTCCGTCCACCGCTTTTGTGTATCCATTAGTCGCCACATCCATTTCCTCGCGCGCTCCAAACTATTTCGACAATCTGAGCCGCGTTTGACTGTGGTGTAAAGCGCGTTTGTCTGTGTGTGCCGCCCTGGCGTGCCGCAGCGTACAAATCGGACGGCTTGCGCTACCGCTGCCGTTTTGATTTCGAGTAGGATCGCGTCCGCTCTTTAGCCCCATCGCGGATGTACTCAGCCGATTTCCGTCTTCGCAAATAGTGCGCTTGGGACCTGAACGTCGGCCAAAGGCGGTACCAGCGCGAGAACTGCCCTCCGAAGGCGAGGGCCCCGCGTTCGAATCGCGGCGGGTGCGTTGACACGCTTAAAAGCGCCTAACTGCGAATCTGGGGGTCAGGAGTTCGAATCTCTTCGGGCGCGTCATTCCATCCAATTGAGTGTCGTCCATTCGCTTAAGCGGGGACCAAGCATGATGTCCTGCTTCGCATATCCCGCAGGACGCCTCAGCCGGCTGCCTGGCCGTCGAGCCAACGGCGAATATTCTTCACGGTGTCCCGATAGAAGCGGGAGTAAAGGCCGCGCGAGACGTAGCCGATGTGTGGCGTGGCCAGCAGATTCGGCAGCGTACGGAACGGATGGTCGAGCGGTAACGGCTCCTGGTCGAAGACATCGATGGCCGCGCCGGCAATGTTCTGTGCTTTAAGCGCCGCAATGAGATCCGCCTCGATCACGATCGGTCCGCGTGACGTGTTCACCAGTCGGGCTGTGGGTTTCATGAGCGCGAGTTCAGAAGCGCCGACGAGGCCGCGTGTCCGGCCGCTGAGGACGAGGTGGACAGAGACGACATCCGCCCGGCCAAACAATTCCTCCTTGGAAACCAACTCGGCACCTACTTCCGCTGCGCGCTCGGCCGTCAGGTGCTGACTCCAGGCAGTGACGTTCATGCCGAATGCCTTGCCGATCTGCGCCACGGCGCCACCGACATTGCCAAGACCGAGAACGCCCAGGGTTCGCCCGGCCATATCATCACCGATGGATCGCTGCCAACCACCGCTGCGCAGTGAGGTGTTCTCGGCGACCAGGTTGCGGGCGCTGGCGAGGATGAGAGCCCAGGTCAGTTCGATGGTCGGTGCCGAGGTGTAGCTGGTATGAACGACCGGAATGCCGCGTTCTTCCGCCGCTTTAACGTCGATCGAGGCGTTGCGGAATGCCGTGGAGGCGATGAGACGAAGCCTCGGCAGCCGCTCGATGATGGTCCGCGTGAGGGGCGTGCGCTCTCGCATCACACACACGATGTCGAATGGTTGCAGCCGCTCGACCACCGCGTCTGCATCGGCCAGATGGTCGTTGAACACGGTGACCGACGCCCGGCCGTCGAGAACCGACCAATCCGCAAGCGAAAGGGCGACGTTCTGGTAGTCGTCCAGAACGGCGAGGTTGTAGCGTTCTTGTCTGGGCATCATGGGATTCTCCGGGGCGAGGTTATCCGCGCGTGACCAACCTATCGTGAAGGACCTGGCATTACGAAAGGCGAACGAGCGCTTTGCTGAAGTTCCGGCTGGCCAGCATGCCGATGAAAGCCTCCGGGCCTTCTCAAGGCCGTCGACGATGTCTTCGCGATAGCGAATATTGCCGGCGCGAACTCTCGGGCCGATCTCCCGCAGGAAGGCATCGTAGTGCTCGTCGAAGAATTCGGTGTTGATGTAGCCGCGCCGCACCAGGCTGCGGCGCACAATCGCCAGCATCGTCGCGGGTAGAAGATCCTGCTCGGCGCCGCCGCCATTGTAATGGGCGATGACGCCGCACATCGGTATCCGCACGACGCGGTTGAGCAGCGGTAAAACCGCCTGCCAGATCGTGCCGCCAACATTTTCGAAATAGACGTCGATGCCGTGCGGGCAGACTTCGGCCAGCTTTTCCGCGAGCCCTTCGGACCGGTGATCAACCACGGCATCGAAGCCGAGCTCGTTCCGTTCACAAAGACTGCTTCAACGCCACGGTGTCGATCGGCAGTTTGCGCAGGCGCTTGCGAGTTGCCGCAAAGATCGCGTTGGTCACTGCGGGGACAATCGCCGAAGTCCCGGCCTCGCCCATTCCGCCAGGCGGCTCGAAGCTCTGGACGATGTGCACCTCGATGGCCGGCACCTCATCCATGCGGAGAAGTTGGTACGTGTCGAAATTGGCTTGCTCGACACGTCCGTCCTTCAGCGTGATCTCGCCATAGAGCGCAGCCGTGATCCCGAACATGATCGCGCTCTGGATCTGCGCCTGGACCGTATCGCGATTGACGACCGTCCCGCAATCGACCGCGCAGACGACGCGGCGGACGCGAACCGCTCCTTCCTTCGACACCTCGACCTCGGCGACCTGCGCCAAGTAGGTGGCGAAGACAAACTGGAGCGAGACACCACGGCCTACCCCTGGAGGCAGCGGCTGCCCCCAGTCGGCCTTTTCTGCGGCAAGCTCGAGCACGGCCTTGGCGCGGGGCGCCCCTTCGAGGAGCGCCAGCCGATAGGCGACAGGGTCTTGCTTCGCCGCC
Organism: Mesorhizobium escarrei; assembly: GCF_935825525.1. GTDB lineage: Bacteria > Pseudomonadota > Alphaproteobacteria > Rhizobiales > Rhizobiaceae > Mesorhizobium > Mesorhizobium escarrei. The sequence continues at coordinate 7,616 of NZ_CAKXZT010000134.1, forward strand.
GCCGCCAGTTCGTCCATGAAGCTTTCGGTCACGAAGACATTGTGCGACGGCCCGACACTGCGCCAGAACGCAGTCGGAATGCCTGGAGGTTCCACGCGCAAATACTCGATATGCATGTTCGGGAGGGCGTAGGCGAGATTGATTGCCCCCTCGGTAGTATCGGGGTCGAGACCATTGTTAAAAAACGGAGGACCCCATCTAGCGATGATCGAGGAACCAGCGAAGCGATTGTTCCAGGCGACCGGCATTCCTTTCTCGTCGAGACCGGCCGATATCCGGTCGAAGAAAGCGGGCCGGTACATGTCGTGTTGGATGTCTTCCTCGCGCGTCCACACGACCTTAACTGGACCATCGACGTGTTTGGCGACCTGGACGGCGCGTGTGACGCCATCGATCTCCAGCCTCCTTCCAAACCCGCCACCGATCAGGTGATTGTGGACCACGACCTTGTCCAACGGCAGGCCGGTAACCTCCGCCGCTGCCGCCTGGGCTCTCGCCACGACCTGGCTGCCGACCCAGACCTCGCAGGAATCTTCGCGGACGTGAACAGTGCAATTCATGGGCTCCATTGCCGCATGCGCGAGGAACGGAACCTGGTAGGTCGCCTCGACCTTGGTGGCGGCGCTTTCCATTGCCTTGATGGCGTCACCGACATTCTGCGCAACCGCCCCCGAATTCAGCGTCGCCTCTTCGAGCTCGGCCACGATCTCTTCCGTGTTCAGCCTGGCGTGCGGACCGTCGTCCCATTCAATCACCAGGGCCTCGAGCCCTTTCTTCGCAGCCCCCATATGGTCGGCCACGACGGCGACGGCGTCGTCGAGCCGCACGATCTGACGCACGCCCCTGATGGCCTTGGCCGCAGCATCGTCGACGCTCTTCACGCTCCCGCCGAAGACCGGCGATTGTGCAAGCGTCGCGATCTTCACGCCCGGCGGACGGACGTCGATGCCATAGACGGCCGTGCCGTCGACCTTGGCCGGCGTGTCCAGACGCTTGGCGGGGGTGCCGATGAGCTTGAAATCCTCGGGCCGCTTGAGCGCCACGCTTTCGGGCACGGGCATGCGGGCGGCCTCGGCGGCAAGCTCGCCGTATTTGGCGCTTTTCCCCGTCGGCGTGTGAAGTACTTCACCGCTTTGCGCGCGGCAGGACCCCGGATCGACATTCCAGCGCTTCGCCGCCGCCGATACGAGCATGGTTCTGGCAGTCGCACCGGCCTGCCGCATCGGCTCCCATGCCGCGCGTACCGCGTTCGAGTTTCCTGTTGCCTGCAAGCCGCCCAGCAAAGGATTCCCGTAGAGCTTTTCGTTGGGCGGAGCATGCTCCAGCTGCACCTGTTTCAGATCCACCTCCAGCTCTTCGGCGATCAGCATCGGGATGGCGGTATAGGTGCCCTGGCCCATCTCGACATAGGGCATGGTCAGGACGATCTGCCCGTCGCCTTCGATGCGAATGAAGGCGTTGGGCGTGAAGCCGTCGGCGTCGGCCGCCTGGGCCTCGCCGTTTGCGAACGGCAAGCTCAAACTCAGCACCAGGCCTCCGCCCGCTGCCGCTCCTGCCTGCAGGAAACTGCGCCGGGAGAAACCGTTCGCTGATGGCGATCGGCCAGAGTCGGCTGCTGAGGAAATGAGGTTGTCGAGGATCATGATCAGCCTCCCTGCCCATTCGATTGTGCGACCTGCTTGATCGCTTCGCGAATGCGGACATAGGTCCCGCAGCGGCAGATGTTGCCGGACATCGCCTCGTCGATGTCGGCATCCGTCGGATGCGGGTTGCTCGCGATTAGCGCCGAAGCGGACATGATCTGCCCCGACTGGCAGTAGCCGCATTGAACGACCTCCCGGTCAAGCCAGGCCTTCTGGATGCTGGCGCCGGCCGCCGTCGCGCCGATCGCCTCGATCGTCGTGATCTCTGAGGCGCCGATGCTGTCGACAGGGGTGATGCAGGAACGGGTGGCGATGCCGTCGACATGCACGGTGCAGGCGCCGCAAAGCGCCACGCCGCAGCCGAACTTCGTGCCGGTCATGCCGAGCACGTCGCGCAACACCCATAAGAGCGGCGTGTCGTCGTCGACGTCGACTGCCCGATCGACGCCGTTGACCTTGATCGTGGTGGCCATGGCTAGCTCCTGGTTATTTGCGCGGGACTTCCGCCACCCGCGAGTTGGACCTCGCGCCGCCTCGATGCCGTGGCGGCGCTCGCTCTTCGTCTCGTTTGTCCGGGACGGGCTGTGCTTTCGGGTAAGAGACTAGCCTTGCAATCGTCTGTCTCAAATGTCATAAAACCGACGTTTTAGGACATGTAGAGATAGAGCCATGCAGCGCATCGGTTTCATCGTCTTGACCGGCTTCCAGATGATGAGCGTGGCCGTGCTCTCGGTCTTCGAATTCGCGAACAAGGAAATGGGCCAGGCGGTCTATGATTTGCATTTGCTTTCGGAGACCGGCGGGTCCGTTCGCAACTCCATCGGCGTCAGCGTCGCGACGGAACCCTTCGACGATACCAATTTCGACACACTGATCATCGGCGGCAGCGCCGTAGCCGGGTCGTTGACGCCGGGCGTGATCGATTTTCTGCGTCATGCCCTGGGACGATCCAGGCGGGTCGCCGCGACGTGCGTCGGAGCGTTCGTTCTGGCAGAAGCAGGCCTGCTTGACGGCCGACGCGCGACCACCCACTGGAACCGCGCGCGTGAATTGCAGGCCCGATTCCCAAAGGTGAATGTCGAGGAAGACCGCATCTTCATCGTCGACGGCCAAGTGTGGACCTCGGCCGGGATGACTGCCGGTATCGACCTCGCCCTGGCCATGATCGAGCAGGATCTGGGTGCGGACGTTGCCAGGTCCGTGGCCAGGAAGCTGGTCGTCTATCACCGGCGTGCAGGTGGCCAGTCACAGTTTTCAGCACTGCTGGAGTTGGAGCCCAAATCCGACCGAATCCAGAGCGCGCTGACCTATGCCAAGCGCAATATCGATAAGCCGCTGGCGGTTGGACAACTCGCCGAAGCCGCGCATCTCAGCCCGCGCCAGTTCAGCCGCGCATTTCGCGCCGAGACCGGCCAATCGCCGGCCAAGGCTATCGAGAACCTGCGGGTCGAGGCTGCCCGGCTGATGATGGAGCAGAGTCGCCATCCCATCGACGTCATCGCTCGGCAAACGGGTTTTGCCGATCCCGACCGCATGCGTCGTGCGTTCCTGCGCGCCTTCGGCCAGCCTCCCCAGGCAATCCGGCGAAACGCGCGCGCGGAGGTCGTGGCATGAGTAGCAGGTCACCCATGAACGTGCGCATCCAGGCAAGATGGCCGGACATTCCGTATGTCCTTGGCGCGACACCTTTTCCGCGCTGGATCTTTATACCCGGATCATAGGGAAATATCTGCTTGCCCGCACGCCGTGGGTGAACCATTCGTGGCACGCGACCCAATATCCCAATGCTCGCGGCTTCACGACCGGGCTTGTCCCGGATGCACTCCTGAGTTCTTTCGGAGGACGGAGACGGTAAGAGCGGCCTTGACACGCTGGCGTACAGCCGGTGCCGCTTCACTCCCGGCCGAAGCCGAGATATTCGCGTTTGCCGATGGGAACTCCGTTGTGACGGAGGATGTCGTGCGCCGTTGCCACATGGAAATAGAAGTTCGGCAAGGCGAAATTCAGGAGATAGTCCTGTCCGCCCGACTGCCGCGGAGCGCCGCCGGCATTGTATGAAATCGTTCGCGCCTCACTCCCGTCGAACTGCTCCGGTCGGAACGTCTTGAGATAGTCTGCGGTCACGTCGATCCGTTGCCGCAACTCGTCGAGCGTGAGTTCGGTGTCTGCGAAGCGAGGTGATGGAAGACCGGTCAGTCGCCCTGCGGCAAACTTCGCTGTGTCACTCGCGCGTTGGATCTGGCCGGTGAATGGCAACATGTCCGGCGCAAGCCGGGCGGCCGCCAGGATGCCGACATCAAAACCGCGCGCCGAGGCATGGACGTCGGCCCGGTCCAGCAACACCGACAGAACGTCTAGTCCGCGGAGAAACACAGGAATGGAAGCTCTGTACATCGAAAGAGTCCTGGTTTGTGTCCTGACAGGCTCTGAGCAGGCATGAAGAGCTGAGGTTCTCGCGCCTCCGGGCGACCGCGTCGGTTCTGGCCGCCCACAATGAGAGCGTTTGGTAGCTAAACCTCGAACCGGAACGCCCCGCCTCGCTTCACGTGTCCAGCTGTCGGCGCGGATCGTTACTCCTGCCGAATATCCTTCCGCCGCTGCACGACCATGTTTACGACATACACCAGCACGGTCTCGTCATTCTGGTTCAGGGTGGTCGTTCGGAGCTTTATCAGGCCCTGCTCCGGACGCGACTTTGACGGTCGCACCTCGATCACCTCGCACTCGACGCGCAACTCGTCACCGGGGCGCACTGGCCGGGGCCACCGGAACTCGTCGATACCAGCGCCGACGAGACCGCCAGCCGGCTTGAGTTCGGTCTCAACCAGCAGCCGCATCGTCACGGCAGCGGTGTGCCAGCCGCTGGCAGTCAGTTCACCAAAAATCGAGCGACGCGCCGCCGCCTCATCGAGATGGAAGGGCTGCGGATCGAACTCGGCAGCGAACGCGAGGGCCCGTTCCCCGTCGATGCGCAGCCGCCCGGAACCGAACGTCTGCCCCACTGCAAAATCTTCTAGGTAGCGCTCGCTCAACTGTTTCATGATTCAACCCCAGTTTTAGGCGATGGTTTCGAGCGGGAGCGATTGATCCGCTACTTGCTCTCGATCAGCTTGACGATCGAATGCAGCAGCCGGTTGGCGGGCGTCGCGATGCCCAACGCTTCGCCGCGCCGCACGATCAAGCCGTTCAGATGATCGATCTCACTGCGCTTGCCGCGCGCCAGATCCTGCGCGGTCGATGAGTACTGGCCCGCCGCCGTCTCGGCAATTTTGCGGACGGCCGCATCGAGATCGCCCGGAAGCGTCACGCCATCCGCTTTCGCAACGGCCACGCATTCATCGACGAGGTCGCGCAGGACAACGGTCACGCCCTCACCCTTCACGAGCCGGCCGTAGGGCAATTGGGTAATCGCCGATAGCGCGTTATACGCGCAATTCGTGATTAGCTTCGCCCATAACGCGCCGCGGACGTTATCGGAGATATCGGTCGGCACGCCGGCTGCGATCAGCGCGCGCGCAACATCATCGCTGGCCTTCGACCGCTCGATGACCAGTTCGCCGCGGCCATGATGCCTGACATGCCCCGGCCCGGCCATTTCGGTCCCGACATAGACCGCGGCTGCTATCACTTCCTGTGGCAGCAGCGCGCGCAGCCGGTCCGCGTTCTCAACGCCGTTTTGTAACGACAGTACCAACGCATCCGGCACAAGATGCGACTGGATGGCAGCCGCACCGCTTTCGGTGTCGGTGGACTTCACGCAAAAGAGCACGAGCTGCGCGCCCTGCACCGCGCTCGCTTCAGTGCTGGCAGAGACGCGAATGCGTTCGTCGAAGGTTTGTGTTTCGAGCCTGAGCCCCTGACGCTCGACCGCCTCGACGTGTTGAGGGCGCCCAATTAGCACCACATCGTGTCCGGCACGTGCCAGCATGCCGCCGTAGTAGCAGCCCACCGCACCCGCACCCATTACCGCGATTTTCACAGTCGGTCACCCCGCCAAGACGACTTTGCCAAAAGGCCGATCCTCGATCAGATGACGTAAGGCTTCGCCCGCCTCGCTGAAGCGACAGATCCGCTCGATGATCGGCTTGACGGATCCGCTGACCATCAGTGGGAGGACGTCCCGCCACGCCGCCGCGATCGAGGTCGGCGTTTGGGCGAACAGGGAGAAGCCGGCCATCCGCGCACGCTTCCAGATCAGGTCCGTCACATCGATCGTGGTCTTGCGTCCGGCGGAATAGCCCAACGTGATCAGGATACCGCCGAGACTAAGGCTGCTCAGCGCCTCACTAGTCACGGTCCCGCCGATGCTGTCGATGACGATATCGACGCCCTTGCCGGCCGTTATCCGGCGAACGCCCTCGGCAAGGCCCTCTGCGGTTAGGTCGACCACGTCTTCGAAGCCAAGCTCGCGCGCTTTGGCGGCTTTCGCAGCGCTGCCAGCCGTCGAAATCACCTTGCCGGCGCCCTGCGCCCGCGCGAGTTGATAGGTCGCGTTGCCGACCGATCCACCGATCCCCGGAGCCAGCACCCTCATGTCTGGTTTGAATTCGGCCTGCGCCAGCGTGACCTGCGCGGTCAGGTAGGCCACTGGAAGGCTGGCCGCGACGACATCGTCGATCGCGTCGGGCACGAGCGCCAGATGCTCAGGTCTCACCAGCAGCCAGTCTTGCCAGGTGCCAGTCTCACCAACGCCATAGGGTCCCGTGAACATCACGCGGCTTCCCGCTGCGAGACCGGACTCGCCAGCGTCCTCGATGACACCGGCACCCTCATTGCCGAGCACCAGCGGCGCCTTGGCCCGAGGATGTCCACCCGACAGGATCGTGTGATCGAGCGGCGTGACGCCCGCGGCCGTGACACGGATCAGCACCCTATCCTTTGCCGCTCGCGGCTTGGGCAATTCGACCTCTCGCAGCCCGCCGTAGCCCGAGAACGTCTCTGCCTCAATCGCGCGCATCGCCATTCTCCATAAAGTGACTGAACTGTATGGCACTTGAATGTTACGGACAGGTCTGTCACTTTGTCAACCAGCAAATCGGAGTGAGTGGAATGAAGGCAGGCGACCGACCCCGACGGGGCGCCCCGCCAAAGGGCGAAGTGAGCGCCCGCGAACGCATTCTCGCGACTGCAAGCGAGTTGTTCTACCGCGAGGGCATCCGCGCCGTCGGCGTCGACACGGTCGTCGAGCGGTCCGGCGTGTCGAAGACGAGCCTCTATCGCTTGTTTGACTCCAAGGACGCTTTGATCGCCGCCTTCGCTGCCGAACAGGATCGGTTGTTCTGGGCGCGCTGGGATCGCATTGAAAAGCAGCACGCCGATGATCCGCGCGCCTTGTTGGAGGCGTTGCTATCTGGAATCGCGGAGCGGATCGGGCGCCCCGCCTATCGCGGCTGTCCGTTCTTCAATCTCGTGACGGAGTTTCCCGCCAAGAACCATCCCGGCCGGGTCGTCGCCCGGGGCAACAAGGAAGAACTGCGGGCGAGGCTCGCGGCCATCGTTGCCAAGCTTGGCGCGGGTGATCCCAACCGCACTGCGTCTCAGATCGCGCTGCTCATCAACGGCGCGTACGCCACCGGCCTGATGGACAAACCGGCTGATCTAAGGGGCGACCTCGTCAATGCCGCCAGTAAATTGCTTGCCTAGCTTCCATCATCAACAGGAACAACGACTGTGGGTAAATTACAGGGAAAAGTGGCGGTCATTACCGGTGGCACCACTGGAATAGGCTTCGCTGCAGCGAAGCTATTCGTCGAAGAGGGCGCCTACGTCTTCGTCACGGGCCGTCGCCAGAAGGAGCTAGGCGAGGCGGTGGAAGCCATTGGACCCAATGCTACCGGCGTCCAGGGGGACGTGTCCAAGTTGGCTGACCTTGATCGGCTTTACGAAACCGTCGAGGCAGAGGGGCGACGAATCGATGTTGTCTTCGCCAATGCCGGCCTCGGTGAGTTTGCCGCTTTGGGCAGTATCACCGAGGAACATTTCGACAAGCTGTTCAGCATCAATGTGAAGGGAGCGCTGTTCACGGTCCAGAAGGCTCTTCCGCTATTGAATGACGGGGCCTCCATCATTCTCACCGGCTCTGTCGGTAGCGCCAAAGGGACGCCTGCTTTCTGGGTTTACGGCGCGACCAAGGCCGCCATCCGCAATTTCGTTCGCGCGTGGACCATCGAGTTGAGGGACCGCCGCATCCGCTCGAACGTCCTCAGCCCGGGCCCGACCGAAACACCGCTGGTGGACCGTCAGCCTCCCGAGGCTATTGCGCGGATCGTATCCACCATCCCGATGGGACGCATGGGCTCTCCCGCGGAGATTGCCAAGGCCGCGCTATTCCTTGCCTCCGATGATTCCAGTTTCGTCACGGGCATCGAACTATTCGTCGATGGCGGCAGGGCACAAATCTGAGCGGAGGCACGGACGTCAATTTGTTCGACGCGTGCGCACGCATCGAAGTTCTAGCGATTTCGGCCTGTTTCTGGTAGTCATGTGGGGGCGAAACCTTCATTGCTCGCCTCGAGCGGCCGACGACCGATCTCGTCATCGGCTACAACAAGACCAACACCTCGCCCATTCTTGGACTCTTCCTTTCGCGCGTCGCCCAACTGAAGAAGAGCGCTTCGCAAACGCATTGATTGCGGGCGCTGAGCTGAGGGCATTTTCTACGATCGAATCCAATGGCGCCATCATCGAAGATCAAAGGATCATCGACTTCCGCGCGCGCCGTTCGTTGAGCATCGGCCCGACGGCAACTGCTGGCGCGACCTTACCGTTCGCGAATGCGAAGGTCAGACCCTTTGCAGACTCCTGTAGCCAAGTCGGCACCGGGATAGCGGACCTTCGAAATGGTAATCATGACGCTGTCAGGGTCGCTCAAAGGAGTCCATGTGTCCCTCAGCCTGCATTTCGCTCGCTTCCATCGGCGTGGTCGCCGAGCTTTCTCGATACGCAAGCGACCAGTTCGTCCATTCGTGAAAGGAACAGCTTGAGGGTCGGCGATGCGTTGGCCTTGCTGTAGCCGACAACCAGATCGATCGTTGGCGCTTCACCCTCCAGCGGACGGCTGACGACGGACCACGGCAGCAGATTCTTCGCATAGGCGGGCATAAGCGCCAACCCACGGGTAGACGCCACCAGGGACATGGCCATCGCCAAATTGTCCACCCCATGATCCAGTTTTATGTCGAGCCCGCAGCGGCGCAGATAATCCTCGGTCACGGCGCGCAATACAGTGGCCTTGTTCGAACCGCCGATGAAAATCTCACTGGCCAGTTCCCGCGGATGAATTGCATCGCGGCTGGTAAGGCGATGGTCGCTCGGCATCAGGACGATCAGCGGCTCGTGGTCCACGACCTCGTAGCACAGGTCGAAGGTCGGTTCGAAGCGCAGGAAGGCCACGTCGATCTGGCCGCGGACGAGCGCTTCAGCGAGCTCTGGCGAATAGTCGCTTGAGATTGTGATCTGGATGTTCTTCAGCTCCTCGCGCAGCACATGCATGGCCCGCGGCAGCCAGACCATCTCCTGACCGGTCTGGAAGCCGATGGCAAACGTTTTTCGGGCAGGCTGTGCCGCCCTGCGCGCCGCTTCCACCGCCGCATCGGCCTGTGCCAACGCCAGCCGGGCATGGTCGAGAAAGGCCTTGCCGGCGGCGGTCAGTTCAATGCCGTGCGCGTTGCGGCTCATCAACTGAACGCCAACCTCGTATTCGAGATCGCGGATCTGGCGGCTGAGCGAAGGCTGCGCCGTGTGCAGCCTTTTCTTGGCCGCAAGCGTCAGGTTGCCCTCCTCGGCGACGGCGACGAAATAGCGAAGATGTCTCAGCTCCATGAGCGTCCCATGCCTTGGAAGTATGGAGACCAGCCTACAAAGTCTTTTTCGGCGGCGCCAGCAGAACCTACCTGCAGATCATTGAAAATGACCCGGGCTTCCGCAATGCGCGACGCCATACCTTGAAGGACTGGATCCATGAGCACCCAAGTTGTTTTGATCACCGGTGGACTGACCGGCATCGGGCGCGCCACCGCCGTCGCCTTCGCCAAGAAGGGCGCGAAGGTTGTTGTTTCGGGTCGTCGTGACGAAGTCGGCGAGGCGCTCGCCAAGGAACTGCGCTCTTTCGGTTCGGAGGCTGAGTTCATCAACGCCGACGTCCGCAAGGAGGATGATGTCCGCGCTCTGGTCGACAAGACCATAGCACGGTTCGGCCGCCTTGATATCGCGGTGAACAACGCCGCCACCGAAGGTGCGGTCGGCCCGATCACGGATCAAACCGCGGAAAGCGTTGCGGCGACGTTCGACACCAACGTCGTCGGCGTGGTCCTGAGCATGAAGCACGAAGTGCGCGCCATGCAGGCCCGGGGGAGCGGCAGCATCATCAATATCTCCTCAACCTACGGGCACAAGGGCGCGGCCTATGCCTCGATCTATGTCGCCGCCAAACACGCCGTCGAAGGCATCACCAAGTCGGTGGCGCTCGAAGTCGCCACGTCGGGCATTCGCGTGAATGCGGTCTCGCCTGGTCCGACCGACACCGGCATGCTGACCCGCTTCACCGGCACCGCCGAGAACAAGGCGGCCCTGGTGGCGCAGGTTCCGCTGGGCCGACTCGGCCTTTCCGAGGAAGTCGCTGACGGCATCGTCTTCATAGCGTCGGACGAAGCCCGGTTCATCACCGGCCATATCCTCAGCGTCGACGGCGGCCACAGCGCCGCCTGACCGGGATTGCGCAAGGGAGCCGACTATTACGGCCAACGCCCGGTCAACGCGCGATGCATATCAACTGGAAGGAGGAAGTCCAATGGCTAACGTGGTGAAGAAACACAGCATTTCTTCTGAGCTTGCACAGAAAATGGTGGATGAAGCGGTGGCGAAAGCCAGAGAACTTGGCGTTGCCGAGAACGTAGCGATTCTCGATGACGGCGGCAATCTCAAGGCCTTTACCCGGATGGATGGGGCCCCGATCCTTTCCATCGAGATGGCGCAGAATAAGGCGTACACAGCTCTGTTCGGCGTTTCCACGCAGGACTTTTTCAACTTTATCCAAGGCGACCCGTCGCTTTTGGCCGGTGTCCCCACGCTTAAGCGCGTGGCGGCGTGGGGTGGGGGGTTTCCCATTCAGGTGAACGGAGAAGTTGTCGGGGCGATTGGGCTAAGCGGGGCGCCCGCGGTGCAAAACGACGTCGATTGCGCGAGAGCCGCCCTAGCGCTCGTACCCGATGCGGTGCCGACTGAATAAAAAGGGAGCGACCCTAATGATTCATGCCCACCAGACCGCGCCGACGCAGTTCGTGTACGTCGCAGGTATCCCGTTCGCTTACCGGCGGTTCGGCAAACCCGGTGGGGTGCCGCTCGTCTTCAACATCCATTTCACCGGCACGATGGACCATTGGGACCCGGCGGTGACGGACGGCTTCGCCAAGGATCGCGAGGTCATCCTGTTCGACAATGCCGGCATCTCCGCGAGCTCGGGCGAGGTCCCGACCTCCATCGAGGAGATGGCCGCCGACGCCGCCGCGTTCGTCAAGGCGCTCGGCCTTACCGAGGTCGATGTGCTCGGCTTTTCGCTGGGAGGCCTCATCGCGCAGACGCTGGCCATCGCCGAACCGAAACTGGTCCGCCGCGTGGTGTTGGTCGGCACCGGCCCGCGCAGTGGCGAGGGCATGGCCACGCTGACGCCGGAAGCGCAGGAGATCTTCGGCGCCACTTACGAAGAGCCGGACCATCTCTGGCTGCGCGTGCATTTCTCGCCGTCGGAGCAAAGCCAGGCGGCGGGAAGGGAATTCCTCAGGCGCTTCCGGCTGCGGCACGAAGGTCGCGATCCCCAGGTCAGCGAGAAGGTTGCCCCGGCGCAGCTCGAAGCGCTCGGGAAATGGGGCGCGCCGCGCGAGAATCCGTACGATTACCTGAAGAAGCTTACTCAGCCGACCCTCATCGTGAACGGCGGCGCAGACGTGATCATCTACACGGTGAACTCGTTCATCCTGCAGCAGAACATCCCGAACGCGCAGCTCATCCTCTACCCGGACGCCAACCACGGCGCGCTCTACCAATATCCCGAACTTTTCGTCCGCCATGTCTCGATGTTCCTGGAGCACCAGGCCCGCGGCGCGTGAGCGCCATCACTGAGCGGCAATTGCAGGAGGTGAAGATGTCCGAACATACAAATGCAGCTACCAAGACGATCAAGATCCCGGGACCTGATCATCCCATCACGGTCGAGCCTAATCGCAAACGGGTCGTGGTCTCGATCGGCGGCACGGTGCTGGCCGACAGCCGCGATGCGCTGATCCTGCGCGAAGCGGGCTACCCGGCAGTCCAATACATCCCGCGCAAGGATGTCGATATGACGCTGCTCGAGCGGAGCGCGCATGCGACCTACTGCCCCTACAAGGGTGGCTGCGCATACTTCAGTATCCCGTCAGGCGGGGCGCGCGCCATCAACGCCGTCTGGACCTATGAGGCTCCCTACGACGCCGTGGCAGCCATCAAGAACCACCTGGCTTTCTATCCGGACAGGGTGGACGTGATCGAGGAGCGCCTCGAAAGCTAGTCCCCGAGCCCCTGCCTCCCGAAAGAGCCGCGGCGGGCAGCGACATACGATCTTCAGCACTGATCACCGCTCCACGCCGGCGGAGCGAACGCTCGGCTGCGCGCGGAGGAGAACCGCAGACAGACGCCATGAAGGACACTCGACAATGACAAAGCTTTCAGGAAAGACCGCTCTCGTCACCGGCGCCTCGCGTGGGATGGGCCGCGCTAGCGCGCTGGCCCTCGCCAGAATGGGCGCGCAGGTTCTGGTCCACTACAGCAGCGGCGTGAAAGAGGCCGAAGCCGTCGTCGCCGAGATCCGCAAGGCCGGCGGACGTGCCGATGCCATCGCTGCTGATCTTTCCGCGCCGGACGGGGCACACAAGCTCGCCAAGCAGGTTCGTGCCGTGGTCGGCGACCGGCTGGACATCCTCATCGCCAATGCCGGAATCTCGAAGTCGGCGACCATCGAGGCGACCACGGTCGAGGATTTCGACAGGCTCTTTGCGGTCAACGTCCGCGCGCCGTTCTTTCTCGTCCAGCAGTTGCTGCCGATAATGGGCAAGGACAGCAGCGTCGTGCTCCTCTCGTCGCTGGCAGCCCGCGCCGCCATTGGCACGCTTTCGGCCTATGCGGCGACCAAGGGCGCGATCGACACGCTGATGAAACACTTCGCCGCCGTCCTCGGCGAGCGCGGCATCCGCGTCAACGCCGTGGCGCCGGGTGTTGTTGCGACCGACATGTCGCCGTTCACCAAGACGGACGTAGGGCGAGACTTCACGCTCGGCATCCAGGCCCTGAAGCGTCTCGCCCAGCCGGACGATATCGGCGGTGTCGTCGCCTTCCTCGCTTCGGACGACGCGCGCTGGATCAGTGGCGACACCATCCATGTCGATGGCGGCTCGAAGCTCTGAGGCAGGAAAATGTCCGTGACTGGGGAGCTCCCGCCCATGGCGAAAAAGAAACATACGATTGGCGCCAGCACACGAACTGCTTGGACGCTCAATCGCCGGGCGGGCTTCTGGGTCTCCTTTTGCGTTTCCGTCCATACATTGTGGACGAGCGCCGCGCCCGCGGCGATCGCCGCGTGAATACCATTAACTCATGGAGCAACGACATGAAACTTTATCATTCACGCGGATCGCCAAACTCTCGCCGCGTCCGGATTCTGATCGCCGAGAAGGGGTTGGACGTGGAGTTGGTTCCCGTCGACCTGGGCTCGAAGGAGCAGTTTTCTGAGGCGTACCGGGCCGTCAATCCGCGCGCCGTCTTGCCGACTCTGGTTCTCGATGACGGAACGGTGATCGGCGAGGTTCCGGCGATCATGCGCTATCTCGACGAGGCGTTTCCCGAAAAACCCCTTCTGGGCAAGACACCGAAAGAAAAGGGCGTCATCGCCATGTGGGAGCGCCGCGTGGAGCTCGAAGGCTTCGCGGCCGTGATGGAGGGCGTCCGCAACAATGCGGCGAGTCTCAAGGATCGGGCGATTGCTGGGCCCCATGGCTATGCGCAGATCCCCGATTTGGTCGAACGTAGCCGGAAGCGCGTGGCCTACTTCTACGAAGATTTTGAGCGCCGCCTGAGCGAAGCCGAGTTTGTGGCCGGGGACGAATTCTCGGCGGCGGACATCACTTTGCTGGTCACCGTGGACTTCGCGACGCGCGCGTTCTCCATGCCCATCCCCGAAGGAAGCCCGGCGTTCGCGCGGTGGTACGCCGCGGTGTCCAACCGGCCGAGCGCTTCGGCCTGATCGCACCGGCGTCTTCTCGCACAGGAGGCGAGCAGGATTGCGAGAGCGCCGAGGAGGGCAAGGCGTCATCTCAATTTACCACTCCGCCTTTGACGGTCGGCCAGCAATGGTTCAACCGCTAGAGCCATCGCCGCACGCGTCGCTTGTAATCGCGATAAGCATCGTCGAAGCGCCGCTCGAGATAGACCTCCTCGCGCGCGACGACGCCGTAGCGGACCGCGATAGCAAGCGGCAGCGTGAGGATCAGGATCCACGGGCTTAGTGCCGCGACGCCGATGCCGCCATACGCGAGAAAAAAGCCGAGATAAATGGGATTGCGGGTCCAGCGGTAAATGCCGGTGGTCACGAGCACACGGGCGGGCTGGTTCGTGGGCAAAGGCGTTGCCGCTCGCGAGAAGTTGCGGACTCCCGCGGCGAAGAACGCAAGACCGATGAGGATCAGGGAGCCGCCGACAATCCAGGGCACCCCGTCGGCCTCCGGAATGGCGAACGGCCAAGCCAGCAAGCGATCCAAGGCGAGACCGACCAGAATAGCGGCAGGAAAGAAAAGGATCGGTCGCCCAATGACGTCTGCGGTTCCGGTGTCGGTTACTTGTTGACCAGCCGGGTCCATTTCCATGTCTCTCCAGCGGATGTTGCAGGCGACGAAGCCCGGAGTCACCTAGAAACGACAACTAAGGTGTCATCCTAGAAGTTGACAACAGAGGTGTCAATGGGAGAACTTGGCATAGACAAAGGGGACGAAGACGATGGCATCGACAGGACACAGGACCGGGGCGGCCCCAAGGACGGGCAACACCCCAATCGTTGACAGCAAGGCCGAGGCGATCACGGAGCTGATGCTCGAAGTGGCCCAGTGTTTCTTCAGGATACGGGCTCTCGGCCAGAAGACAGGGCTCATCACCAGCTGGGGCGGCGGTGCGTTCGGCTTCATTAGAAGCCTCGCGCTGCTTGGGCCGCTGACCGTGCCGCAGATCGCCCATATGCGGCCCACCAGCCGCCAGCGGATGCAGCGGCTGGCGGATGAGCTTGCGGCCGAGGGGCTTGTCGAATTCATCGAGAATCCGAAGCACCGGCGCTCCAAGCTCGTGCGGCTGACGCGCAAAGGCGACGCGCGCTACCGCCAGATGAACGCCCGGCTCCTGGCGATCGCCTCGACCATGGGCGTCGCTCTTAGCGAAACCGATATCCGCAAGGCCGCCAACATCGTGCGGCAGCTGAGCGATGATGTGAAAGCGCGGTCGTAGCGGCTGTCGTAATGTGCCACTCCTGGCAGCGCATCATGCTGCGGCTATTTCCGGCAGCGTGGCAAATCTCACCTGCGCAATGAGTGTAGACTGAGAGGGGGCGCCAGGACACCAGCTAGGGGAGTCGTGTCATCGAGCCAATGGATAGGTCTGCGGCGACTTCCGATATGCCTCTTCGCAACGCGGCGAACAAAACCATGGTCCATCCGGGGCAGCCCGTCGATAGGATGCATAAGGAGCATGCATCTTGCACACCGGATCGATCCAGGCCGGGTCAGGCGAGGGGGCAAGTTCGATCTCATAAATGGGAACTTCGCCGGCTACCGATCGAAGGGCCACCTTTCCGAGATCTCGCACCAGGATGCCTCTGGCAGCAGCGGCATCGGCAATGGGCTGGGTAGCAAGCAATTGGCCGGGGTTTGCAAGCGCCGCAATGCGCGCTGCTATGTTGACGGTTGATCCAAACAGATCACCATCCCTGCGGATGACCGGCCCATGGTTCAGCGCGGCCCGCGTCAGCGGCAGGCGCGGTTCTTTTCTGCATGCTTGCAACAGCGCTCCAAGCGCTTGGATCGCGACTTCCGGCTCGGGAAACGAGAGCATTGCCTCATCACCGATCCATTTAATCGGAGGTCCATAACCGCTCAGTGCCTCGCGGACCATGCTCTCGAAAATCTCGAGCACATCGATTGCCGCTGCATCTCCATAAACGTCCGCGATGGCGCTAAAGCCCGCAAGATCGATGAATGCAACCGTAGCCGAAGCGCCGGCGGAACTCTGCGTCTGGCTCATATCCCTGTCCATGCAAAGTTATTTAAAGCCTGTCGCACGGTTTCGCGAATCTCAGATGCTACCGTCAAAGCTTCAGGGGCTCGATATAGATTTCGAGCCCGTCAGGGCCGCCGCCTAGCGCCGGCGATTGACTGCCCAGCAATCGTCCAATTTTCTTGTTGTCGGCAGACTGACCAAGGCCTTGGCGGCGAGTGAAGGTAGAGGTGTCCATCTCTGCTCGGTGCGCAAAGGGCAGAGATGGCAGCGTCGCTACAACCACCCCGAGAACGTGCTGGCCATATCGCGGCGAACGTAGCGTTCATTTGGCAAAACCACTTGACCTTCCAGTAACTGGAAGCCGTAGGTGGAAGGGGAGTTGCCCATTTAGGAGTACCCCATGACCGACCGTCACGATGACGCCACCCACACCGACACATCGCAAGGCTCGTGCTGTTCCTCCCATGCGTCGGCCGCTTTCTCGGTCGTCGTCATCCGCGACCCGGTGTGCGGCATGACAGTCGATCCGGCAGCGGGAAAGCCGTCGGCGACCTTCGGCGGCCACGGCGATCATTTTGTTCGGAAGGCTGCCGGACCAAATTTCAGAAGGAGCCAGAAGCCTTTCTGAAGGCGACCGATCCGGTTTGCGGGATGAAAGTCGAGCGTGCCACGGCCAAGCACTTCGTGCGCAATGAGGGCAAAGGTTTTTACTTCTGCTCCCCCGGGTGCAAAGCCAAGTTCGAGGCCGATCCTCAGAAATTTCTCAGCGGCCAGCCGGCGCCAGAGCCGATGCCGAAGGGCACGCAATATACCTGTCCGATGCATCCCGAGATCGTCCGCGACAAGCCCGGCTCCTGCCCGATCTGCGGCATGGCGCTGGAACCTATGGGCGTGCCGACGGGCGACGAGGGTCCCCGCATCGTGAAACGGAGCGGCGGCCGTGGTCGGGGAGGGGAGTGCGAGGGGAGGGGCGTAGGGGGCACCCCTCACTCCGGTCCTCGCTCGATGCGGGTAAGGACCGGAGGCCTTCCAAGAAAATCAGTCCCGCTATTTGCGAACGATGCCGCGCAATCGACGCTGCGCCGCTGTCTCTTTGATCACGCCAGCAATCTTGCGGACAAATGCGGGACTGAACGCGCCGATCGGCGTCGTCGTCACCAGATCATAGGCTTCATCGACCTGCACCCGGTTATACTCGTCCAGGACCAGCCATGACGGATAGTCGAGGCCGCCGCGGCGGCATTCGATTTCGCTGATGGCGAGATGCGGGCGCGACCGGTCGGGCTTTTGCGAAGTCAGCGGAAAGAGAAACAAGGCTGCGGGCGTTGCGGGCGTCCGGACAACGATGCAAACCGGCCTCGCCTTGCGTCCGGATTCCTCGCCGGCGTCTGCTTCCCCCGCCCATCGGTAATAATATCGGATCAGATCGCCGGCTTTAAGCATCCGGCGTGTCGCCGGAAATTATTGCATCCAGTCCAGTCATGAGCTCATTGTGGACTTCATCCGGTGCGTCCTCGAGCGTATAGGCGACAGAATGCGGCTGGCCGACGAGCTGGTGGTACTGAGCAGCGGACAGGATGACGAGCTTTTCCTTGCCGCGCTTGGTCAGGGCCACTGGCTCGATCAATGCCGTTTCGAGGATTTCGCCTGACACGCGATTCATGTCCGAGAATGTGAATTGCTTCATCGCCGTACTTCCTTTTGAAGTACCTACAATACGTAATTCATGTAAGAAAAGCAAGAATGGTGGCGTCACCGCCGCTGTCGCGCTGCGATGCTGTTGCTGGCCGGTGGCCTGACTGCGTTGCAGCAGACGATGGTCGTGATGTCAGCGCCTTTCATGATTGTCATGGTGATCTAACACTGGGCCTGCTGAAGCAGCTTCGCGCGGAACCGTTGGCTCCCATTGCGAGCCATGAAACGCAAGTTGTTCCAGCGCCACCCACCCATAATCTCGACGCCGCCAGCGCCCGGGTTCCCGCGGCAGGGCCGATAACCGGTTGAAGGACTGCGGCACTCGGAGTCCTCCGGGGCAGATCGCTGGTCTGCCCCGGTCGGGGAACGTCGGCAATGAGACCGACTTGCGGCGTGGTGCAATCGAATCCGCACGTCATACTGCGCCACGCGCTTTTGCAAGATGACCCAACTCGCTCCCTTACTCCGCTGCGGTTGACTGGTCCACCGCCTCGTTGAGGAGGTGGTTTTACGTGTCGTCGGCCGGACTAAGGAATTGGTGCATTCAGGACGTGGTCGATTGTGTCGCATCCGCCAATCCAGCGTCGCAGCTTCGAGGACTTGTGCCTTGCCTCGCTTGAGTGAGGACTTCTCGCGACCGCAAGGTCTCGTGATGCAGGCGATCAGTTGGAGTAGAATTGGGCGTGGTGCGGCCGCCGGGGCAATCGTGCTGATGATTGGCACTAATGTGCCTGGGTCCGCGTGCCGACTGCTCGCTCCTTCTCACAAGCCCGTCCCGGCACTGAAACAAACGAAACACTTCGAGCTCGGCGCGGAAAAACGCCTGAAACAGCGATGGTGTAAACCCAATGGCATCGCTGCACCCGCGGCGCCAACCAATGGAGTGTTGCAATGTCGATAATGCGAACAGCTTACCGCTCTTTCCGGGACTATCGGGTTCACCGTATGGCAGAACGGACTCTGGCGGCAATGGACGATGCCTTCCTGAGGGACATCGGGATCAGCCGGTCCGAAATTGGTATGGTGGTCCGCGGCTTGCAGCGCGGCCAGGAAGACAAGGCGGGGTGAAACCATGGCCGCCTTCTGGCGGCGTCCACCGCCAACGCCCATGAGATGGGCGATCCGCATTGCAAGGCCAAGGCGGCGGCGCGCTCAGGAGTAGAGGTAACCCATGCCGCGGATGGTCCTGATCACCTCCGGCTTGGAGGGATCGACCTCGATTTTCTTGCGCAGGCGCGAAACGCGAATGTCGATGCTGCGATCGAACGGATCCCACCCGCGGTCATGGGCGAGTTCGAGCAGTTGATCGCGGTTGAGTACTCGTCCGCGATGTTCGCTGAATACTTTCAGAAGCCGGAACTCCATCGGGGTGATCGCTATTTCGACCCCGTCGGCGTTGTATAATTTGTGCGCGTCCGGGTCGAAGCGGCACTTGCCGAAGTGGACCTGGTGAGGGCCCGGAGTACTCGTTTTCTCCGCAGCTCGTTCGCTCGCCGATGTTCGGCGCAGCACCGCCTTGACCCGCGCCAGCAGCTCCCGCAGGTCCACGGGCTTGGCAACATAGTCGTCGGCGCCAATCTCCAATCCCACAACGCGGTCGACGATCTCCGCCGATCCCGTCAGCATGATAATGGCAACGTCTGAGTGCTCTCGTATATATCGCGCCAGGGAGAGGCCATCTTCACCTGGCATTCGGATATCCAAGATGACCACATCGACGTGCTGGCTATCAATAAGTTCACGCAGGGCAGGCCCCGCATTGGCCGGCGTCACGGCATAGCCATGGTGCTCCAGATATTCCGCCACCGTGTCGCGGATATCCGGTTCGTCATCGCAGACCACTACATGTGCGTGCGTCGTCAAGATCGACCACCGAGCAACCAGCCTAATGGATAAGTTGCCTCTGGAGTGACGTGCAAATCGACGGGTCTGTCAAGTATTGTTGTTGACCAGATTTGAGACAAACGAACGGAGCTCGTTCGGTTTGATCGGTTTCTCAAGATAGGGCCGTTTCGCGGCGCGCAGGAATATCTGTGCGTCCGGACTGATCGTGTCCCCCGTCAGGAAGGCTAACCTGTCGAGCTCGGCCGGATGGAGCTTGGCAATCTGGTTGAACAATCCCCGTCCGTCCATATCAGGCATTTTCAGATCGCTCAGGATCAGCGCGAAACTGCGGTTCGTGAGGTGCAGCAGCGCTTCTTCGCCGGATCTGGCAACGGTGACGTTGAAACCATCACGCCTGAGCACCTCAGCAACCAGCTCACCCACTTCCTCTTCGTCGTCCACCACCAGACAAGCAATGCCGGTTGAATTCGGGAGCTCGTCTTCGGCCGTTTCGCTTCCTTCGTCCAGATGGTCCGAAGCAGGCAGCGAAAGTATGAAGGTCGAGCCACCCCCCTCGAGGGATTCGACCTCGATGGTTCCTCCATGGGATTGAACGATCCGATGACAGAAGGATAGCCCGATCCCGGTTCCTGCCCCAATCTCTTTCGTCGTGAAGAACGGCTCGAAAATGCGGGGAAGTATCTCTTTGGGAATTCCCGGACCCGTGTCGGCAACGCTGACCACTATGTTGCCGGTTGTGGGATGAAGCCGCGTTGAAACCGTGATTGTCCGTCGCCCTTCCCAGGCGTGCAACGCCTGTTCTGCATTGACTAGCAAGTTGATCAGCACCTGGCCAAGCTGATCGGGATCCGCCCAGATTGGGGGAAGACCAGGTTCAAGATGAACTGAAAGCGCGATGTCCGACGATCGAATCGAATAGCTCGCCACTTCGACCGCTTCGGAAATGATGTCATCGATCGCCACGTTTGAGGTTCGCGCCGGCTGCTGTCTGGCCATAGCCAGGAAAGTCTTTACGATCCTGGCGCAGCGTTCGGCTGCCTTGCTCATCTTGTCGGCGCGTTCAACGACCTTGGCGTCGGTAGCGGTCTCCCTCAACAGCGATGACAGGCCAAGCACCACCGAGAGCGGATTATTCAGCTCATGCGCCACCCCGGCCAGCAATCCGCCGAGCGCCGACATTTTTTCGTTCTGGTGCAGCGTCTCGCGCTGCCGCTCCAATTGCTGCTGCATTTCGATACGGTCGGTGAGATCGTAGGCGTGGGAAACAATCACCTTCTCACCGTGGTAATCGATCAGTCGAGACGAAATCGAGCACCAGCAGGTTCCACCGTCCTTGCGTTTGAGCTGGGTTTCGAAATCGTCGACCAACCCCGTCGCGAGCAGCCGCTCAACGTATCGCCTCCGCTCTGAAGGATCGACATAGTAATCGACGGCGCTGGTGACGTCGCCGAGCAGATCAACGGTGGCGGGGCTACGGTAAAGCAGCTTGCCGTCATGCGCGCGGGTCATCTGGATGTTGACGGGGCAGGCTTCCAGGACTTTACGGACCAGTTCATCCGCTTCCTTGGCGGCCTCCTCGGCCCGCTTGCGCTCTGTAATGTCGACACGGGTGACCACGAACCCGCCTTCGCGGGTCGGACAGTTCGAGACGAAAAACCAACGCCCGTCCGTATGACGGAATTCCTGTTGCCGGAATTCGCGGCGGTCCCTTGCCCTCTCGGCAAGCCAGTCGTCGATCTTGTCGCGTGGAACCGGAAACTGGTTGCGCTCTGCGGTCACGCGGAGGAAATCGAACCAGTTCACCCCGGGAACGAGCACATCCGCGCTTATCGCGTGCATCTGGCGGTACCTGCTGTTGGCCAGCACCAAGCAATCGTTCCTGTCGTAGAGGGCAAATCCTTCGGCCAGAGATTCGATCGCGTCGATCAGCCGCTCGTTAGCCTTGCGCGTTTCTTGCTGGGCGGTGATCATGTCGGTGATATCAGTCGTGTTCGACACTATCACCTGCCTTCCCTGGAAATCGATTAGGCGAGCGGAAATCGAAGCCCAGAAGGCCTTGTTCTCGGTGTCGTACTGCTGGACCCGAAAATCATCGATCCTGCCCTTTTCGATCAGGGTGCGCTCCAATGTTACGCTATAGTCTGGATCGACATAGTGGTCGGTTATTCGAGGACGGTCGGCGTAGAGATCTCTGGTAGCAGGATTGCGGTAGAGCGTTTCTCCCTCGAACGTGGTCATGCGTATCGGCGAAGGGCAGGCATCGAGCACCTTTTGCAGCAGTGCCGTGGCGTCGCGCTCGAAAGCCTCGGCCTTCTTGCGCTCGCTGATGTCGGCGCGCGTTACGACGAAGCCGCCAAGATCGGTGGGATGTATCGATACCGAGTGCCATTTGCCGTCGGAGAGGGGGACCTCGAAATGGGAGTGGAACTCGATCCGGCTTTGGAGCCGCTCGTCGAGCCACTCATCCTCGCGCCCAATCGCATTGCGGTACACGCCGCGCTTGGCGGATTCGCGAAGGAGTTCGTTCCATTCCACGCCCGGTTCAACGAGATCCCGCACCGGGTGGTTCAGTTCGCGGTAAAGGCTGTTGCACATGACCAGGCGGTGATCTTCGTCGTACAGTGCAAATCCCTCGGAGAGTGATTCAACGGCGTCTGCGAGCATCTCCCGCGCCGCAGCGACTTCGCCGTCACGCTTCTTCTGCTTGGTCACATCGGCGATGCCGGCGAGAACCACTTGCCGCCCTTGGAACGCGACGATCCTGAGATTGCCCGTGGCCCAGAACTCCTGGCCGTCGGGTCTTTTAAGAAGCACTTCGCAATTTTCGACGACGCCCTTTTGCATGAGCTCCCGATTGATTTCCCGGTGCTTCTCGGGGTCGACAAAATAATCGCCGAGCCGCACCGTCTCGCGTTGCGCCTTTTTGCTCCACCCAAGCAGCCGTTCGGCAGCATTGCTCTGGTAGATGAGTTCCCCCGAACTTGCGTCGTTCATCCATACCGGCAACGGATGATGCTTGATCAGGAAACCGAACAGATCCTCGCGCTGCTTGCGTTCCGTAATGTCCAATACCCCAATGATGAGCGAGGGGCGTCCGCCGTAGACGCCGCGACGGCAGTTGGTCGAACACCAGACGGCCGATCCGCTTGTGTTTCTGAGCTGGATTTCGTGATCCCGGACGATCTCGCTGTTGCTGGCGAAAGAGCTGATTTCATCGAATTCGCCAGTATTCACGAAATGATCCGTCAGGAATTGTGGCTCGTTCGGCGTCCATTTTCGGCCAAGCAGGTTCGACGCATCGAGGCTTTCGTAGAGGATCTGCCCGTTTCCCGCGTCCACCACCCAAACCGGCAGCGGGTGACTGTCCGTGATGCAGCGGAATATCTCGGCGTTCTCCTGGTGCGCGATCTGCGCTCGCTTCATCTCAGTAATGTCGACGCTTACCAGGGCCATGCCGCCATCAAGCCGAGGATGTGCGGTGAGCAACTTCCACCGGCCATCCAATGTCTCAGCTTCAACTGGAGCGTCGTCGATTTGCGTCCATCGCGCTGCGGCGCTTTCAACGAATGCGTTGCCCGGCTCGATGGGGCGGCCGTCGAAACTCTTTAGACGTGACAGGGCTTCGGCGACTGCGGCAATGGCGTCCATCGGCTGCATCTCGCCGCGGTCGAGCCGCTGCCTTCCAAATATCTGCGGATTGCTGTCGACGAGAACATTGTTGGCGTCAAAAAGCGCATAGCCTGTGTGTGTGGATGGCACCGGATTATCAGGCCGCATGGTCGTTCCCTTTGTTCGCGTGATCTTCCGAGGGCGGATACTAGACCCTCTTTGTTTCAGCACACATTCAGACGCCGCGTGATTTGTTTCAACTGTTCGGCGCGTGCGAGTCATCGCCAGCTCTGAACCGCTGAAACAAACGAAACACTCTCACCGCACCACAGAAAAACGCCGGAAACGAAGGCGGTGTATGACAAGAAGAGCCGCAATGCGGCAGATTCAACCGGCGAAACGCAAATGTCCAGCGCCCAGGACGAACATCTAGTCTTGGCGAGTTGCCGACGCGTCTTGCTCTAAAACCTGAGGGTTCAATATGGATAAGCTAGTTACTTCGTACGATTTCCCCGACCGGCTCCTCGCGAGCCTTATTGACCAAAACCATCCGGCCTATGAAGAGGCGCGCGGGCTCTACAACGCCATGATCGACAAGCGGCCGCGCTGGATCGTCCCCTGCGCCGAGGTCGCCGACGTCGTCGCGGCCGTCAATCATGCCCGAGAGAAGCATTTGCTTCTTGCCATTCGCGGCGGCGGCCACAACGGTCCAGGCTTCGGCAGTTGCGACGGCGGCATGGTCATCGACATGTCGCCGATGAAACGGGTCGATATCGATCCCAGGACTGGCACGGTCCGCGTCGAGGCCGGCTGCACCCAAGGCGATGTCGACCGCGCCACCAGCGCTCATGGGCTGGCTGTGCCGGCTGGCCTCGTCTCGACCACAGGCATCGCCGGACTGACGCTGGGCGGCGGCACCGGCCATCTAACGCGCAAACACGGCCTCACCATCGACAATCTGCTTGCGGCCGAGGTCGTGCTGGCCGACGGCAGCGTCGTGACGGCAAGTGAGGACGAACACCCGGAGCTGTTCTGGGCGCTGCGCGGCGGCGGCGGCAACTTCGGCGTCGTGACGCGCTTCACATTTCAGGCGCATCCGGCGAAGGATGTCTATGCCGGGCCGATCTTCTTCGACATCGCACATGCCGCAGAGATCATGCGCTGGTACCGCGACTTCCTGCCCGGAGCGCCGCGAGACCTCGGGATGTTCTTCGGCATCAAGACGGTGCCCTCCTGCGACCCTTTCCCGCGCGAGATCTGGGGAAGGCGCGTCTGCGCGCTGATCAGTTGCTACAACGGCGCGGAGGAGGACGGCATACGGGCGATGCAGCCCGTGCGCGACGCGCTTCCCAGGCCTCTGATGGACGGTATGATGCAGATGCCCTTCGTCGATCTGCAGGCGCTGTTTGATCCGCTGCTGCCGAAGGGCTTGCAGTGGTACTGGAAGGGCGATTATGTCGACGAGCTGTCCGATGCGGCCATCGCAGCCCATGCCGAGCACGGCTCGAAGACCCCGAGCGAGCTGTCGCTGATGCATCTCTACCCTATCGACGGAGCTGTCCAGGACGTGGCTCCGGAAGCCACCGCCTGGGGAGCGCGGCGAGCGCGTTGGTCCATGGTTATCGCCGGCATCGACCCCGACCCGACGAAGGCGCCGGAGCTGAAGCGCTGGGCAAGCGAGTATTGGGCCGCGGTGCACAAGCACAACCCGCATGGTGGCGCCTATATCAACTTCATGATGGATGATGAAGGCGAAGCGCGTGTACGCGCCGCCTACGGCGCCAATTATGAGCGGCTCGTCGCGGTCAAGCGCAAATACGATCCGGCGAACCTCTTCCGCGTCAACCACAACATCCGGCCGTAAGTCGAGGCTGAGCCTGTCCGTCCTTGGGTCGCGCCGAGGCGGACAGGCCTGTCGCATGCGTCGGCTGCGCGCCAGAGTGTTCGCAACCTTGTCGACGGGATCCTTTCTGGATCCGGAGCAAACGACCCGGACCACCACAAAATGCGGCCCGCCCCGTCGCGCGTGCCGCTGAAACAAACGAAACACTACCACCGCACTGCAGAGAAACGCCCGAAACGAAAGCGGCGTATGACAATAAGAACCGAAGACGCGGAAGATTCAACGAGCGAAAAATATACGGAGCCAGAGACCGAACATCCAGTCTTGGCGAGGGTCGACACGTCTTGCTCCGAAACCTGAGGTTCAAAATGCATAGGCCAGTTACTTCATATGACTTCCCCGACCGGCTCCGCGCGAGCCTTTTTGACCAAAACCATCCGGCCCATGAAGGGGCTCGTCGGCTCATACAACGCCATGATCGACAAGGGGCAGACGTCAACCCCGCTACGCGACGGCTGATCGGGAACAGCCGCCATTCGTACAGGCAGCGCTGACGCCGCCGATTGATGATGATCTCGGCTGCCATTGAGCAGCCCACCGAACAGCGCACGAATGCAACAAGAGACCGTGCGCTGAACAACCTGCCGCCGCACATCCAGAAGGATAGCGGTTGGTCGGTTTTGCCCAAAGGGCATGAAAAGACGGCCTCATCGATGCGGTGCGGGGCACGGCGCGTTGAGGCCAAACGCTAACCCTCAAAAATGGAGAATTGAAATGCTTAAGATCATTCTTACCACTGCCACCTTGCTGCTTGCCTCCGGCATGGCTTTTGCCGGCAGCGATCACTATGGCTCCGACTACAGCCATGGCTCCTTCTATCCGAAGACCGGTCACCAATCGATGGTGTCCGACAACGGCTACGCGCTCGACCTGAGCGGCACAGCGAGTGTCGGCGCGGCCGACAGCGCACCGACCTCGGCAGGAAATTCGACCTTCGATATCCCCGCACCCGGCTACGGACAGGGGATGTGGGGGAGCCGATAACAGCGTTCGGCCACACGGTCGAGATTCGACTTCCAAGCGGCGGGCTCGCCGCTTGGAATCACCTCACGCCCCAGCGGAGGGAACATCCTTTTCGATCTCGTGCTGTGGACTGGAGCGCGGCTTGGTTGCTGGATCGCCTCGGCGGTCACTTCGTTGTGATAGCGTCTGGCCGGAACCCGGCGGTCCCCTAGCTTGGTCGTGATCCGAATAGAGCTGGATAGGAACGATCACCATTATTTGGTGACCACCATCGCAAATCCGGAGGCACAGCATGGCGGAATCGAGCCGCAGTCACGGTCCGGACGGATCCGTGAGATCGGGTATCTCTCGTCGGACGTTCCTGAAGCACGGCGGCACCTCGGCCGTGGGGGCAGCGTTGCTGGAAGCAGGGGCGGCGCAGGCGGCCGTTGACAGTTCCATGCAGGACGGTGCCAACGAAGTGCTTGGTCCTGGTCCGATCCCAATTGATCTCACGATAAACGGACGACGAGTTCCCGTGCAGGCGGAACCCGCCACCACGCTGGTTGATATCCTGCGCAATCACCTCGGCCTGACCGGCACCAAAATAGGCTGCGATCGTGGAGCCTGTTCCGCCTGCACAGTCTGGCTCGACGGTCAGCCCGCCAGCAGTTGCATGACGCTGGCGCTCGACGCTCGCGGCAGGAGCATCACCACGATCGAGGGACTGGCCGACGGCGACAACCTTCATCCGGTGCAGCAGGCGTTCGTTGAGCACGACGCCCTTCAATGCGGGTTCTGCACGCCCGGGATGGTTATGAGCTGCGCAGCGCTCATAAATCGCAAACCCGACGCCGGCATCGAAGACGTGAAGGCCGCGATAAGCGGCCACCTTTGCCGCTGCGGCACCTATCCGAACATCTTTGCGGCGGTGCTCGCCGTCGCAAGCGAGAATCGAAGGAGGGGCACCTGATGGCTACCGACAACCAGGCGCCTATCGATCAGCCGCCGTTGCGCTCGCAGTCCTTGCTCTACGGCATTGTCGGGCAGGAGACGAGGCAAGTCACCCGGCAGGTGCCTGCCGACGAACCGCCACAGCTGCCGGTGAACGCCGAACTGCGCTCCATCGGCAAGCCGATCCGGCGGCTCGATGCCGTGCAGAAGGTGACAGGAACCGCGAAATATACATTCGACGTTCAGTTGCCGGGAATGCTGTATGCACGGCAGGTCGTCTGCCCTTGGCCGCATGCCAAGGTGATTTCGATCGATACCTCCGCCGCCGAGAGTTACCCCGGCGTCCGCGCGGTGCATGTGCTTGAGACTCTGCTGCAAACTGCCAGGCTTCGAGATCCAGAAGCCGAGGCCCGCAACAAGTATCCGACGGTCCGCTTCGCGGGCCAGACCGTTGCCGCCGTCGCGGCCGAGACGCAGCGGATCGCCGACCAAGCCGCGAAGCTCGTCAAGGTCGAATACGAGCGGTTGCCCCACGTAAGCGAACTCGTGGCTGCAATGGACGATGAGGCTCCGATCGTCTTTCCCGGACCGGTCGAGCAGCCGTCGACGGCCGGCGGCGGCGGTGCGCCGGAAGGCTTGCCGCAGAAGGGCAATGTGCGCGGCCCCAATTTCGGTATGCCTGGCATGACTCCCACGGGCGATATTGACCAGGGCCTGGCGGAGGCGGACGTCGTCGTCGAGGCCGAATATCGCACTCAGGTTCAGACGCATGTGCCGATGGAAACGCATGGCATCGTCGCGGATTGGCGGGACGACGAACTGACTATCTATGCCTCTACGCAGCACACGCACAGCGTGCGCGACGAGGCCGCGGAATATTTCGATCTGCCCAAGAGCAAGATCCGGGTGATCAGCGACTTTACCGGCGGCGGGTTCGGCGCCAAATATGGGATCAACAATTTCGGCCTCCTTGCCATTCATTTGTCGCAAAAGGCCGGCGCGCCCGTGCGCATGATGCTAGACCGCCGTGAAGAGCATGTTTCGGCGGGTAATCGCCCGAACAGCCTGCAGAGGGTGCGGATCGGCGCCAAACAAGATGGCACGCTCACGGCAATTGACGTCATAAGCTGGGGTACTGGTGGCATCGCGGGGGGTGCCGGCATTGGCTTCTGCTACAACGCGCTCTATCCGTGCCCGAACATGCGTACCGAGCAGTACGACGTATTCACGAACGCCGGTCCGTGCGCGGCTTTCCGGGCGCCTGGCCAGGTACAGGGAATCTTCTCGCTCGAGCAGGCGATGGACGAACTTGCGGATCGGCTGCAACTCGACCCGATCATGCTGCGCGAGCGCATCGACACAAAGCCCACCGACGACATGCTTGCCCGCGCACATGAACGCAAGATCGCGGCCGAGCGGTTCGGCTGGGACCGACGACGTCCGCCAAACTCCGACGCTGGCCCTGTCAAGCGCGGCATGGGAATGGCGCAGGCGCAGTGGGTGTATGTCGTCAGCCCTCCGACAACCGTCGAGGTAAGGATCGCCGATGACGGATCGGTTTCCGTCTACAACAGCGCACAGGATATCGGCACCGGGACCCGGACGGTGCTTGCCCAGGTCGTTGCCGAAGAGTTCGGCCTCGATGCCGAGAACATCGGTGTTTATATCGGCGACACGCGCTTTCCGTGGGGGCCGCCGTCCGGCGGCAGCCGGGTAACGGCGTCCGTGACGGCGCCGGCCCGCAATGCCGCATATGCGGCGGCACGCGATCTGGCGGCTCGCCTCGCGCCGCTTTTCGATGATGCCGATCCCGACGACATTTTTTTCGCTGGCGGTAAAGTGGGCGTCCGCGGCAACGAGGGAGCCGCAAGGCCGCTCAAGGAAGCAGCCAAGGAAGCCAAGTTCGGCGAAATCTCAAAACTCGCCAAGCGCCACGACGATTATGAGGGTTTTGTGCTATCCGGCGAGACCTCCATCAGCCGCCACGGGCTGGGCGGTGTCCAGTTCGCCGAGGTGGCGGTCGACGTCGAGACCGGCGTCGTCAAGGTCGAGCGCGTCGTCGCTGCCAGCGATTGCGGCAGACCGATCAATCCGAAGCTGGTGGAGAGCCAGGTGATCGGCGGCATCATCCAGGGTGTCAGCTACGCGATCTACGAAGACCGCATCATGGACGCGACGAGCGGCCATCAGCTCAACGCCAACGTTGATCAATACAGGATGGTCGGATCACGCGAGACCCCGGAGATCGAGGTGCTGCTCATCGAGCAGATCGGGGCACAATCGTCGACCGACGCGCGAGGCATCGCCGAGGCAAGCAATGTGGCGACCAGCGCCGCCATCGCCAACGCGTTCTACAACGCCACCGGAAAGCGGATCCGCACTTTGCCAATGAACCCGGCAAATGTGCTGGCGGCGCTCAGCGCCTGAGACCGGCCAAAAGGAGTCCAGCATGGCCATGAACAGCTTCGAATGGGCCGATGCCACGACGGTCGAGCAGGCAGCCGGTCTGCTTGCCGAAAGCACTGAGCAACGACCCGTCATCGCGAAGGCAGGCGGGATTGACCTTCTCGACTTGATGAAGGAAGGGATTTTGGCGCCGGCGAGGCTTGTCAATCTGAAGACCATCCACGGCCTCGACGAGATCGACACGGAAAACGGGCTGACGCTCGGTGCGCTGGTGACGCTCGATCGCATCGACAAGGATCCGCGGATCCGCTCGCGCTACGTGGCGCTGTCGGACGCCGCCGCCCATGCGGCGACGCCGCAGGTCCGCAACGCCGCCACCATCGCTGGCAACCTGCTGCAGCGGCCGCGCTGCTGGTATTTTCGGCATGATCATTTCCATGGCGAAGGTGCCGATGAGATGGAGAGCAGGGGCGCTGACCAGAACCAGCATCATGCGATTCTCGACAATGACAAAAACGCGATGGTCCACGCCTCGACGCCGGCGACGGCGCTGGTCGCCTATGATGCAAGCGTCGAACTTGCCGGCCGCGCCAACGGCTCACGCGTCGTGAAGCTCTCGGATTTCTTCTTACCACCCGAAATGCAACGCGCCCACGACTCCGGGATCGAGTCTGGCGAGGTTATGACGCGCGTGACCATTCCGCCGTTGAACGCCAGGGCGAAAGCCGCTTACCACAAGCAAACCGAGCGCGAGAGCTATGACTGGCCGATCTGCGATGTGGCAGTGGTTTTGACGATGGAGGGACAGACTGTGCAAAATGCCTCGATCGTCATGGGATGGGTCGCGCCAACACCTCGCCGCGCGAGCGAAAGCGAACGTCTCCTCATTGGTAACAGGCTTACTGACGACTTGGCGCGACAGGCAGCCCATGCTGCCGTGGCGGACGCTACTCCGCTGTCGAAGAACGGCTACAAGGTGCCTGTCTTGGAGGCCGTCGTTCGCCGCACGATCTTGGCTGCCGCCGTCGCGGGCTAGCTGTCTCGGGGTCATCCAAAATGGGCTTGGAAACTTCGCAGTCGCACCCGGTGCCCATGGTCTGCCGACGGCTGCGCTCGAAGGGCGCGTCCGGGGCGGGTTATGGGAACGGCGTCAGCTTCGACGCAGGCTACAGTTCGACTGCGACGTTCTGGTGTACCGCCACCGCAGGCGTCGTCGGGCCCGATGATTCCTACGTCCATCCGCACGTATGCATAAGGGCTCGGATCTGTTTCCTGAGTCCATCGGAGCAGGATCAAGTTTCATGACATTGGCTGGCTGTCGCCAGATGCTTTTCGGGAAAGCTGATCTTGCAGATGATTGTTGCAACCAAGTTCGAATGTCGCGCTCTCAGCAATGTAGAAATGTCGCATCACGGTGCCGCCGGCTGCGACGCCAGCGCCCGATGCCGTCCGTAGAGGTCCAACATTGCTTTTCGTTCTTGAAGATCGATCTGATCATCGACAGCGGTCCCGTGAAATTCATCAAAAGCGTCGCGCTTCTCGGGCCATCCCCGGCTGCGGCCAGTGAGGAGCTGCGCCCTGGACATATTCTCGACGGAAAAACGCCTCGAAACGCCCGGGAACCGCCCGATTGGGAACAATCTTACCTGTTTCAAGGTTGAGGATGCGCAAGGGACTGCTCTACGGAATCATTGTTACGAAACGCCATTTTCGGATTGTTTTGGGCGCCGCGGTCGGCCTCACATTGATACCTGCTCCGCTTCCCGCACTTTCGCGCGACGCCCAGCCGCGAGCCGCGCCCCTCATTCTGGCCCAAGCTCAGTCTCCCGAAGAGGAAGAACTGCTGCGCAGGAAGAAAAGAGAGGGGGCCAAACGCGACGAGCAGCGGGCTCCCCGGGCAGAAAGGCCGGCGCAGCGCGAGCGGGCCGAGCGGCCTGCGGCGCGGGAGCGCGAAACGGTCAAACGGCGTGCCGCCGAACCCGCGATCACCGAGGAACGCCAGAAGCGGCGCAAGGACCGCGAGACCGTCAAACGGCGCGCCGCCGAACCCGAACCCGCGATCGCCGAGGAACGCCAGAAGCGGCGCAAGGAGCGCGAGGCCGTCAAACGGAGCGC
>NZ_CAKXZT010000134.1:39020-71933 GCF_935825525.1 Mesorhizobium escarrei
CGCCGAACCCGAGCCCGCGATCGCTGAGGAACGCCAGAAGCGGCGCAAGGAGCGCGAGGCCGCCAGACAGCGTGCCGCCGAGCCCGAGCCCGCGATCACAGAGGAACGCCAGAAGAGGCGTAAGGAGCGCGAGGCGGCGATACGTCGTCCCGAAAACGCCGCCAGGCTCTTTGACAGCGCCAAGGAAAAGCCGATGAGGCGCAAGCCGGGCGGCGCCGAGCCGGACCAGGCCGCTCGGGCTAGGGCCGAGCGGCTGCCCGAAAGCGACGCCGCGGCGCAGGCGCGAGCCTCGACAAATCCAGTGCAAATCGGCTCCGTCCTCTCCGAGGAAGGCCGCCGCATCGAACGCCCGCGCAGGGAGCGTCCCGAGGTTCCGGAGGGCGCCGAACTTGTGCGCGAGGTCAACAACCGCTTCATCTACCAGACCAACAACACCTATTTCATCGAGCGGCCCCGCGAGGAGCGCTTCATCATCGGCGCGCGCGAGGTCTACTACGAGGAACTGCCGCGCAGCCGGCAGCGCGAGGTTGTGGTCCGTCCCGACGGGACGCGGATCGTTACGATCCGCAACCGCTGGGGAGACGTCGTCCGTCGCGTGAAGGTCCTGCCCGACGATCGCGAGATCGCCCTCGTCTATGTCGAAGACGACCATTACGACGAGGTGCTGGAATGGCGCGATCCCGGCCTCGACCTGCCGCCGCTCGACCTCGACATTCCGGTTCGCGACTACATACTGGACGCGGAGTGGGTTGAGGACCCTGAGGACTACTATACGTTCCTCGACCAGCCGCCGGTCGAGCAGGTGGAGCGCACTTACTCGCTTGACGAGGTCCGGCGTTCGGCGCGCATCCGCGACAAAGTCAGGCGCATCGATCTCGACATCATCAATTTCGAGTTCGGCTCGGCCCAGATCCCGGAGAGCGAGATCGGCAAGCTCGAAGGCGTCGCCGAGGCCATGCAGCGCCTGCTCAAGGAGAATCCGGGCGAGACCTTCCTGATCGAGGGCCACACCGATGCGGTCGGGGCGGAGGTGGCGAACCTGGCACTGTCGGATCAGCGAGCCGAGGCGGTGGCGACCGCGCTGACCAACGTCTTCGACATCGCGCCCGAGAACATGGAGACGCAGGGCTATGGCGAGCAGTACCTGAAGGTTGAAACCCAGGAGCCCGAACGCGAGAACCGGCGCGTCGCGATCCGCCGCATCACGCCGCTGATCGCACCCGTGGCGAGCTCCGAATAGGCTCCCACCCTTGTTTCGAGCCTGCCGGGAAGGTAGCGCCAGGCTCACCATTGCAGTATCGAGCGGGCCAAATAGACGAGACGCGTGGTTGGGAGGAGACGGTCCGGTTTGTTCAGGATTCTCAAGAAAGCTGACACGGGACGATGATCTTGGCTGTCGCGAAAGTCATTGGCGGAATGCCAAGTTTTGCGTCCGAATTATGCGACGGAATTTTCCCTGACGTTTCAGTGTTGGCGATCCGGTCACAAAATTTAGGATTCTGCGAATTCGGCTGCGAGCTGTCTAGCAGGCCCTCATAGACCTTCGCGATCTGCTGGGGCCAAGCTGTGAAATTGACCAGGGCATCATCCCCCGCATGAAACACAGTCCAGGATCGATTTTGATCGGGAGGCGTGGCTGCGGTAGTGCAGGTGGAGAGGCAACATGACCGAGGCGCAGACTACATGTCAAGAACCGCCAATTGCCGACCTCCCCGGCGCTTCTCCAAAGCCGCCCTTCGCGCTACGGGCTTGAATCGACCCCCTTCAGATGTAGACAGCGACCTGCATGAAGGTCTGATTGGCTATGGCCAGCGGCTTTGTGTGAAAGCCGCAGACGTTCGCCTGCTTCGCCGCACGCTGCGTGTTCCGCCGGGGAAGGGCTACCTCGATCGAACGCCCGTCATTCATGATCTCAGAATCATGGCGACCCATCGATTCAGCAACCAGAAGAACGCAGCTGCAGCGCTAGGACGCGTCGGTGGAGAATTTGTGTATCGTAGTCGACTTCAGCGTTTCGCCCGGTTTCAGCACCGTCGTCGGAAATGACGGCTTGTTCGGCGAATCCGGGAAGTGCTGCGTCTCAAGGCAGAAGCCGTCGGTCTGGCGATATTGCTGACCGGCCGCGCCGACGAGCGTCGAATCGAGGAAGTTGCCGCTGTAGAACTGGACCCCGGGCTCGGTGGTCGAGATCTCCATGATCCGGCCCGAGCGCGGCTCGTAGACTCGCGCGGCGAGCGAAAGCCCACTGCCCGACCGGTTCAGCACGAAGTTGTGATCGTATCCGCGGCCATAGACCATCTGTGGGTCGTTCGAGCGGATGCGTGCGCCGATCGGCGCCCCTTGGCGGAAGTCGAACGGCGTGCCGGTCACGGAGGCGAGCTGCCCGGTCGGGATCAAGGTCGCATCGACCGACGTGTAGCGGTCGGCGTTGATCGTGAGGATGTGATCATCGATCCCCCCCGTGCCGTCGCCGGCGAGATTGAAGTAGGAATGACTCGTGAGATTAACCACCGTTGGTTTGTCTGTCGTCGCCTCGTAGTCGATGCGCAACTCGTTGTCGTTGGTGAGGCTATAGACGACCTGGACCGTGAGCGTGCCGGGATAGCCTTCCTCGCCATCCTTGCTCGTGTAGTTGAGCTGTGCTGCGGCGCCGCTGACGCTGCTCAGCGGCTTGACCGCCCAGACGACCTTGTCGAAGCCTTTCGTACCGCCATGCAGGCTGTTGGGCCCGTTATTGGCGGCGAGTTGGTATTGCGTGCCGTCGAGCGTGAACTTGGCGCCGCCGATGCGATTGCCGTAGCGCCCGATCAAGGCGCCGAAATAGGGGTTCATGGATTCGTAATCGGCGAGTTCCTTGAAGCCGAGCACAACGTTGTCGAGCTTGCCCCAGCGGTCGGGCACATTGATCGCCGTGATGATACCGCCATAGGCGATGAACTTGAC
This sequence comes from Mesorhizobium escarrei, assembly GCF_935825525.1. Classification (GTDB taxonomy): domain Bacteria; phylum Pseudomonadota; class Alphaproteobacteria; order Rhizobiales; family Rhizobiaceae; genus Mesorhizobium; species Mesorhizobium escarrei. The sequence goes on from NZ_CAKXZT010000134.1 coordinate 41,964, forward strand.
GGACGCGCCCCTGTCGTTGGTGAGCGTGTACAGATCGATGGCTTTGCCGTCCTGCGTGTTCCCGAATGGGGTCTTGTCCACAGAGCCTGCGCCTGCGCTGGTTCCCGTCAGCAGCACACCCATGCCGAGCACGGCCGCGCCGAGCACTGACCTATTCCAGGTACGCGACATGTTGGGATCGATCGGCGTCATGGTTTCCTCCCTCCATAAGCCTCTTCGCCGGCGGCTTCTGACGAGCCGCCTGGAAGACCAATTCTAAACTCATCTGGCTATCAAGGTAAGCGCGTCCTGGTAGAGATTGCACGATCACACCGTGCTTGAAGCGTGTGCCGGATACCGCCGGTCGCATCAGCTCATTGCCTGATCAAAATTGTCGTCGGTGCATGAATCGCAGGACGGGCATCCGCCTGGTTCCGACTTCGCTTGCTGCTTGCCGGAACAAAGCCGACCGACTCTTGGCCGGGCCCTCGCATGCAATAGGAGACTTTCGCCGGCGCCGATGCTTCTCGCTCTGAACCAATTCGTCTGTGCAAGTGAGGAGCACTATTTACCTGGACCGACTTTGCGCAGAATATCGTCGAGTGGGAGGAGGCATTCGGACCCCTTCGATAAAGTTCGCCCGAGTGGCTTCCGACCTCGCTGGTTTCAAGGGAGGAGCAATTATGAGGCGTATTTTCTCGCTCGCGGTATGCGCCGCGGCGTTATTGTTCGGCGTCTCGGACGCCTTCACGCAGTCCGGCAGCGTCGAGAAAGCAGTCGGCGGCTACAGCTTCGAAGAAGCGGCAAAGGAGGCTCCCGGCACAAGGGACTTCCATTCGGCCGATGGCCACCTCACTTTCGCCATCGTGACGCATACGGCCGGCAACGGTTTCTTCGACCCGGTCTATGTCGGAGCCAAGGTCGCCGGCAACATGATCGGCGCCACTATCCTGCTGCTCGGTTCGGAATCGCCAACCGACGATCCCGCCCGCGAGATCGAAATTCTGAACCAGATCGTGCAGGATCCCACCGTCGACGGCATAATCATGACGACGCCGCAGGTCGGCGCTTATAACGACATCGTCAAGGCCGCCGAGGGGAAGGGCATTCCCGTCGCCACGACCAACTCGTTCGACGGCACGCTCCTTAACCGCAGCCGCATCAGCCATACCGGCCAGGACGCATCGGCCGCAGCGATCGCCGGTGAGGCGCTGGTAAAATGCCTGGCCGACAAGGGCATTGAGAAGGGCACGATCGTGCTACCGTCCTCCACCGCGATGGGCAACGTCGAGGTGAATAACCGCGTGACCGCCGCTTTCAATGCCATCGTCAAGGAGCTGAACGACGCCGGCAAACTCGCCAACTTCAAGGTCGACGCCGGTCCGGAGAACACCGGCATCGACACCAATCCGAACGATCCGGTGAATGGCATCGTCACGCTGTTCGAATCGCGCGGCGATGTTGTCGGCGCTTTCGCCGGCAACAACGTGTTCACGCCGGCCCTTGCCAAGGCCGTCGCCCAGACCGGGAAGACCGGCAAGATCTGCGCCTACGGCTTCGACCTCGGCCCGGCTCAGCAGGATGCGTTGAAGAGCGGCGACCTGACCGGCGCGCTCGGGCAGCAGCCGTTCCTGCAAGGCTTCTGGCCGGTCATGCAGCTCTATCTGCAGATTGACCGCGGCATCGCGGCGGCCAATCTCGACACACGCGCCCAGCTCGTGACGCAGGAGGACGTCGAGAAGGTCGGCAAACGGTTCGAGAACTGAGTCCCGGTCGGACATCTGAAATCGCTGCGGGAGGGCGCAAGATCCCCCCGCAGCGGCAGCAGGGAAATTGACCAGAAGAGACCTATGGCGTTTATCGCGACCACATCGCTCGGCCGTGCGCCGTCCCAGATTGTCGGCGCCTGGGAGGCGGGGCTGCTCGCGCTGCTGCTGTTGCTCTATCTCGGCGGCGCTTTCGTCAATCCCGCGTTCTTCGGGTCAACCGAAGCGTTCCATGCGCTGCTCCGCGACACCTCGCGCGTTGCCATCATCGCGGTCGGAATGACTTTCGTCATCGTCAACAAGGACCTCGATCTCTCGGTCGGTTCCACTTATGGTCTGATAGCCGTGGTTTTCGCAAGGCTGTTCGCGCCAGGCTTTCTCGATCTCGCCATCGTCACGTCGGTGATCCTCTGCGCGCTCTTGGGCACGGTGATAGGCCTCGTCAACGGCGTGCTCGTCACCTTACTGAAAGTGCCGGCGTTTATCGCCACGCTGACGATGCTTTTCATCGGTCGCGGCTTCGTGCTCGCGCTCACGCACGGCCAAGCCATCTACTATCCCGCCAAGGCTAACGATTATCCGCTGTTCTTCGACATTGGCGAGACGAACGTCTTCGGCTTCAACAACCAGATCGTCATCTTCGCCGTCGTCGCCTTGATGGGCGCCTATGTGCTCGCCAAGACCCGTTGGGGCTATGAGACCTTCGCAACCGGCGGCAACGAGCAGGCGGCGTCCTATGCCGGCATACCGACGAACTGGGTGCGCATCCGAGCTTACCTGATCTCCTCGCTATGCGCGACCCTTGCCGGTTTGCTGTCGGCTACCCAGGACAAGGGCGTGACGCCGCTCTACGGCGTCAGCGGCGAGCTGACCGTCATTGCCGCCGTGATCATCGGCGGCGCCTCCATCCTCGGCGGACGCGGCCGAGTCGCCGGCTCCTGCCTTGGCGCCCTACTGGTGGTGCTGCTCGACAAGGTGCTGCGCGAGGGCTGGCCGATCACGCGCATCATCAAGATCGGCGACGAGGAAATAACCGTCAACGCGGTCTACTCGCTGCCTGTGGGCGCGGTGCCGGTCTTCCTCGGACTGCTCCTCGTCATCGCGGTGCTTATCGAGCCTTATCTCATCCGCCGCCAGGTCGCGGCGCGGCTCTGGGCATGGCTCCGCGGCAGGCCGCCACCCCCCGCCTACGAGATCGGCGGCGTCGCGATCGAGGGCGTCCAGACCAAGGGGGCGATGGCGACCGACATGGCGCTGTCGGCGGCTGGGCTCGGCAAATTTCTCGCCCGGCGCGACGCGCTCGCCATTATCCTGACGGTGGTGCTGTGGCTGACAGGTTTCGCTCTCAGGCCGGACTATTGGTGGAACCTGTCCAACAGCTTCGCGATCCTGCTCAACTACACCGAACTGGCGCTGATCACGATCGGGCTCACTTATGTCATCGCTGCCGGCGATATCGATCTTTCCGTCGGGGCGGTGCTTGCGCTTGCCGGCAGCACCGCGGCTTACTTCCTAAAAGTCCTCGGCGCCGACCCCCTCACCGCCGTCGCGATGGGGCTGCTCGCGGGAATGGCCGCCGGTCTCGTCAACGCCATCGTCACGGTCGGATTTAAGCTGCCGGCCTTCATCGTCACGCTTGGCATGTTCTATATCGCCCGCGGCCTCGCCGCCTGGTTTGTCGCCGGCCAACAACTGACCGGCTGGCCCGAGGGCTACAACCTTCTTGGCCGCAAGGTGAACGACATTCTGCTGCACTATCACATCGCGCTACCTGACGGACTGCTCCGCACGGTCGCCGAGGTGGTCAGCGTTCAGACCATCTGGATGCTGCTAGTGGCCCTGGTCGCCGGCGTCGTCCTCGCCTACACGCCGTTCGGGCAGAAGGTGTACGCGACGGGCGGCAACGTCCGCGCCGCCGCCTATGCCGGTATCAACACGAACCGGGTCCGCTTCGTCGCGCTCATGCTGGCCGCACTCTGCGCGACCATGGCCGGGATCATCAACGTCGCCTACTTCCGCAGCTTCAACCCGGTCGCCGGCCAGTTCCGTGAGCTCGACGCCATCGCCTCCGTGATCATCGGCGGCGGTTCGATCTTCGGCGGCCATGGCACCATCATCGGCGCGCTCGCGGGCGCGGCGGTGATCACCCTGGTTCGGGCGCTGCTGCAGCTCAATGTCCAGGGCTTCAGTATGCCGCAGCACTGGATCAACGTCTTCATCGGCGGCATTCTCATCGTCGCGGTGCTGATTGACATCTGGGTCCGTCAGGCCAACATTTTTGGACGCCTGCGGGCACGCCTCGCAAGAGGCGCACGAACACCGGAAACCACTCATGCGTGACGGGACGCCGCCCGAGCCGATCGTGGAAATGCGTGGCATCGAAAAAGCCTTTGGGGCCGTGCAGGCGCTCCGCAACGTCGACCTCGTGCTCTATCCCGGTGAGATCCTAGGCCTGGTAGGCGACAACTCGGCCGGCAAGTCGACACTCATGAAGATTCTGACCGGCGCCTATCAACGCGACACTGGGGAAATCTTCGTTGCCGGACAGCCGGTTCACTTCAAGAGCCCGCATGAAAGTCGCGACGCCGGCATCGAGATGATCTACCAGGATTTCGCGCTCTGCGGGAATATGGATGTCGGCCAGAACATCTTCCTTGGTCGCTGGCCGCTCAGAGGGCTCTTCGTCGATCGGCGAAAGATGTACGCGCAAGCCGACACAGTGCTGAAGCGGCTCAAGGTCGACGTGAACTCCGTTTATCAGAAGGTCGAGAGCCTGTCGGGCGGGCGCCAGCAATCCGTGGCGATCGCCCGCGCGATCTCGTTCGAGCCGCGCGTGGTGGTCCTCGACGAGCCGACCGCGAATCTTTCGGTGATGGCAACCGAGCGCCTGCTCGAAACCATGCTGGAGCTGAAGAAGCAGGGTGTCGCCCAGATAATTATCTCGCACCGCCTGGTCGACATCTTCGCCGTGGGCGACCGCGTCATGGTGCTGAAGCGCGGCGAGAACGTCGGCGACCGCTACATCAGGAGCACGGACGAGCACGAGGTCTTGGAGATCATCGTCTCCGGAACGCGCGAGCGCGCCCTTACCGCCGATGAAGCGTCGACAAGGGAGAACTGACAGATCAGGATCACCTTCTCCAGGCGCGGCTGTCAAACAGCCTTTCACTGCGGACGTTTCCCGCCAGGGAGCACATAGCGGATATACAACCGCAGAATGAACGTCAGCCTTCGCTAAACTCGATTCATCCCCTGTATAGCTCGAATGGCAGCTTCCAATCCCTGTGCGGACCGTTCCGTGCGGCCTCATCAAAGTCCGGAACGGGTCACGTCACGACGTTACTCGCACCGACTTGAAGGTCAGCTATTGAAGATCCGAGGGCCAAAGCTGCCAGCCCGCTGTCGGCCCCTAATGCGACACATTTGGTTCTCGGCTCGGAAGGGTCGCTCTTGGCGCAACTGAGCCCATGACGAACAGCGGATCCCAGCATGTGCGCGAAGTCATTATGGCGTGTTCGATGTTTGTTCGCCCATGTTGCAACCAAGTTCGAATGTCGCGCTCTCAGCAAAGTAGAAATGTCGCGTCACGGTGCCGCCGGCTGCGACGCCAGCGCCCGATCGGGCGTCAGCTGGTCGGGCTGGCGCCTCGATACGCGATCATTGCTGTGCCTCCGAAATCGGCTGTCGCTGGCCCAACGCGCGTCCGCTTCGCCCGGTCTGGCGTGGAGCATCTTTGTGCGCCCGGAGAGATCCTGCTCGATGCGGCGCACAATTGTCACCTCTACATCACCAAATTGTGCAGACGGTGAGCTGGCTACCCCTTGCACACAGCGAACGAGCAGGTCGGCTATGCGACGTGTCGAACGCGGTTGCTGTATGTCAGCGAACCCTTCTCGCCAAAAACTCGACGGGTCTCAAGGATTGGACGCTCCTGGAGAGCCACTCGCAAGTATGAAGGACGCTCACGCCAATCATTTCGAGATGGGTTTTGCCCAGCGGGAGTTCATTCAATGTGTCGTCGATCTCGGCACTATGTGTCGGATCAAGCTCTCCATGAATTCTCAATGTCCTGAATGCCGCTTCAGGAACGCCCGACCGATCTCGGATTTCATCGACACGCTGCTTGGAAGGAGGAAATGCTTCGAGAACTGTGATGTATCCCATCAGCATGATCGGGTGGTGATGGTTCAGCCAGTAATATTGCGAGCCAACGAGATTGGCCAACTGGGGCGAGGGCACAATCGAAAGCGCACAGTCCACATCGTAACCTGCTGAAGCAAGATCCTCGAGCGCCCAAGCATCGTGGTCCCGCTCATCTTCGATATGGCCGAGATAATAAGCACCCAACCTTCTCGCCAAAGGATCCGTTGCCGCCAGCTTTTCACAGACTTCAGCCCCACGGCCCATCAACGGGACTGAGGCCCGCATCAGCTGGTGAAGCAAGACAAGGTAGGGTGGGACGACCTGTTCCAGCGGATCGTGGCTCCACAGCTTCTCGAACGCAGCCTCGAGCGGGCCGATACAGAGAGCGACTTTGGTCCTGACGCTTTCACTGTTGGCGATGGACATACTTACAACCTTCATGAGAGGACATAACGAACTGAGCGCTCATGAGCCGAGGGGCCAAGCCGTCGAACTCCCGGCAAACTCCCTCCGATTCGCCTTGGCGTTCTGAGGTGTGACCCATTCTGCTGGAACTCGGCTGCACATTCAACTCGTCACTTCGGACGTCATCAGCGTCACTAATGTCGGCCACGACGACACCTGCCCCTGAACGAGAATCCTCCGCAGCGCTCAGGCAATTCAGATGTATTATGACCTGCTAATAACGACTGGACAGTTCCAGGAGACCAATTACAATAGCGCTCGATATCTTCGCATTGCTGCTTCACAGACTGTTTCCAGATCGCGAGATTCAGGGGGAACCGATGCCGGATTTTGCAAAGAATTTCCAAAGCTTGAAAGACAGCGGGGTAATCCCCGACATCCAAGAGAACATGTTGCCGCCGAATGTTCACGATGTGATTTCGAACTTGAGTCCTGATGAAATAACGGTTCTTAAAAAGATCGCGGAAAGCACCGGGTCTCATCTCACCTTACACAACAAAGATTACCATTTCGCAGTTTGCGGCTTGTAAGAAGGCTGAGGCACTGACGTCCCGGCTTAGCACCTGGCCCGCCGCGAAGGCAGAGACTTTCGGGAAACTCTCGCCACAAAGCGGAAGAGTTTGCGACCTTGGCTTCGTTGAAGAGTTGGTTGAAGGGATACTGGACCGATTGCCAATAACACGCTTGGCGGATATCACGCCCCTTGACTGCGTGGGCGCGCCGGTGTTCGCGGCGATTTCGCCGCTCGCAAGCGACTTGACGACCCATTTGGGGAAGGGGCCGGATCGGCGATCGGCGCGGATCAGCGCGATTATGGAGGCGGTAGAAAGGGTCGCGGCCGAGCGGATTGCTGCTCCCTCCCGCTGTGCGAGCTTCGAGCAGCTTCGCGCATCCGGTGTCAACGTCGCTGATCCTCTGGATTTCGATTTGCCGCCGCGGACCGCTTACCAAGCGAACCTGGAGTTCGAATGGGTCGAGGCCTGGGATCTATACGGTTCCCGGCCGATCTGGATCGCGGCCGACCTCGCTAGGACGCCGCCCAAGCAGGGAATATTGGATCATGTCGATACGAACGGACTGGCCGCAGCCGCTACCTATGCGGAGGCGCTGCGCCATGCGCTCCTGGAAGTGATAGAGCGAGACGCTGTGAGCCAGCATCAGTTCTTCGATCTGTTCGGGGATGACGGGCGCGTGCCACCCCACAAGGCGAGGATCGATCCGGACTCGATTCCAGAATCCTGTAAGCGCTTCGTCTTGTCCGCGACCGAAGTCGGCATGGATGTCGTTCTTGAGGACCTGACCAGCGATCTGGAAATCCCGGTTGTCGGCTGCATGCTGGTCGATCGCGCCTTCCTAACCGAGCACGGCCCGATCACGCATGTCTTCGGTGGCTGGGGAGCCGACACAGTTACAGAAACGGCCCTTCGGCGAGCGGTTACCGAAGCATTCCAGTCGCGTGTTGGCGTCATTCAGGGCGCAAGAGACACTTTCAACGGCCTGTCCGCAACGGCTCGGCCGTTCACGCTCTCGGCAAGACGGCATCTGCTCTGCAAGGCGCCGATGGTCCCGTTCTCAGCGCTTCGAAGCAGGGCGTTCGACGATCTGGAATCCGAAACTGACTATATTCTCGATCGGCTGGGATCGGTGGGCATCCGGCAAGCAATCGCCGTGGACATGAAACGCGACGATCTAGGCATTGCAGTCGTGAGGGTCAGGGTGCCTGGCCTCTCCGCCTTCGTCGCGGACCGCCATCGCGTCGGCTGGAGATGTGCGAGACACCTCTTGTGATGCATGAGCTGCCGCCGATCGTTTTCATTGGGCCAACGGCGCCGCGAGAGGATGTTCTCTCGGTTCTGCCCGACGCCCTGGTGGCGCGGCCCTGCCGGCGCGGTGACCTATATCGCTACCGTATCCTCAAGCATTCCATTTTTCTCATAATCGATGGTGTCTTTGGCGGCTCACTCGCTGTTCCCCCGCGCGAGGTCATTGATGTCATCAAAGACGGAGCTGTCGTCATCGGAGCTTCGAGCATGGGCGCGCTGCGTTCCGCAGACTGTTACCCAGCTGGCGCGCTGGGGATTGGCATCGTCTACCGCCTATACCGGCGGCGCGCGATATCCTCCGAGGATGAAGTCGCCGTCACGTTCAGGGAGGATAGGCCCTATCCCTCGCTGACAGATCCGCTCATCAATATCCGTGTTGCATTGCGCCGAGCCGTGAACCTTGGCGTGATGACGGCAGCCGACGGTGTTTCCATCGTTGCAGCTGCCAAATCAACGCATTACTCTCATCGCACATGGAGCGCGGCGTTCAAGGATGCCGGGGTCATACCTCCTATGGCGACGCAAGAGTTTCTCAAGGGGGCCGACGCAAAGCGGCAGGACGCGAAGCTGGCGTTTCGCAGGCTCGAAAAATGGTTGCGGACGGGGGCTTTGCGACCACAGCCGCCAAAATATGGGCCTGGACTGTTCGGATTGTTGGACGAAGGGCGCGAGCGTGGGCCTGACCCGCTCGACGGCACCAAAATAGATGCAATCCGAGATGATCTGGTGGCGTGGATCGTGGTTTCCGGATACATTCACCGCATGCATCTGCATGGACTTTCAACACAAGAAATCACCAGCAAGCTGACGGTCGAGCAGGCAAATACGCTCTGGGCCGCGATCAGCACTTCCTTCGACTTCGACGCCGCTCTTACAGGGTTCAACGTATTCAATCGAGCGGTGAGGGAGGCACGGCGACTCGGGATTTCACCTGAGGCGAGCGACCTTCAAGACGCCGAGCTGGAACTTGCGTGCGCCCACCAAGTCTCGTGTTGGAACGAGCTGGCGACCAGTGGGAGATTGTCGACTCCGGACTTGGCGAAGCAGCGGGACCTGCACGCCCTGACGAAAAGCTTGAGACGCATTCTCTTTCCGCCTGCAAGTGCTCAGGAGCCTATGGAACACCAACCACAATGGGAACGCAACTAACCAACAGCGACGGCTTGCAGAGTGAAAGCGTCTGCATGCTGTTCACGGACATCGAGGGGTCGACAGGGCTCGTTGACAGATATGCCGATGTCTATCCATTGATGTTGTCGCGGCACCGTGAGCTGCTCCGAAACGCCATCGAGTCGCATGGAGGAGAGGAAGTCGCGGTTGCCGGAGATTCCATCTTCGCGCTGTTCCCCGGCGCGGACCTGGGGGTTCGGGCAGCGATCGACGCCCAAATTGCAATCAGCAAGGAAAAATGGGCTAAGGGGTGCGAGCCCAAAGTGCGAATGGGTTTGCACGCTGGCAAGGTGCAGCGGCATGAATCCGCGGTCGTGGGCATAGAAGTACATCGCGCGGCTCGAATAAGTGCAGTTGCGCACGGTGGGCAGATTGTGATTTCGCATGCCGTCCGTGATGATATCTCTCAAAGTGCAATTCAGCCGGGCATGCACATCCGCGACCTTGGCTTCCACCGCCTGAAAGATCTGCGCTATCCGGAAGCGCTGTTCGATCTGGTGGTTCCAGGACTGCCCAGCGATTTTGCGCCCATCTCGTCGATGGGTGCAAACAGGACGAATCTCGCTCTCGAGCAGGAGGCATTCTTCGGAAGGGACGCGGACGTCGAGAAGGTCCGGCGACTTATCCTCGAAAGCGGGCGCAGATTGGTCACACTGACCGGCACGGGCGGTTCTGGAAAGACGTCTCTTTCGCTCGTGGTTGGCAGGTCACTGATACAATCCTTCGCTCGTGGCGTATTCTTTGCCCAGCTCGGCAACATCCACAGTGCAGATTTGATTCCGTCTGCGATATGCCAGACGTTAGGCATACAGGAAGTAGCTGGACTTTCTGCGATCGAGTCCCTGCGCAACTCGATCGGCGATGCGCACTTGTTGTTGATTCTTGACACGTTCGAGCACGTCATTGCCGGTGCCCCGACCGTGACGTCGTTGATGAAGGAATGTCCCCATCTTGCTTTCATTGTCACCAGCCGGGAGACCTTGGGCGTTCGAGGTGAGACGGAAGTTGTCGTGGGACCGCTGCCTCTCCCCGATGAAAGGGCCCCTTTCGACGAGGTTTCGCAGAACCCCTGTGTACGGCTCTTCGTCGACCTGGCCCAGCGAGAACGTCCAGAGTTTAGGCTAACGTCCGACGTTGCACGTGAGATTGTTCAAATCTGTCGGCGCCTCGACGGTTTGCCCTTGGCGATCGAGCTCGCTGCTTCGCACATACGCGTGCTGGATCCGGCTGCACTCTCGCGGCGGCTTGTCAGAGGTCTGCACAGCCTCAAGCACAAGGTGAGAGATGTCGACCCACGCCACCGCACCTTGCGGGCGGCCATTCAATGGAGTGAGGATCTTCTTACGAAGGACCAGCGCGAGGCGTTCCGGAAGCTGTCTGTCTTTGTGGGTGGGTTTGACGTGGCGGCGGCAGAATACGTGATGGCTCCATGGTGCAACGGTGATGAGGCCGTCGAACACTTGGAGTCGCTTCTAGCAAAGAGCCTAGTGTATCAGAATGTGGCGCTCGGGAAGCCAAGGCTCCACTTGCTCGACACCATTCGAGAGTACGCCAGCCAAGGCCTGAGCCAGTCGGGTTCGTTGCAGGATTGTCAGGCGCAGCATGCCCGCTACTTTGCCGCCCTCGTCGCGGACGATGCTCCGAACGTGATGCGGCACAATCAACGGGATTGCGTCGAACGGCTTTTCCAGGAGACCGGCAACATAAGAGCTGCTCTTGAATGGCTGATGAAGCAGTCAGACGCGGACGGGACGGCCAAGCTATTTTGCGCGCTGAAGTGGTTCTGGATCTCCCGTGGCCAATTCTCTGAAGCGAAGCGGTGGTCGAAAGCAGCTGTGGCGCAGGCTCGGCACGTAGGAGAGGCAGGTCCGCTCGCCGAGATATTGGATGCAGCAGGTTGGATCAGCTACATGTCGGGCAATCCTGCAAGGGCTCACGAATTGTCCAATGAAAGCCATAGGCTCTGTCTGGAGCTTGGCAATCAAGCCGGTGCAGCGAGTTCCGGCATTATTTTGGGCATTGCCAAGGTGATGTTGGGAGAAGATCTGGAAACCGGTCTCGAACTGATAAGCGGGTCGCTGGAACTCTTCAGGGACTTGGGCGACGACTATGGGGCCGTGGTGGCGTTGATCGCTTTCGGCGAAGGGGCCCGTTCAGAAGGCGACGAGAAGACGGCCGAGAAATACTATCAGGAAGCTCTTTCCCTGCTGGAAGGTCTCGGGGATACCTACTGGCCAGGTCATTTGTTGCAGAACCTGGCTCATTTCAGGCTGCACCAAGGAGACTGGAAAGAGGCAGCCAGGTTGGCCCGCGACGCCTTGGCAATCAGCGAGAGGTATGACTACCCGGTGGTTGTCAACCTGGCGACTGCCGCTGTCAGCGGGGTATTCCTGGCAAAGGGAGCCGCCAAGGAAGCTGCTTGGATCATCGGTGCCATCCAGGCGCGCTTAACGCGATTTGGAGCCCAGTTCGAGCCGACCGACAACGCCGACTTTCAGAAGATTATATCGGTGACCCGCGAAACCCTTGGTGAAGAGCAATTTGCATCCTGTGTTTCGAAGGGGTCGAGCGCTTCGTGGGAGGATGTTCTAGCTCTCGCCCGGTCGTGCAGCTAGTCGGCCTCGAACACGCTGATCTCGGGCGGGTTGGCCCCCGCGTGATCGGTCCCAAGGCACGGCGCACTCGCAAGACGACAGTCTGCAAGCAGAACAGCGCGTTAGGACAGGGCTACCCGAGGCGTTTGCTGAAGGCGTTAGTAAACTTCACCTCGCCATCGCCGCCGACCGCTTCGACGAATACCACGTCCAAATAGTCGCCCGTGACATGCACCACGGCAAAGCCGCCCATGAACGCGGCTTTCGGCTTGAAGAGATCCAATCCGCTGTGCTGATAGACCATGGCGGTTTCGTGCTGATGGCCGTGGAAAATGCCGATGACATTGTATTGCGCGAGAAGCGACTGCAGCGCCTGGCGCTCTGCATCGCTCCACCAGTACGGCGTGCCGGACCCGTCGTCGTCGAAAGTCCGCCTGACGGGATCCCATCGTTCCGTCGAGAATTGGTCCCAGCCGTAATGTTGGAACAGCACGACTGGCCTGCCATCGGCAGCGTAAGTGGCGAGGTCGTTCTTGTGCCAGGGCAGCCCGCTGATTGCGACTTTCGTGGTGTCACCCGCGAAGCGGTGCGCCTGGGCAAGATGGAGTCCGCCCCAGTCCCACGAGTAACTGTCGGTGCGGATTCCGACGTGAAGCCGGCCGCCATTCCGATCAAACACCGGCCACCATTCCGGTATGAAGCCGGCCACCATTCCAACCAAAGACCGGCCGGTTTTCGGCACTGAAGATTACCTCCTGGGTCAGCAACTTTGGCATCAATTACCTCGCGATGAACGAGGACATTTTGATGCCGGCAAAGAGAAGGCTGACCATGAGACAGTTAAGACAAATGCTTCGGCTTGCCGGAAGCGGGACCAGCTCCCGCGAGATTGCGGTCGTATTGGGGATAGCGCGCAGTACGGTGCAGGATAATCTGCGGCGTGCCGCGGCAATCGGGTTGAGTTGGCCCCTGCCAGGCGAGCTGACCGATGACGCGCTTGAGAACAAACTCTTCGCTCGCAATGGCGTCAAACAGGGCACGCGGCGACGCACGGAACCGAACTGGGCCGATCTTGCGGTCGAGCTCAAGAAGCCCGGCGTCACCTTGCTCATCCTGTGGGAGGAGTATCGAGGGTCGCATCCCGACGGATATGGCTACAGTCGCTTTTGTGAACTTCTACGGGGATTTAAGCAGCGACTGTCACCGACGATGCGCCAGGAGCATGCGGCCGGCGACAAGGTCTTCGTGGATTCTTCCGGCAAGAAGATCCCGATTGTCGATCGCAAGACCGGTGAGATCCGCGAGGCGGAGATCTTCGTGGCGGTGCTGGGTGCGTCCAGCTACACCTTTGCCGAGGCCACCTGGACGCAAACGCTCCCCGACTGGATTGGCTCCCATGTCCGGATGTTTCGTTTTTTTCACGGCGTTCCCAGACTCGTCATTCCCGACAATCTGAAGTCGGGCGTCAGTCGTGCCAGCTTCTACGATCCCGAGAATAGCGATGCGGTATATCGGATCGCCCAGCATTAGCTATTGTTGTCGGCCGGATGACGTGGCCACCGCCGCGTGAAAAGGATCTTTGGCGGTTCAGAGTTCTCGGCGCGGTCATTCCCGATCTCGACCATGTCATTGCCGAGCAACAGGAGAATCTGCCCACACCTGCAAAGCCGATCCTGCCGCTTCACCTGCGGGTGGCCATCGTCGAGCGTGCCGGACCGGAGATGCTCTCCGAATGTTGCGTGGTCACATGATGGGTGACAACAAGGTCCGATTCACTGACGCTGCCGAGAACATGATAGCCCAAGCCCGCAGGTCGAGAGTCTCGTCTCAAATGCAGTTAATTTGAGAATCAGATCACCTGGATTCTCACAATTAAATGCCAAGGCTCAACCAAATCGCCGCATTCTTACAATTAACTGCCAAGCGCATCAGCAGAAGCCGGGCCTTCAGGTCGTTCTTCGTTGGGATACGTGCAATCTTACGGCTGAGACCTGGTTGCGCGAGCACTCGGCGCAACTGGTCACCAACATTGTTGCTGATCAACAAGTTGCGATCCGTGCCGCCTTTTCTAAGGACCTTGCCCGTGGCGCCAATCCAACGAGGGCCGCATTGGAGGTAGTAGGCCGCGTCAACAGGGTGACTGGCCGCCGAGAAGGTGGGGTGATCGGGCTCACCACAGTTCAGAGCGACTATGTTGCCCGAGCCCGCGATGAACTGCTTTCCGGCGAGCCCGACCAGTTGCGGGCCTATCTGAATCGGAAGCGACGCGACAAACGTTTCGACCGCACGATCACAGCTGCGACCCGAGATGGTAAACCAATCCCTACCAACCTGGTGGCGCGGATCATTGGCCGATATTCCGACAGCCTTTTGAAGCTCCGCGTCGACACGATTGGACTGCACGAGACGTTTGCCGCGCTTGGAGCTTCGAAAGACATCGCATTTCAGCAGGCGATCGCCAAGGCTCGCATCTGGCATGAGCCCTCTGATGGTTGCCATTCAACAGGGTTCTCAGATCGCGACAATCTATGGGCCAAGCGGTCTGGGTAAGGCGCTTGCGGAGACAGGCCGGATGGCAGCAGCCATGGCCGTGCGCTTTACCCCGCTCGTGGCAGTTCTGGCTGCCGGCTACGGGGCGTACAAGCTACTTCAGCAATATTCAGCTGAGGCAGCCGTTGCTATTGATTCAGCGACCGCAGCTCTTGCGGCTCAAGCCGCGCCTCTCAGCGAAGTGAAATCCGGAATTGGCGAACTGGTGAGCCTGCAAGGGGAACATATGGCCGGAAGTTCGGGACGTGCAGTATGGTCTTGGTTCCCTCTCAAGATTGCTGGCGGTCGGGCGATGCTCCGATCAGCCCGCGCCATCCCCTCCGTGAGGCGCGGGGTTCTTCGTTCAGGGGAACCGAAACGATCAAGACTCTTCGGACGTGCCATTTCAGTCTCGATCCTATCGGACAGCGGCGCTCTCAATTCACAACGATGCAACCACTGCCTTGTCTTCGCGTTTAGCCGCCTCCAATCCTGGCGAGCGACAAAGATGCCGACGTCCATTCCGATTACAATTTACCTAAATCACAAGCCGATAGTGGTCGCGTCGATACCCGAAGCTGCGAAAGCGCTTCAGCAACCATGGCCATTCATGGACAAGCCGTCCCGACTTGAAGCAATTCGAATGATCGAGGAATGCCTGGCCGGACACTGCACCCAACAAGCCGCGTTCGCTGCCCTCAAGGCGGCCGCAAGTGAACAGGGCTTCTCAAGCAGAAGCCGCCAAGCGTAGGCCTCAGGAAATTCGACGGGGTTGCCGAAGACCTGCTGTGAGGTGATGCCATTTCGAGAATTTGAACCGCTGACGGGCCTCGTCTGGGCGGACTTGGTCAGCCGGATTGCGGACCACCCGCCAAATCGAGGAATGGCGGATGGTCCTTTATCAGGGCAGGAAGGGACTTAGCTGCGCAGATCCATTTCTTCGCTCCGTCCTATCGTCAAGTCACGGTCGGTCCTAGATAACGATCCTAGCTAACGATCATTCCAATCGCCAGGAATGTGATCGAAACTGCGAAGACCGGAGCGAGTAACCAGCGGGCTTGGTGGACACTATTTTCCATGGGCTCCTTCCCGTGAACTTGCAGGGATCAACGACTATGCGCAGCGGCGGTTCCGGGTGGCGCGGTGTCCGGGCTATTACGCGAAAGCAGGCGAGACTAGGTCCTGTCGCGCATCAGACCAAAGTCCCTCAAGGGGAACAAATGCAGCTGCCTGAGGTTAGATACCTGGCGCTAAGGCGATCCCGTTCAGCGCATCAGCCCTCACGAAGGAGACAGCTATGAGAATGCATCTTTCCACTGCAGCCGCGGGATTTCTGCTGCTGGCAGGCATCGGTGCCGCTGCCGCCCAGGACGTCATCATCGAGCCTGAACAGGAGACGGTCATCAGGGAATACGTGAAAAAGCAGCCGCTCGCATCGGTGAACCTCCCTGGAGTGGAGCTCAATATCGGCTCAACCTTGCCCGAGACGGTCGAACTCCATGAAGTCCCCGACACCAAATACCGCACCGTTGTCGTCGACAACCGGACCGTTGTCGTTGACCCGGGCACACGCAAGATCATTAAGATCATCGAATGACGTAAGCGACTGGGAGGACAGCCCGCCGTGCCGAAAGGTGCGGCGGGCTTTTTTATTTTTGGAAAAAGCCGCGATGGCGAGGCCTGCCGTAGCAATCAATGTGCTGAAGCTTGTCATGTCATTATGTCGAGAACGGGATCGTATGCCCTTGAGACGAGCGGGGACGACCATCTGCTTTCGACTGCGATTATCGGCGGCATGGACAAGCTCGTTGACGAGAACGGGCCGAGACGGAAGGACTGAGGCTATGGAACCCTGAACAGGCGCATGTTGTTGATGGTCATTGCCGGCCCCTATCCGGGCCCGCAAAATCCAAACAGAAGGAGTAACGAGTGTTGGCCAGTCAACGAGGAAGGCGCGTCCGCGCTGAGATTGCTCTTGCCCAGAACCTGATGCTCGCGCCCTGGGTTGTGGGGTTGCGGTTGCCGATCCTGGTTGCCGAGGCAACCGGTTCGCTGGTTTCAGGTCGGCCGGAAACCGTCAAGGCGGTGAGCGAAAAAGTTTCCGCCCTTGCGCAGGGGATTCTTGCGGCTCAGGTGGCTTGGACGCGGGGCGCATTGACATTGCCGCTCGCCATAGCCGACGCGTCATCGCCGCTGGCCGATATCGGGCGATCAATGGCCCTTGCTGCTCTGGAGC
Organism: Mesorhizobium escarrei; assembly: GCF_935825525.1. Taxonomy (GTDB): domain Bacteria; phylum Pseudomonadota; class Alphaproteobacteria; order Rhizobiales; family Rhizobiaceae; genus Mesorhizobium; species Mesorhizobium escarrei. Next base: position 58,669 of record NZ_CAKXZT010000134.1, read on the forward strand.
CTGCGGGGCGGCAGGTTCGCCTAAATCACCGCCGGCTTTCCAGGCGCCGCAAACGGTGAAGCCGCAAGAGGCGAAAACACCCGCAGCAATCGATGAATGTGCGATGGCAGTGTAAAACTTGACGGAATTTCAATGAAACCTCTTCCGGGGCGGCGGCGCAGAAAATGATTTCTACCACCGTATACCCGGGCGGTCGCAATCACCTGACAGACGCCAAAAGAACGCGCCGTCGGCGGATTGCCACTTCAGTCGGGATACCTCTCCTAGCCGTTAATGGAGGCGTCGGGAACTGAGCTTCGGTTCGGCGGTTAAAAGAGGGAGAGTTACGGAGGTTAAGGTGAGCGGCTTGCTGAAGACTGGACTTTCGACAGGCGTGACCGGCACGGTCGCAAGTGTTGTGACGGCGGCGTTCCTCGTCCTTCTGGCCAAAGCCGAAGGAAAGTCCGCGCTGCAGCCGACCAACGCCACCAGCCACTGGCTCCACGGCGACAAGGCTGGTGCGGTTAGGAAGGCCGACCTCGCGCACACGGCGGTCGGCTTCGGCACCCATCATGCTTCGGCCATATTCTGGGCCGCTCCTTTCGAGGCTTGGCTCGCCAGAAACCCTCCGCGGTCGCCGCTACTGATGCTGCGCGATGCCTCCGCGGTAGCCGCGATCGCTGCGGCCGTGGACTATCTCGTTGTGCCGAAGCGGCTGACGCCGGGCTGGGAGACAGTGCTTTCTAAGCGCTCCATCGCAGCTGCGTATGTAGCGCTCGCTCTGGGTTTGGCTGCCGGCGGACTGGTCGCGCAGGAGATGCGAAAGGCGAGGTAAGGCCATAGCGCAGGGCATTTCGTGGCCACGCTCGACGCTGGTGTAAGTCATCCAGCCAGACCAGTCGAAGAACATCTCCAGGTCGATATCCACCACAATGCGATTCGAACTGCGTTTGATTATCAATTTGGACGCACCAAAAAGGCGTCGCCGGTGAATTGCGGCGTGATTTTTCTGTGGCTGGTGAATGGCAATTTGGATCGGCTCGCCTGATGTGCCGATTTTCTCCGATGTCAGGGCACATGAGTTGACGCCGCGCCAATTGCCTCGGACCAGACCCTCGCGGACTGATACTGGCGACCGAGAGAACCGTTGCCCAAGCAAAGCGTTGTTCAACGAAGCGATCGCCGGTGACGGCGCAATGGTGATGAAGAACGGCAACAAGGACGACACGAGCGGCGACCTGCATCCGGGCGCGACGGCGTCCTTTCCGTATGACCGCATGACCGTCGAGCGGTTCCGAACGGCCTTTCCGAAGGCGCGCTGGAGTGATGACCTGAAGGCTTGGTTTGTCCCCGGAAAGACCGCGGCCAAGCGCTTTGATCGGTGGCTTGCGCAAGAGTCGCCTCAGGCGGACATATATGCAGACCGAAAAGGGCGAGATGCCTACGCCTTTGATCCGATCGTCTCGAAGTATTTGCGGCTTCGTGAAGATCGGATGGAGGTGGTCACTCCCTACTCCCGAACGATCATCGAGCGGATGCGCGAGGTTCCCTTTGCGTCCTGGGATGTCGACCGTCGCGTCTGGACGGTGCCGTACCGGTCCTATGAGCAATTGCGCCGGCTGTGGAGCCAGATCGAAGAGGCGGCGAAGCGCAACGAGCCCGAAGAGCGCAAGAAGCGCCGCATCGAGAACCGAGGGTCCGACAAAGAGCGGGCCGCTCGAGCCCGCGCCGCAGAACGTCGCCGGCGGCGCTACCCGCTCGACCCCGAGAACCTGCCGCCTTTCGGTCGGCCTGTCATGACTTCTGAGTATGGAATTGTGGTCTTCGTGGACTGCGACGGCGAGCCGGTCAATCCAGCAACCCTGCGCAGCTCCTACAGCGACGTTCCGGTCGCAAGCGACTATGTCTGGGGGCGTTGGCGCCCGCCTACGCTGGACGAGCTCGTCAAAACCTGGCCGTTGAGACCCGGAGCGGCGATCGAGCGCCGGATCTGGTGGCAACCGACGCTGGACGAACTGCGGGTGGCAAGAAAGGCGGCCGCCTGCCGCGAGCGGAAACGGGCAAGCTCTGCCGACTAGCTGCGTCAGATGTTGCATCTTCCGGACGAGATGCTGGACCTCGTGGCGTTACCGTCATTGGGCGATATGCCTGTTTGTCGGGGTTGCTCTAGTTGACAAAATTGCTTTCGACACCATATCCTTCTTACCAGGAGACAGAACGCATGGCAGACAAAGCGCAAGCCAAGGCACCGGCCGTCACCGCGAAGCCGCGGGGCACGGGCGTGCTGACAATGTTCACGATGAAGGGCGACCCGATCAAGGCGCTGACCGGGTTCAAGCTGCCGGCCGGCGCACATGTGGCGATCGTATCCGAAAAACCGGAGTCTGTCAGTGCGATCAGGAAGTCGGTGCGCGGTCGCGTGGCTCGCGTGACCGAGGTCATCGAACGAGCCCCGCGTCTCACCCGGGTGGAGCGCAAGCCATTAGTGGACAACTCTGCATTCGAGCCCGATGCGCGCAGCCGCGCGATGCTTGAAGGTGTCCGTATTGCACAGCAGGATCTGCGCGACGCCGGCGGCGCATATGACCTCGAAGAGGTCCGTACCCTGATGCGCGGCGTCTCCCGGCAGGCCATCGACAAGCGCGTGCAGGACGGTTCCTTGCTCGCCGTTCCCGGCCCGAGCAACCGTCGCAGTTATCCGACGCTTCAGTTCAACCGGGACGGCACGGTCGTGCCCGGTCTGAAGGCCGTTCGTGAGGCTCTGCAAACCCGCAATTCCTGGACGGTGCTCAACTTCCTTTCCCAGCCGGATGTCAGGCTGGGCAATCGCAAGCCCATCGAGCTGCTCAGATCCCGCCAACTTGATCTCGTGCTTGAAGCCGCGAGGCGGCACGGTGAGCAGGGGGCGTGAGCGGGCCACTTCCTCCCGCAGACCTGGACAGGCGACTGCCCGAGCTGGTGAAGCTACTGGCAGGGAAGGAGGTTCACCGCTTCTACACGGCCAAATGGGAGCCGATCTTCTTCGACAGGTCGACCGAAGGGCGGTTCAACGCCCCCGACGCCTCCTATGGCGTTCTCTACGCGGCTAAGGAGACCAATGGGGCGTCGCCGAGACGTTCCTGAGAACGCCTGGGCGCACCCTCATCGATGCAGATTTACTCAAGCGGAAGGCGTATGTCCGCCTGCTCATCGGCCGAGATTTGAAGTTGATCCGGCTTGCCGGACCCGGTCTTGCCCGAGTGGGGGCAACCGCCGAGGTGGCACACGGGGGGTTGCCTTACGATGTCCCGCAGGCGTGGTCGATCGCGCTGGCCCGTCACCCTATTAGCGCTGATGGCATCGCCTACCATGCCCGGCATGATGATGCTGAACTCTTCTATGCACTGTTCGACCGATCGGCGGATGCTGTCGCAGAGTCGGCACGCGAGGTCGATCTCGATCAAGATTGGTTCTGGCGGATCGCCGAGCGCTATGGGGTCAGCCTGGCTCCATAGGGCCAGCTGCTCCTGTGGCACGGGCAGGAGTGTGATTGTAGACGTCTCTTGGTCGTCGCAGACAAGGGGCATTGATAGAGATGAAGCTCTCGGAGGCCTATCCACTTACTCACGCGGCGTACCCCGACAAAGCGCGCCGTCGCCCCTGATCGGGTGTGACGCCAGCCCTGTCGAACACCCGCCTGGGCGGCAAACAGACCGCGGATGATGTCCTCCGGCTGGGCTCCCGCGACATGAATCATGATGGTCATCTATCCGTCTCCATCGGCCCTTTCGACGGCCGCAGCGCGGTCTTCCTTCCCATGCGTTCTCCTCTCTCCTTCGGAGTCCGGTTGACTCTCTGTCAGGGAGAGAACAAACATAGAACCAGAGGCTTTCCGCGTTTCAAGGGTCGAATGAGTGTATCGGCGCCCCCTGCTGCCATTTCCGAGCTTCGAGAACGCATCGCGCGCCTCTGCAACTCGCCGCAGAAAGCTCCGGCGCCATCGGCATCGCTATTCGCCGCTGGCGCCGTCAGATGGAGCCACCGATTTCGGGCAACCGACAGCCGCAGAGACACGCTGGCGGATATCGGTCCTGCCGTCGACGCCATTGCCTGCTCAGGGGATTGGACGGGGCGCGCTGGCACGTTGAGCTGATCCGATGCCGGGCCGGAGAGAGTGCAGATTTTACAGTGGAGGCTTGCGATGCCAAGGGTCGTATCGCTCTTCCTTCCGATGTGGCCGACGGACCGCTTCAGAAGGAAATCGGGGGACGCCGCGCCTCCGCTGGCCGAGAAGGAGTTGTAAAGTGCGGCGGGCTACCCCGCGCGGCGAATTTCCCCTCGCTTCGGAAGCTTCCAGTTCGGTCGCGGGAAATGACAGGTGTAGCCGTCGGGATAGCGCTCGAGATAATCCTGGTGCTCCGGCTCGGCCTCCCAGAAATCGCTGACCGGCACCACCTCGGTCACGACCTTACCGGGCCAAAGCCCGGATGCTTCGACATCGGCGATGGTGTCTTCCGCAACGCGCTTTTGCTTGTCGTCTGTATAGAAGATCGCCGAGCGGTAGCTCGCGCCGACATCGTTGCCCTGGCGGTTGCGCGTCGTTGGATCATGGATCTGGAAGAAGAATTCCAGCAGATCGCGATAGCTGATCGTGTCTGGATCGAACACGATCTCGATCGCCTCGGCGTGGCTGCCATGATTGCGATAAGTAGCGTTAGGCACCTCACCGCCGGTGTAGCCGACGCGGGTGGAAATCACACCGGGGTAGCGGCGGATCAGATCCTGCATACCCCAGAAGCAGCCGCCTGCAAGAACAGCGCGTTCGGTCGTCATGGTCTCTGACCTCCTGAATTTGGGTTCATCGCCAATATAGGCATTGTTGGCATCTTTTTTCAGCCGCAGGCTATTTGACACAAACGCGTCGCCCGATAGAGATTATCCTGAACAGCTAGCGCAGTGCACGCGCCATGTCAGTCGAGACGATCATGGGCAAGTATAGAGACCAACGCGAGCCACGTAGGCGTCGGTATGACGATGACTCGGTTTCCTTTTCGGAACGGGCTTCCGAACCAAGCTACTTTCAGCGGCCCGCGATTGGGACCGCAGACCCTGCCGACGCCGAGATATTGTGGTTCAATGCCAGCAAGGGTTTTGGCTTCGTCAAACTGTCGGACGGCACGGAGGCTAATCTGCACATCCGAGTGTTAGAGGCTGCCGGAAACCGCGCTGTTTCCGAGGGGACACGTCTCAGGGTCGCGGTTGAAGAAAGTCCAAGAGGTCATCAGGTCGTGCAAGTGCTGGAGATCAGCGATCAGATCGCGAAAACGCCGGCAGATACGCGCCGCGCTGGAAAGTCCACCGCTGATACGGGTGCGCAGCTGAAGAGCCAGGGCACGGTCAAATGGTACAATCCCGAAAAAGGCTTCGGCTTCATTGCACCTGATAACGGTGAGAAGGACGTCTTCGTCCATGTCACCGCGCTAACCCGCTCAGGGCTCAGCGTGCTGATGGAAGGACAGAAGGTGTTTGTCGAATGCGGGCAGGGCAAGAAAGGCCTGGAAGTCCGGAGCATTCGCCTCGCCTAGAAGCCAATACGTTGGCCCAGGGCCAAATTGCCGCTCATACAAGGAAAAAGCCCACTGCCGGGAGGAGGTGGCAGTGGGCTCGATTTGAAATGCAGCGCGGGAAGGAGGTGCACCGCATTCAGCGACGGCATCGCATCTGGGAGGAGTAGATGGCCGACAACAGGATCATATCGATCGCCGCAGATATTGCAATGCACAAATTTCATATCGCAGGTGCGAAAGCGTTACCTGAGTGTAAGCATCGACATTGTCTCGAAAGATCCACCCACCAAATCGTTGCAATAGCTGGCGGCTTTAGACATTAATGGTGCTGGTCATTTTGGCCCTCCTTTGCGTTGTTGCAAGGAGGGCAGAATACTATGCTGGGCGAGCGAGGCCGTTCTTATCGAAAGTCCCGTGGCTTAGGCAGCTTAATCGGCATAGTCGCCGGCTCGGGATAAGATCCCTACGAGCATATCGACAGCATCAAGGTGAAGACCGGCGATTTCCGATAGAAGCTGCAGCGGATATACCGTCATCATGTGGTAGTCTGGCCCGCATGACGACGCTTTATCTCAATTGGCGCGGAAGACGGTGAATCCCACAAAGCCGAATAAAACGCATCCGCCGAAATGGATCGAGCCTCAGCTGACGCGCCTGGTCGCCGGCGGCAATGCGCCTCAAGTCGGTCAGTAGTCGCTCTGCTGTCGTTGCCCAAAAGCTGCTACTGTCGGAAACTATGGCGCGCTTGGGCTGGCACTGGATCCTGCAACCGCCACCATCTTCGCTTTTGCGGCGGTGCGCGATGACGCTCGTCCCCCAATCCTCGCAAAGAAACGCGATCGATGCGGCCCTTGACCGTCTGGGAGCAGAGGCAGCCGCGGCCGAGCATCTGCTCGGCCACAACATCATTCGACATGACTTGCCTCATCTGGTCCCATTGCGGCCTGGATTGGCGAATATTTTTCGATCGCTACGCCGTCGGCCCCTATGAGAGCGAGCGAGAGGCCATCGAAATCCTGCAAGGTTGTGACGGCGAGCCGGACCTTTGCCGCGGGTTGGTAGGAGGGATCGCATTAGGGAACCAGCCTCGGCAAGAACACGTTTCTGTCGTCGAACTTAACAAAAGGATTCGCGCGATGTTGAAAGACTTATCTCGCGAGGAAGAGAAACGCGGAACCGGAAGGGTCCTCATGTGGGGCGCCGTGATCGCCGCTTTGCTTTTTGTTGCGCTGATGGCCGTGTTCGTCTTCGGGCCGTTCTGGTCTTAGCCACCATGGACGAATGAAGCCCGCGCCCCACGGGGGGTAAGGACAGGCATCGCGAAACGGATGTGGAGAGAACGCCGCAATGCAGCAACCGGACAACAACCCGCCGCACATCGTGCCGATGCGGAGGTGCGCATGAGCGCGGCCTACTGAAGCCGCGCGAGCCGGTCGATGGGTGCGTTAGCTTCGGCCAAACTAGCCAGCGCTTGCTCGACTTTTTGAGCCGAGGCGTCAGTGCGCTTGATGTGCCGGATCATTTGTTGCCTCAGCCGCGCGAGCCTTGCGGCGCGATATACGTCGCCGTATCTCGCAGTTTCAAGGTGGAGGGTCGCGAGCCTCATGGGCGACGATTCCGATTATCTGGCAATAGAATTCGCGAATCCGCCTTTCGTTCCGATGTCCGACCTTGCCCTCGCAAAGCGCTGGCCGGAGGGCCGCGACGAAAGAGCCGCATCCCTGCCGAAAAAGAGATCGCCCGCTGATGCTGCTCAGTCGACCGCGGGGCCAACCAGACGGTAGCGGAAGTGATTGCGGATGTGGTCATTGAAGAAGCGGCCCTTGGCGAAGGCGCTCGAAATTCGGCGAAGGTCTCCGGCGGCGCGTCCTCAAACTGGTAGCATTTACCGCTGGCCATGAATCACACCGAGAGGACTTTGCGCTCCGAATCGTATTCCGTTTTGTATATCGAGGTCGACGGCATGACGTGACTACTCCAATCAGGGAGAGAGTCCATCTGAAGTTGCCCGCGCCCCAGGGAGGGGAAGGACGCGGGCAAGGCTTTTCGGCCTGTATTAAGAACTCTCTTTTCTTTCTCTAAGTCCCTATAGGGGGAGAAAGGGTAGGTTATACAATAATTTTTCCATTTCAACTCTGATTACGAAAGTTTGTACCTATAGTGCAATACTTAAATATAGGAACGAGTTGGGGTGACCCTTCGTATAACAAAACGATGCCAAGACAGAAACAAGACCCGCGCGATCCTCCGGCTATCCCACCACGACGGCCAATGTCTGGTTTGGGACGGAACAATGCGCCGTAACCGGCCCTACATGCGTGCGCCAATCGGCAACCCGGCCCGTGTCCTCCTCAATGTCGAGGACGAACGCATCCAAGTGCGGGCCTGCTGCCCTTTCAGCAACCCCCGCTGCATCAGCCGAACCACTATAAGGTGATCATCGAGACAGCATTCAAGTACGACGACGCTCCTCGCCCACTCTGGTCCGATCCGCGCAACACCAGCCCGTTCTACGACCGAGAGCTGGAAGAGATCGAGGAGAACGTCAAGCTCCTGATCGCCAACGAGATCACGGAAGAGGATCTAGGCATCTTCCCGCCCCAAATCCGGGACGAGATCCTACGCCGCGCCACAGTGCGTAAGGTTGAGCGCTAACGCGCCTCATCACTGCGAACGTTCGACCGCAAATGTTGGCGCGTCATCTCCCTCGCCGGCTTGGAGAAATTCGACGACGGCAAAGTGAAGTCGCTCGGCCACGATCCTTTTCTTGGCCAGCTAAATCGTGCCGCTGTCGGAGTCCGAGTTTCTGGTTGTTCAGGCGTGCCTGTCAAATTTACCAGTTCGGAGTGCCATCAAGCCAGTATGCGCGAAAACAGCCGAATTGGGATGGGAGATCAAACCGCCTTTGGACGTCAAATCCCAACTCAGAAAGAGTCCACAGCGAGTTGTCCTCTGTCGTATTCGGAACGATGGTATAGCCTTCCTCGACAATCGTCAGTCTCGTTTCCTCGAAGTGCCTTTTGAAGCCGTTCTCAATTTGGCTTTGCGAATACCGCCGTCCTTGCATGCATTGTTGCCTCAGAATGTCGGAATACAGCCGGGCACTGGCCGTTCTCAGAGCTTCTTCGGTGATCGGCTTGTAGGGTAGGCTGTCTTCGGGCCAATATTGTCCTGCCGACGCTACCAGCATCGCGGCCATCGGGCCTGCTAAAAACCTCTCCACTTTGGTCCCTCTCCGACCGAGATTGGCCGATTGCCCGCGTTGTCCGCCAGAGGCGCGGGTTTCGCGTAAATGCGCTTTGCGCTGCAACTCTGAGTCAATTGTCGGGCGACCGAAACGTCTCGTGGCAGCCGTTGCAGATCTTCCTGGTCTGTTCGAAAGAAGCCGCGAGCGCGGCTCTATCACCAAGGGGCGCTGTCGCAGCAAAAGTCTCGGTGGCGTTGTGCAGCTTCTGCATTGCCTCTTGGAATGCCTCGGGCTTTTCCCAAATTGCCGGCAAGGCCTTGCTGTGGTGATCGATGCTGCCGGGCGGGAATAGGGTTGTGGTTCGGTGGCAATTTTCGTGGAGCGCATCGGCGTGCTGAACTACGGCCGCCGTATCGAACGGCGCCTTTCCCACGAGCATTTCTCCGATGGCCTTCAGCTCACGGCCCATGTTCTTCATCGCTGTCATTGGCGATGATACCCGTCGCCTCTATGTGCGCCAGCGCAGCACCCGCAATAAGCACGGCTGCTGACGTCATGGCCGCGAGCTTGAACAATCAAAACCTCCCGTCCACGATGGTGATCTGCCGCTGCGCTAGCGGCAGGTCTTACTTGGACTACTTCACCGGAATCATCAGGTGCGCGTAGGGCGTGTCGGGGAACATGACATATGGCTGTGTCGGATTCGGCTCGTGGGGATACAAGGCCATCATGTCCGGTGCGTTCATGACCATCACGTGGGGACCGTCATGCACCCATTCGGCCCCTTCCGGCGGCTTGGTTGCAAAGGGGTCGGTATTGCTGGCCGCATCGCCTCCCTTTAGCATATAGGCGAAGGCAACCTTTCCTGCTGGCGGCTCCTTCTTGGACATGATCGCGTGCATCCACGCCATCCCGTTCTCATCCGTGCACATTGGGTCGTCGGTGGGAGTGCCTGGGTCGTCCGGGATGCAAGTGAAACCGTTGGTGCCCTTCCTCAACGTCTTCATCTCCCAATTCACGACGGCAGCGTTTTTGCCGACAGCCTCCGGTGCTGCCGAAATCGCATTCTCAATCAGCTGCTCATCGCTCATATCGGCCGCAGGCGTGGCGGATGCCCAAGCAACGGCAATAGCTGCCAAAAACACACGGCTTGAATGAATGCGCATTGCTTCCTCCTTCCCGAGCGTCAGGTTTGCTGGCGCGTCGCAACTGTCAGCTCCTACTCTTTGAAGTTGGTCGCTGCCCTAGGATCTAGAACGCGCCGAAGAAGACATTACTCCTAATCGTTCATGCGTGAAACCTAATATAAGTCCAGCGGATTGAAATCGCGGTCTTACGAGTCCCGTTTCATGCGTGTGAAGTTCGACGATTCTGGAACGACGCCTTGCAGGCCTCGGGCTCGTCATACCGGGGTTCTCTGGGACAGGGTCTGGCACAGCCGCTAACCCGGCCCGGAAGCCTCCGCAGCAGGCCGATTTGATCGCGGTCACTTTACTGCTAGGCTGCCGATGAACGCGACTACTGATCCGGAGCGTTATGGTCGGCCAGTTACAGATCGAGGTTCTGGGGGAACTCAACGTCAGGCGGGACGGGCAGCTTCTGCCGTTGCCCCAATCGAAGAAGACGCGCGCCCTTCTCGGCTATTTGGCCGTCGTCGGAAGGCCCCAACGGCGCGAGCATCTTTGCAAGTTGTTCTGGGAGGTTCCAGACGACCCGCGGGCCTCCCTACGATGGAGCCTCTATAAAATCAGACAGATCACAAACACGCACGATGTGGATCGGCTGACTGCTGACCACCATTCTGTTCTCCTCATCCCCCAAGCGATCGACCTGGATTTCACGAACGTTGCGTCCCTTCGCCCCGGTGATCTGGACACCCTGGATGTGGAGGTACTGGAGTCGCTCGCGGCAGCATTTCGCGGCGAATTTCTTGAAGGCCTTCGGCTGCCGCGGTGCCCGACATTCGAGGCATGGCGGCTGTACCATCGGGATTTGGTGCTTCGCTCGCGGATCGAGATCCTGCGCCGATTGGTTAGCAGACTCTGGGAATACCCTGAGCGCGCACGCTTTTACGCCCACGCTATCGAGAGCCTGAGAGGGGACGCAGCCAGCATCGATTTAAGATCGGAGGCACCCGATGCGTCGGTTTCCGGAAGCAGCCGGGATGTGGCTCGCGGGAACGCGTCAGCGACGGCAAATCGTGCCGGGCAGCCGGGATCCGAGCTAGCAGACGCAAGCGCGGAGCCGAAAGCCGGTCCGACTGTCGGAACCCCGCAGGCGCGATCACAGGCGATCCGTTTTTGCCGAGCTTCTGACCGGGTGCGCGTGGCCTATGCGTTGTGCGGCCGAGGGCCGGCGATCGTGCGCGCCGCCCATTGGATGTCGCATCTGCAGTACGATTGGGAGAGTCCGGTCTGGCGACACTGGATCGATGCACTTTCCGAAGAAATGATGCTCATCCGCTATGATGAACGCGGCAATGGCCTGTCAGATTGGGACGTTGCGGATTTCTCGTTCGCAGCAATGGTCACCGACCTGGAGAGCGTCGTTGATGCGGCCGGGCTTGAGCGGTTCACACTCCTGGGCGTCTCGCAAAGCTGTGCCGTCTCGGTGGCCTATGCTGTACGCCATCCGGAGCGGCTCTCGGGTCTCATTCTCTATGGCGGTTTCGTGCAGGGCTGGCGAAAGCGTAGTCCTCATGACGTCGCCACGCACGAAGCCATGACGACCCTGATCCGGGAAGGATGGGGCAATAGCAACCCGGTGTTTCGGCATCTCTTCACGACGATGTTCATACCGGGCGCGAGCCAGGAGCAGATGGGCTGGTTCGATGAGCTTCAACGTATTACTGTCTCGCCCGACAATGCGTGCCGCCTGCATGAGGCCTTCGGCGAAATGGATGTCTCCGATCTGCTTTCCCAAGTGGCGGTGCCCACCCTTGTCCTCCATGCCCGGCGTGATGCCGCTGTTCCGTTCGGGTCTGGCCGCGAGTTCGCAACAGGCATTCCGGGTGCTCGGTTCGTTGATCTCGATAGCGCCAACCACATACTTCTGGGCAACGAACCCGCCTTTGAGACATTCATTCGCGAGGTGGGGCGCTTTGTGGCTGAAACGGTCCAGCGATAGCGCTGGCAGGTGCGCACGGCTTTGACCACCATCGCTTGAACCGTGCAGCGTTTCCACGTTGTCCGCGCATTTTAGACGGCTTTTCTTACAGTACTTCTTACGCAGCCGGCCGATCATGTCTCTGCAGCGGCCGCGATACGGTGGCCGCAGCGGATTTCTAAAACAGTAACCACACGTAGCAGGAGGCATGACCATGCAGGTGCACAATGTGACTGGCGGTGCAGGATCGCGATTGCATGTTCGCGAATGGGGCAAAGACGACGCTCCACCGATCCTGTTCATTCACGGCTGGTCGCAAAATCACCTGTGCTGGAGAAGCCAGTACGAAAGCCCGCTCGCGGATGAATTCCGCCTCGTGACGCTCGACTTGCGCGGCCATGGCATGTCGGACGCGCCGCTGCAAGCTGAGCAGTACAGCGATGGCGACAAATGGGCCGACGATGTCGCCGCGATCATCGACCAGCTTGGACTCGACAGGCCCATTATCGTCGGCTGGTCCTACGGCGGTTTCGTTACATTGGACTATGTCCGCAAGCACGGTCAGAGCAAGATCGCCGGCATCAATTTCGTCGGCGCGGCCGTGGTCTTTGGTGAGGATGCCTTCCCCTATTTCGGTCCGGCCTTCCTGGAGAACGCGCCCGCTGCGTGCGAGGCGGATCTGCCGACCAACATTGCGGCGATACGCAAGTTCCTACGCGCGTTGGTCGTCAAGCCGATTTCGGCGGACGACTTCGAAGTGGCGCTGGCCTTCAACATGGTTGTGCACCCGCAGGTGCGCAGCTTCCTGATACAGCGCGAACTCGACTTTACCCCGATCCTGGAACGCATCGAGGTTCCCGTCCTTGTCACCCATGGGCGGTCCGACACCGCCGTGCTGCCGGCCATGGCCGACTTGATCAGGGAACACTGCAAGACAGCCGAAGCCTCTTGGTATGAGGGCGTCGGCCACGCTTCGTTTCTTGAAGAGCCAGAGCGCTTCAACCGAGAACTCGCCCGGTTCGCGAAGAAAGCGAACGGCTGAGCACCATCGGAACCGCAAGCCCGCCCTGGACGGCGACTTCGACGGAAGCAAATTTTCCATGCGAACGCTTCAAGCACATATCGCACCCTCAGGTCCCTGGCGACGGAGCGGACATCGACGGACCTCCCCTTGTAAGCGAATGTGGAGTTGCGTGCGATCAACAACAGGCCAGGCACTTTCGACAAGTCAGTGATCAGGTCTTCCGCCAGACCGTCAGCGAAGTACTCCTGCTCGGGATCGCTGCTCATGTTCGTGAATGGCAGAACGGCAATCGAAGGTTTGTCGGTGATGGCCTTGGATGGAAATCACAACAGGCGGCGTGCTAGCCGAGCCGCCGCAACAGGACGGACCCTGGACCGACCGATGTAGGCGTCGAGCGCGACATCAAACCTGTCTGCGCCGCACA
>NZ_CAKXZT010000134.1:71943-72160 GCF_935825525.1 Mesorhizobium escarrei
GGGCGGATACGGCCAGTCGTCGCGGCGGGCCTAGACGGCCGCCGCCGGCTGCCCGTTGGCAACGACAGCCACGGCCCGGAAGCGTTCATAACGCGGCCAGGCGCCAGTCATGAAGCGCTCCACTTCGTCGCGGCCGGTGAATGTGCGGCGCCACGGCGGCATGGTTAGGACGATATCCTTGTGCAACAGCCCCACTAGCGCACCAACGTCGCCCGCG
>NZ_CAKXZT010000135.1:0-1350 GCF_935825525.1 Mesorhizobium escarrei
GCCGCGCAGGCTGGCGCGGACACTCGGAATTCGCGTCGATGCTCGAAATCCGGCCTCGATCGAGCTGCCGGAAGGAACCGATCAAATCTATGCCTACCTGATGATGGATGGCCAGATCAGGGCTCTCGTGCAGTTCGGCGTACTCGGGAGAGTGACAAAGCGTCATTGGATCGAATTGATCCGGGATTGCGTGCCCCCAGAGGAGCTTACACGCAATCTATCCGGCTATAGGCGCATGGCGTCCCGGTTCATGACGCGTGCCGCGCGGCTTGCGAGCCGATCGCTGGCACCAGCCCTCCAACACGGCGCCGCAGCCAACAGGGCAAGCATGTTTGCAGCAGAGGCATTGCTGCCCATCGCGGGACGCCGGTCTGATCGGGACAGCCACTACGGCAAACTCGCGCAGTTGGCAGCGGAAGCGCAGGGGTTGGTGGGATCGAGCGCCGAAGCGACAGAGGCTCTTGCTCTGCCGCGCCGAGCACCGGCCGGGCGCTACAATGATCGCACGTCGTTCTGGAATCGCTATTTCGAGACCGAGGATCCCTGGAACTACGGTTCGCCCTATGAGCAGGAAAAATACGAGCGGCAGCTCGAAATTCTGCCGGCCGGTCGCATAGGACGGGCGCTTGAGCTGGCCTGTGCTGAGGGTCACTTCACGCGGCAGCTGGCACCACGGGTGGACCATTTGACCGCAACCGACATCTCCGCCGTAGCCGTCGAGCGCGCGCGAGCGCGCTGCAGGGACAGACCGAATGTTGAGTTCGGCGTACTGGATTTCTGCGCGGACACGCTGCCGGGTGAGATGGACCTGATCGTCTGTTCGGAAGTGCTCTATTTCTTGGACGATCTCGCCGAGTTGCGGCGCTTCGCCAAAAAAATCGTCGAGGCGTTGGCGCCTGGCGGCAGTTTCATCAACGCACACGCATTCGTCTTACGTGACAATGTTGAAAGCACCGGCTTCGATTGGGACAACCAATTCGGTGCCCAGCTGATCTCAGAGACGCTGGCAGCGACCGAAGGCCTCGTCCTCGAGCGATCGATCCAGACGGAGCTCTATCGCATAGACCGCTTCCGCCGCCTCTCACCTGGACATGAAACGACGGAACCGACAATCGATTACGCCCCAATCCGCGCACCCATCGACATGGAGGTCGCGCGAAACATCGTCTGGGGCGGGGCGCGGGCCTTGCGCCGCGACGTCGCACGCAGCGAGCGGCGGCAGCGTATCCCTGTCCTCATGTATCACAGCGTCTCCGATGATGGTCCGGCCGCGCTCGCCCGTTTTCGGCTCACGCCCGCCGCATTCCACAGCCAGATGGCATGGCTGCGCGCCAATGGCTTTCACGCGAT
>NZ_CAKXZT010000135.1:1360-116584 GCF_935825525.1 Mesorhizobium escarrei
GACCGACGGCTTGGCCGGCTGGCCAAGGAGTGCGGCTATCGGATCGGCTTCGGCGGCAGACACGGACCGGCGGACCTCGATTGCGATTCCATCGACCTTCCGCGCATCGAGGTTCGCGGGGATCGCTCACTCGATGACTTTGTTGCCGGTGTCGAGGCCGTGCTCGAATGAACGGTGAACTTGTCAGTGTCGTTATTCCCGCTCACAATGCGCAAGATACAATCGACGAGACGCTCCGCAGCGTGCGCTCACAGTCCTATCGTGCGCTCGAGATTATAGTTGTTGACGATGGCTCCCGCGACCAGACTGCCGCGATCGCCCGATGTCACGCGGAGATCGACACGCGGGTGCGGCTGATCGAGCAGGCAAACGCCGGTGTGGCCGCCGCCCGCAATACCGGCTGGCGAGCGGCGCGATCCAACCTGATCGCATTCGTCGATGCCGACGATCTCTGGGCGCCGACCAAGATCGAGCGTCAGCTGGCTGTGATCGATCGGACAGACGAGAAAGTAGGACTCGTCTACTGCTGGTATTTGGTGATCGATGCACAGAGCATGATAATTGATCGTCAGCACCGGCCAAACTGGCGGGGCGATGTGCTTGAGCGCCTCTTCCACGGTAATTTCGTCGGCAACGGCAGCGCCGCCCTGGTCCGCCGGCAGGCATTGATCGACGCCGATGGGTTCGAGAGTCGGCTGCGCGAGGCAGGCGCGCAGGGTTGCGAAGATATCCTGTTTTATTGTCGTGTCGCCGAAAGGTACCACTTCGAAGTCGTCGAGGAGCCGCTGATCGGGTATCGCCATTTGCCGGGAAACATGTCGAGCGACATGAGCCGCATGCTGCGATCCTGGATGCTTGTGGTGGACGAGATGCTCGGCCGCCACCCGGGTGCGGCACCGACGTTGTGTGAGGGCCTGCATTTCTATTCGGCGTGGCTCCTTGAGCGGACGTTGCACCAGAGGCAACCACGCTATGTCCTTCCGATCATGTCGCTGCTGCTTCGCCATCATCCCGCTATCGCCATGCGGATAATCGCCGTCGATTTGCCTCGGGTCGGCGCGCAGTGGGCCAAGCGCGTCGTTACGAGGCTGGTGCGTGGTCGCCGGCCGGCCCCCCCGCAGGTGACGGCGCGCTTTCCCGCGGGGGAGCTGAAATGAGCGAAGCCGGTGGCGTCATACGACGCGGTGCAGTCCGTGCTTCGTTGCGCGATCTGTCGCACCTGCTGCGCATCGTTGGCAAGCCGCGCTGGGCGACGCCAGCATTGCTCGCGCTCGGCTTTCTGTCGTCCGTGGCCGAAACCCTGGGCATCACGCTGATCCTGCTGTTTCTGTATCTGGTGTCCAACCGGGAAACAGGAGATGGCTTTCAGGGTCGAGCGCTGGGCGAGGCAATTGCCTCGTTGGGTAGCCCTACCCGGCTCGCGGTGGCGATCCTCCTGCTCATTCTCGCGCGTGGAGCACTGGCGCTGGTATACTCCTTGATAAGCTCCAGCATCGGCGAGCGGATCAGCGAGCGCACGCGCAATCTAGTCCACGAGCAATATCTCAGAGTCGCCTTCGGATTCGTCCAGCAGCGCGAGCAATCGCAGCTCATGGAAGTGCTCGGGACCGAATCATGGTTGGTTGCGCAAGCCTATGGGGCGGTCACCCGCCTTATCATAAACAGTTGCTCGATCTTCGTGTTCGCCGTCTTTCTGCTCACGATCTCGTGGAAGATCTTGCTGATCGCGGCTGTCGGCTCAATCGCAATTTCGGCAATCTTGCGCATATTTTCGCGGCCCGCTCGTGATCTGGGGCGTCAGGTGAAGAAGATCCATCAATCGCTAGGCGAGCACATGCTCATGACGCTCCAGGCATTGCGCACTATCCGCGCCTATGGACAGGAGGCGCTTCATCAGCGCCGTTTCGTGCAATCGTCGGCGGCCGCACGCAACGCCTCGTTGTCCCTTATCCGCCTTTCGTCATGGATCGGTCCGACCACCGAGATCGGCTATCTGGGAATGTTGGGCTCTATCGTCCTGGTTTCCGGGTGGTGGCACATCAGCTTCGAGGTGACGCTGGCCGCTGTCGCACTGCTGTATCGGTTACAGCCGCATACGCAGGAGTTCGAAAGCAACCTGCTGTTGCTGGCGCAGATGCAGCCGCAACTGCGCTCGGTCTTGGAGATGATCCAGTCCGAGGACAAGGAATATCCATCGCAGGGTATTGTCGCGCTCAGCAATCTGGACGCGAGCATCGTCTTTGAGCACGTAAGCTTTGGATATGATCCAGACGCGCTGGTGCTCAATGACCTGTCGTTTGAGATTCCAGCCGGAGTAACCACGGCGCTGATTGGCGCAAGTGGCGCAGGCAAGACTACGATCGTGAACCTCCTCCTGCGGCTATATGAGCCGACCTCCGGCGACATAAAGATTGACGGTACCCGGCTGGAAGACGTCAAGCGGGACGATTGGCTGTCCAGGATCGCCGTAACGGGTCAGGACGTCGATCTCGTCGAGGGCACGGTGACAAACAACATCCGAATGGCCAAAGCCGATGCGACCGAAGACGAGATCATTGCCGCCGCCCGCAGTGCCGGCGTCGCTGAATTCGTCGAGGGCCTCCCGGAGCGCTATGACACCTGGATCGGGCAGGAGGGGCTGCGATTTTCGGGCGGCCAGCGGCAGCGCATCGGCCTCGCACGAGCTGTTTTGCGCGATCCGGACTTCCTGATCTTGGATGAGGCGATGAACGCACTTGATACCGCGCTTGAGGACCAGGTGCGGCGTGCGATTGGTCGACAGCTTGGCAACCGGACAATTTTGTTGATCACGCACCGCATCGAAACGGCGCGTGATGCCGCAAATGTCATTTGGATCGAGAACGGCAGAGTGAGGAGGCAGGGGCCCGCCTCCCTCGTTGTTCCTCAATATCAACAGCACCAGCAAGAAATTGTATCTGCCACTGACGATCAGAGTAAGGGCCGGTAACCTCCTGCGGTTTCTTCAGTTGGCCGTTTCTTCAGTTGACGGGGGGCGGTGGCATGTCCTCACAACCGGCGGCGATACCAGGCCAGCGCCGTTTCGACGATCCGGTCGATTCCGGATTGCTCAGGCATCCAGCCGAGTTCCCGGGCCGCCTTGCCGGCCGCGGCCACAAGCGCAGGCGGGTCGCCTGCCCTGCGCGGACCGTAGGCCACGGGGAGGCGCGTTCCCGACGCCCGGCTCACCGCATCGACCAACTCGTTCACCGTCGTTCCGGTTCCGGTGCCGAGATTGTAAACATGGACTCCCGGATCGTGTAGAAGCTTCTCCCCTGCCAGAACGTGAGCGCGGGCGAGATCGGTGACGTGGACATAGTCCCGCACCGCGGTTCCGTCTCTTGTGTCGAAGTCGGTGCCATTGATGGTAAAAACCCGGCCCGACCTGATCGCCGCGTCGACAGCGAGCGGAATGACATGCGTTTCCGGTTCATGCCGCTCACCGACATCGCCGTCGGGATCACATCCGCCCGCGTTGAAATACCGCAGAACAACCGCGTTGAGGCCATGGGCATCGGAAAGATTGTCCACCATTCGTTCTATGATGAATTTCGACCACCCATAGGGATTGATGGGCGACTGCGGATGCGTTTCGTCGATCGGAGAACGAACGGGAACGCCGTAAGACGCGCAGGTGCTCGAAAAGATCAGCTTGTCGACGCCGGCCTTCAGCATTTCCTCGAGCAAGACCAGCGTCCCAAAACTGTTGTTTCGGTAGTAGAGTTCCGGGCGCTCGACGGACTCGCCGACATAGGCGTAGGCGGCGAAATGCGCGACCACATCCGGCCGATATTGGTGCAGCGCTGCTGCCACTGCTGCACCGTCGCCAACATCGCCCTCGACAAGCGGTCCCCATTTGACCGCGTCGCGCCAGCCGCGCGAGAGGTTGTCATACGCAATGACCGACCAACCGGCACCGGCGAACGCCTTGCAACAGTGTGAGCCGATATAGCCCGCCCCGCCAGTGACCAAGACTGTTTTCATTCGGCTGCAGCGGAGTGGGCATATCCCGATGAGACCAAGTCATCGAAATAGGCAATCGTCTTGGCGAGACCATCGCGCAATGCGATTCCTGGCTTCCAATTGAACTCGCGCAAGGCACACCCGATATCGGGCTGTCGCTGCCTTGGGTCATCGACGGGCAAAGGTAAAAACCTGATCTTGGATCGGCTTCCGGTAAGCTCGGTTATCAGTTTGGCGAGTTCGAGCATCGTGAATTCGACAGGGTTGCCGAGATTGATTGGGCCGGTCACATCGTCGGCCGTGTTCATCAGGCGAACCAGACCGTCGATGAGGTCGTCGACGTAGCAGAATGAGCGTGTCTGCTCGCCGGTGCCGTACACAGTTATCGGCTTGTTTTGCAGTGCCTGCACGATGAAGTTGGAAATGACGCGGCCGTCGTCCGGACGCATCCTCGGACCGTAAGTGTTGAAGATGCGCGCTACCTTGATTCGCAGCCTGTGTTGCCGCCAATAGTCGAAAAACAGGGTTTCGGCACACCGCTTGCCTTCGTCGTAGCAGGAACGGGGCCCTACCGGGTTTACCCTGCCCCAATAGTCCTCGGTCTGCGGGTGAACCTCGGGATCGCCATAGACTTCAGACGTGGACGCCTGAAGGATCTTTGCGCGAACCCGCTTGGCGAGCCCCAGCATATTGATCGCTCCATGGACATTGGTCTTTGTCGTCTGGACCGGATCGAACTGGTAGTGAACGGGGCTTGCTGGGCAAGCAAGGTTGTATATTTCGTCAACTTCTATGTAGAGCGGAAATGTCACGTCGTGGCGAATGATCTCAAAGGATCTGTGGTCAAGCAAATGCGAGACGTTTTTCCGACTTCCTGTGAAGAAATTGTCGACGCATACGATCTCGTGGCCTTCAGCAAGCAATCGCTCGCATAAGAATGATCCCAGAAAACCTGCGCCCCCGGTCACCAAGACTCGCTTTGCCCGCTGCATTTTGGGACCCTCACGCCAGTTGTTCATGCTATCGAATGCCCAATGCCCCAAGGCGAGGATAGGAAAGAAATGCTGCGTCGCAACACAATATGTCAACGCGCTTGAAATAGTCGCGTGAGGCGTGGCGCAAAATAGCGAAACCGGCTGAATTTGTGGATTTTCGGCAATTTTGCTTTCGAACCTCAGCCTGACGGCAATCGGCGTTGAACGCGAATGCGCTGCAATGCAGCATGATTGATTGCCAATCAGGGGGGAACTTGGGTCCCTGCGACGTGCTCCATAAGGCTCCTATCGTTGCCGATGAACGCACCTGGGGTCGAACGCTGACATGGCTGATGTCCACTTTCGACCCCTTGCGTTCTTCGCCAACCCCTAAGCCGGTTGCAATTCCCTGCGCGGCAGCCGCGGAAAGGCGATCGCCACCGCCACCGCGCCGAGCCCGACAAGGGCCGAGCCGATGAACAGCCAGGAATAGCTGGCATAGGCGTCGAACACCATGCCGCCGGCGAGCGGGCCGAAAGCCATGCCGATGCTGGACAGCATGGTAACAGCACCAAACACGGTGCCGAGGATGCGCTGGCCGAAATATTCGCGCGCCAGCACCGCATAGAGCGGCATCACGCCGCCATAGGTGGCGCCGAAGATGACGGCGAGCGTGTAGAATTGACCAAGCTCGCTGACGGCAAGATAGGCTGCAATGACCACCGACTGTATCGCCAGACCGGTAATTAGCACCGGCTTGACCCCCAGCCGGTCGGCAAGCACGCCGTATAAAAGCCTGCCGCCCAGCCCCGCCAGGCCCTCGATGCTGTAAATGCTGACCGCCGCCATCGGCGCTATGCCGCACAGCATCGCATAGCTCACCATGTGGAAGATAGGCCCGGAATGCGCCGCGCAGCAGGCAAAGAAGGTCAATGCCAGAACGATGAATTGCGGCGAGCGCAGCGCCTGTGGAACCGACATGCCGGTATCGTCGGCGGCAAGATCGGAGGCGGCGTCGTCCGCGGCAGGCTTGGGCGGCTGTCGCACCAGCAATGCGGCCGGCACCAGCAGCGCCCAGGCCGCGATACCGATGACGAACATGGCGGTGCGCCAGTCATAGGCCGAGATCAGCCAGCGCGCGAAGGGCGAGATCGTCATTGGTGCCACGCCCATCCCGGCCGAAACCAGCGAAACCGCCAGGCTGCGGTTCTTGTCGAACCACGCCGTGGTCAGCGCGATCATTGGGGCGAAAAAGGCGCTTGCCGCGAGGCCAACGAGAACGCCATAGGTGATCTGGAAGACAAGCAGCGAGCCGGTGCGGCTGGCCAGCACCAGCGCCACCCCGAGCAGCACCGCGCCTGTCATCACCACGATCCGGGCGCCGTAGCGATCGTAAATGGCGCCCCAGGCGAAACCGCCGAGGCCCATCACAATGAAGTTCAGCGTCATCGCGCTCGATATGCCGGCGCGCGACCAATCTGTGTCGAGCGCCATCGGTTCGAGGAAGATCGCCAGCGAGAACATCGCCCCAAGGGCGACACAGGTCATCAGGGCGCCAGCCGCGACGATGACCCAACGATAGGAAAGGCTCATGCTTTTTCTCCCGAGATCGTTTGGACACGGCGCGACTTCTTTCGAGATTTGTCACACCGCTTGCGTCCGAAGGACGATGGCGACATTTCGAATCCTACAATCCGGTTGCATTTTTTAGCCAGTCGGGAAATCGCGCCACTCGATTGCCCCATTGCATTGACCGTGCGCCGTCCTGGGCTAGATTTCCAACCTGGCGATCAGGAGCTATCAGGCATGGAACTTCATCGCGGCCGTCTCATCGACCACGTCCAGTTGGTGGTCAGCGACCTTGCGGCAAGCCGACGCTTCTACGAGGCGGTTTTCAAGGTGCTCGATGTTCCCATCGGCGGCAGCGCCGAGGATTATTTTTGGGCCGACGAGTTGTTCGTCTCCAGCATCGACAGCCGGGCGGCCAGCGGGCAACTGACGGGCCGCCACCACCTTGCCTTCCAGGCCAAGGACCGCGCCATGGTCGACGCCTTCTACAAGGCCGGCCTCGACGGCGGCGGCGTGGACAACGGCGCGCCGGGCGAGCGGCCCTACCATCCCGGCTACTATGCCGCCTTCCTGCTCGATCCCGACGGCAACAACATCGAGGCCGTCTTTCACGGGCCGGCCAACCGAAGCGCCGCTTCGGTGAAGATTACGTTCTGATGACCGGGTGATGGATCGGCGCCGGAGGCCATCCCGACCCTATCCTATTGCGTCAGCGTCGCCATTTGGCCCACCGGGAAGTCGACGAACAGCCGGGCGCGGACCGGTAGCTGTCGCCCATACGCATGGACGATGTGCACCGGCATGGTCGGCATCGCCACCTCGGGCAGGATGCGGACCAGGCGGCCGGTGTCGAGATCGTCCTGCACGGCAAACTGCATCAGATGCGCGATGCCGGCTCCGGCAAGCGCCGCTTGCCGGATGGCGCCGCCGTCGTCCGTATCGAACCGCCCGTTCGGCACGATTGTTGTGCCGTCGGCCAATATGACCGGATAGGGACGGCCGGCCATCTGGTAGCGGACGAAGTCGTGGCTCTGCAACGCCATGATCGAGGCCGGCCGGCCACGCTGTTCGACATAGGCCGGCGAGGCCACCAGCACAATCGGCAGATTGGCGATCTTGCGCGCGATGAGCCCGGTGTCCGACAGCGCCCCCATGCGCACCGCGACGTCATAGCCTTCGCGGATCAGGTCGGCGTGGCGGTCGGTAACGTTGAGTTCCAGTTTCACCTCGCTGTGCTGAGCCAGGAACGCTTGCGCCCAAGTGGCGATCAGGCCGCGCCCGAGCATCCACGGATGCCGTGACGCGCAGCAGGCCGCGCGCTGTATCGGCCATCTGGACGATGTCCTCGGCATCATCGAGCGCTCTGAGCAAAGGCGCGATCCGCTCGTAATAGGCGAGGCCTTCGCTGGTCAGGCCCAGCCGGCGGGTCGAGCGCTGGATCAGCCTGACGCCTAGCCGGCGCTCGAGCCGCGCCACGCTCTTCGACACCGCCGACGGGCTGGAGCCGACCAGCCGGCTGGCGGCATGGAACGAGCCCGCATCGACCGTGCGCACGAAGGCGACGAGACCGGCGGTCTTTTCGAGAATTGTGGTCATTCAAGAATTCCAGGCTCGAAAGAACCGATCGAGGTGATCCTAATACGCCATCCGATCACTATTAAATTCCGCCCATCATCGACAAAGGAGAAATTTGATGAGCAAGCTGAACGGCAAGGTCGCAATCGTCACCGGCGCCTCCAAGGGTATCGGCGCCGGCATAGCCAAGGGTCTTGCAGCGGCCGGTGCCGCCGTCGCCGTCAACTACGCCTCATCGCGGGAAGGCGCGAACCGCGTCGTTGCCGAGATCAAGGACGCAGGCGGCCGAGCCATCGCCGTCCACGGAGATGTGTCGCAAGCGGCCGATGTGCGCCGCCTGTTCGAGGCGGCCAAATCTTCGTTCGGCGCGGTCGACATACTGGTCAACAATGCCGGCGTGTTCGCGTTCGAGCCGCTGGAAGCGGTGACCGAGACCGAGTTCCACCGCGAATTCGACACCAATGTGCTGGGCACCATCTTGACCATCCGGGAGGCGGTGAACCATTTCGGTACCAAAGGCGGCAGCGTCATCAACATCAGCTCGGTCGCCAGCCTCAACCCGCAGCCGAACTCGCT
Organism: Mesorhizobium escarrei; assembly: GCF_935825525.1. Classification (GTDB taxonomy): domain Bacteria; phylum Pseudomonadota; class Alphaproteobacteria; order Rhizobiales; family Rhizobiaceae; genus Mesorhizobium; species Mesorhizobium escarrei. The sequence goes on from NZ_CAKXZT010000135.1 coordinate 10,036, forward strand.
CGTCTACGCCGCCACCAAGGGCGCGGTGGATTCGATCACGCTGTCCATGTCGAGAGAACTGGGCGACCGCAACATCCGCGTCAACGCCATTGCCCCGGGCGGCGTCGACACCGAAGGCCTGCAGCGGATCGGCATGGTCGGCAGCGAGTTCGAAAAGCAGATCATCGCCATGACCCCGCTCGGGCGCTTCGGCCAGCCCGACGACATTGCCCGGATCGCGGTGTTCCTCGCCTCCGACGAGGCATCGTGGCTGACCGGCGAGCGCATCACCGCCTCGGGCGGTTGGCGGTAGGCATAGAGGGGCGCGGACCGGTCGTTCACGGACCCTGCCCCACGCAGCGCGACGTCGATAAACTGCAATCGATGACGGTAGCGATCTAAGCCCTATATTGCGGCGAGGAGGAGCGCCGTTCGGTACCGATGACGGCGAGAAGCCAGGAAGATAACGGATGACGGACGACGAAAGAGCAATCCGAAAGCTGGTCGAGACGTGGATGGATGCAAGCAAGCGTGGAGACACCGCGACCGTCCTCAGCTTGATGACGGACGACGCGATCTTCATGGTTCCCGGCCGGGAGCCCTTCGACAAGGAGATCTTCGCGGCGGCCGCGCAGGAGATGGCCGGCGTTCATGTCGACGGCACGAACGAGATCGTTGAACTGCAGCTTCTCGGCGACTGGGCCTTCATGCGCGGTCGTATCGATATGACCGCGACGCCGCCAAATGGGGAGCCGGTGCGTCAATCAGGATATACGCTGACGCTCCTGCACAAGGAGGCTGATGGTGAGTGGCGGCTCGCGCGCGATGCAAACCTGCTGACCCAGCAAAGCTAGAGCCGGTCTCCGGCATCTCTGCACCGGAAGGCGCGCAGGGGGAGCGATAAGACGGCGAAGATGCGATGCAGGTCGCCCTGAACAGCGTTCCCCTCCTGCACCTGATCACACCGGCAACAGCGCGTTCGGCTTGACATCGGCGATGGAGGCGAAAGTGTGCGTTTCGCGCACGCCGGGCAGTGGCAGGATGACCCGCTGCAGGAAATCCTGGAACACCGCCATATCGGCGATCCGCGCCTTGACTAGATAATCGAAGCCGCCAACCACCATATGGCACTCCAGAACCTCCGGAGCTTTCGCCACGGCTTCGGCGAAGCGGTCGAAGATATGCGGCGCCGTGTGGTCAAGCCGGACCTCGATGAACACCAGCGTTCCCCGGCCGACCTTGCGCGGGTCGAGCACGGCCCTGACAGCGGTGATGAACCCGTCGCGGAACAGGCGCTTCACCCGTTGGCTGGTTCCGGTCGGCGACAACCCGACACGCCCGGCAAGATCAAGCGTCGTCCGACGCCCGTCCTCCTGCAGCAGCCGGAGCAGGCTGCGGTCTATCTGGTCGAGATCGCCCATTTCACAATCCACGCTATCCCAGAGATTTGTGTGCTGATTTCACGCAGAGTGGTCAAAATCAACGTATTTCATCACATGAAACCTCGCAATAGCCTGCGCTTGCCTCACCCGCTCAAAGCAAATGTGGTGAGCCGATTTCGACGAACACAGGAGTGCAGGATGACCAAGCAAGCGTTCAGCCCAGCCGGCAAGAGTGCGGCGGAAATCAGCAAGGGAGTGACCGAGATCCTGGTGCTGAGCGAAGCCGACGTGACGACGTGCATCGACCTCAGCCAGCTTCTCGATGTTCTGGAAGACGGCTTCAAGGCGCTGTCACAAGGCAAGGTCGTCAATCCACCCCGACCACAACTTGACATCCCCGGGGCCGGCTACAGCCTCGCCATGCCGGCCTGGATGGAGGGCATGAACCTGACCGTCAAGATCGTCAACGTATTCGAAGGCAACCTGGCAATCGGCCTGCCCAGCCACCTGGCCACCATCAGCTTGTTCGATCCGCTGTCCGGCTTGCCGGTCTGCATCATGGACGGCACCTTCATAACCGCGGTGCGAACCTCCGGCTCCGCCGTGCTTTCGGTGCGCGCGCTTGCGCGCCGGGATGCCAGGATAGCGACGGTGGTCGGCGCCGGCGTGCAGGCCAACCAGCACCTGCATCTGTTGCCGCTTGTGCGCGACTTTGCCGAAATCCGCGTCACCTCGAAGAGTTTCGACGATGCGGCAGCGCTTGCCCGGCTTCATCCGTCGGTGGTGGCGGTCGCCGATCTCGAGGCGGCAGTGCGCAGTTCCGATGTGGTGTGCCTGGCGACCCACTCCTATCAGCCGGTTATCGACGCAGGCTGGGTTCGGCCGGGCACGCATGTTTCGTCGGTCGGGGTGGCGCCGCCCGGCGGTGAAATGCCGATCGAGCTCATCGGCAAATCCAGTCTTTTTGTCGAGACCAAGGATGCATTCAAACCGACCCCGATCGGTTCTTGCGAGCTTGCCGACATCGACCCGGATTTCGGCACCGAGCTTGGCGCCATGCTGCTCGACCGCGCGCCGGGCCGCGTTTCGGATCAACAGATTACCACCTACAAGGCGATGGGCATTGCGATGGAAGACATGGTCGCCGCCGACCTCGCCTATCGTTGCGCCAGGCGTCTGCGCAAGGGAAAGCTCATCGTGCTGTAGGCGCGTGCCGCGAGCCAGGCGGGATCGACGTTGCTGACATTGGCGCTTTCGCGGAAGCGGCCAGGCCCCTCAGGCCGGCTCGCGCTTTAGCGCCTGCGCCATGCAGTGGATGCCGCCGCCGGTCTTCGAGATCTCGCTCATGTCGACCGCCGCCACTTCGAAGCCGCGCGCCTTGAGCTGACCGATCAGCGTCTGGCTGGATGTCGGCGCGATCACCCTGTCCTTGCCCAGCGACATGAAGTTGCAGCCGAGCGCCATCGTGTCCTGGAACGGCACGTCGATGATCTCGTGGCCCTTGCCCCTCAGCCAGTCGACGATGCCCGGCTCGGTGCAGGCGAGGCAGACGGCGGTCAGTTTCTCGGCGATCGGCACCACCATAAGATCGATATGGACATAATATTCGTCGATGAAGGCGATACGGGTTTCCCAGCCCTCCTTGTCGAACCAGGCCTGGACTTGGCGCGCGCCCTCCTCCTGGGTGCGGGCGCCGCCACAGCCGATCAGCACCACGCCGTCCTCGATGACGTTGAAGTCACCGCCCTCAAAAGTGCCCGCGGTGACCATGTCGTAGATCGGGATGCCGAGCTTCTCATAGGTGCGGATCGCCGCATAGTTCTCGCCGCGCCGCCACCATTGGGACATCGCGGTGATGATGGCGCCATACGGCGTCATGACGCTGGAATCGCGCGAATAGACCTGCATCGGCAGCTCCGGCGTCGGCTCGTGCCAGTGGATGTTGACGTCGAAATGCTCGTAAGCGGCGACCAGGTCCTTGTGCTGCGCCTGCGCGATCTGGACGTTGCACGGCGCCTCGCGCAGATGCTTGCGCGACAGCGAACTGGTCGAGAGGTGGCGCAGGAAATTCGGCGAGCCGAGCAGCACGTCGGTCAGGACGTCGGTCTCGTTGGCAAAGCCCCAGGCGGTCAATGGCTTGGTGCCGCCGGCCGGATTGCGGCGCTGCAATGAAAACGGTTCTGCTACGATGCGGTCATGGACGGTCATGGGGTTCTCCTGGCTTGAATGATCACGCGGCTTGCGGATTGTTTGGTATCCACCAGTCCCGTCCGCGCGGGGTGGTGACATATTCCGGCCAGCGGAAGTGGATCGGCGGCTCATAGTCGCAGAGCGGCGCCAGCCAATTGCTGCCGCCGATGCCGCCACCGGTGCGGGCGACGAATTCGTCCATCGCCGCATCGCGGGCGGCCTTGTCTTCCAGCAGGCGAAGGGCTGCCAACGCAATCGTCTTCGACGCGCAGGCAACCATCGGATCGATGGTGGCGGAAATGCCGCCCAGCGCGTTCATCGCCCAGGACGGGTAGGCGTGGCCACTCTCGCAACGCAGCGCCGGCCGGGCGACGTAGAACCGCGCCGTCGGCGTCTGCCACGACATGTCGGTGTAATCGTCGGAGGTGGAATTCAGCTGCGCCGGCGGCAAGTCGCGGCGCAGCAACGCCTCCGCCTCCTCAGGCGCAATCAGCCGCTCCAACTCGGCGATGAACGGCTCGTCGGTCGCCGCGCCGCCGGCATTGACCTGGATTTTGCGAGCAATCGCCTTGGCCGTCTCGTCCCAGCGCGGCGGCCCGATCATCGACAGCGCATCGTAGGCAATGTCAGCCATGGCATGATTGGCGAGCCCCGGCCGCGACTTCGACACCCAGTGCCGCTCATGGCGGCAGCCGCTCATCTTCGCGGCGGCCTCCGCGTTGCGGTCGAGCACGGCGACAACCTGCTCGGCCATCGCAAGCGTCGGCACGCGGATCATGTACTGGATCTCCGCCAGTCCGCCCGGCAGATTGTCGGCGGTCGCCTGCCCCGCCGTCAGGATCGCCTCGCTGATCGACCAGCCGCCCTGATGCGGCAGCATGGAATCGCGCAGCGCCTTGGACGCCATGTACATCATGACAAGCGCGTCGTTGGCGCCGGGCGCCCGCACCGCCGAATGCGCCTGCGGGATCGGGGCGCCATCGCATGCGCGAACCCAATTTTCGGGTTGGTCGCACACAAAACGATAGATCATCGCGTAGGCCGCGCCGCAATGCGTGTCCCAGCGTGCCGTGTTGCAGAGCGGCAGCATGTAGAAGGGATGGAAGGAGATCATGCCAGCAAGGCCGTCATAGTAGCCTTTTGCGGCATGGATCGGCTTCGACCCCCGTACCTTCTCCGCCGGCTCGCCGGTAAAGCGCAGCGTGCCCGATATGCCGTGGCGCTGCATCGCCGCCTTGGTCGCCAAAAGCCCGCCCAAGCTGGCAATGCCGAGGCCGGAATGCGGATCGGTGTGGCCGCCGGCCTCAGCGCCTAGACCCGGACGCGGTCGCTTGACGGTCGCCGCGTCCTGGCAATTGCCCGGCACCGCATCAAACTCGGCATACAGGCCGATGGTCGGCCCGGCGCCATTGGTCCAATGGGCGCAGAAAGCGGTGGGCATGCCGCCGGAGCCTTCCTCGACGGAAAAACCTTCATGCTTCAACTGCTCGACATACCAGGCGGCCGACTGGTATTCCCGCCAGGCGGTCTCGCCGAAGTCGAAGATCGTCCGCGTCCACGCCGACAGCGACGGCTGGATATCATCGAGGCAGGCAAGCGCGGTTGTTTGGGCCGAAGTGGTCACCGGTTCCTCCATGCGTGAAAGAAAGCAGTGAAGCGCCTCGCCAAAAAGTGATATGTTTTCCCGGCTCATGCAAATTCGGTTCACCTCTTGAGAATTCCATCGACGCAGGCGCTGCGCGCCCTCGACAGTTTTGCCCGCCATGGCAGCGTCTGGCGCGCCGCCGACGAACTGCATCTGACCCGCAGCGCGGTCAGCCATCAATTGCGGCTACTCGAACGCGATCTCGGCTTCGACCTGCTCGAGCGCATCGGCAAGGGCGTCGCGCTGACGCCGCGCGGCCAGCGTTACGCCAGCGACGTGCGCAAAGCGCTGACGGTGCTCGGCGATGCGGTGACGCGCCATGCCGGCACCGGCGTCGGCGGCTCGTTCAGCGTCAGCTGCACGCCGGGCTTCGCCTCGCTGTTCCTGTGCACGCACATCGGCGAATTCCGGCAGATGTACCCCGATGTCGCGCTGCGCATCCTGACGCCGCGGCGGCTGGACGACGTCAGCAACGCCGACGCCGACGCCTTCATCGCCTTCGGCGTCGGCAACTGGCCGAACCGGGCGGTCGAGCTGTTGTGCGAGATCTCGTTCACGCCGCTGTGCAGCCCGACGCTGCTCAACAAGATCGGCGGGTTCTCCAAGCCGGCCGACGTGCTGCGCGCCAATCTCCTGCATCTCGGCGACACCGAGGACTGGGCGCGCTGGCTGGCGCTGTCGAAGGTCGAGAATCCCGACATTGAGGGCGGCATTTTCTTTTCCGACATGAACCTGGTTTTTTCGGCCGCCATTGCCGGCCAGGGCATCGCCATGGGCGACGAGCTGACCAGCCGCCGGGCGCTGAGCGAAGGCCGGCTGGTGCGCCCCTTCGACATCGCGATCAGTTCCCCGCGGTCGTATTTCCTCGTTTCCGAGCATGCGAAGGCGGCGCATCCCGTGCTCGACGCGTTTGGGGGGTGGCTAAGGTCGAAGCTGTCGGAGAACCGGGTGCATCCGTATTGAGCTATGTGCCGAAACCGCCAATCTCCCCCCACGTGCCCCACGTGGGGGGATTGGCAGCTGGAGCGTCCCGCTCGCCTCTCCCACGTCGACAACAGATGAATCAAATTTGCCGGTCAGGCGAAAACTATTCGGTTGCGGTGAGCCGCCGCCCTGCCTACGATTTCAATCAGCATTGAGGACAAAGGCAGGATGCAGCAACCCGGCCGTGCCGCAGAGATCAAGGCAATCGGGATCGGCAAGAGCTTCGGCTCGTTCCGTGCATTGGACGATCTGACGCTCGATATCGGCCGCGGTGAGTTCCTGACCCTGCTCGGACCGTCGGGTTCGGGCAAGACCACCTTCCTGATGATCCTTGCCGGTTTCGTGCAGCCGACCGACGGCCGCCTTTACAGCGACGGCGTCGATATCACCGAGCGGCCGGCCGAGCAGCGCGCCGCCGGCATGGTGTTCCAAGGCTATGCCCTGTTCCCGCATATGAGCGTCGAGGCCAACATCGCCTTCCCGCTCAAGGTTCGCAAGAAATCGGCGGCCGAGATCAAGCGACGCATCGGCGAGATGATCGAGCGCGTTGGGCTGAAGGGCCACGAGAAAAAACTGCCGTCGCAATTGTCCGGCGGCCAGCAGCAGCGCGTGGCGCTGGCCCGTGCACTGGTGTTCGAGCCGGGCGTGCTTTTGCTCGACGAGCCGTTCTCGGCGCTCGACAAGGGCTTGCGCGGCCAGATGCAGGCCGAGATGAAGCGGCTGCACCAGGAAACCGGAACCACTTTCGTCTTCGTTACCCATGACCAGAGCGAGGCACTGGCGCTGTCGTCGCGCGTCGCAATCTTCAACCACGGCAAGTTGCTGCAGGTCGGCGCGCCGGACGAGGTCTACGACCGGCCGGCCAACCGCTTCGTCGCCGAGTTCCTCGGCGAGATCAACATGCTGCCGCTGAAGGGCGTGCGCAACGCCGACAACGGCGCCACCGGCCTGTGCGAAGACCGCACCATCACCCTGCGCGGCAATGCAAGCGCTGTCGGCAGCAACGCCATCCTGGCGATCCGGCCCGAATACATGTCGATCGCGCCCGAAGCGACAGCCGGCGAGAACGGCATCGCCGCGACTGCGGTCGCCTCGACCTATCTGGGTGCAGCGACGCGGCTCGATCTCACCACGCGCCAGGGCGCCAAGGTGACGGTCTCGGTGCCGAACGAGGTCGCCGCTTCGGCACTCAGCAAGGGCAATTCCGTGTGGCTGACATGGCCTGCGGAAAAAGGTTTCCTCCTTCCGGACGGAGGACAATGACGATCGGCGTGGCGAAGCTGAAATCGCCAGGCTGGCTTTCGGGAAATATCAACGACAAAAAAGGGGAACTGACATGACAAACAATTCAGAGATGAGCGAAACCAGGAAACACTCCATCGAGACGCTGTCCGCAAGAGCGGTGCGCGGCGAGATCTCGCGCCGGCAGTTCACGCAGCTGGCTGCGCTCGTGCTGGCCGGCACGCCGATGCTGCTGCGCTCGACCGGCGCCTTCGCGCAAGCCAAGGAACTGGTGCTGGTCAATTGGGGCGGCGACGCCATCACCGCTTATGACGCGGCTTATGGCCAGGCGTTCACCAAGGAGACCGGCATCACCGTCAAGATGGACGGCTCCGGTCCGACCGAGGGCGCGATCGCCGCGCAGTTCAAGAGCGGCGCCCCGACCTGGGACCTGGTCGACGTCGATCCGTTCTCGGCGATCACGCTCGGCGCGCAGGGCATGCTGGAGCCGATCGACTATTCGATCGTCGACAAGAAGAAGATGCGCGAGGGCTTCGGCTGGGAGCACGCCGCCTCGACCTATTTCTTCTCCTATGTCATCGCCTATGATTCCGAGAAATTCGGCAGCCAGGCACCGACCGGCATGGCCGACTTCTTCGACGTGACGAAATTCCCCGGCAAGCGCTCGCTCTACAAATGGGGCGTGTCGAGCTGGGAAGCGGCACTGCTCGCCGACGGCATCGCGCCGGCCTCGCTCTACCCGCTCGACCTCAAGCGCGCGCACGACAAGATCGCCGCCTTCAAGGAAAACGTCGTGGCCTACTGGGGCGGCGGCGCCGAGAGCCAGAGCGTGCTGCTCGACGGCGAGGCTTCGATGGCGATCGTCTGGTCGACCCGAGCCTCGCTGATCGAGCAGGATTCCGGCGGCAAGATCAAGTTCATCTGGGACCAGGGCCTGATCTCGCCCGGCGCGCTCGCCGTGCTCAAGGGCAATCCCGGCGGCAAGGACGCGGCGATGAAGTTCATCGCCAGCGCCCAGGATCCGCAAAAGCAGCTGATCATGTTCGACAAGCTCGGCCAGGGCCCGGCCAATCCGGCCACCGACGCGCTGATCCCCGCCGACAAGAAGCGCATCAACCCGGTCGACCCCGAAAACATGAAGAAGCAGATCCCGCTCGACATGGAGTGGTACGCCAAGAACTACGGGGCCGCACTCGACGAATACACGAAGATCATCTCCGCCTGATAGGCCGGGATAACCGGGGCGAGATGAAAGCATATCTCTCCGACAGGATGGGCGCGGCGCTGCTGATGGCGCCGCTGCTCCTGTTCCTTGGCGCCGCCTACGCCTGGCCATTCTTCGGCGTTGTCAACTGGAGCTTCACCCTGCCCGAGCCGGGGCTCGGGCAATATGGTACGTTGCTTAGCGACCCGCTGGTGCAGTCGGTGTTTGTCCGCACGCTGCGCATCGCCGCAATCGTCACGATCGTTTCGGTTGCCGCCGCCTACGCCATCACCGTGGTGTGGGTGCGCGGCACGCCGGCGCAGCGGGTGATCGCCGAGTTCTGCATCCTGGTGCCGTTCTGGATCTCGGTGCTGACGCGCGCCTTCGGCTGGGTGGCGCTGCTTTCCAATCGCGGCCTGTTCAACACCTGGCTGCAGGCGATCGGCTTCATCTCGGAACCGCTGACGCTGGTGCGCAACGAATTCGGCGTCATCGTCGGCATGACGCATTTCCTCATCCCCTTCGCCGTGTTTCCGCTGGCGGCTTCGATGCGCAGCCTCGACGACCGCGTGCTGCTGGCGGCGCGCGGGCTCGGCTCCAGCCGCATGCGCACCTTCTGGTCGGTGTTCGTTCCGATGACCCGCTCCGGCATCATCGGCTCGGCGCTCATCGTCTTCGTCTTTTCGCTTGGCTTCTTCGTGACGCCGGCGATCCTCGGCGGCGGCCGCAGCGTGATGGTCGCCGAGCTGATCTATCTTCGCATCTTCCAGAGCCCGGATTGGGGGCTGGGGGCGGCGATCAGCGTCGTGCTGGTGCTGTTCGTCGGCGCGCTGATGGCGCTGCTGTTCCGCTATGTCAGACCGAAGCAGCTGATCTGATGCCGACCTACCGCCCGGGCCCCGTCTCGCTGATCCTCGCCGCACTGGTGGCGCTGGTCCTGCTGTTGCCGCTGCTCGCCGTCATCCCGGTGTCGCTGACGCCGACCCGCATGCTGGCGATGCCGTCCGGCGAATTGTCGCTGCGTCACTACCGGGCGCTGATCGAAGATCCGCGCTGGATCAATTCGATCCTGCTCTCGATCAGGATCGGCGTCGTCAGCAGCGCCTTTTCCACCGTGCTGGCGCTGTGCTTCAGCCTCGGTGTGTGGATGTTCCAGCCGCGCTTCACCGCCGCGCTGGTCGGCTTCGTGCTGCTGCCGATGGTGGTGCCGCCGGTGGTCTCGGCGATCACGCTCTACTTCCTGCTGACCTCGATCTCCGGCGTCAGCTCGTTCTTCGGCTACGACACCTGGCTCGGTGTCGCCATGGCGCATGCGGTGATGACAGTGCCCTTCGCCACGGTGCTGATCCTGGTGTCGCTCAGCCAGCTCGACCGGCGCATCGACCTTGCCGCGCGCGGCCTTGGCGCCACGGTGTGGGAGCGCGCCACGCGCATCATCATGCCCAACATCAAGTTCGGCATCGTCACCGCCGCCCTGCTGTCCTTCGTGCTGTCCTGGGAAGAGATCGGCGTCACCCTGTTCATCACCTCGGTCAACGCCATCACGCTGCCCAGGCTGATGTGGATGGGCCTGCGCGACAATATCGACCCGGCGATCGCAGCCCTCTCGGTGATCCTGATCATCGTCACGGTGCTGGTGCTGGCGGCGCGCAGTGCCGTGGTCAGGCTACGCGGGGGGCAGTGAGGCGCGAAGCGGAGCGCAGAGCTCTCGATACGCTGGCGGGACAGCGCCCCCCTCTGGCCTGCCCTCTTTGCCATCACTTGGCATCTCCCCCACTTGGGGGGAGATCGGCAGCTTCGGCGGGGCGCGAAGGATTGCCAACCTTTGACTTGACCTGTTTTCCAAGCTTCGGACGACGGACTTCTACCCCATGGCGTGGCGGATCGTCTTGGACAGACGGCTAAGGAACGCCGGTCTAGACGATGCGTCGAGCTTCCACGACAGCACCGCAGTCGCCATTTTCCGCGGCAACACCCCGACCGACAGGAACCAGGCGGCAAGGACGGCGCGCCGGCGCAGCGACGCGGTCATTTCGAGGCTGGCGACGGCGCCCGCCGCCCCGAGCGCCAGCCGGGAATCATTGGCCACGGGGTGCCGGCGCCTGTCCGCGCACAGCGACGCCAGCCGCTCTTCCAGGTGGACCGGATCGTGGCGGACAGCCTCTGACGGCACGATGGTGAGGCCGATCCCGGAGGCTTGATCCGACAGCGCCTGCATGCGGCGGAAATCGTGGGTTACCCGCCAGCGTGCCCGCTCAGCGAGCTTTTCACCGAACACTGAATGGTTGGCGCCGTGGATCCGGTAGGCGCCGACGCATTCGTCGATGGATTGAACGTGTCCGAACATGGGCGCCAGCGTTGCAAGGTAGCCATCGGCGCCCTGACGGAACTCCGGCTCGGGAATCGGCATGATCGATTCGAGGGTTGTTCGGTCAAAGGCCAGCCCGCTGGTCACGGTCGTCTGATAGCGGCCCTTGTGCAGAAGTTTCGGCATGACATCACCGCTGTCGAAGGGCAGTTCGGGCGGCGGAAAGACGTCCTTGATGCGTAGTCGTTCGTCGACGATATGCAGCCTGGACTGCACCTGGGCCGTTGCCGCATCCCAGGTGTCGACGATCGTCGAGACGGCAGTTGGATAAAGATAGTCGTCGGCGTCGAGGAACAGGACGATCTTGCCCGAGCTTGCCGCAAACCCGGTGTTGAACGCCGCGGCATGCCCGCCATTTTGCGCGCGCGGGCAGGTGCGAATCCTGTCCCCATATGATTCCATGATTGTCGTGGAATTGTCCTGCGATGCATCGTCGACGACGATGACTTCGACATCCGCGTAGTCCTGCTCGAGGGCGCTATCGATGCTGCGTTTGAGGAAACGCGCGTAATTGTAGTTCGGAATGATAATGGATACCGGAACCCTCGGGACAGACTGCATCGCGTTTGACCTCGCATCTTGCTTTGGTTTCGGCAGAAGCCCGCTTACGGGCCCTGCCCCCGCTTCAAGCGCCCCCTCTTCAAGTGTCCCCCCTCTTCAAGTGCCCGACGAGTTCCTGAGAGGAAAGCCTGCGCCTTCCATCAGGAGACGGGTCACGTCTCGCTTTGCGACTTCATATTGAGGCCGCCATTGCCTTCGAGGCTGCCGCCTTGGTCAAGGTTGTGGTCGGCGGCAGCAAAAAGCTCCGAAGGCTTCGGTCGGTCGCAACCGAGCCCGGCGGAAATGTCCCGCCTTCGGGTCGCGATCAGGTCGGGATCGAAGCGGGCGGGCACCTTGAAGGCATGGCGGATACTGACCGTCAAATACGGCTGGAACAAGCCCCGCACCAAGAACAAGGCTCACAAGTCTGTTACATCTGGGGCAGCGCGCAGCGGCGTTGCCTGTGGATAATCGCAGATGTTTGAGATTGGCCGCGGCTATCCCGAAGCCGGCGGCCGCCGGCTTCGGACTATGGCCATGCAGCCTGAACGGTTCAGGCGGCCTGCAGCCCCGGCAGCGACAGATCGGCTTCCTCAGGCAAGTCGCCGGCCATCGCGGCAGCGAACCTGGTCTGGTCGAGTTCCCCTTCCCAGCGCGCCACGACCACGGTCGCCACCGCATTGCCGACGAAGTTGGTCAGTGCCCGGCACTCCGACATGAAGCGGTCGACGCCGAGCATCAGCGCCATGCCGGCGACAGGCACGGTGGGAACTACCGAAAGCGTCGCAGCGAGCGTGATGAAGCCGGCGCCGGTGATGCCGGCGGCGCCCTTGGAACTCAGCATGGCGACGGCGAGCAGCAGGATCTGGTCGCCCAAGGTGAGCGGCGTGTCTGTCGCCTGGGCGATGAACAGCGCGGCCAGCGTCATGTAGATGTTGGTGCCGTCAAGGTTGAAGGAATAGCCGGTTGGAACGACCAGCCCGACCACCGATCGATTGCAGCCGGCGCGCTCCATCTTGGCCATCAGGCCCGGCAGTGCCGCTTCCGAGGACGAGGTGCCGAGCACCAGCAGCAGTTCTTCCTTGACATAGCGGATCAGCGCCAGGATCGAGAAGCCGTTGTAGCGGGCGACCGCGCCCAGCACCACCAGCACGAACAGCAGCGAGGTCAGGTAGAAGGTGCCGATCAGCATGGCGAGGTTGGCGATCGAGCCGATGCCGTATTTGCCGATGGTGAAGGCCATGGCGCCGAAAGCGCCGATCGGCGCCGCCTTCATCAGGATGGCGACGAGGCGGAAGATCGGCGTGGTCAATGCCTGCAGGAAATCGACGACCGGGCGGCCGCGATCGCCGACCGCCGCAAGAGCGAGCCCGAACAGCACCGAAAAGAACAGCACCTGCAGGATGTCGCCTTTTGCGAACGCGCCGGTGATCGTGTCGGGGATGATGTTCATCAGGAAACCGACGATGCTGGTGTCGTGCGCTTTTTCGGCGTAGGTCGCCACCTTTGTGGCGTCGAGCGTGGCTGGATCGATATGCATGCCGGCGCCCGGCTGGACGACGTTCGAGACGACAAGGCCGACGACAAGCGCCAGCGTCGAGAATGCCAGGAAGTAGATCATCGCCTTGCCGGCGACGCGGCCCACCTTCTGCAGGTCGGAAACGCCGGCGATACCGGTCGCCACCGTCAGGAAGATCACCGGCGCGATCACCATCTTCACCAGCTTGATGAAGGCGTCGCCGAACGGCTTCATCGCCTCACCGGTTTCGGGATAGAAGTGGCCGAGAAGGACGCCGGCGGCGATCGCCGCCAGCACCTGCACATAGAGATGCCGGTAGAACGGAAGTTTGCCGCGCGGCTCGGCGGCAGCGAATGCTGTCTGCATGACGTCCTCCATTGTGCTCCGATCGAAAGCTCGACCTCCCGGAGCGTTTGCATTTGACCCCCAGCAGCCTCGCGACCGCTGAAGTCATGTTTGCAACTGCCGTGCCAGACTGCGGGTAGAGAATTTCGCTTTGATTTTATTGATGATTCTCGAACTGACGGTTCGTATCGCACACACGGAAAGTGCGGAAACTCGCATAGCCGAATTGTGCTTTGTGCGAAATCATGCACAAATGGGCGATGCTGCAACGCCCCGCCGCTGTCTTGCCGTCGACGCCCGAGCAACTCGGCAGGCGAGCGCGCCGTGCCTGGTTGCTGTTTGCGGCCATCGCCCTGGCGACGGCCACGGCCGCACTTTACGGCGCCGGTCTCTATGGCCGCACCACTGAGCTCGCCACGCTGGCGGCGCAAGGCCGCACCGACGCCAATCTGAAAGTCGCATTGCTGCGCGCCGTTCTGGAAAGCCCGCGCGCCCTGCCCCTGCTTTTATCGGAAGACCAGCAGGTGCGCGACGCGCTGGCGCAGAAAAGTGCTGCTGCAATCGATGTGCTGAATCGCAAGCTTGAAGGGCTGGTCTCCGGCACCAAGGCCTCGGTGCTCTATGTCATCGCCACCGACGGGCTGGCGATCGCCTCCAGCAACTGGCGCGAGCCGATCAGCTTTGTCGGCAACGACTACCGGTTCCGCGACTATTTCTCCGCGGCGATACAATCCGGAACCGCCGAATATTTCGCGCTCGGCAATGTCAGCAAACGCCCAGGCCTCTACATCTCGCGCCGCGTCGGCGATGCTGCCGCACCGCTGGGCGTCGTCGTCGTCAAGGCGGAGTTCGATCAGCTCGAGGCCGACTGGCACGAGGTGAACCGCCCGGCCTATGTCAGCGACGAGCGTGGTATCGTCCTGATCACCAGCGTGCGGTCCTGGCGCTTCATGACGACGGCGCCGCTTGCCGCGTCTGGTCTTGCCGCCATCCAGAACAGCCAGCAGTTCGGCGATGCACCGCTGATGCCGTTGCCGATCACGCGCCCGCAGGCGCTCAGCCCGGACACATCCATCGTCCACGCGGTGACGCCCGGCGGCAGCGACGCGGAATATCTCCGGCTTTCAGCCCCGGTTCCTTCGACCCCCTGGCGGCTCGACCATCTCGTCCCGGCCGAGGCGCCGATCGCCGCCGCGGCCCGTGAAATGCGGCTCCTTGCGCTCGGCGTCTTGGTCCCGTTGCTCGGCCTTGCTGCGTATCTGTTGTGGCGCCGGCAGTCGGGACAAATGCGGATCGCCGCCGAACAGGCGGCGCGCACCGAACTCGAGCGCCGCGTCGTCGAACGAACCGAGGATCTGAGCCGTGCCCGCGACCGGCTGCAGGCCGAGATATCAGACCATCGCAGCACGGAAGCCAAGCTGCAGGTGGTGCAGCAGGATCTGGTCCAGGCCAACCGCCTCGCCATTCTTGGCCAGGTCGCCGCCGGCGTCGCCCATGAGATCAACCAGCCGGTTGCCACCATACGCGCCTATGCCGACAACGCCCGCGTCTTCCTCGACAGGAAGCAGACCGCGCCCGCCGAGGAAAACCTCGGCGCCATCGCAGCACTGACCGAGCGCATCGGCACCATCACCGAAGAATTGAAGGCCTTTGCCCGCAAGGGCCGCACCGCCGCCGAGCCTGTCGAATTGCGCGGTGTCATCGAGGGCGCCGTCGTGCTGTTGAGAAGCCGCTTTGCCGGCCGGCTCGACGCACTGGCGATCGAGCTGCCGCCACCGAGCCTCAGGGTCATGGGCAACCGGGTCCGGCTCGAACAGGTGCTGATCAACCTCTTCCAGAACGCGCTTGAAGCGCTGGATGGCCGCAACGACGCTCATGTGCGGGTTTCGGTCGAGGAGAGCGCGGACGGCGTGACGGTCGGCGTGTCCGATAACGGACCTGGCATTCCGCCAGGGATTCTCAAATCGCTGTTCACGCCGTTCAACACATCCAAGGAAAAAGGCCTCGGTCTTGGCCTTGTCATCTCGAAGGATATCGTCGCCGACTACGGCGGACGCATCGAGGTTTCGAGCGACGGCAGCGGCACCCATTTCACCATCTATCTCTTGAAAGCAGCATAGTGGCCAAGGCAGCATGACGAACGACGACGCAGCGCCGGTCATCTTGGTCGATGACGACAGCGATCTCCTCAAGGCCACTGCGCAGACGCTGGAGCTTGCCGGCTTTTCGGTCTCGGCTTTTTCGGTAGCGGCCGAGGCGCTGGCCAGGCTCGACACCGGTTTTGCCGGCGTCGTTGTGTCGGATATCCGCATGCCTCAGATTGACGGCTTGCAGCTTTTCGACCGAATCCTGCGGCTGGACGCGGACATTCCGGTCATCCTCGTCACCGGGCATGGCGACATCGCGGTTGCCGTCAAGGCGATCAAGGACGGCGCCTACGACTTCATCACAAAACCCTTCGCCGCCGACCGGCTGGTGCAGAGCGTGCGTCGCGCCGCGGAAAAGCGCCGCCTGGTGATGGAGAACCGCGCCTTGCGCGAGGCGGCCGGAGAGGCGCAGGACGGCCTGCCGCTGATCGGCCAGACGCCGGCGATGGAAAGGCTGCGCCGCACGCTGCGCCAGATCGCCGACACCGATGTCGACGTGCTGGTGACTGGCGAAACCGGTTCCGGCAAGGAAGTGGTGGCCAGCCTTTTGCATCGCTGGAGCCGCCGCGCCAAGGGCAATTTCGTAGCGCTGAATTGCGGCACGCTGCCGGAGACGGTCATCGAGAGCGAATTGTTCGGCCACGAGGCCGGCGCCTTCACCGGCGCGCAGAAGAAGCGGATCGGCCGTATCGAGCACGCCAGCGGCGGCACGCTGTTCCTCGACGAGATCGAGAGCATGCCGGTCTCGACACAGGTGCAGATGCTGCGCGTGCTGGAAATGCGCGAGGTCACCCCGCTCGGCACCAACGAAATGCGGCCAGTCGACCTGCGAGTCGTTGCGGCCGCCAAAGTCGATCTCGGCGATCCGCGCCAGCGCGGCGCTTTCCGCGAGGATCTTTATTACCGGCTCAACGTGGTGACAATTTCCATTCCGCCGCTGCGCGAGCGCCGCGACGACGTCGCCCTGCTGTTCTTCTACTTCGCCGAGCGCGCCGCCGCCCGCTTCCGGCGTCCGCTGCCCGCGGTGCCGGCCGCGGTGCACCGCCATCTGAGCGACCATGACTGGCCGGGCAATGTGCGCGAGCTCGCGCATTTCGCCGAGCGGTTTGTGCTTGGATTGGAAGAAGATGCTGGAGCGCCGTCCCCTGCCCCAGCCCAGCCGGATGCCGCCATGAAGCTGCCGGAGCGGCTGGAGCGCTACGAGGCCGACATCATCCGCGAGACGCTTGGCCGCAACAGGGGCGATGTCAGGCGCACCATCGAAGCGCTGGGGATTCCGCGCAAGACCTTTTATGACAAGCTGCAGCGCCACGGCATCGTGCGCAGCGAGTTTTCCAGATAAAGGGCCGACAGCCTCGGTCTTCTTGCGATAAGTAAATATCCATTTGCCATTTCCATGAGATGATGACCCATAGGCTGGCGGGGGTGGGCGCATGTTTCGAGGACGGCACAGTTTTTTCTGGCGGGCGCTGACGGGCGTTATCGTCTTGCTGGCAATGGCATCTTGTGCCCCGGTTGACCAAAATTTTGCGAACTGCGTTGGTCAAGCCGTCGGGACCATCCGGCAAATCGAGGCCTGCACGCAGATCATCGAGAGCGGGAGTGGACCCGCCGACAAGTTTAGCACCGCCTATTTCCTGTGCGGCAATAGCTGGGGCGTAAAGGCGGACTATGACCGTGCCATCGTCGATTTCGACAAGGCGCTCGACCTCAATCCGAACAATGCCGAATACTACTTTTACCGGGGTGTCACCTGGTCGAACAAGCACGATTTCAGCCACGCCATCGCGGATTACAACCGGGCAATCGGCCTCGCTCCCAGCGTCAGCAACTATTATAACAGCCGTGGCTTGAACTGGGCATACAAGGGGGATGATATTCGTGCCATCGCTGACTTCGATCAGGCGATCCGCCTCGAGCCCAAAAACGCCCAAGCCTATGCCAATCGGGGTCTCGCCGCGACACGCAAAAACGATTTTGATCGTGCCATCGCCGATTTCGACCAGGCGATCAGCCTCGATGCGAAACAGGGCGACGCCTACAATGGTCGAGGGGTGGCCTGGACACACAAAGGCGATTACGACCGCGCCATCGCCGACTATAGCCAAGCGATCAGCCTCAATCCCAAAACCGAATATGCCTATATGAATCGAGGCGCTGCTAGGGCCCACAAGGGCGACTATCAACAGGCAATCGCCGACTATGACGAAGCGATCAGCAATGATCCGAAGCAGGCCGAAGCCTATTATGGGCGAGGCGTAGCCCGAGCCAGCGTAAATGACAGTGACGGCGCCTTCGCCGACTATGAACAGGCAATCACGCTCGATCCGAAATTCGTAAACGCCTACAACAACCGAGGACTGCAGTTAATTGAGAAGGGCGAGTACGACCGCGCCATTACAGACTACAACCAGGCGATCAGCCTCGATCCGAAAAATGCCATCTTCTATTCCAACCGAGGTCTGGCGTGGGCCAATAAGGGCGACAATGGCCGTGCCATCGCCGACTATAACGAAGCGATCAGGCTCGATCCGAAATTTGGCGATGCCTACTACAACAGAGGCAACACCTGGACAGCAACGGGCGACAACGACCGCGCCGTTGCCGACTACAGCCAAGCAATTCGGCTCGATCCGACTAATGCCAAGATCTACAGCAACCGCGGCTTGGCCTTGTACAACAAGGAGCAATACGACCTCGCCATTGCCGATTTTGATCGGACGATCAGCATCAATCCGACGGAGCCAATCTTCTACAACAACCGAGGTATGTCCTGGTCACACAAGGGCGACGGCGACCGAGCGATCGCTGATTTTTCTCAAGCGATCGGCCTCGACCCGAAATACGCATACGCTTACCGGAATCGAGGCCTGATACGGGCCGCGAAGGGCGACTATGACCGCGCGATCGCCGACTACGATCACGCGATCAGCGCCGATGCGAAATACGCGGACGCCTACAGCAGCCGGGGCGCTGCCTTGCTAAGCAAAGGCTACTATGACGGCGCAATCACCGATCTCGATCAGGCCATCCGCATCGACCCGAAGCAGATCGACGCCCATGTGAATCGAGGCTTGGCCCGTATGCACAAGCGCGATTTCGACCAGGCCCTGGTCGATTACGACAAGGCGATCAGTCTCGATCCGAAACATGCTGGAGCCCACAACGGTCGAGGCCTCGTCTGGTTCAGCAAGGGCGAAACTGAGCGCGCTATCGCCGAATACGACAAGGCAATCGACCTCGATCCGAAACAGGCCGACGCTTACAGCAATCGAGGACTGGCCTGGAGACGCATGGGTCACGTCGACCGCGCAATGGCCGACTTCGATCAGGCTATCAGCCTCGATTCGAAAAACGCCCATGCTCATTACAATCGAGGCATGGCGTGGTCCGCCAAGGGCGACGACGATCGCGCCATGATCGATTACAACCAGGCGATCAGTCTAGATCCCAAAAACATCGATGCGTACAAGAATCGAGGACTGATTTGGGCTGCCAAGGGTGACAATGCCCGGGCCATTGCGGAATACAGCACGGTGATCCGCCTTAATCCCAAATATGTCTACGGCTACTTGGGTCGAGGTATTCTCAATTTCTATTCCGGCGGGCTTGCCAAGGCACAAGCCGATTTCGAGCAGGCAGCAAAGCTCGAGCCCGATGATATCTATGTTGCGATCTGGCTTGATGTGGCCAAACGGCGCAATGCCATGGCGGGCTATTTGCGGGAAGCGGCAAGCAAGCTCGACATGACGAAATGGCCAGCGCCGGTGGTTCACATGCTGCTTGGGGAACAGACACCAGCCGCGGTGCTGGCGGCTGCCGATGACTTGGATGTGACCACGAAAACTGGACAAGTATGTGAGGCCAATTTCTATACTGCCGAACTCAATCGGCTTCAGGGACACGACGATGAGGCCTTGCGGCTTTACAAGATCGCGGTCGGCAATTGCCCTAGGAATTTCGACGAATACCGTGCTGCCAGGCTTGCCCTGCGCGAACTCGGCATGCGGCCTTAGAGCCGAACCCTGCCAAACTAATTCAGGCCGGGACCGCGCCCATCTGCAAGGCCATCTGTAAGGAATGCATCCCGGAGGAGTTTCCGATATTCGGGGCCTGCGCTAGATTGGTTGCAACCGCAATCAGGCCGCCTCTCGCATGATTGTCCAGACCTGCATCAACGGCGCGCGCAGCGCCGATTTCCACCCGCAACTGCCGCTCGATCCTGAAGCCATGGCGCGTGACGGCGCCGCCTGCGTGGCCGCCGGTGCAGCCGAGTTGCATGTCCATGCGCGCGGGCTCGATGGCCGCGAAAGCCTTGTCCCGACGGCCATGAACCCGACCATGCTGGCGCTGCGCCGCGCCTGCCCGGGAACACTGATCGGCGTGTCGACCGGCGCCAGGATCGAGAACGACGACGAGGGCACGCTTGCCGCGATCGCCGGCTGGAGCGAATTGCCCGACTATGCCTCGGTCAATCTGAGCGAGGAAGCCGCGCCCGAGATCATGCAAACGCTGCGGCAGCGCGGCATCGGCATCGAGGCCGGGCTCGCCTCCGTCGCCGATGCCGAGCGCCTGGTCCACCTCGACCATGGCAGCCAGGTGCTGCGCATCCTGATCGAGATTTCCGAGCAGGAGTTGGACGTGGCGCTGGAAGTCGGCGACGGTGTCGCCGCCGTGCTCGACCGCGCCGGGCTGCGTCGCGCCATCCTGCTGCATGGTTCCGACGCCACGGTGTGGCCGTTCGTGCGCAGGGCGGCGGAGCGCAACTGGTCGACGCGCGTCGGGCTGGAAGACGGCAGGCAGCTTCCGGACGGCACTACGGCATCGGGTAACGCCGCGTTGACGGCTGCTGCCGTCGCGATTTTCCGGGCCGGTCGCTGATTCATCCCATAGGCTTCGGGCGCCTGGCCCAATCTTTTCGGGATACTGCGTCAGGCCACGTCCCGCAAAGTCGAACGCGGCGTCGCCGATTTCGCGGTTGCGCGATCCTCGTGAAGCGCGAAGCCCGTCGCGCCCGGATCGCCCAGTTCGGGGCGGAGTTGCATGCTCGGGATGTGGTAGTCGCCGCCATTCTGCTGCCGATACGGAATGGGCCGGGTTGTCTCGAGCGTCCGCATCCTTTCGCGCAGCCGCTCCGCGACAGGCTCGAAATCGGCCTCGCCGAAACGATCCACTCTGTAGACGACGAATGGCGGCAGCACGTCGTAGCCCGGATAGTAAAGGATCCCGTGATTGATCGGGAACAGCAGGTCGTCGATCGGGCCATTGACGCCGCGGGCGGAATAGTGCTCCTCCCAGCCGCCGGCGGTCACGATCAGCATCGCACGCTTGCCGGCGAGCGTTCCCTCGCCAAAGCGATCACCCCACCGCTTGTCGCTGTGTTCGCCAACACCATAGGCGAAGCCGTAAGCGAACACCCGGTCGACCCAGCCCTTGAGGATCGCCGGCATAGCGTACCACCACAGCGGGAACTGGAGGATCAGCGTGTCGGCCCACAGCAGCTTGTCGATTTCCGCTTTAACGTCACCGGTCAGAGTGTTGGTCGCAAAAGCTTTTTTGGATGCCCCAGCCGGCAGGAAGCGTACTTCGGGCGGCCACGACGGAAAGTCGGCACGGTCCACCTCGGATTTCCAGCCATCGGCATAGAGGTCTGATATCAGCACCTCGTGGCCCTCGGCCTCGAGTTCCCTGATGGCGACGTCACGCAATGCGCCATTGAGCGAACGCAGTTCAGGATGAGCAAAAACAAGCAGGACTTTCATGGGTCAACTCCTAAGAAGGACAATGAACGCTGAAGGTAGCCAGCCCCGGGGTGATCCGCTATGCCTAGGCAATGCATATGATTATGCCGAATAATGGATAGATCTGACGTCACCCTCGAGCGCATGCGCAGCTTCGTTCGCGTCGCCGAGCGCGGCAGCCTATCGGCGGTGGCGCGCGAGTTCGGAGTCGGGCAGTCGACGGTCACACGGCATCTGCGCGAACTCGAAGACGCCGTCGGCGTGCCCTTGCTCAGCAGGACCACCCGGCGTGTCACGATGACCGATGAAGGCAGCCGTTACTATGCCGACAGCGTCCAGATCCTGCGCCTCGTTGAGCAGGCCGGCGACGAGGCGCGGGGCACGCGCGGCGCGTCGGCCGGCACGATCCGGATATCCTGCACGGCAGCGCTCGGGGTCTTGCACGTCAGCCGGCTGATCTTCGCCTTTCAGGACCGCTATCCTGACATCGGGATCGATCTCAGCCTCGCCGACGAGCGCATCAACCTCGTGCGGGAGGGCGTCGACATCGCGCTTCGCCTCGGTCCGCTCACCGACAGCTCGATGAAACTGCGAGCGCTCGGCCAGTCCCGGCGTCTGCTGGTGGCGGCGCCCGCCTATCTGGCGGCGCGGGGCAGGCCGGCTGTCCCACAGGATCTGCCTGGCCATGAAGGCATCCGGATGTCGAACATCGCGGGAAGCGACACGCTCGCCCTGCAGGGGCCGGGCGGCGAACGCCATGCGGTGCCCTTTGGCGGTCGATTTCGGGTCGACCATGGGCTTGCCGCACGCGAAGCCCTCGTCGCCGGGCGCGGTATCGCCCCTGCCCATCACTGGCTTGTCGACGATCTCCTCGCCGCCGGCCGGCTGGAAGTGATCCTGCCGGGCTACGCCCCGCCTCCCATTCCGCTCAGCATGCTGATCGTCCCGGAGCGCGCGGGCATTGCCAGGGTCCGGCTGCTGGTCGATTTTCTCGCCGAGCGGATCGGCGGCATTCCGGGGATCGAGAAGCCGCGTTAGCCGGCATGCCCTCGGTCAACTGCGGCACCGGCAACGCCTCATCGCGTATCCGCATGGGCTCTCAGTTCCGCCCTCTTCTGGTCCGACACAACGGCGAGGTCGAGCACCTTCTGCAATTCGGCCGCGTGGCGGAACGACGGCTCGGCCTGGACCCCGTTGCGCACCGCATCGACGAAGCGCTGGTAGTTGGTCGGCACCGTTCCGGCATCGAGAACCTGCCATTTTGCGTTCTCGATGTCCTCGCCCATGCACGCTTTCAGTTCCGAGTTGGTCAGATTGTGCACGACCTCGATACCACCCTTGTCGCCATAGATGCGCAGCCGCAATTCGTTGAGATGACCGGTTGCCCAGCGGCTGGCATGGACGACGCCGAAGGCGCCGTTGCTGAAATCCAGCGCCATGGTGAAACTGTCATTGGCGTCGAGCTCGTACTCGCCGATCCGGTTGCCGGGCGCCTTGTCGAAGGACCTGAGGCGACAGAATACGTGCTCGATGTCGAGCGCCGCGCCATAGCTGGCGAAATCGAGGATATGGATACCGACATCGCCCAGCACGCCGTTGGAGCCATGGCCGCGCGACAGCCGCCACAGCCATTTCGGATCGCTGCGCCAGTCGCCCCAGAATTTGGAAACCAGCCAGCTCTGCAGATAGGATGCCTCGACATGCCTGACCGTGCCGATCTCGCCGGCCAGCACCATGGCGCGCGCCCTCTGCAGCGGGGCGACGTTGCGATAGGTCAGGTTGACCATGTTGATTATGCCGGCCTGCTCGGCGGCATCGGCCATTTCACTGGCCCGCTGGTAATTTTCGGCCAGCGGTTTTTCGCACAGCACCGGCTTGCCCGCCGCGATCAGCATCATGGTCGTCGGATGGTGGATGCGGTCTGGCGTCACATTCGCCACCGCGTCGAACTTGTCCCATGCGAGCGCGTCTTCCAGCGACGCGAACCGGTTGGGAATTCCGTAGCTGTCCGAAAACTTGTCGACACGCGCGCGGTCGAGATCGACGGCGCCGATCAGTTCGACGCCCTCGATCTTGCTGAACTGCCTGGCGTGCTCTTCCGCCATCCAGCCGGTGCCGAGTATCAAAAGGCGCATGATTCTTATCCTTAGGATGATGCCTTATCTTCTTGTTCTATCGTGGATTTCCCGAACCGAAGGTTCGCGACAGCGGTCTAGCGAAACCCGGCCTCGCCTTCGGCATGGAGTTTTCCGCCGCGCTCGACGACCGGCTCGAGCGCCTTTTCCACCGGCACGTTCGGCGCGTCGAGGATTGCTGGATGCGAGCCCTGCGGGTTTTGCGCCCATTTCACCGCATTGCGCAGCACCTTTTGGACATTCGCGTCGTGATAGGTCGGGTAGGTTTCGTGACCTGGCCTGAAATAGAAGATGTTGCCGGCGCCGCGGCGATAGGTCAGCCCCGACCGGAACACTTCGCCGCCCTGGAACCAGGAGATGAACACCGTTTCCAGCGGTTCCGGCACGGCGAACTGCTCGCCATACATCTCCTCGTTCTCGAGTTCGAAATACTCGCCGATCCCGGCAGCAATCGGGTGGTTAGGGCTCGTCACCCAGAGCCGCTCGCGCTCGCCGGCCTCGCGCCATTTCAGCGTGCAGGGCGTGCCCATCAGCTGCTTGAAGATCTTCGAGAAATGGGCGGAATGAAGCACGATCAGCCCCATGCCTTGCCAGACGCGGCGCGCCACGCGCTCGACGACTTCGTCGGCGACGGCGCCATGATCCTTGTGTCCCCACCACACGAGCACATCGGTTTGCGCCAAACGGTCGGCCGGCAGGCCATGCTCCGGCTGCTCCAGCGTCGCCCACGATACGGAGATTTCGGGGTCGCGCCTCAGCGCATTGGCGATCGTTGCGTGCATGCCCTCGGGGTAGATCCCCGCCACCACCTCATTGGTCCGCTCATGGATATTCTCGCCCCAAACGACAGCGCGTATAGTCATGACATCCTCTTGATTGGTTGAACCGCCGCCCGGTTGAAACAGTCATAGTATCCTCGGCCGGGAATGAAAACGGTTTCGAGGTCGGCTGCTGACAATTGGGTGGAATTCCGGCGATGTCGGCGGGACAGCGCCCCCCTCTGTCCTGCCGGACAGAGGAGGGCGCGAAGGATCGCTACAGAACGGCTTATTTCTACGCTGCAGATGGTCAGGCGTCGCGCCGTTCCGACGCGACCTGCATCAGCGACTTGGCTAGCCGCGCACGACGAGGCGTTTGATCTTGCCCTTCTTGTAGGCGGCGAGGAAGCGGGCGTAGTCCTTGAAGACGACGCAGCCATTCGACTCCGCGCGGCCGCCGCGCAGCAGATAGGTGTGCGCAAGAAAGCCGTCGCGGCCATATTTATTTTTGCCATCGACGGGATTGAGACGCAGCGCCTCGACCCCATGGAAGCGCGATTCGCGCAGGCTCAAATCATAAGTGTGCGGCGGCGTCGGGCCGCCATTCCTCCGGTTGGCGTAGCGCGGCTGGTCGACCATCGAACCCAGTCCCGAGTGCGCCTCGAGCCGCGAGCCGTCCGGCATGTAGACGGTTTTCGCTGAGATGTCGTAGACGGCGACGCCGCTGCCGGGCCTGGTGAACAGGTTGCGGAAGGCCCCGCCGCCGCCCGCCGGGCTGTCGGGTTTGGCATAGGCCAGCATGTCCTGGACCTTCGACCGCTTGGCCGGCTTGCCCGGGCTGCCCTGCATGCCCGGGCTGCCCTGCATGCCCTGGTTGGCTTGCATGCTTGGTATCGCCGCCGGTGATGAACTCCTCGGTGACAAGGCTGGCGCCCGGGGCGTATCGACCTGCGGAGCGTCGGCGGTCTGCACCTTGCTGGCTTTGGATGGCTGAGACCCGGCCTTGGCGGCCTTCGATGCCTGGACCTTGGGCGCTTTGGCGTTGGGTGCCTTGACCTCGGGCGCCTCGTCTGACTGATTGATTTCCGCCTGCGGACGCCATGTCGGCAAGGGAACGCTGTCGTGCATCTCGTCCTGCGGCGGCAGCGACGCCATCTGCACCTCGCCCTGTTGCGGGGCAGCAGGATCGGCCGTCGTCGCCTGCGGCAGCACGTCGATCATCCCTTCCGGCAATGCATTGGCCAGCGCCAGCGCCAGACGGGAGGATCGTTCGATCTCAGCGATCTCCGGCCCGAAGCGCACCGGGGCTGGGCCGTTCTGATCGGGCAGGCGCGCCGGCTCCGCAAAGCGCTGGCCCGTCGGCACGATGACGAGCGCAAACGGCGCGGCCCCGCCGGAGGCGCGGGCAAGGGCAGCAGCAAGCTTTTGCGGCGATAGCGCCGCTTTCGCCACCACGCTGTCGAAGCGCGCTTGCGGCGAGATTTCTGCGACAACCGGCACGGTTTTAGACTTAACTGACGGCTTGAGACGCGCCAGCTTGCCTTCATGCACGAAGCTCGCGGCGGCGTGGGCGCAGCCGGCATCACATCGGCTGAGCAGTGACGCCTGACGCTGCCGGCCGGCCGCCGGCGGCGCCGGTGAATTGGCCCGTGAATTGGGAAGTGAATTGGCCTGTGAATTGGCAAGTGTGTGTCGGGGATCGGCGAGCGCCATGGAGCGCGGCGCGAGCAGGTTTTGTGGAAGACTGTTGGAGGCGGCGGTAAGCGAAGTTCCCACCGAATGGAGGCCGGCCACGGTCGCCACCGACCACAGCGCGATCGCAGCGCCAACAACGGGAATCTTGACCCAGCGCAGGCCGGGCCTCATCGAAGTCAATCCACTATCAGGATTGTCACCCCGGTTTTTCAAACGCACAAACGCCATGCAACAAACCTCAATCGGCCTTGCGGCATGCGGGGCTCGCAGCCGTCACAATCACAGTCGCCCGTGCCCCCTGCACGCTTCACGTCTGTTGCCGGTTGATTCAAAAGATGGACAAACTTGGTTAACCAATCCCTCTACCGATCGCCGATTAGGCGAACGTCTATGTCAAAAAAGGCTCCCTCCAAAACTATGAAAATAGCGGAAATGCCCTCCATGCCAGGCTTTGCTGCCCGTTTTTGCAGGCCAAGTCAACAAAGCGATAGGATTAGACCTTGCCTGGGCGGGGTCAGCTAAAGGCTGATACCTGCCAGCGCATGACCCCGAAACGAGGCCCGCGTCCTCCGTCGGAGGCGCGGGCCAGAAAGCCCCGCCGGCAGGCCGACCGGAGATGAGGGTCGACGAAGGACGATCTCGCCGGTTCGATCGAGGAACTCCGCAGCGGTCGCGGAGTTAGGCATATGAGCAACCAGTGCATAGGAGAGCTCTGATAGCACCGCGCAGAAAACTAGACGTTTCGTCCGAAGGCCCGACCATCGAACAGCAGGATTGGGACGCGATCAAAGGCGGCAAAATTCTACCGGACAGCGTGCCGGGAAACGCCGACATCCGCTACGACCTCGAGAAGGAGGCTGAACTGCCCGAGGAAGACGACGACAATCCGTACCAGGAGAGCGACGAGGCGCTGCCGGACGACGAAGAGGAACGCGCCCTCTCGCGCAACCCCTCGAAGCAAGATATCGACGAGCCGTGAACGGGGCCGATCTGCAGCGACAGAGCGTCACGACGGCGCAGAAGCTTTGAGGGCAGAGGGAGGCGCGAAGGATCACTACAGATCAGCATTTATGCTGAGCGGCTGCATTCTTCGGCTGACGTTACGGAATGGATCCCAGGGTCTGCGCCGCGCCGCTTCGCTCTTTGCTCCACCTAGGATGACAAAGGCGTCGTGGGCCAGCGACAGAAAAGGCCCCGAGGGAGGAAGCGCGGCCTTTTGTCCGAATGCCGTGCGAACGGCTTAGGTAGTCGCTGGAGTAGAACGACTGCGCTTCCAACCGTAGGCGGCGGATGTTGTTCCATCGAAACCGAAAAAGATGGCGCTCGTTCGCTGTTTCGCCGGCATTGCTGCTTGGATTGCCATCGGCCCGACCCGTCGATCACGATTTCTGTCTGACGGAACAACTCCAAAAAAGGCTCGTTGGATAATTATCATCGCACCCAGCGATGCAACTCCAATGGAGAGCCACCATGATGAAGAAAATTCTTTCTGCAACCGTACTCAGCATGGCCCTTGCCACTTCGGCGATGGCGCAATCAAGCGGTACTGGATCCGGCACCAACGATCCGGGAGCGGGCACCGGGACAGGCACTGGCACCATGGCTCCCGGCACCGATAATGCGACTCCTGCCGATCCGAACGTAACCGGTTCAACAACCGACGGCGGCGACGGCATGGGTGATCGGTGCAAGGAAACCGCAGGCGCCGATGCGAATACAAACTCCGCCAGTGGCACTGCAACTTCGGACATGGAGAATTGCCCGAAGTGACGGAGCTAGCGTTTGTTGTAGTGCCTTCGTTTAGGCATGATGCGCCCCACCACTTGTTAGACAAAGCCGGGAACCGGCTTTGTCTTGCCGCTTAATTGCGCGCCCAATGTCAGTGCCTGCGGAAAATTCCGGATAATTGCCGCCATCAAGGTGGCGTTACCTGGGGAAAGGGCGATTCTGGCAATCACTGCAGCGGCGTAGACCCGAGTTGAAAAGAGACTTTTCCAGGCCGCCTCGTAGCGTCTGCCGGCCGTCTTGCGCCCTGCGCGGCCGCCCGACGCGCAAGAGAGTTCGCAAGCCAGCAGCCAGCCGGACTGAAGCGCCATCGAGATGCCCTCGGCGATGACAGGATGAGATTCGCCGGCTGCATTGCCGACGCGAAAAATGTCGCGTTCGTAGCAGGAGCGAATTCCCGGCCGGATCGGACCTGCGGCAAGCCACGGCCCGTCGGCGTCAACTGACTCCAGCGCATCCCTCACTCCCCGACATGATTCCATCAGATGACGGGAGACCGCCTCGGCAGCCGACAAATGGCTCTGGTGTCTGGGGCCAGCTTGTTTGCGCAACCGTGCCAGCATATCGCGCCGAATGCAGCACGAGATCGACAGCCGGCCATGATCCGCCGAAACCATGCCGCCATAACCGCCAGGAAACACCAGCAGCGGCATCAAATCAGGCGCCAGCGACGACCCGGTGAAATGCGCCTTGAAGCCGAACAGGTCCGAAGGGCGGTTGGTCTTTCCGAGTTGGCTGGGCAGCGGTCCTGGCTCCCAGGAGCCGTGTGCGGCGACAATCACCGGCGCGCGCAACATCGTCACTTCGTTTCCGGCTTGAATTCGCACCAATTGCGCCTCGCCATCTGGGTCGATGGCGACGGCGCGGCAAGGCTGAAAGATTTCGACGCCCGCCGATCGCGCCGCCTGCAAAAGCAAAGAGTCGAAAATATCCCGGCCGAGCGCCCGGCCGAAGCCATCTTTTGCACCAAGTTCATCGTTTGTGGAGCGCCCGTCGTTTACGAGAGGCCCGTCGTTTGCGAGAGGCCCATCTTTTGCGAGAAGCCCGTCCTTTGCGGGAGGCCCATCTTTCGCAGGAGGCATCGGCGCCTCGACGCAGGTCTCGCCGGAAAAGAAGCCGACACGGCGGATTTCGGGGCCGGCATTGGCACGCCACGCTTCGCCGATCTCCAACTGGTCCAGAAGCGCACGATTGCTTGCCGATATGTATTCGCCGCAGACCTTGCGGCGCGGAAACGCGCTCTTTTCCACAATAGCCACGGCCCATCCGCGCCGAGCCAGCGTCAGCGCGACGGACGTGCCCGCCGGGCCGGCGCCCACGACGATCGCGTCATGGGTCGACAATCGCGTCATAGGTCATGACCGGCGCTGGCGCCGACGAAAATGTGGGAAAAAAGGCCGGCGCGTCGTTCCTCGACCGGTTTGCCGTCTGCCGCAAGCCAGAGACCGGAAAGCTCGCTGCCGCGAAAGCCGGCACGCACGCTTTGAGCCGCGTCGTTGAGTGTGACGTCACTGGCGCCGATTGCCGGGAGAAGACGGGTCGCGGCCAGCGCCAGTTTGGTTCGCAACGGCTCTGTCGCCAGCAGCAGCGGGGCCTTCGGCGCCATCAGCGAAAACAGACGCACGAGCTCGGCATCGTCGAAATGATGCAGAAACAGATTGACGGTGATCGCGTCGAACCGCGTGCCCTCATTCTTTCTCGCCCAGTCGAAGACATCGGCGGTGACGCCTTCGACCGTCCATCCCAGCCTGTCAAAATCACTGACCAATTGCGCGGTGATGAGGTCGACGCGGTCGAGCATTACCAGTTCGACCCCAGGCCAATGCCCGGCCATGCGCCGCGCCAACGCCAGCATGAAGGAGCCATCACCGGCGCCGATCTCCAAAATCCGGCGCGGCGGCCCTGGCACAAATTTCTGGAGCAGCGACGCCATGATCCTGGCCTGAAACATCAGCGCGTTGATGCGACGGAGGTCGCGCCGCGCCGCAAGCGCCCGCGGATCGTCGGCCGCAAGTCCGTCGAGGATTTCCGGCGCAAGCTGGCGGTGCTCCAGGCTGCTCATGACACCGTTCGGAAAAGCATGGTTTCGGCCGCCAGCCCGGGTCCGAACGACATGCCGCAGCCAAGCATGCCTGGTGGCGCCTTCAACATCTCTTTCATCACGAACATGACGGTCGCCGACGACATGTTTCCATATCGGCGCAACACCTCGCGCGATGGCTCCAGCGCGGTGGGCGCGAGATTCAGGGCCCGTTCGACGGCGTCGAGCACCGAACGTCCCCCCGGGTGCACGGCCCAGAGGTCGATCGCCTCGGTCGGCCGATCGCCGAGGATGGCGTCGTGATTGCTCCGCAGCGCTTCATGGATTGCTGCCGGGACCTGGCCGGAAAGAACCATTTCGAAGCCGTGGTCACTAATGCTCCAGCTCATCAGATCCCGCCGCTCATCCGCCACGATGCCGTAGAAGCTTTCGAGCTCGATGCCGTGCGGCTCGGCGGTGACGAGCGCAGCCGCACAGCCATCGCCCCAGAGGCAGAACGATAGCAGCTTTTCCAGTTCGCTGGTTTCCCGCAGATGCATCGTGCAGAGTTCGATATTGACCAGCAGGACCCTGGCCTGCGGGTCGGAGCGGACGATGTGGCGGGCAAGCTTGAGGCCGTTGATCGCCGCGTAGCAGCCCATGAAACCGATCATCGTGCGTTCGACCCTGTCCGGCAGGCCGCATCGCGCAACCAGCTCCAGGTCGATGCCTGGCGCTGAAAAACCGGTGCAGGTGGTAACGATGAGATGGGTGATGCGGGAAGCGCCGCCACCAAGCTTCAATCCGTCGACGCCTTTTTGCGCGAGAACAGGTGCGGCATGACAGAACATTGCCATTCTCTCGGCGGTTCCAGGAAAGGCGCCCCGGATGAACTTCCCGGCCAGATCTGCTGATGGTCCTTCGGGGTCGCCGGCAGGTGCAAAGCAGGAATAGCGGTGCTCGATGCCGGCGACGTCAACCATTCGTTTGAAAATTCTTCGGCGATCGGCCGCAAGCATGGAGGCCGCGAAACGCAGATAGAATTGATGAACTTCGTGCTCCGGCACCGCTGTCGCGATCCGGTTAATATACGCTTTGGCCGGCATATTCGGTCTCCTCGGCGTCGCGCACGGTATTTTTTAGGACCAGCGCCGGAGATTGTTTGGTCATCGGCACCAGGTGTTGGACAGCAGGCATTGAGTGTTGTTCGATGAACGTTTCTGAGAACTGATTTCATCCCACCTGTGCTGTTGCCGGGCGATGCTGCGGTTCGCTGGCACTAGGAACATAGGCTCCATTACCGAGGCGTCCACCAAAAGCCCGCTTTCGGGCCGAGGCGCCATTGCGTCCCGCCCTCACCGGGCACGGTCTTTTTGCTGATCGATGGAACATTAGCGCATACTCACAGTTGTAGGATGACAGCGAATATCTCCCGGATATTGGCTGCTGGATCGGGGCCCGGCCCGCGCTCCTCCAGAGGCGCGGGCTTTCCCGATCCTAAGAACAATTGCCGGCTTGAAGCCCAACTTTGGGAACAATGGCCAGCTGCCATAAGGCTCGCGGTAAAGACAAGGAGAGCTGTCATGAACAATATCATCTGGCTGGTCGGGGCCGTCGTTATCGTAATAGCGATACTCAGCTTCCTTGGCCTTCGTTAGGATTCGCCTTTAGCGAAAATCCGACGCGTGAGTAGGCAGTTACGTGGGTCGGCTCTGGAACCCACATGGGGTCCGCAGGCCTAGCAGCTATCCGCGCTAACGACCCCGCTCCTTCACCGGGCGAAGTTCCCTGCCCGACCCATACCCCTCCAAGACCCAGCGCTCTCATTGGACGCCGCGTCTCCTGTGCGGCGCCGATTGACGTAGCGGTGCCTTTTCATCATTGTCCTGTTGCTGCCTCCGAGGTTCAGCAATGAAGCGCAGTCTCGCTTTCGGTGTGATTGTCATCGCCGTCGTCGGCCTGCTGGGCGGCGGCGCACTTTTGATTGCCGGCCAGTCCAGAGTTTCGCAAGACGCGATCCAGTCGTCGGTTACCCGCACCCCTGAATTGATCGACAGCGCCTGGAAGCTGCCCGTGGCTGCCACGTTCAATGCCGACGTCACATGGCAATCAAACGGATCAAGGTGCGGCCCGGCAAGTGTCGCAAACACATTCCGCTCCATCGGCGAGGGGGAGACAACCGAAGCCGAGGTCCTCGCGGGAACGGGAATGTGCTGGACAGGCTTTTGCATCATTGGCCTCACACTGGACGAGCTTGCCGAGGTCGCTCGAACGAACACCAAGCGGAAAGTCTCCGTGCTTCGAAATCTGAGCGCCGATGCATTTCGCGAGCACATGAAGCGCGCCAACGATCCCGGCCGCCGTTACATCGTCAACTTTACCCGTGAGAAGATTTTCGGCGCCGGCGCTGGCCATTTTTCCCCGGTGGGAGGATATCTGGAGGCCGAGGACATGGTTTTCGTCCTCGATGTAAACGAGGACTACAAGCCTTGGCTGGTCGAGCGTGAGCGCCTGTTCTCAGCCATGGACACAATCGATAGCGATGGCGACAAGAAACGCGGCCTGCTGCTGATCGAGTAGCATTGTCGCAAGCAGTTTCGATCGCCTTGTCTTCAATCGACCAGCACGGCGACCACGGCGGTGCAGTCGCCCGCCTTGACCAGTCCGGGGAAATGTCGGGCAGCCAATAGACCCGACATCCTTGCCCTGATCTCCTGAGGTGCGGCACCCGTGCGGCCAATGGAGTGGATGCGCGCCAGGACCTGGCCCTCTTCGACAGGCTCGCCGAGATCGATCATCGTTTCGATCATCCCGTCGTCCTCGGCAAACGAAAAGCAATCGCCCGACGGCATGTCCAGCCAGCGGGTCGGCTGCATCTCGACCGCACCGGCGACGATGCCGGCATGGCGCAGCACATTCAGCACGCCGCGACG
Organism: Mesorhizobium escarrei; assembly: GCF_935825525.1. Classification (GTDB taxonomy): domain Bacteria; phylum Pseudomonadota; class Alphaproteobacteria; order Rhizobiales; family Rhizobiaceae; genus Mesorhizobium; species Mesorhizobium escarrei. The sequence goes on from NZ_CAKXZT010000135.1 coordinate 42,648, forward strand.
CGCGATCCGCACCGTTTCCGCGCGCGAAGTCCCACCACCGCCAAGTTCAGTGGTGATGAACAGCTTGCCCATCTCTTCGGCGGCAGTGTCGAACATGCCGACCGCATCGATCTCCAGCATCTTCATCGACCACGGCGCCGAGAACGCTTCGACCGCGGCGAAACCCTTCGCCTCCAGCTCCTTGTCGGGGCGGGTATGGGCGGCGCAGAACGGCACGAAGTCGAGCGTCTTGCCGCCGGAGTGGAAGTCGAGCGCGATGTCGGTGCGCGGCAAAAGTTCACGCTGGAAGTAATCGGCGATCTTCTCGGTCACCGTGCCGTCGGACCGGCCGGGAAAGCTGCGGTTCAGATTGCCCTTGTCGATCGGCGAGGTGCGGGTGCCGGCGCGGAACGCCGGATAGTTCATTGCCGGCACGATGATGACCGTGCCGCTGACTTGCTTGGGATCAAGCGTGCGGGCGAGATCGTAGAGCGCCAGCGGCCCCTCATATTCGTCGCCATGATTGCCGCCGGTGAGCAATGCGCTCGGCCCGCTGCCGTTGCGGATCACGCAGATCGGGATCATCACCGATCCCCAGGCCGAATCGTCACGGCTGTACGGCAGGCGCAGGAACCCGTGCTGCACGCCGTCGCGTTCGAAATCGACGGTCGACGTGATCGGTGATGGGCGAAGGTGGGACATCGGGCTCAATCCTTCACTACCAGCTTGCGCGGCACATTGGCCAGGCACTCGACCCCTGTCTCGGTGATCAGGATGGATTCGGTGATCTCGAGCCCCATCGTCTCCAGCCACAGGCCGGTCATGAAATGGAAGGTCATGCCGGGCTTCAGCTCGGTGCGGTCGCCGGGGCGCAGGCTCATAGTGCGCTCGCCCCAGTCCGGCGGATAGGAAAGCCCGATCGGATAACCGGTGCGGTTGTCCTTGACGATGCCGTATTTCTTCAGCACCGCGAAGAAGGCGTTGGCGATGTCTTCGCAGCTGTTGCCGGGCTTCGCCGCGGCCAACCCCGCCTCCATGCCTTCCAGCGTCGCCTTTTCGGCATCGAGGAATTCCTGCGTCGGTTTACCAAGGAACACAGTCCGCGAAAGCGGACAATGGTAGCGGTTGTAGCAGCCGGCAATCTCGAAGAAGGTGCCCTCGCCCGATTTCATCGGCCGGTCGTCCCAGGTCAGATGCGGCGCCGACGCATCGGCGCCCGACGGCAGCAGCGGCACGATCGCCGGGTAGTCGCCGCCAATCTTTCCCTCTGGCCCGTCGACGCCGCGCGTGCCGGCATCATAGATCTCGGCGACCAGATCGCATTTGCGCATGCCGACTTCGATCTTGTCGACGATGCGCCGGTGCATCGCTTCGACGATGCGGGCAGCCTTGCGCATATAGTCGATTTCGGTCGGGCTCTTCACCGCGCGCTGCCAGTTGACGAGTGCTGTGGCGTCGACGAAGCGGGCATTGGGCAGGTGTTTCTGCAGCGATGCGAAGGCGGCGGCCGAGAACCAATAATTGTCCATCTCGACGCCGATGCTGAGCTTGCCCCAGCCGCGATCGGCCAACACCTGCGAGAGAAAATCCATCGGGTGGCGTTCGGTCGACTGCACATAATGGTCGGCATAGCCAACGATGTTGTCGTGCGCGAGATAGGCGGTGCGCTTGGCGCCGTTGGCGTCCTGGCCGCGCCCGTACCACACCGGTTCGCCCGACGGCGGCACGATGACGGCCTGGTGCACATAGAATGACCAGCCATCATAGCCGGTCAGCCAGGCCATATTGGACGGGTCGCTGACAACAAGCAGTTCGACGCCCTTGGCCTCCATGGCCTTGCGTGTCTTGGCGAGGCGATCCGCATATTCGCCGCGCGAGAATTTCAAATTGGGCTGCATTGTTCTTGGTCCTCGTTTGTTGGGCCTTGCGGCCGGTATCAGCTTTCGAAAATCGTCCCGGCATTCCCCGCCCGCGCACGGTCGCGGGCGAGCGTGGCGATCGCCGTGTCCTGCACGCCGGTGCCGGTGAGGTCGGCGATGGTGATGTCGCTGTCCGAACGGCGGCCATGTCTATCGCCGGCGATGATCTGGCCGAGCTCGGTAATCTCGGCATCGGCCGCCATCACCCCCGTCGCGATGGCATGATGCAATTCGCCCAGCACCCGCGTCTGCTTCGCGCTGTCGGCGACGTAGAGATCGGCCATGCGCAGGATCGCCGGCGCGATCTCGTTCTTGTGCTCGGCGTCCGAGCCCATCGCGGTGATGTGCTGGCCGGCGGAGACGAAGCCGGCCTTGATCAGCGGCTCGGTCGAGGGGGTCGTGGTGACGATGATGTCGGCGCCGGCCGCCGCCTTTGCCGCGTCGGGCTCAGCATGCACGACAATGCCCAGCCGCTCGCGCAATGTGGCTGCCGCGGCTTCGGCCTTGGCGGCGTCCCTGGCCCAGATCCGGCCCTCGGCGATCGGCCGCACCAGCATAAGCGCCTCGAGCTGCAGTCCGGCCTGGACGCCGGCGCCGAAGATCGCAGCGATCGAAGTGTCGGCTCGCGAAAGATGTTTCGCCGCGACCGCTCCGGCCGCCGCCGTGCGGATGTCGGTCAAATAGCCATTGTCGAGCAGCAGCGCCTCGACCAGTCCGGTTTTTGACGACAGCAGCACCATCATGCCATTGACGCTGGGCAGGCCGAGCTTCGGATTGTCGAAGAAGCCGGGACTGATCTTGATCGCAAAACCGTCGATCCCAGGCACGTAGGCGGTCTTGACGTCGACCTCGCCGCGATGTTCGGGAATGTCGAGCCGCAGGATCGGCGGCATCGCCACCGGCACGGTGGCAAGCGCTCGGAACGCATTTTCGACGCAGGCGACGGCAGCGAGATCGAGCTTCACGATCGCGCGCAGTTCGGCTTCGGTGAGTATCGTCATGCGGCTCATGCGGCGCTCTCCTCAAATGATTCGCCACAAACGACTTTCCTGTGCAGCGTCATGTCGATGTTGCGGCCCGACAGAATGAGCACTGTGGGGCCGCTCGCCCTGACCTTGCCGGCAAGCACGGCGGCGATGCAAACCGCGCCGGCGCCTTCGACGATCTCGCGCTCCTGTTCATAGGCATGGCGGATGCCGGCGGCGATCTCGTCCTCGCTGAGCAGGATTACGTCGTTGAGCAGGTCGCGGCACATCGAGAAGGTCAGCCGGTTGTCGAGGCCGACGCCGCCTCCGAGCGAATCCGCCAGCGTTGGCAGTTCCTCGACCAAGACCGGATGTCCGGCGTCGAGGCTTGCCTTCATCGCCGCACCCCGCGCCATCGAAACGCCGATGACCTTCGTGCCGGGGCTGACGCCCTTCACAGCAGCGGCGACACCCGCCGCCAGCCCGCCGCCGGACAGCGGCACCAGCACCAGGGCGGCGCCCGCAATCTGCTCGATGATTTCTAGCCCAAGCGTACCTTGCCCGGCGATGATATCGGGATGGTCGAAGGGCGGCAGCATGACCAGACCGTCTTCCGCGACCAGCCGGTCGACTTCTTGCTGCGCATCGTCCTGGCTGTTGCCGACGATGCGGATCTCGGCACCGAGCCAGCGGATTTCGTCGAGCTTGTTCTGCGGCACCAGTCGCGACATGCAGATCGTCGCGCGCATGCCTTCGAGCTTCGCCGCATGAGCCAGCGCCCGGCCATGATTGCCGGTCGAGGCGGCGACCACGCCGCGCGCCTTCTCCTCGGCGTTCAGGGATGCGATGGCGTTCGAGGCACCACGCAGCTTGAAGCTGCCGGTGATCTGCCGATGTTCGAGCTTGAGATAAACAGGCGCGCCCAAGTGCGGGGAAAGACTCGGGGAAGGCACGGTCGGCGTGCGCTCGACCTTGCCGGCGATGCGCTCGCGGGCTGACTGGATATCCCGAAGGGTTACAGAGGGCATCATAATGGAACGGCCCGTTGCCAAGCACCCCCCTCTGGCCTGCCGGCCATCTCCCCCTCAAGGGGGGAGATCGGCAGTTCATGCACCGCCGCTCTTCCTGCAACGTCGACAAACGGCGAAAGCGTGGCAGCAGCTAATCTCCCCCCTTGAGGGGGAGATGCCAAGTGGTGGCAAAGAGGGCAGGCCAGAGGGGGGTGCTCGCTCATGCCGGACATCGCCTCATTGTCCCAACGGCAGCGTCATCAGACGGCCGAATTCGGCGCGCGGCTCGTCGTCGCCGCAGAGCCGCAGGCAGTTCCAGGCCGTTGCCTGATTGCTGGTCACCACCGGACGGCCGATCGCCTCTTTCATGCCCACGACGGCAAGTGCTGCCCGCAGCGCCGTGCAGGAGACGAACAGTGCGTCCGCTTGCGCATCGGTCGCCTCGCGCGCCAGATCGACCAGCGTGGCCGGCGCAATCCGCGCCATCTCGCGGTCGTCGTCGAAGCCGAGACAGCTGAAGCTGGCGATCTTGAAACCGTGCGCCGCGAAATAGCCGGCCATCGGTCGGCTGGTCTCGACCGTGTAGGGAGTAAGAATACTGATCGTCCTGGCGCCCAGCGCCTTCAAGCCGCGCACCCCTGCCATCGGCGGCGTAACCACCGGTACGCCGGGCTTGGCCGCCTGCACCGCCGCCTCGATCTCGGCATCGCCGATGACCACCGAGGCCGAGGTGCAGGAATAGCAGATCGCATCGAGCGGCTCGTCGGGCAGGATGAGCGCCGCGCCCGCCGTCAGCGACGGCTGCATCTTGCGCAAATTCTCCGGCGTCGTCGGATTGGCGTAGGGGATGCGCGCGACATAGACGCCGATGCGGTCGCTCGCCACCATGCGGCGAAAATCCGGTTCGGTCGTATGGTCGGTGGCAAGGATGATCAGGCCGACGCGCTTTTCCAGCGGACGCGCGTCGAGCGCCGGCCGTGTCGAGTGCAAGCGGATGTCGACTGGAGCGGTCACCACGCGCTCCTTGCCAACGGTTTGCCATAAAGCGAAAGCATCGCAGGAACCACTGTCATTTCTCAATCCGCCCGTAGCGGCGTTCCAGCCAGCGCAGCAGCACGACCGAGAAAAGGCTGATGACGAGGAAGAAGGCGCCGACCAGGGTCATCGGCTCGACATAGCGGTAATAGGTGTTGGCGACGCTCTTGGCCTGGTTCATCAGTTCCAGCACGGTGATCGCCGACAGCAGCGGCGTCTCCTTGAACATCGCGATGAAGTAGTTGGCAAGCGCCGGGATCATCGGCGGAATCGCCTGCGGCATGATGATGTGGGTCCAGGTCTGCCTGGCGTTGAGATTGCAGGCCTTGGCGGCTTCCCATTGGCCGCGCGGCACATTGTCGATGCCGGCGCGATAGACCTCGGCCGTGTAGGTGCCGTAGTGCAGCCCGAGGCCGATGACGCCCGCCACCAGTGGCGGCAGCAGGATGCCGATATCCGGCAGCACATAGAAGATGAAATAGAGCTGCACCAAGAGCGGCGTGCCGCGAATGAACTCGGCGAGGAAGCCTACGCTGCGCGACAAGCCCTTGTTCGGCGAGCGCCGCGCCAGCGCGATAGCCAGGCCGACCATCGCTGCCAGAACCGAACCGAGCAGCGTCGCCAGGATGGTGATCTTCACGCCCTCGATCAGGGTCGGCATGATCTCCCAGACGAAATTCCAATCCCACTCCATTATGAGGCCCGATCCATCAGACGCGCACCCCATCGAGGCCGCGCGCCATGCGGCGTTCCAGCGAACGCACGCCCCAGGAAATGATCAGCGCAAGGGCGAAATAGATGACGAGAATGGTGGTGAACGGCACCAGCGTGTTGCCGGTCTGCGAGCGCACCACCTGGGCTTGGAAGGTCAGGTCGGTGAGCGAGATCAGCGAAACCACTGCGGTGGCCTTGAGCAATTCGATGGCATTGTTGCCGAAGGTCGGCAGCATGACCAGCAGCGCCTGCGGCAGGATGACATGGCGCATGGCTTGCCAGCGGCCGAGATTGAGCGCGGTGCAGGCCTCGTACTGTTCGCGGCCGATCGACTGGATGGCGCCGCGCACCACCTCCGCGCCATAGGCGCCGACATTGAGGCCAAGCGCCAGCACGCCGGCCTGCAGCGGCGTCAGCGAAATGCCGACGAACGGCAGCACGAAATAGGCCCAGAACAGCTGAACGAAGATCGAGGTGCCGCGGAAGAATTCGATATAGGCGGTGGCCAGCGCCCGAATGGCGAAAAAACGCGACAGCCGCCCCAGCCCGGCGAGAAAGGCCATGATCAGGGCAAGCACCGACCCCATCAGCGTCAGCTCGATGGTAACAAGCGCTCCCTGCAATATCAGGCCGAAATAGCCGGACCATTGGGTCATGAAATCAAGAGTTTCCAACATTTACAGTTGTGCGAGGCGGTAGTCCTGGCCCCTTCTCCCCGTTCACGGGGAGAAGGTGCCGGTAGGCAGATGAGGGGCAGTGCCAGCTTCGCAGAACTTTGTGCTGCCCCTCATCCAGTCTTGTTTATGCATGCCGCCCAAAACCGCTGCGCACTTTTGGGCGGCATGCATTCGGGCCACCTTCTCCCCGTGAACGGGGAGAAGGAAAGAGGTGGCTACTTTGCCGAGCAGAGCTTATCGCGCGTCGTCGACATCGCTGCCGCTGCCGAGAAGCCGTAGGGCTCGATGATCTTGGCGAATTCGCCGGACTCCTTCAGCTTGGCCAGTTCGACGTCATAGGCGTCGCGCAGAGCCTCATCGCCCTTCTTGAACGCCGCGCCGTCGCAATAGACCGGCGCGCCGACCACCGGGGCGACGACTTCGAGGTTCGGATCATTGGCCTTCTTGACCAGATCGTTGATCGACAGCACCGGCAGCGAATAGGCATCGATGCGGCCGTCCTGCAGCATCTTCAGGCCGCTCTGGCCGTCCGGCACGACGATGACGCGGTCACGCGGCACGCCGGCAGTGAGCGCCAGCTTCTCCTCGGTGCCGCCGCCCGGCGCCCCGATCGTTGCGGTGGCATCCTTGGCGACATCCTCATAGCTCTTGAAGCCCTTCGGGTTGCCCTTCTTCACCAGCATGGCCTCGGCGTCGCACAGCACCGGCTCCGAATAAGCGACCGCCGCGCAGCGCTCCGGTTTCATGAACAGGCCGGCGGTGACGACATCGAAACGGCCGGCCTGCAGGCCGGGGATCATCGCGCCATATTCCGAGATCGAGGCGACGATGTCGTTGACACCAAGACGCTTGAAGATTTCACGGGCCACGTCGGGCGCCGCACCCGAAACCTTGCCGTCAGCCGCAACCGCCGTATAGGGCGGTTCATTGGCGATGGCGACACGGGCGAAGCCCTGTGCCTTGAGCTCTTCGAGCTTGCTGTCATCGGCCGATCCCGCGGTCGAAGCGGCCAGAATTGCGGTAAGTGCAACACCGGCCATGCCGGCCAGAATGCCAAGTTTCTTCATTGTTCCCAACTCCTTGCTTCTCTTCTTGGTTCGCTTTGGTCGAGACGGCTTCGCCGCCCCTTGAGGACGGCGTTGCCGCCTCTGACATGGCGGTCAGACGCGATGTCCGGCCGCGATGATCTTCTTCAGGAAGCCTTGCGTGCGCTCCTGCTTGGGATTGCGGAAAATCTCGTCGGGCTTGCCTTCTTCGACAATCTTGCCGCGGTCGAAGAACAAAACCCGGTCGGCGAAATCATGGGCAAAACCCATTTCGTGGGTGACCAGCAGCATGGTCATGTCGGTCTCGGAGCAGAGCCGCCACAAAACATTCAGCACCTCCTCGACCAGTTCCGGATCGAGCGCCGATGTCACCTCGTCAAACAGCATGATCCTGGGCTGCAGCGCCAAGGCGCGAGCGATGGCAACGCGCTGCTTCTGCCCGCCGGAAAGCTGCGCCGGCATCGCTTTCGCCTTGTCGGCCATGCCGACCATGTCGAGCAGTTCCATCGCCCGTTTTTCGGCGGCGGCGCGGGGCATGCCCTTGGTCAAGATCGGCGCCAGTGTGACGTTGTCGATGACGCTCTTGTGGGGAAACAGGTTGAACAGCTGGAAGACCATGCCGATCTTCTGGCGCATTCTTGCCAGATGCCGCTCGTCGGCGGGCAGCAACTGGCCGTTGCGCTCCATGTGGTAAAGCTGCTCGCCGTCGATCTGGATGTGGCCGCTGTCGATCCGCTCCAGCGTCATCAGGATGCGCAGGATCGTCGTCTTGCCCGATCCGGATGGGCCGATCAGCGCCAGCTTCTCGCGCGGCATGACCTGCATCGACAGGCCGTCCAGCACCTTGAAGGTACCGAAGCTTTTCGAAATGGCGTCGATCTTGATGATGGGCGCGGACAATGAATTCCCCGTGCTGAGAAGCTGATAGCTTCAACGATGCGGAACGCGCCAAATCATGTCAATCAGGAAAATAAACTCATGACAATGTTTCTGGCTCCGAGAATTTCGCGGCAATGTCTGCCTAGATCGCCAGCAGGAGATGCTCCGGATCGCCGAGCAGAAGTTTGGTGACAACGCTGAGGCCGGCGCGCAGTTCCCCCTCGGTTGTCGAGCCCAGCGAGATGCGCACTGCCGGTTGCCAGGGCGCCGCCGAGATGCGGAACGATGTGCCTGGTGCGATCGCCACGCCCTGCAGGCGGGCCTGTGAGACGAAGCCCTCCTCGGCGCGGTCGCCGGGCAGCTGCAGCCACAGATGCAGTCCGTCGCGATGGACGCGGTAGTCGACCCCGTCAAGCACCTGGGCGGCAATCTCCTGCCGCCGCCGCAGCGCCGACCGTTGCCAGCTTACGAGTTCCATTGCCGTGCCGTCGGTCACCCATTTTGTCGCAATCTCAGCCACCATCGGCGTCGCCATCCAGTTGGAGACGAGATGCCGATTGGCGACGGCAGCGACATAGCGGTCGGGCGCCGCGAGATAACCGATGCGCAGGCCTGGCACCACGATCTTGGTGAAGGAGGTGACGTAGAGCGTGCGCTCGGACGCGAAGGCGGCGACCGGCGGCGGCCGGTCTTCGACCAGCGGCCCGAGCACATCGTTCTCGATGATGGCGATGTCGTGCCTGCGCGCCACCGCAGCGATCTGCTCGCGCCGCGCGGTATTCATCAATGTTGCAGTCGGGTTGATCACCGAGGGCTGCACGAACACGGCGCGGATGTCGGAAAGCCGACACGCCTCGTCGAGCGCCTCCGGGATCAGGCCGTTGTCATCGATCGGCAGGCCCTCGAGGTTGAAGCCGAGATAGCGCGCCAGCGGGATCAGCGTGTGATGGCCGATCGCCTCGGTGGCGACGGTCGAACCGGGAGGCGCCACGCTCATCAGCGCCACCGTCATCCCGGCGGTGGCGCCGTTGGTCAGGCTGACATTCTGCGCGGAAACATCGAGACCGCACAGCCGCAGCCATTCGACCGCCACCGCACGGTGGCGCGGGAACACCATGTTCGGCCGGAACGACAGCGCCGAGGTCGACGGCAGGTTCTCGGCGAGCCAGCCCAGCGCCTGCTTCAGCCGCTCCAGATGCATCGGCTCGCAGACCGGCTTCAGGATCGACAGGTCGATGACCTCGCCAAGGCGTTCCGGCAGATAGGGCGGCTCCGGCTCGCGGCGCTGCGTCTGCACGAAGCTGCCGCGGCCGATCTCGCCGGAGACCAGGCCCCGGCGGATCAGTTCCTCATAGGCGCGGCTGACTGTCTGTACCGAAAGCTTCAAATCGTCGGCCAGCCGGCGATGCGTCGGCAGCCGCGCGCCGATTGCCAGCCGCCCATCATGAATGGCGCGCGCGAACTGGTCGGCGAGCGATTGATAGGCCGGCCGCCGGATGAGCGCGGGATCTGGACGCCACAATGTCATGACATATTAGAGATCGAAATCAGTGCAATTGACAATCGAAATAATGCGCCGTCATGGTGTCGGGGACGAAAAAGTGGACGCTCATGGCCGCATTGAAACTGGATCAGATAGACCTGAAAATCCTCGACGCGGTCCAGCGCGACGGCCGCATCACCAAGCTGGCGCTCGCCGACAAGGTCGGCCTGTCGCCGACGCCGTGCTGGATGCGGTTGCGCAAGCTGGAAAAGGCCGGCATCGTCTCCGGCTATCACGCCAGGGTTGCAATGCGCGCCGTTGCGCCGGTCGCCACCGTACTGATGGAGGTGACGCTGGCCAGCCACCGCCAGGCCGATTTCGACCGTTTCGAGCGCGTCATCCGCGACGTCCCTGAAATCGTCGCCTGCTGGTCGGTGGGCGGCGGCGTCGACTATTTGCTGAAAGTGATGGCACGCGACATCGACGCCTACCAGCGGTTGGTCGACGCCCTGCTCGAACGCGAGATCGGCATCGACCGCTATTTCACCTACATCGTCACCAAGACGGTGAAGGAGGAGGTCGCCTTGCCGGTGGCGGATCTGTTGCCGGTGTCAACGTGAGGCCTGAGCAAATCGCAAAGAGCCCCCTCATCCGGCCGCTTCGCGGCCACCTTCTCCCCGGCGGGGAGAAGAGACTGGCGCCGGCGCTGGCAATCTCCTCTCCCCTCGGGGAGAGGTCGGATTGCCCCGAATTGCCCTTTGCAATTCTGTTGGCAATCCGGGTGAGGGGGGGCACTTCCTCGATGCGATAGCCTAGCTTAAAGCTGGACAGATTGTCTGCCCGAGCAGCCCAATAGAGACAATCTCTCTACGCGTGGGCGCCGAAACAGCCTCTCTGTCCAGGCCGCGCGCATAGTCTCTCCGTATCACTGCGAACCGGGAGACCTCAAAAATGTCCGCGCATTTTGCCCGCCCACACCGCCACGAAGCGCTTGACCGGCTCGCCGACCGCCGGCTGCTGCGCGAACTCGCCTATGTCGACGGCCACTGGACGGCGAGTGAGGCGGCCGAGAGTTTTGAAGTGACCGACCCTGGCACGGGCGCCACTGTTGCCTGGGTTGCCGGGCTCGACAGCAGGCAGACCAGCAAGGCGATCGACGCTGCGTCGCGTGCCTTTCCCGCCTGGCGCGCGGCTCTCCCACAAGAACGCGCAAGAATCCTGCGAAAATGGTTCGATCTGATCATCGCCGCCAAAGATGATCTGGCGCTGCTGATGACGCTCGAACAGGGCAAGCCCCTTAGGGAAGCGCTTGGCGAGATCGACTACGCCGCCTCCTTCGTCGAGTGGTATGCCGAGGAGGCAAAACGCCTCAACGCCGAAAGCGTCACCAGCCACTTGCCAAACGCCGAGATGATGGTGCGGCGCGAACCGCTCGGCGTCGTCGGCGTTGTCACCCCGTGGAATTTTCCCGCGGCCATGCTGACCCGCAAGGCGGCGGCCGCCCTTGCCGCCGGCTGCACGATCGTGGCGCACCCTTCGTCGGAAACGCCGCTGTCGGCACTGGCGCTGGCCGAGCTTGGCGAACGCGCCGGCCTGCCGGCAGGCGTCTTCAACGTTCTCACCGGCAAGGCTTCGACCATCGTTGGGCGAATGTGCGAAGACGCTCGCGTCCGGGCCATGAGCTTCACCGGCTCGACCGAGATCGGCAGGCTGATCGCTGCGCAAAGTGCGCCGACGATGAAGTGGCTGGTCATGGAGCTTGGCGGTCATGCGCCGCTGATCGTCTTTGCCGACGCCGATCTCGACAAGGCTGTGACCATCGCCATCGATGCCAAATTCGCCACGTCCGGCCAGGATTGCCTTGCCGCCAACCGCATCTATGTCCAGCGTCCGATCTACGATCGTTTCTGCGCCGCCTTCGCCAGGCGAATCGAGGGGTTGCGGACAGGCAATGGCCTGGCCGATGACACCGACATCGGGCCGTTGATGCACGAGCGCGGCGTCAAGAAGGTCGAGGAGCAGGTTGCCGATGCGCTAGCCCGTGGCGCGCGCTGCCTAACCGGCGGCGGCAGACATCCGGCCGGGCCGCTGTTCTACCGGCCGACCCTGCTGGCCGATGTCACCGACGACGCGCTGATCATGCGCGAGGAAACTTTTGGTCCGGTCGCCGCGGTGACGCCCTTCGACAGCGAAGACGAGGTCATCGCCCGCGCCAACGCCACCGAATACGGCCTCGTCGCCTATGTCGTCACCGAGAACGGCGGCCGCCAATTGCGCATGGGCCGTACGCTCGATTACGGTATGGTCGCCATCAACCGCGTCAAGATCACCGGCGCGCCGATCCCGTTCGGCGGCGTCAAACAGTCCGGCATCGGCCGCGAGGGCTCGCGCCACGGGCTCGAAGCCTTTACCGATCTTAGATATCTCTGCCTGGATGTGGCCTAGGTAGTAGTGACGCCCGAGAACCGCGCCCGATACTTTTCCTCAGGAGTAAAAAAATGCTCGACCAGTCCAACGAACTCGCCGCCTGGGACCGCGACCACTTCTTCCATCCCTCGACCCATATGGGCACGCATGCACGGGGTGAATCGCCAACCCGCATCATCGCCGGCGGCGAAGGCGTCACCATCTGGGACAATAGCGGCCGCAAGAGCATCGATGCCTTTGCCGGCCTTTATTGCGTCAATGTCGGCTATGGCCGCCAGAAGATATCAGACGCCATCGCCGCCCAGGCCAGGAACCTCGCCTATTATCATGCCTATGTCGGCCACGGCACCGAGGCGTCGATCACGCTTTCCAAGATGATCATCGATCGCGCCCCGCAAGGCATGTCGAGGGTCTATTTCGGCCTCTCTGGTTCCGACGCCAACGAAACCAACATCAAGCTGATCTGGTACTACAACAACGTGCTCGGCCGTCCCGAGAAGAAGAAGATCATCTCGCGCTGGCGCGGCTATCACGGCTCCGGCGTCATGACCGGCTCGTTGACCGGGCTCGACCTGTTCCACAACGCCTTCGACCTGCCGCGTGCGCCGATCCTGCACACCGAGGCGCCCTACTATTTCCGCCGCGCCGACCGCTCGATGAGCGAGGAACAGTTTTCCCAACACTGCGCCGATAAGCTCGAAGAAATGATCCTGGCTGAGGGCCCGGACACGGTCGCCGCCTTCATCGGCGAGCCGATCCTCGGCACCGGCGGCATCGTGCCGCCGCCCGCTCTCTACTGGGAAAAGATCCAGACGGTTCTGAAGAAATACGATGTGCTGCTGGTCGCCGACGAAGTGGTCACCGGCTTCGGCCGGCTGGGCACCATGTTCGGCTCCGACCATTACGGCATCAAGCCCGACCTGATCACCATCGCCAAGGGCCTGACCTCGGCCTATGCGCCGCTGTCGGGTGTCATCGTCTCGGACAAGGTCTGGCAGGTGCTGGTCCAGGGTTCCGACAAACTCGGCAGCATAGGCCATGGCTGGACCTATTCGGCGCATCCGATCTGCGTCGCCGCCGGTGTCGCCAACCTGGAACTGATCGACGAGATGGACCTGGTGACCAACGCCGGCGAGACCGGCGCCTATTTCCGCGCCGAACTGGCGAAAGCCGTCGGCGGCCACAAAAATGTCGGCGAGGTGCGCGGCGACGGCATGCTGGCCGCAATCGAGTTCGTCGCCGACCGGAACGACCGCGTGTTCTTCGATGCCTCGCAAAAAATCGGGCCGCAGGTCGCGACCGCCCTTGCCGAGTGCGGCGTCATCGGCCGCGCCATGCCGCAGGGCGACATCCTAGGCTTCGCGCCACCGCTCTGCCTGACGCGCGAAGAGGCTGATATCGTCGTGTCGAAGACGGCCGATGCGGTGAACAGCGTGTTTGCCAATCTCTGAAGAACCGAAATGAAAGCCATAACCAAACCCCTCCCCGCCACCATGGCCGCCGTGCAGCTGATCGGCCACGGCGGACCAGAAAAACTTGTCTATCGCACCGATGCGAAAGTGCCCTCGCCCGCCACGGGCGAGGTTCTGGTGAAGGTCACGGCGTGCGGCATGAACAACACCGATGTCTGGGTGCGCCAGGGCGCCTATGGCACCGAAGAAGATGCTGCCGCGGTATCGACCTGGCGGCGTCAGGGCAATACGCTGACCTTCCCGCGTATCCAAGGCACCGACACGGTCGGCAACATCGTTGCCGTCGGCGAGGGTGTTTCTTCGGCCCGCATCGGCGAGCGGGTGATGGTCGACTTCTCCATCTACAACCGCGACGATGATTCACTCGCAGACATCGACTATATGGGCCACGGCCGCGACGGCGGCTATGCCGAGTACCAGGCCGTCCCGGCCGAGAATGCCCATGTCGTCGCCACCGACCTGACCGACGTCGAACTCGCCACGTTTTGCTGCGCCTATCTCACCGGCGAACAGATGCTGGAACGTGCTGGCCTGAAGGCCGGCGAGCGCGTGCTGGTCACCGGCGCCTCGGGCGGCGTCGGCTCCGGCATCGTGCAGTTGGCGCGGGCGCGCGGCGCCATTCCCTATGCCGTCGTTGGCAAGGGCAAGGAACAGGCGGTGCTCGACGTCGGCGCCGAGGCGGTGATCACCCGTGGCGTCGCCGATCTGCCCGCCGCCGTCAACGACGCGACCGGCGGCCAGCCGATCGACGTGGTTGCCGACCTCGTCGGCGGTGCGATCTTCAACGACCTGTTGCGCATCCTTCGGCCCGAAGGCCGCTACACCACCGCCGGCGCGATTGCCGGTCCGGTCGTGCAGCTCGATCTGCGCACCATGTACCTCAAGCAATTGCAGTTGCACGGCTCCAGCCAGGGCACGCGACACGATTTCCGCCGTATCGTCCGCTACATCGAGGACAAGAAGATCCGGCCGCTGGTCGGCGGGGTCTACAAGCTGTCCGATTTCCATCGCGCCCAGGCGGATTTCATCGCCAAGGACTTTGTCGGCAAGCTGGTGGTCGTTCCGGACGCCGTTTCGGATTTCCAATAAGATGAAGGAACCTAGGCGTGTTGAGATTCAGGTCAGGCCGAGCCGAGAATGGCGGGCTCCGAGAACCGGAACGGAGCGTACTTTTGGTACGTGAGTACCGGAAGCGCAGGAGACCGCGGTTCGCAGGCCGGCATCACCTGAATATCGACATGCCTAACAAGGGCTCGGGCTGTTTGCGGACACGGTAAAATCGAGCGCGACATGGCCTTGCGGCGCGCCGAAGCGAAGGAAGGCTTCAGACAGCGTCGCAAACACCGGTCCGCTGTCGCCTCTCAGCTTGGTGCAGAAATTCTTCGACCTGTCGAAGACGCCGGAAGTCTTGAGAAAGTCGATGCAGCCGTAGATCTCGTCCATGTGATGGCCCTCGCCGAGCGGATAGAGCGAGAACTGCGCGGCGACCTCTTGTCCGAGCTTTTTCGCACTGTCGACATGCGCCCGCGCCACGCCGATGCGCTGGGCAAGGGACAGGTCGTGGCTGCTGCCGGAAATCGGTGTGCAGATCGGATCGTCGGGCTCGCCGGGGCAGCCGCGCGACACCGTCGCCGACAGAACGCAATGCACGCCACTTGCCGCCGCAGAGGCGAACAGATCGCGCATCGCCGGGAAAAGCTGTTCCGGCGGGCCGACGATCAGCGTCGAAATGTCGTCGGTTTCGATGCGGAAATTGGGACGATAGGGGTCAATCGCCGAAAGCGCCCTAAGGATGACGCCGACGAAATCGTCGCACATCGCATACAGGGAAATCTGTGCACCTGAAAACATACTCGCCTCGCTCCGCTGGCATTACCCAGATCAGCTTGAGGGACCGAAGGCTTGGCACCTTCCATCTCAGCCCCGGCAATTACGGAGCGCCCCTGTCGATTTGGCTGGAAGTAGCACCGGCGCGGTGGATGTTCAAGTACGGTCCAAGGGCAATCGTTCCAAACCAATTGCCGAGCTGGCGCCGTCAGCGAAGCTGCCGATCTCCCCCCTTGCGGGGGAGATGCCGGCAGGCAGAGGGGGGTGCTGTCCCTCGAGCCTCTCAAGACTTGGGTTCCTCGCTCCCGCGAAGCGGGGGAGAGGTGGCCGCGAAGCGGCCGGAGAGGGGGCTTTCGTAGGGCGCGGTTCCCCCTCTCCGTCTCGGCTTCGCCGAGCCACCTCTCCCCCACTCTGGTGGGGGCGAGGAACCCAAGCTGGAATGAAGCCGCTATCCCCCTCTGTCCTGCCGGAGATCTCCCCCGCAAGGTCCCCGCAAGGGGGGAGATTGGATGTCGCCTTGGCTTTCGCCAATCACCAGCGCCCATTCAGCCTCTTTGTTTCGCTGCCCTGTTCAACTCGGTGATCCGACCTGCCCGGCGGCGGCTTCGAGCGATCTTTCGAACGCCTCGATCACCTGATCGACCTGAGGCTCGGTGATGATGAGCGGCGGGCAGAAGGCCAGCGCGTCGCCCATGTTGCGGGAGATGACGCCGTTCTGCTGCATAAAACCGTTGACGAGCCCGCCCAGCGCGCCGGCCGTCTCCCACGGCGTCTTGTTCGCCTTGTCGCCGACCAGTTCGACCGCCGCGATCAGGCCGACGCCGCGCACCTCGCCGACAAGCGGGTGCGAAGCGAACTTGCGCAGCCGCTCCTGCATATGCGCGCCGACCCTGCGCGCATTGCCGACGAGATCGCGCTCCTCGATCAGCTTCAGGTTCTCCAGCGCGACCGCGGCCGCAACGGGATGGCCGCCGCCGGTGAAGCCGTGGCCGAAGGTGCCGATGCGATTGCTTTCGTCGGCAATCGGCCCGAAAACCTTCTCGTTGATCAGCAGCGCCGAGATCGGCAGGTAGGACGAAGAGATCTGCTTCGACAGCACCATGATGTCCGGCCTGATCCCGAAGGTCTGCGAGCCGAACATTTCGCCGGTTCGGCCAAAGCCGCAGATCACCTCGTCGGCAACGAGCAGAATGTCGTATTTCGACAGCACCGCCTGGATCTTCTCCCAATAGCCGGCCGGCGGAACGATGACGCCGCCGGCGCCCATGATCGGCTCGCCGAAGAAGGCAGCGATGGTTTCCGGTCCTTCTGCCAGGATCAGCTTTTCCAGATCGTCGGCAAGCCGGCTCGAAAACTCTCCTTCGCTCTCATTTGGCAGCGCCTCGCGCCAGTGGTGCGGCGTCGAGGTGTGCAGCACGTTGCCGATCGGCAGGTCGAAGGAATTGTGGTTGTTGGGCAGCCCGGTCAGGCTTGCCGAGGCAATGGTGACGCCGTGATAGCCGCGGATGCGGCTGATGATCTTCTTGCGCGCCGGCTGGCCGAGCGCGTTCGACCGGTACCAGATCATCTTCATGGCCGTATCGTTGGCCTCGGAGCCGGAATTGGTGAAATACGCCTTGCTCATCGGCACCGGCGCCATCTGCACCAGCTTCTCGGCGAGATCGATCAGCGGCGAATGCGATTTGGAACCGAAGTCGTGATAGTAAGGCAACTTGGACATCTGGCGCACCGCAGCGTCGACCAGCCGCTTCTCGGAGAAACCGACGGCGACGCTCCAAAGCCCGGCCATCGCCTCGATATAGCGGTTGCCGGCGAGATCCTCGACATAGATGCCGTCGCCTTTCTCGATGACGAGCGGCCCTGCCTCTTCATGCTTGCGGGCATTGGTGTAGCCGTGCATGTGGTAGCTGATGTCGCGGGCTTCGGGAGAATTCGGTCGAGCGTCCATGATGGCTCCTGTCCTGCATGCCGGGACGTGCGTCCTGCCGCCGTTCGGCGCGCGCATCGGCCTCTGGATTAATGCTGTTTGGTGCATCCGTTTCTTGTAAGGGTGTCAAGCCCTTTTGGAAGGGCCGGCGGATGGACGGAAGACATGCAGAATTTCAGCTTCGAGGCTGCGGAACGCGAGAACCTGCGCCAAGCCGACGTTGCGCGTGGCCAAGACTTGATCCCCGAACGGGTCACCAGCAGGCACAACAACAAGGCTGAGGTGGCCTGATCGTGGACCATGTCGACTGCATCGTCGGCGGCGCCGGCGTCATCGGCCTCGCGATCGCGCGAGAGACGGCGCAGCGCGGCATGGACACCCTGATCCTCGAGGCCGAGAACGCCATCGGCACCGGGATTAGCTCGCGTAATTCCGAGGTCATCCATGCCGGCATCCACTATCCGGCCGGATCGCTGAAGGCCCGGCTCTGCGTGGCAGGCCGCGAAATGCTCTACCGTTATTGCCAGGAGCGGGCGGTGCCGCATGCGCGCTGCGGCAAGCTCATCGTCGCCACGAATACCGAACAGGAACCAGTGCTCGCTTCGATTCTGGCCAATGCCGCTGCTAGCGGCGCGGGCGATCTGGTGCCGTTGAGCCAAGCTGAGGCGCTTGCGCTGGAGCCGAAGCTGCGCTGCACGGCGGCGCTGCTGTCTCCCGCCACCGGCATCATCGACAGCCACGCCCTGATGCTTGCGCTGCTGGGCGACGCCGAGGAGCACGGGGCGGCGCTCAGCCTCAACACCCGCATCGTTGCCGGCCGCATCGAGGGCGGGCGCATCGCGCTCGACACGGTCGACAGCACCAGCGGCGAGCGCTTTGAAATCGCCACCACGCGCTTCATCAACGCCGCCGGGCTTGGCGCCACGGCACTTGCCGGCTCGCTTGACGGGCTCGACCCACAATTCGTGCCAGGACTTCGCTATGCCAAGGGCAATTATTTCTCGGTCGCCGGCCGGGCGCCGTTCTCGCGGCTGGTCTATCCCGTGCCCGAACCCGGCGGGCTCGGCGTCCATCTGACGCTCGACCTCGATGGCGTCGCCCGCTTCGGGCCTGACGTCGAATGGACCAAGACACTCGACTATCGCGTCGATCCAACGCGTGGCGAGCGCTTCTACGACCAGATCCGCAAATACTGGCCGGATCTGGCCGATGGCAGCCTGCAGCCGGCCTATAGCGGCATCCGGCCGAAGCTCTCCGGTCCCGGCAAAGCCAATGCCGACTTCATCATCCAGGACGCTGCGGTGCACGGCGTCGAGGGCCTGGTCAATCTGTTCGGCATCGAGAGCCCCGGCCTGACCTCAAGCCTGGCGATCGCCGACCATGTCGCGCAGCGCCTCGCGCCAAAGGCAAGCTAGCCGAGGCGACCCGCGCGAGCGCGCCCGCTGCCAAAAGCATAATGCCAAACGCCGTAAGCCATCCATAAGCCGGGATCGCAGAACCTCGGTCCGTCGATCACCGGGACCATCGATATGAAGATCCGTTTCGAAGCCATACCGAACCCAAGCTGCCGGTTCGAGATCTGGGACAATGAGACCGGCGTGCCCGTCGTCCATCGCAATCGGCTGCTCACCTTCGCCTCGGCGAAATCGGCGGCAAGGATCGCCGACTTTCTCAACGACGGCCGCAGCCACAGGCGCCGCGCCGACGCCACCGAACGGCGCGTTGCGGATCGCGATCTCGGCTGAGGAGGATGATCGCCAGGCTGCTCTACCTCGCGGTGGCGGAGCTTCGCCGGGTCGGTTTCCACCCCACCGACGGCCATCTCCATCACGGACGGGAACCATAACCCGGCACGATGGTTGTCTGGTCACCAAGTGATCCTCCTCGAGCAATCGGAGAACGGAAGGAATGATCATGCGCATGTTGACGACAATTGCCGCTCTTTCGGGGTTGGCCCTGGCGCAGCCGATCCACGCGCAATCCACCGACCCGCAGCTTCCCCAGATCGCACCCCCGGCCCCGGAAGCCCTGCCCGATCCAACCCTCCCTGACCAAACGCCGCCCGACCAGGCCCTGCCCGACCAAGCCTTGCCCGACCAAGCCTTGCCGGATCAGGATTTCACCGACCAGAACTTTACTGGCATTGCCATCGTCGCCCTCGAGGATTTGCCTCCGGAACTCAAGACACAAGCCGAGGCGGTGATCACCCAGACCAGCGTTGAAGATCTGCTTACCCTGCAGAGCTCGATCGATGCGTCGCCGCAGGCAGCGACGGCGCTGGCGGCGAACGGGCTGGATTCCTCGCAGGTCGTCGCTGCCAACATCGATGGCGACGGCACGCTGACGCTGATCATCCAGACAACCACGTAATTGGCGGGACCTGATCGGTGGTTCGGGCGTGGCGGGCCGGAGCACGCGGCTTCGGCCCTGAAACCCGGTACAGCGGAGCAGCGCCATGGTCGAAGCCGCAGTTCGCAACTTCACCCTCAACTTCGGGCCGCAGCATCCCTCTGCTCACGGTGTGCTGCGGCTGGTGCTGGAACTGGACGGCGAGATCGTCGACCGCGCCGATCCCCATATCGGCCTGCTCCACCGCGGCACGGAGAAACTGATCGAGTACAAGAACTATCTGCAGGCCCTGCCCTACTTCGACCGGCTCGACTATGTCGCGCCGATGAACCAGGAGCATGCGTTCTGCCTCGCCGCCGAGAAGCTGCTCGAAATATCGGTGCCGAAGCGAGGACAGCTCATCCGTGTTCTGTTTTGCGAAATCGGCCGGCTCTTGTCGCATCTCCTCAACGTCACGACACAGGCCATGGATATCGGCGCGCTGACCCCGCCGCTCTGGGGTTTCGCCGAGCGCGAGAAGCTGATGGTGTTTTACGAGCGCGCCTCCGGCGCCCGCATGCATGCGAATTATTTCAGGGTCGGCGGCGTGCACCAGGACCTGCCTGAGAAGCTGCTGGACGATATCTGGAATTTCTGCGATCCGTTCCTCAAGGTTTGGGGCAACCTCGACGAATTGCTCACGGAAAACCGCATCTTCAAGCAGCGCAATGTCGATGTCGGCGTGATCGGCCTCGATGACGCCTGGGCCTGGGGCTTCTCCGGCCCTATGCTGCGCGGCTCGGGCGCAGCATGGGACTTGCGCAAGACGCAGCCATATGAATGCTACCCCGAGATGGATTTTGACATTCCCGTCGGCAAGCACGGCGACTGTTACGACCGCTATCTCGTCCGCATGGAGGAAATGCGCCAGTCGGTGCGGATCATGAAGCAATGCCTGGAGAAATTGCGATCGCCCGAAGGCCAAGGGCCGGTGGCAATTCCGAACCACAAGATCACGCCGCCGCCGCGGGCGACGATGAAACGCTCGATGGAAGCGACGATCCACCATTTCAAACTCTACACCGAGGGTGTTCGCGTGCCCGCCGGAGAGGTCTATGCCGCCGTGGAGGCGCCGAAGGGCGAGTTCGGCGTCTATCTGGTTTCGAACGGCAGCAATACTCCCTATCGCTGCAAGATCCGCGCGCCGTCTTTTGCCCATCTGCAGGCGATGGATTTTCTGTCGCGAGGGCACATGATCGCCGATGTCGCCGCGATCATCGGGTCGCTCGATATCGTGTTCGGCGAGATCGATCGCTGACGAGGCGCGGGGTGTTCAGATTTCGAGCAAGGCGTAGGGACGGCCGGTCGGCTTCGCCACGTGCATGGCGACGTTATACACCGGGGCGCCGCCCGGCGTGCGACCTTCATAGACGCCGCGATGCGCGTGGCCATGCACCACCGCGCTGACCTTGAACCGATCGATCGTCTCCGCCAGCCGCGACGAGCCCAGGAACGGAAAAATCTCCAATGGCTCACCAGCGACCGTCTCGACCACCGGAGCGTAGTGCAGGACGACAAGCGTGCGCTCGGTGCGGACCTGCCGCATTGCGTTTTCGAGCCGCATCGATTCGCTGACGCTTTCGGCGACCATCGCCTTGATCGCCGGCTCGCCGAAGGAGCCGAGCATGCGTGATCCAAAACCGCCAACGAAACCCTTCACGCCGACAAAGCCGACCTGCTTGATTTCCGTCGTCTGGCCGTCAAGAAGATGGACGCCCGCCTGCCGAAGAATGTGGGCGACGTCCTCGACCGCGCCGGATTCATAGTCGTGGTTGCCGAGCACAGCGACAACCGGGATCGTGCAGGTGCGTAAATCCTCCGCGAGGATTTCGGCTTCGCGCGGTTTGCCGAGATTGGTGAGATCGCCAGTGAGCACGAGAACGTCTGCTTCGCGCGAAATTTCCCGGAAGAGGTCACGACAGGAGGCCTGGGCGTCTTCCTGCACGTGCAGGTCGCCAACAGCCGCAATCCTGACTGTGCGGCCTGTCTCGGTTGTTGCCATGGCTGCTTCGTTCCTCTCAGCCATCGCGAAATTCTCCTGTTCCGCCGACGCCGGCAAAGCCCCATTCCTTGACGTCGATCTCGTAGTCGGTCGGCGAAAGCAGGCGCCCGCGGCAGATTTTCATCCGGGGGGTAGGCAACTCCCTCTGCTTGGCGAGCCGGTCAAGCAATTCGTCGAGCAGCCAGGCGGGAACATGGTCGCGCTCGCTCGGATAGATCCATCGGAAATTCAGAAGCTGCATCAACAGGACCTCCCAGTGAACTTCGAGGTAGGAAAGGAGCCGGTGCCAGTCGATCTGATCCTGCGCTTTGAGGAGGGTGTGAGCGATGTCAGCGCCGTCATGGCGGCCTCTGTCCTGGATGAAGCACTTGGACCAGATAAGCTCCGTCGGACCGACGATCCGCACCCGGCTGCCCAGCAAATCGATTTGCCTTGCGTGCTCCAGCCACTCGTCGCTGACAGGCATGGTTCCGTTCGCCGATGCGAATATGACGTCAAAAAAATGCGTGCCCTTGAAGACCTTGCCGAGCCACCGGTCATCCAATATCTCGACCGCATAACCGGCCTGTTTGAAATGGGCAAGGATGCGGGCGTAATCGCCGGCCTTGCAGAAAATGTCGAGATCCTTCGTCTGGCGCGTGACGCCGGTGTAGGCGCTCACCGCGTAGGTGCCGGCGACAAGAAAGGGAATGTCCGTCGCGCTGAGTTCGCGGATCGCCTCGGTGTAGAACACCTCGGCCTCGGCGTAGCGAAGCGTCGGCTCCGCTTTTGCGTCGATCGTCGGAACGGACGCGGGGATGGCGCCTCCCTTTGGAGAATCGTTGGTCATGAAATCGCGGCTCCGAAGCCCAGCAACCTGCAGCTGTCCGTCTTTAAACAAAGCCGCCGCCGCATGGTTCCGTTGCCGACATAATGCGTAAAATGTGATGGCGGAGCCTTTTTCGCCGCTGGTGAGTTGAAGGTGTGAACAAACCAGCCGCACGGAGGTGACCATGGAGGACGGGCGCAAAGCGGTACGGGTCAGACTGAGTGGAAGGGTGCAAGGCGTCTCGTTTCGCCTGTGGACACGGACCGAGGCCGAGAGGCTCGGTCTTTCGGGCTGGGTTCGCAATGAGGAGGATGGATCCGTAACGGCACTGATCGTCGGAGCCGAAGGCGCGGTTTCGACCATGATGAACCGGTTCTGGAAAGGGCCGACCGGAGCGTCGGTCGCCAGCGTGACATCCCAAGACGTCGATGCCGGCCAGGAGCCGAACGGATTCAGAATCATCGGCTAGAAAATGGGGTACCTGCTTCGCCGATGCGGCTGTGCGGAAGTGGTCCATCGCCGCTACACGACGCCCGCCGACTGAAATCCGCGCACACTGTGGTATCGAACCTATGGTTCGAGCTTCGCCGATGGCGGATCGCCGCCGAAACGGCCTATCCGCTCATCAACCACCACTGATGCGAGGCGTGGAAATCACTTCGCCGCCCCATCACCCGAACATGCCGACCCGTAGCATAAATGCCGGCAGCGTGAATGCCCGTAGCGTGAATGCCCGTAGCGTCAGTGCATGAATATTCCTCGCAGCCAGGCGAAGAAACCAAACCGCTCGGACATTGCCGCACGGACGCGAGAGGCAGCCCATCGCGCTCGTATCGTGGCGCCGACATGGCAATGGCAGACGATTTCGTGCAGCTGCCAGTCGGTCAGCTCGAAGAAGCGCCTGGCTTCACCGTAGGTGTCATCTCTCAAGCCTTGCGCGCGAAAGATCGGGTCCTCGAAGGCAACCGTGAGAGGCGAGTCGTTGTAACGCATTTTCTCGCGTATCTCAGGGGACTTGTATTCGGTGCCCGTCAACGCTTCGAGACGTCGATCGGGATTTTTCTCCAGCAGTTTCGCCCAACGTTCGAGACGCTGGCTTCGAGTCGCTACGAGGTCTGTTGCTTCAGCGTGAACGTCGGCAACGGTATGCAGTTGGTCAAGTGTTTGGTGCTTCACGGCCGCCTCCTTATTCAGCAGGTGAGTTCGTCCCACCCTAAAATGGAAATTATGGCGCTCCACGACGCCGGCAAGGCCCTTATGGGCGGACCATTCGATCACTTTTCTGACGGTCCCGTCCGGCCACGAATGCCGATGCCTGCGGGATCATCGCAGGCTCGCGTCGGAACCATAGGCATGCGTGGTCGTTCTGCGTGCGTCAGCCCGAGCGAAAACCGATCGAAACGGGGTGGTTTCAAAAATCCCAGCCGACGTCGGCGACCCGCCAAGGCAGAGTGCGAGCGGAAGGAAATCACACCATGGCCATTCTTCCCACTCCCGAACCAACGCCCACTCCCGCGCCCACACCGCCACCGTTTCCTGAACCGAAGCCCGTGCGTGAGCCGGACCCGGACAGACTTCCCGACGAAGCTCCTGTCCCCAATCCGGATGAAAATGATGCGCCGCTGAAAATCGGTCCTAAAAATCCCGGCATTTGACGGATCGGATTAAGCGATCGGGAGACGCTTATGGAGGCCGGATGGCGTCGGCGCATTGCGCGGCCGAAATGCCAATCGTTGCAGGCATCGAGTTCTGCGGCGAAGCCAACCCCGAGGGTCGCGCACGATAGCGGCGCGTGCGCGTGGGGCGCCGTCAGCTCAAGGTCGGACGGGCGACAAACGACATCGTGAAGTTGTGCAGGTTGACTCGTTTGTGGGCTGGCTTAACTAGATCTCGGGGCCCAGCGCAAATTCTCCACAGTCGGTATGATATCTCCTCGCATCCGAACGCTTGTCTGTCTTCTTGTTGTTTCCGCCGGCGGTTCGATCCTGTCCTCCTGCGTCGCGCCTGACGATACGTCTAATGTGACCAAGGAAGACGCTACCGCGGCAGCAGCCCGCAAGGAGATGGTCGGGCTAAGCGAGGCGGACGTGCGAATGTGCGCCGGCTTTCCGACTGCCACCGCCGATGCCGGCGGATCAGGCCAGATCTGGACCTATCAGCGTACCGTTCAACGCGGCAATCTCAACGTCGTGATTCCAACTTTGGCCGTGGGTGCGATCCCGACGGTTGGAGGATCGCTCAATGTCGATCCGGGCGGCTACTGCAACACGCAAATCCGAATGGTCGATGGCCGAGTTGCCGAGGTGGCCTATGCGGGCGACAACAATCTGCCGAATAACCGCGATGCGCTCTGCGTCAGCACGGTAGACGGCTGCGTGGCATATGCGCGCCAGCGACATCAAGTCAGGACAGGGGCCATTTCCAGGTAATCGGGATCCAGGTAATCGGGATCCAAGGTGATCGGTTTCAGGTAATCGGGCTGGCTGGCGCAACCCAGGCCCTGCAGCATTCGTTCCTATTTCAGGCAGACGTTCTATATCCGAACCGTTGCCATGGACCGACCGCCGGCCCCCGCCGATCGGCCTTGCGAAAAGCCGGTCGGCCGGAACCATTCTTGGGGTCGGGAGTACAAGACGTCGGAAGTACAGGGATGGCAGATGATGATCATCACCCGCAGGACATTCGTGAAGGCTGCCGCCGCTTCCGGAGCGGCTCTGGTGTTGCCGGCAGCCGCTCCCGGCGCGCCGCCCGCGCCGGTGATGCGGGCCGTGCCCTCCTCGGGAGAGATGCTTCCCGCAGTAGGACTGGGCACCTGGATCACCTTCAATGTCGGCGACGATCCGGTGCTGCGCGACGAGTGCGCCGAGGTGATCGCGGCCTTCTTTGCGGCAGGCGGCCGCATGATCGATTCCTCGCCCATGTACGGCTCCTCGCAGCCTGTGATCGGCTATGGCCTCGAGAAGCTCGGCCGGCCTGAAGCGCTGTTTTCTGCCGAGAAGGTCTGGACCTCCTCCGCCGGCGACGGGCCTGCGCAGATCAAGCAGTCGCGCCGCTTCTGGGGTGTGCCGCGCTTCGATCTCGTACAGGTCCACAACCTCGTCGCCTGGGAGACGCATCTCGAAACCCTCTTCGCCATGAAGGCGGACGGGCGGATCCGCTATGTCGGCATCACGACGTCCGAAGGACGGCGGCACGACCTGTTCGAACAGATCATGCGCGCGCATCCGCTCGACTTCGTGCAGCTCACCTATAACGTCGTCGACCGTGAAGCGGAGGAACGGCTCCTGCCGCTGGCGGCCGAGCGCGGCATGGCCGTCATCGTCAACCGGCCGTTTCAGCAAGGCGCGCTGACGCGCCAGCTCCAAGGCGAGACGCTGCCGGACTGGGCGGCCGAGATCGGTGCCGGGACCTGGGCGCAGTTCATTTTGAAGTTCATCCTTTCGCATCCCTCCGTCACCGTCGCCATCCCCGCCACGACCCGCGTCGACCACGTGCGCGAGAACGTGATGGCGGCGACCGGTCCCCTCCCCGACGCGGCCATGCGCGAGCGGATGGCGGCCTACGTCCGGGACCTCTAGATGTCGGAATGGTGGACTTACCGGCTGGAAGATTTCCTGCTCTTCTCGCCGCGCGTCTACTGGCGCATGTTCGAATTGAACAATGCCGCCTCCTGGCCGTTGCATCTCCTGACGCTCGCCGCCGGCCTCGCCCTTGTCGTGCTCGTGCTTAGGCGGCCGCGTCGCCATGGTTTCTGGATTGCGCTCGTCCTCGCCGCGCTCTTTGCCTTCGTCGGCTGGTCCTTCCTGCGGAGCCGCTATGCCGCGATCAACTGGGCGATCGCCTATGTCGCGCCGGCCTTCGGCCTGCAGGCGCTGCTGCTGGCGATCGGCGGTGCCGCACGCGGCGGCCTCGCCTTCGACCGGCGGGACATCGCAGGGCGGCTCGGGCTGCTGATCGCGGTCGTTGGCCTCGTCGCTTATCCCCTCCTGCCGCCGCTCTTCGGGCGGCCATGGTCGAGTGCCGAGGTCTTCGGCATCGCGCCGGACCCGACTGCGATCACGACGCTCGGCGTCCTGCTTGCAGCGAGCGGCGGGCTTGTGCCGCTGCTGTTTGCGATCCCGCTGCTGTGGCTGCTGCTCAGCGGCCTGACGCTCCATGCCATGGGCGATCCACAAGCCTGGCTGCCGCTTCTGGCAGCGGCCATCACCGTCGCTGCCTTGGCGCTGCGCCGCATTGCTCGGTGATGCGGCGGCTCGTTCGGCATTTGCTGTCAGCGATTTGCTGCGAGCTCGCGATTTCGTGTCAGCAAATTTGTTCTCGCTTTGTGCCGGCAACTATGCTATCGATTCGTGCATGGTGCCGATTCGCGCCAACGACCCGCCGCAAGGCGGGTTTTGTATTTTCCGGTTTGGGTACCATCCGTCACGCGGCATCGAAACCAGATCTGACGGCGTGGCAGGGTTCCTGGCGTGGCGACCAGTTCCCAGCATAGCCAATCGTTGGCGCTCTCAACGCGCCGCCCAGACCAGGCCTCGGCGAAATATCGTTCGCATCTGCGGCACCGCGAACTCCTTGGCGACATGGCCGAGCGCCGAATAGAATACTCGTCCCTTGCCGTGCCGGCGCTTCCAGACGACCGGCATGACCACGGCTTCTATCCAGGACGCGTGCTCGCCGGAGAAGGTGGTGGTCGCCAGCACCTCGTTCGATGGGTCCACGTGCATGTAGTACTGCTCGGAGCGGTACGAGAAATCATCGATGCCGTTCATGATCGGATCGTCGCGCCTGGTGATGTCAACCCGGTAGTCGATGATGTTGCCCGGGTGGGCCACCCACTGACCGCCGCACATGAACTGGTATTCCGTGGCTTCACGAAACGCATCGCACATGCCGCCGTGATAGCCGCCAAGACCGACACCGCCCTCGACCGCCTTTGTCAGGTTGAGCTCCTCGTTCTTCGCAAGCTTGGCCATCGTGTAGATCGGCACGATCAGGCTCAGATCGGCGATCGCGGGGTCGGCGAATATCTCGGTCGTGGTTTCGACGCGCACGCCAAAGCCTTCCTCTTCGAGCATCGCCTTGACGACGCGCGCACCTTCTTCCGGCTCGTGCCCGGCCCAGCCGCCCCATACGATCAGCGCTTGCCGCATATTCTTCTCCGTCAGTTGGTTGTATTGCCAAAACGAGCCTTCGGCGGCAGTGCGGCCGGCCGATTTGGTCAAGCAACCGGGCGCTTTGCCAGCAGCAGCCCACATCCAAGCATGATCATAGCGCCGCCCGAGCCTTCACGAAGATAGCGAATGAGATTCGGACGGGCCGCCGCGCCATCGCGAAGTCTTCCGGCTGCAAACGCCACGACAATATCGGCGAGCGTGTTAAGAGCAAGCGAGATGGCGCCAAGGATCACGAACTGCAGGGCAACGTGATCCGACGATGTGTCGACAAACTGGGGAATGAAGGCGAGGAAGAATGCGGCCGTCTTCGGGTTCATCGTTTCCACAAGAACGCCATCCCTGAAGGCCCGCGTCGCGCCGACGGGCGGCTCTGAATGACCCAGCGACTTGTAGTCGAGCCTGGCATGGCGAATGGTTCGGTATCCCATCCAGACCAGATAGAGCGCGCCGACCACTTTGAGTGCCGTGAACAATTCGGCGCTTGCCAGCACGATCGCCGAGACGCCAAGGCTGCCGGCTACGACATGAAACAGCCCGCCGAGACCATGCCAAGGCTCGAAGCGATTCCTTCCGAGCGGCCGCCGGAAAGGGTTCGGGCGGCGACATAGAAGATCCCCGGACCCGGTGTAATCGCCAGCAGGAATGCCGTGAACAGGTAGACGGTGAAGGCGTTGGAATCCAGCATGGAAATGTCCTGATGAAGACTGACTATCCAGGTTCAATACAAACTGTGGAACCAACGGAGAAAACCGCATCGAGATGGTCGAGAGCGGCGGCGACGCGCTGCCGTGCCTGGTCCTTCAGCGGCAGGACGGGGCGTGGCGGATCGACGTCGCAGAGGTTCAGAAGCCTGGCGATGACATACATCACCCTAAAACTGCCGAATTCCTTGAACAGCGCCCAAAGCGGTACGAAGGCGGCGTCAAGTCGCTCGACGGTCGCGGCGTCCCCGGCTTGCGCCGCTCGCGTCAGGGTCAGGGCCTGTGACGGCAGAAGTCCTGCGACGACGGAATACCAGGCGTCGCTCCCGGCGAGCAGCGCAGGCGCGCCGCCCCAGTCGCCGCTGTAACCGATCTTGAACGCCGACCCGGTCGCAGACCGGAGGACGGCGAGTTCGGAAGCCAAGTCGCCACCGGACGGCAAAGGCATCTTCACGGCTTCGATGTTCGCCACCTTCGACAAGCGGGAAATGAGGTCCAGGCTGAAGGTGAACCTGGTCGTGCCGGGATTGTTGTAGATGCAAAGCGGGAGCTGCGCCGCGTCGGCGACTGCGGCGAAGTGTTCGAAGACCTCGTCGTCGAAGAGCGGCGTATAGGAAACCGGAGCGAGAAGCAGGCCGTCGGCGCCCGCAGCCTTCGCGTCACGGGCAAGGTCCACCGCATCGCTGGTCCGGATCGCTCCGACGCCGACGATAACCGGGATTTTGCCGCCGACCGTGTCCTTTGCCGTTTCGACCGCCCGTCGACGCTCTTGTCGCGTGAGGAAAGCGTAGGCGCCGGTACTGCCGAGCAGTCCAATGGAGTCCGCTCTCGGCTCCTCGATGTTCTTCAGAAGGCGCGCGAGGGCGGCGGTGTCGAGCCTGCCGGAAGCGTCCGCCGGGGTGATCGGGAATGCTGAAAGGCCTTGGAAGATAGACATGAAGCAACCTTTCAGATGCGGATCAGGAGAAGTTTTAGCCCGGCAAATCCGAAGAATACCGCCAGCGTGCCTTCGATCCAGCGCCGCGCCCGCCGATACAGGCGGATCATGGGAGCGGTCGAAAAGACGATCGCGTAGCCACAGAAGATGGTCACGCTCAGCACCGCGCAGCCTGCGAGGATCACGAGAACCGTATGCGACGACGACCCAGGGCCGAGTCCTAACGTCATCAGTGCGATCCAGGCCAGGATCGATTTCGGATTGGTGAGATGCATTAGCAGTCCGCGCTTGTAGAGAGTGGCCGCCGTCGCCTTTTGTTCGTCAGTCGGGCGAAGCTGATCCTTGTCTGACGAAAGCGCAGCCTTGCCCGCTTTGAAGGCGAGATAGAGAAGATACAGGCCTCCGAGCATCTGCAGGATCACGAGTGCCTGCGCGTACTGACTGAGGATCGCCGAGACACCTGTCGCCGCCATCAGGCCCCAAAAGATCGAGCCACTGACTACGCCAGAGGCGACTGCCAGCGCGGCCCCGCGGCCGTCCTTCATGGCGACGGCCATGATGCGCATATTGCTCGGCCCGGGACTACCGGCAGCGATGACGTAGGCGGTAAAGACGATGATGAATTGGTCGGCCAGCATTTTACTTCTCGGGAGGTGCAAACTGGCGTCGTCAATAACCGCACAACTGGCCCTGGCATAGAACCAGTTTTGAATAAAAAGTGCTGGTCCAGTTGCCCTCAGGCCTTGCCTGACTGAGTTTTCCCGGTAATGCCTGGATCAACGAAACGTCTTCATTTGGGTAATCGCGATGGTCCAGTTACCGCCCCGCAAGCAGAATTCGTCGGGAAACTCGTCGTCGGGACTGGGCGCGCGCGGGATCTATGAGAACCTGCGGGAACAGATCGTGGCAGAGGTATACGGCCGTGGAGACGTGCTTCCGTCGGCTCGTGCACTGGCGGTCGAGCTTGGCGTCTCGCGAACGACTGTGACGTCCGCTTACGAACAGCTCGCCGCCGAGGGTTTCGTGGTCATTCGACATGGCGCTCGGCCACGGGTGGCCATCAAGATCGCGCACAGTGAGCCGGGAGAAGTCGCTCATACAGCCGCAGAGCCACACGGCCTCTCCGCTTTCGGAGAAAGGCTTCGATCCCGAGCCATCCCGATGCGGGTTCCGTCGGAGAAGCTCGTCGCCGATTTCCGCTACGGCGACATGTCGGCCTCTGACTTCCCTACCCTTGCCTGGCGCAAGGCCATGAACGGCGCTGCGCTGGGACGGCCGCCCAAGCTATCCTATGGCGACCCCTGTGGCTCGATCCACCTGCGTACCGCCCTGCAGGGCTATCTATGGCGAGCCCGCAGCATCAGGTGTGAGGTGGGCGAGATCGTCGTCGTCAACGGTTCTCAGCAGGGACTGGATCTCTGCGCCCGCCTGCTTCTCGATGAGGGCGACGGGTTCGCCATCGAAGAGCCCTGCTACCCGATGGCACGGAGCGTCTTCGAGATGACAGGAGCCATCGCCGCCCCGGTGGAGGTTGACGCCGAAGGCATCAGAGCGGACCTGTTGGCGGATGTTGGCGCGCGGCTGGCTTACGTCACGCCTTCACATCAGTTTCCCTTGGGAAGCGTAATGTCCATGGGGCGACGCCTGCAACTGCTAAGATGGGCGCAAGAGAAGAGGGCCTACATCGTCGAGGACGACTACGACAGCGAATATCGATTCGACATGAACCCGATACCGCCGCTTCGCGCGCTGGGAGGCGCGTCGAACGTCATCTATATCGGTACGGTTTCGAAGACACTGTCGCCGACGCTGCGGATCGGCTACGTCGTCATTCCGCGAGAGTTGCAGGAGGTTTTTGCCCACGCCAAGCGCCTGACGGACAGGCATGCCCCCATCCTCGAACAGGAGGCGCTCGCGACACTGGTGGAATCCGGCGTCTACGAAAGCCACGTGCGCAAGGCCCGGCGTCAAAATGCCCGTCGACGTGCAGCGCTCCTCGACGTCCTGCAGGCTAAATTCCGCGATGTCGTTCGTGTCGAAGGCGCGGAGGCCGGTCTGCACGTCGTCGTCTGGTTCCGCGACATGCCGCCCTCTATGGCGACATCGTTCATCGATAAAGCCGCCTCGCTCGGAGTTGGCATCCACTCCATATCGCCTCATTATTTCGATCAGACATTGGATCGGAGCTGCCTCGGCCTGGTGATGGGATACGCAAGCCTGACCGAGAGCCAAATCCACAGAGGACTAAAGCTCCTTCGACGCGCTTACGAGGATGCAACAGGCTGCGGCGACGTATCGTAGGTGCTTTAGGGCCTGCCTGAGGGAACAGATGCGCGATCTCACCGCCGCCGCCGACGCCGTCGGCGACCTCCTGGGTGCTATCTCGATGCAGAAGCGAGCCTCGGCACCGCGCGGGTGGTGATCTGTCCCTAAAGCGCTTTGCGTTTTGGTGGAACCAAAACCGCGCTCTAACTCCTTGTTTTACGCATTTTGTCGACGCCAAACGAAGATTTTGGCTGCAAAACGCTCTAAAACCACCGCCGTTCAGGCTCGGAGCTCTTTGCAATCACAATTCCCAAGAGAACACCGAGCACGCCGCCAAGCATCATCGCCGAAGAGATTGTGCCTGGATTCTGCTGGACGGTTTCAGTCACGGTGTGTGCCTGGCTACGCAATTGCCGGGCTGCGCGCGAGGCCCGTTCGGCGGCGCTGTCGTACCAGCCCTGTGCCTCCTCGGCGCGGTCTGAAAGGGTCCGATTTATTTTGGTGATTTCGCGACGAAGCTCGGCGATCTGTTTCTTCATCGCCTCCTGGGCGTCGTTTGCCGCCTTTGAGGCGCCTGCGGTGTTAGCGGTTTCGGCCATTGGATCTCTCCTTTTAATATCAGAGACAGGGCTTTTAGTATTAGAGACAGGGGAACGGTCGCGGACGCGCAGGGTTCCTTGCCTTGGAAAACGCGCCGCTGATTGCGGTATCAAGCATTCCCCTGCACGCGCGTGTGGCGAGCGATGATGCTCTCCTCATCGGTGGCGACGACGCGTATTTCGACCTTGCTGTCTGGCCGGCTTATGATCTCGGCATGCGAGGCATTGGATGGCTCGTCGATCGCCACACCAAGCCAATCAAGCCTTTCGCATATTGCCTTGCGGACCGAAGCCGAGCGCTCGCCGATGCCGGCGGTGAACACCAGGCATTCGAGGCCGCCCAGCGTGTTGGCGAGCGCGGCAGCCTCCCTTGCCGCCCGGAAAGCAAAAAGCTCTACCGCTTCGCGGGCGTGAGGGTCGTCGCTTGATTCCAGCGTGCGCATGTCGCCCGAGATGCCGGATATTCCAAGCAGCCCGGATTCCTCATAAAGCATGTGCTGCAGAGCCTCTCCAGCGATGCCTCTTTTCAGGACGAAGTACAAAAGCACCCCCGGATCGATGGCGCCGCAACGCGTGCCCATGACCAGCCCGTCGAGCGCGGAAAAGCCCATTGTCGTGTCGAAGCTTCTCCCGTCGCGCATGGCGCACAGGCTCGCCCCGTTGCCGAGATGGGCGACGATCGTCCGCTTCGCTGCAAGCGCGGGCGATATCGCCTTGAGCCGCGCGGCGATGTACTCGTAGGAAAGACCATGAAACCCGTAGCGGCGGATTCCGTCCGCATCGTATCTGCGCGGCAGCGCGAAGCGGCTCACGATCGGATCGATCGTCTGATGGAAGGCGGTGTCGAAGCAGCCGACCTGCGGCAGATCCGGCCGCAGCGCGGCAAGTGTGCGGATCGGCGCGAGACTGCGGGGCTGGTGCAGCGGCGCAAGCGGCGTCAACCTGTCCAACGCCTCGATCAGGTCCGGCGTCAGACGGACGGGTTCGACGAACTCGCGCCCGCCATGCACGATGCGGTGACCGGCGGAGACCAGTTTCCTGCCACCAAGTTCGCTCTCGATCCAGCGGAGCAAATCGCCGATGCCCGTATCGCGTGCGTCTGCGGCAAGCCGCCGATCACACTGAACTGTTCCGTCGGCCGCTTTCGCGCTGAGCCTCGGCGCATCGCCCAGATCCAGCGTGCCACGCGAGACAAGTTGGAGCTCCACGGACGGTTCAAGATCGTACAGTCCGAACTTGATGCTGGAGGAGCCGGCGTTCAGTGCAAGAATTGCCTGTCGCATCAATCGCCGGCCTTCGTCGCGCTGTTCTCGGGCCAGTTCCACTCCTGAATCTCGGGCATGTCTTCGCCGTGCTCGCGGACGTAAGCTTTGTGTTCGGCAAGCTTCCCGTGAAGTTCGGCGGTAAGATTTTTCGCCCGTTCGGCGAGCCCCCGTTCGACGAGCCCAGGCACGCGTTCGACCGCAGCGAGCGCCAGGTGGTAGCGGTCGAGCTCATTGAGCACGACCATGTCGAACGGCGTCGTCGTGGTGCCTTCCTCGCGAAAGCCGTGCACATGCATGTTGTCATGATTGGCGCGTCGGTAGGTCAGGCGGTGGATGAGATAGGGATAGCCGTGATAGGAGAAGATAACCGGCCTGGCCTTCGTGAACAGCGCATCGAAATCCTCGTCAGCGAGGCCATGCGGATGCTCTGAATTCGACTGCAGCGTCATCAGGTCGACCACGTTGACGACGCGAACCTTCACGTCCGGAAGCGCCGAACGCAGAATGTCGGCGGCAGCGAGCGTCTCCAGTGTCGGCACGTCGCCGGCGCAGGCCATGACCACATCCGGATCCTCGCCCTCGGCAACCGTCCCGGCCCACTCCCAGATCCCCGCCCCCGCCCTGCAGTGCGTTTCCGTGTCTTCGACAGACAGAAATTGCGGCGCCGGCTGCTTGCCGGCGGTGATGACGTTGATGCGGTTATACGTTCTCAGGCAATGGTCGGTGATCCAGAGCAGCGTGTTGGCATCCGGCGGGAAATAGAGCCTGACCGTGTCGGCCTTCTTGTTGGCGACAAAATCGGCAAAGCCCGGATCTTGATGGCTGAAGCCGTTGTGATCCTGCCGCCAGACATGGGAGGTCAGCAGGTAATTGAGTGAAGCGATCGGCTCGCGCCAGGCAAGCTCGCGGGATGTCTTCAGCCATTTCGCATGCTGGTTGACCATGGAATCGACGATGTGGATGAACGCCTCGTAACAGGAGAACAGGCCATGGCGGCCGGTCAGCAGATAGCCCTCCAGCCATCCCTGGCAGAGATGCTCGCTGAGTACTTCCATGACGCGGCCGTCCCGAGAGAGTTGGACGTCATAGGGCTCGATCCGCTGCATCCAGACCCGGTCCGTGACCTCGAATACCTCGTCAAGGCGGTTGGAGGATGTCTCGTCCGGCCCCATCAGCCGGAAATTCCCGGCCTGCGCGTTCAGGCGCATGACGTCGCGGAGATAGCCCCCGAGAACCCGCGTCGCCTCGGCTTTGACACCTCCCGGACGCGGCACATCGAGCGCCAGGCTTTTCCAATCGGGAAGCACGAGGTCGCGCTTCAGCAGTCCGCCATTGGCATAGGGGGTTGCGCCCATGCGCTTGGATCCGGTTGGCGCAAGCGCCGCCAGCTCTGGAAGAAGATTCCCGCTTTCGTCGAACAGCTTTTCCGGTTCGTAGCTCCGCATCCAGTCTTCGAGGATCTTGCGGTGTCCCGCGTTGCTGCGGGCGTTCGACACCGGCACTTGATGCGAGCGCCAGAAATCCTCGACCTTCTTGCCATCGACCTCCTTCGGCCCGGTCCACCCCTTCGGGCTGCGCAGCACGATCATCGGCCACAGCGGGCGCCCTCCTTGCCAGCCCGTAGTGCGGGCGCGCTTCTGGATCGAGCGGATTCTGTCGAGCACGGTGTCAAGCTTCGTGGCCATCAACCGATGCATGGGAACCGGCTCGTGACCTTCGACGAAAAAAGGTTCGTAGCCATAGCCGGCGAACAGGGCTCGCAATTCCACGTCATCCATGCGGGCAAGGATCGTCGGGTTGGCGATCTTGTAGCCGTTGAGATGCAGGATCGGCAGCACAGCGCCGTCGGATGCCGGGTTGAGGAACTTGTTGGAGTGCCATGCCGCCGCTAGCGGGCCGGTCTCCGCTTCGCCGTCACCGACGACGCAGGCGACCACCAGATCGGGATTGTCGAAGGCCGCGCCGAAAGCATGGACCAGCGCATATCCCAGTTCTCCGCCTTCATGGATCGAGCCGGGCGTTTCCGGAGCAGCGTGGCTCGGCACTCCGCCGGGGAAGGAGAATTGCCGGAAGAGTTTCCTCAGGCCGTCTTCGCCCTGGCCGATTTCGGGATAGATTTCGCTGTAGCTGCCCTCGAGCCAGGTGTTTGCGACCATCGCCGGACCGCCATGACCCGGGCCGCAGATAAACAGAACGTCGAGACCGCGTTGACGGATGACGCGGTTCAGGTGGACGTAGATGAAGTTGAGGCCAGGCGTCGTGCCCCAATGGCCGAG
Organism: Mesorhizobium escarrei; assembly: GCF_935825525.1. Lineage (GTDB taxonomy): Bacteria > Pseudomonadota > Alphaproteobacteria > Rhizobiales > Rhizobiaceae > Mesorhizobium > Mesorhizobium escarrei. The sequence goes on from NZ_CAKXZT010000135.1 coordinate 78,423, forward strand.
CAGCCGCGGCTTGACGTGTTCGGGTTTCAGCGGCTCGCGCAGCAGCGGATTGTCCATCAGATAGATCTGGCCAACCGAAATAAAGTTCGCGGCCCGCCAATAACGGTCCATGAGATCGACCTGGTAAAGGCCTGTTGTGGTCGCAGCTTTCTGAGCCTCGTCGTTCATCGAAACGTCTCCAGAACGCGTTCGCCCGTCGATATCTGGAGTGGCATCGCCCTGGAGAAAGGATTTTCACGGAAATAAGTTCGGCTGGAGCTGCTGTTGTGCCCGCCAATCGCTCTTTTGCAGGAACCTGGAAGCTCGCCAACGATTAAGGAGACGAGCCGCCGAAATAAGAGCAAGCGCTGCCGAGCGCACGCCGATCAAGGGATTGTCGCCCAGGAGCCGTTGGCCACGATTGGGGCGGACGTCAGCTTGTAAGAGGAGCAAAAGATGCTCGATCTTTCCCACGCACGCAACCGAATGGTCGAGGTCCATCTCAGCCGACGTGGCATCCAGGACCGCGAGGTGCTGGAAGCGATGCGCGAGGTTCCGCGCGAGGCATTCGTCGCCCCCGGCTTTGAAGAATTCGCCTATGAGGATGGGCCTTTGCCGATCGCCGAGGGTCAGACGATATCGCAGCCCTATATCGTCGCCTTGATGATCGAGATGGCAGAGATCGGACCGGGTGATCATGTCCTGGAGGTTGGCACCGGTTCAGGCTACGCGGCTGCCGTGATTAGCCGGATCGTCGAACGCGTCTACACGATCGAGCGCCACGCCGGGTTGGCCGAAACGGCGAGGCAGCGGTTCGAAGAGCTTGGCTACGACAATATCGAAGTCCGCACCGGCGATGGCACCAAAGGCTGGCCCGACGCAGCGCCGTTCGACGCCATTCTGGTCGCCGCCAGCGGACCCGGTGCGCCGCTTGCGCTTCAGGAACAGCTCGACGTTGGCGGCAGGCTCGTCATCCCGGTCGGCGACGAGCCGCATGATCAGCGCCTTCTCAAGGTCACCCGAACCGGCGCTGCAACTTACAGCGAGGAGGATTTCGGCGGTGTGCGGTTTGTCCCGCTCATCGGCGAGCAGGGCTGGCCAGAGAGCGGCAACCGTATCGCGAACGATCGTCCGTCCGGACGCGCACGCACGCGCAGCCTGCCGGAGATGATCGCTGCCACGGCCGAACCGCTGCCGGATTTCGACGACCCGGCGTTCGGCGAATTGTTCGACCGGTTTGGCGACCGGCGCGTCGTCCTGCTCGGTGAAGCGAGCCACGGCACGTCGGAGTTCTACCGGGCCCGCGCAGCGATCACCCGCAGGCTCATCGAGAAGCACGGCTTCACCATCGTCGCCGTCGAGGCCGACTGGCCTGATGCAGCGGCAATCGATCGCCACGTCCGCCACCGGCCGCCACGGGCCAATGCCGATCCGCCGTTCCAGCGGTTTCCCACCTGGATGTGGCGCAACACCGACGTCGCCGCATTCGTCGACTGGATGCGACAACACAATGAGCGCATCAGGATATCCTCCCGACTGGCGGGGTTCTACGGCCTCGACATCTACAATATGAGTGGATCGATCGCCGCGGTCCTGCAATATCTCGACCGGGTCGATCCGCAGGCAGCAAAGATCGCGCGTGAACGCTATGGCTGCTTGACGCCTTGGCAAAATGAACCATCCACCTATGGCCGTGTCGCGCTCACCTCCGGCTACCGGAAATGCGAGCAGGCCGTGCTCGAACAATGCCGCGGACTGCTTGTCAGGCAGCTCGACTATGCCCAGCAGGACGGCGTCGATTTTCTGGATGCGACCCAGAATGCCCGGCTGATCGCCTCCGCGGAACGCTACTACCGGATCATGTACTATGGCGGCGCGCAGTCTTGGAACCTGCGCGACACCCATATGTTCGAGACGCTCGAGCATCTGCTGGAAGCCCGCGGGCCTCATGCCAAGGCGGTCGTGTGGGCGCATAATTCCCATATCGGCGACGCCCGCTACACCGAAATGGGGATTATCAGGGATGAAGTGAACATCGGCCAGCTGTGCCGCCAGCGCTTCGGCGACGAGGCGGCCTTGATCGGGCTCAGCACGCATTCCGGGACAGTGGCCGCGGCCTCTGACTGGGACAGCGAGATGGAAATCAAGCGGGTGCGGCCTTCCCATAACGATAGCTACGAGCGGCTTTGCCATGATAGCGGCGTCTCGCGTTTCCTGCTCGACATCAAGCGCGACGACGATCTTCGCAACCGGCTTCTGGAGCGCCGGCTGGAGCGCTTCATCGGCGTGATCTATCGGCCGGAAACCGAACTGCGCAGCCATTACGCGGATGCCTCTCTTTCCCAGCAATTTGACGCGCTCGTCTGGTTTGACGAAACCGTCGCGGTGACGCCGCTTGGGCCGGAGCATGTCGGAACCGGCGTTCCCGACACCTATCCGTTCGGGCTTTAGCGCCTCACAACAGAGCCGCATCAAGGTGAGTTTCGGCGGAACATTCATCGCGCCCTGCTGTTTCTAGAACAGGACCCTTTTCGAAGGAGTTGTGCCATGAGCGGAACCAAACATCCAAAGTGGAAAAAGCCGAGCGATGCCGATCTGAGGAACAATCCCGGTATCGGCACCTCGAAGGGCACGATCAAGGAAGGCGATGAACTCTTGCTCGAAGGCGAAAACACAATCGAAGGCGATGTCGAGAATGACACAAACGCCCTTGGCGGGATCAATCCAAGGCAAAAGATGCGGACGAACAAATAGCGCCGCTGCGCATCCCTCCGCCTAATTCACTCCCCAGCAAAAACGTCGCGGCGACAGCAATTGAAAGCAGGCTCAGCATCGCCAGGCCTGCCCTGGCGACGTGCGAGGCTTCCCAAAAGTCGCGCAGGTCTGTCCAGTCGCCGCTTTGCTTGCGACGGAGCATTGAAAAAAACGTCGCGGCTGGTTTCGAGACAGCGACATCTTGCACCCAGAAATTGTTGACGGGATGCGTGACCAGCCAATAGGTCGCATGTTCCGCCACCAGGAAGACAAGGGCCGCCAAGGTCCACCAGAATCGAGCGCCTGGATAAGGCGTGAGGTAAAGCAGGATGGCGAGTGCAACGATGCCGCCGATCTCGGCAAACCCGCCGACGGTGAAACCGGGATAGTAGATCGTCTGCACAGATTTATAGGTGGCCTCCTTGAGGCGCAACTTGCCGGGCAACTCCAACGCGTGCGCAAGCGAGAGCGCCATCGTGATCGCGACCAGGAGAATGGTGACAATCATGAACGCGCGCATGCTGCTATTCCGTGAACGGTGCCTACGCAGCGTAGATAGCATGCCCGCCGGCCGGGTAAAGGCGTCGAAGGTGGAGGGCTGCCCCATTCCCAACGCCGCTGGCATTGAGCACCGCAAGGCAGGGAACCATCGTTCGGCATGATGGTTGTCATCCCGGATGATCCTGCTCGGCGAAACGAGGAGGTATACTGCAAACGGCCCGCATCTACGCCGAGGTCGACCACAACGCGTTCGGAGCGTATCGAATGACTGATCCCGATCCTGATCCGAACAATCCCGTGCCGATTCCAGATAATCCCAATCCCGAGCCTGCCCGGCCGCCTGCTCCGCCGGAAACTCCGCCGGGTGAGCCTCCGGGCGTTCCCCCGCCTTCGCCTGATCCCGTTCCAGGCCCGCAAAGGCAGCCCGTCGAAATTCCTCCCGAAACACCGTCCGAAATCCCGACGGAGCCGACCTTCCCGGGTCCGACGGCCAGAACATCGGAAACTGGCGGAACTTACAGCGAGTGGCGTAGAACGACGCCGTCGCCGGTTTTGGTCATTCCCCGATTTGGCTGGTCGAACGTTCGTTGAGCGTGCCGCCCGTTTGCGCATCGATCGCCGCCAGGCTGACCTCATAGCCCCACAGGGTCCGGATATGGCGCAGCGTGGCGTCGCGACTGGCCTCCTCCAGCATGATGCCGTTCTTCACCTTGTGCTCCAATCGCAACTGCCGGTCGCCGAGCAGATCCACATCCACCACCTGGATATCCGGCCGGCTCGCGCCGATGTCATAGCTCTGGGCGAGCCCAGCGCGTATCTTTTCGTAGCCACGCTCATTGTGTATCGACGCGACTTCGTAATGCGGTTCGCTAGCGGCGTCGGCGAGGACAAAGAACCGCCATCTTCGCATCAGAGCGGGGCTCAGATACTGGCGGATGAAAGATTCGTCGCGATGGTTCGCCCACGCGTCGAGCAGGGTTTCGCGCCAATTGCCATTGCCGGCGATATCGGGGAACCAGTCACGATCCTCGGCGGTCGGCTCTGTCGATATGCGCTGGATGTCCTGCATCATGTCGAGACCCAACGCATAAGGATTGATGCCGGAAAAGCGCGGGTCGTCGAAGCCCGGCTGAAAGATCACGTTCGAATGGTTGCGCAGGATTTCCAGCATCGCGCCCTCGCTGATCAGGCCGCGATCGAACAGCATGTTCATGAGCGTGTAGTGCACGAAGGTGGCGCAGCCTTCGTTCATCACCTGCGTTTGCCGCTGCGGATAAAAGTATTGCGCGACGACGCGGACAATCCTGATGATTTCACGCTGCCAGGGCTCCAGGACCAGGCTGTTTTTTTCCAGGAAGTAAAGCAGGTTCTCCTCGGGCAGGTTGAGCGTTTTCTTTCGCTCCGCGATGCCGAGGTCCGTTCCGCTGGCCTTGGTCCCGTCCTTCGAACGCGGGAGCGTACGCCACAGATCGTTGTAAGAACGCTCTTCGTATTCCAGGCGCTCACGAACGCCCTCACGCTGCCGCTCCGACGACAGCTTCGGCGGCCGGCGATATCTGAACACCCCCTGTTCCATCAGCGCGTGGGCCGCATCGAGGATCGCCTCCACAGCGGCGACGCCGTGCCGCTCCTCGCAACGGGCAATGTAACCCTTGGCAAAGTCCAGATAGCTCAGGATCGCGCTGGCGTCCGTCCATTGCCGGAACAGATGATTGTTCTTGAAAAAATGATTATGGCCAAGCGCTGCATGAGCTGTCACCAGGGCCTGCAGGGCCATGGTGTTTTCCTCCATCAGGTAGACGATGCAAGGATTGGAATTGATCACCAACTCATAGGCGAGCCCCCGCCCGCCTTTGCGATAGAGCAATTCCTGGTAGAGGAAATGCTTGCCGAAGGACCAGTGGCGATACATCAGCGGCATGCCGACCGAGGAATAGGCGTCGAGCATCTGCTGGGACGAGATGATCTCCATCTGCACCGGATAGATGTCGAGGTGAAGCTCTTCGATGGCGATCGCCTCAATCGCTTCGTAGGCGCGCGACAGCGTCTTGAAATCCCAGTCCGACCCAGAAAAGAGCAAACCTGATTTGCTGGTTTGGCCGGACTTGCTGGTTTGTCCTGGTTTGCTGGTCTGGCCGAATTTGCTGGTCTGGCCGGATTTGCTGGTCTGGATTGCCATCGGCTCTCCTCAAGCGCTTTTCTGCAAGACCGGCTGCCTGGCAAAGAGCTGGCGAAAGACCGGATAGATGTCGGCTGCGTTGGCGATACGGCTCATCTGGAAATTCGGCCATCTCTGGTTGACAACGCTGTAGGCGCGCCAGAGCGAGGTTCCATTGTCGGTGCTGCCGAAAATATGGCTCTCACGTTCGTCGATGATCTCGACATAGGCGAAATACTGGCACAGGCGCATGATCTGGCCGTCCATGAGGCCAATGCAGCGCTCGGAATCGGTGACGAAATTGTCGCCGTCCGACGCCTGGGCGGCATAGATGTTCCACTCGTTGCTGGGATAGCGCTGCGCGACGATGCGGTGCATTTCCTCGAGTGCCGTGGAAACGACCGTGCCGCCGCTTTGCGTATTGTAGAAGAAGGTTTCCTCGTCTACCTCCTGCGCCTCGTGCGTATGGCGGATGAAGACGATTTCGGTGCGGTCATAGCGCCGTTTCAGGAACAGGTGCAGCAGCACGAAGAAGCGCTTGGCCAGATCCTTCTCGCGTTCGCCCATCGAGCCGGATACGTCCATGAGACAGAACATGACCGCATTGGCGTTCGGCACGGGCTGGGCGTCGAAACGGTTGAAGCGGATGTCGACGGGATCGACATAGGCGATCCGCTTGCGGCGGCGCTCAAGTCGCTCAAGCTCCTCCCGCAACGCTGCAATGCGCTGGCGTGCCGGCGCCGCGCTCTGCGGCTCGGCCTCCAGGATTGCGAGTTGCTTCGCAATCGCATCAAGCTCCTCCTGCTTGGGGCGCCTTAGCGCAATCCTGCGACCATGGCTGTTTCGCATCGTGCGCCCGACATTGATGTTGGTCGGCGAACCGGTCGCCGCGAATCCGGCGCGGCGCGGTTTGAAGGAAAGTATCTCCTTGAGGTTGAGCTTGACCATGTCGGGAAGCTCGAGATCCTCGAAAAAGAGGTCGAGCACCTCCTCGCGCGAGAGCACGAAACGAAACTCGTCCTCCGAGGCCGTTTTCCCGGGAGACGAGCCGCCGCCACCCTGGCCGGGCTTGGGAACCCGGTCGCCCGGGGCGAAATGCTTGTTGCCCGGCAGGATGTGCTGCCGCCTGCCGCTGTCCTTCGCATCGCTGAAGCTCGGCTCGCCTGTGCCCCTCGCCGGCATCGAGACGGCGTGCTCGCTGTCGACATCGGCGATCTTGCCGGTACGGATCCGATCCCGGATGCTTCGCTTCAGCTCTTCGCGCGCACGCTTCAGGAAGCGCTGGCGGTTGCCGAGGCTCTTGTCCTTCGGGTTCAGTCGGCGATCGACAAAGATCGGCATGGAACCATCCCGGCCGGACTCAACCCGCCTTGTTCACCCGCATATACCAGTCCACCAGCCGGCGGACCTGACGTTCGGTGTAACCGCGTCCGACCATCCGATGCACGAACTCAGTATGCCGCTTCTCCGTCACGCTGTCCTGCTTGGAGCCGAAGCTGATCACCGGGAGCAGATCTTCGACCTGGCCGAACATCCGCTTCTCGATGACTTCGCGCAGCTTTTCATAGCTTGTCCATGACGGGTTGCGGCCGTGGTTCCTCGCCCGGGCGCGCAACGTGAACTTCACGACCTCGTTGCGGAAGTCCTTGGGGTTGGCAATGCCGGCCGGCTTTTCGACCTGCGACAGTTCGTTGTCCAGCACCTCGCGATTGAGGATCTGGCCGGTATCGGGGTCTTTGTAGTCCTGGTCCTCGATCCAGGCATCGGCATAGGCGATGTAGCGATCGAACAGGTTTTGGCCGTATTCGCTGTAGGATTCCAGATAGGCCTTCTGAATTTCATGGCCGATGAACTCGGCATAACGCGTGGCCAGTTCCGACTTTATGAAGTCGAGATAAGCGGCTTCCGTTTCCTTCGGGAACTGCTCGCGCTTGATCGCCTCCTCCAGAATGTACATCAGATGCACGGGATCGGCGGCCACTTCCTTGGTGTCGTAGTTGAAGGTCTGCGACAGGATCTTGAAGGCAAAGCGCGTGCTGACGCCGTTCATGCCTTCATCGACCCCGGCGGCATCGCGGTATTCCTGAACCGACTTCGCCTTGGGATCTACGTCCTTAAGGTTCTCGCCGTCATAAACGCGCATCTTCGTGTAGAGCGGCGAATTGTCGTGCTCGGCCAGACGGGTCGAGACGGTGAACCGGCTGAGAATGTCGAGAACCTCTGGAGCGCAGGAACTGGAGGCCAATTCGCTTTCGCGCAGCAGCTTTTCGTAGATCTGCCTTTCTTCGGTGACCCGCAGGCAATACGGCACCTTGACCACCAGGATACGGTCGAGGAACGCCTCGTTGTTCTTGTTGTTCTTGAACTGCAGCCATTCCGATTCGTTGGAATGGGCTACGACGATGCCCTGATACGGGAAAGATCCGAAGTTTTCCGTACCGTTGTAGCTGCCTTCCTGGGTAGCGGTCAGCAGCGGATGGAGGACCTTGATCGGCGCTTTGAACATCTCGACGAACTCGAGCAGCCCCTGCGTGGTCCGGTTCAGGCCGCCGCTGTAGGAATAGGCGTCCGGATCGGATTGGCTGAAATGCTCGAGCTGTCTGATGTCGACCTTGCCGACCAGGGCCGAAACGTCCTGGTTGTTCTCATCGCCTGGCTCGGTCTTGGCGATGCCGATCTGGCGTAGCCGCGAAGGCATCAGCTTGACGACGCTGAATTTGGAGATGTCGCCTGACAGTTCGTCGAGGCGCTTGGCCGCCCATGGCGAAATAAGACCGTTCAGCCGGCGCCGCGCGATGCCATACTTGTCCTCCAAAAGGTCGCCCATGCGGTCAGGATTGAAAAGCCCGAGCGGCGATTCGAAAACCGGGCTGATCTGGCCACCCACCTTCAGCGTATAGATCGGACGCTCCTCCATCAGCTTCTTCAGCCGTTCGGCGAGCGAGGACTTGCCGCCGCCGACAGGGCCAAGCAGATAGAGAATCTGCTTGCGCTCTTCGAGCCCTTGCGAGGCATAGCGGAAATAGCCGGCTATGCGCTCGATCGTGTCCTCCATGCCATAAAACTCGGAGAAGGTGGGATAGACCTTGATTGTCCTGTTCGAGAAAATGCGGCCGAGCCGCTCATCCATGCTGGTGTCGATCAGGGTGGGCTCGCCGATCGCCTCGACCATCCGCTCGGGCGCCGAGGCGTACATCGATTTATCCTCGCGGCAGGCAAGGAGATACTGCTGGATGCTTATCTCCTCCTGCGCCGCATTCGTATAAATCTCCGAAAACAGATCGAAGACGTCGGAGTGGTTCTCGCGCATGGTATTCCTCGCCCCGGCCGGTCTGGTTGCTCTCGCCTCTTCATTCAACTGTCGGAAAGCCTTTGTGGTTCCCTATTACACGTAGTGCGTCTGCGACCGGATGTTAGGGGTCGAGACAGATATCGTGAACGCCTGGAAGTCAGCCAGCGAATGGCTCGCACAATGGAACGTTTCCGAGGGAAGTCCATTCTTCCATCAGCGCTTGCCGAGTGCAACAGCCCGCTGGGTACAAGCTGCCTTTCTGAAGAAATAAACCGCCCGCGCTCAGCAGTTGCCCGCGCTCAGCAGGTTGCCCGCGCTAGCAGGTTGAATGGCGACGCACAGGTGATTCGGCGAAGAGAGCTGCGCTGCGGTGTCCAACCCTGCACCAGGAGCAACGGTTTCGCTCCTGCTCGGAAATGAGGGAAAGGAGATGTTCCATGTTCGAGAACAGTATGTGGTTGATCGTCGTTGCTGGCGGCCCGCTACTGCTGGCAATCCTGCTCGCCTACGCACTCCTTACGTGGCGACGCCGCGGGCCTGCAGAGCGCAGAGAAAGCGATCGGGCCACCGAGCGACTGTATCGCGAGGAAAACGACCGCCCGGGCGGAGGCAGTTGAGAACCGTATCGGCAGCCCGACTTTCTGCTAGACTCCGACACTTTCGGGCCAAAGCGCCCGGATCTGCTTCGGCAACGCGTCCCGCACCTTGGCCGACTGGCCGAGGTCGACATGCCTGGCGAGTACCTTGAACACGGATCTCGTCGCATCTTCGGGATTCACGGGTCGAGTGGATTTCATCTCCTCGGCCACCCGCTGCAGGAAATCTTCCAACGATCGGCTGCTCGTCGGCAGATCAGGCGGCCGATACCGATCATAGTAGGCTCCCCGCACGAGAAGCGGCAGTTCCACCCCAAGTTGGCAGCCAGGTTGATCTGCAGCCAATCCCGCAAGGTGCGTAGAACGGCTCCCAGCATATGCCAGGCCACGCGCCTGTCGGGCCCGTGATCGGCCATGATCTCGTCCAGCCAGATGTTTGTCGTCTGCAGGGTTTTGTCAAAAACGTCCAAGCCGGTTGCGCTCATCGTCGCCTCCTCTGGGCAATCCCAACACCTGCCCAAAATGCCCGCCCAATATACCCGCCATGACGCGCAAAACGGCGATCGAGCGCAATTGTTTCGTCACGCGTTGAAAATCGTCCAAGAGCAGCGGCGGATGCAGCCATGGATTGCATCCAACGTCTGAAGCCAGGCGATCACCTTCGGGTGTTTTTGGGCTGCATAATTGCCGACATCCATGCCAGGTTGCGCAGCCATGAATTTAATGCCCATGACTTTCATGCCCATGACTGGACAGCTCCGAAGCGACCCAAGACTATAGAATCCAGGCGAAGGGCCTTTACGCGTGCAGTTACGAACGGGCATCCAAAAGGAGGCGGCCATGAGGAGCGATACCGAGTATCTACGTCACGCCGTGCAGATCGCCACCGAGAGCCGGGCGAGTGGCAATCATCCTTTCGGGGCGCTCCTGGTCGGGCCGGAAGGCGACGTGCTGCTTTCGTCGGGCAACACCTACGCGCGGGATCGCGGCGTTGGCCACGCAGAGGCAAACGTGGCCCGCGCGGCCGCGCAGCAATACGACCCGACCTTTCTCGAGCGATGCACGCTGGTGACCTCGGTCGAGCCGTGCTGCATGTGCGCCGGGGCCTGTTACTGGGCTGGCATCGGCACCGTTGTCTACGGACTCAGCGAAAGGCGGTTGGCCGAGCTGACCGGAGACAACCCGGAGAATCTGACCCTCGATCTGAGTTGTCATCAGGTGTTCGCCGCCGGACGGCGCCATGTAGCAATCCGTGGCCCATTCCCTGAACTCGAAGAAGAGATCGTAAACGACCACAAGGATTTCTGGTGACAGAAACCCATCAATAAGGGACTGCTGTCGGTGAAGCGTCCGTAGCCTCTGGGGCGCCACCAGCCGAAAGCTCAGTTGCCCGGAACCTTCCTCCCCTCTCGCCGGTTTACCGCAGAGGGGTTGCAAATGGGTCGATATTTCAGCCTGTCAGCTGCGTCATTATTGCTCGCGAGCGGCTCAGCCGGCGCCCAGTCGGTAGCCAGCACTCAGTCGGCACTTGAGCCCGCGGGAGCGGAAGCGCAGCAGGTAGCCATGCTGTTTTGGGTCATGCTAAGCGGCGGCGCCGTCCTCTGGCTGGGCGTGGTCGGCCTGCTTCTTCATGCAGCCCTGGTCAATCGCCGCAGGCTGGCCGAAAAATCCGCCAGCAGGGTCATCCTTTGGGGCGGCGTCGTCTTCCCCTCGGTCACGCTTTGTGCGCTGCTCGCCTATGCGCTGTGGCTGATGCCTGGCCTTCGGCCCTTCGCCCAGGCGAGCCCCGCTGCCCTGCGGATCGAAGTCACCGGCAAGCAGTTCTGGTGGGACGTTGTCTATCACCCTGCTCAGGGACCGCCGGTCGCGTCCGCCAACGAGATCAGGCTGCCGGTCGGCGAACGGGTCGAATTGACCCTGAAAAGCGCCGATGTGATCCATTCCTTCTGGATCCCACCGCTCGGCGGCAAGATGGACATGATCCCCGGCCGCAGCAACAGGCTTTCGATCATGGCCACGAAACCTGGTATATTCCGCGGGCCGTGCGCGGAATATTGCGGCACGTCTCACGCCCTAATGGCTTTCTCGGCCGTCGCGATGGCGCCTGAAGCATTCCGGTCCTGGCTTGCCGTCCAGGCAATTCCCGCGGAAGGGGCCGGCGCAAGCGGCGGCGCGCTGTTCCTGCGCCATGGCTGCGGGTCCTGCCATTCCGTCGCGGGCACCGATGCGCGCGGCCTGATCGGCCCGGACCTTTCGCATGTCGGTTCCCGCGCCACCGTCGCAGCCGGCATCCTGCCCAACACCGAAGACGCCGTCGCCCGCTTCATCGCCCGGCCAGACCTGATCAAGCCTGGGTCCAGCATGCCGGCCTTCGACATGCTGCCGCCGGACGACATTCGCGCCATAGCCGCCTGGCTGAGAGGCCTGCGATGAGCGCTGCGGTCAAGGAGCGTTCGCGGGAGGAATACAAGGCGCAGGAAGAGCGGCTGCGCGCCGTGTGGGCCAATCCGGCCGGCTGGCGCTACTGGACCTCGGTGAACAATTACCAGATCGGCCTCTGGTACGGCTCGGCCGCCTTCGCCTTCATGCTGTTCGCCGGCGCGCTGGCGCTGCTGATGCGGCTGCAGCTCGCCGTGCCCGACAACGATTTTCTGTCGGCCGACTTCTTCAACCAGGCCTTCACCCTGCACGGCACGGTGATGATGTTCCTGTTCGCGGTGCCGATCTTCGAGGCAGTCGCGATTTTCCTGCTGCCGCCGATGCTGGGCGCGCGCGAGATGCCGTTTCCGCGCCTCGGAGCCTTCAGTTTCTGGAGCTTTTTGCTCGGCGGCATCTTCGTCTGCGGCTCGATCTTCTTCAATGCGGCGCCGTCGGCAGGCTGGTTCATGTATCCGCCGCTCGCCACCGACAAGGAGTTCTCCGGCATTGGCGCCGACATCTGGCTGCTCGGCCTTTCCTTCATCGAAGTCGCCTCGATCGCTGCCGCCGTCGAGCTCATCGTCGGCATCATGAAATGCCGTGCGCCGGGCATGCGCATCAACCTGATGCCGCTTTTTGCCTGGTACCTGCTGATTGTTGCCGGAATGATCCTGTTCGCCTTCCCACCGCTGATCGCCGGCGATCTCCTGTTCGAGATGGAACGGATGTTCGATTGGCCGTTCTTCGATGCAGCGCGCGGCGGCGACCCGCTGCTGTGGCAGCATCTGTTCTGGATATTCGGCCATCCCGAGGTCTACATCATCTTCCTGCCGGCCATAGCGCTGATGGCTATGATCGTGCCGACTTTTTCGCAGCGTCCGATCGTTGGTTATTCCTGGATCGTGCTCGCGGCAGTTGGGACGGGGTTCCTCTCCTTCGGCCTGTGGGTACACCATATGTTTGCGACAGGCCTGCCGCAGATCTCGCTGGCCTTCTTTTCGGCGGCCTCCGAGGCGGTGGCGATCCCGACCGGCGTGCAGATCTTCGTCTTCATCGCCACCATGCTGGCCGGCCGGGTGATCTTCTCGACCCCGATGCTGTTCGGCACCGGAGGGCTTGCCATCTTCGTCATCGGCGGACTGACGGGCGTCATGGTGGCGCTCGCACCCTTCGACTGGCAGGCGCACGACACGTATTTTGTCGTTGCGCACCTCCACTATGTGCTGATCGGCGGCATGCTTTTCCCGGTCGTGGCCGGGCTCTATTACTATTACCCGCTGATCGACGCGAAGAAGCTCTCCGACCTTCTGGGGCGGCTCGCCTTCTGGCTGATGTTCTGCGGCTTCAACATCGCCTTCTTCCCCATGCATCTGAGCGGCTTGCGCGGCATGCCCCGCCGCGTCTTCACCTATCCAGCCGAAATCGGCTGGGACTGGCTGAACCTGATCTCGACGGCCGGAGCCTTCATTTTCGCCGCCGGCGTGCTGGTGGTCGTCTTCGACGTGATCAGGCCCAAGCACCGGCAGCCGCGCGGCGAATTCAACCCGTGGAATGCCGGCACGCTGGAATGGATTTCCGAGCCGGAGGAGAACTGGGGCGTCCGCTCGATACCCATCGTGCGCAGCCGCTACCCCTTGTGGGACCAGAGGGATCTTGCCCGCAAGGTCAATGAAGGCCGCTATTATCTGCCCGACGCGGAAGAGGGATGGCGCGAGGGACTGGTCACCTCGGTGCTCGACGCCGAACCCATCCAGGTGCTGCGCGTCGGCGGCACCTCCCATGTCACCATCGTCTCGGCCCTCTCGCTCGGAGCCGCCTTCATCGCGCTTACCTTCCACTGGTGGATCGCGACGGCGCTGGCCTCAATCATCTGCTTTTGCGCCGTCATCTATTGGCTCTGGACGGGCACTGGCGAAATCCCCGAGAAGCCGGATAAGGATGTCGGCCTGGGCCTCAGCCTGCCGCTTTATGCCTCCGGCTCCGATTCGGTCGGCTGGTGGGCGATGTTCATCACCATGGTGGGCGACGGCACGGCGTTCGCCAGCCTCGTCTTCGGCTATTTCTTCTACTGGACGATCCATGCCGACTTCACCGCGGGGATTGCCGGGCCCGATGCGGTCTGGTCGCTGATCGCTGCCAGCCTGTTCGCTGCGGCGTGGGGCCTGATGGTGGCGGCACGCACGGTCAACAGGCGCGGCACTACGGCCACTATGCGCGGCTTGCTGGTGCTGTCCCTGCTGACGACCGTTGCCGCGTCCGCCGCAGGCTTGGCCGCGCCATTGTCTCCAGGCATGGACCCGACGCGCCACGTCTATCCCGCAATCGTGTGGATCCTCGTGATCTGGGTGCTCGCCCATGCGGCGCTCGGCACGGTCATGCAGGCCTATTGCCTGGCCCGCTCGCTGGCCGGCCGACTGACGCCGAATCATGACATGGACCTAGGCAATGTGGTGCTCTACTGGCATTTCCTGCTGATTGCCGCCGTCATCACCTTCGCCATCATTGGCCTCTTTCCGGCAGCGATGTGAGGCGGCGATGCGGCTCGTCCCAAAACAGATCGAGACGCTCTGGACGCTGTTCACCGCGCCTGTGGTGTGGGCTGCGCATTTCCTTGTTTGCTACATCGGCGCGGCGATCTATTGCGCCAAGCCCGAGCTTGTCGAGCTAAGTTTCAGCGCTGTGCGCGCCGGCATCGCCGCCGCCACTGTGATCGCCCTCTCGCTGATAGCGCTGTCAGCATGGCTCGCCTGGCAGCAATGGGGCTTCGGCACGGACGATCCGCCGCATGACGATCCGACGAGACGCGACCGGACCCTGTTCCAGGGCTTTGCGACGCTGCTGCTCTCGGGCCTCAGCTTCATCGCCGTGATCTTCACCGCGCTGCCCGCATTGTTCCTGACGGAGTGTATCCGATGAGACGCGCCTGCCTCATCCTCGGCATCCTCGTCCTCGCCCTGGTCTGGCTCGGGCCGCTGTTCGATGCCTGGCGGGCTTCGTTTTCGGCGCACATGCTGGCGCATATGGGAGTGGTGGCGATCGCCGCGCCGCTGATGGCGATCGGGATCCGGCTCGGACCGACACCAGATGCAAGCCGGGCGTTCACACTCGCCCTCCCCGCCTCCCTCGTCGAACTCATAATCGTCTGGTCCTGGCACGCGCCGGCCTTGCGGGCTCTGGCGCAAAGCTCGCTGCTTGCAACCGCTGTCGAGCAGGTCACGTTCCTCGCCACCGGGCTGTTCCTGTGGCTGGCCTGCCTGCCGCGCCGCGGCTCGGACACCGCAGGCAATGCCGCCGCCGCCTTCGCCCTGCTTCTGACGTCCATCCACATGACCTTGCTCGGCGCGCTGCTGGCGCTGACCCCGAGGCCGCTTTATGGGACCGGCGAGACAAGCTGCTTCGGCGTCGCGCTTTCCGCCCAGCAGGATCAGGAGCTTGGCGGCGTAATCATGCTTCTGGTCGGCGCTGCGGTCTACCTGGCCGGCGGGTTGACGCTTTTCGCGCGCATCCTCGCCACACCACCGCGGAAGACGGTCTGATGCATATCAGCTGGAAGAAGCTCGCCATCGCTCTTGCCATTCTGCCCTTCGTCGTGGTGCTGGCGGCCTGGATCGGCTTTTTCAATGTCGGTGCCTCGAGCGGCCACTGGAAGATCACGGAATGGTTTCTCCATTTCGCCATGCGATCGGCTGTGCGCACCTATGCCCTGGCGGTCGATGTTCCAGAGGCGCTGCCGCGGCATGCGGTCCAGCCGGCCGCCGGGCATTTCGCGCGCGGCTGCGCCATCTGTCACGGTGCGCCGGGCGAGCCGCGATCTCCTGTCGTCATGAGAATGCTGCCGCAGCCACCTGACCTTGCCGGGACCATCGGCGAATGGTCGGACGCGGAACTTTTTCGTATCGTCAAGCACGGCGTGCGTTTCACCGGCATGCCGGCCTGGCCGACGCAGGAACGTGACGACGAGGTCTGGGCGATGGTCGCCTTCCTGCGCGAACTGCCGTCGATGGACGAAGCCACCTATCGTGATCTCGCCTATGGCGAACGGCTTGCGCCTCCTGCAGGCGCTGGCGGAAGCCTAGGGCAGGCGCTGGCGGATTGCGCCCGCTGCCACGGCAAGGACGGCCTTGGGCGCGGTCCCGCGATACCCGTTCTGGCCGGGCAGAGCGAGGCCTATCTCCTTGAAAGCCTGCGTGCCTATGCCGAGGAAGGCCGGGCAAGCGGGTTGATGAGCCTGCCCGCCATTGAGGCAGGGCCTCAGTTCTGGCCGGACCTGGCCAAGCATTTCGCAGCCCTGCCGGCGATGCACCCCGGCGGCGGGGGCGAACCAGCACTTGTGCGGCGTGGCAAGGAAATCGCCGAGAGGGGCGTCAAGGAGGCCAACGTGCCCGCCTGCCTCGGCTGTCACGGAAGACAGGACCGCAGCCCGCTCTATCCCTCCATCGCCGGCCAGCCGGCGCGCTATATAGAGGCGCAGCTTGGGCTGTTCAGGGCGGGAAAGCGTGGCGGAACGCGCTTCGGCCATCTCATGGCCAATGCGGCGAAGGGTCTGACGGATGACGACGTCCGCGCGCTTGCGGCCTATTTCTCCCGATCGGCCGCTCCGTCCGCAACCGCAGCGCGATAGGCGCGTTTGCGTTCTTTCGACGTTTTCGAGGTTCTGGTGAAAAACTTGCTTGCCGCCCTTCTCATGCTGGTCGTTCTTGTCGTAGTCGCCGGAGGAGCGGTCTTCTTCATGTCCCGCGAAGAGGCGACAGTTCCGATCGCGGAGACCTATGGCCCCAACCCGACCCTGCCGGAGCCCAATCCCACCTGGCTACCGACTGTCCATGTCGCCAAGGCCACGCCGTGGCCGCAGGGCACCAAGCCGACCGCGGCCCAGGGATTTGCAGTCAACGAGTTTGCCGGCGAGCTCGACCATCCGCGCTGGCTGTACGTGCTGCCAAACGGCGACGTGCTGGTGGCCGAGAGCAATGCGCCGCCCAAGCCGGAGGAGGGCTTCAGCATACGCCGCTTCTTCGTCAATTTGTTCCAGAGTCAGGCCGGCGCGGGAACGCATAGCGCCAATCGTATCTCGTTGCTGCGCGATCAGGACGGCGACGGGGTGGCAGAAACCAAAACCGCCTTCCTCACCGGGCTGTTCTCGCCATTCGGCATGACCCTGCTTGACGGCAAGCTCTACGTCGCCAACGCCAATGCAATTGTGGCCTATCCCTACCAGGAGGGTGCGACCGAGATCACCGCATCAGCGGAGAAAATTGTCGACCTGCCCGCGGGAACGAACCACCACTGGACCAAGGACGTGACCGCCTCGCAAGACGGGAAGAAGCTCTATGCGACGGTCGGATCCAATTCCAATGTCGGCGAGAACGGCTTGGAGGAAGAGGAGAACCGCGCCGCGGTGCTGGAGATCGATCTCGCCTCGAAACAGACGCGTGTCTTCGCCTCCGGCCTGCGCAATCCAAACGGCCTGTCGTGGCACCCGGAAAGCGGCGAGCTCTGGGTCGCCGTCAACGAGCGCGACGAGATCGGCAGCGACCTGGTGCCGGACTACATGACTTCGGTAAAGGCTGGCGGCTTCTACGGCTGGCCTTACAGCTATTTTGGCCAGCATGTCGATGATCGCGTCAAGCCACAGCGGCCCGACCTCGTCGCCCAGGCGATCAAGCCGGACTATGCGCTCGGGGCGCACACGGCTTCATTGGGACTGACCTTCAACACAGGCGACCTGTTCGGTCCTCGATACAGGAATGGCGCTTTCATCGGGCAGCATGGCTCGTGGAACCGCAGGCCGCGCAGCGGCTACAAGGTGATTTTCGTGCCGTTTACCGGCGGTAGGCCCTCAGGCCCGCCTCAGGACATCCTCACCGGCTTCCTGAGCGAGGACGACAAGGCTTTTGGCCGTCCTGTGGGCGTAGCGATAGACCGGCGCGGCGCCCTTCTCGTGGCGGATGATGTCGGCAACAAGGTCTGGCGGGTGGTTCCAGCTCAGACGCAATCGGCACTTTGAGCGGTTTGTGCTGCCGGCGACCCGATGAGGGAAGCGATAGGACACCTCTTGCCATTGCCGGTCGAACACGGCGTTCCGGCACCGATCAAGCCGAAAATCAAGCTGTCGTTGCCAATCCGCGCCCGCGTGCATGCCGGACCCTCTGACGCATACGATCGGCAAGGGAAGCGAGCGAGCCTTGCGCCGTGCGCGTCCCAAGAACGGATTGCAGGACAACGCCCTGCGTTGCGAATTTATGCTTGAACGCCTCTGCGCCGCACAGGAAATCGACCGTGCTTAAGCCGTGATCGAACGACCACTGTATGTAGTCCATCATCAGGATCATGCCCGGTGACGCCTGGCTGAAATCCGGATCGAAAGTGGTCACCAACGCCATCATGGTGTGGTGCTGGACGAAGTTGATGGAAACCGCGACCATCGCGCCATCGCATTCAAGTACGAAAATGTGCAGCACGCCGGCGCGCGCCAGCGCGTCAACGAGTGCGGCCAGTACCGGCGCTCCCTCTTCGAAAAGTTGCGATTCACGCTTGCGCTCGACCAGCCATCTGCGCTTCAGGGCAGAGAGCCGGTCCAGTACCGGCTGCAGTGGCTCGTCTGGCGCAAGCAGGCGAAATTTCATTTCCCCGGCTTCTTCCAGCGTCTTGACGCCGCGCCGATAGTTCTGCCGTGCCTTTTTCGACTGCTCCGCGAACCACGCTCCTCCGCTCGCCCATTGTCCGGCGACGCGATAGCTGACTTCCTCCCTGTGATTGGGGCGAAGCCTGATTCCGCTGGAGGTATCCGGAGTGAAAATTTTGCGGGCCGCCGCACCCGGCAAGAGACGATTGAGAAAGGCAATATCGAAGCCACCGGCGTCACAGATCCGGGCCCATACGTCCTGCAGCGCCGATAGCGAGCATTCCGGAGCAACGAGAATATCGCCGTAGTCGGTATAGCTGCTAGCCGCCCATTCGAGAAACCGCAGGCCTTTGCGTTTGCCGATCGCCATGGGAAAGACAGCAACGAGCCTGTCACCATTCCAGACCAGGCCGATCCGCAGCGCGCGCTGGTCACGGTCCGCCACGGTATTCCACCAGGCCGAAATCCAGGCATGACTCTGAAAGACCAGCCCATCGGTGCGATGCCAGAGATGCACCCAATCGGCTTCGATCGCAGCCAGGCGATCCGCCGAACGGACAACTTCCAGGCGCTCTGCGCTCGAAGCGTCAATCGAAACAATGGTGTTCATCAAGGGGAACGATCCTGTGCGATGGCATCGGGACGCCTCCGGAACGGTCTGACGACATGCCCTCCCATCTTTCTGAGCGGCAGGATGTAAAGCCCAAACAGCGATTGATAGTCGCGCACATCGCGATCGATCAGGCCAAATTTGAGGTCTTCATCCGGATCCGGGACAAACTGCGTCCCGAAGAGGCGATCCCAGAACGAAAACAGCAGGCCAAAATTCTTGTCGTAGTGGCGAGGGTCGATGCTGTGGTGCACCTGGTGCCAGTGCGGACACAAGATGATTTTGTTCAACGGGCCGAAGGAAATCTTGAAATGGGTATGACGAACAAAGTCCATCATCAGGATGTTGCGGATGACATAGACGTTGACGCCGAAGATGGCGATCTCTACTGGATCGAGCGCGATCAGGCTCCAGATGCCGAAGCAGCTCCCCGGGATGACGCCATCCCAAATACGGTTCATCAGATCGTCCAGCGGGTGAACCCGATCCTTGGTGATTCCCACCATCACCTCGGCCGAATGATGCACTTTGTGCAATTCCCACAGGAACGGGAAGTGGTGCTGGGCGACATGGTAGAGATAGTATGAAATGTCGTAGGCGATCAGCATGGTTGCGGTGAAGATGACGATCGTCACCGGTCCGGCCGGGCCATTGATGAGCGGCGCCTGAATATCAAGCAGCCAGCCGATTGCCTGGTGCGTCCCATAGCCTACGGCGGCAACGAAGGTGACCCCGGCAGGAATGAGCAGGAATGGCATTATCGTCCGTTTGGTGACCCAAAATAGGACATCCGCTCGCGCCGACGGGTGCAGGATGACTTCCGCCGGGAAAGCGAAATCGAAAAAGTCCCTGAGGGATTTATGCTCGACAGTCCGCCAGTAAGCGACCACCGCGCTCCCCAGTGCCGTGGAAAACAGGAGGCCGAGCGTCACCAGATTGACGTTCGAAAGCTTTTCCACAATCAATCCGGCGAATTCAGAAAACATCGGTGCGGTGGCTCCTGGGCCGTAAAATGGCCGTCCGGCGAATTGCGAAGCAAAAAACTTGCCAAACCCACTGCATGTTGCCGGCAACCAGGTGGCTATTGCGGCTGCAACGAGCAAAAGCATGCCGGATTTGCGCCAGACTAGCAGTTCAACCGTAACAAAACGCTAAATGTCCTGATGTAATTAATCTCGAATACGGCCGGAACACCGGACAGGCCGCTCTGCTGCAGCGCCGGTCGCTATCGTAGCGGCCCCTATCGTAGTGGCCCCCTATCGTAGCGGCGGCGGGATTGCCGCGAGGTGGATCAAAATTCCGTCTTCGCCCACTTCGCCACGCCAGGCGATGCGTTCGGCCGGCTGCCTGACGCCAAAACGCGGCGAAACCCAACCGCCCTGCCCCGGTGCGTCGCCGCCGGCGCGGATGTCGACTGCAGCGTCCGGAAAGCGCATGGCTATCAGCGGCTCATCGTCGCGCAGTACCGTGACCGTGTTTTCGTCCCGGTCGGTGCCGAGACCGGCTGCGAGTTGAAAGACGACCTCGGCCACGCTCCTGCCGCCGAGCAGTTGGTCGGTCACGACGATGCCGTCAGCCTGGTGCGTCACGGTGCGCTGATGCACGACGCCGAAGCGGCTTTTATACCCGTCATGGCGGGCGCGCAGCTTCCAGTGCGTTCCCGGCTCGCTCTCCACCAATCTCGCAACCGCCTTGTGCGACCAGTTGAACATCCCGGCGATGATGCTTTGGCTTTTGCCCTCGATATTCAGCGTGTTATGCGCCGGTGTTGAGCGAAACCAGTCGCGCCAGACGCCTCCCGAACCGTAGAGCCAGGTGCCGGGGTCGACCAGCACCGGCTCACCATCGATGCACAAGGTGAGCGACAGCGCGTCGGCATGGCCGTGAGCCGCTATCGAGAGATAGCCGAGCGGGCCGTGGTCGAATGTCAGATCGATGCTGCGGCCGTTCATCTCGCCGCGCCAGACGGAGAGCCCGCCTTGCGTGAACGTTTGCAGCCCACGCGACGCCGGTGCCGGTTCCGACGGCGTGCCAAAGGCAAGCGCCCGAAAATCGTCGGCCTCCGCTGCGTTGCCCGGCATCTGTAGAAAGCTATGGATGGCGGCGGCGACGGATCGGACATAGTCCGGCTCGTCCCCGAGCGTCAGCACGCGACCTTCGTCATTGTCGCCAAAGCCGGCGGCTGGTGGCAGCCAGGCGACGAAATTGGCAAAAGCGGCCAGACGCGCTTCGACGGACGAGGCAAACGGCGTTCCGGCCTGGCGGGCCGCAGCGGCGCACAGCAAGATGAGTTCGGCGGTGAAGGCCGCGTATGTCGGGGTCTGCTCCGCACCGGCGCCATCGGCGAGAATCTGCTTGCGCGCCTCAGCCAGGAGGGCGCCGCGTGCAGCGTCGGGTGCGGCCCCCAACGCCAGGCCGATCAGATACTCGCCAGCCAGTTCTGCGACGAGATGATTGTTGGCGGAGGAAAACCGGGAAGGGAAGCGCGGCAGCCAATAGGCGCTTGCCGCCAGCATTTCGCCCACTTGCTGCCGTGTCGCCGCGGCTAATCGGTCGCCGACGAGGTCCATGGTGACAATCAGGCTGATGGCACGCACCCCGACTTCGATGCCGGAGGCCCAGCCAACCCCCCGAAACGGCGGGTTGGCTGAATGCCAGCTGTCGATCGCCGCCTCTATGGCCCTCCGGGACTGGTCGTCGCCGGCGAGAAGCAGGTGGGCGGCCAATGGCGGCAACTGATGCAGCCGGTTGATCTCCCACACGTATTTTACATCGCCGCGGCCGCCGCCATGGCGAAAATCGATATCGAAAGCATGGGCCTCGGCACCCGGCCAAAGCCTGCCGGTCACCGGATCAAGGCGCCAAAGCTCGGGAGGAAACAGCCGAACGGGATCGCGCCGCGGCCATGTCCGCCCAAGTGCGGAAAACTCGCCGCCAAGCGTTTTTTGCGCCGCCGCCGCTATGGCTTGCCGCTGTGCCGGTGTCGCAGCCAGCACAGCATCGCGCAATCCGCGCAGCACCGGATGCAACCGGGGCGAAGCATAACGCTGCCAGCCGCCGTCGCGGCGGCGCGAAGCGATCCTTCGACGCTGCTCGCCCAGCCGGTGCAACATCTCAGCCGGCTCCATGCTGCGCAACCGGTTGATGTACCAGCCGATTCTCATACCGCTCCACCAGGATTTCGATTCTTGTATACCATGCTGTCGAAAAGCCGCGCGACCGCAATCCTCTTTTCCGATCCTGCGGTTAATATCTCCGACCATGAAACGGAAAGAGTGGCGATGAGCAGGACGGCTTTTGTTGCAGCGTGGATGCTCGGCATGGCGATAGCCGCCAACGCTGCGCCGATCCCGCTGCAGCGCGGCGTTGGCGTGCACGAATGGCTCAACTGGTCGCCGGTGGAGGACGATGGATCCTACCGTTGGCCGCCCTATCGCAGCGAGCAGGAGTGGCGCGCTGGACATAGGCCGCTCACCGATTGGCCCCGCGACGCGTTTGCGCGCATTCGGTCGATGGGCTTCGACTTCGTCCGGCTGAGCGTCGATCCCGGTCCTCTGCTTGCCAGCCGGGGCGCCAAACGGCAGCAGGCGCTGGACATACTTGCCGCCGCCGTGGAGCGGGTCACGTCGGCCGGCCTCAAGGTGGTTTTCGACCTGCACGGCGTCACCCAGGTTCCGGCCTACAGCATGGAGATGATCTATGACGGTGCCGACAGCGAAGGCGTTGCCAGCTATCGCGAAATGGTTGTGGCAGTCGCCGCCATGCTGGCCAGGATCGGCGCCGACAAGGTAGCGCTCGAGCCTTACAACGAGCCGGCATACTACCCCTGCGATTCGAGCGGCAGCGATGACTGGCAGCGGATCATGGCCGACACGGTCCGCGATATTCGCGCAGTCAGCAGCGAACTGACCATAGTCGCAACAGGCGCCTGTGGCGGCAGCATTGCCGGACTGGTCAATCTCACCCCGGGCTTTGACGATCCGAACCTCTACTACAGCTTCCATATGTACGAGCCGCACAGCTTCACGCACCAGCGGTCCGACGGGACAGGCGCTTTCGCCTCGGGCCTGCCCTGGCCGGCCGACAGCAGCACGCCCG
Source organism: Mesorhizobium escarrei (assembly GCF_935825525.1). Taxonomy (GTDB): domain Bacteria; phylum Pseudomonadota; class Alphaproteobacteria; order Rhizobiales; family Rhizobiaceae; genus Mesorhizobium; species Mesorhizobium escarrei. The sequence continues at coordinate 101,451 of NZ_CAKXZT010000135.1, forward strand.
AAAAGGTGACCGAAACCCTTAAGGCGCAGATGGACGCCGCCGGCTTGAGCCCGGTCGAGCAGGTGATGAACATGGTCGCGGCGCGTGAAGCAATCGCCCGGTATTTCGAGCACAATTGGGGGCGGAGCCAACTCGAGGCGAGCTTCCGTCAGGCGGTCGACTGGGCCGAGGCGCATGGCATTCCCAGCCGGCGCCTGTTCATGGGCGAATTCGGCGTCATCCTCATGTCTGCGGACGGTCGCATGGGCGCGTTCGACGCTGACCGTCTGCGCTATCTCGAAGCGGTGCGCCAGCAGGCGGAACACTACGCGATACCCTGGTCCGTCTGGGAATTCGCCAATCCCCATGGGATGTCGCTGATCCGTCCCGACGGACCGCCCGTACCTGATGCCGGACTGGTACGAGCGCTGGGTCTTGCGTCTCAGTAACGCGACATGTCGAGCTGCTGGTTGATGAGCGCCCGCTTGCCGCCCCGCCCGGCGGCAATGCGGTCCACCGCCTTCAGGCAAAACCGGATACGACCGTGTGTGCGGTTGACCAACGTCTCGGCGAGTCGCGCGGCGCAGGCAGGTGCCGCCCCGGCGGTCGGGATATAGCGAATCAATACCTCGCCGGGCTGGTCCTGGTAGAATTGCAGCTCCTCTATGCCGTCGAAGAATGCGGGACCGTCGGGCACGAGGTGCGTCGTCACCAACCGGCCGCCGTCGGCGGTCACCAGATAGTCGACGTTTCGGCGCGGCATGACAGCCTCGACTCTAAGCCGCTGGCCGTTTGCCTCATTCGGTAATTCCACCAACCGGGCAGAGTCGCCGGTATCGTAGCGGATGAAAGGCATGCCGGTCGACAGGAAGCCAGTGCCGACGAGCCTTCCCTCCTTGCCTGTCTCTGTTACCGGCTCGCCTGCCGCATCGACCAATTCGGCGAGGCCGTAGAGAGGATTGAACTCGTAGGTGCCGGGGGCTCCGGGCGTTTCTTCGGCGAACAGCACCTTTTCGCTGAGCCCATAGAAGCAGGACAGCGGTACGTTGCCAAGAACGCTTCGGATGATCTCCCGTTGATGGGGATGGACTGGCTCTGAGATCATCATCATGCCCTTGACGGGCCGTTTTGGTACTCGGTTAAGCACGCGCATATGCCGACAAAACAGCTCTATGGCCGAGGGGTAGCCATAAAAATACGTGATGCCCCGCGCGTCGATCAGGTTGAGATAGAGATCGGCGTCGTCGACCGTCATTGGAAAGACAGAGAGCCTTAGCTCGCGAAGTGCCGGGTCCCATTCATGCAGTCGCTTGCCAGTGGCATCGAGGCTGAAGCCGCGGAAGCAGACGCGCGCCGTGCCTTCATCATAACCGATCCGCGACCAGACGTGGTAGACGAATGCCATCTCGCGGGCGCTCCGATCCTTATCGAGATAGAAGCGAAATGGCTTGTCGGTGCTGGAGCCATTGCCGGAGGCCTCATCCAGTTGGGCGATCGGCACCGCCAACGTTGCAGTTCCAGCCATCCGCAGGATGTCCTTGGACAGGACCGGGAGGCGACGCAGGTCGGCAAGTCCCAGCGTCGACAGATCGAAGCCAGGACCGAGGGCCTGGTCGATCGACTCGCGATAGAACGGACTGCCCGCATGGGCTTTCCGCAACAGCGCGCGCAGCGCGGCCAGATGAAATTGCCCGGCATAGACAGGATCCTCGGCGGCCCTGGCGATCCGGGTCCGCCATGACCGATAGGTCGCACCAAATTTCACCCGAGTTGGCGCCAGCGCCAGCACAGGCGCCAGCAGCCGCCTGACCGCTGTCGGGCTTCGCACATAGGCACCGCGCGCTACGTCAAGAAAATTCATGATTTTGCTCCGGGCCTGCCGTTTGCCGCCTCATCCCACACACGGCATATCGATGCCGCGAAGGATGAAAGCTCAAGCCGTTCCCGGTGCACCGCCATGGCAGCCGAGCCAAGACGGGCGCGCAACGCCGTGTCGTCAACCAGTTCTGTCAGTGCCTTGGTCAGCGCCGCCACATCGCCGGGCGGCACCAGCAACCCGGTTTTCTTGTCGATGATGATGTCCTCTACGGCGCCGACAGGCGTGGTTACCACCGCGAGGCCGGAGGCCATTCCCTCGATGACCGAGACCGGGAGGTTTTCGGCGAAGGAGGGAAGCGCCAGAATGTCAGCCGAAGCAATCAGCGATCCAACCTCGTTCGGACCCACCCAGCCTGGAAAGGCAATACATCCGGCAAGCCCCAGCCCGGCCGATCTTGCCCGCACGGCCTCGACGTCACCATCGCCGGCGATTGTGGCGCGCCACTGCTTGACAGGCCTCATGCGATGCAGTGCGTCCAACAATTGCGGCACGCCCTTGCGGTCGCCGATACGGCCCAGGAACAGGATGTGAACGCTGTCTCCACCACCGACATGAGCCAGGGACGGCACTTCGGTAGCATTGGCCACAATCACTATATTCCCAGCCGCGCCTGGCGCCCGTGCAGTGACGAAGTCGCGCCAGATACGGCCCAGAACCACGATCCGATCGGCATGCTCAAACATATGCCGGATGCGGCGGCTCATGAAGCTGCGGTTTTCCTTCCAGAACGTCTGGTACTCAGCTCCATGCAAATGCAACACATAGGGGATGCCGAGCAATCGCGCGCACCTCGCGATGACCATCTTGCGGTAGGTACTGCCAAAGCTCGATACGTTGATGTGAACGACGTCGGCACGGCCGGCAATACGCGCGACCAACATCCGAAGACAAAAGCCAATCATATAGAAGACTGACAGCGCGACCGAGCCCGAACCGCGACTGGGAAGGAACCGCGCTTCGACTTTTCCATCTCCCTGTCGTTGGAGTTCGCGATCGAGCGCCGCCATGATGCGGTCGATGCCGCCCTGCCCCGACCCACCCGACGGGGTCGCGACCAGGACATGTATTTTTCGATCGGGTAAGAGACTCTGCAGCATGGTATTCTGGATAGCACGGACAGCGTAACCACAAAGAAAACGTTCCCGGTAAGTTTACGGCAAATCTTTTAGTTCAAACTGAATCTGTTCACCCTTCGCCGCTGTCGCGCTGGATTTTCCGCCGGTCGACGGTTAGTCGAGGCGGAATTTTCCGGGGACAACCGTTTGCTGCTGCGCTCCACGCTCATCTATGCCCCGGCGATCCTGCTGACGCGGATTTCCGCGCTGCTCCTGCTGGTCATCGTAACGCGGTTGATCGACCAGACCGAGTATGGGCTGCTGACCCTGGTGGTGACCGTCGGCGAAATGACCGACATTGCGGTCACCAACTGGCTGCGCATCGCTTTGCTCAGGCTTGGCGGCAAAGGCGACGTCAGCCGCGGCAGCCTGATGCTGGCCGGGCGGGTGTTGCTTGCCAGCACGGCGCTGGCGCTGATCATATCCGTGGTCGCCTCTGCAGTGATCGTGCCGGAGCGCTGGATCGAGTTCGCGGTCGCCGTCTGCAGCTACCTGATCGCCGGTTCCATCGGCCGCTACGCGTTGACGGTGCTGCAGATGCAGCAGCGTCATTCCGTCTATTCGATGCTCGAGTTCCTGCGCGCCGTGCTGCAGCTGGCGCTGCCGATCGGCGCCATCGTGATGTTTCAAGATTCCTTTCTGACGGTATCGCTCGGCTCGAGCCTCGGTGTTTTAGTCGCCGGTATCGTGGCGGGCATCATGGCATCCCGACGCGTCGTTGCCGGTCCGCCACGCTTCACCCAAAAGGAGTTCTTCGTCCTTGGCGTGCCCCTGGTTATCATGGCACTGGTAGGCTTCGGCCTGCACAGCGCCGAGCGTGTGTTCCTCAAGATCTATTACGATGCCGGCGCAGTGGCGATCTTCGCCGCAGCCTATGCACTGGCCCGCCAGCCGATCGATATGGTCGCCAATTCCATCAACATGGGCGCCTTTCCCGAGGTGGTCAGCCGGTTCGATGACGACGGGCCCGCGGCATCGGGCCGATTGCTGTCGCAGTTGATGGCCTTGATGATGCGCCTTTGCCTGCCGGTTGCTGCGATGCTGGTCGCACTCAGCAGCGATATCACGCAGCTCCTGCTGCCCTCCGAATATCACGGCCGTTTCGGCCTGCTCTTTCCGATCATCGCCTTCAGCGTGCTGTGTGCCAATCTCGCCAGCTTCGTCTATGGCACTGTGGTGCACGCACACAAGCGGCCGTGGCTGCTGATCATCGCCAATTCCTTCGGCTCGGTGGCGACAATCGCGCTGTCCGTGCTGTTGATCCCGCCGATGGCGGAGGTCGGCGCTGCTTTGGCGCTGGCAGGCGGATCGCTGACAGGCCTTTTAGCCTGCATCGTCATCAGCGAACGGCTGACGCCGGTGCCGGTGCCATGGCGCGACATCGGCGTTTCGGTCGTCATCTCGCTCAGCACCGGGCTGGCCGCCAGCCTGGCCAGCGCTCTACTCGGCAAGATGCCGGCCATTTTCTCGCTCGTCGCGGGCGGCGCCGCTGGCGCGGTGGTTTTTTTCGGGCTGACCTGGCTGGTCTACCCTGCCGCCGCGATGCAATTCGTAGCCAAGCTGAGGGCGCGGCTGCGGCTCGCATAGACCCGTGCGGTAGTCCTGAAAAAACGGCTCCGACTTCGGATCGATGCAGCAGCCCAAGGCCGGCGCCCTGTAATCGCTATTCATAGATCGACCTTCCGGCCTCCCCGACGGCCCCATAACTCCCGGCACAGCAGCGCCGCGTAGGCGGTGTTGGTGTCATAGTAGCGCCGCCACAAGCGTCGCGGCTCCTGTGCCACGCGAAACAACCACTCCAGACCGGCCGCTTGAACCAGTTTTGGCGCCCGGGCAACCTTGCCACCATAGACGTCGAAACTGCCGCCCACGCCCATGACGAAACTCGGGGTGAGTTCGTCACGATAGCGCTTGAGAAAGCGCTCCTTGCGCGGCGTCGGCATCGCCACCAACAGGCAGTCGGCCCCCGAAGCATTGATCGCCTCGACGAGGCCGGCCTCGTCTTCCGGCTTGAAATAGCCATTGCACATGCCGGCGACGACGAGACCCGGATGATCCCTGGCAAGCCGCATTTTAACCGCATCGAGAACCGATTGTTCGGCGCCCAGGAGGAAGGGCCTGAAGCCACGATTCACGCAGAGGCTCAGCAGATTGATCATGATGTCGACGCCGGCCACCCGCTCAGGCAGTGCGACGCCGCAAAGACGCGCCCCCCAAAGCACGCCGATGCCGTCGACGTTGATCACATCCGCCGTCGCGACATCCTCCCGCAGTTCGCTATTGTTGCGCATGTTCACAAGCTTGGCGACATTCACCACCACATGATGCAGCGGCCGCCGCAGGGTCATCGCCTCATCGGCGATGGCCAGTGTCTCGGCCATGGTCAGCGCATGGATGGGCGCGCCGAGGAATTCCCGGCGCCGTGACGCCAACAAACGATGCTGCGCCCATGCCGGGTCGTGCGTGTTCATGCGGCCTCCTCTGCACTTGCAGGAAGCGCCTCGAGCGCTGATTTCTTGCCTTCGATGCGGGCGTCGGGCTTGCGTGCCTTGCGCCAGGTCCACAAACCCCTGGTGTCGATGAGCTTCTTGTCCTTGAGCGCTTCGGGATCGACCAGATTGAATTGCCGATGGTCGACCAGCAGGACGACGATATCGCACTGGTCGATGGCGGAGAGCGCGTCGGTGAAGACAATGCCCTTGCCCTCGAGCTCATGCGGCAGCCTGTGTGCGTTGGGCTCGGCCGCAATGATCTTCAGGTTGGGAATATCTGACAAAAGCTTCACCACCTCGACGGCCGGGCTCTCGCGCATATCGTCGATATTGGCTTTGAAGCTGAGGCCAAGGCAAGCGATCGTCTGCTTGCGGGATGGGTCGAGCAAGGCTTCTATGTCCCTGACCACCGACAAGGGACGCTCGGAATTGATCCGGCGTGCCGAAGCCATCAGCCGCGTGCTGTTGGGCGCGGCATCGATGATAAAATACGGATCGACCGCAATGCAGTGGCCGCCGACCCCCGGGCTCGGCTGCAGGATGTTCACGCGGGGATGCCGGTTGGCGAGATCGATCACCTCCCAGACGTTGAGCGACAGATCCTGGCACACTGCCGCAAGCTCGTTGGCAAAGGCGATATTGACGTCGCGGAACGCGTTCTCGGTCAGCTTCACCAGTTCCGCGCTTTCGGCCTGGGTCGTGAACAGGTCACCGGCAACAAAGGTCGAATAGAGTGCCGCCGTGCGTTCCGCCGACTTGCGCGACAGTCCGCCGATCGAGCGATCGTTGTTGATCAGCTCGGTAAGGACCTTTCCCGGCAACACCCGCTCGGGCGAGTAGGCGACCAGGACATCGGCCTGTTCGCCATGCACGAGAGGAAATCTGAGATCGGGCCGCAACTCGGCAAGCAGTCCGGTCATGGTGCGCGTCGTGCCGACCGGCGATGTCGATTCCAGCACCACAAGGTCTCCCCGCTTCAGCACCGAGGCGATGCTTCGTGCCGCCGCGAGCACATAGCTCACGTCAGGCTTGTGGTCCTCGGTCATCGGCGTCGGCACGGCGATGACAAAGGCGTCCGCCGGCTGCGGCGTCGTGAAAGCCCTGAGCTTGCCGTTGGCTACAACCTTCTGGATCAGACCATCGAGGTCCGGCTCGACAATGTGGATTTCGCCGCGATTGACCTTCTCGACCACCGCCTCGTTGACATCGACGCCAATGACGTCGAGCCCGCGACTGGCGAAGATGGCACAGGTCGGCAGGCCGATATAGCCCATGCCGATAACGGAAACGGTCTTGATCTCAGCCATGATGCAGCAGTTCCTCAACGATCCGGTTACTGGCCCGGCCATCGCCATACGGGTTGTGTCGTTCCGCCATGCCGCGATAGGCCGCCTGGTCGTCGAGCAGGCTGTTGGCATTCAACAGGATCTTTTGGATATCGGTGCCGACGAGACGGGCGGTACCCGCCGCGATCCCCTCCGGCCGCTCGGTATTCTCACGCATCACCAGCACCGGCTTGCCGAGGGAAGGCGCTTCTTCCTGGACGCCGCCGCTATCGGTCAGCACCAGATAGCTCTGCTTCTGCAGGAACAGGAACGGCAGATAGTCTTGCGGGTCGACCAGATGGATATTCGGCACGCCGCCCAGTTCTGCGTTGACCACCGAGCGCACATTGGGATTGGGATGGACCGGATAGACGATCTGCACGTCCTCGCGCACCGCCAACCCCTTCAGCGCCGTGCAGATACGATGGATGCCGCCGTCGAAATTCTCACGGCGATGACCGGTGACAAGGATCATTTTCTTGGCGGGATCGAGGAACGGGAAGCGGGCGGCGAGTTTTGCGCTCATCAGTCTGTCGGCATCGATCACGCCGGAAAAGTGCAACAGCGTGTCGATCACCGTATTGCCGGTCACGAAGATGGTGCTCGCAGCCTTTCCTTCGGCGATGAGATTGTCGCGCGCCTGGATGGTCGGCGCGAAATGCCAGGTCGCGATGTCGCCGGCAATCTTGCGGTTCAGTTCCTCTGGAAACGGAGAGTTGATATCGTGGCTGCGCAATCCTGCCTCGATGTGGGCGACCGGGATGCGCTTGTAGAAGGCAGCCAGAGCCGCAGTCATCGCCGTCGTCGTGTCGCCTTGCACCAGGACGATATTGGGCTTCGCCTTCTCCAGCACTTCCGCCATGCCCAGCAGCACGCGCGAGGTCACGTCGAACAATGTCTGGCCAGGCTGCATGATGTTGAGATCGTGATGCACCGGCAGGCCGGTCAGTTTGATGACCTGGTCGACCATCTCGCGATGCTGGCCGGTGATGCATGTCTCGGTGATGAAACCTGGATGGGCAAGCGCGGCACGCACCACCGGAAAGCATTTGAGCGCCTCCGGCCTGGTGCCGAACACGATCAGCAATTTTTGCCTGGACGGCAGTTTTGGATGTGAAAGGACGTTCATTGCTGATCCTGGTCGCCAGAAGGCATCGCGACCTGCCGATTATTCGCCACCACAGCTATAATAGCGGCAGAAGCCGCCTCCGTGACCTTAAATCTTAATATATGATTAACAGCCAAGCCCACCTCCTCCCCGGTAACTCTTATGAAAGCCCAAACCGATAGGTATCCTGGCAGAGTAGGCTTGAAAAAGAACATATTCGATTGGCTAATATTTTAATCATCGGCCACACAGTCGGATCTCGGCGCTGGGAAAATGAGCTTCTGGTGCGGTTGAGCGCAGCCGGACACGTGGTTTCGAGCGGCCGCGCGCCGACGCCTGCGCCGATCGCACGCGGACTGGATAGTGTGCTGGCGATCGAGAGCCGGCGCTTCGGTCCCTCATTGGCAAGCCGCTCCGAGCCGTTGCCGTCTGGCGGCTCTGGTCCAGCCGACCTCGTAATCGATCTCACCGGCACTGCCGCACGACGTGGCACGCGGGTTCTGACGCTCGAATTTTGTGGCCGCAGCACCTTCCCCGCCGGTATGGCCGAGATGCTGGCGAGCGGGCGATTGCCCGAACTTGCCGTTCGCCTCGACGGCGTCACAGTCGCCCGGGGACGGCCGATGGTCAGCGACCGGCTCTGGCTGTCTCGCAGCTGCAACGACCTGCTCGCTGGGGCCATCGCGCTGGTTGCGCAAAGCGTAGCTCGTTTTTCCGCGGGCGAACTTGCGCCGATAGCCGATAGCCCGGCGCCGATCCTGAGGAACGGCGGTTTTGTCCGGCACTATCTGCCTTTTTTCTGCAGGGGGTTGGTCGATCGCGCTGTGCAAAAACTCAGGCTTGGACGGCGTCCCTTCTATTGGCAGGTTGCCTATCGGCTGATCGACGGGCCAGGTGTCGCCGAAACCGGGCAGCTCGACGGTAAGCCGTTCACGGTACTGCCGGACGATGGCCAGCGATTCTATGCCGATCCCTTCGTCATCGAGCGGGATGGCCGCCACTATCTGTTTGTCGAGGAATTTCCTTATGCTACGGGTCGCGGAGTGATTGCTGTCGCCGAATTGGGTGACGGCGGCAGCTTCGGCGTGCCGAGGGTGGTGCTGGAGGAAAAGCACCATTTGTCGTATCCGCAGGTGTTCGCTTACGCCGGCGAGATTTTCATGATCCCTGAAAGTGCTGCGGCGCGCGAGCTTGTGCTCTACCGCGCCGCGCAGTTTCCAGATCGCTGGGTACGCGACACCGTGCTGATGACGGACAAGGATTTCAATGACGCCACGCTGCTCGAATCTGACGGGCGCTTCTGGCTGTTGGGGACGGAGCGGTTCGGCTATGGCAGCGCGTCGGACACGATGGCTGTCTATTCCGCACCCTCGCTGCGCGGGCCGTGGGTTGCGCACGCGCTCAATCCCATCGCCGTCGATCACTCGGCCGCTCGGCCTGGCGGCGCCTTTATCGACCAGGGCGATGCGTTGGTGCTGCCGGTGCAAAACGGGTCGAGAGCCTATGGCGGCGGTCTGGGGTTGATGCGGCTGGACCGGCTTGACGATTTCGACGTCCGTTTTGCGCCGCCCCGCCCGATCGGCCCGGGACCGGCATGGGCCCGCGCGGGCATTCACACGCTTAACCGCGCAGGCAATCTCGAGGTTGTGGATAGCGCCGGCTGACGCGTCTGGAGCGTGCGCTATCCAGGCCGATCCAATTTCGGCTCGGATGCAGCCGCGGCCGACAGTATGCTCCCCGGCCGGCTTCGAAACGGCGCGTCTCTATAGGCGAGCAGCAACACCACGATAATGGTGATCTCCGGCGATTTTGAAGAGAGCGCGTTGTTCGACAGCGCAGCAAGCAGGAACGTCATGGTGCCGATCCATGCCGGCAGCGGCGCCCCGCGCAGCAGCCGAAAAATGAACCAGAATACCAGCACGATAAAGAGCACGGCTATGGGCAAGCCGAAGAGCATGATGATGACCACCGGCGCGCTCTCGATGTAGGGCAGATGCAACTTCTCGTTGACGACCGCCAGCAGGTCGTCGACGTTCATGCCGAACAGGATGTCTTTCCAGCTGACAAATCCGAACACCTGGTAGATCGTCACCCGCGCCATGAAATTTTCGTCAAAGATCGTATTGCCGAATCGGTTCAGCAGTCCGCCCGAAAACAGGATGGCCACCAGCACTGTGCCGCCCGCCACGGCGAGCAGCAGCACGACAGACTTGGCCTGCCGCTGATGCTTGAGGGTCAGGCGCGGCCAAGGCACGAACATCAGCAGAATGAGGGTTTCTGCGGCAGCGAGCAACAGGGCGGCGCGTGCGCCCGATGCAGCACAGCCGACGAGCAATACGAAGATCGCCAGCACCCGCACCCATATGCGCCAGCGCGTCAGCGGTACGAATCCGATGACTGTGGCGCAGAGCGCGCCCAGGGCCAGCGGGTGCGCCGATAGCCCGATTGGCCGGAATTGCAGTTCGTTGAGACCGTAAGGCAGAAATCGATGTTGAGTCACCGCCTCGATCGTGCCCATCACAGCGCTGAGGATCACCATCCCAAGCACGAGGTCGCCCAAAGCACGCCGCACTTGCGCGTTCAGGGCCAGCATCAACAGGCCTGCGGCGCCCGCCACCAGATAGGTATCGATGACGAACCCGGAGGAGCCCGCGCGGCCGGTGATGAACAGATACGGCACCAGCGCGAAAATCAGCGCAGAATAGAGCAGCAGAGCCTTGAAGATTCCAATTTCGTCGCCCTGCAGCAGAAACGGTCGGCTGAAAAGGACGATAGGAAGCAGCAGAAAGATGGCATAGGTGCCGAAATGCAGTTTCTCGTAGAATGAACCGCCGTCGGCCGTATAGTCGACGACCATGTTCATGATCTGCGGTGAAACCGTGAAGCGGAGCAGGAACGCGAACGCAGCGCATAGGAAAAACAGCAGCGACAGCGCGTTCTGACGGCGCGCCTGGCTGGATCGTTCCGATACGGCAGCGGGATAGCTCATGGCCGATCCAAGTGGGGGCATTCAAACGGCATTCTGGCCACCGAGATCCATTCAAGCGACCGCTGAACGGACGCGGTGCGTGACTCGGCAAAATATGCCAACTTGGAAAATGACATGTTAACGATCTTTCTGTAGTGCTGGTCCGCGTAGCGAATAACCAGAGTTAGCACCATGTCCGCCGCTTCCGGCACAACCCCTCCCTCTGCGGCGGGTTCCGACGTCAGCGCGTTCGAGCGGATCGCCAATGCGCGGCGCGCCAGCAGGGCAAGGCTGCAACAGGATGCCCCAGCCATGGCACGCCCCCCTGCCCCTGTCATGCCGCGCACACCCGAGCCTGTCCCGACGGTGACGCTTGACAAGATTGGCGATTTCCTTGAACTCGATTTTCGACGCCTTTTTGTCTGGCTGCGTGCCGGGCTCGTCTTGGCATGCATGCTGGCAGTGGCCGGCGGCGTCATCGGCGCCGCCTATGGGTTGCTGAGCAAACAGCGTTACACCGTGACGACGGAAATCCTCATCAATCCTGCCAATTTGCAGGTTGTGGAAAACGATGTCTACTCGCAACCGGGTCAGGTCGACAGCCAAATACTGAACGCGCGCAGCAAGCAGCGCATCTTGACCTCTGGCAACGTGCTTGCACGTGTGGTGGACGAACTCGGTCTAGCCAACGATCCGGAGTTTTTCGATCCGGACCAGACCGCCTCCACCTCTGGTGTTGCAGCGAGTGGCGTCAGGTCCGATCCGAAGCTTATCGCCCAAAAAAGCCTGGCGGAGCGGGTCAGCGTCGCTGCAGATGAAACGTCGTTCGTTACAACCCTTGCGGTATCGGCCGAAACCACTGGCAAGGCGATACTGATATCGCAAGCCATCGTGAAGGCTTTCCAGGAAGAACTGGCCAAGGCCGAAGCTGCTGGCGCCGGCCGTGCCGCAGCTGCTCTTGAGGGCCGGCTCGGCCAACTCAAGCGCGACGTGCAGGCAGCCGAAGAGAAGGTCGAGAGCTACAGGCGCAGCCACAACTTGTCGGCCAGCAATGGCCAGCTTGTCAGTTCGCAGACGATGACGCAGCTCAATAGCGAAATTGGAGAAGCGCAGTCGCGCGTCATCGCTGCGCAGGCAAGTTACGACGCTTTGGTTGTTTCCGGTGTCAATGGGGCCAATCCTGACCCCGCGGTTTCGGCAGCACTCTCAGTATTGCGCGACAAAGCGAATGGCTTGCGGCAGCAGATCGATTCTCAGTCCATGACCTTTGGTCCGCGCCACCCAACGATCGTCCGGCTCAGGACAGAATTCGAAACCGTCAGTTCTCAACTCAGGGCGGAGTTCTCCCGCACGGTCGGCACGGCAAAAGCCAATTTGGATAAGGCCAACGCCTCGTTGGCTTCTCTCACCGCCAGGATGAACGATCTGAAGAACAACGTTTTCACCGACAGCGAGTCCCAGGTCGCTCTGCGTGAGCTTGAACGCGACGCCGCCTCGAGAAGGGCGGTCTATGAAAGCTTCCTGTCTCGCGCGCGCCAAATCACCGAGCGCGAGCAGATCGACACCACGAATGTGCAGGTGATCTCCACCGCCGTGCCGCCACCGGGGCGCTCCTGGCCGCCCCGCACCCCTCTGACGGCAGGGCTGGGAGCTTTCGCCGGCTTTGCTCTGGGCATGCTGCTGGCCATTGCCATGGGCATCGTTCGCGACATGCGCCAGCCGCCGAACCGATCAGGCATCGGCGTCAGCCGAGTCTGAATCCAGGCATGGCGAAGCGGATTGTCTTTCACATCGCCAGTCTCAGGGGCGGCGGCGCCGAGCGTGTCTTCGTCCTCATGGCAAACGAATTGGCATCGCGTGGGCACGATGTCACACTTTTTACCTGGAACGCGGAAGGACCCAACGCCGCGCTGCGCTCCCCCGCCGTGCATCTGGTCGATTTCGACCTTGCCATCCGGGGCGAGGGTTACGGCAAGTGGGAGACGCTGAAAGGCATTGTGCGAAGCGCACGTTTGTTCAGCCGCCTTGGTCCGCATGCTGTCTATAGCGCCCCGGAATTTGCCAATCTGGTCGTCGCGCTGGCGCTTCTCTTGGCGCGAAGCCGAGCGCGGTTCTTTCCAAGCTTCCACGCAGCGGCCTCACTGCCTTCCAGCAGCTTCGGCGCGAGAATAGCGGTCTGGCTTTCCGCGCTGGTTGCAGCGCGCGCAACCAAAGCCATCGCCGTCTCAGCGGGTGTCGGCCGCGACCTTGCGGCCCGCGGCTTTCTCAAATCCGGGGTTGTCGTCATCAACAATCCGCTGCCGCCGGTTGCGGCGCGCCAGCAGGATTTCCATGCATGGCAGGCACAGCTGGCGACGATGGGCGACGGCCCGGTCATCGCCATCGCCGGGCGCCTGGTGCCGGTCAAGGACCATCGGACCTTGCTGAGGGCTTTCGCTATCCTGCGCGCCGGCCGCCGCGCTCGGCTTGTCATCTTCGGCGAAGGTCCGCTGGCTGCCGAGTTGCGCGCCTACGCCGAGGAAACCGGTATCGGCGCGGATGTGCTCTTTGCTGGCTACGTCAACGACCCAGCGCCGTGTTATGCCGCAGCCGATCTGTTCGTCCTTTCCTCGACGAGCGAAGGCTTTGGCAATGTGCTGGTCGAGGCCATGGCTGCGGGCGTCCCGGTAGTCTCCACAGATGCGCCACATGGCCCGCGCGAGATTCTCGGTGACGGTCGATTCGGCGCCTTGGTGCCGGTCGGCGATGCCGCGGCCCTGGCAAAGGCGATGGCTGATATGCTGGACCACCCCACTTCTGCCGCCATCCTGAAAAGCAGGGCGGCGGATTTCGAAGTTGAAAAGATCGGGGATCTGTACGAAGCGCTGCTCTAATGCAAGTCGCCCAAAAGCATGCCCCCCGGGCCCGAACCGGGGTGCGCAGCGGTTTCTAACGGAGTGTTCGAATGAGACATGTGTGGCGTTGGTTCGGCCCGGTCGACAAGGTGACCATCGCGGATGCGCGTCAAGCCGGGGCGCAAGGCATCGTCTCGGCCCTTCACCACGTCCCTCACGGCGCCGTATGGCTGACCGCCGAAATCGAAAGGCGTCAGCGCGAAGTCGCGTCTTTGCCGGATGGAAGCGCAAGCGAACTGAACTGGGAGATTGTCGAAAGCCTGCCGGTTTCCGAAGCGATCAAGACGCAGGTCGGCGAATGGCGCAGCCATCTAGCCAACTACAGGACATCGCTGGAAAACCTGGCGCGGTGCGGCATTTCGGTCGTCTGCTACAATTTCATGCCGGTGCTCGATTGGACCCGCACCGATCTTGCCTGGCGCCTGCCGCATGGTGGCACCACCATGCGCTTCGATCTTATCGACTTCGCTGCATTCGACATCCATATCCTGAAACGCCGAGCGGCGCTCGGCGACTACACACCGGAGATCGCCGCCGAGGCGGAGCGCCGATATGCGCAAATGGATGACCGTGCGCGCAAGATTCTGGCAAGAAGCGTCAATTCCGGTCTGCCCGGCTCGACCGAAGACACGTCTCTCGACGGTCTCGCGGCTCAACTGTCAAACTATGATCGCATCGACGCAACCGCCCTGCGCCGGCATTTCGTCGATTTCCTGGCGGAGGTCGTGCCTACGGCCGAACGCCTCGGCCTGCGTCTCTGCTGCCACCCCGATGATCCGCCGTTTCCGCTGCTCGGCCTGCCGCGAATCATGTCGACCGGGGCCGACTATAGCTACATTCTGGGCGCGGTCGACAGCCCGGCCAATGGAGCGACACTGTGCACGGGATCGCTCGGCGCAAGACCGGATAATGATCTGCCCGCCATGATCGAGCGGATGGGGCCAAAAATCCACTTCGCGCATCTGCGCAATGTGCGGAAGGAAGCGGCCGGCACCCCCTGCTCGTTCTACGAGGACGAGCATCTTGCCGGCGACACCGACATGGTGGCGGTGGTGGCGGCGCTGCTCCACGAGGAAGCGCGGCGCAAGATGGAAGGCCGCCAGCACGCCGCCATCCCGATGCGCCCCGACCACGGCCAGGATATCCTCGATGACCTGACGCGCGGGGCGCAGCCCGGCTATCCGGCCATCGGTCGGCTCAAGGGATTGGCCGAACTCCGCGGCGTCGAACATGCCATTCGAAGGTCGACGACAGCTTGATCGCTGCGGACCGGCTATCAGAGCGTCACGAAGGTGCAGAACGTTTGATGGCGGCGGGACAGCGCCCAGGACAGCGCCCCCCTCTGTCCTGCCGGACATCCCCCCACTTGGGGGG
>NZ_CAKXZT010000135.1:116594-138700 GCF_935825525.1 Mesorhizobium escarrei
TCACGGCTGCCGATCTCCCCCCTTGTGGGGGAGATGTCCGGCAGGACAGAGGGGGGCGGCGAGGGATCACTGCAGATCAGCATTATCCTGCGCGGCTGAATTGGGTGTCCGGCAGTCCGCGTCCGCCAGCACGCCTCCGGCTCGATGGCACCTTTCCACCCATTTGCGCAGACCTGTGTATAATAGCGGTTTGCGGTTTGAGTCCGATTGCAATCCGCAAGCTTGCGCTAGTTATTGGTCCATCCACAGCCAGTGTTGAGAGAAACTCGAGGCAGTTGGTTGGGAATTCATATCCTGGGAGGAAATTAAGATGAGAAAATTCGCCGCCGCTCTGGCCGCCGCCGCCACGCTGTATTCGTTCGCCGCGGGCGCGCAAGCCTATCCCGAACGCACCATCACCGTCGTGGTGCCGTTTTCGGCCGGCGGCCCGACCGACACGGTCACGCGCTTGGTCGCGGAAGCCATGTCGAAGGATCTCGGCCAACAGATCATCGTCGAGAATGTCGGCGGCGCCGGCGGCACGCTGGGTGCCGGTCGCGTCGCCCAAGCCGATCCCGACGGCTATTCGCTGCTCCTCCATCACATCGGCATGGCGACAAGCGCCACGCTATACAGAAAGCTCGCATACGACACGTTGAACAGCTTCGAATATGTCGGTCTCGTCACCGAGGTGCCGATGACCATCGTCGGCCGCAAGGACCTCGAGCCGACCGATCTGAAGGGGCTGGTCGACTACGCCAAGGCCAACAAGGATACCGTCACCGTGGCCAATGCCGGCATAGGCGCGGCCTCGCATCTGTGCGGCATGCTGTTCATGAGCGCCATCGGCACGCCGCTGGTCACCGTGCCCTACAAGGGCACCGGACCGGCCATGACCGATCTTCTCGGCGGCCAGGTCGACATCATGTGCGATCAGTCGACCAACACCACCAAGCAGATCCAGGGCGGCACGATCAAGGCCTACGCCGTCACCTCGGCTGAACGCCTCGATGTTCTGCCGGACGTCCCGACGACGACGGAAGCCGGTCTCCCGGAAGTGCAGGTCGGCATCTGGCACGGCCTCTACGCGCCCAAGGGCACGCCGGCCGAGGTCACCGAGCGGCTGTCGAAGTCGCTTCAGGTCGCGCTGAAAGACCCGAATGTCGTCGCCCGCTTCGCCGAGCTCGGCACCAAGCCGTCGTCTGAAGCAGACGCGACTCCGGCCGCGCTGAAGGCCAGGCTGGAAGGCGAGATCGCGCGCTGGAAGCCGATCATCGAAGCCGCCGGCCAGTACGCCGACTGAGGTTTTTACAAACGGGGCGCCCATCAGCGCCCCGTTTTTTTCAAACCGGCATGGGCGCGCCCGCCGCGCGGGCACTGGGAGGACGTCATGAAACCTTTCACAATCGACACGACCAACGGCATATGCGCCGCGCTGTTCATCTTTCTCGGTGGATTTTTCGCGCTGCAGTCGCTCGGCCTCGAGATCGGCACCGCCTTCCGCATGGGACCGGGCTATTTCCCGCTGGTCCTGGCAATCGTGCTGATCCTGCTTGGCGCCATCATCCTCGTCGAAGCGGTGCGCTTCGAAAGCGAGCCGATCGGCCATGTAGCCTGGCGCGGCATGCTGTTCATCCTGCCTGCCCCGATCTTCTTCGGCCTGACCGTGCGCGGCCTAGGCTTCCTCCCCTCGATCTTCCTGACGGCGCTGATCGCATCCTTTGCCAGCGGTCGCATGAGGCCGCTGACTGCGCTCGTACTCTCCGCCGGCCTGACGCTGTTTGCGTTCCTCGTCTTCAGCTATGCGCTCGGCCTGCCGTTCCGGCGCTTCGGCCCGTGGCTGCCTTCCTGGCCGGCATTGTGAGGCGATGAGCATGGAACTCCTCGACAACCTCGCGCTCGGCTTTTCGACGGCCACGTCGCTGGCAAATCTCGGTTTCTGCCTGATCGGCGTCCTTCTCGGCACGCTGATCGGTGTTTTGCCCGGCATTGGCGCCACCGCCACCATCGCCATGCTGTTGCCGATCACCTTCCAGATCGGCGACCCGGTTTCCTCCCTGATCATGCTCGCCGGCATCTATTACGGCGCGCAATATGGCGGCTCGACCACCGCCATCCTCATCAACATGCCCGGCGAATCCTCGTCAGCCGTCACCGCGATCGACGGCTACCAGATGGCCAAGAACGGCCGCGCCGGGGCGGCACTCGCCATCGCGGCGATAGGCTCGTTCTTCGCCGGCACGGTGTCGACCTTCCTCGTCGCCATCTTTGCCCCGCCGCTGACGGCGATCGCGCTGCAATTCGGCGCGGCCGAGTATTTTTCGCTGATGATCGTCGGCCTCGTCTCGTCCGTCGCGCTCGCCCACGGCTCGATTGTCAAGGCGCTGGCGATGGTCGTGCTCGGCCTGCTGCTCGGCATTGTCGGCACCGACATCTACACCGGCACGCCGCGCTTCACGCTCGGCATCCGCGAATATGCCGACGGGCTGAATTTCGTCGCGGTGGCGGTCGGCGTCTTCGGCGTCGCCGAGATCCTGCGCAACCTCGAAAACGAGCACGAGCGCGCGGTGATGATCCGAAGGGTCTCCGGCCTGATGCCGACCCGCGAGGACTTTCGCCGCATGGCGGCGCCGATCGTGCGCGGAACCATCATCGGTTCGGCGCTCGGCATCCTGCCGGGGGGCGGCGCGATCCTTGCAGCCTTTGCCTCCTACACGGTCGAAAAACGCATCTCGAAAAACCCCGGGGAATTCGGCAAGGGCGCCGTCGAAGGCGTCGCCGGACCGGAATCGGCCAACAATGCCGGTGCGCAGACCTCCTTCATCCCGATGCTGACGCTCGGCATTCCGGCCAACCCGGTCATGGCGCTGATGATCGGCGCGATGATCATCCAGGGCATCGTGCCCGGCCCCAATGTCGCGACCGAACAGCCGGCGCTGTTTTGGGGCATCATCGCCTCGATGTGGATCGGCAATCTGATGCTGATCATCTTGAACCTGCCGCTGATCGGGCTTTGGGTGAAACTCCTGACGATCCCGTATTACGTGCTCTTCCCGATCATCATGGCGTTCTGCTCGATCGGCGTCTACAGCGTCAACACCAACATCTACGACCTCTACGCCGTCGCCTTCTTCGGGTTGCTCGGCTATCTCCTGACCAAGCTGCGCTGCGAACCGGCGCCGCTGCTGCTCGGCTTCGTGCTCGGCCCGCTGCTCGAGGAAAACCTGCGTCGCGCGATGATTCTCGCGCGCGGCGACCCGACCACCTTCGTCACGAGGCCGATCAGCGCCGGCCTGCTCTTCATCGCGCTCGCCGTGCTCGTCATCGTCTTCCTGCCGGCGGTTAAGAAAAAGCGCGAAGAGGTGTTTGTGGAGGAGAATTAGCGAGAGTCAAGCGGCCGCCTGTCGACCGGCGCGGCCGCCGATGCGGGCCCCGGTTTCCGAATCGAACAGAAAGACGGCGGTATCCTGGAAGGTGATGCCGATCGGCTCATCCATGTCGTAGTGCGCCGATTTGTCGGCCTTGACGGTTACGGTGGCCCCACCGAACTGGCAGGTGATCAAGGTATGATCGCCGATCAGTTCCACGGCATAGACCCGCGCCGCAATCTTGCCTTCCGATGGGCCGGTGACCCGGCAATCCTCGGGTCTAAGGCCGGCAGTGACCTTTTTCCGGCTTTCGGCAACGCTGGTCGCAAATCGCCCTTCCGCGCAGGCGAAGCTACCCTCGACCAGCTCGCCCCTAAGAAAATTCATCGGCGGCGAGCCGATGAAGCCGGCGACGAACAGGTTCGCCGGATCGTCGTAGATCTGACGGGGCGTCGCGATCTGCTGCACGACGCCGCGGTTCATGATGGCAACACGGTGAGCCAAGGTCATGGCTTCGATCTGATCGTGGGTGACGTAGATCGTCGTCACGCCCAGATCGGCCTGCAGGCGTTTCAGCTCCGAGCGCATGTGGCCACGCAGCTTGGCGTCGAGATTGGAGAGCGGCTCGTCCATCAGGAAGACGCTCGGCCGCCGCACCATGGCGCGGGCGAGCGCGATCCGTTGCCGCTGACCGCCGGAAAGCTGCCGTGGATAGCGGTCGAGGAACTCCTCGAGATGCACCTTGACGGCGGCGCTGCGCACGGAGGCGTCGCGATCGGCGCGCGGCACCCCCCGCAGCTTCAGCGGATATGAGATGTTCTCAGCGACGGTCATGTGCGGATAAAGCGCGTAGGACTGGAACACCATCGCCACGTCGCGATATTTGGGCAGCACATGGGTGACGTCGCGGTCGCCGATGAGGACGCGCCCGGAACTCACCGATTCAAGCCCGGCGACCATACGCAGCGCCGTCGTCTTGCCGCAGCCCGAAGGGCCGAGCAGCACCAGGAACTCGCCGTCCTCGATCTCAAGGTCGAGCCCTTTGACCACCTCGACCGCGCCGAAGGACTTGTAGATATCGGACAGGGTGACCCGCATATCGACTAGCCCTTCACTGCGCCGACCAGCAGTCCGCGCGCGATGTGCTTCTGCAGGATGCTGGAGATGATGATCACGGGGGCGATCATCACGGTGATCAACACCGACATGTTCCACCATTGCGGCCCGCGGGTAGTGTTCTGTGCCGATACCAGAACCGGCATGGTCTGCGCATCGGCATTGGAGAGGAAGAGGGCCAGCAGATACTCGTTCCAGGCAAGGATCAGTACCAGCAGGAAGGTCGCGACCAGGCCGGACCGCACCAGCGGCAGCGCGATGGTGAAGAAAACGCGGAACTTGGAGGCCCCATCTATTTGTGCGCTCTCCTCGAGGTCGAGCGGGATGCCGGCGAAGAAATCGCGCGTCAGCCACACGACGATCGGCAGGTTGATGGCGGTGTAGGTGGCGATCAGCGCCACCTGCGTGTCTAGCAGGCGCATCTGCTGGAACATCACGTAGATCGGCAACACGGCGACGATCGGCGGCATGATACGGTTTGAGATGATCCAGAACTCAATGTCGCTGTTGCCGACCGCAAGCTTCGTGCGTCCAACGAGCGTGAACAGCGCAATGACGAAGAGGGCTGCCGCCACAACAATGGCGATCTCCCACCGCACGCCGAAAGTGGCCACCGCCACGATGATTGCGGTGAGCAGGATCAAGAAGATTGCAACGGCGGCGAGCTTCACCTGGAAGCGGATACGCACGAGCGCGTAGGCCGCCAGCGAGCCGATCAGGACTGCGAGCAGTGTGCTAGCGACCGCGACAACGACCGAATTCATGTAAGGGCGCAGCGTGTAATTCTGCACGAGCATGAAGTCCCATGCCTGAAGCGAGGGAGCAAAGTCGACGAACGGGAGATAGAATGGCCCGTTGTCGACCTCTCCGGGCCCCTTGAAGGACGTGATAAACACCCAGTAGAGAGGAATCACCACAACCAGCGTCCACAGGAACAACAGCACATAGGTCACCACCCTGGCGACCGGCGCCTGGCTATCGATCGAGGCCGGCTCGAACAGCCGGCGCGCCAGCGAGCGCGGCTCGGCGCTCATGCTTCGAACCGGCGCGCCGGCCGGACCACGAAGTTGAAGAACGAGACGCATACGATGGTCGAGATGAAGAGCAGCATGTAGCCGATAGCCGCCGAGCCACCGAGATCCTGGGTGCGCCAGGAAATGAAGGAATGGAGCGTCATCGATTCCGTCGCCAGGCCGGGACCGCCGCCGGTGAGCACGTTCGGCAGGTCGATGATCTTGAAAGCCTCGATGAGCCGGATCAGCACGACGGTAGCAGCAATCGGCGCGATCGCTGGCCAGGTAATGTCGCGAAAAATCTGGAAGCCGTTGGCGCCGTCAAGCCGCGCCGCCTCGACCTGATCGCGCGGCTGGTTCTCAATGGCCGCCAGCAGCACGATGAACATGAACGGCGTCCACTGCCAGGTGTCGCCGACCAATACCATCAGCCGTGCCGACCAGGCCTCCGTCGCCCACGACCACTCGCTGATGCCGAAAGCGCGCACGAGCGGGGCGAAGGGCCCCTTCTGCATGTCGGCGAGCATGCGGAAAGTGTAGGCGATGCCGACCGGGGTCACCATCAGCGGGATGAAGAAGAGGACGCGAAAGAAATTCCGGCCACGGATCGGCTGGCCGCACAGCAGCGCTAGGCCCAGTCCCAGTGCGAACTGCACGGACACGCCGACGAACACGTAGAGAAGCGTATTGACGACAGTCCCTGGCACGCCGCCCGGCGCCATGGTGGCCAGCGCAAGCACCGCCAAGCCCATCGCCATCGCCGTCGCGAGAAGGCGACCAACCGTGCCGACGACGGTCGGCCTGCCACGCAACAAGTAGCGGGCGAGGAGGAAAAACAGCCCTGCCGCGATCAAGGCCAGCAAAGCGAATTGGACAAAGCCGAACGTGCCAAACTTACCGAGCAGGTGATACTGCTGCGAGCCAACCAGCAGCTTGCGGAAGTTCAAAAGTCCGATGAATTTCAGCGTGAATCCGCCCGGCGCGAGCGCAAAGCGCGAAAGCGCGAGATAGGCCGATATGATGAGCGGAAAAATCGCGAAGCAGAGAAGCACGATGACGGCTGGCAGCACCATGATCCGGCCCGAGTGACCGTCCAGCCATTCGGCCCAGCTGCGGCGGTCGGCAGCGTCTGGCATGGTGTCGGTTGCGGTCATCATATCCTGAGAAAGTGGGGCAGGCATCAGGCCCGGCGCGGACCGATGCCACGCCGGGTCGTTTGCTTGACTGCCTATTTGGCGCCGATGGTCGCCTTGTAAAGTTTGAGCTGCTCGTCTTTGCCAATCTCTTCGTTCAGCTCATTCCAGCCTTCCTCGACCGCCGCGACCGTCGCTTCCTTGTCGATTTCGCCGGCGAGGAAGCGCGACACCGCCTCGTCGAGCACGACCTGCTGATACTTCTGATTTTGTGGGATGCGCAGGTCGAGGATCATGTTCGGGCTGCTCATGCTGTCGTTGATCGCGCCCAGGTAGACTTTAGCCTCCTCCTCGCTCATGCCGGCCTTCTCCCAAAGGTCGCTGTAGCTGAGCTGCGAGGTGCGGTACGGGTTGAAGCCGGTTCCGCCGACGGTCACGTCGGCGTTCGACTGTGCCGGCTGCGTCATGAACGAGAAGTAGGCGTAGGCGGCGTCCTTTACCTTCGGATCGGCCGCCGCGTTGATGCCGCCGCCCCAGCCGCCAAAGGCGGCGAATGGCGCATGGTTCACGCCGTCGATCGCGTGCGGGCAGTTTTCCGCCGTGCAGGCCTCGAGCTTGCCGGTGGCCCAGTTCAGGACCTCCTTGGATCCAGGCATGATCGCCGCGCCCCATTTGCCCATCACCTTGGACTGGGCCGGGTCGATCGAGATCGTGCCTACATCACCCCAGTCGAGGTTCAGCGCGCAGCGGCCGGAAGCGAAGAGCGGCCTTGTGTCGCTGACGTCGAGGTTGAGCTCGTCCGGCGGGCCGTACTTGGTCGATTCAGCCAGGAAGTCGAGCGCCTTGCGGAAGGCGTCGTTGTTGACGAGCGGCGTCATGTCGTTGGTGTTGAAGAAAGTGCCCTGGCTGGTTCCCTTGGACTGGGTCATGGAGCCGACCACATCGGTGACGAACCAATAGCTCTGCGCGTTGCGCTTCTTGGCGATGCAGGAGCCGAAATCCGGCGTGCCATCGCCGTTCATGTCCTTGCCATGCGTGGCCTTGGCGACTTCGAGATACTCGTCCCAGGTTTTCGGCACCGCCAGGCCGGCCGCTTCGAGCACGTCCTTGCGATAGTACATCATGTGGAAGTCGCCATCGAGCGTGATCATGTAGGTCTTGCCGTTGTATTTCTCGGAGAAGTCCCGGAAGAACGCGCCCACATCGTCCTGCTGGATGTCCTTGTCCGCCTCGACCCGCGGCGTCAGGTCCTCGAGGTAGCCGCCGGCAATGTAGTCGACCATCCATTGCGGGGCGAACACGCCGGCGTCGACCGAGTTGGTGCCGCTCGCCCAGTCGGTGAGAATCTTTTGATAGAGATCCGAGAAGGGCACCGCGATGACATTGATCTTGGCGCCGGTGAGCGCTTCGAACTCGGGCGCGCGCCGCTGCAGCGGCTCCTGAATCGCACCGGTCTGCGTAATGACGTTCACGGTAACGCCCGCAAACGGTTTGTCCTGCGCCAAGGCAGGTGCGCCAACCAGCGCGGAAATGGCCGAAACGCCGGCCAGAATGGCCCCAACTCTCATCAGACTTCCTCCCATGTTGACCGGGACTTGTTCCTGCGACCAAGCCGCCGGTATCTCCCCGTCGGTTGCCGTCGCCGGAGCACGGCACCAACGCTCATCAATTACAATATCGGCATCACACAGCGAGTCCAGTGCCTTGCCGCTACGGAAGATGATGCACCCAGCGAGCTTCCCGGCTGATGCACCGCGTCACCGATGCTCACACCGTCGGCATGGCGTCACTGCAAGTTGGTGTGGCGGTGCAACATCAGTCTGTGCGCGTCGGCTATCTGCTGCGCCATGAAGAGCACAATGCTGTCGAGCAGGATCAGGCAGGATTGCTCGAACAGGCTGCCGCCAAACTGTTGCGATTTCTCGACAGGGACATGCAGCGTGACATCGGCAATGCCGGCCAGGGTCCCGGCCGGCTTATGCGTCAGCGCAACGACCTTGGCGCCCTCCGCCTTGGCGATGCGGGCGAAGCCTGTACTGACCGGCGTTTCCCCAGAGCCGGAGATGATCAGCAGCGCATCGCCCCTGCGGAGCGATGGCGCCGATGCCTCACCGACGAAATGCACCGCTCGGCCAAGATGCATAAGGCGCATCGCACCCATCTGCGCGACAAGGCCGGAGCGTCCCTGCCCGGAAAAGAACCATCGCTGATCAGGGTCATCGAACGCCTGCACCAGCCTTGCGAAGGCGTCGGCGTCGATCCGGCCGAGTAGGTCGGTTATCTCCTGTCCCACGGCCAGCCACGGCCTGGATTGGGCAATCTGTCGCGAATCCATCGTGCTACCTCTTTCGGACTTGCGGATTCCGTGATGGCGCTGCCAACCACG
Source organism: Mesorhizobium escarrei (assembly GCF_935825525.1). Lineage (GTDB taxonomy): Bacteria > Pseudomonadota > Alphaproteobacteria > Rhizobiales > Rhizobiaceae > Mesorhizobium > Mesorhizobium escarrei. The sequence continues at coordinate 125,590 of NZ_CAKXZT010000135.1, forward strand.
AGGATTTCGGGCTCGACTGCGATCACCGCTTCCAGCGTGTCGGGGCCGATCCCACCGGCGAGCGAAACCAGAAAGCCACGATCATGCATCTTTCTGACGGCGTCGATATGTGACGTGGAAATATTGCCGGCCAGCCGCGCATCGGTTGGCGAGTGGACGGCGACGTAGCCGAAGCTTTCGGGGAAGACAGCATTCAAGGGAAGCAATTCTGCCTTGCCCGCCTCGGTGATGGTGTCGACGACGATCGTCGCGCCGAAGGCGGCGGCACGTTTTCCGACCGCCTCATGCGTGGCGGACGAAGCACACGACAGCACCGTCATGAACGCGGCACCGGCGCCGAATACCATATCAGCCTCAAGCTGGCCGCCGTCGACGGTTTTGGTATCAGCCAACACCATGACTTCAGGGCAGAGCTCGCGCGCCGTGGTGATGGCCGAGAGGCCGAGGCGTTTCAGCAATGGCGTGCCGATCTCGATAATGTCGGCAAATTCCTTCATCTGCGCGAGCAGAGCCAGGTGTTCAGGCTTGTCGAAGGCGACTTGGAGGAGCAAGGCGGTTCTCTTGGATTGCTTAAGATAGCGGGTGCGGCATGACGCCCAACCCACTGTCGTGTGCTTCGTGGTCGAAATCTGCCATAATCCAGCAACCTCCTGGCCGGTCTGCATAGGGAGAACAAATCGTGCCCTGCAAAGCAAGTGTGGTTCTTGTCGAAAGCAGAGGTGCGGGCCAGATCAGCGCCGATGCCACCTGCGATATGAGGTAGTCCTTTGACGAGATTGTTTGAGCCCATTGGATGCAAGGTCGATCTGTCGACTGGTGCGATGGCAAATGCAACCGGCAGCTACCAGAAGCGCTTCCGCGATCTGGACGGGCTCTATGCTGACGCCGCGGCGTTCGAAGCGATGCGCGCGACATGGGGCGAGCGCATCGTCTACGAAGTCTCCGAGTTCCGACCGACCGACCAATCGGGCGATCTGATTTTCGGCGTCACGCGCATGGCGCCCGGCAGGGTCGGTGACGAGTATTTCATGACGCGCGGTCATATCCACAGGCAGGCCGACCGGCCCGAGATCTACTATGGCCAGAAAGGGCACGGTCTCATGCTGATGGAGTCGCCGGAGGGCGAGGTTCGCATCCTGCCGATGGATGCCCAGACCGTCTGTTACGTTCCGCCGTTCTGGATCCACCGCTCGATCAATGTCGGAGACGACGATCTGGTGATGCTGTTCTGTTACCCCGCCGATTCAGGGCAGGACTACGAGATCATCGCGAGATCGGGAGGCATGCGCTCGCGCGTGGTCGCCGGCGATGGAGGCTGGAGGCAAGTCGACAACCCGGATTGGCGACCGCGTGACGCGAAGCTGATCTCCGCCCTCTATGGGCAATCCGGCATGGTGCCGGCATGAACGCTCGCTTCGAGATCGCTGCTTCACGTCGCAGTGCTGCACTGCGCGCGGAGAAAATCCGGGAGAATGGCGAATGAGCCGCTATCGGCCGGCCACCCAGCCGACATTCTATTTTATCGGCGTCACGACGACGAGCAGTTCGATCATGCGGGTCTTCCCCGCATGGGCACGCCACCTCGGGCTGAAGGATGCGGTTCTTAGGGATGCGGTTCTCAGGGGCATCGACTTTCCGCTCCATGCCGATCCGGAGGCCTATCGTGAGGTCGTCTCCTTCATAAAATCCGACCCGCTGTCGCTTGGCGCGCTCGTCACCACGCACAAGATCGATCTTTTCAACGCAGCGCGCGACCTGTTCGACGTGATCGATCCGCACGCCCGCCTGATGCACGAGACCAGCTGCCTGTCGAAGCGGGGCGGCAAACTGATCTGCCATGCCAAGGATCCGATCGCTTCCGGCCTTGCGATAGACGGTTTCATGCCGGCGGGATATTTTGCGGACACCGGCGCCGAAGTCCTGTCCATGGGCGCCGGCGGATCGACGATAGCAATCACCTGGCACCTGATGCGCAAGCAGCGTGGCGCCGATTTGCCTTCGCGCATCATTGTCAGCGACCGCTGGCAGCCGCGTCTTGATGAAATCGAGCGCATCCACAAAGACATGATGTCGACGGTCGAGGTCGAATATGTCCTGGCAGACCGACCCGAGATCAATGACGAGACGCTGGCGGCGCTGAAACCAGGCTCGCTCGCGATCAACGCGACCGGACTTGGCAAGGACGCGCCCGGCTCGCCGATTACCGATGGCGGCGTGTTCCCCAAGCGCGGCATCGCCTGGGATCTCAACTATCGCGGGGACCTGATCTTCCTCGACCAGGCAAGGCGGCAGCAGGCCCGACATCAGTTGCAGATCGAGGATGGTTGGACGTATTTCCTGCATGGCTGGACGCAGGTGATCGCAGAGGTCTTCGACATCGCGATCCCGGTGTCGGGGCCGGATTTCGACGAGATGTCGCGCATCGCCATCGAAGCGGCGAAAGGCTGATGCCGTGGGTCTCGTCACGCCGTGCTCGCTTTGACCGATAGACAGGGGGTCACATGTTTGCCCATCTCAGGACTCTGTCGAAATGAGCGGCGAGCTTTTCCTCGCCATCGATGTCGGCACCGGCAGCGTCCGCGCCGCACTGATCGATGTCACCGGCAAGATCCTCGAGCTTGCGTCGCGAGAGCACGACCAGATCGTGCCGGAATTCGGCTGGGCCGAACAGCGGCCGCTCGACTGGTGGGAGGGTGCGCGAGCCAGCGTCAAGACGGTGCTGGACCGCGTCGACGGCGCCCGCGAAAACATCTCCGCCGTCTGCGTCTGCGGGCAGATGCACGGGCTGGTCCTGCTCGATGCGCACGGAGCGTTGACGCGCGACACGGCGCCGCTCTGGAACGACAAGCGCACCGTCGATCACGTCCGTCGCTTCGAGCAAGCGAACGAGCCGGACAGCTACCTGCCCGAAAGCGGCAACACGCCGACCCCGGCATGGCCGAGCTTCAAACTGCAATGGGTCCGAGACAACGATCCCGCCGCATACGCCCGCAGCGCAGTCGCCGTTATGCCGAAGGATTACATCAACTACCGGCTGACCGGCGAGATTGCCATGGATACAGGCGACGCGTCCTGCAGCTTCCTGATGAACCCACAGCGGCTCGACTGGTCGCCGGTGATGATCGAGCGCATGGGTCTTGACGCCGCCAAACTGCCGCCGATCCGCAACCCGCTGGATGTCGTCGGCCACGTCACCGAACAGGCGGCGCTCGACACCGGCCTGCGCTCCGGAACCCCCGTGCTCGTCGGTGGCGCCGACTATCCGGTGGCACTGCTCGGCTCAGGCGCCTGTTGCCCGGGAATGGGTTCCGACAGCACCGGCACGGGCGCCATCATCACTGTTATCGCGGAGAAGCCGCTGCTTGACCCGGAAATCTCGAACGTTGCGACGGTCGAAGGAAACTGGGCGCAATTCGTGCTGCTGGAGACCGGCGGCGACGGCATGCGCTGGGCCCGCCGTGCCTTTCACGACAACGCGCTGTCCCATGACGAGATCGTTGCCCGCGCCGCCGAGGCGCCCGCCGGTTGCGACGCGTTGCTCTTCATGCCCTTTCTCACCGGCGAACGTCTGGGGCGCCATCGCAACGCCCGCGCACAGTTCTTCGGATTGGGCGCCGCGCATGGCATGGAGCATCTGCACCGCTCGATCCTGGAAGGCATCGCCTTTGCCATGACGCGCCACATCCGCATCATGGAACACGCGTCGAACAAGCCGCTGGAGCGCGTCATCGCCGCCGGTGGTGGGGCGCGCACCGAACTCTGGCTGAAGATCAAGGCGAGTGCCTTCAACATTCCGATCCTGGTCCCGCGGGAGCCCGAATGCGGCATTGTCGGCTGTGCCGCGATGGCCGCGACGGCGACAGGCCGCTTCTCGCGCGTCGAACAGGCGACCGAGCGCTTTGTGAGCTACGGCGCCGAAATCCTGCCGGACCCCGGATGGGCCGAAATCTACAGCCGCACCCAACCGGTTTTCGAGCAGCTCTACCACCACAGCCAGGCGCTCTACGACGACATCGACGCCCTGGCGGCCGCCACGCGGCCGACGCAGCCGTGACGTCTGCGATCGCGTGGCGATCGCACAGGGCTTTGCGCACATCGGAGACTCGGTCGTAGCGCTCGGCAATCCCAAGGAGAAGCTCGAGGCCGCCGCTGCCTCATGGCTTTGGTCGGCGGCTCGGTAGCCGGATGAGTGCCCGAGCCGCCTCAGGTCGCCTGATACTCCTGCGACTTGAACGACAGGTGCTTCACGCCTTCCGGCGCATCCGAGATTTTCCGGATGTTCGCCCAGGTCTGCTTGTAGTTCGGAATGATGAACTCGTTCACCCCTGGCGACACGACGTTGCCCTGCACCCCAGTGGGAAACGCGAACAGCATGAATGTCTCTTTCCGCTTTGCCGTGGGTGTCGGATACACGGCCGCCTGGGTCGCGCCGTTGTCATTGTAGACTTCAACCAGATCCCCCTGGTTCAGCGATAGTTCTGCCATGTCGGCAGGATTCATCTCTATGAAGGGATAGGGCCAGCGGTCCATGACCAGCTCGTTCTGCTGGTCGAGGTAGGCACTCTGCCAGACGTGGTTGGTGCGGCCATTGTTGATGAGGAAGGTGAACTTGTCCTTCTCCTCCTGCTTGCCAGCAGCTTGGAGGCCCCTCCACTGCGTCTCGGCAAAAACGGCCTTGCCGTCCTCCTTGTTAAATTTGCCGTCGGCGTAAAGGCGCTTGGTTCCAATGATGCGCTCGGTCCCCGCAGCCGGTTCGGGGGGCGATCCCGCATTGGTCGGCGCTGCCTTCTGCACAGGCTCCTTGCCGCGCGCGCCCTCGATGGCCGGGCCGCCGAGGACCTCACCTGGTTCACCCGTCGAAGTTCCGGCTGCCAGCGGCTCGGTCTCGCCAAGGCCGGTTGCCGGCTCCTGGAAACCGTTGGTCCCCATCGCGCGCAGCCGGGCGTAGGTGACGAATTCTCCCCCCTTTTCGTGCTGGTGGTAGCCGTCCATGAAGGCGTCTTCTTCGGTCTGCCAGTCGAATCCCTTGAACTGATCCGCGACGGCGTTGTCGCCCGCTTCGCGGAAAACCCGTTCCAGGTGGTTGGCCAAGCGCGCGGCGATCAGACAGTCGGGCATCGACTGGCCGGGCGGGTCCATGTAGCGCTCCGTCAGCCGCATGCGCCGTTCGCCGTTCATCGAGGTGAGGTTCATCTCGCCGGATGTCGCGGCAGGCAGCAAGACATGGCTCGCCTGACCGATCTTGGTCGGGATGATGTCCACGTCGACCGAGAACAGGCCGCCTTTACCGACCGCACCGACAATCGCATCGACAGTCGCCTGCCGGTCGCCGTAGGGGACGGAGGACATGGCGTCCTTCACCATATCGGTGCGCTCCTTGTACCGCCGCTTGAACTGGTGTGCGTTGAGCGTGGTCTTGTAGTGATCGCATCCCCAGATGTGATGTACGCCACCCTTGCCCTCGATCAGCAACTGATCGACGTAAGCCGCTGGTCGACCGACGTGAGCGTCCGACGGCCGGGAATAGCCCTCCTGGTGGCCGCCCAGGCGGACACAGCCGCCGCCGGGGCGGCCAATGTTTCCGGTCGCCAGCGCGAGGTTCACGAGCGAGCCATTGGTTCGGTAGTTGTCGTTGCCCCAGATCAGGCCTTTTTCGTAGGCGAACATGGTGCGTCGACGCTTGCCGTCTTTCGGCTCGGCGATCCAGGCCGCCGCCTGCTTGATCTGGTCGACGGTGAGGCCGGTGATCTCAGCGGCTTGTTCCAGCGTCGTCCGGTTGGCGGCCAGCGCCTTGTCGAAGCCATTGGTTGACGCCGCGATGAAATCCTTGTCCGTCCAGCCCTGATGGCCGATGTGGGTCACCAGGGCGTTGAACAGCGCCAGATCCGTACCGGAGTTGATCGCCAAGTGCAGGACGCGCTCCTTGCCCGCCTCGATTTCGCACGCGTTCACGGTCACCGTTCGCCGCGGATCGACGATGATGACGCGAACTGGCTCGTGCGGCTCGCCCGGCAACTCCTTGTTCTTCTTTTCCGTGGAGGTCCCGCGCAGGTTCGGAATCCAATGGTTCAGGAAATAGTTTGTCTGCGTCTCCAGAGGATTTGCGCCGACCACCATGATCGTGTCGGCAAGCTCCGCATCCTCATAGCAGTTATTGAGTTCGCCGACGCCCATGTCGCGTGTTGCGTGGACCTCGGAATTATAGGCCGGGCGGTTATGGATCCGGATGTTCTTGACCTTCATGGCCCCGAAATAGAGCTTCCCAGTACCCCAGGTGTTCTCGTAACCGCCTCCGGCACCGCCGTGGTCGAAGGCCGAGATGAATACGCCTTCCTCGCCCTGTTCCTTAATCACTGCCGCAGTGACGCGGGCCACCAAGTCCAACGCATCGTCCCAGGAGGTCGGCTGCATCTGGCCGTAGCGCCAAACCATTGGGTCGGTCAGGCGCTGAAGCTGCGTGTTGCGTTGCCGACTGAAGCTCATTTCGGCCATGCGGGCGCCGCGGATCGAGCCGAGCCCGGAATTCACGACGCAGTCTCTGTCCGGTTTGATGACGATATGGACGTCTTTGCCGTCCTGCTTGACGATGTTGTACATCGAAGGGGAATACCAGGCTGGCGTCTCCGCCTCCTGCTGCTGGGATAGGTCCACGCCAAAGACGTTTTGGTCGGGCGCCGTGCCGCCCTGGTGATTCGTGTCCCAAGTATAGGCGTGATAGCCGCAGCCGACGATGCAGTAGTGGCAGACGACGTTGTGAACCTTCGCGTCCGCCGGGATAATCGGCAGGCGGCCGATTTGACGTTTGTAGGCCATGACAGATCTCCTCTAGAGCACGTTCGACAGGCGGCCGTAGATGAGCTCGTCGAGCCCCTCCGCGAACACGTCGCCTTTGTCATCCACGCGAAGCAGGTACTGCGGCAGGTTCTGCGTCGCCTGCCCCCAGATTTGCTGGCCTCCCGCCTCGCAGTCGAAGCGGGAATAGTGGCCCGGACAGTTCAGCGTGCGGTCCTCGGCGTTGTAGTTCAGCGGAAAGCCCTTGTGCGGGCAGATGGTGGAGAAGCCGACGATGTCGCCGTCAGGACCGGCACCACCTTCCACTTTCATTCCAAGTTTCAGCAGCACGCCGGGCGCGTTCTCATCGGGGTAGCCGACATCGAAAGGCTCGTTCGGCTTCAAGTCGGCTATATTGGCCAACTTGTTCGACGGGTATTCGACCAGCGCCAGACCGGGCGCAGCCTTGGTCTGAGCTTGCGCCGGCATGGCCACTGCAGTGGCCATGCCGGCGGCGGCGAAAGCCCCTCCCCTCAAGAATTGACGGCGGCCGACGTCGACCAGCTTGTTGCAGCGATCCATGCATTCCTCCCATTGGCGAAATCGTCGCAAGCGGCCCTGCAACGCCTGTGCCAACCGGAGAAGCCGTCGATTTCATTTGGGAAACTGCTGGAAAGCCAGCCCCAAGGGGGCCTGCACGTTCGGAAATCCGAACATGCTGCAGCGCCGAACGTTCAGGTTTCCGAACGCGCTCGCTCGGCAAGACCGAAGCGCGTCATCTTCTCCCACAGGGTCGTTCTCGAAATGGATAGAAGCGCTGCTGCCTTTGCGATCTGGCCTCCAGTTTCTTCAAGCGCGCGCTCAATCTGGCGGCGTTCCGCAGCATCGCGGACGTCGGCGAGCGGCACGAATGCGGCATCGCCAGGCTTGGATGCGTGTTCTGGAAACAGGTCACCGGGCATGATCCATTCGTTGGTCGCCAGCGCCACCGCCCGGTCGACGCGGTTTCTGAGCTCCCGAACGTTCCCTGGCCAAGGGTGGACGAGTGCTGCTTCCTTGGCCAGCGCGCTAAATCCACGGATGCGGGTGTCCGAGCGGGCGGCGGCATTCTGAAGAAACCGATCCATCAGCCAGTCGATGTCTTCAGAACGTTCTCTGAGCGGCGGAATATGGATCGGCAGGACAGCCAGTCGGAAGTAGAGGTCCTCTCGGAAACCTGTGGGGCCGCCGCGTTGGGCAAGATCACGATGCGTCGCGGTCACAATGCGCGCACGGAAGACGACGGGCGTTTCACCACCGACTCGATGAAAACTTCCATCCTCGATCAGCCTGAGAAGTTTCGCCTGGAGGGGCAAAGGCATGTCACCGATCTCGTCGAGAAACAGTGTCCCCTTGCCTGCACGTTCAGCGTAGCCGAGATGGCGAGCTTGAGCGCCCGTGAATGCACCCTTCTCATGTCCGAATATCTCGCTCTCGAGGAGCTCTGCAGGAATCGCTGCGCAATTGACCGCGATGAACGGCTCGGTGCCACGCGAAGAAATCTGGTGGAGCAGCCGGGCCGCCACCTCCTTGCCGGACCCGGTTTCCCCAGTGATCAGCACCGGCAGGTCATGCGCGGCGTAACGATGGAGCAGATCTTCGGCACGTTGAATGCCGGCAGACTCTCCGAGACAGTAACCGTTCAGCCGGAGTTGGCTTTGCGTCGTCCGTCGTCCGGCATCGATGCGGCGAAGGAACTCGTCCATCGCGAAGGGCTTGGTCATGAAGTCGACCGCGCCTGACCGCATTAGGCGGACCGCCTGATCGATTTCGCCGTGGCCAGTGACGAACATGAAGGGCGGAATGTTCGGCAGTTTGGCGAGTTCGTTGAATACCACCTCTCCAGAGACATCGGGGAGGCAGACGTCGCAAATAACAAGATCGAGCGAGTCGGACTCGCCAGCGATTTCAGAAATCGCCTCACAGCCTGACTGCCACCACGTCACCCGCCAGCCCTCGAGCTCGAGGCGCTGGACGATCGACCCGCCCATGACGGGATCGTCCTCGACGAGGCCTATCCGGGCGCGCTCAGGCAGCATGGGCTTTGACATCCTCCCTGTCGAAGGGAATTGTCAGCGTGACCGCCGTCCCTCCCCCTCTTCTGGCTGCGATACTGGCACGTCCGCCGAGATCGTCAACCACGCGGCGGACCATCCAGAGGCCGAGGCCACGCCCCGCGCGCACCGCCGGACCGGGGTCCTGGTCGATGAGAATCCCTGCGATGTCGGCCGGCATTCCGCAGCCCTGGTCGCCAATTTCGATGTGCAATCGGTCTTCCCAGCTCATCGCCGTCAGCGAAACCGTCCCGTCTTCCGGAGTGACCGCGCTGGCATTGAGGAGGAGATTGAGGATCGCCTGACGGACCGGACCGCCTCGGATGGGCAATTCCCGCGCACCGTTCCATGCGACGCTCCAATCCAGCCGCTGCCGCTTGCGGCGCAACTCCGGCTTGAGCAACAGACTGATATCATCCAGATCGGCAGCCGTCATGGGCCGCTGCGATCGTTCTGGCCGATAAGTCGCAAGCGCGGCCTCGACCACGTCGCGAATGCCGGCAAGGCCGCGCTCGATCAGGCTGATCGATGTGTCGCGAACACCGGGGGTCTCGCCATGGGTCTTCAACGTATCCAATGCGTTGAACAGGCCGCCAAGCGGATTGTTGATCTCGTGCGCCATGCCGGAAGCGAGACGCCCGAGGCTCGACAGCTTCTCTTCCTCGGCGAGCTGCATGGCGAAGTTCGCGCGCTCACGCTCGGCATGGACAAGGGCGTTGTAGCCGCGGAACAGGCCTGCGACCTCGGAGTCTCCGGCCGGGATTTCCCGCGACGAGATCGGCTCGGCGGCGCCATGCGCCGCGGCGCGCATGTGGTCCTCCAGCACCCGCATCGGGCCGATCATCTGCCTCACCAGCACGAAGCCGCCCAGCGCGAACAACGCCGCAAGGACGCCGTTGGTAACGAGCAGGGTGACCAGAATCGCACGCCGCTCGGCAAACAGATGCGAAACATCGAATGTGGCGTGGATGGTCCCGATCGGCTGACCCTGATAGACGAGATCGCGGTGGGCGAACCCGGTCAATTTGGCCTTGTCGATGGTGACGACATCCGGCCCATAGCGATTGCGATAATCGGCCGACAATTCGGAATAGGTCGCGATCCGGTTCGGATCGCTCGCTGCGAGCACCCTGCCGTCTGAGCCGGTCACCACGGTTTCGATCGGCGCGAGCGATTTATAGGACGCCGACGACCTGTCGAGCGCGTCGAACACCTCCCAGACGTCGGCCCGCAACACGGCCGGCACGACCGCTGACGAAAGTCCGTCCAGATAGGTTTCGGCAAGGCCGTTAAGGAAGCTTTCCTGTGTCCGTGACAGCCGGTTGAGCACGCGCTCGGAAATGGCCGCGCTGATGACCACCATGAGCAAAGCCACTAAGACCGGCACGCGGTAGGAGACGGGAATCGATCGGAGACGCCGGAGCAGTTTCATCCCAACTGCCTCACGGTTTCCACTTTCGCCGCAATCGCGTCGAACAGCGACGGATCGGTTGCCACGAACCCGTCCAGACGAAGCAGGGCAAGGACCTTCCGACCTTCGGCATCATCGCGCATGGAAATCAGGGCCTGCTGCAACGCCCTGACGCGTCGATCGTTGGCGACGGACTTCGGCGACGCTATTGGCGGAAAGCCCAGCCATTCCGACTTGCGCACAATCCTGGTCTGCTTCACCAGATCCGGCTCGGTCTCACGCATGACCTCGTAGACATAACCGTCGACGCTGCCCGACTGGGCGAGGCCGGAGGCGACGGCCCTGATGACGTTTCGGTGGCCATAGGTGAAAAAGCTCCGCGCGAAAAAGCTGCCGGGAAGCTGGCGGTTCTCCGCAAGCAGCGCCCGCGTCACCAGAGAACCCGAATTCGAATCAGGATCCGAGAACGCATGGACGTCGCCTTTTAGTCCGCTCCAGTCGTCGACTTTACGATCGGCCGAAGCGATCAGGTACGACTGGTAGAGCGGCTTGCCGTGCCAGACCGGGGTTGCGACAAGGTCGAGATCGGCCTTGAACTGCACGTAGGGATAGCCGCAGATCCATGCCGACTGGATCTGCCCGGAAACCAGCAGCGCGGTGATTTCCTGGTAGGTGCGGCGCGTCACGAGCTCGATCCGGCCACCGATCCTGGCGCTGAGATAGCTGCGCAGATGGCCAAGCAGTTCGAGATCGTTCGAGAGGAAGACCGGCGTCAGGCCGAATTTGAAACTCTCTTCCTCGGCGCCAAGCGCAACGGGGGCGAAGACCGCACCCGAAACGGCGGCCGCAATCAGATCACGTCGTGTGATCGGAACGCCGTCGGTGGTCCTGTGCGGGTTGCCTAGGTTCCTCAACAATTGCCTCCCGACCGGAGCGAGAGGGTGCCCGGTCGAGCCGATCATATCCGAAAATGCAGAGGTCCAGGAACTGCAAAAACGGAGCCGGATTTTGGAGCGAGCCGACGCATCCCGTCTCGGATGCACAGGGCTCGCCCGGCTTGTCATCCATCAGGGGCATTCCTACCTGCTTGTCGAACAGCATGAATCGGCCGCCAGAGCGGTTCAGGGTCGTGAGCCGGCAGGATGGTGATATCACCAACTCCAGAGTGGCATCAGAATGGGGACGTCAGCGTGAGCTCCAGGTCGCGCAAATGCCAGTAACGCCCGACATGTTGCTCTTAACGCCTGACTGCGAGTAGAGCTTAAGCCTCGTTGCTTAAGTAGCGCCTCTTCACGTTTGATGTGGTCGGTACGCGCCACGATGTAATCCCAATCGAGATTTTTCGGATTTGGCTCATACTGTACTCTCGCTGCAAAGCGAGGGCCAAGCTGGGGTTTGACATCATCGACCAGGCATTCGATTGAAGAGGCCATTTTGCCCGCTGCCGGCATATGTCGAGATTATCCGTGGGACGTAAGTTTGTACTGCCACTGTCCCCCGGCCGATTGGCATCCAGCCGCAGCCACTAGATTCGCCTGTACCTAAAGAGCATAGTTATTACAAAAACGGACAGCCCACACATTGCATAAAAGCACGAAATTAATAAAATCTTTTTTATAGAGTATGCGACAACTGCATCTTTCAGAGATGGTGCGTAGAATGAATATCCTTCTGAAAAACTAGCCTTCGCGGCAAAAAAACTAATCAATGTTCCAACAAGTAAAATTCCAATAGCCCGCAGCACAGCCGTATATTCAGAATCGGAGACATTCATTCTGTCAGATCGACGAAACTCGACCGAAATTCTCCAGAGTATCCATAATATCCATATTGAGCTGGTTACACTGCATAAATATGAGAACCAATAGTAGTCATTCCGATGCCTAAACGAATCAAGTTGATTCGCCTCCAAGAATTGCAAAAATATGGTTTTATCCAAGGCCATGCTTTCATGAAAGAATTTCCTCGCATAATTCTCTCGTAGTCAAGTTGTACATTTCCAGATATTATCACGTTAGCAAAAATAACTAAAAAGACAACCAGTAATGAAATCAATATTCTGTAACATTCGTATGCAATCAAGTACTTACTTTTCGCATTCTGAGCATCGACATCTGTCTGAATGTTTTTATCATCCACACGAGGGGTAAGAAACGAGAATGCCTCAACATACTCGGCGAGAGGCACCTCGTCTATATCCCTATATATAATATCTTTTATCTTCATCCGCTCGCCCATACCCAACATACTTTGGAGCCTTCATACAGTCACGATTGCTGTACGCATCTTTCACCGCCACATATTATACCCAGCCAAAAGCACCTCTGACGCGGCTGTTTTGTTAACCACATCAACCCGTTCTGCCCGTGGAGCTCCACGAATATCCCCTGGCGAGATCCACCGTATTAGATGAATCGAATTCGATGCGCTATGCTAATCCAGACCGTCTATAGAACAACGTGAAATGTACTTCACCTATGCTACGGCACCGCGTGATAAGTCAATAGAGCCGACTTATACTAATCCACTTTTTGTGCAGCCGTACAGTCTGTTTCAGGTAACGCATATTCTCCGCTCGGGAGGCCCAGCCAGTTATCGGGTGCTATATCGATGCATATCCGCCTCAAGAAGCCTAGCGCCACCGGCTCGCAACAGCGATCTGTCTCCTTAATTCGCCTGCCCAGTCGGGAGTGGCGGCTGACCACCGCACCGGCGCCAGTTGTGTGTGCCAGGTTCTGCAAAAATGGCGTGGCATTCATTCCAAGATATCAGAGCGTCACGAGGGTGCAGGACCTTTGATAGCGGAGGGACAGCGCCCCATAGGCGCTAACTTAGG
>NZ_CAKXZT010000136.1:0-18947 GCF_935825525.1 Mesorhizobium escarrei
GACAGGAAGCCGCGCGAAGCCGCCGCGCTGCTCAGCGACCTGCTGCCGCGGTTGGACGGCGGCGCCCGCAAGCGAACCGAGATATGCATTCTTGCCGCGGCCGCGCTGGAGAACCTGTGGGAGCAGGATCCGCACTATGGCGACCGGCTGAAGCTCTTCATGGAGGCGCTCCGCGACATCAGCTGGCCAATGGTGCTCCTCAATGTTCCGGAATTGCTCGCCGAACTGCTTGGCGATGCGCTTGAGCGCGGCATCGAGCCTAAGCTTTGCCGGTCGCTTATCCGGGAACGCCGATTGGACGCGCCGCAACGGCGGCCCACCGCCTGGCCATGGCCGCTCAAGGTCCACGTTCTCGGAGGCTTTCGGCTCGAACTCGATGCAAACCCTCTTAATCTCGGCGCCAAGTCACCGACGAAGGCTCTCGACATCCTGCGGGTACTGGCGATCTCGAAAGACAACACCTGCTCCCTGGAGACCCTTCAGGACTGGCTGTGGCCCGACCTCGACGGCGACCAGGCGCGGGCGGCGTGCGAGCAGGCGCTGCATCGGCTGCGCAGGCTGCTCGGGCGGATCGACCTCATCGTCCAGCGCGAAGGCAAGCTTCGCCTCGCGTCGGACAAGGTCTGGGTCGACCTCGCCGACTGGGATGGACGGCTCAAATCCGTCACGACCGCCAATGGCGAGGCGGCCGGGCTGCGACCGGAAGCGGAAGCGCTGTTCCTCGCATTCCCCGGTCCGCTGTTTCTGCACGAGCGAGCCAGCTTCTGGTCGCTCGCCGCCGCAGAAAAAGTGCGTCGCGATCTGATCGATCTCGCATTGCGGATCGGCCAGAGGCTGGAGGCGACCAACGCCGATGAATCGCGCTCGATTTATCTGAGGACGTTGGACCTCTATCCGGATGCCGGACCCGTCTGCAAGGCGCTGATCAGGGAGCGGCTGTCGCGCCGCGATTTCGAAGGCGCGGTCGACGACTATGCACGCTACGAACGGGCGCTGCGTGCTGCCGGCGAAGCGGCGCCCGCTGCGGAATTACGCGCCTTGGTCGAACCCTATCTTGTGCGGCACACGCGCTGAAGACGGTGTTTTGCGCTGTCTGCCGAAACACTGGGCTATCGTCGCTCTGGCAGCCACCCCTCACGCTCCGAGCAGGATGTTTGCTAACAGCTAGACTGCGGCACACGGATCGTTTTGGTCAGACAGGTCGCGCTGCACGCACCCAATCGAGTCGTGCGGCGGGGACAAGGCCGTAATTGTAAAAATTGATACCGTCGACGTCCGGCGCCAGCGCCGGCTTCACCTTGCCGGCGAGGATTTCAGGGCCTGCCATTTCCGGATAGAAGAGCCGGTAGCCGGCGCCTAGGAATTTCTCTGCTCCGAGCGCGGTGCGGCCAGCCGCCATCAGGCCCGTCACGTCGCCGGCCTGCATGTCGTAGGCACAAAGGATCGCCCCGTCGCAGACCTTGCCGAGCGCTGCCAGATCGCAGCCGCCGAGCCAACCGTCTTTCAGGTCGATGATGAGGACATTTGTCCCCGGATCGGCAACCTCGCGCAGTTCGGCGACTAGGCTGGTCACCGGCTCGAACCGCCACAACAGATAGGCGTGGAGTTGCGGCCAGGGCAGAAAGGTGTCGAGGCCACTTGCGGGAAATTCGGGAAAGCGCCGTTCAGGCACCGCGCGCTCACATGCCTCGGCAATCCACTGCTTGACGAGCTTACGCGCCGCCTGGCCTTCGATGCCGGCAGCAGCGGCGCGGGCGAGGCAGGACGGACAGAAGCACAGCGACAGAAGAAAGTCGTCTTCCGGCGTCAGCCCGACACCATCCTTCTCGTGATGGTATTCATGGGCGAAGCCCATGAAGGACGGGCTTTCAAGTTCGATTCTGTCCGGCTTGTAAGTGTGTGTAACGTCGGCGACGAGCGCGCGGACATAGGCGCGCGCATCCGGATGCGATGGGCACAGATTGTAATAGTTAGGATCGCCAAAGGCGTTGCGGGTGACGGCCTGCGGATAAAGCATGCCGAGGCGGGTATTGTGCAGGCAGACCGTCCAGCACGACACTTGGAGGCCGCGTGCCTCGCGCCGTTGGATAAGTTCGGCCAGAACGTCGCCCCCTTCCGTGATCACGTCGGCCACCTTCGGCTGGATCAGGAGATCGGCCCATCGGGCGGCGGTTGGCTTGAAGTAGATCGTGCCGTCCTCCGGGAAAAAGGCTTTGCGGCGCGGGCTGCGCGGCTGCAGGAAGCGACCGGCATGATAGGAGGTTGCGAGACTGATCATGTTGAGCCCGGCGCGCTCGACGAGATCGCGTTCGACGGCTTCCAAGCCCAGATCCTGGACATCCCAGGGGTAGGTCCACATCGAAAGCTGCATGAAATCTCCTCGGTTTTCTATAATGGCGCCGTGAGCCAACGCGATTGGTTTCCCGTCAGCCTTCCACCGGTTCGGCGACCTGCAACAGGCAATCTCCCGCCTCGCACATCGTGTGCAGCCGGCGCGAAAGTACGATGCCGCCTTCGGCGAAATGCAGGGCTTCCTCGGCAAGATCGAGCCGTTCGAGGTCGTGATACCAGCCGGCCAATTGTCCGGCGCTAACGCTGTCGCCGAGCCTGACGGCGGGTTCGAACCAGCCGCGGCGGGTGGCGTAGAGGCCCTGACTCTGCCGGGAAAGCGAGAGCAGTCGCGTCCGCGCCGAAGGCTTTGACTTCGGCGAAAGAACCGGCGCTTCGACCACGCCGACGGCGACCATCAGATTGTCGATCGCGCGAGCGGTAATCGCCATCGTATCGACTGTGGCGGTGCCGCCGCCGCCGAACTCGCCGCTGACGCCAATGACACCGGCCCGGCGGGCTGCGCCCATCGAGGTCGGCGAGGCCTGACCATTGTCGGCCACGAACCCATACGGCATGCCGAGCGTCCGCATCAGCTCCACCCCGCGCCTGTGGCGGTCGGGATCGGTATTGCGCTCGACGAGTGCTGTAGGCAGATGTTCCATCGAGGTGCCGCCCGAATGGATGTCGAAGACGATTTCGTGGCGAGGGAACAGTTCCGTCTCGAGGAAACGGGCAAGCCGGCTTGTCGGTGTGCCCGACGGATCGCCCGGAAAGGCTCGATTGAGATTGCCGCCATCGAGCGGCGAACAGCGTTTGGCGGCCATGACCGCCGGAGCGTTCGCCATCGGCAGTATGGTGACGCGGCCCTTGATCCGCTTGGGATCGAGCCGGCGGATCAGCTTTGCCAGCGACAGCTCGCCCTCATATTCGTCACCGTGATTGCCGGCCATCAGAAGCATCGACGGTCCTTGACCGTTGCGTATGAGGCAGATCGGGACCTTGACCTGGAAATAGGGCGAACGGTCCATCGAGAAGGGTATACTGAGATGGCCTGACGTCTTGCCGTCCCGGTCGAAGTCGAGCGTATGGGTGAGGCCGGTGTGCATGGCCGAAACTCAGATGGCGGCGATCGCTGTGACCTCAATGCGGAGGTCGGGATCGGCGAGACGCGCCTCGACGCAGGCCCGCGCCGGCAGGCGTTGGGGATCCACCCAGGCATCGTAGATGCTGTTCATGGCGTCGAAGTCGCCGATCTGCGGCAGGAAGATGTTGACCGCCACAAGCTTCGACTTGCTGCTGCCGGCCTCGACCAAAAGCGCCTCGATCTTTGAGAGCACATCGCTGGTCTGGCCTTCGATGCCGGCTTTGCGATTGTCGGCGACCTGGCCTGCGATGTGGACGAGGCCACCATAGACGACCGCCTGCGACATGCGGGAGCCGGACTGGAAATACTTGATCATATTGGATCCTTTCGAGGTTCTCTTGGGGCCGCCGCAAGATCCGGTCAGCCGAAATAGGTGGGAAAGGCGTGGCGGACATGCCCGGCCGCGTCGACGCCGAAAATCACGCGATAGCGATCGAGGCAGGTGCAGGGATGGGAGATGCCGAATTCAATGATGTCACCAACGGCAATGTCGTCGCCCGGCGCGATTGTCAGGAAGGCGTGCTGGTCGTTGAGCTTGAAGACCTCGGCGCGCGCTACCGGCAGCGACCTGCCAGTCCGGAAGGCCGCGACCACCATCGGAAAGCCCTGATCGAACGACACGTCGCGCATGCCCATGCCGCAGATCGCCAGGCCGGGCTCCGGCCGCGACAGCACCTCGGCCCACAGGCGCAAAGCCGGACGAAACGAATTTCGTGCGGAAACGCTGACGCCGCCGACCGCAAAGCCGTTGCGGGCGTCAAGTGCGCTAAGCGAGCGATCATAGATACCATGGTCGTGGAAGAAGATGGCGCCGCTGCGCAACACCAGCGTCGCATTGCCGTCACTGGAAACGGCAGGCGAAAGCGCGGCGACCACTTTGTCGAAGAGCACCGAGCCGCCGGCCGTGACGATCAGCGGCACGTCGCCGCCGACGCGGGCGCGCAGCCGCAGGAACATGTCGGCCGTCTTCGCCAGCAGAGCCGAGATCGCCTCCTCGGTGCGGCCGGGGTCGGATTGCGCCGCGGCGCCTTCGTAGGTCCCAACGCCGGCAATCAGCAGCCGTCCACCGGCTGCATCAACTGCATCGGCGATCGCCTCGGCCTCGCCAATGGTCCGCGCGCCTGCCCTCGCCGCACCGAGTTCGACAAGCACGCGCAACGGCGGCAGCATCGCATTGGCCCGCCAGGCTTCGGCGAGCGCATGCACGGCGGCGACAGAGTCGGCGAAGACGAAGAGCTCGACGCCTGGCCAGGCGCGAACCAGCGCCGCGAGCCGGTTCGCACCGCCTGATCCACCAACCTGGTTGGCGATGATCAGCCGAGTGAGGCCGGCCCTGAGCATCACCGCGGCTTGTCTGATATCCGCGACGGTCGTTCCCCATGCTCCGGCCTCTACCAACGATCGGGCAAGGTCGGGCGCCATCGGGGTCTTGGCATGCGGCGCGACCATGGCGCCCTGTTCGCGCGCGTAGCGCAGAAACAGGTCACGATTGGCGATGAAGGCCTCCTCGTTGAGGGTCAGCACCGGCAACGACATCCGCCCATCAGCCGGATGCCAGCGCTGAGATGCGACAAGGCTGCTGTCCAGCCCGAAGGTGCCGGGCGGCACGCCGCGGATGCGATCGTCGAGCAGGAAATTTTCACGGGTCGCGAGCGCCGGTACGGGTGAGTTTTCGGTCATCCGATGCTAGTCCTTTCGCCTTCGCAGGATGAAGCCCGGATCGATTTCCGATGCCGGCCACAGCAGAGGGATGCGTGTCAAAGCCTTACTCCGGACCTATCATCGACGCCCACCATCATCTTTGGGATCTCGGCCTCGGCCGCCACCCCTGGCTCGCCACAACGGCTGGCGAGCGCGGCGGCCTGGGCGAGCTTGGCCCGTTGCGGCGAAACTATCTTCCTGAGGATTATTTGCGCGACGCCAGCCGGCACAATGTCGTCGCCACCGTTCATGTCGAAGCCGGTTGGGCCGGGGACGACTGCGTGGGCGAAACGCGGTGGCTTGAAACGCTCGACAAATCGCGGGGTGTGGCGGCCCGCTACGTCGTTCACGTCCCGCTGGCGAACTGCCAAGCCCCGGCGCTGGTCGAGGCGCAGACGGCATTCGACCGTGTCGTCGGCGTGCGCGACATATTGAGCTGGGATCCAGATCCTGCCCGCCGCTTCGCTGCCCGTGACGGCATCATGAACGATCCGGCCTGGCGCGCCGGCCTGGCGCTGCTTGCCGGTCATCGGCTGATTTTCGATCTGATGGTGTTTCCGCGCCAACTCGCCGGTGCTGCGCGCCTCGCAGCGGCCTATCCGAACCAGCTCTTTATTCTCAACCACTGCGGCAGCCCGATCGACCGTGACGCCGATGGGATGCGGGCGTGGCGCGAAGCGCTTCGGCTTTTGTCGGAGCGCGACAACGTCGCCATCAAGATATCGGATCTGGTCGCCTACGATCATGATTGGACGCTCGACAGCCTGAAGCCGGTTGTCATGCATTGCATCGACTGTTTCGGCACGCAGCGCGCGATGTTCGGCAGTGACTTCCCGGTGGCCGGTCTGCACGCGTCGTTCGATGCAGTATATGACAGCTTCAAGGCCATTGCCGGGGAGCTTTCCGCAGACGAGCAGACGGCGTTGTTCTTCGGCAATGCAAGGCGCATCTACCGGCTGGACGATATGTCATCGGCGGGCCTGCTCCCTGCCTGAGAGAAGCAGCAGCCCCAGGATCAGCGAACCGAAAAGGATGCTGCGCCAGCCGGGCGAGGCGTTGACGACGGTGATCAGAGCCGTGATCGTGACCAGCAGGATGGCGCCGGGAATGGTGCCGGCATAGGTGCCGAGCCCGCCGAGGATCGAGGTGCCGCCGAGCACGACGGCCGCAATCGAGGCGAGCAGATAGGGATCGCCGATCCCGACATAGCCTTGTCCGTTCATGCCGAGCACCAGCACGCCCGCAAGCCCGGAAGTGAACCCGCTGATGCCGTAGACCGCCAGGGTTGTCGAAGCGAAGGGAACGCCGGAGAGTGTCGCGGCGAGCGGGTTGGCGCCCATGGCGAAGAGCCGAGCGCCGAAGGATGTGGCATGCATTGCGGCCAGAACGATCACGGAAACGGCCACCCACAAGAGCACGCCTGCGGGTATACCGGCCGGCCGCGCATTGCCGAGCCAGCGGACCAGCGGGTTCTCGGCGGTTACGGCGCTGCCGCCGGCGATGATGATCAGCAAGCCCTGCAGGAATGTCGCCATGGCCAGGGTCATGATCATGGGATGAACGCGCAACAGCGCCACACCCAGCCCGTTCACCAGACCGATTGTCGTCGTCAGCGCAAGGACGGCAAGGACGGCGGTGAGCCCGGTCGGATCCGCCTGCCACGACAGCAGCGGCAGGCTGACGGCGCTCACCGTGACGATCGCCGCGACGGAAAGGTCGATGCCGCCGGCAATGACTACAAAGGTCTGCCCCGCCGCAACCAGGCCAATCACCGCGGCCAGTTCGACCAGATAGCGCAAATGGCCATAGGCGCCGAAGCCGCGCGAGACGAAGCTCGCCACGATCCACACCGCGGCAACGATGGCAACGGTGAGAAAGGGCCGGCTGCGCAGGATCGTCAAGACGCGCCTGCGGGCCGCGGTTTCTTTCCATGCTGTCATTGCTGCACCTTGCGGAATTGCGGGATGGCGACCGCCCCGATGATGATGAGGCCTTGGGCGACATACTGGGCGACCGGCGTGAAGCCGAGGAAGAACATCACACTGATCATCAGGCTGAGCAGCAGGCTGCCGGCAAGCGCACCGCGCATCGTGCCTTGACCGCCGAGGAAGCCGATGCCGCCGAGCACGGCGGCGGCGATGGAATTCAGCGTGAAGGCCGTGCCGATGACCGGATCGCCCGAACCTGTTTGCGCGGCGACGAACAGGCCGGCGCCTGTGCAAAGCAGGCCGCTGATCGCGTAAGCCGCTACCCGTGCGCCATCGACCGGCACGCCGGAGCGATAGGCGCCGACCGGATTCTCGCCGGCGGCATAAAGGCTCAAGCCAAGCGGTGTGGCGAGATAGAGTTTCCACAGAAGGACGATGAGCAGCAGCAGCACGAAGGCCGCGGGCGTGTTGCCGGCAAGCAGGTCCGACAGCCACTCCGGAATGGCGCCGCCGGGTCTCGGCAGGATGAGCAGCGCCGCACCGCCGATGATGAAGGAACCGGCGAGCGTCACCACGATCGCCGGCAACCGAAGTTTTACGACGATGAACCCGGTCGCGCCGCCGATGCCGATCCCGGTCAGCGCCACCGCAGCGGCACCGCCGGCTACGCCCAGCGGCCCGGTCATCGTCGTCGCGGCGATCACCGCGCCCAGGCTGACCATTGCGCCGATGGCCAGGCTGATGCCGCCGGTAAGCATGAGGATCGCCTGGGCCATGGCGACCAGCGCCAGCGGAAACCAGCTCTGGGTGAATTTGGCAAAGCCGGAAGCGGTCAACAAGCCGGGAAACAGGAAGCCATAGGCGACGAGGAACGCCATGACCACGGCGAACAGGCCGCGCACACCGACATTGCGGCGCAGCTGAACCGGCCAGTAAAGAGCGCCGGCTTGCCTTGAGGAGGCCACCGTGCTCATGCCGCCACCTGCCGCTGTTCGGCGCCCATCGCAGCGGAAACGATTGCTTCCTCGCTCAATGCGCCGCGCTCGAGCATGGCAACGATGTGGCCCTCCCGGACCACCGCGACGCGGTCGCAAAGGTGCACCAGTTCGGGCGTGTCGGAGCTGAGCAGCACGACCGCCTTGCCGGCGGCGGCGAAGTTGCGAAGCATCATGTAGATTTCGCGCTTGGTCTCGACATCGACGCCGCGCGTCGGGTCGTTGAGGAGAAGCGCAAGGGGGTGGTGCGGCATCCATTTCGCCAGCGCCACCTTCTGCTGGTTGCCGCCCGAGAGGGCCTGCGCCGGCCGGTCGAGGTCGCCCCTGATGCCAAGCTGGGCAGCGAGACCTCTCGCCGTCTCGCGCTCGGCACGGCGGCTGCGCAGCTTCAGCGCCGGCAGTCTTGCGAAAGCGGGCAGCATCATATTGCTGATGATGGAATGGATCAGGTGCAGGCCTTCGCGCTTCCGGTCGGCCGGGACATAGGCGAGGCCAAGCGCGTTGGCTTTCGGCACACCGCCGGGCAGACCCGAAGCGCCGTTGACGGTCGCGGATGCCGTCCTGGCCGGAATGGCGCCGTAGAGGCCGAGCAGCAGATCTTCCTGCCCTTGCCCGACCAGGCCTCCAATGCCGAGCACCTCGCCCGTCCTGATGTCGAGATCGACGTCGCGCATCAGGCCGGCCGAAAAATTGCGAACCGAGATGGCGTTGGAAGTCGATACCGAAGCCTGCCACTGTGGAAAAAGATCGCCGGGGTCGCGGCCGACCATCAGCCGAACCAGCCCGCTGGCGTCGGTTCCTTCCAGGCTGCGATCCGCCGTGCAGGCGCCGTCCTTCAGGACGGTGACATGCTGGCACAGTGCCATGACTTCGTTCAGCCGGTGCGAAATGTAGAGAATAGCGATGCCCTCGCCGCGCAGCCTCTCCAACAATTCCGTCAGGACTTTCGTTTCGGTTGCTGAAAGCGACGAAGTGGGTTCGTCGAGAATGAGAACGCGCGGCCGGCGGTAAAGCGCCTTGGCTATCTCCACCATCTGCCGGCGGCCAAGCGACAAATGTCCGACCGGTATCGAGAGCGGTTCGTGAAGCCCGACAAGATCGCATGCTGCCCTGGCCCGCACGGCGAGTTCGGGATAGTCGAGCAAACCGAACCGGCGCGGATAGGCGCCAAGGCCGATGTTCTCGGCGATGGAGAGGCTGGCCGTCAGGCTGAGTTCCTGCTGGACGACGGCGATCCCGGCTTGTTGGGCATAGGCGGGGGTCATGCGCGACACTGGGCGCCCATCGACCTCGATCGCTCCGCCATCCGGGCGCAAGGCACCGGACAAGAGGTTGATCAGCGTCGACTTTCCGGCACCGTTCTCGCCGAGCAGCGCATGCACGCGGCCCGGCTGGAGAGCGATGGAAACGGCGCGCAGGACGGGGTTGCCGAAGAAGGACTTCGACACTCCCCGCGCGGCAAGAAGCGGAGCCGTGGCCACCAATTTCTGCGACCTTTCAGGCTTATTGTTCAGCCAGCAGCTTCTTGAACAGTTCCTCGTCGTAGGGCGAATAGATGTAGCCGTCAGCCGGAAAATCGGCCGCCCGGGCGAGGTACTGATCGATGTTGGAATTGTCGATCACCGGCAGCGGAATCTTGACGAAAGCCGGCACATCCTTGCCCTCCAGCGCCTGGACGGCGGTGTAGGCGGCAAAAGCGCCGAGCCAGTTCGGCTGCATGGTCGCCCAGCTCTTGAGACCCTTTTCCTTCCAGAGTTCGAGGAACTGACGGGCGTTCTCGCCGGTGATCGGCACTTGTTCGCGGCCCTGCTTGTCGAGGGCGAGTACCGCGCCCGCAGACAAGGCGCCGCCGAGCGAAAGAATCCCGTCGATCTCGGAATTGGCGAACAGCAGGCTGGTGACGGCTTCCTGTGCAGGCGCGACATTGTAGGGCGTGTTGGTCTCGGCAAGGACCGTCACCTCAGGATGGGCCTTGAGCGCCGCGTCAGCGCCTTTGCGCCGATCGTCGCTGACCGAAACGCCGGCCGGGCCGTTGAGGACGAGAATCTTGCCCTTGCCGCCGATGGCGTCGATCAGGAACTTGGCCGCCTGATCGCCCCACTGAGCGGAATCGGTGTTGACCTTGGCTGTGACCTGGTCGGTGTCGACGAGGCTGTCGAAGTTGACGATGGCGATGCCCTTGGCGCAGGCGTCCGCCAGCACACGCGCCGGCGCGGTCGACGAGCCGGCAATCAGGATGATGGCGTCGACGTCGGAATCGATCATCGACTGGATCTGCTGGATCTGGACGTTGGCGTCGCCCTGGGCGTCGGTCACGACAAGCTTGTCGACCAGCCCCTGCTTCTTCAGAGTCTCGATTTCGGCTTCGATCGTGCCCTGTGTCTGCTTCATCCAGGTCGGCACGGAATAAATGTTGGCCCAGCCGATCGTGTACGGCGCCTTGCGGTCGCCCTTGATGCATTTGGCGGCCGCATTGGCCTGCGAGCCGGCGCCGAGGCTCAGCAGGAGACCGAGGCAAAGGGCGCTGGCTGATGCGAAAAACGATGATTTCGTCATGATTGTTCCCTTCTGAGGTTATGCCTGGACGTGCGGATCGAGACGAGAAACCCGCCGGTTGCCGCATCCGGAAACCGCCCGTTTTCTCGTCAGAACTTTCTGCGCCTGGCTCGTTATTGTCTGATATTTCAGACAATATGTCTGTATATCGGACAAATGGAATGCTAGACTGAGCCTTGACATCTTTCAAGCGTCTTGAGACGAGGGCCGAATTGATTTTTTTGGGGATGCGGCCGACATGAGCGATGGCGCCATTGGTCTGATCGAAACGGAAGCCGGCGCCGTGCCGCGTAATGGCGAACGGCGCCGCGGCATCGACCGCGTCATCGTGCTGCTGGAAGCGCTTTTACGGCACCGCGCGCCGATGCGCGTCGGCGACATCGCTAGGATGATCGGTGCACCGCGTTCGACCACCTACGAAATCGTCAACAGCCTGCTCGAAGCCGAAATGCTCGAAAACGTCGGGACGGAAGGCTACGTCTATTTCGGTCGGGCTATGCATCTGTTCGGCTGGGCCTATTCGCATCACAACGCCCACTATCGGCGCATCATAGAGACGCTGGACAGGATGGCCGCGGAGACAGGCGAGACCGTGCAGTTGTGCGGCCTGCGCGGCAACAAATACATCGTTCTCGATTGCCGGGATTCTTCCGGCCCGTTCCGGATTTCAAGCGATGTCGGGGTCGAGGTGCCGATCCCGTGGACGGCGTCCGGGCGGCTCCTGCTCGGCCATATGAGCGAGGAAGAAGTGGAGGACTTCATCCCGCCTGGCGACTACAAGCTTCCTGACGGCCGCGTCATTGCGCCGGCCGAATTCTTCAGCGATGTCGCTCTGGCCCGCCAGCAAGGTTTCAGCGAGACCGCCGCCCTCGCCGACCGCTTCACGTGGTGCATGGCCGCGCCCATCCGCGATGGCCACGGCGCCATCAACAAGACCCTTTGCTTCGTATTGCCAGTCGACACACCGGAAGCGCGGCGCAGCGAATTGCTTGCCCTGCTGTGCGAACGCGCCCGCGCATTGTCGTTGGCGGGAAGCTAGGGTCAGGAATCGGCTCAGACGCCTTCGCCAAGGGAGCGCGGAGAAAATGGCCGGGCTCGAATAGGCCCGGGCCAAGAAGAAGGTTTCACCCTTCAGAGGGGAACGCCGTTCAGCGGAATGGGAGGAAACCGTCGAACGGTGTTGCCTGTTTGAGCTTGTTTGGGCGGGTTGGCGACGAACAAAATTCCAAAAGCCGGCGGGATGACGAAAATTCCTGTTCTATGTGCTCTGGCCTTTTCAGACGGGTGACGCCCTCGTCTCTAGCAGGTCGGCATAATGCCGGCGTGCCACGTCGGGATGCGAACGCAGGCGACTTTTCAGCACGTTGGTGCCGACGTCGCGAAACAGAGGATTGTCCGGATCGCTCGCCGGTCCGCGCGCCTCGGCAGCCAGATCTTCAGGTAGGGTAAGCAACGGGATCGTTGCATCCAGCCGGGCGCTGAAGAAGAACGGAACGGAAATCCGCTCGACACCGGCCGGCGGCGTGACGACACGGTGCACCGTCGCCCTGAGATAACCGTTCGATGCCAGTTCGAGGAGCTCGCCGATGTTGACCACCATCGTTCCGGGGATCGGATCCACGTCCACCCAGCTTCCGTCATATTCGACCTGCAGCCCCTTGTTGTCGTCCTGAAGCAGGAGCGTCAGGAAACCGCCGTCCTTGTGTGCGCCGACGCCCTGGTCGCCGCCGGTTGTGTCGCGTCCGGGATAGCGCACGATCTTCATGCGATGATTGGGCTCGCCGCAATAGATCGGATCGAAAGCGTCCTCGGCCTGGTCGAGCGACAGCGCGAAGGCCTTCAGCAGGCGGACTGCCACCGCCGTCGCCCTGGTCTGCCATGCCAGCAGCGCCGGCTTGAGTTCCGGCAGGGCCGAAGGCCATTGGTTTGGCCCTTGCAGCCGCGTCCAGGCGGGAACGCTGGGTCCTTGCGGGACCGGTCGGCGCTCGACGCCGATGTCGAGTTGTTCGCGCCAATCGGCCTTGCCCTTGGTCACTTCGCCACCGGTGCGCGTGTAGCCGCGGAATTGCGGGGACTTGACCATTTTGATGGCCAGCTTGTCGGCATCCGGCAAGGCAAAGAACCGGCGCGAGGCTTCAAGCACCTCATCGATCTCCACAGCCGAAATTCCATGGCCGCTGAGATAGAAGAAGCCGACATCGCGGGCCGCCGTGCGCAGGTCGAACAGAAAGGTCCGACGCTCCGATGCCCCCTGTTCGAGACGGCTGAGATCGAGCACGGGTACAATCCTGGCCATGGTCAACCTCCTCCTGCCTCAGGCTTGGATCAGGCCTTTACGGTGACACGCAGGTCGTTGCGATCAAAGCAACGCTCGATCCAATCTCGATGCGATTGGCAGAAAGTCAGCGCTGCGTTTGGCGGCCGGCAGGCAAATAACGTCCGAACGGCTGTTCCATGGCACGAAGGCACCATGGCAACCATATGCACGAATTGCAGTCCGGCCGAGACTCAGAAATTTTCGACCCACGGCCTGAGTTCGAGCTCCCAAGTCCAGGCGCTGCGATGCTGCCGGTGGATTGCGAGATAGGTTTCGGCGATCGCGACCGGAGACAGCCGGCGATCCTGCCGGTCGGGTTCGCCGGCCTGTCCGGGCTCGTTCGCCCCGATCACACCGTCGACGATGAAATGCGCGACATGGATGTTTTTCGTCGCAAGCTCGCGGGCCATGGATTGGGCCAGTCCGCGCAGGCCGAACTTTGGCATGGCAAAGCCGGCCGAACCCGGAAATCCTTTGACGCTGGCGGTGGTGCCGGTGAACAGGATCGAGCCGGAGCCGCGGGAAAGCAACCGGCGCGCGGCCTGCTGGCCGACCAGGAACCCGCCATAGGCGCCAGCACTGCCGCTGCTGTGCCGCGGAGCATCTCGCCCGCGAGCCGCCATCGCTCCATGGGCCCATGAAATTGGTGAAATAATTGGCATGCCTACCGATTGACAAAATTTGCAACAGGCGACCAAGATCATATGACCATCAACGATCTTTGGTCCCGAGGTTGCCCCTCGGCATTGGCGTAAAGGAGAGCCAGATGCCCATTCAGCAGAGAGTGACCCATCGTTCGAAACAACATTCCGCCATCCTTGCTACCGCACTGCTCAGCCTGAGCTTGATCACGATGCCCGACATCGGCCATGCCGAGGGGATCACGCTCAAAGTTTTCGGGGGTTCGGCCCTCGACCAGCTCGCTCCGCGTCAGGCGCCGGACGAGCAGAAGAAGATCCAGCGGCAGGTCATTGACGGCTTCCTCAAGGCCAACCCCGACGTCTCGGCGGTCGAGTGGGATGCCCAAGGGCCCCAGACCGATTCCATCCAGCGCCTGATGACCGCCAAGCTTGCGAGCCAGGAAATGGACCTGATCGCCTGCCCGGCCTTTTACACCAATGGCGCCTATGTCAGGCGCAAGCTGGTCATGCCGATCACCGACAAGATCAAGCCGTTCCAGGACAGGATCGACGCCGCCGCGCTTGGCGCCTTCACGGTCAGCGGCCAAGTCTATGGTGTTCCCATCTCGACGCTGTCTACATCGACGATCTTCTACAATGTCGACCTTTTTCAGAAGCTCGCTATCCCGGCTCCGCCGACCTATGGCGACCTGAAGGCGGCCGTGCCGAAGTTCAAGGGAGCGGGCGTCATTCCTCTCCTGCATCAGGGCTCGAACACCGTCATGTGGCCGATGTGGTTCTTCGAAACTTTTTCGCAGGCCTCGGGCGACCCGGTCGGCAAGACGCAGAAGAATCTGGAGGGCACGGCAAAGTTCACCGATGCGCCTGACGTCGAAGGCTTCAAGCTGATCAAGCAGTGGGTCGACGACGGCATCCTTTCCAAGGACTCGCTTTCCGTTGACCAGGACGGAATGCGCGCAGCTTTCGCCGCCGGCAAGAGCGCCATGTATTATGGTGGCACCTGGGAAATCCCGTCGCTCCAGTCGAGCGTCAAGGACTTCAAATGGGGCGTCTTTGCCTTTCCGAAAATGGACGGAACGCCGGGCGCGCCAGGCCATGGCGGCGGCGCCGACAACGGTATCTGCGTGGCGTCGTCGATCCCACCAGAGAAGCTCGATGCGGCGATCAAGCTCATCGAATATCTGACGCAGCCTGAGGTTGCGACGCTCTACCTTGCTCCGGAGCAGCCGATCGCAGCCTCGATCAAGGGCGTGCCGCAGGTCGACGACGCCTATGCGGTTGAACTGCGCAAGGAAGCCTTCCCGAGCACCATCAAGTTCCTCGATTGGATCTGGCCGTCGGAAGTCGCGACAGCCACTGCCTCGGCGATCGCCGGCATTGTTGGCGGCACTACGACTCCCGAGGAGGCGGCCGCCTCGGTCCAGTCCACCTTCGACGACCTCAAGGCGCAGGGCAACTGGCCGCCCAAGTGAGCTCGCATGCAGGCGAGCGCATCCAGCCGAGCTGATGCGCCAGGGGCAAGAAAACAGGGGCCGCCCGTCTCGGGCTGCCTTCCCTTACCGGAGACAGAGACATGACGACAAATCGCGCCGAACGGCAGCGCTTCTCGATCGGTTATCATCTCAACAGTTGGGACCTGACCGGCCTTCCCCTCAGGCCGGCCATGAAATTCCTGGCCGATCAGGGTTTCGGCTGGTTTGAAATCCTCGCCTTCACCAGCCTGTCGGACCAGTACGCCCGCAAATACATGCAGCTCGGCAACCAGGCGCCAATGGGGGTCACCACCGATACCGACATCCTGCGGCGCTACGCGCTGCTGTCGGAAGGCCAGAGCGAGTATGGAATCAAGCTCTCCTCCTTCTATGTGAATGCGATCTTCACCAACCCTGTCGCCTGGCCGTATGAGCGCGATGTGCTTGTCGCGCTGACCAGGATGCTGAAGGGCTTCGGCTCGCCGGTGCTGGTTCTGGGCGGCGGTCCATCGGAAGCCATTGCTGGGCCTCACACGGCCGACGACTACCGCGCCTTTTGCCGCGCGCTCGAGGATATCGGCAGGCGGACCATGGACCTCGGCATCGAGACGGTCTATCACCCGCATCTCGACACCTTTATCGAGCGCCGCGATCAGCTCGACCGGATGATGGATGAGCTGGACACCGGTCTGGCCGGCCTGTGCATCGATCCGGCGCACCTCGCCCATACCAATTCCGATCCGGTCGATGCGGTCAAAACCTACATCTCGACCGTGCGCTACATGCATTTCAAGGACACCAGGGTCGATCCTGCGCTGAAGGGCTATGACCGCTATGGCGCCTTTTGCGAGCTTGGCGCCGGCGTCGTCGATCTTGCCGGTATCGTCGACGTGCTGCTCGAGGCAGACTACGATGGCCTCGCCATCATTGAACTGGATGCTTCGAAGAAGACGGCAGAGCAGAGCACACTGGAAAGCATCGCCTATATCAACGGCACGCTCGGATTGGTGCTGACGCCGAAAACCGCGAAGAAATCCGCCGCATGAGCACGCGACCGCGAGAGGCGGCTCCTTCCGCGAGCCGTTTCGGGCGCTTCGTTTCAGGCGATGGCGCGACCGCCTTCGTCATGATCCTGCCAGCCGCGATCCTCTTCGGTCTTTTCTACCTCTGGCCGTTCGTCAACGGTTTCTGGCTCAGCCTGCACAATTGGGATGGGTTTTCCGACCCCAGCTGGGCAGGCTTGTCCAATTATCAGCGCCTGGCGCACGATCGCATCTTCCTCGCCGCGCTGCGCAACAATTTGATTTTCGTCGTCGCCGTTGTCGTCTTGAAAAACGTGCTGGGTCTCGGGCTGGCGCTGCTTTTGAACCGGGTAGTCCTCGGCCGCACCTTCTTTCGCGCCGCCGCCTTCGTCCCGGTGACGATGTCCTTCGTCGCCGTCGGGCTGCTCTGGTCCTGGATATACAATCCGGTCTTCGGGCTGCTCAATGGCGCGCTCGATCTGTTCGGCCTCGGTGGGCTGAAACAATCATGGCTTGGCGACGCCGATATCGCGCTCTATTCGATCATCGTCGTCGATGTCTGGAAATGGCTCGGCTTCCATGCCGTGATCTATCTCGCTGGGCTGCAGACGATCCCGGCGGTACTCTACGAATCCGCGAAGATGGACGGCGCGGGACCGGTCCAGCGCTTCTGGCACGTCACCCTGCCGATGATGATGCCGATCGTCTTCATCAACACCATTCTCGGTTTGTCAGGCGCCTTCGTGCGCAACTTCGACATCGTCTATGTCTTGACCAAGGGCGGGCCGAACCACGCCACCGAGGTCGTGCTCACCTACATGATGAGCAAGGCCTTCCAGGATGGCGCCATGAGCTATGCCGCAGCCATCGGCTATGTGCTTTTTCTGATCGTCGGACTGGCCAGTGTCGGGTTGCTCGCCCTGATGCGGCGGCAAAGGCTTGAGGTCTGATGAGCGCCGCGGCCAACCCTCCCCTGTCCCGGGACGGCGCCGCCGACCATCGCCACAGCGTTCGTCGCCTCGGCGCGCGAGGCATTCTCGAACTTGCCGGCATCTATGCCGCGCTCGTCCTCCTGCTAATGGAGACGATTTACCCGCTGCTTTGGGTGCTCTTCGGCTCGCTCAAGACCAAGCAGGAAATGCTCAGCAATATCTGGGGCCCGCCCTCGAGCCTCGTATTCCAGAACTATGTCGATGCCTGGCGCATCGCCGGCATGGGATCGCGCATCGTCAGCAGCGTCTTCGTCACCGGTTCGGCATTGTTCATCCTGGTCGCCGTCGCAACGCCCTGCGCCTATGCGCTGGCGCGCCTTCGTTTTCCCGGGCGCGGCCTCGTGCTGGCGGTGGCCGTGGCGGCCATGCTGGTGCCGCCGCAAGTCATGGCCATTCCGCTGTTCATGGTGGCGCGCGATCTCGGCCTGATCAACAACAGGCTCGGCATCGCCTTCGTCTATGCCGCGACCTCGCTGCCGCTTTCGGTCTTCATCCTGCGCAGCTTCTTCGTCACCCTGCCCGCCGACCTCGAAGACGCCGCGCGCGTCGATGGCGCGAGCCGCCTGGCGATCCTGATCCACATCATGCTGCCCTTGATCCGGCCGGGCGTCGCGCTGATCCTCATCTTCGGCTTCATCGAGATCTGGAACGATTTCTTCCTGGCTTTCCTTTTGCTGCGCGACCCGGCCGTGCAGACCATCCCGCTCGGGCTGGTCAGTTTCTTTCAGCAGTATGACTCGCTCTGGACACTCTATTTCGCCGCGTTGACGATCACGACACTGCCGGTGATCGTTGTCTTCATCGCCATGCAACGGCAGTTCATCGCCGGCCTGACGGCCGGCGCCGTTAAGGGTTGACATGCAGGATCGCGTTATTGGCGTTGGCGTTATCGGTTGCGGCGAGATCGCCCAGTTGATGCACTTGCCCTATCTCCTGGAATTGCCGGCGTTTCGCATCGCCGCTTTGTGCGATATTTCGCCGGGCACCGTCGACAAGGTCGGGGAGCAGTATGGTGTCTCGGCACGGTACACGGACCATCGCGCTTTGTTTGCCGATCCCAATGTCGACGCCGTGGTCATCTGCACCTACGATCATGGCGAGATGGTCACTGATGCGATCCGCGCCGGCAAGCATCTGATCGTCGAGAAGCCGCTTGCGTTCACGCCCCAGGAGGCGCGCCCGCTGGTCGAGCAGGCTGAACGGAGCGGCCTTGTCGCCCTTGTCGGCTACATGAAATTCTATGATCCGGGATATGAGATCGGACTCGAGCGCATTGCCGCGATCGGCAGGCCGAAGTCGATCCATGTCCATGATTTCGCCGGCCGCTTCGACCGCTACGGCAAGCTCTATACGCAGACCCGCATCGCCGACGTATCGGCCGATCTGCTCGCGGCCGGACGCAATGCCGTTGCAAAGCGGATCGAGGCGGCACTCGGCCCAGATCATGCCGGCTATCGCGATCTCTATCACCTGCTGCTGAGCCTGGGCAGCCACGATCTCGCCGTCATGCGCGGCGCTTTCGGCGCGCCAAGCGGCGTCGTTCATGCGCGACAGATCGGCCCGAACCAACTTCTCGCGGTGCTCGACTATGACGGCATCCCCTGTCTCCTCGACGTGGCGCTCGCCCAGTATGAGTGGTGGGATGAGTGGATCCATGTCCATGGCGAGCGCGAGGAGGTGCGGATCGATTTCCAGAACCCCTATTTCCGCAATGCCTCGGCCATCGTGCGCGTTCGCGAAGCAATAGGCGAGACGGCGTCCGAACGCGTGATACCGGGCATCCCCGACACCGCGTTTCGCCGCGAATGGCTGCACTTCGCCGATTGCATTCTGGCCGGTGCGACGCCG
>NZ_CAKXZT010000136.1:18957-178449 GCF_935825525.1 Mesorhizobium escarrei
TTCGAAATCGCCGTCGCCGGCTGCGGGTACGCCGAGTGTTGTCTCGATCACGCCGGGGCAGATGGCGTTGACGCGTATGCCGTAGGGCGCGGCATCGATCGCCGCGACCCGCGTCAGTCCGACCACGCCATGTTTCGAGGCGACGTAGCCGGCGCCGCCCGCGAGCACGTCCCAGCCGGCCATGGACGAGCCCATGTTGACGATCGAACCACCATTCCCGGCCTTGATCATCACCCGAAGCGACGCCTGCAGGACGAGAAACATGCCACGCAGATTGATGCGAATGATGGTGTCCCAGTCATCGACGGGCAGTTCGTGAACCGGAGCGACGACGCCGGAAATCCCGGCATTGTTGAACACAGCATCGAGCCCGCCGAACGTCTCGACGGTCGTTTCAACGGCGCCCCGCACATCTCCCTCGTCGGCAACGTCGGCTTCGATGGCGATTGCGTGCTTGCCGAGAGCCTGAGCCAGTTGCTGCGCTGCATTGCCGTTGCGGTCGACAATCGCGACCTTTGCACCCTCGTCGAGGAAACGCTTTACCGCCGCACTGCCGATCGCGCCGGCGCCACCTGTGACAAGCACGCATTTTT
Source organism: Mesorhizobium escarrei (assembly GCF_935825525.1). Lineage (GTDB taxonomy): Bacteria > Pseudomonadota > Alphaproteobacteria > Rhizobiales > Rhizobiaceae > Mesorhizobium > Mesorhizobium escarrei. Next base: position 19,551 of record NZ_CAKXZT010000136.1, read on the forward strand.
CGTCGAATCGCTTCATTTTCCAGACTCCGGCTTCGGGTATGAGCGCCACGAATGGCTTGGCTCGAAACCGATCGTTTCGCGTGCATGGATCGTGTCGAGCACGGCGCCATAGCCGGCGATCGGCCGCGACAGGGCGACGCCGGGGTAGACCCGGCGCACCAGCGACTCGGTTTCCTCTTCCATGAAAGTGTCGGCGGCGCTGAGCAGGACGCGGAGATGGCCGTCGCCCTTCCATTGCAACGCCCGCAGGAAACCCTGCCCCGTGTCGCGCGCATCGAGATAGCTCCACAGGTCGCGGGCGCTGTCGGCGGTGGCGCGGCGCGGGCCGACGCCGGCGAAGAAGGATTGCGGGGTCTGGATCCAGGGCATGCGGATGCTGACGGCCGAAAAAGCGCCGCGGCGCACCGCGGCGTCGACGATTTCCTCGCCGAGCCATTTCGACAGTCCGTACGGATCCTGCGCGCCGATCGGGTGGTTCATATCAACCGGCAGATAGGGCGGGCGCACCGGTTTCTCGAAGAAAGGGTAGCCAAAGACGCTGAAGGACGAGGCATAAACGAAGCGCCTGGTACCGGCCATGACAGCCGCCTCGACCACATTGTAGGCGGTCGCGACATTGGTCTTGAACACCTCACCGCCAGCCCGTCCGGTCGGGCGCGGGATGGCCGCGACATGGATCACAGCGTCACAATCGCGCACCAGTTGCAGCGCCGAGCCCAGATCCGTCAGGTCCGCGGTTGCATGCCGCCATGTCACTTCACCCGGTGCGACGGCATCGATGCCTCTCACATCATGGCCGGCCGCGACCAGCGCCTCGGCCACATGGCGGCCAAGCAGACCGCTGGATCCGGTGACGATCGTTTTCATGTCTCAGCCCTCGACGTCGCGATTCTCAGCCAATTTGAATATCGTTGATGGTCATACAAATCGAACACATGGTCGCCGCCCGTTGTCAATGCGATTTCGCAGCGCAAAGCGGGGGGTCTTTGCCGGCGCGCCTTGCGGCCACTCGGCGACCAAGCTTTGCTTCGAACAGGATTGACTTGGCATCCTCGACGGTTTTTTGTATGAGCATCAACGATCGACCAAAGGAGATCGCCATGCCCGTGGATAGTTTTTCCTCACATCGGCACGATGACGCGATGCGCCTCGATCCGCAACGCGCGGCGGTTATCGTGATCGACATGGTCAACGAATTTTGCAAGCCCGGCGGCGCGATGGTCCTGCCGGGATATGAGACGCTTGTTGCGCCGCAGTTGGCCGTCATCGAGGCGGCGCGCGCCAGTGGCGTGCCGGTGATCTGGGTTCACGACACCCACCGGGCGGGCATGCGCCGTGAGCGCGAATGGCTGAAGCGCACGCCGCATTGCCTCGAGGGGAGCTGGGGGCCGGAAATCATCGAGGATCTCGGCGCCCGCGACGATGAGATCCACTTGATCAAGCGGCGTTACTCGGCATTTTTTCAAACCGACCTCGACCTGACGCTCAAGGACATGCTGATCGATCAACTGGTCATCTTCGGCGTCGTCACCAACATCTGCGTGCGCTCGACGGTCCATGATGCCTTTTTCCAGGGCTATGAGGTGGTGGTGCCCAGCGATTGCTGTGCGGCGACGGGACCACGCGAGCAGGAAAGCTCGCTCTACGACATAGCGACGCATTTCGGCGTGGTCAGCGATTCGGCAAGCGTCGTCGCAGCCCTTCGCGACGGAACGTCGCTTCAACCGGCGAGTGTCGCGGCTTGAGCTTTTTCGAGCCTGCGGCATCCGAGACAGCGGCGACAGGAGTGCGGCGTGAAGCCTGACATCGAATCGCAACCCGAAAGCGTGGCGCCCAAAGGACCGGGCGACAGGGCCAAGCCGCTGAGCCGCGAACAGGTACTGCAGCGATACGCTAAGACCGGCTACGAACTGGATCGTCATCCGGCGCATGTGATCCGCCGGGCGCATCAGCGCGCGACGCTGCGCTTCCAGCAGGTCATGGCCGGCGAGGATCTTTCGCCAACGCAATTCGCCGCCCTCGCCACGATTCTCAAGCAGGGCGAGGTCTCGCAGAATCATCTGGGACGGCTGACCGCGATGGACCCGTCGACCATCAGCATCGTCGTTCGCAAACTTCTCAAGAACGGGCTGATCACCCGCAGCGCTTCCGATACCGACCAGCGCCTGTCGATGATCGCGCTGACCGACAAGGGAACAAAATACACGCTCGACCGGCTCGAACGCAGCGTCGAAGTCGGGCGGCGATTTCTGTCGCCGCTTTCGCCCGCGGAACAGGCGACGCTGCTTCGCCTGCTCAACCGCATCAATGACGACGACCCATCGAATGGCGATAGCGGGAAATAGCCCGCGTCCCAAAATTCCTGGAAATGACAGACGAGGTGCCGATGTCGCTCGACCCGAAACCCAACGCGCTTGTCGTGCGCAACATCGGCCTTGTGCTCTCTGGCGATCTCGGCCGCCCGATCCTCGACGCCGACACGATCGTCGCGGTCGATGGCAAGATCACCGCCATCGGCAAAGCGGGCGCCCTTGATACCAGTGCTGCCGTCACCGTGATCGATGCGATGGGCTGCGCGGTCGCTCCGGGCCTCATCGACAATCACGTCCATCCGGTGGCCGGCGACTGGACGCCGCGGCAGAACCAGATCGGCTGGATGGATTCGACCGTGCATGGCGGGGTCACCACCATCATCTCGGCGGGAGAGGTCCACACGCCGGGCCGTCCTCGCGATCTGGTCGGATTGAAGGCGCTGGCCATCGCGGCGCAACGGACCTTCTCCAACTTCCGCCCAAGCGGCATGAAGATACTGGCCGGCGCGCCGATCCTGGAGCCCGGCCTGACCGAAGAGGACTTCCGCTATCTCGCCGAAGCCGGCGTGACGCTTGTCGGCGAGGTCGGCCTCGGCGGCGTCAAGGACGGGCCGAGCGGCCGGCAGATGATCGCCTGGGCGCGCAATTACGGCATGACCTCGATGACCCATACCGGGGGGCCGTCACTGCCCGGCTCCGGCCGCATCGGTGCTGATACCGTGTTGGAGGTCGATGCCGACATTGTCGCGCATGTCAATGGCGGGCCGACGGCACTGCCCGAAGCGGAAATCCGGCAAATTTGCGAGAAGGGCTCGCGCGCGCTCGAAATCGTCCACAACGGCAATCTGCGCACCGGACTGTTCGTGCTCGACCTTGCCAGGCAGCGCGGCGAACTTTCGCGCATCGTGCTTGGCACCGACAGCCCGGCCGGGTCCGGCGTGCAGCCCCTCGGCATACTGCGGACGCTGACCATGCTGGCTTCGCTGGGCGGTGTCGCGCCGGAAGTGGCGTTCTGCTTTGCCAGCGGCAACACGGCGCGCGTACGCGGATTGCATGATCGCGGCATGATCGAAGTCGGCCGCGCCGCCGACCTGATCTTCATGGACCAGGCGATCGGCGGCGCCGGAGACGGGCTGCTCGACAGCGTGGCGCAAGGCAACCTTCCGGGGATCGGAATGGTCGTCATCGACGGCGTGGTGCAGACCCGTCGAAGCCGCAACACGCCACCGGCAATGCGGGTGCCGGAGGTCGTCACCGTTTGACGACGTTTAGGGTGTGTTGAGTTTCAGGTCAGGCCGAGCCGGAGTCGAAGACGGGCGCGAAGCGACCAAAATGGCCTTTTTTCGAGAACCGGAGCGGAGCGTACTTGAGGTGCGCGAGCACTGGAAGCGCAGGAAGCCGCCGTTTGCAGGCCGGCATCACCTGAATATCGGCACACCCTAGCTGACACCGTCCTTGCCGACGATCTTGTCCTTTGTCAGCCCGCCGACGCGCGGATGCGGCCTCCCGGAATCGGTCAGCGCGATGGCGACGACGATCTCGTCGCCGCGCGGTGCATCGGGAACCCGAACCTCCATGCCGTCGAAATGGCTGCGCACCCGCGCCGCGTCCTTGTGGCCGAGCGGAATGTCGAGCGGCACGCCGAGGCCGCCACGCTTTTTCGACGAGGGAATGAGCGCTGCGCCCTTGCCGAGCACATCGCGAAACGGGGCGCCGAGCTTGGGATGAAGGATGGCGGCGGCATGTTCGAGTTCGCCGTCGGCGCCGACGGCGGCTGCCTTGCCGAAGCTTTCGACGCGGTTGCTGGGAATGCCAAGTGCTGCGACCGCGCGCTTCGGCAAGATGTCGCCCAACGCTTCGCCGATGTCGCTCAGTACCGACAGGTCCTCGACATAGGTGCCTGAATAGGGGTTGCGGATCACGGCAATAGCCGCTGCGCGGCGGGTCGGCGGATCGACGGGACGCCCTCCCTCGATCAGGGTATCCTCGACGATGGTGATGATCCGGCGGATTTCAGCGCTCATCTCAATCCGTCCTCGCCCTTGATATCTGCAGCGGCAAGGCCGCCCACCCGTGCGTGAACGCGCGCGCCGGTGGTCATCGCCAGGATGACCGCCATTTCGTCGCTGCGCGGCGCGTCGGTAACGCCGACCTCGATCGCATCGAAATGGCTGCGCACGTAAGAAGCGTTTATGTGCGTGATCGGAATGTCGATCCGCGTTCCGGGGCCGCCGACCTTCTTGGTCGAAGGCACGATTGCCCTGGCGTTTCCGAGCAGCTCGCGCATCGCGTAGCCGCCCGGATTGTGCCACAGCGCGCCGTGCTCAAGCTCGCCGGCGGCGCCGACGATGGCGCCCTTGCCATAGCCTTCGACAGCTGAGGCGCCGTCGCCAATGGCATCGATCAGGCGTCGCGCCATGTCGAGGCCGAGCGGCTTAAGATCGTCCATGAAGCCGGTGATCTCCTCGACATAACGCCCGGCAAAAGGATTGGCGATGACAGCGACGATCACGCCGCGTTTGAGCGGGCGAGCCACAGGCGGGCCGCCCTCGTGGAAGATCTCCTCGACCTGAACCAGAAATTTCCTGACGACTACAGCCGGCATTGTCCGCTCTCTCTCTCTCTCTCTCTCTCTCTCTCTCTCTTCCCGTCGTTTCCATAAACTTGTTAGAGTATCAACAATTATCTCCGGCCGAGATTTGTCAAGCTTCGCGTTGAGGAAGCGAGAAAAAGGGCGTGAGGAAACTGCATCGGATGACGATTGACAGGCTGCGGGGCCGCTCATAAACTCATATGACCATCAACGAAAATAACGCGCCGTCTCGGCGATGCGCGGATGGTCAAGGCGTGGCTTCAAAGCTGAAAAAAGCTGAAGGGGAATGACATGAAAAGGGCGCTCAAAAATCTATGTCTGGCCGGCACGATGCTTGCCGTGTCGTTCGGATCTGCCGCGGCGCAGGACAAGGTGTCCGTGGCCGCCATCTCGGGGTATTTTGCACAGGGCTTCGGAGTTTCCATCGTCAATGGCCTCAACAAGGCCAAGGACGAATTCGGCATCGACCTCAAGCTGGTCGACACCGGCAATCGCGCGCTCGACTACGAGGAGCAGTTCGAGAACTTGGCCAAGGCCAAACAATATGACCTGATCTTCGTGATGGGCTGGGAACTGGTGGACTCGCTGCAGAAGGTCAGCAAAGCCTATCCTGAACAACGCTTCGTGTTCATCGACGGCGTGCTCGACAACCCCAATATGATCTATGCCAATTTCGCGGAGGAGCAAGGATCCTTCGTCGCTGGCGCGCTCGCCGGCATGATCGAGGCCAAGGGCAGCGAATTCCCCAAAATCGGCGACGGCATGGCGATCGGCTTCGTCGGCGGCCGTGATATCCCCGTGATCCGCAACTTCCTCGGCGGCTACGAGCAAGGCGCGAAATATGCCGCGCCCGATGTGAAGGTGAACTCCGTCTTCGCCGGAACCTTCGACGACCCGGCCAAGGGCAGCGAGCTTGCCCAGGCGCTTTACGGCCAGGGCGCCGACATCGTCTACAACGTCGCCGGCCCGACGGGCGAAGGCGTGATGCAGGCAAGTGCTGCGGTCGACAAATACTCAATCGGCGTCGACATCGACATGTGCGGCACGGCCCCCGGAAATGTGCTCGCAAGCATGCTGAAGCGCGGCGACATCGCCGTCTACACGCTGATCAAGGACGAAGTCGAGGGCCGCAAGGTCACCGCCGGCACCCGCACCTTCGACCTCGCTTCAGGCGGCGTCGAGGTCAAGGTCTGCGATGACATCGCCCCGACGATCCCGGCCGATGTTATGGCCAAGCTGGACGAGATCAAGAAGGCCATTCTCGATGGCAAGATCGAGATCGCCAAGGCGAAGTAAGAGAACAACCGCGCATCCTCCCAGGAAAGCGCTACGCTGATCCGCCGCGGCTTGCCGCGACGGATCAGCGTCCAATTTGCGAGAAGCAAGGTGTCGAACGCGTTGGGGTCTTCGACCCTCCACAATGCCGGCAACAATGCTGTCGGCGCCGGTGTTGCCGGGATGGCCGTCGCGTTGACGGGCATCACCAAGCGTTTCGGGGGATTCGTTGCCAATGACGGCGTCGACCTTGCCGTGCGCCGGGGCGAAATCCACGCCGTCATCGGCGAGAACGGCGCAGGCAAGACGACGTTGATGAACATACTGTTCGGCCTCCTGCAACCCGACGAAGGCTCAATCCGGCTGAACGACGAGGAGACAGTGGTGGCCGATCCCGCCGTCGCCATCAAAGCGGGTCTCGGCATGGTGCATCAGCACTTCAAGCTGGTTCCCTCGCTCTCGGTCGCCGACAATGTTTTTCTCGGCATGGAGATCCGCCGTCATGGGCTCATCGACCACGCCGCGCAGATCGCGCGCACGCGCGAACTGGCGGAGCGTTTCGGGCTGCGGGTCGACCCGACCGAGCGCGTCGGACTGCTCTCGGTCGGCATAGAGCAACGCATCGAGATCCTGAAGGTGCTGGTGCGCGGTGCGCGCACCATCATCCTCGACGAGCCGACGGCGGTGCTGACGCCGCAGGAGAGCCGTGAGCTGTTCCAGACGCTGCGCAGTTTCGTGGCGGAGGGTATGACGGTGATCTTCATTTCGCACCACCTGGAAGAGGTGATGGAGGTCTCAGACACTGTGACAGTGCTGCGCAACGGAAAGAAGGTGGCGACCCGCCCGACGGCCGAGCTCAGCAAGAACGAACTGGTGCGCATGATGGTCGGCCGCGAGGTCAGCTTCGATCGCCGTCCGCGCGAACCGCAGCACGGCGACGTGGTCCTCGAGGTCAAGGAATTATGGGCGCGTGACGACCGGCGGTTGCCGGCATTGCGCAACGTCAACCTCGAGGTCCGCTCCGGCGAGGTAGTTGGGATCGCCGGCGTGGCCGGCAATGGCCAGACGGAACTGGCAGAGGTGCTTTCGGGCCTACGGTCGGCAAGCCATGGCGTTGCCCGACTGAAGGACCGGAACCTCGCTGCTCTCTCCCCTGCCGAAATTCGCGCGGCCGGCTTGGCGCATGTTCCAGGCGATCGGATGGTGCGCGGGGTCGATCGCAACGCATCGATTGCGGCAAACATGCTGATGGGTCGCCAGCACCGCGCGCCATGGAGCCGCGGCGGCGTGCTCAACTGGAACGCCATCGGCCAAAACGCCTCCAAGCTGATCAAGGATTTCGATATTCGCGCGCAAGGATCGGGCGATGCCGTCAAGCGGCTTTCGGGCGGCAATATCCAGAAGGTCGTGCTGGCGCGCGAGTTCACCAACGGCGCCGACTTCCTGCTGATCGATCAGCCGACGCGCGGCGTCGACATCGGCGCGCAGGAAGCCATTCATGACGAGATCATGCGCCAGCGCGCTGCCGGACGCGCAATTCTGCTGATTTCCGTGCAGCTCGACGAACTTGCCGCCCTTGCCGATCGCATCCTGGTGATGTTCAACGGACGGATCATGGGCGAGGTCGCCGGCGATCATGCCGATGAGGACCGCATCGGCATGATGATGGCAGGCGTGGCCGTGCCGGAATTCGCCACGGAGCCTGCGTGATGCCGGAGCTTACATGATGCCGGAGTCTCTATGATGAACGACCGCCTGCGTGCCGTTTCCGGTCAGATCATTGCAGTCGCCGTGGCGCTGATAATGGGCGCCATCATCATCCTCATGGTCGGTGAGAGCCCGGTCCGTGTCTTCATGACGCTGTTGCGCGGCGCCTTCGGCGACCAGGCAAAGATTGCCGGGACCTTGCTGCAGACGACGCCGATCCTGATCTGCGGCGTCGCTGCTTGCGTCGGCCTGCGCGGCGGCATGTTCAACGTCGGCATCGAGGGTCAGCTTTTCCTCGGCGGCTTCGCTGCTGCCTGGGTCGGCTTCGCCTTTCCGCTGCCCGCGGGCATTCACATGCTGGCGGCGCTGGCACTGGCGGTCGTGGCGGGCGCCGCGTGGGTCGCTATCCCGGCCTATTTCCGTGCCCGCTACAACACCAACGAAGTCGTCTCGACGATCCTGTCGAACTACGTCGCGGTGCTGCTCACCTCCTATTTCACGATCTTTCTGTTCAAGCGACCAGGTGGCTGGTCGGAGACGCCGCCGATCCTGCCGACAGCCTATCTGCCGGGAATCTTCGACTTCTCGCGGTTGAACTGGGGCCTGGTCATCGGCCTGGTGCTGGCGATCGGCGCCGCACTGGTTTTCCGCTACACCAGTTGGGGCTATGGCGTGACGATGGTCGGCTCGGCGCCGAAATTTGCCGAATATGGCGGCGTCAACGTGAAATGGCAGGGCTTTGTGGTCCTGCTCCTTTCGGGCGCCGTAGGCGGACTGGCCGGTGGGGTCGAGACGCTCGGCGTCCATCATCGCTTCATGGAAGGCTTCGCTCCCGGTTTCGGCTTCGATGGGCTGATCGCCGCCTTGCTCGCCAATGGCTCGCCGGTCGCCACCATCTTCACGGCGCTGTTCTTCGGCGCCTTGCGCAACGGGTCGCTGCTGCTCGAGGTCGACACCGGCGCGTCGCGCGAGATCATCACCGTGATCCAGGCGCTGATCATCCTCAGCGTATCGGCCCAGGCTCTGGTCAGGCGCCGCGGCGACAGCCAGGCTGGGGAGCGGCGATGGAAATTCTAGACAAGCTCGTCAACGTCGCGCTGATCGCAGCGACGCTTCGTACCACCGCGCCCATCCTTCTGGTCGCGCTCGGGGGCTCATTCACCACCAAAGCCGGCATCTTCAACATCGGCCTTGAAGGGCAGATGCTGGCAGGCGCCTTCTTTGCCGTCCTCGGCTCGATCTGGACAGGTTCCGCGCTGCTGGGGGTCGCTTGTGGCGTCGCGGCGGCGCTCGCCTTTGCCCTGGTTTTTGCGGTTCTGGTGGTGAGCTTCCGCGCCAATGAAGTGGTCGTTGGACTGGCGCTCAACATCCTTGCCGGCGGCATGACGATCTCGCTGATGAAGGCGATTTTCGGCACGCGAGGCTCCATCGTCGGTCAAGGCATCGTCGGCCTGCCGAAAGTCCAACTGCCCGGCGCCCGCGACCTTCTCGGCTCATGGGCATCGCTGATCTCCGGCTTCACACCGATCGTGTATGTCGCGTTCATCGCGGTGCCGCTGCTGGTCCTGTTCTATAACAGCACCCGGCTCGGACTCTATATCCGCGTCGTCGGCGAGAAGCCCGAAGCCGCCGAGGCGCTCGGCATCTCGATCACCCGCGTCCGCTACATCGCGTCGCTGCTGTGCGGATTGCTGGCGGGGCTGGCCGGTGCGCATCTGTCGCTCGGCTACATAACCATGTTCACCGAAAACATGTCATCGGGCCGTGGCTTCATGGCCGTGGCAATCCTGATTTTCTCAAACGGCGATCCGCTCAAGGTGCTGGCCGGCTGCCTGTTGTTCGGTTTCGCCGACGCCTTCTCGCTGCGCCTGCAGACATTCGGCTATCCGTCCTATCTGGTTCTCACCGTCCCCTACGTCGTCGCGCTCACCGCGCTGTTTGCGCTCTCCTATCGCGCGCGACCAAAGATCATCATGGAGACGCTGGCGTCGATGCAGAAACTGCTGTCGGCAGACAAAAGCACCGAGCCGGGCAGCAAACATCCCTCATGAAGGAAACCTCCATGGAACGCATAATCCTCGACGTGGATTCTGCCGGCGACGACATTCTCGCCGTGCTGTTTGCCGCGGCGAATCCAAACCTCCGGCTCGAAGGCGTGACCACCGTGACGGGTGCGGCTGGCCCGATCGAGCAGGTCACCAACGTCGTCCTCAACACGCTGGCGGTTGCCGGGCGCGACGACATCCCGGTTCACGCCGGCGCGTGGCGACCGATCGTCGGCAACGCCAAGGCCGACATGGAAGCGCCGGTTCACTTCGAAAAGCGGCTCGTGGCGCGCTTCGGCGACCGCCTGAAGAAATTCAATCCCCCGGCGCCGGCGCCGTCGCGCCAGGCAACGCCGGGGCACGCGGTCGACTTCATTATCGAAACGGTCATGGCCAATCCCGGCGAGATCACGCTGGTGACGACCGGGCCGCTGACCAATGCAGCGATGGCACTGCTGCAGGAGCCCCGGCTGACGGAGGCGCTTAAGCGCCTGCTGGTGCTCGGCGGCAATTTTCAGACGCCCGGCAACATCACGCCGCTGTCGGAATACAACATCTGGGCCGATCCGGAAGCCTCGCGCATCGTGCTGAACGCCGATGTCGACAAGATCCTCGTGCCGCTCGACATATGCGAGGACAACCGCGTCGCCGCCTCGATGTTGACGCGCGACGACCTCGCGGACATGCAGGCCGGCGCCAAGGACAATCCCGTTTTCGAGATGATCGCCGACAGCTTTCCGATCTACATCGACATCTGGCGCGAATTCTTCGACCTTGTCGGGTTCCCGATGGACGACGTGATCACCGTCGCGCTGGCTTTCGATCCGGGCCTTGCCACGATGACCGAGCCGCTGTTCGTCGACGTTGTGCTGGACGGGCGCCTCGCGCGCGGACAAACCGTCGCCTATCGCGGCCGGCAATTGCTGCCCGGCGGAGGACCGAAGACCACCCGTATCTGCACCGGTCTCGACGGCCGCCGCTTCCTCAACATGTTCAAGCAGACCGTCGCGCAATACGAGAGGGCGGCGTGAGGGACGATACGATGACCACTGCAACTCCCATCCTGTTCGATTGCGACCCGGGTCACGATGACGCCATCGCGCTGGTCATGGCGCATCGTTCGCCAGCCATCAAACTGCTCGGTGTCACCACGACCTGCGGCAATGCCGAGGTCGAGAAGACAACCGCCAATACGCTGCGCATCCTCGAGTTCATCGGCGCCGGCGACGTGCCGGTGGCGCAGGGTTGCCACCGTCCACTGGCGCGGCCCCTAGTGCTCGGCACCGCCGACGGGCCAAGCGGTCTCGAAGGCTCGCCCTACCTGCCGCAGGCGACGATCAAACCGGTCAAGCAGCATGCGGTCGATTTCCTCGCCGACACGCTACGCGCCTCGCCCGAGCCGATCCTGGTGGTCGCTACCGGCCCACTGACCAATATCGGCCTGCTGATTCTCAAACATCGCGACGTGCTGCCCAAGATCAAGGAACTGATCTGGATGGGCGGCGTGTTCTACCGCAAGAGCGAGATCATCACGCCAACCGAGTTCAATGCCTTCTGCGACCCGGAGGCGCTGAAGATCGTCCTGGACAGTAGTGTGCCGATCCTGATGGTCGGCCTCGATGTCACCATGCAGGTGCTGATCGAGGCGCCGCAATATGCCGAGCTCACGACGATTGACACGCCGCTCGGCCGGCTCGTCAACGATTGGCTGCTGTTCTACGAGAAGCTGCACCGCAACTCGATGGGCGTCGGCGGGGCGATGCATGACCCCCTGGTTCTGGCGCTGGCCATCGACCCAACGCTGGTGCGCACGCGTCCCGCCCATATCGGCGTCAACTTGTCGGGCACCTACGCATTCGGCGCGACCGTTGCCGATTTCTGGGGCGACCGTGGCGAAAAGGACAATGCCCGCATCGCGCACGAAGTCGATGCAGACCGCTTCTTCAAACTGATGTTCGATCTGCTCCGGGATTAGACCGGGCAGAACGGAGGCGTCAGGGCGCGCCGTTTGCTCGAAAAGGCAACGATGCGCCATAGCCGCCCGCATTGACAAAATATTTTGTCAATGCGAAAAAAGAGTGTGCTTGAATTTGACGTCATTGAGATACCGGCAGCGGCGCTGGCCCTGGACTCCATGAAAACCCGCTTACTCCAGGAGCTTGCGGAACCTGCATCGGCCGCTTCGCTTGCTAGTCGGCTCGGCCTCACGCGGCAAAGAGTGAAGTATCATTCGCGGCGCTGGAAGACTGCAAGCTGGTCGAGCCAGCGGAGGAACGCCAATGGTGCGGTCGAACGCCGCCGATGGTCGCAACTTGCATCGTCGTATGTCATCTCACCGGCAGCGCTGGGTCCTATGCGGTCGATCGGGACGCGCCAACGACCGCCTGTTGGCCAGTAATGGCGTCGTACCCCGACCCCGCGAAGCCAAAGCCTGAAAGGAGTTTCCATGCCAATCAAGAAAGACGAAACCGGAAAGCGTTGGGTCGAGATGCAGTTCGTCACGCCCGGCACACCCGAGCAGGTTTGGCGGGCAATTGCGACTGGTCCCGGCAACACTGCCTGGTTCACAAAAACCACGATCGACGAGCATGTCGGCGGCAGGCTTCATTTCGACTTGGGTCCCAATGGCGCCTCCACCGGCGAAGTGACGATTTGGGAGCCGCCGTTCCGTTTCGGCTATGTCGAACGCGAGTGGAGCGAAGGCGCGCCGCCTGTTGCAACGGAGATCACTGTGACCAGCCGGTCGGGTGATCGTTGCGTTGTTCGCATGGTCCATTCGCTGTTTGCCTCGACCGACGACTGGGACGATCAGTTGGAAGGATTCGAGAGCGGCTGGCCCGGCTTGTTCGAGGTGCTGCGCGTTTACCTGTCGCACTTCGCCGGCGAAAAGGCCGCCAGCTTCAGCGTCATGGCCAACTCGGAGGTCGACCAGCTCTCGACTTGGAGGCGGCTCACCGAGACGCTCGGTCTGGCCGGCGCGAATGTCGGCGAGGAGCGGAATGGCCCGCAACAGCCGGCGAGACTATCCGGCATAGTCGAACGCGTGCGGCAGGACGACAAGCAGCGCTTCATCGTGCTGCGCCTGAATGCGCCTGCTCCCGGCATCGCCCTGATCGGAACCTATGATACCGATGGCAGCGCAAACGCCAGCATGGCACTGTATCTTTACGGCGACGACGCCAAGCAGCGCGCCGCGGAGGGCGAGCCTAAGTGGCGGAACTGGTTTGGCGAAACCTTCAAGCACCCGGGCTGACGGATGTGCCTGGATCGGCCGGCCAGAAGGTCGGCCGCCTGGGCAGCGCCCATATCATGGCGCATATACATAGGAGAGTGTGATGAAGGTCGCCAAGTGGTGCAACAGCCTCGCCATCCGTCTTCCTGCCGTTGTGGTCGAGGCCCTCGAACTCAGGGAAGGCGATGAGATTGAGATCCATGTCGCCGATGTCCGACGACTCGGCGTCGCGCGCAAACCTGCCGCGCGAGGAATTGCTGAAGCGGCTTCGCGCCTTCCGCGGCCGCCTTCCCGCCGATTTCAAGTTCGACCGGGATGAGGCGAATGCCCGATAGCTTCTTCGACCGCGCAATTCGCCTGTCGGAACAGTGCTTTGTGAAAGCGGCACCCCGATCCGCTGACAGCACGCGTTATTCTAGTCGTGGAGTTCTCTCGAGATCGCCGGGCCAACCGAAAAATCGCTGAATGTGACTTCGAAACCTTCACGTTGCGGCGAACAGCACATCATGCCGACATCGGCTATTTTCGAGGGCGGGAAGTAGGCTAGCCGCACCGGCTTCCAGCGATGGTCGGAAGCATCAAGATATTGAACACGGATTGTCTCGGCATGGCGGGTAAGCCGGATCCTGACGCCGTCCGGACCGGCCGGGATGCTGACCAGTGACCAGTCGGAGGCATCATTGGTGACGACGACGGAAAAATAGGCGAGCCCGTCGGTGAACTCGATGCCGGCCTTGACCCAGTGCGTCTCGCTCAGCCGGACCATCAAACCGGCCTGATCATAGAGCACCTTGTAGTCCCCCTTGACGGTGACCTCGGCGCTGAAATCCCCCTCGACCCGCCGGTAGAGGAAGTGGCCATTGTCGCGCCAGAAGCCATAAAAAGTTTCGCGCCAGAAATCGGTCTCCCTGCCGGTCTGCACCTGCACGGAGCTGTCGCCGAAATCATGATGCGGTGGCGGGTTGAGCCAGGTCAGTTCTGCAGGCTGAGATGTCATCGACTTGCTCGTCTCGCCGGTTCGTGTTGCGTCATCCGCCGCTCATGCGACGAAGCGGATTTGTCTCTTGTAACCCGGCTTCAACCGTTTCATTTCGGCGCTTGGTAAAGCTCGGACGCGGCCTCCCTCAAGGCGCGCCGGCTCTCCGGCCTGAAATACATCATGTGGCCGCCTTCCAGAAGCTCGACGCGGATGGGCTTTGCGCCAGGAAGCGAAGGAACCTGGCCGACAAGGTAGCGCGACACCAGATAGGGTGTCACCAGGTCGGTGTAGCCGTTGACGATCAAAACGCCGAGGCCGGGATTTAATACGCGCGCCTGTTGAAGGTCATCCATCACGCCGACATAGCCCTGACGCGTCGGGCTCGTGCCGTAATCCCAATTGCCGCTGATTTCACGGTTGAGAAGCCGATAGCTTAGATCGGTGCGGAATTTCAGTTCCTCACTGATATAGCTGACAAAGGCGGAAGTAAGCGCCGGCACGCTTCGGTCGAGCACCGGATCAGGACCCCTGGGCCTTGGACTTTCCGGGGAAATGTCTGCCGTTTCGATCGTGCCGTCATAGACGCTGAGAACATTGCCCCTTGCCCGCGCAAACTCCTTGGCGAAGAGCCCGGTGGGAATGCGCGCAAAGTTTCGTTTGACGAGTTCGAGCGGCAGGCCGGTGATTTCGGCAACGCGCGGGCTCGCCAGACGCCCGCCCTGTTCGAGCCCGCTGGCAAGCGCGACGAGATAGTCGCCAAGCGCATAGCGTTCGACATCGGCCAACCGCTCCTGCAACTCGGAACCGGTGACGCTTTCGCTGCGCAGGCGCACCGCCGCCAGCGACGGCAGCTCAAGCGCCCAGTGAAGCGGCTGGAACTCGTCGGGCCGCACGAGCGTGAATTCGAGCGCCGGCGAGATGAGCACGATGCCGCGAGGGCTGATGCCGATGTCATCCTGGAGCGTCTTGGCGAGCAGTGCCGCCCGAAACCCGCCATAGCTTTCGCCGGCAAGAAACACCGGCGACGCTGTGCGGCCCGCCTGTGCCAGATAGAGCCGGATGAATGCGCCCATCGCGGCGGCGTCTTGGTTGACGCCCCAGAAGCTGCGTGCTTCGGTGCCGGGTGCTTCGCGGCTGTAACCGGTGCCGACGGGGTCGACAAAGACCAGGTCGGTCATGTCGAGCCAGGTGTTCGCGTTGTCCAAAAGCCGCTGCGGCGGTGGGAGAAAACTTCCATCGGCCGCTGTCGCCATCACGCGTGGACCGAGCGCGCCAAGGTGCAGATAGGCGGAAGCTGCTCCGGGACCGCCGTTGAATACGAAAGTGATCGGGCGCCGGGGATCAGGTTCCCGGCTTGGCTCGGGACGCAGCGTGTAGGCGACATGAAAGATTTCCGCGGTGACGTCGCCCTTGCCGGATAGCAACGACAGAGTGCCGGCCTTTGCCTGATAGTTGAGCGTGCGTCCCGCGATCACGATCGAATGATCTGAGATCTGCGGAGGCGGAAGCAGCGACAGAACGCCGCCCGAAGGCGACGGCCGCTCGGCCACTTGCGCATGGCCGGCTGAAGGGCCGCCAGCCAGCAGCAGCATAGCGAGGGTGATTTCTAGGAGCTTGGCACGCATGGCGACTCCGCAGCGGAAACGACTGGAAGCTACCACGCTGATGGCTCAGCCGAAATCACAGGATCGTGCAGGCCGCTCGCTGCTGGAAGAAGACCGATGGCTTTTCAACGCACGATTTCGCCGAGACTAGCTTGCGTCACAACCCCATATGTGAAAAGACTATTCACAAAAGAAGATTGACGGGAGGATCGATCATGCAGTTCACTGGTCCGCGGCGCGTCTGGACGAATGATCCGTGCTTCCAATGGATGCTGCCATGACTTGTTTCGCGCCGACGGTTGGCGTGGCGTCGACGCACCCCGCCAACATGCCGAAGGACCATGCCGATCTCCCCGTCTGGAACGCGGAGAACTGGTTCTATGAAGACTGGCCGGTCGGCCAGAAAATCCGCTCGTTGCGCAGGACTATGGCCGAGGGCGACAGCCACCTTTTCAACGCGCTGGTGCTCGATATCCACCCTTACGTGCAGGACCAGATGTTCGCCGAAACGGAAGGCATTTTCGGCAAGCGCCTGGTCGCTGGCGCGTTCGTATTCTCGGCCGGGCTCGGCCTCGTTGCCACCAATTGCGTCAACGCGTTTTCCTATGGCTATGACAAGTTGCGCTTCATCAAGCCGGTGTTCATCGGCGACACGATCTATTCGATCCGCTCCAACCTCGACAAGAAACCGAAATACAAGGAGATGGGGCTGATCCGCGCCAGCTACGAAGTCTTCAAGGGTGAAGGAGAGCTTGTGCTTTATTGCGAGCACCTGCAGACGGTGAAGTACCGCAATCCGGCCGATTTCACCGGCACGGAGAAATAGGCAATGACCGCCATTGCCGAATTGCCGCTGACCGGGCTCGTCGTCGTCGACATGAGCCAGTTCCTGTCCGGGCCCTACTGCTCGCTGCGACTGCTCGACCTCGGCGCCCGCGTCATCAAGATCGAGCGCCCGGATGGCGGTGACCTGTCGCGCCGGCTTTATCTCAGCGACACCGAGATCGGCGGCGACTCTACAATCTTTCACGCCATCAATCGCGCCAAGGAAAGCTTTGCCATCGACCTCAAGGACGAGGCCGACCTTGCGGCGCTGCGCGGCCTGCTGGCCAAGGCCGACGTGCTGATCCAGAATTTCCGCCCCGGCGTCATCGAGCGCCTGGGCCTCGACTACGAGGCGGTGCGCAAGATCAATCCGCGCCTGGTCTATGCCTCGATCAGCGGCTATGGCGAGGAAGGCCCCTGGGTCAAGCGGCCCGGGCAGGATCTGCTGGCGCAAGCCCGCTCCGGCGTGATGTGGCTGAACGGCGACGAGGACCAGGGGCCGGTGCCCTTCGGCCTGGCGATTGCCGACATGCTGGCGGGCTCCGCCGCCGCGCAGGGCATCCTTGCCGCACTGGTGCGGCGCGGCGTGACCGGCACGGGCAGCCATGTCGAGACCAGCCTGCTCGAAGCGTTGGTCGACTTCCAATTCGAAGTGCTGACCACGCATCTCAATGACGGACGCCGCCAGCCGCGGCGATCGGCCTTCCGCAGCGCCCATGCCTATCTGTCGGCGCCTTACGGCGTCTATCCGGCCAAGGACGGCTATCTGGCGATCGCTATGTCGCCGATCCCGAAGCTGGCCGACCTCCTGGCGCTCGAAGAGCTAGCGCCCTTTCGCGATCAGCCGTCGACCTGGTTCACCGCCCGCGACGAGATCAAGGCGATCATCGCGCAAAAAATCGCGACGAAGACGGTCGACGAATGGCTTGCCATCCTCGAGCCAGCCGACATCTGGTGCGCCAAGGTGCTGACCTGGCCGGAAATGATGGCCAGCGAAGGCTTCCAGGTGCTCGACATGCTGCAGACGGTGACGCGCGAGGATGACGTCTCGATCCTCACCACGCGCTCGCCGCTCAGGGTCGATGGCGTCCGCGCCAAGGTCGACCGGGCTGCGCCGCTGATCGGCGAGCACAGCGCAAAGATCCGCAAGGAGTTCGGATTGTGAGCGACGTGATGCTCAAAGGCATGACCTGGAGCCATCCGCGCGGCTACGATCCGATGGTCGCCTGTTCGGCGCTGTGGAAGCAGCGCACCGGCGTCACTGTTGAATGGGACAAGCGCTCGCTGCAGGATTTCGAATCCTTTCCGGTCGAAGAACTGGCCCGTGCCTACGATCTGATCGTCATCGATCATCCGCATGTCGGCCAGATCACCGCCGAGAACTGTTTGGTGCCGCTCGACGTCGCGGGCCGCGAAGCGGAACGCGCGGCGCTGGCGGCGGGCAGCGTCGGCCGGTCCTATCCGAGCTACAACTGGCAGGGCCGGCAGTGGGCGTTTCCGATCGACACGGCGAGCCAGGTGCAGGCGTGGCGGCCGGACATGGTTTCCGCCGCCCCGGCGAACTGGTCCGGCGTGCTCGACCTGGCGCGGCAAGATCGCGTGATGTTGCCGCTCAGGCCGCCGCATTCGCTGATGGTGTTCTACACGCTTGCCGGCAATTTCGGCCGACCAGCCGCCGAAGAGCCTGACGACCACGTAGACCCTGACATGGGCAGCCGTGTTTTCGAGATGATGCGCGAGATCGCGGCTCTCATCGATCCGGCCTGCCTCGGCATGGATCCGATCGACATCCTGGAGCAAATGGCCAGGTCCGGCTCACGGATCGCCTGCGCGCCGCTGATCTATGGCTATGTCTCCTATGCCATCGCCGGCTTTCGGAGCAACCGCCTTGCCTTCGCGGACATTCCGGCTGCGAGCAATGCCGGTCCGGTCGGTTCGGCGCTCGGCGGAACCGGCATTGCCGTGTCGGCCTTTTCGAAGGCCAAGCAGGCGGCCATCGACTTTGCCTACTGGATCGCCAGCGGCGAGGTACAGCGCGGCCCCTATGCGTCGGCCGGCGGCCAGCCCGGCCATGCGGCAGCCTGGGACGATGCAGCCGTCAACGCAGCCGCCGGCAATTTCTACAACGACACCCGCGCCACGCTCGAGGGCGCCTGCGTCAGGCCGCGCCATGATGGCTACATGACATTCCAGCAGGCCGCGTCCGATCGCATCAATCTCGGCCTGACCGAAAAGCATGATGCCGGCCGCGTCGTTGCCGATCTCAATCGCCTGTTTGTGGAGAGTTTCCCGGCACCCGGCGCTGCCGGTGGAGAATCCTGAAACAGCTTAGATGGAGGAGAACATGGTCTGATCCGCGGCAACCCACGCTGCTGATCGGCCCTCGGCTTCCGGCCGTCGACCGTGCAGGCTGCACTTGGCCTGGTGATCGTGCTGCTTGTGTCGCTCTATGACCGCGAGAGGCACGTGTCGGCGACGATCTGAAGCCGCTTACAAACGCCAAAGCCGCTTCGCATTGGCGGAGAGCAGCTTTTGCCGTTCATCGATGCTGGTCCCTGCAAGCAGCGCGTGCGTTGCCGCAATCCAGGTCGCAAGTCCGCCGCCAAGCGTGCAGACTGGCCAGTCGCTGCCCCACACGACCCGGTCCCAGCCAAAGCATTGGATGGTGTGCTCGACATAGGAACGCAGCGTTTCGACAGTCCACGATCCAACGTCCGCATAGGCGACCACACCGGAAATTTTGCCGACGACGTTCGGGCGCCGCGCAATCTCCGCGATATGCTCGCGCCAGGGATGCTCACTGCTGCCCTTGATGTCGGGCACGCCGCAATGGTCGAGCACGAACTGCACGTCCGGCGCGAGGTCGGCAAGGGCAATCGCCTTGGGGATTTGGTGCGGCAGGACGACGAGATCGAAGGTCAATTGCGTGCCGGCAAGCCGTTTGATGTTTTCGCGAAACAGCGCGTCTTCCGAGACTTCGTCCGGCATGACGTGGAGCACACGGCGAAAACCCTTGACGAATGGATCGGCGCGCTGGCGCTCGAGATAGGCGGCAAAGCCCGGCTCTTCGGGACGGCAGGAGGCGATCGCCCCGCGCAGCAAACTGTCCTTTTGATGTGACAGCGCTTTCACATGGCTGGTTTCGGCCTCGATGTCAGCCGGATCGACATCGACTTCCATATGCAATGCGCCCTCTATGCCGGTGCGGCGAGCCTGGACTGCATATTCGTCGTAAGGGAAATCGCGGTTGAGCGCCGGCACGCCGGAGAGCCAGGGATAGCGCAGCGCCGACTGGTCGATCAGGTGCAGATGGGTATCGAAGATCATGGGGGCGCACTCCTCCTTGGCGACTTCAAGATCATCTCACGGGGAAATTCTTCATTCAAATAAGAATTTATCTATTGCCTGGCGGTCGAGCCGGCCAGCTGCGACAGCTTTTCGGTCGCTGCCAGCAACAGTTCTATCGTCCTCGTAATGTCGGGCGCCTTGGGTGCGTTGATCAGAGTTATGTAGGGGATCGACAGCGCGGCGATCGCCCTGCCGTCCGAGCTAAGCACAGGTGCCGACAGGTTGAATACACCGGCAGTCTGCATCGATGCCATCATTTCATAGCCGCGTTGCCGGATTTGCTCGAGGCGGGCAAAGAAGTCCGGCGATTGAGGCGGCTTGTGGGTGCTGCGCAGATGTTCGGAGATCATCATCTGCCGCTCTTCCAGCGAGCGGAACGCCAGCAGCACATGTCCGGAGCCGGTGTCGAACAGGCTGATATGCGAGCCGACGCGTATCGAGATGCCCCAATAATCCGGCGCCTCCTGCTGCGCGATCACGACCGCGGAACCGCGGTCGAAGACGACAAGCTGGTTTGCCTGCTGCGAGGTTTCGGCAAGCTCGCGCATCAGCGGCGTCGCGTAGGAAACCAGCCGGCGCACGGGCGCGTGCAGCTGCGCCAGGCCAAACAGCTTGAGCGTCAACGAGTAACGGTCGCCATCCGGCCGCGTGACATAGCCGCGCCGCACCAGTCGGTCCAGCATGCGGTAGAACTCGTTGGGGCTGCGGTCGAGCTTCTTGGCGATTTCCGCCTGCGTCAGGCCGCCATCGACGCCAGCCAGCAGTTCGAGAATGTCGAGACCCTTGTCCAGTGCAGGGGCACGATAGCGGTCATCGTCCTCGTCCTCTGCCATTGCGCTTCTCCAGTGAATTTCTCTTGTCATATACGCATATCGGCATTGCCCGAAAGAACTTTCGGCTTGACGATCCTATAAATGTTTTGTTTGTATATGAATGAAGCTGCCGATCAAACCTCGGAACGAATCGACGCAGGCTCTTTGGGAGGATACCAAATGACGAAACTGTTTTGCGGCCTGACGGCCGGCGTGGCGCTGCTTGCACTTGGCCCAAGCGCTACCTTTGCTGCCGACCTGCCCGGCAAATTCGACGGCGTCACCATCGACGCCAAGCTGATCGGCGGCCAGCAATATGAAGGGCTCTACGCGCGCATCGGTGAATGGGAAAAGCTGACTGGTGCCAAGGTCAACGTGATCTCGAAGAAGAACCACTTCGAGCTTGACAAGGAAATCAAGTCGGACATCGCGTCCGGCAGCATCAACTGGTGCGTCGGCTCGAACCATTCGTCCTTCGCGCCGCAATATCCTGACATCTACACCGATCTCAACGCGCTGCTGCCCAAGGAGGAGATCGGCGCCTTCGTGCCGTCGACGATCAAGGCCTCGACGCTCGACGGAAAGCTGGTGATGCTGCCGCGTGCGCAGTTCGACGTCTCGGCGCTCTATTACCAGAAGAGCCTCTACCAGGACGAAGCCAAGAAGGCCGCTTACGAGGCCAAACACGGCAAGGAACTGGTGCCGCCCGACACCTGGGACGAAGTTGCCCAGCAGGCCGAATTCTTCGCCAGCCCGCCGGACTTTTACGGCACCCAGTTCGCCGGCAAGGAAGAGGCGATCAACGGCCGCTTCTACGAGATGCTCATCGCCGAGGGCGGCGAGTATCTCGACAAGGACGGCAAGCCCGCCTTCAACTCGGAGGCCGGCGTGCAGGCGCTCGACTGGTTCGTCAATCTCTACAAGGCCAAAGCGGTGCCGGCCGGCACCACCAACTATCTCTGGGACGATCTCGGCCAGGGCTTTGCCTCGGGCACCGTCGCCATCAACCTCGACTGGCCGGGCTGGGCAGGGTTTTTCAATGATCCGAAGTCCTCGAAAGTCGCCGGCAATGTCGGGGTGAAGGTGGCGCCGAAGGGCTCGGCCGGCATTCGCACGGGCTGGTCGGGGCATCATGGATTTTCGGTCACCGAAAACTGCGCCAGCAAGGAACCTGCGGCGTCGCTGGTCTGGTTCCTGACCAACGAGGACAGCCAGAAGCTCGAAGCTGCAAGCGGACCGCTGCCGACCCGCACCGCGGTGTGGGACTGGGACATCCAGCAAGCGGCCGGCGATCCTTACAAGACGGAAGTGCTGGAGGCTTTCCAGGAACAGGCAAAGCACGCTTTCGCCGTCCCGCAGACAGCTGAATGGATCGAAATCTCCAACGCCGTCTATCCCGAGTTGCAGGCGGCCATCCTCGGCGACAAGACCTCCAAGCAGGCGCTGGACGACGCTGCCGCCAAGGCCACCCAGATCCTCGAAGACGCCGGCAAGCTTTGACATCTTCCGCGGGGGCACTGCGCTTATCGAAGAGCGGCGCCCCCGATTTTTTTGAACCATGCGCAATACGCTTTGTCTGATCACCGTTCGCCGATCGCGGCATCCAGCATCAGGGCACCAACCAGAACCGGATCGACATGAAAGGCTGGAGACCCTCGCCGCCATTGCTGCTCCTGCTGCCGGCGGTCATCGTACTGGCGGCGGTGGTGGTCTTGCCGCTGCTGCTTTCGCTCTACTCCAGCTTCACGCCGTTCCGGCTGACCAAACCCGAGACACTCTGGGTCTTCATTGGCGCGCGCAACTACGTCAACATCCTGACCAACAGGGATTTCTGGATTGCCTTCGCCCGCACCGTGGTGCTGCTGACGGTCGCGCTCAATCTGGAAATGCTGATCGGGCTCGGGCTGGCGCTGCTGGTGGAGAAGGCCTCGCGCGGACAGCGGGTCCTGCGCACCATCATGATGTTCCCGATGATGTTTTCGCCGATCCTCGTCGGCTTCCAATTCAAATTCATGTTCAACGACAATATCGGCCTGGTGAACAACGCTTTGCAGGCGCTCGGCCTGACCGACCGCGCCATTCCGTGGCTGATCGACGGCAATCTCGCCTTCATCGCCATCCTCACCGCCGAGATCTGGTCGTCGACTTCCGTGTTCGCGATCCTGATCCTTGCCGGGTTGCTGGCGATGCCGCGCGAACCGGTCGAGGCGGCCCGCGTCGACGGCTGCACGCCGTGGCAGACATTCCGCTATGTCACCTGGCCGTTCATCATGCCGTTTGCCTTCATCGCCATGACCATCCGCTCGCTCGACGTCGCGCGCGCCTATGACATCGTCAAGATCATGACCGACGGCGGCCCGGCCGGCCGCACCGAACTCGTCTGGACGCTGGTCGCCCGCACCGCCTACAGCGATGCCAGAATGGGCCTGGCCAACGCCATGGCCTATTTCTCGATCCTGCTGTCGATCCTGTTCACCGTTTATTTCTACCGCAAGCTCGCCGCGGCGCGCACGCAGATCGCGGCAGAGTGGTGAGGATGGACCAGAACAGCCTGCATCGCGTCCGCAACAAGGCGCTCGGCATCGCTCACGGCGTTGGGCTGTTCCTGGCCATGCTGGTCATCTGTCTGCCCGGCATCTGGATCGTGCTGTCGTCGCTGCGGCCGACCGTCGAGATCATGGCCAAGCCGCCGGTGTGGATCCCGCAGCATCTCTCGCTGGACGCCTACGTCGCCATGTTCAGCGGCGTCGGCAAGGGCGGCATCCCGGTGCTCGATTATTTCCGCAATTCGCTGATCATCTCGGTAACCTCGACGGTGATCGCCATCGCCATCGGCATGGCCGGCGGCTATGCCTTTGCCCGCTACCGCTTCCGTGCCAAGTCGGCGATGTTCCTCGGCCTGATGCTGACGCGCACGGTGCCCGGCATTGCGCTGTCGCTGCCGCTGTTCTTCGTCTTTGCGCGGCTCGGCATCATCGACACGCATTTTGGGCTGATCCTCGTCTATGTCGCGCTCAACGTGCCCTTCACCATCTGGCTGATCGACGGCTTTTTCCGGCAGGTGCCGAAAGACCTCGCCGAGGCCGCGCAGATCGACGGCTGCACGCGCTGGCAGGCCTTCTGGCAGGTCGAGTTTCCGCTTGCAGGGCCTGGTATCGCTTCGGCCGGCATCTTTGCCTTCCTCACGTCGTGGAACGAGTTTGCGCTGGCCTCCCAGCTGACGCGCTCGATTAACTCCAAGACGCTGCCGGTGGGGCTGCTCGATTATACGGCCGAGTTCACCATCGACTGGCGCGGCATGTGCGCGCTGGCGGTGGTCATGATAATCCCGGCGCTCACGCTTACCTTCATCGTCCAGAAACACCTCGTCGGCGGCCTCACCTCCGGCGCGGTGAAAGGCTGACATGGCAACCGTATCCCTCAAGAAACTCACCAAAAGCTATGGCCCAGTGGCGGTCGTGCACGGCATCGACCTCGAGGTCGCCGACCGCGAGTTCATTGCGCTGGTCGGGCCGTCCGGCTGCGGCAAGTCGACAACCCTGCGCATGATCGCCGGCCTCGAGGACATCAGCGACGGAGTCATCGAGATCGGCGGCCGCATGGTCAACGACCTGCCGCCGCGCTCGCGCAACATCTCTATGGTGTTCCAGTCCTATGCGCTCTACCCGCATATGACCGTGCGCGAAAACCTCGGCTTCTCGCTGAAGATCGCTGGGGCCGCGAAAGAGGAGATGGATCGCCGCGTCGCCGAGGCATCGGGCATTCTCGGCCTCGACCAGTTGCTCGACCGCCGGCCGTCACAACTGTCCGGTGGACAGCGTCAGCGCGTCGCCATGGGCCGTGCCATCGTGCGCGATCCCGACGTCTTCCTGTTCGACGAGCCGCTTTCCAATCTCGACGCCAAGCTGAGAACGCAGATGCGCACCGAGATCAAGAAGCTGCACGCCAAGGTAAAATCGACGGTGATCTATGTCACCCATGACCAGGTCGAGGCGATGACGCTCGCCGACCGCATCGTCATCATGCGCGACGGTTTCATCGAGCAGGTCGGCACGCCCGACGAGGTCTTCCGCCGGCCGCAGACGCGCTTCGTTGCCGGCTTTATCGGCTCGCCACCGATGAACCTGCACGAGGCAGCCGTCGACGACGGACAATTGCTGTTCGCCAGCGGCGAGAGATTGCCTCTACCCAGCCAGTTCAAGGCCAATGTCGAAACCGGCGACAAGGTCGTGTTTGGCCTCAGGCCCGACGACATTTATCCGACGGGACACGGCATCAGCTCCGGCGAGGACGTTGACGTCCATCAGCTGGAATTGCCGGTGACCGTCACCGAGCCGCTCGGCAACGAGACGCTGGTGTTCGCCGAATTCAACGGCAGCGACTGGGTATCGCGCATGCTGAACCCGAAGCCGCTAAAGCCAGGCGACCGGGTGAAGATGAGTCTAGACCTGTCGCAGGCCCATCTGTTTTCTGCCGATACCGGCAAGACATTGCGAGGTTAACGTCATGGCAAAGATCGAAAAAATCGAACTGCGCATGGTCGACCTGGTGCCGAAGGTCAAGCGCACCGACGCGATCCAGAGTTTTGTCAGCCAGGAAACGCCGATCGTCACCATCACCGACGCCGACGGCGCAGTCGGCACCGGCTACAGCTACACGATCGGCACCGGCGGCTCCTCGGTGATGCGGCTCTTGGCCGATCACCTTGCACCGCGGCTGATCGGCCGTGACGCCGACACGATTGAGGCGATCTGGCACGAGCTCGAATTTGCCACCCACGCCACGACGATCGGCGCGATCACGGCAATCGCGCTCGCGGCCATCGATACGGCGCTGTGGGATCTCCGGGCGAAGAAGCAAAACCTGCCGCTGTGGAAGCTGGCCGGCGGCGCCAAGGACCGCTGTCCGCTCTACACGACCGAAGGCGGCTGGCTGCACATCGAGACCGAGGCGCTGGTCGAGGACGCGCTTGCCGCCAAGGCCAAGGGTTTTCGCGGCTCGAAGGTCAAGATCGGCAAGCCGCACGGCTCCGAGGATCTCGCCCGGCTGACCGCGGTGCGCCAGGCGGTCGGCTCATCCTACGAGATCATGACCGACTGCAACCAGCGCTTTTCCGTCGACGAGGCGATCCGCCGGGCGGAGCGGCTGCGCGATCTCGACCTCGCCTGGATCGAGGAACCGCTGCCGGCCGACGACATAGACGGCCATGTGCGGCTGTCGAATGCGACGTCGACGCCGATCGCCATTGGCGAGTCGCTCTACTCGATCCGGCATTTCCGCGAGTATATGCAAAAAGGCGGCTGCTCGATCGTGCAGGTCGATGTCGGCCGCATCGGCGGCATCACGCCCTGGCTCAAGGTGGCGCATGCGGCCGAGGCGTTCGACATCCCGGTCTGCCCACATTTCCTGATGGAACTGCATGTCAGCCTGACCTGCGCGGTTCAGAACGGCAGATATGTCGAGTATATTCCCCAGCTTGACGAGTTGACCGCCAAGAAAATGCGCATCGAGAACGGGCACGCATTGGCGCCGGACGAGCCCGGCATCGGCATCGACTGGGACTGGGACGCCGTCAAGGCGAAGAGCATCGCGGAATTCACGACCGATATAAAAAAATAGGGAGCCGGACATGCAGCGGATGGGAATGGTGCTCGGCCTCAAGCCGGAAAAGGTCACTGAATATGTGCGGCTTCACGCTGCCGTCTGGCCTGACGTGCTGGCCATGATTTCCGCCTGCAACATCAAGAATTATTCGATCTACCTCAAGGAGCCGGAGCACCTGCTGTTCAGTTATTTCGAATATCACGGCACCGACTATGTCGCCGACATGGCCAAGATGGCCGCCGATCCCAGGACGCAGGAATGGTGGGCGCTGTGCATGCCTTGCCAGGAGCCGCTACCGACCCGCAAGGAGGGCGAGTGGTGGGCATCGATGGACGAAGTCTTCCATCATGACTGATGGCGTTTTCGACCCAGCCGCGCTCGCCCAGTCCTGGGCGCAGCCGTCGAAGCCGACGCCGATCGTGATTTTCGGTGCCGGCTCGATCGTCGGCGACGCCCATTTCCCGGCCTATGCGAAAGCCGGCTTTCCGGTCGCCGGGCTTTTCGATCCCGACCACGCCAAGGCGGAAAAACTCGCGGCCAAATGGGGCGTCGCCGCTTACCGGTCGGTCGAGGAGGCCGCTGCGACCAGGGACGTCGTCTTCGACCTGGCGACGCCGCCGGCTCATCATGCCGGCGTGCTCAGGGCGTTGCCCGACGGTGCGGTGGCGCTGATCCAGAAGCCGATGGGCAGCGATCTCACCGAGGCGACCGAGATCCTCGAAATCTGCCGCTCTAAAAACCTGAAAGCGGCGGTGAATTTCCAACTCCGCTTTGCGCCGATGATGCTGGCGCTGAAGGATGCGATCGCCAGGGGCTGGCTGGGCGAGGTGGTCGATTTCGACGCCTGGCTGGCGCTTGCCACGCCTTGGCAGCTGTGGGAGTTCCTGTTGAAGGCGCCGCGCGTCGAGATCGCCATGCATTCAATCCACTATCTCGACCTGATCCGGCAATTGCTCGGCGATCCCAGAGGCGTTCACGCCAAGACGCTCGGTCATCCCGGCCACAAGGTTCCGCAAACGCGCACCAGCGCGATCCTCGACTATGGCGATACAGTTCGCTGTGCGCTGTCGATCAATCACGATCATAAATTTGGCCGAAAACACCAGGCCTGCGAGTTCCGCATCTGCGGAACCGAGGGCGCCGCCTATCTCAAGCTCGGACTCAATCTCGACTATCCGCGCGGCGAGCCTGATATTCTTGAAATCTATCCGAAGGGCGGCTCCGACTGGATTACGGTGCCGCTCGTCGGCGAGTGGTTTCCGGACGCCTTTGTCGGCCGCATGGCCAATGTCCAGCGCTATGCATCAGGCGACGACGCCGAACTTGTCAGTTCCGTCGAGGACGCCTGGAACACCATGGCACTGGTCGAGGCCGCCTACCAATCGAGCGCGGCGCCGGCAACACCGATCGCGGCGAGGCCCTGATATGGAGCAGACGATCTATTTCGAGGATTACCAGATCGGCTCGTCGCGCATGACCAGCGGACGCACCATCACCGAGACCGACTTCGTCGTTCATGCCGGCCATACCGGCGATTTCTTTCCCCACCACATGGACGCCGAGTTCATGAAGACGACGCCGTTCGGCCAGCGCATCGCGCATGGCACGCTGGTGTTTTCGGTCGGCGTCGGACTGACGGCAAGCGTCATAAACCCGGTCGCCTTCTCCTATGGCTATGACAGGTTGCGCTTCATCAAGCCGGTGTTCATCGGCGATACGATCAAGACCCGCACCACCATCTCGGCCAAGGAAGACGACCCGAAGCGGCCGGAGTCGGGTCGCATCATCGAGCGCTGCGAGGTGATAAACCAAAATGGCGATGTGGTCCTGGTGGCTGACCATATCTACATCGTCGAGCGCCGCGACAAGCCGAAGCGGTTAGGGCTCCAGCGATCCGGTCCGCCGCATTGATTGCCGCTCCCGGCGGACGGTTCGTCAAAGGGGAAAGCGTGCCCGCGAGGGCCGCTTCGGTTATTTGCTCGTGGAGCCTCGCCTGGGTCGGCGGATGGCTCTCACCTTGCCGCTGTTTCCACCGCCGCAAAAAAATTGGTCGCCACCATCGGACTCGAGCCCCGACACGCCTGTTCCAGGCGGCATATCAAGCTTCTCCAGAACCTTTCCGGTTTCAGGATCTATCCGCCTGACGTCGCTCTCGTCGCCTTCCCAGGTGCCGTGCCAGAGTTCGCCGTCGATCCAGGTGACCCCTGTGACGATACGGTTGGAATCGATTGTGCGAAGAACTGCCCCTGTCTGGGGGTCGATCTGATGGATTTTGCGACCGCGATTCTGACCCACCCAAAGTGAGCCTTCGGCCCAGGCGAGCCCGGAGTCGCCGCCGCCACCTGGCGCTGGAATCGTGGCGAGCACGCGGCCAGTGTTGGGATCGATCTTCTGGATGCGGTCTTCGGCGATCTGGAACAGGTGCTGGCCGTCGAACGCCGTTCCTGCGTGCGCGGCGACATCGATCGCGCGCACCACCTTCCCGCTCGCAGGATCCAAAGCGTTCAGTCTGTCTCCTGACGCAAACCAGACGTGCTGACCGTCGAACGTAACCCCAGCCACCTGGTCGACACCCGCAAAGGGTCCATATTCGCGGAGGACTTCGGCTGCAGATCGTTTCATGCTTCTCCTCCAGGCTCAAATCTGTTGAATTGTCCCGACATTAGTAACCCGACAGTGAGCCGGGGAGTAACAAGATTGTCGGGAATCCCGGCACGGGCGGGGTCATCCAACGGCGCGCTCGCCCGCGGCCGTACGACTGCACCTTGCCTGCTGCCGCAAGCTGCTCGAGCGATCGCTGCACGGTGCGCGAGCTGGCTCCGAGCGCAATTGCGAGCGCCGAGCTCGACCACGACTCGCCATCGGCGAGGAAGGCGAGCACCGCTGCATGCGGCTCGTCCACGGGCGGCGCCAGCACCACGACATCGCGTGGGCGGCGCGGCTTAAGCGCAAAGCCTCGCTTGGTCGCGCTCACATCTGCCAGTGACCGCAGCTCCACCCGAAGCCGACCGACTTCGACCCGCAACCGGGCGCGATGTGATTCATCGGCGTGCTTGCCGCCGAAGGCGCGGGCGACGAGCGTGCTCCGCGGCACGTCCGCGGGCCAGGCTTCGCCCAGCGCGCGCGCAAGCGCGAACAGGACCGGGCGCGTCGCCAGCGAGACGATCATGCCGGCGTCCCGCACGACATTGCGGCAGGCGTCGACGACGAGCGCCCCCGACGCCAGCAGCGCTTCGACATCCTCGAGCAGGAGCGGGCGCTCCTCACCACGCGCGATCAGCCGCGCCGCGGGCGTGTTCATCACCTGGGATGCATCTTCAACCTCGACCGTCAGCGCTGGAATGTCCGCCTGGCGGGCGGCGTGCTCGGCCCGCGCGAGCGCAGCCCGCGCCGCCTTGGTGCGGAGGCGGCGTATCGCGATCCCCGCAGTCACCAGCTCGTGGGCGGCCCTCGACGCGGGTGGGAGCGTTGTCGGGTCGAACCCCGCGAGCCTGCTCTCGGCCTCATCGAGGCGTCCGATCAGGAGCAGGCGCCGAGCTTCGAGATTGCGCGCATGCGCGGCATTGACGTGGTCGCCGTGCTTTTCAAGCGTCGACCGCGCCGCGTCGAGCGCCTTCGCCGGCCAGCCGAGGTCGCGCGAGACGAGCGCGATCTCGGCTTCGGCGACGACGCACCTCGCGCGTGCCACTGCCTCTTTCGGACCGAAGGCGCGCGCAGCACTTTTGAGGAGAGCCTTTGCTCGAACGAGATCGCCGAGCTGCGCCATCGCGATGCCGCGCAGCGCAAGCGCAGGCGCATCGTCACGCAGGGCGACCCGCTTCAAAGCGCCGAGAGGATCACCCGTCGCAAGGGCGCGCGCCGCAGCGGTGATCAGCGAGTCCATCGGAATCCCGTCACACTTGTAACTCTCACCATTCGAAATCCGGTCCTAATCTATCTCAGGACCAACAACCAGCGCGCCGTAGGAAGAAGGTGCAACGAGGCAGGACATAGAGGACAGAACATAGAGGAGAAGAACGATGCCGACACCCAGGACCGGGAGACGTGAGGAGTGGCTGGCAGCGCGGCTTGATCTGCTCAAGGCGGAGAAGGAGCTCACGCGACAAAGCGACGAGGTGGCGCGGCGGCGGCAGGAATTGCCTTGGGTTCGGATCGATAAGGATTACCGATTCGAGACCGACAAAGGCAGCGCTTCACTGGCAGACCTTTTCAGGGGACGCTCGCAGCTCCTCGTCTACCACTTCATGTTCGGGCCCGATTACACGGCGGGCTGTCCGGCCTGCTCAGCGATCGCGGATGGATTCGACGGCTTCGTCGTCCACCTGGCCAATCACGACGTCACGCTTTCGGCGGTATCGCGGGCACCGCTCGCGAAGCTGCAGGCGTACAAGGGGCGGATGGGATGGACGTTCCCCTGGGCCTCCTCACACGGCAGCGACTTCAATTTCGACTTCGACGTTTCGTTCACCGAGGAGCAGCAGCGCGAAGGCATCGAATACAACTATGTCCGCGAGGCGCCTCTCGCCGAGATACCCTCGCGTACGACTGCCGACGGCTCCGAGACGTTCGCTGCAATGAGCGGAACAGACATGGCCACGTACACGCGCGAGAGGCCAGGCATGAGCACGTTCGTGCTCGAGGACGGCGTCGTCTACCACGCCTATTCCACCTATGCGCGCGGACTGGACGGCCTCTGGGGCATGTATCAGTGGCTCGACCGCGCGCCCCGAGGGCGTAACGAGACGGGCGTCTGGTGGCGCCGCCACGACGAGTACCGCCAGGGCTGACGTTCGATGACACTGCACTCCAACCACACGCAGAAGATGCCGCCGGCAGGCAGCGGATCTGCCGATTTCCCAAGCGACAACGTCGCCGCCCGCGGCGCGGCCGACTGGCTATCCCTGGCAGCCGCGCCAACCTTCGCAATGATGGCGCTGCTGACGGCCGTTACCGGTGATGCCGACATGATCTGCTCGGCGGCGCAAGATGCGTCACCGCTGAACGGGATGGTCATGATGTACTCGCTGATGAGCGCCTCCCATTTGGCGCCTTGGCTGAAGCTGGTTGCCGGCCGACGAAGCGCTGTCCACCGGTCGTGATCCGGCGTTCGCCGGATCAAACGGCAACCGGCGCGACCTGGCGTAGCCCCGACATGGCGAGTCATGCCCGGCGGTAGAGGGAATTCAGAGCGTAAATTACGGAGTTCCGCCGGACATGTGGGCCTCGCCCGCATGACGCATCATGCGGCGAAAACTCATCGAGATATGAGCCCGCCTTATGTGCCCGATGGACTCCCAGTCGCCGATCTCGGCGGCGGCAAGCACCTCTTCCATTTCGCGGCGGAACGCAGTGAACTCCTCGACAAGGCCCAACTGCGGCATCATCTTCAGGACGACGCGCGCGACTTGAAAGTACAGGCGCTCGCTGATCTCGCGCAGCGGCTGGTTGCCGGTCATCGCCGTGAGCTCGTAGAAAAAATCCATGTTGAGGCGCAGGAAAGCGCGCTGGTCGGGATTGAGCACATCGGAATCGCAGCGCGCGATGAGTGCCCTTATCCGGTCGAGGTCGTCCGCCGTGCGCGGGATGGGCGAAAGCTTGCCGACGAGGAGCGCCAGTTCCAGGCGCAAATGATAGACCTGCTGCAATTCCTCGATGTCGACGTCGGTGACGATCGTTCCGACACCATGGACGGATTGAACCAGACCCTCGGATTCGAGGCGCGCCAGGACACGGCGAACCGGCGTGCGGCTGATCTGGAATTCCTGGGCAAGCTCTTCCTCGGAGAGATGGCTACCCGGCGCGTAGTCGAGCAGGCAGATACGGTCGCGCAGTATCCGGTAGATACGCTCGAACCGCTCACGCGCCGAAAGCGGACGCGGCGGCGCAGCGGTCGAGGCCAGCGGCGAGGCATCCGTCTCAAGCGTCATCCAGCCTCCAGGACAGCGTGCAGGAACTGCCGCGTCCGCTCGTTCTTGGGGGCGCCGAACAACTCGCTTGGCGGCCCCTGCTCGCATATTTTGCCGGCATGGAAAAAGCAGACGCGATCAGAGAATTCCTTGGCAAATCCCATCTGGTGGGTGACCATCAGCATGGTGAGGTCATGTTCCCTGCCGAGTTTTCGGATGACTTCAAGCACTTCGCCGACGAGTTCGGGGTCGAGTGCCGAGGTCACCTCGTCGAACAGCATGATCTTGGGCCGCATGGCGCAAGCGCGGGCGATGGCGACACGCTGCTGCTGGCCGCCGGAAAGCTGCGAGGGATAGTGGTCCTTTTTCTCCGACAAGCCGACCATGTCGAGCAGTTCGGCCGCACGCGCCTCGGCATCGGCCCGCTTCATGCCGAGCACGGTTATCGGTGCCTCGATGCAGTTCTGCATCGCCGTCATGTGCGGGAACAGGTTGAACGACTGGAATACCATGCCGATCTTGGCGCGGATCTTGCGGATGTGCGCGAGATCGGCGGGAACAAGCTTGCCGTTCCTCTCCATGTGGGTGAGCGGCTCGCCTTCGACCCAGATGACGCCGTCATTGATCGTCTCCAGCGTCATCAGCATACGCAGCACCGTGGTCTTGCCGGAGCCGGACGGCCCGATGATGGAGACCTTCTCGCCGCGTGCTATTTCCAGATTCAGCCCGTCGAGAACGGTCAGCGCGCCGTAGCGTTTGGAAACATTGTCGAAGCGGACCATCGGTTGTTCCGTCATCGCATGGTCCTCCGGTTGAGCAAGCCTTCGAGGGAGCGAATGAGCGCAGCGGAAACCAGGCTCATGGCAAGGAAGAACAGGCCGACCAGCGTCATCGGCTCAGTGTAGCGGAAGGTTTCGGATCCGATGATCTTGGCCGTCTGCATCAGTTCCAGCACGGCGATTGCGGAAAGCAATGGCGTCTCCTTGAACAAGGCAACCAGATAGTTGCCGAGCGCCGGAACGATCGGCGGGATCGCCTGCGGAATGATGATGTCGCGAAACGTCGTCCAGGCTGACAGATTGAGCGCGACCGAGGCTTCCCACTGGCCGCGATGGATGTTGTCGAAGCCGGCGCGATAGACTTCGGAACAATAGGCTGCGTAGTGGATGCCGATGGCAAGCACCCCGGCGGTGAAGGCGTCGAGCACGACGCCAAATTTCGGAAAAACAAAATAGAGAAAGAATATCTGGATCAGCAGTGGGGTCGACCGGATCAGTTCGACCAGCACCGAAATCGTCCAGCCGGTCCACGGCACGGCGATGCGGACGACCGCCAGCACCAGGCCAAGCGAGGCGGCAAGCGCAAAGCCGATCAGCGTCGCCTCGATGGAAACGATGGCGGCGCTGGCGAGCACCGGCAGGATTTCAAAAGCAAATGCCCAGTCCCAGATCATGCTGCCTTCCCCCGCGCCAGTCCGAGCGATGCCCGCCTTTCGAGAAGCCGCATCCCGATGGTCACAACCAGCGACATTGCCAGGTACATCAGCAGGACGAGGGTGAAGATCGGAATGGTCTTGAACGTGTTCTGGTTCATTTGCTGCGCCTTGAAGGCGAGGTCCGAGAGCGTGATCAGCGAGACCAGCGCTGTCGATTTCAAAAGCTCGATGAACAGATTGCCCCAAGGCGGGATCATGGCGACGAAAGCCTGCGGCAGGATGATCCGGCGCAACATCTGGGGGCGGCTCATGTTCAGTGCGGTAGACGCCTCCCACTGTCCGCGGGCGACGGACTGGATCGCACCGCGCACGACTTCCGACCCGTAAGCACCAACGTTCAGGCCGAGCGCCAGGACAGCAACCAGAAATGCGTCAAGCGTGACACCGAATTGCGGCAGCACGAAAAACAGCCAAAACAATTGCACCAGCGCCGACGTGCCGCGGAAGATCTCGACATAGACCGTGGCCAGCCATCTGAGCGGCGCCGGGCCATACATCCTTGCCAGCGCCGCCAGCACGCCCATGACAATTGCCAGCAGGCTGCCGAGGATAGCGATCTCAATCGTCAGGACCGCGCCTTGCAGCAGCCCCGGCATAAACACTTTGTAAGATTCCTGTGTTGCCAAGGCACCGATCACGACAAGCGCGACGGCCAGCATGGCAACGAGCGTCCGGATTCCCATGCGGATTCCCCCAGGAAAAGGGGCGGCGCTTTCGCGCCGCCAGCAGTTGGGAACCTAGTTGCCCGCGCAAAGCTCCGCGGTGGTCTTGTTTGGGAGGTAGTCCTTGCCGAAGCCGAGCGGCTCGACCAGCGCGATGTGCTCCGGCGAACCGAGGAACGTCTTCAGTTCGGCGTTGAACGCCTCCAGCAGATCGGTGTCTTCCTTGCGGAAGCCGAAGCCGCCATGGCCTTTCACCGACTTGCCGGCAACCTCGCCGAACGGCTTGGTCGATTCGACGCCGTCGGCCTTCTTGGCCATGTCGGCGATCGAAAGAGCGGTTAGTGCGGCAGCGTCGGCGCGGCCCGACTGGACGGCGGCGACCAGACTGGACTGGTCGGGCAAGGCAACGATCTGCCCTGCGGCGACGCCAGCGTCCTTGGCATAGCCGCCCTCGACGGCGCCAGCCATAACGGCGAGCTTGAGATCCGGGTTTTCCTTGAAGCTGGAAAAGTCCTTCACGCCCTTCGGATTGCCCTTTGCCACCAGCATGGCCTGACCGATGCCGTAGGACGGCTCGGAGAAATTGATCTCGGCGCAGCGCTTCGGATTGATGAACATGCCGGCGGCGATGATATCGAAGCGGCCGGCCTTGAGACCTGGGATAAGCGAGCCGAATTCGGTCAGCACGCCGTCAACCTGCGAGATACCCATCTTGGCGAGCACCGCCTTGGCCACCTCCGGCGCTTCGCCGGTCAGCTTGCCGTCAGGCGTGGCGAAACCAAACGGCGCCTCGTTGGCAAAGCCGACGCGGATGTAGCCGTCCTTCTTGGCCCGTTCGAGGGTGGTTTCCGCATAAGCGGGCAGCGCCGTGAGTGATGTCGCGGCAAGCGCCAGGCAGGCGGCGGCTTTCACGACCATCCGGCGCGATATCGATGATTTGAACATGCTTTTCTCCCATTGAACAACTGACTGATGATTCCCAGGGCGCGGCCTTCTTCGAGGTCGACACCTGCTCGTCCAAGACGTATACAACTGCCCTAGACATTGTGCAAGCCAAGATATAAAAACCACAGAAAGTCTGTGACAATCCATAGCAGACCAAAAAATATTGCCTTAGTTGTGCACAATTTAAGAAAAACCAGCGTACCGGTAGGTGGGATTTCGGTGGCGAGCGCGAGCGGTTTCGGGACTTTCACGCAAGCGGAGTATGCGCAGCGCCTGGCCGGCGTGAAGTCACGCATGGAGAAGGCCGGCTTCGACCTCATCATCTGTCAGGATCCAGCCAATATGTGCTGGCTGACCGGCTATGACGGATGGTCGTTCTATGTTCCGCAATGCGTGCTCGTCCATCTGGACGAAGACCGGCCGATCTGGTTCGGCAGGGCGCAGGATGCCAGGAGCGCACGCCTGACCACCGGCCTGCCGGAGAAGAACATCGTGCCGTTTTCGGAACGGCTGGTGCAGCAGCCCGTCGAACACCCCTATGACGAACTCGCCCAGCTGATCCGGTCGCGTGGCTGGGGAACCGCCCGCATCGGCGTCGAAATGGACGCGCATTATTACACCGCGCGCTGCCATGCCCATCTCGTCAGCGGGCTGCCTGACGCGCACTTCGCCAACAACCACGATCTCGTCAACTGGGCGCGGCTGATCAAATCCAAAGCCGAGCTGGTGCTGATCCGCGAGGCCGGTGCGATCTGCACGCACGCCATGAAACGCGCCATAGAAAAAATGCGGCCCGGCGTGCCGCAGAACCATGTCATTGCGGAAATCTATCACGCACAGATCATGGGCGTGCCTGGAGCGGGCGGCGACTATGCCGCGATCTGTCCGCTGATGCCTGTCGGCGAGGGCACCAGCACGCCGCATCTGACCTGGTCAGACGCGCCGCTGCCGGACAGCGGCCTCGCCATTCTGGAGATCGCCGGGGTGCGGCGGCGCTATCATGCGGCGCTGACGCGGACCGTACATTTCGGCAAGCCGCCGCAAGCCATCGTCGACATGGCCAAGGCGATCGTCGAAGGCGTCGACGCCGGCCTTGAGAAGGCGCGCCCCGGCTACACCGCCGAAGAGGTGGAAGCCGCCTGGCAGGCAGTATTGAGGAAGAACGGGCTGAAGAAGGAGAGCCGCGTCGGCTATCCGGTCGGGCTCGCCTACCCGCCCGATTGGGGCGAACGCACCGCAAGCCTTCGTCCCGGCGACACCACCGAGATGCAGTCCGGGATGTGCTTCCATTTCATGGCCGGCGTTTGGCTCGACGATTTCGGCATCGCCATATCGGAATCCTTCGTCGTCACGGATCACGGCGGCGAACGCCTCTGCGACGTGGCGCGCGAACTCATCGTCATCGACTGAGAAATGACGGACGGGAAGCCGGTCACTGACGAAAGAACCATGCCGGCAACGAAACCGGTAACCAGCACGAGGACGCCTGATGGACCGTAATCCGTTTTCCGAAGCCGAAACCGCCGGCCGCCTTATCAGGGTTCGCACGGCGCTGGCCGAGCGCGAGCTCGACGCGGCGGTCTTTGCTTCGCCGGAGAACGTCTTTTACTTCACCGGGCTCGATCACTGGGGATATTTTGCCCCTCACCTGCTGATCGTCCCGCTTGAAGGGAAACCTGTTCTGGTCACCCGCTCGATGGAAAAGGTGACGATCGAGAAACAGGTGACGGCAGCGGAATTCCGCGGCCATTCCGACAGCGAAACGGCGGCCGACCTCGCCGCGCGGGTGCTTGCGGAACTCAGCCTGTCCGGCAAGCGGATCGGCCTCGAATACTGGACGGCCGGCCTCAGCCATGGGCTTGCCGTCGCACTGCAGACGCAGGCCGATGCGAGATGGAGCGATGTTTCCGGGCTGGTCGACAGGATGCGGCGGGTGAAGAGCGCCGAGGAACAGGCACTGATGCGTCAGGCGGCACAAGTGACCGACGCCGCCGCCGGCGCCGCGATCGCCGCGATCTCGGACGGCGCGTCCGAACAGGAGGTTGCGGCCCAATGCGTTGCGGCGATGATCCGCGCCGGCGGTCATGCTCCGGGCTTCGGACCTTTCATCCGCCCGGCCAAGCGCCTGGGCGAGGAGCACACGACCTGGGGCGACGGGATCTACCGCAAGGGCGAGCCGGTCTTCGTCGAACTGTCCGGCTGCATCTCGCGTTATCACGCGCCGCTCGGCCGGCTCGTCCGCATCGGCTATATCAGCGACGAAGACGCCGCGATGGCGGAGGTGACCGCCAGGGCGTTCGATGCCGTCGTCGAGGCACTCAGGCCCGGTGCCAGAGCGCGCGACGTCTACGCCGCCTGGCAAGCCGTCGCCGACGAGGCCGGTTTTTCCCACTATCGCCGCCATCACTGCGGCTACCTGGTCGGCGCCGGACAGCCGCCATCATGGACCGGCGGCAATTCGGTGACCGGCTTGAGGCACGATTCCGACCTCGAGATCGAGACCGGGATGAGCTTCCACATCCTGTCGTGGCTGATGGGCACCGGCCGCGGCGACGACTTCGTCTCCAACACCGTGCTTCTGACCGACGCGGGCGCCGAAGTGCTTACCCGTACGCCGGCCGGCCCGATCGTTCGATAGGCCCGCACGCATGTCGCGCTACTCGGCATTTTCGATTTTCCGCAACGCGCTGTCTGGCCAGAAGAACTGGCAGCGCGCCTGGCGGGCAGCGGAGCCAAAACCGTCCTACGACGTGATCGTCATCGGCGGCGGTGGACACGGCCTCGCTACCGCGTTCTACCTCGCCGAGAACCACGGCATCCGCAATGTCGCGGTGCTCGAAAAAGGCTATATCGGCGGCGGCAATGTCGGCCGCAACACCACCGTCATCCGCTCCAACTACCTGCTCGACGGCAACACCCAGTTCTACGAATTCTCGATGAAACTCTGGGAGAACATGTCGCGGGCGCTGAATTTCAACGTCATGTTCTCGCAGCGCGGCCAGCTCGTCACCGCGCATTCGGCCGATCAGCTCGACGGCTTCAGCCACCGCGCCAACATCATGCGGCTGAACGGCATCGATGCCGATATCCTCGACCGCGACGAGGTGCGCCAACTGGTGCCCTATCTCGATTTTTCCGACACGGCCCGCTTTCCGATCCATGGCGCCATCTTCCAGGGCCGGGCGGGCACGGCGCGCCACGACGCCGTCGCCTGGGGCTATGCGCGCGCCGCCGACGGCCATGGCGTCGACATTATCCAGAACTGCGAGGTGACAGGCTTCCTCCGCGACGGCGACAGTATCGTCGGCGTCGAAACGACAAAAGGCCGGATCGGCGCCGGCAAGGTCGGCCTCGCTGTTGCCGGTCATACATCCGTGCTCGGCGCCAAGGCCGGCCTTGAACTGCCGATCGAAAGCCACGTCCTGCAGGCCTTCGTCACCGAACCGCTGAAGCCGTTGGTAGATCACGTCGTCGCCTACGGTGCTGACCATTTCTACGTCAGCCAGTCGGACAAGGGCGGGCTGGTCTTCGGCGGCAATCTCGACGGCTACAATTCCTACGCCCAGCGCGGCAATCTCGGCGTCGTGCGCGAAGTGGCGGAGGCGGCGATTGCGCTGATGCCGTGTATTTCCCGCGTCCGCCTGCTGCGCCATTGGGGCGGCGTCATGGACATGACGCCCGATGCCAGCCCGATCATCTGCCTGACACCGATCGAGGGCCTCCTTCTCAACGGCGGCTGGTGCTATGGCGGCTTCAAGGCGACGCCGGCTTCCGGCTGGTGCTTCGCCCACACGATCGCCACCGGCAAGCCGCACCCCTTGATCGCAGCCTACGGGCTCGATCGTTTCCGCACCGGCCGCACGCTCGACGAGGCCGGCGCCGGCCCCTCAGCCTGGCTGCAATAGGAGGCGGAACAAAATGCTGCGCATCGAATGCCCCTGCTGCGGTCTGCGCGACCATGAAGAGTTCCGCTACGGCGGCGATGCTTCCGTCACGCGTCCGGCCCACGACGATCCCGATCCGCAGGCCTGGTACGCTTATGTCTATCTCAGGGCGAACCCGGCAGGCCCGCACCGCGAATTCTGGCAGCACGTGATCGGTTGCCGCCAATGGCTGGTGGTCGAACGCGACACGCGCAACCACGCCATCGCATCGGTCGAGCTGGCCAGGAAATTAGCCCCAAGGAAATCGCTGGCCAGGAAATCACCGGCATGAATTCGAACCACAAGCGGTTGTCGATCGGTGGCCGTATCGATCGCGAGCAGCCGGTCGAGTTTACCTTCGACGGCCGGAGCCTGATCGGATATCGCGGCGACACGCTTGCCTCCGCGCTGCTCGCCAACGGCGTCACCCTGGTCGGGCGCAGCTTCAAATATCATCGTCCGCGCGGCATCTTTTCCGCCGGGCCCGAAGAGCCGAATGCGCTGGTCACGCTCGCAACCGCAGGCAGGCGCCAGCCGAACCTTCCGGCGACGACACTGGAACTCGAAGACGGCCTAGTCGCGGAGAGCCAGAACCGCTGGCCTTCGCTTGCCTTTGACGTGCAAAGCATCAACGGCCTGTTGGCGCCGTTCCTTTCGGCCGGCTTCTACTACAAGACCTTCATGGGCCCGACGCGCCGCGCCTGGATGTTCTACGAGCACTTCATTCGCAAGGCGGCCGGGCTGGGCAGGGCCGGCACCGACCCCGATCCCGACCGTTACGAGGTTCGTCATGCGTTTGCCGACGTCGCAATCATCGGCGGCGGCCCGGCGGGATTGTCGGCGGCGCGTGCTGCCGCAGCGGCCGGCGCGCGGGTCGCGCTGATCGAACAGGATTTCCTGCTCGGCGGCCAGCTTCTGGCGGAGCCGTCCGACAGCGCAGCGGCCGCATGGTTGAGGCAGACCGAGGCCGAGCTGGAGGGCTCCGAAACCGTCACCCTGATGAAGCGGACAACCGCCTTCGGCATCTATGACGGCAATGTCATCGGACTGGTCGGGCAATGCGACCCAAGCAATCCGCAGCCGGCCGGCGAAGTGCTGCAGACGTTCACCGTGCTTCGCGCCCGCTCGATCGTTTTTGCCACCGGCGCCATCGAGCGGCCAATGGTATTCTCCAACAACGACCGGCCCGGCGTCATGCTTGCGTCGGCCGCCCGTAGCTATCTCAACCGTTTCGCCGTCCTGCCCGGCAAGAAAATCATCGTCGCCACCAGTAATGACGGCGCCTGGCGGACCGCCTTCGACTATGCCGCAGGCGGCGCAGAGGTGACGGTTGCCGACCTGCGCGCAGCACCGCCCGCCGCACTTGCCGCAGAAGCCGCACGGCTCGGCGTGATGGTGCGGGCCGCAACGCGCATCGTCGACCTTAACGGCGGCCATGCCGTCAGGCGGGCAACGCTCAGCGGACCGGACGGCCAGTCCGAGGCCGCCTGCGACCTGGTCTGCGTGTCCGGCGGCTGGTCGCCAACCGTGCATCTCACCTCGCATCTTGGCGTAAAACCTCAATATCGCGACGACATCAGCGGCTTCGTGCCGGGCGCGTTGCCGGCGGACCGGTTCGGCGCCGGCTCGATGATGGGAATTTTTTCGACCGCCGATGCTATCGAGGACGGTCATCGC
The DNA here is from genome assembly GCF_935825525.1 of Mesorhizobium escarrei. Lineage (GTDB taxonomy): Bacteria > Pseudomonadota > Alphaproteobacteria > Rhizobiales > Rhizobiaceae > Mesorhizobium > Mesorhizobium escarrei. The sequence continues at coordinate 60,495 of NZ_CAKXZT010000136.1, forward strand.
GCCGGCGCCGAGGCGGCATGGTTCTGCGGCAAGTCGGCGCCGGTGCCCGCTCCGTCGAAGCTCGATCTCGGCGAGACCGCCGCGGCCCCGTTTCGCGAAATCCCTTCTCTCGGCCGTGGAAAGGCGTTCGTCGATTTCCAGATGGACGTGACGACCGGGGATATCGAGCTCGCCCATCGCGAGGGCTATGAATCGGTCGAGCACCTGAAGCGCTACACCACGCTCGGCATGGGCACCGACCAGGGCAAGACCAGCAATTTTCCAGCGCTTGCCGCGATGGCGGCGTTACGCAACGCAACGATACAGGAGACCGGCGCCACAACCTTTCGACCGCCCTATACGCCGGTCGCCATCGGTGCGCTTGCCGGACGCGCCATCGGCCATCATTTCAAGCCGATCCGCCGCACGCCGATGCACGACTGGCACATGGCGAACGGCGCCGAGATGCTGGAGGTCGGGCTCTGGATGCGCCCCTATTTCTACAGGCAGTCCGGGCGTGACGTGAACGAAGCCTATGTCGCCGAAATGCGGACTGTGCGCCAGGCCGCAGGCCTGATGGACATCTCCACTCTCGGCAAGATCGACGTCCAGGGCCCGGATGCCGCGATTTTCCTCGATCGCATCTACGCCAACGGCTTTGCCAAACTGCCGGTTGGCCGTGCGCGCTACGGCGTCATGCTGCGCGACGACGGCATCATCTTCGACGACGGCACCACGACGCGGCTGGCCGAGAACCGGTTCTTCATGACCACCTCGACCGCCAAGGCCGCCGACGTGCTGTCGCGTCTTGAATTCCTGCTCGATACGGCCTGGCCGGATTTGCGCGTAGCCGTGACCTCGGTGAGCGATGAATGGGCGGCGATGTCGGTTGCCGGACCGAAAAGCCGCGCAATTCTGAGTGCCGCGTTTCCCGCTCTCAATGTTTCCGACGCGGCACTTGCGCATATGGGATTGCTCGAAAGCGAATGGCGGAGCCGTGCGCTCCGCATCCTGCGCCTCAGTTATTCCGGCGAGCGCGCCTACGAAATCTATGTCGGCGCAACTGCCGGTGAACAGATTTGGAGCCGCCTGCTCGAAGCCGGCAGGCCGCTCGACCTGAAACCTTACGGCGTCGAGGCGCTTGGCGCGCTGCGCGTCGAAAAGGGCCATGTCGCCGGACCTGAAATCGATGGGCGCACGACGCTCGACGATCTCGGCCTCGGCCGCATGGCCGGCAAGCGCACCGGCTTCGTCGGCGACGTGCTGCGACGGCGCCCCGCCTTCCAGGCGCCCGACCGCCAGCGCCTGGTCGGACTGGAATGCATCGAGGAGGGAAAACGCCTTCGCGGTGGCGCCATCCTGTTCCTGCCGGGCGAGAAACCTTACGGCCACGGGCGCGGCCGCGTGACTTCCGTCACCTTCAGCCCCGAACGCGGCCACTATGTCGGGCTGGCCTTGCTTGCCGGCGATGTCGCTAGCGAAGGAAGCGAGGTCGTGGCCGTCTATCCGATGAAAGCCGAAACGGTCCGTGCCCGAATCGTCTCGCCGGTATTCCTCGATCCGCAAGGAGAGCGCCTGCATGGCTAGCCCGGATTTCAGCCTGTCCGTGGTCGATTGCCCGCTCATCCAGATGGAGGGCTGGGACGGCACGCTGGGGCAGTTCGAATCGAGCCTTTCGGCGTCGCTCGGCACGAAACTTCCCGCCTCGGTCGGAGAGACAGTCCGCCACAACGGTCTCCTCGTCATCCGCGTTGCACCTCGCCGTCTCTGGCTGGCTCTCGACGACGGCGCGCAAGCACCTTCGCTTGCCGTCGACCCGGATCTCGGCTGTTCGGTTTCTCTCGGCGAGGGCCGCGTGCGTTTCAGAATGGCTGGGGCCGACGTCGCGCGGGTCCTCTCCAAATGCATCACTGCCGACTGGCGCGCGCCGGCGGCCGCCCCGGGCCGCGCCGTGCTGACATCCTTGCACCATGTGCCCGTGCTCTTCCTGCGCACCGGCGAGACCGCGTGCGAACTCATCGTGCCGCGAAGTTTTTCGCAAAGCCTCTCGGATTGGATTGCTGACGCCGCCGGGTAGGGAAAGGACCAGGCGCGAACGCTCCCCTCAGGAGCCACTCCACGGTCTCGCTCCTTGGATGATCTCTTGAGCACGTGCGGCAAAGCGACCGGCGAGAGGCGACTTGCTGGCGGCATCGGCCGACGCCGCGCTGCCTGCCCGCGCCCGGTCGGCGATGCCGACGAAGATCACCGCGAAACGGAACAGCGAAAAAACCAGATGGAAACGTTGCAGGGGCGCAGTCGGCACGGCATGCGCGAAATAGTGGTCGAGGAATTCGCGCTGGCTGGGGATGCCGAGGGTGGCATGATCGAGGCCGCGGATGCCGCCATATTCGTCCGGGGTCGAATGCCAGGTCATCGAGCAAAAGCCGAGATCGGCGAGCGGATGGCCGATCGTCGACAGTTCCCAATCGAGAATGCCGATCACCTCCGGTTTGTCGGGATGGAACAGCAGATTGCCAAGGCGGAAGTCGCCATGGGCGATCGACACGCGCCCATCATCAGTGGGCAAGTGCTGCGGCAGCCAGTCGGCGACCGCTTCGAGTGCCGGAATTCTGTCGCTCGGCGATTGCCTGAGCTGCCTGGTCCAGCGGTCTATCTGGCGCTCGAAATAGTTGCCGGGCCGGCCGTAGTCGCCGAGACCGACCTCGTCGGGACGGACAGCATGCAGTTTGGCCATCGCCTCGGCCATGCCGAAATAGACGCCGCGTCGCTCCGTCGGGACAAGGCCAGGCAGCGAACAGTCATGGAAGACGCGACCATCCAGCCGCTCCATCAGGTAGAACGGCGTGCCGAGCGGCTCGGCGCCGGCGTGATAGAGCACCGGCCGCGGCACCGGGACGTTGGTCGGTGCGAGCGCTTCAAGTACGCGGAACTCGCGGTCGACGGCATGCGCCCCGCGCAGGATCGGCCCTGCCGGCTTCTTGCGTAGCACCATGCGATGCGCACCATAGTCGACGAAGTAGGTCGGGTTGGACTGCCCGCCGCCGATCCGCTCGAGCGTCATTGCGGCATCGCCGAAGCGGTTCGCGAGAAAGCCCTTCAATGCCGCAGGATCGAAATCCGCATTCAACGGCATCTTTTCCTCCTGAGATGCCACGCCGTGTCCGCTATGCCGCACCTTCGACGGTCCAGCGCCAAAAACCCCTCTCCTCTTCGTTGAGGAAACGGTTCAGCACCATCTTGTGGACCTCATCGGCGCCGTCGACCAGCCGCGCCTGGCGCGCATAGCGGTAGATCCATTCGAGCACTGTGTCCTTGGAATAGCCTCGCGCGCCATTGATCTGGATCGCGACATCTGCCGCGTCATGCAGCACATTGGCGACCTGGACCTTGGCCATCGACACTTCCTTGCGGGCAAAGCCGCCGCGGTCCAGCTCCCACGCAGCCTTCATCACCAGGATGCGGCCGATCTCGATGCGCATCGCGAGGTCGCCGAGCTTCAGCTGGACGCTTTCGCGGTCGGCGAGGCGCTGGCCGAAACTGTGGCGTTCGGCAGCGTAGGCGCGCGCGATCTCGACGCAGCGCTTCGACAATCCGAGCCAGCGCATGCAGTGGGTAAGCCGAGCCGGGCCGAGCCGCACCTGCGTCACCTTCATGCCGCTGCCCTCGCCAACCAGCATGTCTTCGACAGGGATTTCGAGCCCATCGAATTCCAACTCGCAATGCCCGCCATGCTCCTCCGGGCCCATGATCTCGATGCGGCGCGTGATGCGCCAGCCCGGCTGGTCCTTGTGGAACAACAGGGCCGACAGACCATGGCGCGGATCGTCCGAGGTTCGCGCGACCAGAATAAAATGGCTGGCCTGCTGCGCGCCGGTGATGAACCATTTGCGGCCGGTCACCACATAATTGTCGCCGCGCCGTTCAGCACGCGTCATGATCATCGAAGGGTCCGAGCCGCCTCCGGGATGCGGTTCGGTCATGGCAAAGGCCGAGCGCACGTTGCCCTCGACGATCGGCTTCAGCCATTTTTCCTTTTGCGCTGGCGTGCCGAGTGCCTCCAGAACCATCATGTTGCCGTCGTCGGGCGCTGCCGAATTGAACACCACGGGTCCGAAGATCGACCGGTTCATCTCCTCATAGCAGACTGCAGTATCCATCTTGCCGAGACCGGCGCCGCCGCTTTCGGGCTTGAGCTGCAGGCACCACAGGCTCGCCATACGCGCCCTGGCGCGAAGCCTCTCCAGCAGCGGCAAGGCGATATTTCCATGCCCGTCATAGGACGTCTTGTCGGCCTCGAGCGGCAGGATCTCACGCTCGACGAAGTCGGCAATGCGAACGCGGTAATCTTCGGTACGGGCGGGAATGTCGAAGTTCATGGACAAACTCTGAGTGAAGCTAGGTGGTGACGATCGACCTCTATTGACGAGAACGCCGAACAGCAAAATCCAGCGCGCGCTCGTATACGCGCCCGTCGAAACTGTCGATCCAGTAGAGGCGCTCCTGCGCTACGTCCCACAGCGGCCCCTCGCCCAGCGTGGTCTTCACGTCCACCACGATTTCGATCTTCATGCCGTCCTCCTCCGTTGGCACCGTGAGGCGATAGGCGAGCCGCCTCAGAACGCGACCTTGTCGCCGCCCTTCAATGACAGGATCTCGCGCGCCTCGTCGGGCGTCGCCACCTCCATGCCAAGCCCTTCGATGATCTTGCGGGCAAGCACCACCTGCTCGGCGTTCGATTTGGCAAGCTTGCCCTTGCCGGCCCAAAGACTGTCTTCGAGCCCGACGCGGATGTTGCCGCCAAGCGCTGCCGACTGCGCCGCGATGCGCAACTGGCTGGCGCCGGCGCCGAGCACCGACCAGCGGAACTGGTCGCCGAACAGCCGGTCGGCGGTGCGCTTCATATGAGCGACGTCTTCGGGATGCGTGCCTATGCCGCCAAGCAGCCCAAACACCGACTGCACGAAGAACGGCGGCTTCACCAGCCCGCGATCGGCGAAATGCGAGAGGTTGTAGAGATGGGCGATGTCGTAGCACTCGAACTCGAAGCGCGTGCCGTTGTCGTAGCAGGTCGCAAGAATGTACTCGATGTCCTTGAACGAGTTGCGGAAGACCAGGTCGCGCGTCGCTTCCAGATGCGGCCTTTCCCAGTCGAACTTGAACGTCTGGTATTTGTCGACGAGGTGATAGAGGCCGAAATTGATCGAGCCCATATTGAGCGAGGCGACCTCAGGCTTGAACTCGGCGGCCGGGCGCACGCGCTCCTCGACCTTCATGTAGGGGCTGCCGCCGGTGGTGATGTTGATGGCGGCATTGGTGGCCTGCTTGATGCGCGGCAGGAAACGGGCGAAGGCCGCCGGCGTCTGGTCGGGCTTGCCGGTGTCGGGATCGCGGGCATGCAGATGCAGGATCGCCGCACCCGCCTCCGCGGCCGCGATCGCCTCGGCGGCGATCTGGTCCGGCGTGATCGGCAGATAGGGCGACATAGTCGGCGTGTGGATCGCCCCGGTCACCGCACAGGTGATGATAATTTTGCTCCTGGTCTGCGTAGCGCCGGGCTTGCGGCTTGTTTCCGTCATCGTCCAAACTCCTGATCCGATTTTTTCTTGTGCGCCGCCAGCGCCATCAGCCGGCGGTCGCGCCACACCTGCCGTTCGCCGAGTTCGTCCCGCGGCAGCCGCTTGCGGCGGTCGGCCTCTACCGTTTCGATGACCTCGCCGGCCCAGTCAACACGGCGCAGCATCTGCGGAAAAATGTTGGAATAGATCGACTGATAACGCTCGACATAGTCGCGTACGCCGCCCGGCGCATTGAGGTCGATCGTTTCGAACGGTCCCATGAACGACCAGCGCAGCGCCAGCCCGTCGCGAATGCCGATATCGACGTCCTCAACGCTGGCATAGCCGTCGGCGACAAGTCGAAAAGCCTCCTCCAGCAGCGCGCCCTGCAGGCGGTTCATGATGAAGCCGTCGAGCTCCTGCTTCATCACCAGCGGCGCGTGGCCTGCGGCGACGAGGAAGGCGCGGGTCCTTTCGACCGTCTCGGGGGAGGTCCATGGCGCCGGCACGACTTCCGCGGCCGGGATGAGGTAGGGCGGATTGATCGGATGCACGACCAGGCAGCGGTGCCGCCCTTGCAGATGATCGGTGAATTTCGACGGCAGCAACGCTGAGGTGGAACTGGCGATCACCGCTTGCGGAGCGGCCCATGCATCGATCAGGGAGAACACCTCGCGCTTGACGTCCAGACGTTCGGGCGTGTTCTCCTGGATATGGACCGCGTCCGCCAGCGTCTCGCCCAGTTCCGCAACGACGGCGATGCGACCAAGCACGGCATCGATTGCCTGTCTGCGCAGCAGATCGTTCGCGGCGAGGTCGCCGAGCACGCCGGCGATATAATCATGCGCGCCGGTCGTCGCGGCCGGCGACTGGTCCCACATCCGCACGTCATGACCGGCGCGGGCAAAACTGATCGCCCAGGCCCGCCCGATGAAGCCGCTGCCGACAATTGCTACTTTCACCATGGTCGGGCTCCTCAAAGGGTTTCGACGTTGCCGTCGACGCCGAGCGACTGGCCGGAAATGTTGATCGCCGCATCGGACAACAGGAAGGCGACCATCGCGGCGACGTCATAGGGGCTGGTCATGCGGCGCAGCGAGATGTTCTGGAGATAACGCACCGTCATCTCCTCATTCGACACACCGAGCTGCTTGGCGCGGTCGGCGATGACCTTGTCGATGCGTGGTCCCTCGATGATGCCGGGCAGGATGGCGTTGACCCTTATGCCCTGCGGCCCGAGTTCCTTGGCAAGGCTTTGGGTGAAACCGATGACGCCGAACTTGGCCGCCGAATAGGGGGTGCGGAAAGCGTAACCATGGCGGCCGGCGGCGGACGACATCGAGACGATCGAGCCGCCGCCCGCCGCCTTGATCAGCGGCACGGCGCGCCTGGCGCAGAGGAACTGGCCGGTCAGGCAGATGTCGATGCAGCGCCGCCACTCCGCCGGATCGATTTCGTCGACGCCGCCGGTCGGCCCGGCGATACCGGCATTGTTGATCAGCGCGTCGAGGCCGCCGAGCTTTTCCTTCACGGTCTCGAACAGCCGGTCGACGTCGTCGTCGCGCGAGACATCGGCCTTGACCGCGGCGACGAGGGCGATCTTGTCCGGAGCAGCAGCCAGCGCCTCGTCGGAGACGTCGCAAACGACGATGCGCGCGCCGAGCCGCGACAGCGTTTCTGCAATGGCCAAGCCGATGCCGCCGGCGCCTGCCGTCACCAGCACGCGCTGCCCCTTCAGCCCGGTCAGGAAATCGTCCGCCGATGTCGGCGCCCCTTTGCTCATCACGTATCCCTTCTCATTGCAGCCGCCGTTCGCGCAGCGTCATGACGGCGCCCAGAACGACCAGGCCGTACAGAATTGCCCTTATGGCATAGGGCAGCTGAAGCAGTGACGAAAGCGCTGCCTCGCTGGTGGCTTGGCAAGCAGAAGCAGTTCTAACCTGCGCGGGCGCGCCCAGACTTTCGAGTTTCAATGTAAACCGCCAGGGATTTGCGTTGATCTCCACAACCAAGCCATAGCGCGGGCTTGCTCGCTAGCCCCTAAGGTCGTCCTGGGGGCTGCTCCTGCGGAAATTTGTTTTCGTCTATGATTGCCACGGCCTGTTCGATGCTGTCTCTCACCTCGAAACCGATCCAGTGTCCGTCCATCAGATGCGTTTGCCTCGCACAGGCGAGGAAATAGTTTCCGGCCTGCTGCGCAACAAAGTTCAGTTGCCTCCTCTCATTGATTTTAATTCCCTCTGGCGGATCGGTGTACACCCCCCAGATCGCATCCTCGGCCGTCAACTTCACTGGCATCTCTGACTGAGCGTAGACCCTGGTCACCATCAGGCTGTGCCGGAAAGACGAGGAGCCATTGATGAACTCGATCTCTACCGACCATTCTGCTGGCACGACGATGGTGAGATTGCCGCCCCAGTAACCGTTGAAGTCGATGATGTCGGTGCGGATGTTATCCCTGCGGTAGCGCTCGACTTGGTTCCAATCGGCAACAATCTCTATGGCCACTGTCTTGGCTGCGGGATCGTTCTTGATCCAGCTCGGGACGAAAGCCTCCCCAGCCAGTGCAATTCCAGGCAACAATCCCAAGGCGAAGGCGAGAAGGGCAAGGTGGGCAAAGCGCGCCATCGCAATCACAGGCTCCCTCCCGAGCGGAGCGGCCGAGCGTAAGCGGCCCAATCGAGGTCGACCCGGGTTATCCTTTAAGGATGAGAATACGCTCGAAATAGTATCCGCACCAGCAAACCCAGAATGCGCTATCGTCAGCAGCCAGAAACAACGCCATCGCTGCGATATCGTCGGTTTGGATGCGCATTGGAATTGCCTGCAGTGCGTCAATGCGAGCGCGACGGGCGATTCCATAATGTGAAGACCCGCAGCCGCCGAGGGAAAAAATTCCAAGGCGTTGCGGCCGTTTGTACTTCAGCTATCGCGAAGAGCCTGTTGCGCAATTCGCCACGCCTGCTCCACATGCCGCCGGGCCGCGGCTTCGGCGTCATCGCCGTTGCGCGACTTGATCGCGTTCATGATGTCGGTCATTTCGGCAATTGCTGCATCGCGGCGATCCGCCGAAGCGATGGTCATGGAACGCAGCTGGTTGATGCGGACGTTCAGGCCCTGGACGATCTCCCAGGCGATGCGCTTGTCGGCGGCATCGAAAAGCACCTCGTAGAATTTTGTCGTCGCCCGCATCACCTCGATCGGATCGGCTGAGGCCCATGCCGTGAGCAGCACATCCAATGCGCGCTCAAGCGCGGCGATCTGATCCTCAGTCGCCGTCAGCGCGCAGGCGCGCGCCGCGATGCCCTCCATCAGAGCGCGCAGTTCATAAATCTCATCGGTGCGGCTGAGATCAGGCCTGGCCACGGCGGGTCCGTGGCCTGGTATCATCTGGACAAGGCCCTCAGTCTCCAACTGCCGCAGAACCTCGCGCACCACCGAGCGACTGACGCCGAGCTGATCGCAAAGCGGGCGCTCGACCAACCGTTCGCCAGGCTGGAAGTGAAACCCCATGATGGCGTCGCGCATGCGCTCCAGCGCCAGTGTCCTGAGCGTCTTGGCGGATCGTTCGATCCTCAGCGTGTCGTCGGCCAATTCATCACCTTCCAGTACCCGCAAGAAACAGATTCGGCGATCCGTTGACAAGCGATTTGGTCTTCGATAGTATGGTATACCATAAGACAGTGGGGCGAAAGGGGAACTGTACCGAATGCCTCAGCCGACCCGACCACCGAGGATTCGATGAAGCCGGCCATCCGAAAAATCGTCACCTATGTCGAGAACACGCTGATTGAAGGCGGCAAGGCGGCCCCCCGGCCGCTGCGCCTGATCGGCGTGGCGGCAGTGCTCGACAATCCTTGGGCCGGACGCGATTTCACCGACGACCTTTCGCCCGAGATCCGCGCCTATGCGCCGGTTCTGGGGGAGGTGTTGACCCGTGAAATCCTCGCAGTTGCAGGATCCGGCGAAGCGATCGAAGGCTACGGCAAGGCCGCAATCTGCGGCACATTGGGCGAGATCGAGCATGCCTCGGCGCTTATCCATACGCTGCATTTCGGCAACCACTATCGGCGTGCCGTCGGCGCCAAGACCTATCTTGCCTTCACCAATCTGCGTGGCGGGCCGAACACACCGATCATGATCCCGCTCATGGACAAGAACGATGAAGGCCGACGTTCGCACTACCTGACGGTGCATTTCCAGGTCGGCGACGCGCCGGCGCCGGACGAATTGGTGGTGGCGCTTGGCGCCTCGATCGGCGGACGACCGCATCATCGCATCGGCGACCGCTACCAGGATCTCAAGGAGGTCGGCGACCTGCATGGCTGAGCTGACGGACCTTGGCTGGGATCGCGGAACGGCGCCTGACGGCACCGGCTTCATCCGTGCCGGATCCGGCGCGCCGGTCCTCCTCATCCACGGCGTCGGCATGAATGCGGCGATCTGGAAGCCCCAGATCGCGCTGATGAAGGACAGATGGGATGTGATCGCGATCGACATGCTGGGACACGGCCTGTCACCGCTGCCGACCGAGGATGCCAGGCTTGCCGATTATGCCGGACAGGCAATCCGGCTTCTAGATCACCTTGGCCTGGATGCCGTCTCGATCGTTGGCCATTCAATGGGGGCGTTGGTCGGGCAGGAAATCGCTCTCGATGCACCCGAACGGGTCCGCAGCATCGTCTCGCTCAACGCGGTGTTTCGCCGCCCGGCGGAGCTTGCTCAGGCGGTGCGCGAGCGCGCCGCCGAATTGAATGGCGCGGAAAACCCGTCAGGGACGGACGCAACGATCGCGCGCTGGTTCGGCAACCCGGTCCCCGACAGCCTGGCCGAGGCCGCAAGGACGACGCGCGCGGCAATGCAAAGCGTCAACTCCGAAGGCTATGCGCGCACCTATCGACTTTTCGCCTATGCCGATGCGGCGCATGGCGATCGTCTTTCCGGTCTCGCGATGCCGGCCCTGTTCATGACCGGCTCGCAGGACAGGAATTCGTCGCCTGCGATGTCGGCGGCGATGGCACGCCTCGCGCCGCGCGGTCGCTGCATCGTTCTGGAGGGCGAACGACACATGATGGCCGTAGCCTCTCCTGACACGGTCACACGGCGCATTGCCGATTTTCTCGAGAGCAGTGACGGCGCAAGCACATCGGCGCGACCGACGATGGACACAGAATTCGACGCGGGCGAATTCAGGCGGGCGCTCGGTTCCTTCCTGACCGGCGTTACCATCGTCACCGCGATCGGGCCGGAAGGAGAGCCTCGAGGCTTCACCGCCAATTCGTTTACATCCGTTTCGCTCGATCCGCCGCTTGTGCTGGTCTGCATCGCCAAGAAAGCGCTGGGCCATCCGGTGTTTTCGACCTCGAAGTGCTTTGCCATCAACGTGCTCTCGGAGGAACAGCGAGCCGCGTCCGGCGTCTTCGCTTCGAAATCGCAGGACAAGTTCTCAGCTGTCGAATGGCGCTTCGGCCCGACCGGCAGCCCGCTGCTCGCTGGATCGGTGGCGACGTTCGACTGTGACATGGAGCAATTGGTCGACGCCGGCGACCATTCGATCCTCATCGGCCGCGTTCGCGAATTTTCCCACAATTCATCGCAGCCCCTCGGCTACTGCCGTGGCGCCTATGTCTCGCCCGGCCTCAGCCAGGAAGCGCTGGCGGCCGCGCCTCCGGACATGGAGGTCGGCGCCATCCTCGAAGATGAAGGCCGCGTGCTGTTCTTCGAAACCGCAGACGGCTTTTTCGAACTGCCGGCGGGCAGAGGACTGGGCTCGCCCGGCGACGCGCGAAGTTTTAGGGGACGCCTCGCTGCGAAAGCCATCGAGGCGCATCTCGGATTCCTGTTTGCGGTCTGGGACGACGCCGCAAACCCATCGCGAACGCATGTCTACTACCGCGGCACGCTAGACGCGCCCCACTCCAGCGACGGCAAGATCCGGCTCGTCGACATCGACAGGATCGCCGGACTGAACATCGCCGACGCTGCTGTGCGCTCGATGCTCGCCCGCTACGTGCGCGAATGCCGGGAGGATGCGTTTGGCGTCTATGTCGGCAATGCGGTCGAAGGTGAGGTCCGTCCGCTCGCCAAGCCGGTAGCCATGAACACTTCCAGTCCGGGTCAACAGATATGAAGTTCTCGCTCTTCGTCCATATGGAACGCTCGGACCCGGCAAAGCCGCATGCCGAGCTCATCGACGAGCTTGAAGAACTTGTCCTCATGGCCGAGGCGGCAGGCTTCGAGACAGCCTGGATCGGCGAGCACCACGGCATGGAGTTCACCATCTCGCCAAACCCGTTCATCAACATCGCCTATCTCGGCGCCAGGACGCAGCGCATCCGGCTCGGCACAGGAACGGTCGTCGCGCCGTTCTGGCATCCGATCAAGCTCGCCGGCGAAGCAGCCATGACTGACGTCGTCACCGGCGGCCGGCTCGACATCGGCATCGCGCGCGGCGCCTACAGTTACGAGTACCAACGCCTGTTCCCTGGGCTCGATGCCTGGGGCGCGGGCCAGCGCATGCGCGAGATCATCCCCGCCATCAAGGGTCTCTGGCAAGGCGATTTCGAGATGTCGGGCGAATTCTGGTCGTTCCCACCGACCACCTCGTCGCCCAAGCCCGTGCAAAAACCGCACCCGCCGATCTGGGTGGCGGCGCGCGATCCGAACTCGCACGACTTCGCCGTGTCCAACGGCTGCAGCGTCCAGGTGACGCCGCTCGCCTCCGGCGATGGCGAGGTCACCAGCCTGATGGAGCGCTTCAACGCGGCGTGCGCGGCGCATCCGGACATGGCCCGCCCCGAGATCATGCTGCTGATGCACACATTCGTTGCCGAAGACGCCGCCGATGCGGAGCAGCTGACGAAGGACCTGTCGCTGTTCTACTGCCAGTTCGGCGCGTGGTTCCAGAACAAGAAGCCGGTTCGCCAAGGCATACTGGAAGCGCTCACCGACGACGAGATCGCCGCCATGCCGCAATACGCGCCGGGGAAAATCCGAGAGAATCTGGTCATCGGCGAAGCCGAAGAGGTGATCACCCGGCTGAGGGCATATGAGGCGCTTGGCTATGACCAGTACTCGATCTGGATCGACAGCGGCCTGCCGCACGAGCGCAAGAAGAAGTCGCTGCAGCTGTTCGTCGACAGCGTGATGCCGGCCTTCGGGCATGGGAGGCCGCAATGACCCTTGTGGCCTTCAGCAACTTCATAGATGGGGCGTTCGATACGCCGACAACCACCTTCGAAAGCACCGACCCGTCCACCGGCGTGCCCTGGGCGACGATGCCCACCGCAACCGAAGCCGATGTCGACCGCGCCGTCGAGGCGGCGCACCGGACGCTGCACTCCGCCGCGTGGGCCTCGCTGACGGCGACGGCGCGCGGCAAGCTGCTGGTGCGCCTCGGCGACCTGGTCGTCGCCAATGCCGGGCGGCTGGCGGAACTGGAGACGCGCGACACCGGCAAGATCATCCGCGAGACCCGCGCCCAGATCGCCTATGTCGGCGACTATTACCGCTACTATGGCGGGCTTGCCGACAAGCATGAAGGCTCGCATGTGCCCATCGACAAGGCCGATATGGACGTCACCATCCGGCGTGAGCCGATCGGCGTCGTCGCTGCCGTGGTGCCGTGGAATTCGCAGCTCTTCCTTTCGGCCGTCAAGCTCGGCCCGGCACTGGCCGCCGGCTGCACGGTCGTCCTGAAAGCCTCGGAGGACGGTCCAGCGCCGCTGCTGGCCTTCGCCGAACTCGTTCATGAGGCCGGATTTCCCGCTGGAAGCGTCAACATGCTGAGCGGGTTCGGGCACGATTGCGGCCGGCGCCTGACAAGTCATCCGCTGGTTTCACGCGTCGCCTTCACCGGCGGGCCTTCGACCGCTCGCGCGATAATCCGCAACACGGCGGAAAATCTCGCCTCCACGACGCTGGAGCTGGGCGGGAAAAGCCCGGTTGTCGTTTTTGCCGATGCAGACCTGGACAGCGCGGCCAACGCGGTCGTCGCCGGGATTTTCGCGGCGTCTGGACAAAGCTGTGTCGCCGGCTCGCGGCTGCTTGTCGAGCGTTCGATCAAAGCCGAGTTCCTGGACAGGCTGAAGCACAAGGCCGAGGCCATTAGAATCGGCGATCCGCAGGATCCGGCCACCGAAATGGGACCCCTGGCAACGCCACGCCAGCGGGAATGGATCGAGAAGATCGTTGCCGAGAGCCTCGCCAAGGGCGGGACGCTGGTCACCGGCGGAAAAAGGCCCGACGAGCATCCGCACGGCTTCTACTACGCACCGACCATTATCGACGCCGAGGACACAGGACTGCCGTGCGTGCGGGAGGAATTGTTCGGTCCGGTGCTCAGCGTTCTCGCCTTCGACACAGAAGCTGAGGCGTTGGCGCTTGCCAACGACACGCCGTTCGGCCTGGCCTCGGGCGTGTTCACCACCAATCTCGCCAAGGCGCACCGCATGGCGCGCGACATCCATGCCGGCGTCGTCTGGGTCAACACATACCGCGCCGTTTCGCCGCTCGTGCCGTTCGGCGGTTACGGTCAGTCGGGGCTTGGCCGTGAGGGCGGGCTTGACGCAATCCGCGATTACACGCGCTCGAAATCCGTCTGGATACGCATATCCGACGAGCCGATCCCGGATCCGTTCGTCATGCGATGAGGGTAGCGCCATTCACGCAATTTCACAAAAACAAGAAACCAAAAACAACCAACAGAGGAGAATGACATGAAACTGATTATGGCCGGCATCCTGGCCGGGCTCCTGGCAGCCACTGCCGCACGCGCCGATGAAATGGTGTTCACCAGCTGGGGCGGGACCACCCAGGAGGCGCAGACCAAATCCTGGGCTGCTCCGTTCGAAGCGAGTTCCGGCATCAAGGTCCTGCAGGACGGCCCGACGGATTACGGCAAGCTGAAGGCCATGGTGGAAGGCGGCAGCGTCGCCTGGGACGTCATCGATGTCGAAATGGATTTCGCCATCAAGGCGGCCAAGGACGGCCTGCTCGAGCCGATCGATTTCAACGTCGTGCCGAAAGCCGGTCTCGATCCTCGCTTCACCACCGACCATGCGGTCGGCAGCTTCTACTACTCCTTCGTTCTTGCCTGGAACAAAGGGGCGGTGTCGGGCGAACCGGCGGGCTGGGCCGACATGTTCGACCTGACGAAATTTCCCGGCAAGCGCACCTTCTATAAATGGTCGGCGCCAGGCGTCATCGAAATCGCACTGCTGGCCGACGGCGTGCCGGCGGACAAACTCTATCCGCTCGACCTCGACCGGGCGTTCAAGAAACTCGACACGATCAAATCGGAAATCGTCTGGTGGGACAGCGGCGCGCAGTCGCAACAGCTGATCGCCTCCGGTGAAGCGGCCTTCGGGCAGCTCTGGAACGGACGTGTCTTCGCCCTCGAGCAGGACGGCGCCGATGTCGGCGTATCGTGGAACCAGAACATGACCGCCGCCGACGTGCTCGTCATCCCCAAGGGTTCGAAAAACAAGGCGAGCGCCATGAAATTCCTGGCCGCTGCGACAAGCCCGAAAAGCCAGGCCATGTTTGCTGAAGCAAGCGGCTATGCCCCCATCAACACGGCAGCCAAGGCCGAAATGCCGGCCGATGTCGTCAAGTCTCTGCCGGACGCCTATGTCGACGGGCAGATCAACCTCGACATGAACTACTGGGCTGAAAACCGCGACGCAATCGCGGAGCGCTGGTACGCCTGGCAGGCCAAATAGCCGCAGATTTCACATGAACCGGCGGGACGCTGCAAGGCGTCCCGCCTGATCTGACGGGATCATCGCCATGTCGGGCAATTTGCTTCATCGGCCATCAATCCTCCGAAGGCCTGATGGCATCGGCGGCGCCTTTCCGGCGCTGGTCCTCATCATCCTGTTCTTCGTGGTGCCGGTCGTCGGGTTGCTGTTGCGCAGCGTGACCGAACCCGTGCCGGGCCTGCAGAACTACGCCACCCTGTTTGGCGACGGCACTTATGCGCGGGTCTTCTTCAACACCTTTCTGGTCGCAACCGTCGTCACCGCCGTCACCGTCGTCGTGGCGTTTCCGGTCGCCTGGATGCTGGCCATCATGCCGCCCGCCCTCGGCTCGATCGTCTTCGGCATCATCATCCTGTCGATGTGGACCAATCTGCTCACCCGCACCTATGCCTGGATGGTGCTGCTTCAACGCACCGGCGTCATCAACCGGACGCTAATGGACATTGGCCTAATCAGCGAACCGCTGCCGCTGATCAACAACCTGACCGGCGTCACCATCGGCATGGTCTATATCATGCTGCCTTTCATGATACTGCCACTGGTCGGAACCCTGCGCGCCATCGATCCGATGACGCTGCGCGCCGCCGCTCTGTGCGGTGCGAGCCCCTTCGACGCCTTCCGCCGCATCCTGCTGCCATTGTCGCTTCCCGGAATCGCTGCAGGCGGCCTGATGGTTTTCGTCATGTCGCTCGGCTATTTCGTGACACCGACGCTGCTCGGCGGCACCTCCAACATGATGCTTGCCGCAATGATCGCCCAGATGATCCAGTCCTTGCTCAATTGGGGGCTCGGAAGTGCTGCGGCTTTCATCCTGCTTTTGGTCACCATGGCGCTCTACGCGCTGCAACTGCGCCTCGTCGGCGCCAAGCGCACGACAGGAGGCATCTGAGATGCTGCTCGACTACGACCGGCTCGGCTGGCTGCGTGCAGCACTGCTGGGTTTCACCGGCCTGGTCGCGGCGTTTCTGCTGCTGCCGGTGGTTTTCATCGTGCTTTTGTCGTTCGGGTCGTCGCGGTGGCTGGCTTTTCCGCCGCCCGGCTGGACGCTGAAATGGTATGAGGAGCTCTTCGCCGATCCGGCCTGGCTCGAAGCGGCGCTGACCAGCGCCCGCATTGCCACCATGGCCGCGATTCTTGCCGTCGTCATCGGGCTCCTGGCTTCTTTCGCCCTGGTCAGGGGACAGTTTCGCGGGCGCAACACGCTTCGCGGCCTGCTGCTGACGCCAATGGTGCTGCCGGTCGTCGTCTTCGCCATCGCCATCTATGCATTCTTCCTGCGGATCGGGCTCGGCGGCACCACGGCAGGCTTCGTCATCGCCCACACGGTCCTGGCACTCCCCTTCGCCATCATTCCGATCACCGCGGCACTCGAAGGTTTTGACAAATCCATCGAGGATGCGGCGATCGTCTGCGGCGCAAGCCCATTCGAAGCAAAACTCCGGGTTACCTTGCCGGCTATCAAAATCGGGATCTTCTCGGCGGCGATCTTCGCCTTTCTCGCCTCATGGGACGAGGTGGTGGTCGCGATCTTCATGGCCAGCCCCACCTTGCAGACCTTGCCGGTCAAGATCTGGGGCAGCCTGCGCCAGGATCTGAGCCCGGTCATCGCTGCGGCCTCCAGCCTTCTCGTTCTTCTGACGCTGAGCCTGATGATCGTAACCGCACTCATTCGGCGGAAATTGTCGAAATGATCGAACCATTCCTCTCCATTCGCGACCTGCGCAAGGCGTTCGGCGGCTTCGTCGCTGTGCAGGATGTCACGATCGATATACAAAAGGGCGAATTCCTGACCTTTCTCGGCCCTTCCGGTTCTGGCAAATCGACGACGCTCTACGCGATCGCCGGCTTTCAGCAGCCGACATCCGGCGACGTTCTTCTCGAAGGCAGGTCGCTGCTGTCGGTGCCGTCGCACAAGCGCAACATCGGCATGGTGTTCCAGCGCTACACGCTGTTCCAGCATCTAACCGTCGCCGAGAACGTTGCCTTTCCGTTGCGCGTTCGCCGCCGGCCGGACGCCGAGGTGAACCGAAAGGTCGCCGAGATGCTGTCGCTGGTGCGGCTCGAGAGTTTCGGCGGCCGATATCCTGGCGCGCTTTCCGGCGGACAGCAGCAGCGCGTGGCCCTTGCCAGGGCGCTGGCCTACGATCCGCCGATCCTCCTGATGGACGAGCCGCTTTCGGCGCTCGACAAGAAGCTGCGCGAGGAGATCCAGGCCGAGATACGGCGCATCCATCGCGAAACCGGCGTAACGATCCTTTACGTCACCCACGATCAGGACGAAGCCCTGCATCTTTCGGATCGCATCGCCCTGTTTCGGGACGGGCGCATCGAGCAGATCGGCACCGGTGAGGACCTCTATCTGAGACCTCAGAGCGAATTCGTGGCCAGCTTCATCGGAAATTCCAATTTCCTGCCGGCTGAGCATCTTGAAACCGTCAACGGCGCCGCCACGATCCGCCTCGCCGATGGCTCGGTTGTATTCGGCGTGAGGATCGATCAGGAGTTCAGCCAAGGCCAGAAGACTCGGCTGATGGTGCGGCCGGAAGCATTTCGACTGAGACCCGGCGCGGCCACTGCCGGGCTTGCGGTCGAATTCATCGACACCGCGTTCTTCGGCGAGCGGCGGCGCGTCATCGCGCGCACCGCCGCCGGCCAGGAGATCGACGTCAGGCCGACATCCGACATGGCGCAAGCACATGAAGGCATCGCCTCGAGCAGACAGATTTTTTTCGATCCCGCCGCCGCATTTCTGTTCCCAGCCTGACAGACGCGCTGGCGGTCTGGAACGACATCTCAGGGACTGTTTGGAAACTCTACTCAGGCAGCCGGCGCCTCGCTGGCGACGCCGTATTTGGCGGCGATGGCCACGAGCTTTCCCATTTCCGGCATGCCGGCAGCGGTCGCGGCATCCAATTCCGCAAACATCTGATCAAGGCCGCAACTCGGCGCGCAGAAGACGAGCAAGCGGGCCGGCTTGTCGCCGACATTGCGGATGGCATGGCGCCGTCCGCGTGCGCCGAAGAAGAAGCCGCCGGGCGCAACGCGATGGGGCGCGGAGTCGCCCTCGCATTCGATAACCAGTTCGCCACTCAGCACATAGAAGGCTTCATCCTCACGGGCATGGGTGTGCGGTGGCGCTCCCGCGCCCGGCGGAACCACGGACTCCCAGAGCGAGAAGGACCCGGCGGTCTCGGCGCCGGTTGCTTTGTAGATATGGGTGATGCCCAGAACGTTGAGCGTCGAGCCGGCCGCCGGCTCGCGAACGAACGGTTCGGCCGTTGTAGCTTTGGCATCCATCGTCGATCTCCTTCGTGGTTCGGGTCGCTCACCAGGAGATAGGCCATTCTCGCCGGTCGATTAGCCGGAATTGTATGGACATGCCGTCCGGATTTCAGGACAATCCGATGATGGACCCGCTCGATGGCATCGCGGCGTTCGCTCGCGTCGTGGACAGCGGCAGTTTCTCGGCTGCGGCTCACCGGCTCGGAATCTCCAAGTCGGCTGTCAGCGCCCATGTGCAGCGGCTCGAACAGCGCCTGGGCATTCGCCTCCTCAACCGCACCACGCGACGGCTGTCGATGACCGAAGCGGGCGCAGCCTACTACCGCCACTGCGCGCGGATTCTCGCCGAAGCTGAAGCGGCGGGACAAGAGGCGAGCGCGCTGCAGCGCGAACCGCGCGGCACGCTTCGCATATCGGCGCCCGACAGCTTCGGCTGGATGCATGTGGCGCCGGCCGTCCCGGGGTTCCTCAGGCGCTATCCGGAGCTTTCCGTCGACATTGCCTTGAGCCCGGCGCATGTGAGCTTGGTCGACGAGGGGCTCGATCTGGCGATCCGTATCGGCGCGCTCGAGGATTCGCCGCTCGTCGTGCGCAAGCTCGCGCCATCCCGGCTCGTCGCCTGTGCTGCGCCCGCCTATCTCACCAAGCATGAAGCGCCGCGCGAGCCGGGCGACCTCGCCAAGCATAACTGCCTCTGCACCAGCCTTCTGCCTTGGGGCGACGAATGGCGCCTTGCCGGCAAAATTGGCGAGGTGCGGGTGGCCGTGGGCGGCAATTTTCGGAGCAACAATGCGGAGATGCTGCGCGTCGCGACGCTCGACGGCATCGGCATCGCCCTACTGCCGACATGGGCGGTGGCGGAGCCACTGCGCGCCGGCGCGCTGCGCCGCGTGCTTGATGGCTGGGAGCCCCAGCCAGCACGATTTATGCCGTTTATCCCAGCAACAGGCTCATGTCGATCAAGGTTCGTGCCTTCGTCGACCACCTTGCGCGATGCATAGGGCGCACGCCGTATTGGGACGAGAAGAGCGAACGGTCTTGGATCGTTTGAGCTACCGCAATCCATTGATCCAGCCGCGCAACTTTCTCTCTGAATGCGCTCATCTTGCCTCAACAGGGAATTTGGGCGGAGGCTTGAAATTTCCTCGGTTTCCCACGTACTGAAGTACGCCGGCTGCGAGGTGAGTTTTTTTGGCTGCAAAAGCGTCGCTTACAGGACCATCAAACCGGCAGCCTCGCAGCGCTCAGTAGCTGAGAACGCAGGGGGGCTACGCCCTCTCACTCGCAATAGCTGGAGCATCCGATGCCGAGCCGCCGCTATGCCATCCTTGAAGCGCCGTCCTCGCTGGGTCTTACGACCGACGGCGTTGAAGCCTTGCCCGGTCGGCTGCTGGAACTGGGCCTCGCCGAACGCATCCATGCGCGCCACGCCGGGCGGCTGGCGGTCCCGCCGAAAGACCCGAAGCCTGACCCTGCCACCCTGACGCTGAACGCCAACGCGATCGCGGCGTGGTCGCCCAAGCTCGCCGACGCCGCGGAGGAGGTGCTGGACGCAGACGAATTCCCGGTGGTGCTGGGCGGCGACTGTACGATCTTGCTGGGTCCGATGCTCGCGCTGCGCCGGCGCGGTCGCTACGGCCTGTTCTTCATCGACGGCCACGCCGACTTCTTCCAGCCCGAGGCCGAGCCCAACAGCGAAGGCGCGTCCATGGACCTGGCCTTCGTCACCGGCTACGGGCCGACGCTGCTGACCGACCTGGAGGGCCGCCGTCCATTGGTGCGCTCCGAGGACGTCGTCGCCTTCGCATTTCGCGACCACGAGGACCAGGCCGAATACGGCAGCCAGCCTTTGCCAGCGGAGCTCACGGCCTACGATCTGCACGCCATCCGCCGCCTGGGCGTCGAAGCCGCCGCCCAAGCAGCCGTTGGCCACCTGACGCGGGCGGAACTCGACGGCTTTTTCATCCATCTCGACGCCGATTGTCTCGACGATGCGATCATGCCGGCGGTCGATTTCCGCGTACCGGGCGGGCTGTCGTGGGACGAGCTGTCGGCGGCGCTCCGCATCATCCTGGCGAGCGGAAAGGCGGTCGGGATCGAGGTCACCATCTACAATCCGCGCCTCGACGAGGACGGCAGCGCCGGACGTGGCCTCACTGATGTCCTGGCCGCAGCGCTCGGCACAGCCGCGCCCGCTTAAGCGGACGGGAGCAATCTTGACCGTTGGGGCTTCGACTTCGCTGCAACACGCAATCACCTCCCCGAACGAGAATGCGCCGGGCCACTTAGTACCGTCGGCTGCAAACAAGGCTTGGGAGGGTCCGTCATTCGGTTCCTGCCGTGCCAGGACGCGGAGCTTGGAATTGTGACGGCACATGCGACCACCGAAGGATTTAGCGACTACAGGGATTACCGCACCTGGTATCGCGTAGTCGGAGATCTCAACTCGGGCAAGCTGCCTTTGGTCGTCGCTCACGGCGGGCCGGGCTGCACCCACGACTATGTCGATTCATTCAAGGAGCTTGCCGATACCGGGCGGGCCGTCATCCACTACGATCAGATCGGCAACGGCAAATCGACCCATCTGCCCGACAAGGGCGGCGACTTCTGGACCGTCGATTTCTTTTTGGGCGAACTCGATGCGCTGCTCGCTCACATTGGCATTACCGAGCGTTACGCCCTGCTCGGCCAGTCCTGGGGCGGCATACTTTCGGCCGAACATGCAGTGCGACGCCCCACCGGGCTCAAGGCATTGATCCTGGCCAACTCGCTGGCCTCGATGGCGCTATGGGTGGAAGGCGCGCTGCAATTGCGCGCCGAGCTGCCGGCCGATGTTCGACTCGCGCTTGACCGGCACGAGGCAGCCGGGACCACCGATCACCCGGATTATGTTACGGCGACCAAGGCGTTCAATGGCCGCCACGTCTGCCGTGTCCTTCCAACGCCGCCGGAAGTAGCCCGGACATTCGCGGCAATCGACGCGGATCCGACGGTTTATCACACCATGAACGGACCCAATGAATTTCACGTCATCGGCACAATGCGGAACTGGACCATTGTCGACCGCCTGCATCTGATCGAGGCGCCGACCCTGGCGTTCCGCGGATTTTACGACGAAGCGACCGAAGCCTGCGTCCAGCCCTTTCTCGATCATATTCCCGACGTCGAAGGCATGGTCTTCCCGAATTCCAGCCATATGCCGCATGTCGAGGAGAAGGATGATTGCCTCGCCGCCGTCGGACGCTTTGTGGCCAAATACGATTGAGGCAGCCTGTTTTGCGTAGGCCTGTCGGTGCAGGGCCGGCTATCCCATTCATCCTGATGCGTTACGTCGTTCCTTGAGCACCTGGGCCAGGAAATCCTTGACCGAATCGAGCACCGTGTCGCGTTCGTGGGCTACCCCGGGCAGCAAATCAAAGCGTACGCGCACACCTGCTTCCTCGAACGATCGACACAGCGTCCTGAGGCGTTCCGGCCGCGTCCGCCCGGCATCGTTGGCGCCCGGCATCCAATAGGTGCTGCCCTGGGCATGGGTGATTTCCCAAGTCTCCAGGTCGGCATCGCCGACGATCATCTGGACAGGCACTTTTGCCAGCGCCGCGGCATCGAAGGTGATGCCGAACTTCTCCGGCAGATCGCGAATGCCCACCCACCAGTCCCGCGCGGGATCGAGCAAGGTCACCGAGCCCGGCGCACCGATCGACGCCGCCCATAGCCTGTCGGGATGCAGGATGGCGAAGCGGTGTGTGAAATGCCCGCCGCCGGAAAATCCGAACATGGCGAAGCGGGTCCAGTCCTGACGGTATTTCGCCACGACTTCCTCGATGATGGCGAGCAGCACCTGATCGTAGCGGATGTCGCCCTCGATCATGTATTTGTATCCGCTGCGGGCATCGTCGCCGAGAGCGCCCATTGGAAACACCGGGCACAAAATGGCGCAGTCGTTCCAACGTCCGAACTCGGCGAACGCGTCGCGGAAGCCCAGGAACGAGGTGCGGCCGGTACCATGCACGGCCACCAGGAGGTCGACTTGGGCGCCTTCCCCAACCGCGGGCGGTACATACAGACAGTAATGGAAGCGTGGGTCCGATTTGGAAGCAAAGATGGCCGTCGCGCCAAAATCGTATGTAGCGCGACCGCGATCCGCAACGGATCCCGTGGCGATGCTCGTCAAGTCTACAACTCCTCAGACAGCCTTGGCATTCATGTCTAGCGTATACTGGTCGGCCCGCGTCGTGAACTGGAAGGTCCTTTCGGGCAGCCACTGGGCGACATCCTAGCCCGAGCCGCCCATCGTATTTCCGCCGCCCTTGGCTTTCGCTCGCCGGCCAATGAGGCAGCGAGTTGAACCGGTGCCAAACATCATGCGACTTCCTCGGCGGATTGCGACGAGGGGTGTATCTCCGGAACGGTGAAAACCGGCACCTCGCCCTTGAAGCCTTGGAGTTCAAAGGCGCCCGCCTGGACAACCGGCATCGATGCTCCTTGGGCAAATCCGGGACCAAGCACCAGGGGGATGCTCAGCTTTTTGGTCGTTGACTCGAGCCGTGCCGTGCGGTTCACCGGCGAGCCGATCGCGGTGTAATCGAAGCGCCGTTCGGAGCCGAAATTCCCTACGGAGCAGATGCCAGTCTCGATGGCGACGCCGATTTCGATAGGGGGGTGCCCGCGGGCGGTGAACGCGGCGTTTTCGCGCTTCACCCGTTCGATCAGGGCAAGCCCCGCTTCGAGCGCGCGCTCGCGATGATCTGGCTGGTCAAGCGGCGCGTTCCAGAAGGCTAGCACGGCATCGCCCATGAACTTATCGATGGTCCCGTCGCGCTCGAGTATCTCATCGGTCGCAAGGCCGAGGAAGTGATTGACCACCTTTCCGATTTCCTGGGCATCGAGTTGTTCGCTCATCGTCGTGAAGCCGCGTATGTCACTCAGCAGGATTGTGATCTCGCGCTTCTCTCCGGACAGGATCGCTTCGGTATCCGAATTTGCGAGGCGTTGCACCACGGAGGGCGAAAGAAATTGCGAAAACTGCCGGGCCAGGGTGGACCGGCGCTGCTCGCTGCGCCTGTAGAGGGCATAGCCTTCGAAGCTAGCTACGAGGATCGTCGCAAGCGCCGGCTGCAGTGGGTCATAGAGCTTACCCTGCAGGCTGTATTCGAGAGCGCCGAACGCGAAGGGCGTGGCAGCCAGGAGCGCCAGAGCCAGGGCGCCAAGCATGACACGCTGGGCGAGAACTCCGGAGAGTCCGATGAAAACGATGCCACTGAGGACCAACCACAGCCGCTCCAGCGTACGCGCTTGCGTTGGCTCTACAAGATAGCGCGCGGCAAGCATCTGGTCGATTGCATCAGCATGGATGTCCACGCCTGGTCGCGCCGGACGCGCCGGGGTGGGCAGATACTGCGTCAATCCCACGGCTGACAGATCAACAATGGCGATCGCGTTCCGCAGCAGCGGATCGCCGCGACCCGAAAGGATACTATTGGCAGATATGCGCGGCGTATTGGTGTCGGTTTCCCAGAGGCGGATGCTGCCCTGCGGCTCGAGTGGCACAATGGTGCCGGCCATCCTGAGCGCGTCAAACCCGGTGGCATTCATCCGGGCCACGTAGCCGTTCTCTCCGGCGTAGAGGCGCAGGAGTTCGAGCGCGAAGGACGGCCAGAGCTGCGCGCCTTGAGCCGTATTTCGGAGCCAGAGCAGCGGCACATGGCGTAATACGCCGTCGGGATCGGGCAGAGTGCGAATTACGCCGAGGCCTGCAGCGGCGCTCGAGAAATCAGGAAGCGAGCCTATCAGACCGGTGAAGCCAGGAAGCGTCTCGGGTACTTGCCCGACAATCGACCAGCCGGCTTTGGGCTCTGCTTCTGATACGGTCGCCTCATTGCCTAGGCTGACGGCGAGCGCCGTTCGATTTTTCGCCAGTGCGCTGGCGAGGCGCTTGTCTCCGGCGATGCCATCAGGAGAGATGTCGGCCTCGGGCAGCACCAGCGCAAGCCCGATCACCGCGGCACCAGACTCGGCGACACCATCGACCAGATCGGCCAAAAGGCCACGGTTCCAAGGCCATCGCCCATATGCCTTAAGGCTCGCGTCGTCTATCGAGACTATGACAACAGGATTGCTGGTCGCCTCGCGCGGCGCGAGGAACTGGTAGAAGTCATACGTACGCTCGCGCAGGCGCGATAGCGGCCCGTCGAAAGCAAAATGGCAAGCGAGCAGCAAGAGTACGACCGCAAGACCAGGTATTTTCCGCCTGGCAGCCCGCCACCAATCAAGCGAGGGGCTCATGCCGATCGGCCGGCCTTACCGGCAGTCGGGAAAGCAGTCATCATCCTCATCATCCACCCCGCTGCCTACAGGGGGCGTTGGGCTGTCAGGGAACTCCATGGCCACGCCGGGCAATGCGCCGTCGGTGGACTTGCAGGCTTTGAGCGAATTGCCGAGTGCTGACGCACAAATCGCGCTTACGTTCAGCCCTGGACCCGGTTCGCCTGGCAGGCCGGTGCCGGCTATTCGATCGATGCTGTCCAATATCGGGAAGGCGTCGATACCGCCGTAGCCGGTCAGCAGTTTGTCATTGTCCGACGTGCAGGCGTGGCCCGGGTTTGTGATCACGAGCTTGCGACCATTCATCATGCAGGTCATGCGGCCGGCGCGCAGTATGCCGACGGTCTGACCAGCTATCACAAGCACTTCAATGATGCCACCTCTGGCTCCGAGCACCATGTGTGGCGTCGCAACTTGCATGTCGCCGCCTTTCGAAACCTGGCCGCCGTAGAAACGGGCCAGGCCGCTGTTCATCCTGATGTCGATCTTTCCTGATCGGGACCCCGGATTGTAGACGAATTCATCGATCGTCAGGCTGGTGTTCGGACCAATCTTGGCGCTCGACTCGTCCCGGAACACGAGCATTCCGAGACCGGTGATATTGCTGCGCAGCTGGTCGCCGAGTTCGACGCCCGCGCCGACGTTCATCGCCTCGCCGTCATTGCGGATGATGTTGGTCTGGTAGGCCGTCATGGACCCGACCGTTTCAGCGCCAGATGGTGCCGCAAAGGCAAGGCAGGCGATACAAGTGGCTATCTGACGATACAGGGTCCTCATCGCGGCCTCTTTCAGTTGAGCGTCAACGTGTAGCTCACGAGCAATTCGAATGAATTTCGGTCGCGGCTGGCGATCTCGAAGTCGGTTTCACGATAGGCGAGGTCGACACTGACCTTCTGCGACTCGGTGAGCTGAAAATCGCTTTCCGAGGCAATGCGCCAGAAGTCGCTCTCTATGTTTGTCCCGATGCCGAAGGACAAGTCGGGAGTGTCGCTGTGGCCGGCCGAGACGGCGACCTGGTGAGACCATACGAAAAGGTCCGGGACTTCCATTACCACGCCGCCATAGCGGACCTCTCCCAAGTAGGTGCTGCCGATTTCGCCAGCTCCGGAGGCGAAGTCAGTCGAGCCGACCAGGCGCAGTCCGAGTGCCTGGCCATTGCGGAAGCGGTAGCTGCCGCCTGCCTCATAGAAGACCCTGCTATCGGCGAAGATGCCTTTCGAGCCGCTTAGATCGATGTAGCCAGCACCTGCAAAAAGCGTCGTCTCGACGGTGGGGCGCACGAGGAGGCGCCCACTTAGACCGACGCCGGTCTCGTGGACGTCGCTGTCGAAACGATCTGTAACGGCGAACGCGGAAAGTAGCAGCCGTAGCGAATCGATCCCGCTGTTGGGCAGTCCCTTGTCCAAGGTAATGGCGGCGTTCCCGTGGATAAAAGTCTCCTCGGCACCGGGAACCGACAGGTCTTTGGTGAAAAAGCGCTCTGTCGCTGCCAGCGAGCCCGAGAGGACAAGTGCATCAGCACTTGGCGTGCCGAGATCCCATCGGATAAAGCCTTCCGCCCGCCCATAGGGCGAGACCAAGGTGCGGTCGTCTTCGGCCCCGCCCGGCTCAAAATCGTTGGATGCGCTGAACACGCCGCCAGTCAGAGCGATTTCCCAGGTGACGCCACGTAACGCGCGCTCGATGCGGGCGAGCAGGCGAACGGCTTCCTGCTGCTCATCCGCGGACAGGTCCCCGACCTCGAGGCCGTACTGCGCCTGCCGCCGGGCCAATTCATAGGAGCCGACATGATAATACAACCGGCTGGCCGAGAGCCGGGCGCGCGCATCGCGAGGATGTTTGATGAGATACTGCTCGATCGACGAGATCGCCTGATCGTACTGCCCTGCGTTGACGGCAACTGTGACGAATTGAGCTAGCGCTCCGTTGTCGGTCGGATTGGTAATGCGGGCCGAAAACGCATCGTCATAGGCCGGATAGAGACCTTGTGCGCCGGCCGGCAATATGCCGGTACAAAGCAGCGCCGCGGCGAAGCCGAGGATCATTGAAAACGAGGAATGCATGCCGAGAACCCACCCCAACCCGACTAGTGCAGCGAATCTAGCACGCCTGCACGAAAAAAAGCGACAGAACTGTCAGGAAACCTCCGAGTCTTCAGCAGCTGTTGCAGCTGCGCAACAAACTATCGGGTTCATTCGCATTTCGCCTACGCTGGTTGGTCAAACATCTTCTCAGCGTTGCTGGGCTTCCAGCAAGTATTCGCTACAAACGGCAACTAAGCCAAATCATAATCAGCCGTGGATTGCGCAGACGACAAGATCAATATTGTTTGCGAGATTCTCCAGGTATCTGGTCGCCGCACGACGCATCAGGGTCACATGTAGCTCATCCGAAGGTCTTCCGCCGCGTTGCGCAAGCGCTCGGAGAGCTGGCGGGCGATGCTTCTCAGGACGGCCTGCGCGATGTGCGGCTTAGCCTTTGTTATCTTGTTGAACGCCGACGAGGTCAGCTCATAGGCAACAAAGTCCTCGTCCGCGATCACGTCCGTCGAGCGTGCCTACAGCACGAGCATGGTGGCCAGTCCCAGCATCAGGCCCATGCCTACAATATCGGTCACCGTCGTAAGGAAGATCGCGGAAGCCACGGCCGGATCGGCGCCGACACGCCGCAGGCCCAACGGGATCAGCACGCCGGAGATTCCGGACATGAGGCACGATCCGGACATGGCGAGCAGGATCACAAGTGCCAGCATGGGCGCCTGGGATGCCGACTCCGGCTGCCGTGAAGCGTAGAACCACATGGCCGCAGCCGCCACCAGACCGACGAGCAAGCCGTTGGCGATCCCGAGCGCTCCCTCCCTCAGCACCAGGTGCAGCTTCGGTCGTTTGTCCACATCCCCTAATGCGAGGCCACGCAGCGTAATAGCCAGCGCCTGGCAGCCGGTGTTTCCGCTCTGGCCGGCCAGCACCGGGAGGAACGCCGCCAAGGCGACGATCTTTTCGATCGTGCCTGTGAACGAGCCAACCACGAAAGCGGCTATGAAGGCCGTCAGCAGGTTGAGCTGCAGCCACGGATGACGTTTCAAGAAGGCTGAAACCAGCGGCGTGAAAGAACGCTCCTCCTTCTGGACACCCACCATCTGGCCAGGCTGGGCAGAAATCTCGATGATTTGCTGTTCGAACAGCCGCCACCCGCGAACCTGCCCGAGCAGCCGGTTCTCCGCGTCCACCACGGGATAGACAGGGTAGTGACGGCGTACCGCCGCCTTGCAGGCTTCGCCCAAAGGCATATCGACGTGAAGGGCGAACGGTTTCGGCAGCATGATCTGATCCACCGTGGCGGCCGGTTCGCTCAGCATCAGATCGCGCAGGACCACCAGGCCAACGAGTTTGTCGGCCTCGTCCGTGATGTAGAGGTAAGTCAACTCGGTCGGCACCTGGGCGCGTCTGACGGCCTCCACCGCGGCGGTTACCGTCGTCCCGACAGGAACGCTGGCGGGGATCGGGTCCATCAACTCGACGACGGATCCGCGGACCGCGATATCCTTGCCGTCGCCATGAGGCATGATAGGCCTCATATCCGGAGGCAAATGCTCCGCCACCTTCCGGGCGTGCGTATCCGGCAACAACATTAATATGTCTCGGATGAACTCGGGAGATTCTCGGGCAAGCAATTCAGCAGCGTCGTCAGGTGCTCGAGCACGCAACGTGCGCACCGACTTCTCAACGTCGTTCTCTTGCCTCATCTGTTCCCCCAATCTCTAATGTTGCGCCTCTGAACGTGTAGACAGGAGCGGTTCGCCCTGCCCGCGCGCAGTGGCCCAGCGCCTCGATCCGGAAAATCTCGCCTTCTCAGGGCGCAGAGTAGACCGACCCCGAGAAGTCTGAGCCATTGCGTGGGTGCATACAGGCGGGCTGTAACGTCAGCGTGTCGCCAAGAGAATTGACGTGTTGCCGAACTTCACCGTCGATTCCTGGGCTCTGCGAGCACGTCGCAACCCATCAACGAAGTAAGGTCGGCGATGGGCTGGCGTGGCCTGCTCATTGAGGTGCGCTCAGCCCGACAGTTCGCGGTGTGAACGGCCGCGATTCAACCTGGGAAGATGGTGAAACCACCATCGACGCGAATGACCTGCCCGTTGATGAACCGCGCGCGCGGACCGGCGAGGAAGGCCACCGCTTCGGCGATCTCTTCAGGCTCGGCATAGCGATTCAGCGATTTTTTGCTCGAATCCATGCGCTCCGGATCGACCACGCGGCTCGCTTGAAACCGTGCCGTCTTGGTTGCGCCGGGGCTCACCGCATTGATGCGCACGCCATCGTCGATCAGTTCCTTGGCGAGGCAACGCGTATAATGGACGACGGCCGCCTTAAGCGTCGAGTAGACCACCTCCGGCGAGCATCCGATATGCGCTGCCGCCGAGGCAATGTTGATCACCGAG
Organism: Mesorhizobium escarrei; assembly: GCF_935825525.1. Classification (GTDB taxonomy): domain Bacteria; phylum Pseudomonadota; class Alphaproteobacteria; order Rhizobiales; family Rhizobiaceae; genus Mesorhizobium; species Mesorhizobium escarrei. The sequence continues at coordinate 89,840 of NZ_CAKXZT010000136.1, forward strand.
CCTGAGCCGCGCTTGACCATAGGCGGAATGAACGCCTGGCAGACCAGCATCGTGCCGATGAGATTGTTCTCGGTCAGAACCTTGATGTCATCATAGTCGATGTCGAGCGCGTTGTTGGGGCTGGGCTTTACCCCCTTGGCTCCGATGTCCCCGCCGGCGCAGTTGACCAGAACATGCACATCGCCGAGCTCCGCCTCGATCTTCCTCTTCATTTCGACAACGGCTTGCCTGTCGCCGATGTTGCCGGTGACTGCTGTCACCCGTGTCCCATGTTTTTCCAAACCCCTAGCGGATTCGCCGAGGTCTGCGAATTCGCCATACTGCGATGGCCGGGTCCAGTCGAGATCGTGGATGGCGACGTTCGCGCCGAGTTCGGCCAGGCGTTCGGCCATGACGCGGCCGAGGCCGCGTCCCGAGCCAGTCACGAAGGCAGTCAGGCCGCTGAGTTCTCGGGCAGTCATGCTGATTTCTCCATTGCAATGAAATCGAACTTCTTCATGTTGGCGGCGCTGCGCCGGATCATGTCGAGCTCATACGAAACGAGCGCGCCGTCATCGTCGCGCTCCCAGGGCGTCCGGTAATCGGCGTCGTCCGCAAGGCGGTTTACGCGCGCGGCACTCAGGCAGGCCGCGAAGTCGCGCGCGGATTTCGGCCCATATCCGTTCCACCAGTCGTCGCTGAGACAGCGAACGTGGCGGGCCTCCAGTGCGCCTGGCTCGAGCGCGGCCGTCAGCGTGTCGTGGTGCTCGGCGAGGATGGCTGCCAGTTCGGCGAATGGCACGGCGCCGTCGCCGATTGCGCAGCGGACCAGACGGTAGCCCTCATCGGTGAACTGCACGCGATAGTCCTTGAGGTGGACATGACAGACGTGCGGCGCAATCCGCCGCGTGAAGGCAAGTGGTGCCTCGCCGACAGGGAAGGTGTTGCCGGTGTCGTAGGTGATGCCGACACCGGCCCCGCCGAATTCGCAGAACGCGACCAGTTCGTCGCTGCCGAAATCCTGATGGTTCTCGATGCCGAGCACCCGGCCCTCGGCCGCCGCCCGCGGCCCCCATTCCGTCAGGGCAGCGCGGATCGCTGCGTTGAACTCGCTCCATTTCCCGCCCCACAGGTTGCGATCGCCGCACAGGACGGGGGTCAGCGCGATACGGATCGTTGTCGCCTCGAGCAGGCGCGCCGCCCGAAACGCGTTGTCCAACGGACCTGCCACGAGAAGTCCGCCACTTACCACCGGGACGATATCAAGCGCGGTCAGACGCCTGCGCAGGTCGACGACCGCGGCATCCGGCAAGTCGGTCAACCATGGTTCGTAGATCTCGAGCGTGCGTGCGCCCAGTTCCTGCGCCAGCGCTATGAAGCCTTCCAGCCCCGTCCCGTCCGGATTGTGCCGCGGCGTACCGCGTCCCTGCAGGCCGAGAGTGTAGGTCAGTCCGTAAGGGTTGAGGCCGAGACGAAGCATCAGTTTGGCAGTTCCTTTGAAAGATGTGGAAGCGATCGCATCAGCGCAGACCCGCATCGACGGTGATGGACTGCTTCGTGATCATGCGGCTGTCGTCCGCTGCAAGGAAGAGCACGGTCCGTGCAATCTCCTCGCCCAGCAGGACGCGGCGGATCAATTGCCGCTGCACCGTCTGGTCGATTGCGTCCTGGGTCTTGAACCACAGTTGGCGCTGCCGCTCGGTGATGACAGCGCCGGGTTCGACTGCATTGACGCGGATGTTGTCGGGTCCGAACGACCGCGCCAGTGCGCGCGTCAGCGCCACCACAGCCCCCTTGGCAGTGGCATAGGCCACCATCTGGTCCGCCCCGAAACGCCAAGCGATGGAAGAGAAGTTTATGATCGAGCCGAAGCCTGATTCCTTCATATGCGGATGCACCGCCTGCGCGGCGAAGAAGTGATGACGGAGATTGACGTCGAAGCTACGGTCCCAGTATTCGGCTGTCATGGCGTCAACAGGATGGCGCTGATCGTCGGCAGCGTTGTTGACCAGGACGGCGACCGGACCAAGCCGCGCGCGCACGGCTTCGACCGACGCCTGCAGCGCAGCGACGTCGGTCACATCGCAATGCAGGTACAACGGAGCCCACCTGACGGCACCGCCGAGCTCGCGCTCCAGTGCCTCCGCGGGTTCGTCCTGCACATCGAGAAAGCATACGCGGGCGCCATTCGAGGCAAAGGCGCGGACCATATCGGCGCCGATCCCGGAGGCGCCACCGGAGATCAGCACGACGCGATCGGTCAAGCTTGGATAGTTCGCGAATTGCATGGACATCAGATCACAGAAGCGCCTTGGTTGCTGGATCGAACAGACAGGCGCGCGACATGTCGATGCCGAGCGTTATCGTCTCGCCCATGATGGGAGCATCATCCGGCTCGAATCGACCGGTGATTTCCAGGTCGCCTAGCCTGAGGACAGCAAGCGTCTCGGCCCCGGTCGGCTCGACCAGTTCGACCGGCGCCTGTATGGGCTCGACAGCAGGTTTGCGCGACTTCAGGTCGGTCGTGAAGCGGTAGATGTGTTCCGGCCGAACACCGAGCACCACGTCTTTTGGCGCGCCGGCGGGCAAAGGCGCGGCAAGGGCAAGAGTAGCGTCGCTGCCGTCAGCGGCGCGTACCGCGATGCTGGTCGAGCCCGTAAGCCGGGCGGGGATGAAATTCATCGCCGGCGATCCCATGAAACCGGCCACGAACATGTTGGTTGGCCGGTCATAGATTCGCTTCGGCGTATCGAACTGCTGCACCGAGCCCTGGTTCATCACCGCAATGCGGGACGCGAGCGTCATCGCCTCAACCTGATCGTGGGTGACGTACACTGTCGTCTTACCGACGCGATGGTGAAGCTTCTTTATTTCGGTGCGCATATCCACGCGCAGCTTGGCGTCGAGGTTGGACAGAGGCTCATCGAACAGAAACAGCTTTGGGTCGCGTACCAGTGCGCGCCCCATCGCAACACGCTGCCGCTGGCCGCCCGACAGCTGGCCGGGCTTGCGGTTGAGCAACTGCTCGATCTGCAGGAGTGCGGCAACCCGCTTTACGGCTTCCGCCTGCTCCGCTTTGGGCACACCTCGGCTTTCCATGCCGAAGGTGATGTTCTGGCGCACCGTCATAGTCGGATAGAGGGCGTAGGACTGGAACACCATCGCTATGTCGCGGTCCTTGGGCTGCACGGAGTTCACCAGCCGGTCGCCGATCCAGATCTCGCCCGAGGTAACGGTCTCCAGGCCGGCGATCATGGCGAGCAAGGTTGATTTGCCGCAGCCGGAGGGGCCGACAAGGGCGACGAACTCACCGGTTCGCGCCTCGAGATTGATGCCGGCCAGGATCTCGAGCCCGCCATAGCTCTTGTGAAGGTCGCGGATCATCAGCGCGGACATGGGCGATGTCTCATTTGATGGCGCCTCATTTGATGGCGCCCTGTGTCAGGCCGCGCACGAAGTATTTTCCACCGAACAGGTAGATCATCAGCGGCGGCAGCGCGCCAATCAGCACGGCTGCGCTCATCACGTCGTAAGCGCGGGCGGTCGTGCCGCCGGCAGTAAGCGCGACCAGTGCAGCGGTAATCGGCTGCTGCTGGCCGGAGGTGAAGACAACGCCGAACAGATACTCGTTCCAGATGCCGGTGAATTGCCAGATGACGGTGACGATCAAAATCGGCGGCGACAGCGGCAGGATGATCTTCCGAAAAATCCGCCAGAAGCCGGCGCCGTCGATGCGTGCCGCCTTGATAAGGTCGTCCGGTATACTGACGTAGAAGTTGCGGCAGAACAGGGTGGTGAACGAGATGCCCTGGACGACGTGAATCAGGACCAACCCGTATGTCGAATTGGTCAAGCCGAGCTTGCCGAGCAGGAACGCCCACGGCATCAGCGAGATCTGGCCGGGCATGAAGACGCCGAGCAGCATCAGATTGAACAGAATTTCCGAGCCCTTGAAACGCCATTTCGACAGCACGTAGCCGTTCATGGCACCAAGGAGCGTGGAGATGAGCGTCGCGGGGATCGTCATCCAGAGCGAGTTGAAGAAATTGCGCTTCATGCCTTCGCAGGTGCCGCTGACGCAATAAGTGCCCCAGGCCTGCGCCCACGCGTCGAGGCGGAAGCTGCGCGGCAGCGAGATGAGGCCGTTGCGGGCAATGTCGGACTGCTCCCGCAACGAGTTGAAGACGACGACCAGCAGCGGTGCAAGGTAGATGACGGCGAAAAGCGTCAGCACCGCATAGACAAGGAAGCGCGCCCAGAAATATCGCCGTGTCGCCGCGGCCGCTTCGGGATCATGCCGGGCGCTGAGAGCAATTTCAGCCATTGCGGCCCTCCGCCCGCCTGCGCCAAACGATCCACAAGGAATAGGGCACCAGCACAACCGCGAGGGCCGCGAGCATCATCATCGCCGCGGCGGCACCCTCGCCGATCTGCCCGCGCTGGAACATCAGGTCGTAGACATAGATCGCCGGGAAGGTAGTCGACACACCTGGCCCACCCCGCGTCAACGCCGCCACCAAGTCGAACGTCTTGATGGCAAACTGGATCTGAATGACCGCCACCGCCAGAAAAATCGGGGCGATCGTCGGCAGGATGACCTTCCGATAGGTTCGGGAGACCGACGCACCGTCGATCTGCGCTGCTTTGACGAGATCCGGATCGACCGACCGCAGGCCAGCCAGGAAAAGCGCCATTGCGAAGCCGGACGACTGCCAGATACCGGTTATGATCACCGCATAGATTGCGGTGTTGCGGTTGGCGGTCAGGGCGAAGCTGAAGTCGGTCCAGCCGAGCCCCCGCACAAAGGCCTGGATGCCGTCGACGGGATTATAGAGCCAGCTCCACACCGTGCCGGTGACGATGAAGGACACCGCCAGCGGATAGAGGAAGATGGTGCGCCAGACCGCCTCGCCGCGAACGCGCTGGTCGATCAGGATCGCGAGAAGCAGTCCGATGGCCATCGAGCCGACGATATAGAAGCCGCTGAACAGGAAGAGGTTGGTATAGGCGATGTTCCAGCGGCGGTTCGCCCAGAGCGAAGCATAATTGTCCAGGCCGACCAAGCCATAGGTCGGCATCAGCGATGAACTGGAGAGCGAGAGATACAGCGTCCAGAGCGTGAAGACGAAGACGTAGATGAAACTCGCCGCAAGCGACGGCGCCAGCACCAGAATGGGCACCATCGTGCCCAGGCGCTGCCGCCACGGGGTTGCGGGAGCCGCAACCGGTACGGTCAGATCATGCGTGGACATCGGCTGCTCCGGCGAAACGAGGGCCGGGCGCGCCGCGCCAGGCCAATCATCGGCAGCGTCTTCACATCTGCGCTTCGGCCGCATCGGCCATGGCGCTGGCTGCGTCCTGCGCGGTCATGTCCGGCGTCGCCACGAATTCGGTGACGGTATCCATGATCGCGCCGCGCACCTTCTGCGGGATCGTCATGTTATGCGCCATCGAACGGACAAGCGTGCCGCCATCGATCGACGCCTGCAGGTCCTTCTGGGAAAGCTGCTGGCAGGAATTGAAGCCGTTCGAGAGATCGACGTCGAGACGGGCCGGGATCGAGCCCTTGGTCTGATTGAAAATCGTCTGGAACTCGGGCGACAGGATGGTGCTGGCGAGCAGTTTCTGCCCCTCGACGTAGTCCGGATCCTTCTGCTGGAAGAACACGACCGAGTCGGAATTCAGGATGAAGCCCGGTTTGCCCCAATCAGTCGGCGCCTGGGCGCAGACATAGTCGGCACCCTCCTTGAAGCCGCCGGCCGTGAGCAGGCCGAGCGTCCAGTCGCCCATGATGTGGAAGGCGGCCTCGCCGCGTCCGACCAGATGCGACATGCTATCCCAGTCGCGCCCGTTCATGCCGGGGTCCATATATTTCGTCGTCATGGTGCGGAACTGTTCGAAGGCCTTGACCATGCCGTCGCTGCGCATCGCCTCGACGTCACCCTCGACGAAGGCCTTCTTGAAGAGATCGAGATCCATTCCGTAGACCACGACCTCGAAGACCGTCGAATCGGTCCAGTCGGCAGTCGAGTGCGAGATGCAGATTTTGCCTGATGCCACGACCTTGTCGCAGGCGGCGTTGAAGTCCGCCCAGGTCTTCGGCACCTCGGCGACGCCTGCCTCCTGCATGACCTTCGGCGATGCCCACAGCCAGTTGATGCGATGGATATTCATCGGCGCCGCCACCCAGCTGCCGGTCGGCTTCATCACCGGCAGCAATTCGGGAGCGACGACCTTTTCCCAGCTTTCCGCAGTCGCCAGTTCATCGAGATTGGCGGTCATGCCGGTCTCGTTCCATTCGGCGATCTCGGGTCCCTTTAGCTGCACCGCGGGGGGTGCGTTGCCGGCGATGACGTCGGCGCGCAGTTTCGCCAGCGTGTTGGCGGTGTGGCCGGCGATGGAGGTCTGCTGCCAGGCACCACCCTTGGCGGTAAACATCTCGCCGAGCTTGGCGATAGCCTGGGCGTCCGATCCGGTCGCCCATTGATGCAACAGGTTGGTCTTGGGCTCTGCGAGCGCGGCTCCCGCAACAAAGCTGTATGCCGCAGCGGCCGCAACGGCCGTCCTCAAATATTCCATCGTTTCACTCCCATAGGTGATGCACGGTTCGTATCGACCGCTTGTGGACGCAGTTTTGAGCTCGTCGCAGACGGAGATGCAGTATCTCCGTTCTTTCCAAGATGACATATTTGAGCTATCAGTCAACGTCCTTTGTGCTCATCATGAACAAACCTTCGCTTAGAAACTGGCTGATCGACAAGCCCTCCGCATCACCGGAGAGCCTGATCGTACGATGCCTGCGTGAGCGCGGCGTGCTTTCGGCGTCGCAAATCACGCATCTCACCGGTTTGGCGAGATCAACGGTCTCGACCGCGCTCAATGGCTTGAAAAAATCCGGAATGGTGATCGAATCGCCGGCCCATCATGCCGGGGCCAGGGGCATTGGCAGGCCTGCCGCGACCTTGACGCTCAATCCCGCTGCGGGCACCTGCGTCGGGATCCATCTGGGCCTCGACGAGATGCGGTGCATCGTCGCCGACGTCTCGCATTCTGTCATTGCAGAACAAACTATCCCCCTGGGTCTGGACTACCAGCCACAACAGGCGGCCCAGCTCGCCAAGTCGGCAATTGCTCAATGCTACGAAGAGAACGGTCTGCCGATGGCGGGGCTCCTGGGGGTTGGGGTTTCCGTCTCGGGCCCTGTCAGCCGCGAAGGAGTGGTGCTGCGCGCGAGTATTGTGCCGACCTGGGCCGGGGTCAACATCCGCGATGTGTTCGGGCCGGTTCTCGAACAGCCGATTTTCGCCGATAACGAGAGCAACTGCTCGGCCATTGCCGAGCTGATGTGGGGCGCGGCCGTCGGCCAGGACGATTTCGTGCTGTTCAAGATCGATCTGGGCGTCGGCGGGGCCATAGTCCAGCATGGCCGGCTGGTGACGGGTATCGCCGGCGGCGCCGGCGAATTCGGGCATATCAGCATCGATCCCGGCGGCGATCTTTGCCGGTGCGGCAATCGCGGATGCCTGGAGCTTTATGCGAGTTTTGCCCGGCCGCTGGAGCAGATTTCGCGCATCGTGCGGCGGCCGGTCACGATGGACGACGTGATCATGATGGCTGAGCAGGGCGATGTCGGTGCGCTGCGGATGATCGGGGACACAGCAGAGTTCGCCGGCCGTGGTCTTGGTCTGATCAGCTCGGTGATCAATCCGCCGCTCATCATCATCGGTGGCCGGATGGCCTTGGCGGGCGACATTCTCCTGGCACCGCTGATCGCGTCATATGAACGCCACACGCTCATCAAGTCCCGCGATATCGCGCCCGCCCTGCGCACGCGGATAATCGTTGGCAAGCACACGCAGAACGATGCATTGCTCGGCGCAGTTGGCCTGGTGCTGCGCCACAACAGCCGACTGCAATGATTTGACTTTGCGCCAAGTGGGGCCGTTTCCCCAGGGCGATCGCTCGCGAAGAATATCGCTGAACACATCTCCGGCGAGCGGCCGCTCACGAAGCGCCCACCAAGTGGACGCAGTTGGGCGCTGCTTTGCGGCTCAGCGCCCACTGTCGATGATCGAGCCGCCGTCCGGCGTGAGGCTGGAGCCGGTAATGAACTGCGAATCCTTGCTCGCGAGGAACAAAACGACGGGCGCTATGTCTTCCTCCGGCGTTCCGAAGCGGGCGAGTGCGTTGGTCGGCGGGGGCACGTCAGCCTCTTGGCCCCAGGTCTCTGCCAGCGGCAGGAGATTGTTCACGGTGATCTTGTCGGCACCCCACTCGCGCGCGGCGGTCCGCGTCAGGGCGCGCACTGCCTCCTTCGCCATGTTGTAGGGGCCATAGCCCACCAGGCCCATGACACCGGCCATCGAGCCGAAGTTGACGACGCGGCCCTCTCCGCTGGCCTTGAGGTGGGGATAGCAAGCCTGCATCGTTCTCAGGTAGGCGATCGGGCCGACCTCGAAATTGCGCTGCAACTGCTCCACCGACAGTTCGATGATGGACGAGAATGGCGCGGACGGATCAAATGCGTTGTTTACAAGGACGTCGACTCCGCCATAGGCGGCGCCACCTTGTCCACCGCCGCCTTGATCTGATCGGGATTGCTGATGTCGCAAGACGACACCGAGCGCGGTGCCCCCGGCGGCCTCGATGTCGGCGACGACAGCGTCCACATTGGCGGGCGTGAGCGAAAGAACCGCCACCTTTGCGCCTTCCGCAGCGAACAGCTTCGCCGTGGCGCGGCCGATGCCGCGACCGGCGCCTGTAACGATGGCCACTTTTCCGTTAAGTCGACCCATGTTCATCTCCATTCGATAGGGGTTATTGGAAGTTTCGCTGCGTCAAAGCAGCGCCGTCAGCACGTAAGGCGACGGCACTTCGCGAGCTGTGTTTTGCGTGAAGAAGGAGGCTGCCAACAGCGCGAGGCCTACGGCCGCCGGGAGAGCACCGCCGGGCTTGCGGACCCCGACGTGGGCCAAGCCGGACAGCAGCAGGTGATAGAACATCCCGGCGTAGGCGAGATCGCTGAGCGCAACGCTGAAGCGTGACAAGATGGCCGCCGCGCCCAGAACCTTCACGGCGATCATGACCGGCACAAGGTAGGCGGGATAGCCGAGGTCGGCGAGCGCCTGACGAACCCAGGCGCCCTTGGTCACGTACGCAATTGCGGAACTCAGATACAGCAGACTGAGAAGTGCCGTGCTGATCCAATATGTATAAGTTGCGGCCATGTGATCTTCCTATTTGCCGCCCGGCAGCGACATCTCTTTCATCGACTTTCGCGCTTCCGGGTCGCAACTTCATACCTGCGCACCTGCAGCACAGATCGAAAATGTCGTCTAAGATTGATATTCGCAAGTAGGATGAATAACTTGCTGTTAGTATGGAAGAACAGACTATGGCCGACAAAGAGATCAACATGCACGAGGAGATGCGGCGCGCATTCGCGCTGTTCTCGGGCAAGTGGAAGCTGGAAATCATGTGGCTCCTCAATCAGCGAGTGTATCGCTTCGGTGAGCTGCGAAAAGCGATCCCGGGCATCACCCAGCACATGCTGACGGCACAACTGCGCGAACTTGAAGCGGATGGGCTGGTCTCGCGCACCGTGTTCGCGGAAGTGCCGCCTCGCGTCGAGTATGCGATCACGCCAAAGGCACGCGGGCTTGGCCCCACGATGGAAGCGCTCACCGACTGGTGGAACCAGTATGGAAAGAGCGTGCCGGCCAAGCCGGGCACGCGCGGCCGTAAAGCCAAAGGCGGCTGATTTCTTGGCTTCCCCAGTTTCTTGGCTTCCCCAGACAGCCGGTTTAGCAAACGAGCCGATGCGGCTACTGTCACAGGATCGGTCCGACATTTGTTGGGCTGACCATCATCTGGCTTCTGACCGCTCTTCGTTTTCAGGCTGAGTGCACAGAAGCCCACAGGGATGTGCTCAACGGTCAACGGCCGTCTTGACGGGGCGCAAGAACAAAGCGAAAACGCTCGAAGTGAGTCCGGGAGGCGGCGATTGCCCATGCATATTGCGAATGACCCGGCGGACCTATTCCGTCACGTGAGTGCCGAGAAGGCCGTGTTCTACCGCTGCATCATGGACGTCTTCGCGGCGGCCAAGCGGCAATACCGTTTGCAGCTGCGGCCCGACGAAGTGCTTGCCGATGCCCGATGGCCGAACAAGCCGCCGCGCATTGAGGACGTGAATACGGCGCTCACCCAGCTCACGGAATGGGGCAATCTCGAATCGCACCCCGACACCGCGCGGGTTTCAAGCCTGAGCGACTTCTACCGTGCACGCTTCCTCTACCGGCTCTCGCAGGGCGGCGAGGCGGTGGAATCGGCCTTGGCGACATTCGTACAGACTTTGCAGCGGCGCGCCGAGCTGCAAACCGTGGCGCTCGAGGACATAGCGAGCCGACTGCAGGCACTGCAGTCACTGGCGGAAGCAACCCAACCCGACGTGGCCAAGATCCACGAAACACTGCGGGATCTTGTGCGCGTCTTCGAAGGTTTGGCCGAGAACGCGCAGGCGTTCATGGCCGGCGTCGCTCGCAGCATCGAGCTGCAGCAAGCCGAAGCAGGAGCGGTCGCAAACTACAAGAAGCGGCTAATCGACTATCTCGAACGCTTCATGGGCGATCTGGTACGCCGTTCCGACACCATCGCACGGCTCATCCTGGCGTTGGAGCCTGAGGTCGAGGCCCTGCTTCGACAGGTGGCCGAGCGCGAATCGCGGGACACGGCTCCAGGCGGCGCGCACGATCAGGCCGAGGCGCAGAGAGGCTATCTGCAAGCATGGCGAGAACGCTGGAAGGGTCTGCGCGGCTGGTTCCTCAGTACCGGCCATGAGCCGCCGCAAGCCGAACTGTTGCGGGCGCGGGCACGGTCGGCCATCCCGCAGCTTCTGTCCGCTATCGCTGCGCTGAATGAGCGGCGCAGCGGCCGCAGCGATCGCTCTGCCGACTTCCGCCTGCTCGCCGGCTGGTTTGCCGCTTGCGCAGACGACGGCGAGGCGCACCGACTTGCGCGGGCTGCCTTCGCTCTCAATCCGGCGCGGCATTTCTCGCTCAACGCCAGCGCGGACGCCGAGCTGCCGGCCAGCACCTCCTGGGCCGACGCCCCGCCGCTCAAGATTCACCCGCGTTTGCGCGAATATGGCGAAGCGGCCCCGCGCGGACCGCTGCCGCGCGTGCGCGACCGCGCCGAGGAGCGTGCGTTCCTGGCGCTTCAGCTCGCGGAGGAATCACAGCAAGTCGAAGCGGCGCGCAAGCGTCTCGCCACTAGCCGCCCGGCGCGGCTTTCGGATCTCGGGGAACTCGACAAGCACGCCTTCGGTCTGTTCCTGGGCCTGCTCGGGGAGACACTGGCCGAGCAAGCCGGGCCGGAGACGTCGGTGCAACGCCAGACCAGCGACGGCTTGCTGCACATCCACCTGAAGCCGCTTGCCCCCGACAGCCTCGCTACCATCGACACGCCACATGGCGTCTTTGCCGGGCGCGACCATCTGATCACCATCACCCCCTTGCAGGACGGTCGATGAAGGCGGCGAACGGTTCCAACGGTGGTCGCGGCATTGGCCTGCTGCAGCAGCGCTTCCAGCGCGAGGAGTTTCGCGCCTGCGTGCGGGCCCTGCTGATGACGCCGTTGATCGGCCCGGGGCATGAGGATTTCGCCGCCATACGCCGCCAGGCCGAAGCATTGCGCGAATGGTTTTCTCGCGAGACCGGCTGGATACTGCAGGTCGAGCGCGAGGGCGCGCGCCTCTACAAGCGGCCGGGAAATCTGACCGACGCCATGCGCGGCATTGCCGGCTACGATCGCCGGCGCTACGTGCTGCTTTGCCTCGCCTGCGCGGTGCTCGAACGCGCCGACCCGCAGATCACTTTGCGCCTGCTCGGCGAGAGGCTGCTGGAACTCGCCGCCGAGCCGACGCTCGACTTCACCTTCGCCCTCGAGGCGCAACACGAGCGGCGCGAACTCGTTTCGGTGTGCCGCACATTGCTGAGCCTCGGGGTGCTGCACCGCGTGGCCGGCGACGAGGAAACGTTCGTGCAGGCCGGAGGCGATCAGGCGGATGCGCTCTACGACGTGCAGCGCCGCATGCTGTCCGGCATGCTGGCGGCCGTGCGTGGCCCCTCCACCTGGACTGCGGAAGAGGCGCCGGCAACGCTCGAAGAGCGGCTGTGCGCGCTGGTCGGCGAACAAGTGGCGGACAGCGAGGAAGGTCGGCGCACGGCGCTGCGCCACCAGCTCGCACGCCGGCTTCTCGATGATCCGGTAGTCTATGTCGAGACGTTGGATCCGGAAGCCCGTGCGTACTTCCTCAACCAGCGCGGAGCGATGGCCGCCCGCCTGTGCGACGCTGCCGGCCTGGTGGCGGAACAGCGCGCAGAGGGGCTGGCGCTGGTCGACGAAGCCGGTCTGCTGACCGACGTGGCGATGCCTGCCGAAGGCACCGACGCCCATGTAACACTGCTTGTCGCCGAATATCTGGCCGCCGGGCAAAGGCAGCGGCGAGCCGATGGCGGCGACACGGCGCAGGCCTCCGCTCGGGATATCAATGAGCATGACATTGCCGGCTTCCTGCACGAGGCCAAGGCCCAGTACGGCCGTTACTGGCGTAAATCGGCGCGCGAGCCAGGCGCCGAACGCGAACTCGCTGCCATCGCGATCGAGCGATTGGAAAAACTGCAGCTGGCGGTGCGGGAAGCCGGAGCCGTACATCCACTGCCGGCGCTGGCGCGCTTCGCGCTGGGCGAAGCCGAAATTCGCGAAACGCGCAAAGCGTCGGCAGCGGACGTCGGGTTTCGGTTCGAACCGACATGAACGACCGCTTGGACCTGCTCGGCTTGACGCCGGAAAAACCGGCTTTGCCGATGCCCACTCGGCAGCGCTGGCAGCCTCTGCGCCTGGGCCTGGTGGAGCTCTTTCACTACGACAGCGAGGAATTCTGGTTCCGCGACGGCCATCTGTTGCTGCGCGGCAATAACGGCACGGGCAAGTCCAAGGTTTTGTCGCTCACGCTGCCGCTGCTGTTCGACGCGCAGCTCAAGTCTTCGCGCGTCGAGCCCGACGGCGACGGCGGCAAGAAGATGGCCTGGAATCTGCTGATGAACAGCTACGACCGGCGCATCGGCTATGCGTGGATCGAGTTCGGTCGCGTTGCGGAAGACGGCAGGCCACGTTTTCTTTCGCTCGGCGCCGGCCTTTTTGCGACAGCAGCTCGGCCGCAGGTCGACAGTTGGTTCTTCCTGCTGGAAGACACCGACAACGCGCCGCGTATCAACCAGGATCTGTGGTTGACGAGTCCGCAGCAGGTAGTGCTGAACAAGGAGCGCCTGCGCGACGCAATCGATGGCCGTGGCCAGGTGTTCGACACCGCGGCCGGCTACCGTCGCGCCGTCGACGAGCGGCTGTTCCATCTGGGCACCAAGCGCTACGACGCGTTGATGGACACGCTGATCCAGCTTCGCCAGCCGCAGCTTTCTAGAAAGCCGGACGAAACCGCGCTTTCGAATGCGCTGACCGAGGCCCTGCCGCCGCTAGCGCCCGAACTGCTCGGCGACGTTGCCGAAGCGCTCGGGCAGTTGGAGGAAGACCGCCGCCAGCTCGACGAATATCAAACACTGGCCAAGGCCGTCAGCCGTTTCGAGGAGCGTTATCGCGTCTACGCTGGCACGCAGACCCGCCGGCAGGCACGCTTGTTGCGCCAGGCCCAGACGGAGTTCGACAATGCCAGCCGCGCACGAGGTGAGGCCCAGGCTCGCTTCGACGAAACGCAAAGGCAGGAAGCGCTGGAGCGGACCGCTCATGATAGCGCCGAAATCGCGCTGGCGCGCGGGCGTGCGCGGCTCGACACCTTGCGCTCCGACCCGACGATGCAGGATGCCAACCGCCTCGAAAATGCCGAAAAGGAGAAGGCGGCGCGACTGCAAGCGATGCAGAGGGCGACATTGGCCGTCGAAGAGGCAGGCCGACGACTGGAGTTCAGCAGCGAAGAAACCGAACGCGCAACCCGGCGCGCGGAGCAGGCGGAACGCGCATTGGCCGATCTGCGCCGGGAAAGCGCTGTTCACGCCGATGCGGCGGGTATCGCCGGCCAGCACGACGGAAACCTCCTCGCCAAATTGGAGGCTTCCGCGCTGGCCTCACTGACACAGCATGCTTTCGATGGGGCCTGCGCCGAGCTTCGCAACCTCGTTGCCGGCCGGCGTGAACAGATCGCGTTGCTGCGTCGCCGCCACGGCGAGGTCGCTCAGGCCGAGGCCGCCTATATGCGGCGCCGCGAAATCCGGGATGAGCGGCAGGTCGAAGCCGAAGAGGCTGCCGAGCGTCGGACCCGAGCTGACGCCGAGGTCGAACGACAAGGCCGGGACCTGGTGGAAAACTGGGACCGCCATTTCATCGGCCTGAAGCAATTGCAGATCGATCCCTACAGCAGGCCGGCGGCACTGACGGCCCTGGCGGAATGGACAGCGTCGCTGCAAGGCGACAACCCTGCCCGCCACCTTCTGCAATCGGCGTACCAGGGAGCCAGTCTGTCGCTGACACAGCGTCGCGTGGCGCTCGACGGCCAGCGACAGGCGCTGGAGATGGAATACGGACTCCTCGAAGGCGAACGGGGACGCCTCGAGGCCGGCGACGACATGGCGCCGCCCCTGCCCTACACGCGCGACGCCGCTGTCCGGGACACGCGTCAAGGTGCGCCGCTCTGGCAAGTGATCGATTTTCGCGGCGCAGTGGCTGCACCGCAACGCGCCGGCCTTGAAGCCGCGCTTGAGGCAGCCGGGTTGCTCGACGCCTGGATATCGCCTGACGGACGCCTCCAGGCCGGCGACGGCGGCACCCTGCCTTACGACACCCAGCTGCTGGAACGGCAACAGCATTCTCCGTCGCTCGTCGACTGGCTGGAAGCCACCGTGCCTGCCGGCTGCGCCGTGCCGGCCAGTATCGTCGAGCGGGTGCTGTCGGGCGTCGCCTCGGCGGATGAGGATCCGATCGATAGCGAGGCCTGGATCTCCACCGACGGCCGCTTCCGCCTCGGCGCGCTGTCCGGTGCGTGGGGCAAGCCGGAGGCGGTCTACATTGGCCACGCGGCCCGCGCCGCAGCCCGCGAGCGGCGGTTGGCCGAGATTGCTGGCCGCCTTGCGCAACTCTCCGATGAATTGACGGCCGTGCGGGCAAAAGCCGAGCAGCTCGGGCTGGATCGCGAACAGGCCGACGAGGAATGGCGCGTTGCGCCGTCCGACGAGGTATTGCGGCGCGCTCATATGACCGCCAGCACCGCCGCCAACGCCGCGCGCCTGGCCAGCGAAAAACTGAACGAATCGGATACGCGCTGTCGCGAGGCCGAACAGGCGCTCAAGGCCTTGCGCGAACAGCTCGCCGCAGATGCCATGGACCTGCGCCTGCCGGCAACGCCCGACGCACTGCCCGCCGTCGAAGCGGCGCTGGATCATTACCGCGATGCACAGGTCCGGCTCGAGCAAGCAGCTCACGAGTTTTGCCTGGCACTGCCCGAGCAGCAACGGCAACGTGCCCGCCAGCGCGAGGCGCGCAGCGACGTGCAGCAGCGCGAAGAGGAACTCGTGGCTGCCCGCATTGAAACGGAAGACGCCACTGCCCGGCTCGAACTGCTGCGGGAAACGGTCGGCGCCAAGGTCGAGGAACTGCAGCGAAGGCTGACCGATGCCCGCCGCGCCGTCGAAACCGGCGAAGCCGAGCTGAAGCTCGCCGGCTATAGATTGCGCAAAGCGGGTGAGGCACGCGCGGTTGCCGGGCAACAGGCCGAGACGGCGAACGCCGTCGTTCAGGAACGCGGCGAAGCACGCGCCGAGGCGATCTCCAGATTGCAGCAGTTTGCAGGCACCGGCCTGCTGTCTGCAGGGCTGCCGTATATCGAACTGCCTGACATCGGCAGCCCGTGGACGATCGACCCCGCTCTGACGCTGGCCAGACGCGCGGAACAGGAACTGTCGAACCTCAAGGATGACAACGAGGCGTGGGCGCGCGTCCAGCGGCAGATAGCCGAGGAACTGACCGAGTTGCAGCGCGCACTCGGCGCGCTGGGCCACCAGGCCCAGGCCGATCCCAGCGACTGGGGTTTCCGGGTGGATATCGTCTATCAAAACCGGCGCGAGCGGCCGGACCGCCTCGCCATGCGGCTGGCCGAAGAGATCGCCCAGCGCGGCGAACTGCTCAGCGCCAACGAACGCGCCGTCCTGGAGAACCATCTGCAGGCCGAGATCGCGGCAGAGATCCAGCGCCTGTTGCAGGCTGCCGAACGCCAGGTCGATGCCATCAACGGCGAACTGCACAAGCGCCCGACCTCCACCGGCGTGCGCTATCGGCTGTTGTGGCAGCCGCTGTCCGAAGAGGAAGGCGCGCCGGTGGGCCTCGACGTGGCGCGCAAGCGCCTGCTCAACACCAGCGCGGACCTTTGGTCGGCAGACGACCGGCGCGTCGTCGGGGCGATGCTGCAGCAGCGCATCGCCGCCGAGCGGGAGCGCGCTGATGCCATCGGCGGAAAGGACAGCGGCGGCACCTTGCTCGACCAGCTCGCCCGCGCCCTCGATTATCGCCATTGGCACCGCTTCCGCGTCGAACGCTGGCAGGACGGCCATTGGCGCAAGCTATCCGGACCCGCTTCGAGCGGCGAGCGGGCGCTCGGCCTCACGGTGCCGCTCTTTGCCGCTGTCGCCAGCTTCTACAGCCAGAGCAGCTATGCCTTGGCCCCACGGCTGATGCTGCTCGACGAAGCCTTTGCCGGCATCGATGACGCAGCGCGAGCGCATTGCATGGCGCTGATCCGCGAGTTCGATCTGGACTTCGTCATCACCAGTGAGCGCGAGTGGGCCTGTTATGCCGAACTGCCGGGTGTCGCCATCTGCCAGTTGCAGCGGCGCGAAGGCATCGATGCCGTATTCGTCTCGCGATGGACTTGGGACGGACGAGAGAAGAAGCCCGAGGCTGATCCCGATCGCAGATTTGCGCCGGCATGAGCGATCAAGTCGACCCGCGTCTTCAACGCCTGCTCGGTGGCGACCATCTTGCCTCGCTGCGCAAGCGGCTGCGCCAACGTTTCGAGCGCGCGCCGCTCGAAGGCGCCGTCGATCATATTCGCGTCGTCGGGCTCAGTGAAGAGGAGCACGCGGCACTGGCGGCGCTGCTCGGCCGCCCGCAGCGCCGATCGAAGTCCCTGCAGATCGACGTGCGTCGCGTCGATGCCGACCTGCGGCGCGCCGGCATCGCCACATCGCTGTGCGAGGCGTTGGGAAGGCTTGACGGCTCCATCCTTCATCTCGCCGGAGCACGCCTTCGACAGCAAACATTGTGGTCGAGCGTAATGGATGGTTGCAGCCATCCCGACCTGACCAGGCTGCTGCTGACGCCGGCAGGCATCGGCCTCGTCAAGCGGCTCGCTCGGCGGGATACGGTCGCGGCAGCGGAGCTTTGCCGGCGCGCCGAAGTGGTGCTGCGGCTCCTGCCGGCAAAAGGCATAACACGTTCGCAACTGGCGGCGGACGCGCTGGGCGATGCCCATGCGCTTGACAATGGCCGCGGCGCCGCGGCACTCGTGCTGGCGGTCCTGCGCCAGACCGCCAGGCCCGCTCCCGACGCCGCAGCTGCCGACGAAGATGGCGAGACGGTACAGGAACCGAGAGAGGACGTCGTTGCGGAACCGGCCGCCGGCGCGGAGCGGATACGCGAGACATGGGCCAGAGCAGGCGTTCTGGTCAACGAACTGGCACGCCCGGCCCTCTTCCTGAACCTGCCGACAGACGCGACCGAAAGCGATCAGTTGCCCTTGGGAGAACCGGCCTATGCGTCGCTGCGATCGCTGCTGCGCTCGCCGCCCCGATGGGAGGTAGCCGGCCGCAACGTTTACGTCTGCGAAAATCCCAACCTGCTCGCCATTGCCGCGGACCGATGGGGGGCAGGCTGCGCGCCGCTTGTCTGTACCGACGGGATGCCGGCCGCCGCGCAACGATGCCTCCTGGCTCAACTCGCACTGGCGGGGGCGCGGCTTCGCTATCACGGCGATTTCGACTGGCCCGGATTGCGTATCGGCAACCAGGTCATGCGAGAGCATGGTGCTGAGCCATGGCGCTTTGGCGCCGCGGACTATATTGCCGCCGTGCGGACGGCGCCGGGCCTGGCGCACCCGCTTGGAGGAAAGGTGGCCGAAGCGTCATGGGACGGAGCGCTGGCGCCCGCGATGCGTCAGCACCGCGTGGCCATCGCCGAAGAGGCCCTGGCCGCCTCGTTGTTGCCGGACCTCGACGATCGATGAGGCTGCATTCTTCAAAGAAGGCCGCATTTTCAGCCCGACAGCAGCACTTCGGACATGGCACGCTCGCAGACCAGGTCATAGAGCTGTCGGGCCAGCATGAAACCTCTCGCTGGAGTTGCTAAGCGCAACACGCTATATGGCCATCTACATGGTCAGAAGCGTGACGTGGATATGATTAATCTTGCGGATGCCAAAGCCCATCTGAGCGAGCTAGTGGATCGGGTCGAGGCGGGAGATTCGATCGAGATCACCCGGCGGGGTAAACCGGTCGCACGGCTCACCGCCGTGACGAGACCGCGGCAGCAGATCGACGCAACCCTCCTGCAATCCTTGACCGCGACCATGCCGCCTCAGGCCGAGAGTTCTACCGATCTGGTGAGGTCGATGCGGGGTAGCGACCGCTACTGATGCACTATCTCGACATGTCGCTGATCGTCGCCGCCCTTTCAAATGAAGCGATGACCAGGCAACGCGCCCGAGCGGACTGCTGAGGAAGCGAGGCGCGGGAAGCCTACAGCACGACCAGCCAGGCAGCCCACCTTATCATCTGAGCACTCAGATATCACTGGCCCCGCTGGCATGCGGCCTCGGCGGCGTCCAAAGCGGTCTCAACCGCGGTTAAGAATGATTCGTCGTCCGCCAATTCCGGAGTGTATTGGCGAAGCGTATAGAACCCGAGAAGAGCAACGTAGACCGCTTTGGCCAACCGTCCGGCCAATGGCTGTGGAGCGCCCGCTAGAGCAAACTCTTTGGTCAAGTGATCGATACGAGCCGCATCGACTTCCCCCGCTGCAGCCCTGGGCATTGGATCCCGTGCAGCCCAAGCCCGCAAAGCTCACTCGGCCTGCGCAACGTCCACGGACCCCATTCGCTGAACCAAAGACACTTCTGCGAGTGCAACCAATCGTTCGCGCGCCGTCCCGGGTCTGGTCAATGAGCAGAGTGGTGAAATCCCGCATCCAAAACTCGATGATAGCCTTGAGGAGTTCGTCGCGATTCTTGAAACGCCAGTAGAAGGGTCCCTTGCTGACCCCGAGCGAGACAGCCAGGCGTTCAATCCTGACCGACTCGATACCCCCTTCGATAAGGGCCGCCAGGCCAGCGCCCACCCATTCCTCTTTTGAGGGACCTGCCGCTGCGCCATGAAAGCTCCTCGTATTCGTCGGCTTGGCATTGTTGGGATGGGGAACTGTTGCTACGCTGATCATGCTGCCAAGCGGCTTTCCGCTACTCGTGCTTGTTCTGATCGGCCTGTGTCTTGGCGCGCGGCAGGGGACTAAAGCGCAATGATGTGCATCGCCAGGCATCGCCCTCCGCGGCCGCAAGTTGTGGCGAAACCTTTTGCCAAGCCCTTTGCGCACGCTGACCGGCTTCTTCCCGGTGCAAACTTCGGCGACACTCATGTATTGGTTGTGACAGGTCTCGCCCTGGACGCTGTCGGCGTTTCGCAGCAGGTATTCGGGCGGCAGCCAAGCTGGATCAAGTGGCTGCTGGCGTTGCGAAATGGCATTGTGGCGCCTTTCGGCTTGAAAACTGGACCGGAGCGGGGAAGTGGCCCCAATATTGGCTTCTTGCCAGTTGTCAGCCAGTCCACCAATTGTGTCGTGTTCGGTTTCGATGACTGGCATCTCGATTTCCGCGTGTTGTTGGAAGTCAGGGAGTGCACATCGACCGAGCATGAGATCTCGGTCTCGACCGCCGTCAAGACCCACAATTCGGTAGGCAGCAGCTATCTTGCGTTGGTGAAGCCATTTCACCGTATCATCGTTCCTGCGATGCTGATGCAGGTGGTTTCCGGCCACTAGCGTGGCCGAGTAAGGATGGGCCGCGATCGAGTCGAATGGCGCGCCGACACCATTTCCACGAGGGGCCGGCACCGCCATGGTTGACCGCGCGGTCAGGGACGGTGATGAAGCCAGTGGCTTCCGACGCGCAGGTCCGCAAACAGGTCCGCGCAATCGACGATGGGACTGTCAGGCCGATCCGCCATCGCGATGCATCACGAAATCAGCTGATGACTTTTCGCCCATCGCGTGATCGCATCTCGGGATGCAGGGGCGGGTCCAAAGAAGTGCTCCTGTTTCGAAATATTCGAGATATAGACGCCCTTCTTGAAGAACAGGAACATCTGCATCAGGTCGTAGCCAAGCTCGGAAAACAGCTTGACCGGGCGCGCCAGCAAGCGGAAAACCAGCCACGGCACAGCCCGAACCTTAAGACGTCTCTTCGTAATTTCGGAGATGATGTCGGCGATCTCCTGCTGGCTTTTGGGCCCATCGCGCCAGCCGACATCGATCGTTTGGTTGTTGATTTCGGCGCCGGGATAGGTCGCGGCTTTGGCAAGATATGAGGCAAGATCATCGGTCAGCACATAGGACCACTTCGTGGTTTTATCGCCGACCGCCGGGAACCTGCCAGCTTTCACAGCTTTCGCAATATAGTCTGAGCTTTGATCGAGAAATGAGGGCGCGCGGACAAATACATATGGCACCCCGGAGGCCTTGATCAGATCCTCGGCCACTTTCTTGGCGTGGAAATGCGGTACTGCTGACGCCGCATCGCAGCTGACGATGCTGAGAAAGACAAATCGGCCAACATTGGCTCTTGCTGCGGCCTCTACAAGATTCTTGTTGCCCTGAAAATCCGTGTCGAGGCTTCCCTTCATGTAGCTGTTAGCCGAGCTGACAACGACGTCCACGCCCTGCAAAGCACGATCCAGTGACGCTGGATCCATCATGTCGCCGCGCACCCATTCGACGTCGGCGCTGTCATTTGAGGGCGCGCCCTTGCGCGACATCGCAACGACGGCCACGTTCGCATCATGCGCCAGGTTGCGGAGAATCTTGGCTCCGAGGAATCCTGTGGCGCCGACGAGCAGGACCTTTCTTGTCCCCGTCGCGCTTGAACTTGCGGTTTCGGCAAGTGCCTTCTTATCCGAGTCAGTTGAGGGATGCGGTGATTGAAACAATCTAATCTCCTGTCACGAACTGGTATTGGTTCGGGCGCTCAGGGCGGCGTAATCGATGTAGCCTCGGGCAGTGCCACCGAAGCAGGTGAGTCTCCATTCGCTGGGGTCCCTTGTGCACCATTCCAATATTAGGATAAATCAGGTCTGGTAGAAATCATTTTTCCATCAATGGAACAATCGGTTGAACCATTTGAACGACATGGCGCTGTTCGTGGAGGTGGCCAGAGCCAGGAGCTTTCGGAAGGCGGCGGAGGCGCTCGGCATGCCAAACTCCACTCTGTCGCGACGTATCAGCAAGTTGGAGAAGGCGATCGGCCTGAGACTGCTGCATCGCACGACGCGCAAGATCGAGCTCACCGAGGCCGGCCAGCTCTATTATGAGCGAAGCAAGCGAATCGTCGACGAAGCACGGCTCGCGCACGAGCAGCTCGGCGCGATGGTTGAGCGGCCGAGCGGCGTCCTGCGGGTTTCGCTCCCGGTCGACTTCGCCACGCTTTACCTCACGCCGATCATTGCCGACTTCGCGCGGCACTATCCCGGCATCACCTTCGAATTCGACCTGACCCCACGCCGCGTCGATCTGGTGGCCGAGCCGTTCGATGTGGCGATCCGCATCGGCAAACTGGAAGATTCCAGTCTGATCGCGCGCTTGATCGGGCGGCATTCGCGCCACCTCTATGCGTCTCCTGGCTATCTCGAAGCGTCAGGCGAGCCCGCGACACCGGCGGAGCTGGCGGAGCATGAATGCATCTGCATGCCGCGGACCCCGACCTGGACCTTGCACCAGGAGATGAACAAGGTCGATGTCGGCGTTCACGGCCGCTTCACGCTCAACAGCGTCGGGATGATCCGCGCCCTGGCGGTCGACCACCAGGGCATCGCCCTGCTCGCCGAGAAGATCGTCGCCGAAGACGTGGCCTCTGGCCGGCTCCGGCGCATCCTGCCCGAATGGCAGGGATCGTCGGTCAGCATTCACGCTGTCACCGAAACTCGCCTTGTTCCAGCCAAGACCCAGCGCTTCGTCGAATTCCTGTCCTCCAGGCTGGCAGAGCCCTGAACATGCTATTGCCGCCGTTCCGCGCTACTCAATCATTCGTAACGTACTTTCAGCGCAATTTTTTCTGCGCATAGCCAAGAACCGTCTCACCGATCCGTAAGAGATTTGCGCTCTTGATTTCGATTTCAAAGACGAATTCCGGCGATCCGCGACTTGCCTGGTTCCAACCGCTATCGGCATCGATCGATCGATTTTCGACCTTCTTTAGACGCGCCTTCAACGATCATCATCGTTGGAAAAAGACCGTCACGGCCGTCGTTGGATAGACTCTCCTGGTTCGGTTGCCCGGTCGCGGCCTACCCATCCACAACCGCGAACGCATCAACCTCGATGAGATAACCAGGAGAAAGGGCTGTGACCCCCAGGAGGACGTCGGCAGGCTTGTGATCGCCGAACAGCACCACTCGAGCTTCTTCGATGATCGCCAGATGGCGATCGCGCTCGTAATCAACAACGTAGATCGTAATCTTTGCCACTTGTTCGGGCGAGGCGCCGGCGGCTGCAAGGGCTCGACCAAGATTGGCAAACACCTGGCGTGCTTGAACCGCGAGATCACCGGGGCCTACAAGCTTCCCGTCGACGTCTTCCGGTTCCTGACCAGCGACGAATATGAGCTTGGTCCCGCTTGCGACAACGACTTGAGTATAGGTCGTTGGGATCGGTAGATCGCGCGGATTGATACACTCTAGCGTCATCTTCTTCGCTACCCCTTTGATTGCTTCGTCGTTCCGCTGTTCGGGTCCCTGCGGTGAAGAGTACTCCGCGACGGTGCGTTCAGCCGCGGCTCGTCATGCAATCTTCCCCGCAAGCTGTCGGCGAGTGCAGAAAGCGTATCGGCAAGTTGTCTCGCGGCTTCGGGTGGCGGCAGCGGCATTTTTAGGCTTTGCGCGCCGGTGGCGGGATCGCGCTCAATCCATGGATGCGCCGGTGCGCTGGGATCG
Organism: Mesorhizobium escarrei; assembly: GCF_935825525.1. Taxonomy (GTDB): domain Bacteria; phylum Pseudomonadota; class Alphaproteobacteria; order Rhizobiales; family Rhizobiaceae; genus Mesorhizobium; species Mesorhizobium escarrei. The sequence goes on from NZ_CAKXZT010000136.1 coordinate 113,068, forward strand.
TTGGCCGACGCCAGCGCGGCGACAAACTGGGCGCCGACCTGCAGCAGGGCGCGCCAGGGATCGGCGCCCGTATCGCTCGCTCCGGCCGCATCAGTTCGCGCGGTCGCCGTCTCGCCCGCGCCAGTGTCTACATCCGCATTTACATCTTCCGCGGAACCGGCCGCATCTGCAGCGGCGATGTTCCTCACTTCCTCGGCCGGTGTTACGGCCTCGCCCTCACCCATGCTCCCGGTGACATTTTCCACGTCCTTCATGAAGCGGTTGAGACGCGAACCGCCGAGCGAAATCTCGCCGCTGGCGCCATCGAGAATTCCCGCCGACAAAGAGCGTTTGAACGCCAGCACCGAAAGCATGCCTTCCTCGATGGTGCCCTTGGCCACGAAATTGATGACCCGCACCGGCCGTCTCTGACCCATGCGATGAATGCGCGCGATGCGCTGTTCGAGGATCGCCGGGTTCCACGGCAAGTCCATGTTCACCAGGGTCGAAGCATGCTGCAGATTGAGCCCCGTGCTGCCGGCATCGGTCGACAGAAACACGCGGCAGGCGGGATCGTTGCGAAACCGCTCAACCAGTTCCGGCCGCTTCTCCGACGGCACGCCGCCGTGAAAGCTGACGTAGCCCAGCTTACGCGCTTCGAGGCGGCGGATGACGATGTCGTGGGTCCGCGTCCATTGCGAAAACACCACCGCCTTGGCGTCGGGCTCGGCGAACAAATCCTCGAACAGCGCCGCCAGTTCATCGGCCTTGACGCCATGATCGGTTTCCTGGTCCAGCAGGTAGGTGCTGTTGCACGACATGCGCATGTTCTGTAGCGCACAGGTCAGCCGGCGCTGATCCTTGTCCGACAGAAACCTGGTCTTGCGCCAGCGCTGGACGATTTTCGCCACCACGTCAGCGTTTTCCTGATGATAGAGCATTTGCGTCTCGGTCATCGGCACCAGCAGATTCTGGTCGGTCCGGCTGGGCAGTTGCCGCAGCACCTCGGGTTTGCGCCGGCGGATCATGACCGGCGCCAGCGTTTGGCTGACCTTCTCCAGCCCGGTATAGCCGGTGACGCGCCCGGCATCGTCCTTGACCTGATGCTCGTGCAGCAGCTTCCAGGTCGGGCCCAGCCGGTGCTGATCGACAAACTGGACGATGGACACCAGTTCCTCCAGCTTGTTTTCCAACGGCGTCCCGGTAAGCACGATCGCATAGGAGCTATCGATGCGTTTCAAGGCGCGCGCGGCAATTGTGTTCCAGTTCTTGACCCTTTGCGCTTCATCGACGATGACCAGTTCGGGTCCCCACGCGGCGATCAGGTCGAGATCGGGCTTGAGTTTCTCATAATTTGTGATCTTGCAGAAATCGTCAAAGGCGTAGTCCTTCTGCCGCTGCGCCCGACCGCCATTGATCACGCGTGCCGCATTTTCACCTTCCCGCCCCGAGAAACGCATAATCTCGCTTTGCCACTGGTATTTGAGCGAGGTCGGGCAGACCACCAGCACTTTCGAAACGCCAAAGTGTCGCGCCAGTATTTCAGCTGCGGCGATTGCCTGTATGGTCTTGCCCAATCCCATATCGTCGGCGATCAATGCCCGGCCGGTTCGCACGGCAAACAGCGCGCCTTCGGCCTGATAGGGATAGAGCGGTACCTTCAGAAGTCCCAGCAGCTTGGGATCGGCGGCGCCGTGCTGGAACAATTGTTCAAGCCTTGCGGCGCGCCGATCCGCATCGCGCCTTCCCGCGATGAAATCGAGCGCATCGTCATAGGCCCGCAACTCATGGCCGCACTTCGACACCAAGGTCATGAAGCGCTCCAATTCGCCAAACCGCTCGTCCGGCAGAATCCCGTCGCGTTCGGCATCGAACAAACCTTTGGCAACCTCGACCACCGCCGGCGGGCAGTCAGTTCCGGCGCGAAAATAGACGCAACGCTTGCCTTCATTGCGTAGATACAGCTCGGAAAATGCCGGCTGATAACCGCGCGCAAACGCTGTCCTGGCGCCACGCTTTTTCTTCAACCGGGCAAGTGTGAATTCGAGGTGCTTGCAGGTCCCCAATTCGCTGGTGGCATAATCGGGGCATGAACAGAAATTGCCACCCGGCCCCAGGCCTCGGATCGCCACGCGGTAGCTGGACTTCGAAGCAGGATTGCTGACCCGAAATTCAGAGAAAAACGGTTCGCTGGTCAGATTCTCAAGTCCGAAGTCCTGCTCGCGTCCGAACTGGCGGCGCAAGCCGCGTTGCCAGTCCACCGGCGAAAGATCCGCAGGCGGGTGGGTGCGCGAGAGCTTAGGCTCCCTGTTCGGCTTGATGGCGGAATTCAGGCTTTGGCGCTTGGATTTCATCGAAGCATAATCCGTTCAGAAAAATTTCTCACCAGACGATAATCGTAGATGCGGGCGACTCCCCCCTATTCCCACTCGATTCTTCGAGGTCACGCCAACCATTTGAATTCGTTCGCGAAAATAAATTTCCGTTCAAATACTACCGGCCCGTGGCCCGTCAGAAAACTACAGAACTGATTTCGTTGAAAATTTCCGACGGTCTCCGCAAGCCATCTATCGACTACTATCGGCTCCCAGCACGCCATCCCGGGTCCGGCATCCGAGTTGCGACCGCAGCCAAAAGTACCGTCAGCGTTGGCCTTCAACGTGCGACACACACGCGACCAGGCAAGGTTGGGGCTGCATCAAACATCCAAGGAGGATACACATGACCAAGAAGTCGAGCCGCGTGCGCGTCCTGATGATGCCCTATCCGGATGACAGCGACAAATGCCCCGTGGGATACTCCGCCATCGGCGACAGCCCCGCGAGAAGCGGCGCGTACGCGGCGAGCCTGCGGGATACGAACTCAGTGAAGAGCCGCACGCGCTTCGTCTTGCGTGTCTCCCCCTGTGTGAGAAGCCAGAGCGTTCCGTACATGTGCAGGTCGGTGCCCGGCACCCTCACCAGTAGGGGGTCGGCATCTCCGACGAAGCTCGGCAGTGTCGTGATCCCGAGCCCTTGCCGTACAGCAACGATCTGCGCCTCACCGTCCGTGGTCCTGAACGGAACCCCCGTGGTACGAACCTCACCCTCGCGGGCCCAGTCCGGAATTCCATGAATGCTTATGACGATCCACCGGATGGGATCAGGCGCGCCCGCACGCCATGCGGCTAGTCGATCCCGGGACATGTAGACGCCGCCGAACAGCTCCGGTCCCTTCAGGCCGTGAAGATTGAGCGGCAGGGTTTTGCGGTCGTAGACGACGCGGATCGCCACGTCGGCCTCTCGGTTGGTCAGATTTGCCAGCTCGCCGGACGACAAGATGTCCATCTCGATGTCCGGATGCAGACGCGCGAAATCGGCGAAGTCCGGCATGAGCAGGTGTGTCGCTAGGGTCGGAGCCAACGTCACCCGCAAAAGCCCGCGCACGCTCTGGTCGCGCCCGAAGATTCGCGTCTCCAGCTGGTGCGACGACGCTTCCATCTCGTTCGCGAGCTCGAGGACCTCCTCGCCCGCAGCCGTCAGGCGGTAGCCCGAAGGCAGCTTTTCGAACATCTGCGCCCCGAGGCGCTCCTCGAGCTGAGCGATGCGTCGCAGCACGGTCGAGTGATACACCCCGAGGCCCTCGGCGGCAGCCCGCACTGAGCCTCCGCGCGCGACGGCAAGAAAGTAGCGAATGTCATCCCAGTCGATCATGGTGCAATCCGGCACCGCGCGGTGCGCCTTCCAAAGCCTGTATCTAACGCATCGAACAGCAGTACGGGCGGTCATCATAGCCTATTTCTACGAGCGCGGCCCAATTCCGAACGGCGACATCGATCGCCGAGGCTGGCGTCAGTCGTCCAGCCGGATCGATTTTGCACCACCGATGTGCGCGCTTCCGCACTCAACAACTGACGCCGGCGGACCCATTTCGAGGTTCTCGGAGGCAGATGCTGTCCCGACACCACGAAAAGGAGAAGTCATGGGAAAGCTTGAGGGTAAGGTTGCCGTCATCACGGGTGGATCGAGCGGCATGGCGCTGGCGAGCGCCAAGCGGTTCGTTGAAGAAGGCGCCTATGTTTTCATCACGGGCCGTCGGCAGGAAGCGCTCGACGAGGCCGTCAAGCTGATTGGCCGGAACGTGACCGGCGTGCGCGGCGACGCGGCCAATCTCGACGACCTCGACCGCCTGTTCGATACGGTCAAGCGGGTAAAGGGCAAGATCGACGTCCTGTACGCGAGCGCTGGCAGGGGCGAAGCCGTACCACTGGGCGAGATTACCGAGCAGCACTTCGATGCGGCCTTCGGCCTGAATGCGCGCGGCACGCTCTTTACGGTTCAGAAGGCGTTGCCGCTGTTCAGCGATGGCGGATCGATCTTCATGACCGGGTCAGTTGCCTCGATCAAAGGTTTTCCTGGTTACAGCGTGTATGCGGCGAGCAAGGCGACGCTGCACGCATTCGCACGCGGTTGGCTCAACGAACTGAAGGGCAGGAATATCAGGGTGAACGTGCTGCACCCGGGGCCGACCGCCACACCGATGCAGGACCAAGTTCTCACCGAGGAGGCGAAGCAGATGTTCGAATCCCTGATCCCGCGGGGAAAGATGGGGCGTTCTGAGGAAATTGCCGCCGTCGCGCTGTTTCTTGCTTCAGACGATTCGAGCTTCGTGAATGGGGTGGAGTTGTCTGTCGACGGCGGCTTCTCGGCCATCTGAATTCGCGCCGGATCGCCGGAAGCGGCTGACTGTCCGGCCGCGCCGAAGCCGTTCGCGGCGGGACGTCTACGCAAAGGTCGCCACACAGCAGAACGGATAACCCATCGCCGTTGAGGGCCAGGGAATCAATATCAACACGGATCGGAGAAATATTATGAGCTATGCGATTATAGGATTCGGTGCGGTAGGCCAGGCTCTCGCCCACGCCTTCGCCCGTAAAAACATCGACGTGGCCGTCGCGAGTCGCCGTCCGCCCGAGGCGTTGGCGCCGCAGGCTCGGGCGATTAAACCCACGGTCGTCGCCAAGTCTCTGCGGGATGCAGTCGAGGCCGACACGATCATCCTGGCGGTCCCGTTCTGGGAGCACCGCGAGGTGGCGAAGGCCCTGCCGAGCTGGGGAGGCAAGACAGTCATCGACGCAACGAACACGTTTGGAGTTCTCCCTGAAGAGCTGGACGGCCTCCCGTCCTCCGCCTTCGTCGCGAAGGCGTTCACCGGCGCCAAGCTCGTCAAAGGGTTCAATCACCTGGTTGCGGCCACCCTGGCTGCCGATCCGATCGTCGAGGGCGGCCACCGGGTCGTCTTTCTGTCGAGCGACGACGAGGACGCGATCGCTCCCGTGGCGGCCTTGGCCAAACAACTCGGGTTCGCACCCGTCAAGCTGGGAAAGCTCAATGAGGGTGGCGCGCTGGTGCACGCACGCGGCCGCACTTGGGGCCAGCTGATCTTCCAGGACCTGTTCAAGAAGGAGCAGTAATCGATCTACGACCGTGTGATCGAGGCCGAGAACTGGTCGCGCGCCAACTTCTTCGAGCAGCGCGCGACCGAATATTTGAAGGCCACAAAGTCGCGAGGGTTGGGGTGGGCCTGACGGCGTATGGGCGCCGTTCGAAGAGCGGGGAGACGCCCGACAGAGCGGCATATCTGCGGGTCGCCTAGGATCTATCGACTGCTATCGATGGCCTAGGATTCGCTCGAGTGTCCTCTGCTATCCGATACTACTCCACGGCACTCCCCTTCACTCCCACTCCATCATACCCTAGCAACTTAAAATATTGAATTTAAACAGGAATAATTTTACTTGCGAGTTTGGAGCGTCGCTTCCGCCGGCCCTTCGGAAGGGCGCGCAAGCTCGACGAACTCGATCGTGACGCCGTCCGGACCGCGAACATAAATCACACGTCGCCCCGCCCATGGCCCCTCCGGCACCGTTTGCGGATTTCCGAGCGGAACCCAACCATACGGGCGGGCGCGGTCAACAAGCGCGTCGAGACCGTCCACAATCAGGGCGATGTGCGCGGCGCCCGTGTCGCAAGCGCGATACCTCAGGTCCCGGCGGTCGCTGGGTCTGGTGTATTCAAGAAGCTCGATGATCTGTCCGGCGCCAGCCACCATGGCGACCGATATCTCGGCGTCGGCCACGCCTGTAACTTGTTCAACAAAATCAGGCCGCTTCAACGTGTCTGTTCCCACCAATTCGAATCCGAGGACGTCGGTCCAGAACGGAAGAGATTGCAACAGCGAGGCTACAGTGAATCCGGTGTGGTGCACATGTGTGACAGTGATCAAACGGCTTGGCGCGTCCTTCGGCGCCCGGCCGGGTGCGTGGCCTGCAGGATGAAGTGCATCAGGCATTTCCGCGATCCTCGCGGTACAGATAGAGTGCCTCTTGGATTGGCCGGTCCGAGAAGGAGAACAGGACGCTGTCCTCGTCGCTCTCGTGCCGGACACGGTGCCAGGACGGAACGACGAAGATGTCCCGTTTACCCCACTCCACCACGAAATCGTCGCCGATCCGCGTACGCCCCTTCCCCTCGATCGGCACGAACACCGTCGCATCCGTCGAGCGGTAGGCAGCTGTGGAAAAGCCCTTCGACAACAACTGGACGAAGGTTCCGATCGTCGCCATAGCGTGGTTGCCGGTGATCGGATTGGTGTAGCGCATCTTGAGCCCGTGGCAGGGATCCCAGGCGTTGGCGCTTCGCATCCGCTCCAGCGCATCGCGGGTGCGCGCATAGGGATAGTTGAACACCGGCGACGTGCCTCCGCGGGTGTCATGATCGACCGGAAGCAGATTGGCGCCATAGCGGGCGTCGCTGTCGCCTGTGGGACGGGTGAGTTTCTGCTGGTCCTCGCCGAGATGTTCAGCGAAGGAGGCGTCGAGAAACTGAACAACGGGAATATCCAGTCCGTCGAGCCAGAAGATCGGTTCGTCGCTTTCGTTGCCATGGTCATGCCACGCCATCGGCGGCGTGATAATGAAGTCGCCTTCGTTCATGATGGTGCGTTCGCCGTTGACCGAGGTGTGGGCGCCGCCGCCTTCCAGCACGAACCGCAGTGCGCTTTGCGTGTGCCGGTGGGCTGGCGCGACCTCGCCGGGAAGAACCAGTTGCACGCCGGCATAGAGGTCCGTCGTGATCTTCGACTGGCCGCGCAGTCCGGGATTTTCCAGCACCAGCACTCGCCGCTCGGCTTCCTTGGCGGTGATGAGGTCGCCGGCCTCGACCATCGCCGCGCGGATATCGGTAAAGCGCCAGTTCGCCGGGCGGCAGTGGCTGCGCGGCTCGGGCGTTACCAGATCGGCGAGCGAGGTCCACAGAGGTGCCAGGTTCTTCTCGCTGATCCGGTCGTAGAATTCACGCCGGGCAGAAGTGTCCGCCACGGCGGCCATGAAATCCTCCTTAGTCATGATTCCCTCCCTGGGCCAGTGCTGCAGCTGGGGCGGCGCGAAGCCGGATCGGAGCGGTCTCTTTGAGCAGTATGATGACAGCGACGCTTGCACCAAGCGCCCAGAGCGGCATGGTCACGGCATGCTCAATTCCGAAATTCTTGGCGATGTAGCCGGCGAGCGCCGGCGCGAGACCGCCGCCGAAAATCTCACCAATACCGATGACCATTCCCGTTCCTGTCGCCATGAGCTTTGCCGGGACTGATTCAGCGGTGATCGGTCCGACCGTGAGCGTCAGCAGGGCATAAAGGCACCCCATCGCGACCATCAGAGACAGGAACAGTACGGTCGTGTTCGCACCGGCTTCCAGGAATGTCCAAAAGGCAGCAAACGCAAGGAGTGCCGACAACAGCATGACCGGCTTGCGGCCGATGCGATCTGACAGTGCTGGCAGAAACAGGGCCCCGATGGCGCCGCCAAAGCCCATTGAGGACAGGATGAAGCCCATCTGGTCCATCGGAAGTTTAAGGTAGTCGACAAGATAGCTCGGGAAGAGCGCGGCGACGACGATGATGCACGTAAGCCAGAAGAGCTGGCACAGCACCGCGAGGGGAACGTTCCGGTATTTGAACACTTCGTACCAGCGATGATCGCCCGCGTCGTGCGTTACGCTGTGCACGGCGCTCTCCTCTGCGGTCGGCTGGCGCAGGACCTTGTGTGCGAGCAAAGCGATGATTACGCCCGGCAGCGCCACCAACAGGAATATCCAAGGCCAATCCATGACCTTGAGAAGCTGTGTCACTGCGATTGGCGCCAAGCCAAGGCCGAGCAGCGCGGGCATTGTCTGCTGAATGCCGACGTTCAGGCCATGGCGTTTCGGCGGCGATGCATCCATCGTCGCGATGATGCTGGCGGGCGTGAAAGCCCCTTCGGCAAGGCCCATCGCGGCTCGAACGATGATCAAGGTGCCTACACCGGTGGCCAGACCGCTGAGGCCCGCGATCACCGAGAAGGCAAGCAGCGCGGGCACCAGCACGCGCTTGAAGCCGAAGCGGTCGGAAAGATTGCCGGTGAAGAGTGAGGATAGGCCCCAAGCGATCGCCAGCGCCCCGGTGATGATGCCGAGATCCTGATAGTCGAGATTGAGATCGCGCTGCAGCACAGGCATGAGCGGCACGATAATAAAGCGATCGATGCCGACCAGGCCTAGGCCTAGCGACATCAATGTAACCGCCTTCCATTCGTAGCCCTTGGGTCGATCGATGTCCGGCGCGGCCGCTGCCGCGACCTTGGGTGGAAGGGTAATCATTCGGCGTCCTCCTGGTTGGTGGGAAGCGCACGCTCGAACGCCGGCAAAGCCAGGGCCGCGTCGCAGATGCGCTTCAAGATTGGGTAAGTGGAAAGGTCGAGGTCGAAGTTTCGTGCATTGACGAGCTGCGGCACGAGGCAGATGTCGGCCATGGTGACAGTGTCGCCATGGCAGAACAGGCCAGTGTCGGAGCTCGCCTCGAGCATGGCTTCGATTGCTGCGAAGCCTTCCGCGATCCAGTGGTTGTACCAGGCCTTCACCGCCGCATCGGGCTGGCTCAGCGGTCCGCGCAGATAGTTGAGGACGCGCAGATTGTCGATCGGGTGAATGTCGCTGGCGACGATCTGAGCGAGCGCTCGAACACGCGCGCGACCGGCCGGATCGGTCGGAAGCAGCGGCGGCTGCGGCCGCGTCTCATCGAGGTAGTCCAGGATCGCCAGTGACTGGACGAGTAACTTTCCATCGATTTCCAGCGATGGCACGAGCCCCTGCGGGTTGACCCGAAGATAGTCCGGCGCGCGCTGCTCGCCGCGCCGCAGATGATGAAAGACATTCGTACAGGCGATGCCCTTTAGGCTTAGGGCAATCCGGACTCGAAACGACGCCGACGAGCGGTAGTAGCCGTGGAGGATGACGAGCGTGGTCATGAGATCGACACCGTCAGCGAGGGAAGCCCGTCGATGCGCGCCTCCAGCCGATCGCCGGCCACGACCGCCCCGACGCCGTCTGGCGTGCCGGTGTAGATAAGGTCGCCCGGCGCCAGATCGACATAGCGCGACAGCCAGTGGATGATTTCGTCGACGCTCCAGATCAGATTGGCGATCGCATTTTTCTGTCGGGCGGCTCCGTTGACCTCGAGCGTGATCGCGGCGGCAGCAATGCCGGCCGCCTGCGCGACCGGCACGATCGTTCCGCAGGGCGCTGAGCGGTCGAAGGCCTTGCCCATGTCCCACGGCCGGCCTTTTTCGCGCGCCGCGATCTGGACGTCGCGCCGGGTCATGTCGAGCCCGACCGCGTAGCCGAAGACATGCGCGCCGGCATCGGCGACAGCGATGTCGCTGCCGCCGATGCCGATCGCTACCACCAGCTCCACCTCATAGTGGTAGTTTTCGGTCATGCGCGGATAAGAAATCACCGCGCCGTCGGGCTCGATGGCGTCTGCTGGCTTAAGAAAGAAGAACGGCTCCTCGCGATCGACTTCGAAGCCCATCTCCTTGGCGTGCGCCTCGTAGTTGCGGCCGGCGCAATAGATCCTGCGCACGGGAAACTCACCGCCGCCGAGCACCGGCACAACTACCGTCGGCGATGGGGCGACCACGAAATTCCGGCTCATCTTGATGTCTCCCAATGTGCGGTTCCGCGCCGCTCTTGCTCGGCGCGGCTGCTCCGGTTCGTTCACCAGGCCGTCAGGCCGCCGTCGATTTTCAGGTCGACGCCCGTGACCCAGCTGGCTTCGTCGGAAGCCAGGTAGACGATCCCCCAGGCGACATCCTCGGGCTTGCCGTGCCGGCCGAGCATGGTGTTGGCGCGCATGCCGTCCTCGAAGCCGGGCAGATTGTCGAAGGCGAACTGCGCCGCCGGCGTGTGGATGATCCCCGGTGAGACGGAGTTGGCGCGGATTTTGTGCGGCGCGCCTTCGTAGGCCATCTGGCGGGTCATCGAGACCACGCCACCCTTGCCGGTCGAGTGGGCGACGGCGCCCATGCTCCTCGTCGCGCCCCATGCCGAGATGGAGCCGAAATTGATGATTGAGCCGCCGCCGCGCCCGATCATGTGCGGCCATGCGGCGCGGACCGGCAGGAACACGATGTCGAGCTCGCCCTTGAGCGTCCGGTGCCATTGTTCCAACGTCATCTCGGGAACCGACGCGAACTCCACGAAGCCGGCGGCGGTGACGAGCGTATCGATCCCGCCATGCTTTTCGACGACATGGGCCATCAGCTTCGACACTCCGTCCTCGCTGGTGAGATCGTAGGAGACGGGGTCGATCGGAAAGCCGTTCTTCCTCGAAGCCTCGACGGTTTCCTGCAGCCCCTTGGCGTTGAGGTCGACGGCGACGACGGTGGCGCCTTCCCTGGCGAACAGCAGCGCCGTGCCTTGTCCGATGCCGCTGCCGGCGCCGGTGATGATGGCAACCTTGCCCTTCAAACGACTAGCCATGGTCTTTCTCCCTTTGGCAATTGGTTGATCGATGGCGGTCTTCGGCCAGCCAAGAGCTGGCCGCGGGCGGCACTTCACGCATCGCCCTGTGGTGTTGATTTCTGTCTTGACGAGGTCAGGCCGTCAGTCGCGGCCTGTGCTCTGGACTGCCGCTTGCGACAGCCTTTGGCGGTTCGGGCGCGCGCGCCGATCGGTCGCGTGCCAGGAATTCTAGAATGAGATCGGCGACCGCGTCGGCGCGCTCGATGTTGGGACAATGGCCGCAATCGGCGAGCACCGCTGCCTCGCCGTTCGCAATGCGGGCAGCGAGTTCGGGCGCGAAGCCCGGGAAACGCAACCGGTCGCGATCGCCGGCAATCACCAGCGTAGGTACCACAATCAGCTCGTAAGGCGTGTGGTCGGCCTGGCCAAATTCGGCTCGGGACGGCGCCTGGGGAGAGCGGAACCGCGCCGCAGCCACGGCCTCCCACGCGCCCGGCGCATTGCTGAGCGCATGCCGGCGACGCACATAGTCAGGATCGAGATGCCAGACCGGCTGCTCGAACATCGCGGCCAGCAGATCGGCCATCGCCTCTTCCGTGCCGTCGTAGTCGATGAGGCGCCGGCGCTCCTCGTTCTCCGGCATGAAGCCGCCGCCGCTGATGGCCACAAGCCGGTCGATCGGCAGTGCGCAGGGCTGGCCGGACGCCATCTGCAGGAGAAAGGTCGCGCCCATCGAATTGCCGACGAAATGCGCCCGATCGATCGCCATCACCTCCACGAATCGCGCCATGTGCGACAGCATGCGGGCCCGCTTACCGTCGAAATCGTGAATCTTGGCTGTCTTGCCAAAGCCGAGCCAGTCGGGCGCAATGACGCGGAAATGCGGCGCGAGCTTCGGAATGAGATACTCCCAGCTCAGCTCGGCGCAGCCGCCGAACTCGCCGCTGTGAAGCAGCACCAGCGGCGGCCCTTCGCCGGCCTCCAGATAATGCGTGCGCATGCCATCCACCGAGATGAAACGGCTGCGATGGACCGTTTCCACTGGCGGGACGCGCGGCGCGGTAGCAAGCTTGCCGGAGGCCATCACGCCACCGCACCCGCAACCGGTCGGAGCCGGCGCAGCCTGGCTTGTGCAAGTGGATTCATCATGGCGGGCAGCCATTCGGCGCGCGCATTCACCGCGCAGGTTACCGATGTCACGCCTGGCACTTCACCCACCACCTGCTCTACCTTAGCGATGATGTTGGCCGCCTGCCAGCAGATCGGGCTGGTCAGCCGCAGCGTAACGCGCACCGCGCCATCTGCCTCGGTCACCTCCAGCACCATTCCCATGTCGGCGAGGCTGATCGGCACACCAGTCGCGATCGAGCACGGGTCGACGACCCGGCCCAGCGCTTCGTGAATGATATCGAGGTCAAGCATCTGCCATCTCCCGCATGGTCGAGAACGGCGCTGCGGGCCCATTGGCGCGGCGGCGCGCGAAATCATCGCTTTCGATCGCGTTAAGCCGCGGCTTGAGGTCCAGGCCGGTCATTCGCGCATAGTTGTCGAACAGGATCTTGCGCTTGGCCTCGCGGTCGATCTGCGGTAGGCCGGCGCCATCGACCAGCTCCTGCGGAAAGGCGAAATCCCGCACGAAAGTTTCCAGCAACGGCTGCGGATGAAAAGCCATTGCGCCAGTACCCCAGACGAGGCGATCGATCGCGCCGGAACCGCCGGGCCCGATCAACGACGCCATGGTCTGCAGGAACGCCGCCGGCCGCGATGCAGCGAGCGCGCAGGTGATTTCCAGATTGACGTAGACGTTCGGGAAGCGCGCCAGCTGCCAGGCGGTCTCTTCGGCAAAGGCTATGCCGCCATGGATGACTTCAAAGTTGAGGTCGGGAAAGGCCATGCAAGCGCGGTCGATATCGTCGACGCGATAATGCTCGAGAGGAACCGGGCCGAGCGGCAATGCCTTGTGGATTGCGACCACCTTGATGCCAAGAGCCTGCGCGCGCTCGAACAGCGGAAAGGCGACCTCCGGATCGTCCATCTTCCAGCCGCGGATTTCCTGACCAACCCAACTGTTGGGATAGAGCTTCAATCCGACGGGTTTGAGAATCTCCACCTGCCGTTCGAGCTCGTCCAGCGCCGCCTTTCCGGTGAGCGGATCGACGCCGCAATAGGTGATCATCCGGTCCGGCCAGCGCTGCTGCGCCTCGACCGCCTTATCGAAGCTGCATAGGCCGTCCTTGAACGAGTAGATGGGCAACGCGTGATAAACAGCGAGGTCCGTGTCGCTTTCGACAAAGACCTGATCGACGGTCTCCTCGATCGACCAGTCGCGGTAAAATTGCGCCTCGGTCGGGGCATATCCCGGCCGGGCGGTGGCGATCACCGACTGATAGACGAGGTCGGCGAGCGGCTTGGCGAAGCGGTTCGCAAAATTGGAGGCATCCATATTGTAAGCGTGAATGACCGCATCAATTACAGGAAGGCCATCAATCATTTACTTCCTCCACTTGTTTTCTATTTCTCGAAACTATGTCTTCGATGACGATCTCTGTCTAACGATTAATAATGACCACGTGATCTCGTTTCGAGATTACTGTCGCCGATCTTTACTAGTGCCCCCGGCTGGATGCTTTGCGGAATCTTTTTGCCGGCAACCGTGGTCGCAATTTCACGAAACGCCGCGATCGCCGGATTGTCGGGAGCGGCCTTCCAGGCAGTCAGCAATTCGTAGGGCGTCAGATGATCTTCGACGCGTGAGTAGGCAACGCCAGGGTGCTGGGTACGGGCGACCCATTCGGGCACCAGCGTTGCGCCGAGGCCGGCGCTGACAAGCGCCAACAGGGTGTGCAACTGCTCGGCCTCCTGCGCCACTTTCGGAGCGAATCCCGCCGTGGCGAACGCCGCGACCATGATGTCGAGGATCCGGCTGCCCATCTTCCTCGGGAAGAGCACGAAGGGTTCGTCGGCCAGCGCCGCCAGTGCCAGTGACGGTGTTCCGGCAAGACGGTGGCCGTCGGGGAGCGCTATGACCAGCGGCGCCTCGACGAGGAGCGCAGTCTCGATGCCGTGGCCGGGCGGCGGGGACGGAATGATTCCGATATCGATGACGGATCCGCGAAGTCCCTCGATCTGAGCCGTTCGATCGAGTGGATAGAGCGTCAGCTCGACCTCCGGCCACCGCGCCCGGAAAACCTGCAGCATCGGCGGAAGCAGCGACCACAGCACGTTGTCCACAAACCCGATGGCGAGCCGGCCTATCGACCCGTCGGCGGAAGCGCGCGCGCGATGTGTTGCCTCCTCGATGCGTCGGAGAATATCGCGCGCCTCCGGCAGGAACACCTCTCCGGGAAGCGTCAGTCTTACCTTCTGCCGCGAACGCTCGAGCAGCGGGAAGCCGAGTTCCTCTTCGAGCAGCTTGACCTGCTGACTGACCGCGGACTGGACGACATGCATGCGTTCGGCAGCGCGGCCGAAATGCAGTTCTTCGGCGACGGCGGTGAAGTAGCGGAGCCGGCGCAGGTCCACGATCATTGCTCCAGGGCTCGGCTCGCCGCTCAGATCACCGAGAGCAGGCCGCCGTCGACCAGGAGGCCGATGCCGGTGACGTAACTTGACAGGTCTGACCCCAGCCAGGCGACGGCGTCGCCGATCTCCGACGGCTTGCCGAGACGCCGCAGCGGTGTGCGTTTGCGAAAACCCTCGGAGGCCTCGGCGATGGCCGGCGTCGTGCGCAGCAGATGCGTATCGATCGTACCGGGGCAGACGGCGTTCACGCGGATGCCGTCGGGACCGAGCGCGTCGGCGAGCGCCTTGGCCATGAGCACGACGCCGCCCTTGCTGGTGGAATAGGCCACGGTTATGCCCGCGCCGGCGATCCCCCCCATGCTGCCCATCAAAACGATGCTGCCGGCCTTTTCGTGCGCCTTCATCTGGCGGGCTGCTGCCTGCGCGCCGAACAGCACGCCATCGAGATTGACCGACATCAGGCGGTGAAAATCGTCTTCGGTCACGTCGGCGCCATCCGCGCGCAACGTTATGCCGGCGTTGCAAACCATCACGTCGACGCCCCCGAACTCGGTGGCCGCATCGATGAGAGCGTCGTTTTCGGCCTTCTTTGACACATCGGTCGGGACGAACCGAGTTGGGACACCAAGCGTCTCAATCTCGGTCGTTGTCGGCTCGCCACCTTCCTTTGGCGTTTCGACAACATCGGAGACGATGACCGCCTTGGCGCCATGCTGCGCCGCCCCGATTGCGATTGCACGGCCGATGCCACTGGCCGCGCCCGTCACGATCACCACCTTGTCTTTCAGGATGTCGCTCATTGTCGTCTCCTCACGGGTTCTAGTCGATTGAACGGATCTCGATCGGCAAAGGCAGAGTTCAGATTCGGCTCAGGGCACGAGGATGGGATTTGGGCCAATCTTCCGCGCGATGTAGTCCGCATGCGCTTGTCCCGCATCGGCAAGGCGGTAGCGCTGAAGTTCTATCTCCCCGAAGATGCCGTCTCTCCACTGATCAAAGACCTCGGTCGCAGCCTGGGCGAGCATGGCGTCCTTCACGGTTCCAGCGGCGCTGGCGTGGCTGACTTTCAGACGGCGTTCGGCGAGTAGTTCCCCATCGATTTCAGGGGAACCCGAAGCCGCGCCGATGGTGAAAATGGCGCCGCCATCTCGGACGTTTTGAACAGAGGCGGCAAACGTCGCCTTGCCGACGAACTCGTAAACAACGTCCACGCCTTGCGGCGCGACGGCGCGTATGCGGTCGGCAAGGCTGGCCTGATCGGAGGCAAGGACATGATCGGCGTCGGCCGAAATACGCGCAAGTTTGGAACTCGAACCCACCGCAACCACAGTCGCACCCAGCGCCTTGGCCCAACGTACAACCAACGAGCCGACGCCGCCGGTCGCGCCCTGAACCAGAACCCTGTCACCAGCCTTGATCTCGTGCAGTTTTCTGACTGCCAGCCATGCTGTCACGCCTTTGGTCAGAAGGCCTGCGGCAATCTCGGACGGCACATCGTCTGGCAAATGCACAAGCGGAGCAACGTCGATAATCCGCTCTTCCGCATAGGCTCCTGGCGCGAAGAAATAGGCAATACGATCGCCGACGGCAAAACCCTCGGTGTTCGCGCCAGTCTCGGTAATCACGCCCGAGGCTTCGACTCCGGTCACAAACGGCAGATTGGCGTTGAAGGCGCCTGAACGGAACATCGCGTCGATGTAGTTTACGCCGATGGCCTCCTGGCGAAGCTTGACCTGACTTCGACCAGGCGAGCCGACGACCTCTTCCTCGAGAACAAGAACCGATGGGTCACCGGTACGGCGCATGCGAACGACGGCAGACATGGTGCTTATCCTTATGACCTTGATTGCCTATCGAGAGAGGTGGCCCAGTTCACTCAGGCCGGTCATCCAGTCCTCGGTGTGCCAGGTGCGGGCAATCTTGCCATTCTCGATTTCATGGATGTCGACTGCCTGAATTTTCATGGATCGACCGGTTGCGGGCAGACCGGCAAAGGCATTTCGTTGTGTTCCAGTGATGGTCGACCGCACGACAACCTTGCGCCCATCCTGGAGGATATCTTCGATCCGGATATCGAAATCGGGAAAGGCGCCTACGAGCATTGCCATCGCCGCTTTCGCACCTTCGGGACCATGTGGAACGGTCGGTGGCGAAGGGATGTCTATCCAAGTGGGCGCCAGAATCTTCTCAAGCAGTTCGGCGTCATGGCTTGCAAAGGCCTCGTACCATTGCGACGCGATCTGTTTCGGATCGTTCGCCGCCGCTGGCGTGGCGCTCGCCTGCAAAGCGAGCAATGAACCGGCGATCAATGTGATGAGCGACTTCATGACCGCCGACCTCAAGCCTTGGACAGAGGCGCGATAGCGCCCAGCTGCTGCATGACCGAGAAGAGGTTCGCCACGCCCCAGTGCTCGGTGATCCTGCCGTCGACGACGCGCATCGCGTCGACGGTCTCGAAGCTGACCTTGATCCCCGTGCCAGCGACACCGAGGAAATTCCCCTGATGCGTGCCGTGATAGGTTTTGTAGGTGGTGACCACGTCGCCATCGGCGCGCTGCCAATGAACCTCCGGCGTGAAATCCGGAAAGGCTTCGCGCAGACGCTTGTAGAGGACGAGGACGCTGGCCTTGTCGCGACCGCCTCCGGGCTGGGGCGTATGATCGAAGAAATTGTCTGCAAACAGCTCGTCGAACAGGGCCCAGTTTCCGCCGCCCTGCACGTCTTCAGTGTTGCGGCGAATGACGGCCTTGGCCGTTTCACTAACGCTAGTGGTCATGGATTCAACCTTTCATGGTTCCGCCGATGGCCAGGTCAGTATCGACGTCAGTTTTGTGATCGAAGAGTGGCTTGCGACGCCAAAGTTCGGTCATACGACGGCAGGACGTTTTTGCGCCGCTGCATTGGCAACATGCCGGGTCCACCGGTTTTTGGTAATTCGAATAATATCGAGCGATATGTTCGATCAGCTCGACAAGCTGCGACTAGGCAATGGTTCACGCCGCGCGCGGAACCTCAGCAAGTGGGATGAACTCGCTATCTCCTGGCACGCCGGGAAAGCGTCGGGCACGCCAGTCGTCGGCGGCCTGTTCAATCCTCTCCTTGCGGCTTGAGACAAAGTTCCAAAAGATGTGGCGCTTGCCCTCCAGCGGTTCGCCGCCGAGCAGCATCAAGCGGGTTGCGCCCCGGGCGTGAACGATGATCTCGCTGCCCGGACGAAAGATGACCAACTGATCCTTCAAAAAGTGACCACTCTGACCAGAGATCTCGATCTCCCCTTCGACGACATAGGCGGCCCGTTCGATATGGTCGCTTTCGACCTTGAAGCGGGCACCAGCAGCCAAGCTGACATCTGCATAGAGCGTCTCGGAGAAAATGCGCGTCGGCGAATGTGCGCCGCCGAGGCTCCCCGCGAGGAGCCGCGCGTCGACGCCTGCATCCGATAACCGGGGAAGCGCGGTCGCATCGATATGCTGGAAGCCAGGATCGGTCTCCTCCAGCGCCAGCGGCAAGGCGAGCCAGGCCTGGAAGCCAAACATCGTTCCACCATCGGCGCGCCATTCAGAACCGCTGCGCTCGGAATGAACGATGCCGCGGCCGGCGGTCATCAGATTTACCTCGCCCGGTCTGATCGTCTGGACATAGCCCTCGCTGTCTCGATGCACCATCTCGCCATCGATCAAATACGTGACGGTCGCCAAGCCGATATGCGGATGGGGGCGGGTATCGATTCCCTGACCGGCGCGGATCACTGTCGGACCAAAACTGTCGAGAAAGATGAATGGGCCGACCATCCGGCGAAGTGGCGATGGCAGTGCGCGCCGAACAGCAAAGTCGCCGAGGTCACGAACCGCAGGCAGGAGTACCTGCTCCACCGGCACTGTGTTGGATTGAAGGGTCATGATTTGGTGCCTCGCCGATCCGGGCCTGGGCGGTTGTTTCGACGAGAAACCTATGCGTGCTGGACACCCTAGAAAACCGGCATAAAATAGGTCGTTATATTCGAGGAATTCGATATGACTTCCGAGCCCGGCACCCCGACTCTCGATCAGCTGAGAGTCCTGTTGACGGTCGTCGAAGCCGGGAGCTTCGCCGGCGCGGCGCGCAAGCTCAACCGCGCAACGTCGGTGATCAGCTATTCGATCGCCAATCTCGAGTCGCAACTGGGCATGACCCTGTTTGACAGGGAATCGACGCGAAAGCCCCAACTGACCGAGGCTGGCCGGATGGTGCTCGCCGAAGCGCGGACGGTTGCCAGCGGCATCGACGGTCTGAGGGCGAAGGTCAAGGGCATGCTGCAGGGCCTCGAGGCAGAACTACACCTCGTGCTCGACGTTCTTCTACCCGAAGAGCGTGTGGTCGATGCCTTGACGAGCTTTCGCGAGCAGTTTCCGACTGTGTCACTGCATCTGCATATCGAGACCCTCGGTGCCGTCACCAAGCTCGTCCTAGATCGGGTCGCTTCCATCGGCGTCAGCGGTCCGCTCGATGGCAAAAGAGCGGAGATCGAACGGATATCGATCGGCAGCGTGAAAATGATCCCGGTCGCTGCGCCGGGCCATCCTCTTGCGCTTTCCGGACACAACGCGCCGGGCGCGAGCCGCGAGCACATTCAGCTGGTGCTCACCGATCGGTCGCCACTCACACAGGGACGCGATTTTGCTGTGGTGAGCAGCCGCACGTGGCGTCTGGCTGACCTCGGGTCGAAGCACATGCTGCTGAAAGCTGGGATTGGCTGGGGGAACATGCCGGTGCCGATGATCAGCGAGGACCTCAAGTCCAGCAGGCTCGTTCACCTGCATATGCCTGATGCACCGGGAGGCGACTATACGCTTGACGCGATCTACCGGTCGGATACCCCGCCTGGGCCCGCTGCGTCATGGCTGATCAAACGGTTCGAGGCGCAGGCCAAAGCCGACGTGGCACGTTGAGATCACGGCAAACGCACAGACGGACAACGGGCGATCTGACCTATTTCGATCCTGCGGGCTGTTCAACCAAGTCAATCTAGGATGCGGCACGAAGACCTGGAGCTGAAGTACAAGCACCGGCCATTGGCTTTCCGGGTGAGCACTTTCCCTGTTGAATCTTAACGGGGCCACCTCGCGTAGACAACGCTAGCCTCCACCTTGCATGGCATCACGAAGATGAATTGGAGAAGCGGCGGCAGTCGGAGCGAAGGCCCGCAAAATACCACCGTCCATGCCATGCGATTGGCGCAAGAACTGATTGATCAGGAACGACGCAGCGGGGCCGGGAGGCATGTCCGTTCGGTGAATCGCAAAGAAGCGATAGTGACCGCCCTTGAAATCCGGCAGGTCCAACAGCACAAGCTTGCCCGACGCGAGGTCCTCCTGGATCATGGGTTCCGGCATCGTCCCCCAGCCGATGCCTTCTCGAAGCAGCATGTGCTTGGTTGCGAGGTCCGCTACTCGCCAAGTGTGGGTGCCCATCACCCCAAGGTCCGAACCTGCGGCAGGCGGTGATCGGTCGGTCAATACCAGCTGAACGTGATGACGCCCCGCGCCAAGCTCGTTCACGCTGCTTGCCAGGGGATGGGAGGGCGCCGCGACCGGAACAAGGTGGACGCTACCAACGCCGATGCGTTCCAGACCGTCGATTTCGATGTCGGGCGGACCGCGAACGCCAATCATCGAAGTCCGATCAAGGACCAGCTGGGTCACAGCGCCTAGCGCCTCAGCTCTCAGCCGAAGCGGGACAGTCGGAAACTTATCCTGGAAATTCCGCAGAGCTTCGACCACGCGAGCGGCGGGCAGCATCTCGTCGAAAGCGAGGTGGACTTCGGATTCGATGCCTTGATGAAGCCCCTTGGCCTTCGCACGCAAGCGGTTGAAACCCAACGCCACGTTGCGCGCCTCCGTCAGCAAGGCGCGCCCTTCGCCGCTGAGTTGGGGGCGGCGGGTGGAATCCCGCTCGAAAAGCGTGACACCCAACTGCGCTTCCAGATTGGCAATCGTGTAGCTGATGACCGAAGTCGCTCGGTTGAGCTGACGCGCCGCGCCGGCGAAGCTGCCAACATCGACGACCGCGAGAAACACCCGCAATTGGTCGAACGTTGGCGTACCTGGATCAGACATACCGATTTCCTCGAAGGCGAGATTATTCAGGTTTCGGCGACATGTCATTAGCTCTACGAACGGGGCGATGCGTCGCGCGCCACATGCCTATTCGCTCGAACGTCCTGATCGACCGAATCCGGCTGGAAGCGAAGGACTCATTTGGGACAGGTTTCCATCAGTTGAGCAACCACCGGCGAGCAGATCAGGCAGAGGCGGCGCGAGCCCTGCCAATACGGGTCTCCGTTGCAGCGAGGAGGCGCGCATGATGCTGAACGATTTCGATGGCAAGGTGATCCTGGTTACTGGTGCCGGCTCGGGCATCGGACGCGAAGCGGCTTTGGCGTTTGCTGCTCGCGGGGTCTTGTTTTCGGCGCAGATCTGAACGAGCAGGGTCTTGGGGAGACTGAGCACCTTATCGCGCAGGCTGGCGGCAGGGCGCACATAGGCCGCGTTGATGTTTCCTCTGAGGAGGATGTTTCAGCCTTTCTCTCGCGCATCGACGCTGAGGCGGGTCGTCTGGATGTCGCCTTCAACAATGCAGGAATCACCGGTGGCGCGCATCGGATCGAGGACTATCCAACGGATGAATTCGACGGGGTTTTGCGCATCAATCTGCGCAGCGTCTTTCTGTGCATGAAGCACGAGGTTCCGCTCATGAAGCGGAGCGGTGGCGGTGCCATCTGCAACACTGCATCGGTTGCCGCTCTCACTGGCCCCGGCGGCATGTGCGCCTACGCGGCATCAAAACACGGCATTCATGGTTTGACGCGGGTCGCGGCAATGGAGAACGCTGCCCATGGGATTCGGGTGAACGCCCTCGCACCGGGCTGGACCGAGACCCCGATGGTCATCACAGCCAGCGCTCAGAATCCTTCCTTCGCCGCCCAGACGACCAACGCCATTCCCGCCAAGCGGGGCGGCCAGCCAAGCGAAATCGCCCAAGCCGCGCTTTGGTTGTGCTCAAGCGCATCAAGCTACGTCTTTGGGCAAATGCTGGTCGTTGATGGAGGCATGACCATCGGCGGATTCGAGTTCTGAGAACGGAGATGGGCGACACCATCCGATCATACCTGCTTGCGTCGAATCGAGTCCGCGCCGGAGAGCCGCAGGTTTTTTGCCTATCTCTCTATTCGAGATAATCGATGATAATCTATGAACTTATCCAGCTATTTTGTCTGATCGATCGATGGCATCGTCAAATCATCGAGGCGGCCACGGTGACTGCCTCTCTGACAGGAGCACCACAATGTCCACCTCTGCCACCGTTGCCCAACGCATCGAAAGGCTCTCCACGTCTCCACTCTTTGAGGGCATTCTGCCGCTCGGCGGCCGTATCCTCATCAGCGCGATCTTTCTTCTCTCCGGCTTCAGCAAGCTCGCCGATCCAGCCGGCACGATCGGCTACATCCAGATGGTCGGCCTGCCTTTCGCGCCCCTGGCCTATGGCACAGCAGTTATCGTCGAGGTCCTCGGCGGCCTTGCGCTCATCGTCGGGTATCGGACCCGTCTGGTGGCGTTCGGTCTCGCCCTGTTCAGCGTGGCAACGGCATTGAGCTTTCACACCAATCTCGCCGACCTCAACGAGTTCATCCATTTCTTCAAGAACATCGCCATGGCCGGAGGCTTGCTGCAGGTCGCCGCCTTCGGGGCCGGCCGCTACAGCCTGGACGCGCGACGTTGATTTGCGTCGGTTCCCAGCCATCAATGCTCGGGTTACATAAGCCCGAGCATTTCTTCTGAGCCGCAGCAGATGAGCCGGCCACGGATTTCCGACCGTGGGTCCCGATTTACAAATTCTCAGACCTGAACTGCCTTCGAAAGTCGACCTCCCTTCCCGCCACCATGAAGGATCCCTGGCCGCGATTGTGGAGTGTCCGCGGTGTATCGATTTGCGCCACATGCGCTTTGACGCTCCCCTATGAAGAAGCCGTACTCGTCCACCATGCGATCGTCGAAGAGACGACACTCGAAGCTGGCGTAGCCATTCGTCGATGAGCGGCGCCGTGGCCGCTGGGCTTTGCCGGGAGTGAGACCCGTCGCCGCGAATGTGTCGCCCTGCTCGGCATGACTGTTGCCGATTGCAACCACTTGATCGAGGTGGGCACGTTGATCACGCATCGCGGCTTTCGCCGATGGCAGAATGGCTACGGTGCCGTCCCAGATGTAGCAGCCAAGCAGCGCTGGCGAGAACTGCATCATCGTGTGCCAACCCATCGTCATGATTGTTGGAGTAGCCCTTATGATGGGACGCCATGAGGACGATCGGTCCGGTCTCCAGATGCTCCCGGACCCTGATCAGCGGGAAATCCTTCTTTTCTAGGCGCATCGTCCTGCTCCTTGTTGGTACAGCGGCCCCGCGACGCGGGGCCGCTGTACAGGGTCAGCCAATCGCCAAGCTCAAGCGCGTGAGCTTGGCCTCGGCGTCCGCCGCCTGCCGCGTCAGCCCGATGATTCGGACCTTTGGGCCAAGTTGCTCCGCCGGAGTGCGAGACAGGCGATCACGAAGCGGTGACGGCTGTAACGAGGACCGGGTGGGCTGCGAAGACTGGACGTGAGCGCCGCGCAACACATTGCGGCGCGTCTCGGCCGAAATTTCGGCACGAAACGACCAACCTCTCAAGGAATCCAGGATCATGATGAATAGGCGTACTTTCTCTACCGCGCTCGCCGCTGGGGTGGCTACGAGCATATTGGCCGGCTCAGACAAGACGCGAGCGCAGACGAGCCCCAAGGCTCGCAATGTCGTCCTGGTCCATGGCGCATATGCGGATGGCTCGTGCTGGTCGGAAGTGGTTGGCCGGCTGCAGCAGGCCGACTTCAAGGCAACCGTCGTCCAGCACCCGCTGACCACGCTGGAGGCGGGCGTCGAGGCGACGCGCCGTGCGATCGCTCTCCAGGATGGACCGACGATTCTTGTCGGACACTCCTTTGCCGGCATGATCGTCAGCCAGGCAGGGATGGATCCGAAGGTTTCCTCGCTCGTCTATGTCGCGGCGCGTGCGCCGGATGCTGGTGAAGACTACACGGCGCTCGCCAAGACTTTTGCGCCGCCGCCCGCCTCCGCCGGGCTTGTTTGGTCCCAAGGCTACGGCAAGCTCAGCGAAGAGGCCTTCTTGCGGGATTTCGCCGGCGGCATTCCTCGTGAGAAGGCGCGCATCCTCTATACCGTCCAGGGGCCGATCTCCGACAAGCTGTTCACCGGAAAGACAACGCAGGCGGCCTGGCGCTCGAAGCCAAGCTGGTATGCAGTCTCGACCGAGGATCGCACGATCAACCCGGATCTCGAGCGCTTCATGGCAAAGCGCATGAAGGCAAAGACCATCGAGGTGAAGGCGAGCCATCTGTCACTGATCTCTCACCCGCACGAGATCGCCGGGCTGATCTCGCAAGCCGGACAGCTCAGCTAGCGGCTATGGCCAGCTCTGGGGCGGCATGGAATTCAGCCGCCTCAGGAGCAGCGCCGACAGACATACCTGGCCGGACGCGCGAAGCTTGCTCCTGGCCCTGACCTCCGTCAGCGGAAAGTCCGGCCGGTGAAAGCGCAGCAGCCGGATATTTAGTAAAGGCAGCCAGAAGCTATCGCGCCATGTTCAAGCGCGATAGTTTCGGGCATTAACTGAGCTTGGCCAACGAGACAGATCTGCAATCGGCTCCGATTGTTGGGAGACGGGCAAATTGTTACAAAACCTCGGATATTAGGCAAGCATGATCCGAGAAATGATAAAGTTGTCACAGTGGTTGCGACCTAGAGATATTTCTCTCAATGGCCGCATTTCTGTTGACTTCGCCCCAGCTCCAGATGGCAAATTATGCCGCTTTGACCCATCTCGGTCGGCAACTTCGCGCCATGAGCCGACCTTGGATACCGTGATCCTCGACGATTTGTCTCACCTCGATAGCGGACGAGATCATTGTTGATTGCCGCGAGCCCGGATTACGACCGCGAAGCGGTCAAAAATCCAAATCCATATCGTGATGATGATGCTCGTGACCGGGAAGCTCCGGCGGCGGCGGGCCAGGCACTTCGGCCACCATGGCCTCCGTCATGATGAGGAGGCCTGCCACCGAGGCTGCGCCCTGGAGCGCCGTTCGCACCACCTTGGCCGGGTCGATGATGCCCTTTGACACCAGATCACCGTACACGCCCGATTGGGCATCGTAGCCATAGGCGTTGTCGTCGTTTTCGAGGATCCCGGCGATGACGACCGAGCCTTCCAGGCCGGCATTGATCGCGATTTGCCGAGCCGGCCAGGTGATCGCCTTCCTGACGATCGCGATACCGACCTGCTGGTCCTCGTTGCTGCCCTTGAGCTTCTTGAGCGCCCTGCCGGCGCGCAGCAAGGCGACCCCGCCGCCGGGGAGAATGCCCTCTGCAACCGCGGCTCTTGTCGCGTTCATCGCGTCATCGATGCGGTCCTTCTTCTCCCTGACCTCGACTTCGGTTGCACCGCCGACCCGGATAACGGCGACGCCACCGGCGAGCCTGGCCAGCCGCTCCTGGAGGTTCTCGCGGTCGAAATCGGAGGTGGTTTCCGCAAGCTCGAGCTTGATCTCGGCGATGCGGGCCTCGATTCTTTCCCGCTTGCCGGCGCCGCCGACGATCGTGGTGTTTGCCTTGTCGATCATCGCCTTCTTGGTGCGCCCGAGCATATCGAGGGAAGCATGCTCGAGCTTGATGCCCAAATCCTCCGAGATCACTGTTCCGCCGGTCATCAGCGCGAGATCCTGCAGCATCGCCTTGCGGCGATTTCCGTAGGCCGGCGCCTTCACGGCTGCAACCTTGAGAGCGCCGCGCAACTTGTTGACCACCAGCGCCGCCATCACCTCACTCTCGACATCCTCGGCGATGATGAGCAGCGGCTTGCCGGCCTGCACCACCTTCTCCAGCAGCGGCAGTATTTCGTTCAGACTGGACAGCTTCGTCTCGCTAATGAGGACATAGGCATCCTGCATCTCGACCCGCATCTTTGCGCGATTGGTGATGAAATGGGGCGAGATATAGCCGCGGTCGAACTGCATGCCCTCGGCGAATTCGACTTCGGTTTCGAGCGACGTCCCGTCCTCGACAGTGATCACGCCGTCATTGCCGACCCTCTTCATCGCGTCGGCGAGGCAACGGCCGATCTCCCTGTCGCCGTTGGCCGAGATGGTGCCGACTTGCGCAATCTCGACGTTCGAGGTGACCTTCGTGGCGTTGTTTTTGAGTTCCGCGACGACGGCTTCGACCGCGAGATCGATGCCGCGCTTCAGGTCCATGGGATTCATGCCGGCGGCCACCGCCTTGGCGCCCTCCCGGGCGATCGCATGCGCAAGCACGACGGCGGTGGTCGTGCCGTCGCCGGCCTGATAGGAGGTTTTTGTTGCTATCTCGCGCACCATCTGGGCGCCCATATTCTCAAACTTGTTGTCGAGTTCAATTTCCCTGGCGACGGTCACGCCGTCCTTCGTGACCCGCGGCGCGCCGTGCTCCCTGCCGATCGCGACGTTGCGCCCCCGCGGGCCAAGCGTGACGCTCACCGCATTCGCCAGGGTGTCAATGCCGCGCAGCATTCTGTCGCGAGCCTCGAACGAAAACATGATCTCCTTGGCAGCCATTTCCTTGATCCTTAAGACCTAATCTTCGGGGAACGGCGAAGCTTCATTCGGCCGCTCAGGCGAGATTGTCCCGTGGCAGCCCGAGCCGATTCCAGATATCGAACAAAGCTGCCGCGAGCCGATCAATCATGATGTCCTCATGACAGGGTGTCGGCGTGATGCGCAGCCGCTCAGTTCCCTTCGCCACGGTCGGATAATTGATCGGCTGGATATAGATGTCGTGATCGCTCAGCAGCAGGTCGCTCGCCGCTTTGCAATGCGCCGGATCGCCGACTGCCACCGGAACAATATGGGTGTCGCTCAGGATGACCGGCAGCGCAGCGGCACCCAGCGCCGCCTTGACCCGCCGGACGCGGTCCTGCTGGCGCTTGCGCTCCCACTGCGAGGTTTTCAGATGCCGGATCGCCGCTGTGGCCGCGGCGCAGATCGCCGGCGGCAACGCGGTGGTGAAGATGAAACCCGGAGCATAGGACCGAACCGCATCGATCAGCACAGCACTTCCCGTGATATAGCCGCCGAGGCAGCCGAAGGCCTTGGCGAGCGTGCCTTCGATCACATCGATCCGGTTCATGGCGCCGTCGCGCGCGGCGATGCCGGCGCCGCGAGGGCCGTACATGCCCACAGCATGGACCTCGTCGAGATAGGTCATTGCGCCGTAACGATCGGCGATTTCGCAAATGCGATTGATTGGCGCGACGTCGCCGTCCATCGAATAGAGACTTTCGAAGACGATGAGTTTTGGCCGATCCGGACCCGCTGCCTTCAACAATTCCTCGAGATGATCGACGTCGTTGTGGCGGAAAATGCTCTTCTCCGTGCCGGACTGGCGGATGCCCTCGATCATCGAATTGTGGTTGAGCGCATCGGACAGGATCAGACAACCGGGGATCAGCTTGGCGATGGTCGAGATGCCAGTCTGGTTCGAAACATAGCCGGACGTAAAGACCAGTGCCGCTTCTTTGCCGTGGAGATCGGCAAGCTCGCTCTCGAGCTCTAGGAGCGGATGGCTGGTGCCGGAGATATTGCGCGTCCCGCCGGCCCCCGTTCCCAGGCGGGTAGCAGTCTCCACCATGGCGGCGACCACTTTTGGGTGTTGTCCCATCCCGAGGTAGTCGTTGGAGCACCAGATCACGACGTCCTTCGGTCCATGCGGGGAATGCCACACGGCTTTGGGAAAGCGTCCGGCGATGCGCTCAAGGTCCGCGAACACACGGTAGCGCCGTTCCTCCTGCAGACGCGCGATCGCATCTGCAAAGAAACCGTCATAACTCGTATTGCCTGGCTCCAAGATACGGCGTTGCCCATCGGCCATATCGCCCGCATCTCCGGTCATCGGAGGTCCAAATCGCCGCGGCGCAATGACGTTCTTTACGCCGCCAGATTTGCCGGTGTGCAACGCTGTGGGTTCCGCCATCGCCCGATTCCCCTGCTTGCATACGAATTATGTCGAAGAGCGATGCGCGCCGATCCCGCTCGCATCGTTCCTCACGACCCGCGTTCAGAAAGGTCGAAATTGAGCTGCAACATTCGCGCTATATTTATCAGAATTGTCTCGCAGACCTTATCTTGATTAGGATCCAGATATTTGACAGTCCAGTTTGCCCCGTTCTCCTTGGTTTCGAGCCGCTGAATCACGAAATCAGTGACGTGCTCGCATCCCGGCTCCTTATGAAGATCCGCGAGGATCAATGCCTTAAGCTCCGATGCTTCCTTTATATGTCTTTGCATGGTCGCTCTCCTTCCGGATGACAACTTTCTATGGATCGATCAACTGCATAATCGTGATGTCCGTCATCCCAGGGCTCGTATCATCGCACCAGTTCACCCAACGTAGCGGCAATGCCGCTGCTTGGTGTGTCAGAGTCTAGCCCCTCCACGAATTGCCCCTGTGGGTTCATGATGTAGATGTGGGTGCCGTGATCCATTAGGTAGTCGTCACCGCCCGCCTCGCCCTGGCGCGCCACACCGTAGGCGCCATATGCCTCCGAAACCTCAGCGATCTGTTGCGGGCTGCCCGTCAGTCCCACGATGCGCGGATCGAAGGCCGCGGTAAAGCTTCCCATCACCTCAGGCGTGTCGCGTTCGGGATCGACAGTGATGAAGAGCGGTTGCAGTTTTGCGGCGTCGGGGCCGAGTTCCTCAATCGCCGCGGCGATTGATGACAGCGTCGTCGGACAGATGTCGGGACAAGAAGTATAGCCGAAGAAAACCAGCAGCCATTTGCCGCGATAAGTCTCATCGGTGACTGTCGTTCCGTCCGGCGCCGTAAGCGTGAATGAGCCGCCGACCGTCACGGATGTGTCACTCCGCGCGAGCGGTTGGCAGATCGACAGGGCCGCTGCGAATATGATGCAGAAGCGGGATATGGGGGACCGTAGGCCCGGAGCGAGGAGTTCATGCCGTCGGCTCATCAAGTACCTCCGGTACCTCGAGAAAGACGCTCCAAAACCCCGCAACGTTTGCAACTAGCAAACTCGCCTAAACTGCCGAACCTTATCATATTTTTTTGCTGAATGGCTAGACATGGTGCTGGTTTGGCCCTATTTTTAAAAGTTGCCCCTCACCCTAATGAAGGAGGTGGCGTCCATGACCATTCGCGAATTGATTAGCGGGCTGGCGGTGATCGCTGTCGTTGCGATGATGTCCGCGCCTGCGCAAGCCTACGAAGTGGGTCCGGTCACGGGAGGCGGAACGATCGAGGGTACGATCGTCTACCGCGGCGACGTGCCGACAACAAAGATCATCCCCACCAAGGATATCGAGGTGTGCGGCGAGCCCCGCGAGGAGCCGCTGATCGAAGTCGGCAGCGATCAGGCCGTGCTGAACGCGGCGGTGCAGCTGGTCGACGTGGCACAGGGAAAGGCCTGGCCGGAGCCCGGAAAGCCGCCTGAGCTTAACAACCTCAAATGTCGCTTTGAGCCCGCGGTTCAGATGATACCCGCCGGTTCGCTGGAGGTGGTCAACAGCGACCCAATGCTCCACAACACCCACGGGTATTATGGCAAGCGCACCGCCTTCAACCTGGCGCTGCCTAATAAGGGCCAGCGCATACCCGTCGAACTGAAGCGGGCCGGCACTGTCCGCGTCGACTGCGACGCGCATGGCTGGATGGAAGGCTGGGTCTATGTGGTGGACAATCCCTACTACGCTGTCACCGGCGTCGACGGCAAATTCAGCATAACCGATGTTCCGCCTGGGGACTACAAGCTCGTGGCGATCCACCCCTTCACCGGGCCCATCGAGCAGCCCGTAACGGTAGAGGAGAATAAGGCCACCAGTCTGACGATTGAACTGAAAAAATAAGAAAATGGGCGACCCACTGATTCAACAGGGTCGCGCTCCTGCGAGAAGACCGACGCTTTAAGAAACGGTCTGCACTGAGGAGGAACCGTGATGTCTGACGAGCTTGACCGCATTCGGCGCGAAATGCATGCGGTGCTGCAGCCGCCTGGAGTACGGCCCGACGACTCGCTCCAAATCACCCGCCGCACCTTCATTCACAGATCGCTGCTGTTCGGCGCTGCTTCCGTCGGCCAGACCTTCGCGTGGTGGCCGCTGCTCAACACTATCGACGTCGCTCACGCCGCCGAAGCGCCCTTCAAGTTTGCCTGGATTTCGGACACCCATCTCTACGAGAGATCCCTCAACACGCGCTTCGTCGACAAGGTGGTGCGCGCCGTGCAAGAGGTCCAGGCCATGGATCCGCCGGCCGACTTCCTGATCTTCGGCGGCGACCTGGCCCAGCTCGGAAAGATCGAGGAACTTGAGCTTGGCGTTGAGCTCCTCAAGGATCTGAAGATCAAGAAGTACTACATCCCGGGCGAGCATGACTGGTATCTGGATATGGGCAAGAAGTGGGGCGAGTTGTTCGGCCAACCCAACTGGACCTTCGATCACAAAGGCGTGCGCTTCATCGGGCTCGATACGGTCAGCCGGGGACCGGACTACTGGACAGCGAAGAAGATGACGCCAGAGGAGCGCATGGGCCACATGGCTACCCTCGACGGTACGGTTGCCGGCGCGTGGGCCGGCGTCGGCCGCGAGCAACTCGACTGGATGCAGAAGACACTCGCCGACTGGGATAAGTCCAAGCCGATCGTCATCTTCAGCCATAATCCGCTGTACGAGTACTACCCGCCCTGGAATTTCTGGGTACGCGACTGGCGCGAAGTGAATGACGTGCTGAAGCCTTATACTAAGGTCACCAACATCCACGGTCACGTTCACCAGGTGCTCTACAACGAGATCGGCAGCATGCGCTCGATCGGCATGCTGGCGACCTCCTGGCCGTGGCCGTATGCGCCGGAAGGCGTGCCAAAGCTGACCAAGCCGATGATCCGTGTCGATCCGGGCGATCACTTCGACGGGGTCGGTTGGGAAACCGTGAACGTCAACGCCGACGACAAGGTCGATGTCGAGTACATCATGTGGGGGCGCAAGGAGGTGTTCGTCCAGACGCCGGAGGACCACGACAAGAGCATTGAGGAGGTCATACGGCCACGCATCGCCGACAATCAGTACCCGTGGGCAAATCCATAAAGGGGGTGGCTATGATAAACACATCGACATTCCTCTGCATTCTGAGGCGTTCCACCGTCGCTGGAGCGATCGTCGCAGCTGCCGTCGTCGTCGGGCCGGCCAGTGCCAACAAGGATCCGGTGACGCCAAAGCAGCTGAAACTCTATCAAGAGGCGTTCATGGAGGAGGTCAGGAAGGGAGACCTCCTGTTCCACGGTGATGCGGCGATGGCGGAGCAGTTGGGCGTGAAGCTGTCGACCACCGGGTGGGCCTGCGCCATGTGCCATCCGATGGCCTCCGATACCCACCCGCATGCGTTCCCCAAGTTCCAGCAGTCGATGGCCAAATTCGCGACACTGCGCGACATGATCAACTGGTGCATCGAGAAACCGAACCAGGGCGAGAAGATCGATCCCGAATCGGAGGCGATGAAGGCGCTCGAGGCGTACATCACCTGGTCGAACACCGGCTCGGTGTTGGTGCCAGGCAAGTACTAGTCTCGTCGATAGCCGGGCACCGGCTTCACGGGAGCGCGAAGCGAGTCCCATCGGGAAGGGTGGGCTTGAAGCAGTGGTGCGGCCCGGGAACCGCGCGGGGAGGTCTATGCGTTGGCAGAGACTGGGATGGAGCTGCGCGGCAAGTTCGCGAATGTGGACCTGGATGCGCTGGTCGACAACCGGGTCGTGCGGACCTGGCTTTATTTCGGCATGTTCTGGCTGATGGTGACGCCATCCGTCGGCGTCCTGATATCGAGCACCTTCAACTACCCCGACTATCTTGGATCGGGAAACCTAGAGCTCACCTTCGGCCGGCTGCGGCCGGTCCACGTCAACGGTGTCATCTTCGGCGCCTTCTCGACGCTTTTCATCGGCCTTTGCTATTATCTCGTGCCGCGTCTGTCGGGGGTGCGGGTGATATGGTCGGAGTGGTCGGTTCTCCTCGCATGGGTCTGGAACGTCGCAACGCTTGCCGGTTTGGTCGGCTTGCTGTTCGGCGACAGTGACGGTTTGGAAGCCGGAGAATTTCCGCTCTATGCGAAGGTCGCATTCTTCATCGTAGTGGCTGTTGCTACCGCGCAATTCCTGATCACGATCAGTCGAAGGCTCGAGCCGGCGATCTATGTCGCGCTATGGTACTTGATCGCCACTTTCGTGTGGACGACGATGAACTTCGTGCTTGGAAGCTTCATCCTGCCGTACACGATCTCGGGCATCAACAGCGCAGCCTTCCATGGCCTCTATCTCCACTACATCGTCGGCCTGTGGCTAACGCCCGCGGGCTACGTAATCATCTACTATTTCCTGCCGATCAGCGCGCGAAATCCGCTCTATGCCCATAAGCTCTCGCTGGTAGGCTTTTGGTCCCTGGCATTGTTCTACCCGTTCGTCGGCATCCACCATTACCTCTACAGCCCGATCGCGGACTGGGCCGAGACCTTGGCCGTCGTCACGTCGATGCTGCTGATCATTCCGGTGTGGACGGTGCTGGTGAACTTCTTCGGCACCATGATGGGCAAGTGGCATGAGTTCGGCAGGAACTTGCCGGCGAAGTTCCTGATCATGGGCTCGCTCATGTATCTCGTCGGCTGCTTCCAGGGCTCGACCGAGGCGCTGCGGCAGCTGCAGCAGCCGACCCATTTCACCGATTTCGTCATCTCGCATTCGCATCTCACCGTGTTCGGCACCTTCGTCGTCTGGGCGATGGGGGGCCTCGTCTATACTTGGCCGCGGCTGTTCGGGCGCGAACTCTGGTCCTTCAAGCTCGGCAACTGGTCGTTCTGGCTGATCACCGTCGGCATCACGACCATGGGCCTGGTCCTCACAGCGGGCGGGCTGCAGCAGGGTTATCAATGGATGAATGGGGTCGAATGGCTCGACTCGCTCGTCTGGGTGAAGCCCTACTGGCTGGCGCGGACCCTGGCAGGCATCAGCATGGATATCGGTATGTCGCTGCTGGTGGTGAATCTGATGCTGACCGCACTGACCAGCCCGGCGGCTGAGGCGCGACGCGTCCGCGGGCCGGTGGAGGCGCCTATCCCGGCCCCGGCGGGAGGGCCCGCGCAGTGAACGTTCGCTTCTTCGCGCTGTTCGCCGGCGTCTTCTGCATCACCCTTGCGGTGATCACGCAGGGCGTGCTGCCCTTCGTGGAGCCGTCCTCGCGAACTACGCGCGTGACCTCGGTGGTGCGCACGGATTTCGGCCAGCTGAAATGGACGGTTTCAGAGGCGACGGACTACACCGAGCAGCAGCGTCGCGGCCGCAACATTTACCTGCGCGAAGGCTGCTGGTACTGCCATTCGCAATTCGTGCGGCCGGTGACCGGCGAGATCCGCCGCTGGGGGCCGGTCAGCGAGGCAGGCGAATACGCCTATGACGTGCCGCACCTGTTAGGCACACGCCGG
Organism: Mesorhizobium escarrei; assembly: GCF_935825525.1. GTDB lineage: Bacteria > Pseudomonadota > Alphaproteobacteria > Rhizobiales > Rhizobiaceae > Mesorhizobium > Mesorhizobium escarrei. The sequence continues at coordinate 145,974 of NZ_CAKXZT010000136.1, forward strand.
ATCGGGCCGGACCTGACGCGTGTCGGCCTGAAATACAGCGACGAATGGCACCTGGCGCACTTCTACAATCCGCGGATGCTGGTGCCGGACTCGATAATGGCGCCGTATCGCGGCCTCTTCCACGAGCCCGATGCAGCCGTCCGTATCGTTGACGACGGCGCTGGCAATCGGACCCTGGAAAGGACAGAGGTCACCAAAGGTCTGTTCGACTTCGACAGCCAGCAAGCGATCCAGTTGACGCCGAATGCGAACGGGTTGCTGTTCGTGCCGTTGAAGGCGCGCGAAAGAAAGCCGATCATCCTGACGCCGAACGACGAATACACAGGAGAAACCGTCAGCATCGCGGCGGAGACGGAATCGGTGGCGGCGCTCGTTTCCTACGTCCAGAAGCTCGGCACGAACCGGGGTAAATGGCGCGATCTTTTCGAGCCGCAAAGCCTGGAGGTCATGGATGCGACGATGCCGCGCTCCGAGGAATGGATTGCTTATGGCAAGGAAGTCTATGAGCGCCGCTGCATCGGTTGCCACGGTGCCAAAGGCGACGGCAACGGGCCGGCCGCCACCTTTATGTTTAACCAGCGGCCCAGGGACTTCACGTCCGCAGTCTTCAAGTTCAGGTTGACAAAGGAGCCCCTGCCCACGGACGGCGACATGCTGCGCACCATTACTCGCGGCATCCGCGGCACGGCAATGCCCCCTTGGTACGAACTGCCGCTCAATGATCGGCTGGCGGTGATCCAATACATCAAATATGAGCTAGCGGTTGACCGTTCCGATCCCGCCAGTCCTTACGCTTTCTTCGTCGAGGAACCGCCTGGCCCACCGTTGTATATCGGGCGCCCACCGACCCCGTCTCAGACGTTGCTGGACCGAGGTAAGGAGGTTTGGCAGGTGGCGAAGTGCTGGGAGTGCCACGGCCAAGGCGGCAAGGGCGACGGCCAGAAGGCTGCCGGCCTCAAGGATGATCTCGGGTTCGCCACCGTGCCGGCCGACCTCACCAGCGGCCAGTTCAAGTCTGGCCCGGCCGTCGAAGACATCTTCCGGACGATAACTACCGGCCTCAGCGGCACGCCGATGCCGTCGTATCGGGATTCTTTTCCGGACGAGGACCGGTGGGCGCTTTCCTATTTCGTGGTGGCGCTTTCCGCCTATAAAGACCCGCTCTCGCTGCAGCCGCTGTCGATCAAGAAGGAGGCCCGCGCGGCACTGAACGATCTGGAACTGGTCGCTGACAAGCCTGAGCGAGCCTATGTGCCCGATCCGTCGGTGCCGGCGTCCGGCCCGCCAGCGCCGCCTGGCGAGAAACAGGCACCCGCCGGAGGTTAGCGCATGCTCGGTTTTGAAGTCACTGGACCATATGCGGGCGCCATGATGATGAGCCTGGCGGCCCTGTTCTTGTTCATCTGGGGCGTCCTATCCGGCGCGTTGAGCGGCACCGACAAAGCCGCCCACGGCTTTTTTGAAAGGGAGATGGAGAATGAGCGATCTGCAGAGCAGCGATCCGGAGAGCCCGAGGCACCCGGAACTGGATGTACGTCAAAGCTCGCACCCTGAACTAGAGGACTATGCCGGCGGCCTGATACAGGCGCGCGTGGGCTTCATTCCGTTATGGCTTCTCGTCGTCTACGTGCTGCTGTTCGCCTGGGGCCTGTATTACATGTATGCTTATTGGGGCGGGCTCGGCCCCGGCCGTCTGTTCTAAGAAGACTGTCGCAAGAACTGGTAAGGCAGGAGTGATGGAGATGTTGGTAGCCAAAATTCTCCTTGGGGTCGCCGCATTGAACCTCCTTTTCCTGGCCTTCGAGGTGGCGGTAAACGTGCTTCGTCTTTATTTCGGCTGACATAGGAGCAGCGGATGCTACAGGACACGGTTTTCAAGCTCGCTGACGCCGGCTTGCCACAGATGCTCGGCTTCCTCATCTATGGCGGCTGCACCGTCGGCTTTATCATCTTTCTTGTCTATCTTGTGCGGCAATAGCGACGCGGACGCGGCGCTTCGAAAACGCCAATGATCTACTACCTCGTGATCTTCGCCGCTGGATTTGCAGGCAGCTTTCATTGCATCGGCATGTGCGGCGGCTTTGCCTGCGCGCTGGGCCACGATCAGCGAGGCGGAGGCGCAACCGTCCTTCGCCACCTGCTCTATAATACCGGCCGATTGACAACCTATTGCTTTCTGGGCGGGCTCGCGGGTGCGATCGGTCAGGTCATCTGCACCACGCAAGGTCTAACGGCGGCGCCGCTCTTGAACGGCTCCCTCGACACCGCCCAACGAATTCTCGCGATCGTCGCTGGCCTGCTCATGATTGCCATGGCATTGCAGTTCTTCGGCTTGCTGCAGGTCTTCCATCGCCTTGCGATCGGATTTGGCGGCAGCACGTTTGCATTGTCCCTGCGCGGTCTGTTGACTGCTCGGAGCAGCGCCGCAGCGCTTGCCTTTGGCGTTTTCAACGGCTTCCTGCCATGTCCCCTGGTCTATGCCTTCGCCGCCCAGGCGGCGAGCACCGCCGGAGCGCTTCCCGGGTTTCTCGTCATGGCATGGTTCGGACTGGGAACCTTCCCCGCGATGTTGATGATGGGCGGCGTTGGCCGGATATTTGGGCCAGCCTGGCGGCGGCGCGGCGTGCGGCTGGCTGGTGGCTTTATTCTTTTGCTCGGTCTCATCACGCTCGGCCGTGGTCTCCTGCCTTCCGACGCGCATATCGGCCTTGCCTGGCTGGGCGGACATCCCGCATGACTGCGCATGGCGATATCCTCTGTAGCCATTGTTCGCTGCCCGTCGGCCTGCGCCCGATGGAGCGCAGGCTCAACGGTGAGGCTTGCGTGTTCTGCTGCTACGGCTGTTGCATCGCCTTTCAGGTAAAGAGCGGCAGACACGAAGAATGGGAAGCCGCCTGGCTTCTGATCCAGCTCGGCGTGGGAGGCTTTCTCTCCATGAATATCATGATGTTCAGCCTCCTCCTCTATTCGGACGCGTTCACCGGCGTCGATGCGGGCGTGCTGCCGTGGATCCACCTTTTGCTCTGGATCTTCGCGACGCCGGCGGTGGTGATTCTCGGTGGACCCTATCTGCGCGAAATGTGGCTCAATGGCATTCAGGGACAAGTGACGTCGTCGGCACTCATCGTGCTTGGCGTCGCTGCCGCTTACCTCTATTCGGCATTTGCCGTGTTCGAGGGCAGCACGCATGTCTATTTCGACACCGCCGTGATGGTGCTGATGCTATTCACCGTTGGCCGCTATCTCGAGGCTGTTGGCCGCGCCAGGGCGGCGCGCGACCTCGAACCTCTTCTGGCCGCAGAAAGCGATAGCGCGACCGTGGTCGATGGCGAGGCAGAGGTCCGCCGTCCGGTGCGGGAGGTATCGGCCGGCATGCTGGTGCGGGTCCGGCCAGGCGAGCGCATTCCGGTCGACGGCGTGGTTGTCGAAGGGGAATCGAACACCGATGAGGCCGTGATTACCGGAGAAAGCCGGCAGGTGACAAAGGACGCCGGCTCCAAGGTGATTGCCGGCAGTATCAATATCGATGGCCCGCTCCTGATCCAAAGCAGCGGTGACGGGACTGCAACCCGCTGGGCGCGGATTTGCCGGTCGGTGCGCGAAGCGCTGGGCCGTCGCAGTCCAACCCAGCGCCTTGCCGATCGCGTCGTTGGCGTGTCCGTGCCGCTCGTCCTCGCCCTCGGCGGGCTGACGATTGTTTACTGGGCGCAGTCATTGCCGTTCGATCGGGCGTTGCTGATTGGCCTCTCAGTACTGGTGGTTGCCTGTCCTTGTGCCGTCGGCCTCGCTGCTCCGATGGCGACATCACTCGGCATCGGCCGGTTGGCACGGCACGGCTGCCTGATCCGCGACCCGGGCGTGCTCGAGACCCTCGCTCGTGTCCGGTTGCTCGCCTTCGACAAGACCGGCACCCTGACGGCGGGCAAAGCGCGTCTCGTCGGCGTCGACTGCCAGGAGGGCGGCATCGACGAAGTACTGGCGCGCGCCGCCGGTCTGGAGCGCCTTTCCGAGCATGGTCTGGCGCGGGCCATCGCGGCAGCCGCCGCTCAGCGCGGCATCACGCCGCTCGTCACCCGCGATGTCTGGACGGTTCCCGGCCGTGGCATCCGCGGCAGCGCCGAAGGCCGGCCCGTGGCGGCAGGGAACGGCAGATTGATGAATGATCTGGGCTGGCCGCTACCCCCTTCGCTGACCGAGCGTGCGCGGTCGCTGGAGGCGAGCGGTCATTCGGTGGTCTATGTCGGTTGGGGCGAGCAGGTTCACGCCGTGCTGTCGCTCGATGATTCACCGCTTCCCGAGGCGCAGGCCGCGATCGCGGCTCTGCGTGAGCGCGGGCTCGACGCCACGCTGTTGACCGGCGACTTGGCGCAAGCTGCGGAGCGGATCGCGGCCCTGGTCGGGATCAAGGACGTCCGAGCGGGCCTTTCGCCGGAGGCCAAACGGCTGGCCCTGGATCGGCTCCGCCATGACCACGGTTCGGTGGCGATGGTCGGCGATGGACTGAATGACGGACCGGTCCTGGCCGCCGCAGATGTCGGTATTGCCGTCGGCTCCGCCACCGATCTCGCCCGCGAGACTGCGGCGCTCGTGCTGCCTGCGGACGGATTGTGGATGCTGCCCTGGATCGTCGACGTCGCCCGCGCGGTCCGCAGGACAATCTTGACCAACCTTATGTGGGCGTTCGGCTACAACCTCGTCGCCCTGACGTTCGCAGCATTCGGCCTTCTGCAGCCAATCCTTGCGGCGGCGGTCATGGCCGGCTCGAGCATCCTCGTGGTGGTGAATTCGCTGCGGCTGGAGCGGCTGCCGGATCCTGTTCCAGCGCTGATCCCGGAGCAACGATCCGGCACCAAGGCGGAGCGTACCTACAATGGCGCCGGCATTTCCGCAATGGCCGGCCCGGCCGTCGAGCGGAGTTGAGTTTCGTTTCAGCCAAACACGTCGTGCGTGAAGGCGTCATACCAGCCTTCCGCCGCGCGCGCAGCCTGCCGGCGGACCTCGGAGCTTTCCTCGACCTTGCTGACGAAGCTGATGACGCTCTTGAGCTTCCCGTCGACGGGTTTGAAGCTGATGGCGTTGCTGAACGCATCGTCGGGGGCGAGATAGGTGTAGCAGGTGTTGAACAAATGCGCCGGCAAACGCGCTGATCCGGTGAGATCGGCCGCGATGGCAAAGGCGCAGGCCTTGGCCTGGCTGTTGGCGCAGAAGGCGGATTTCGGCATATCCCCGCCGATGATCGCGTCGCCGACCAGATGGACACCGGGCTGCAGCGCCGATTCGAAGGTGACCGGATCGACCGGACACCAGCCCGACCGATTGGCGAGCCCTGCCTGCTGCGCCAAGCGCCCGGCCATTTGCGCCGGGATGACATTGGCCACCGCGGCCTTGAATGTTGCTCCCGCGGTGATCACCGACCGGGTCTTCGCGTCGACTGCCGTGACCCCGCCGGTGAACTGGGCCGGTAGCCATTCGATCATTCCCGGATAATGGCGGTTCCAAGCGTCCTGGAACAGGTCCTGCGCGTTGAAGCTGTCTTTCGCATCGAGGATCAGAATTTTGGCCTTGGGTTTGCGGCGCTGGAAATAGGATGCGACGAGCGAAGCGCGCTCGTAGGGGGCGGGCGGGCAGCGAAACGGATTCGGCGGAGCAACGAGCACGAACAGCCCGCCGTCCTCCATGCTTTCCAGTTGCTGGCGCAACAGCCTGGTCTGCTGCCCTGCATTCCAGGCGTGCGGCATGATCTCCATCGCCGCTTCGTCATAGCCCTCAAGCGCCCGATCCCTGAACGCAATGCCTGGCGCAACAACGAGACGGTCGTAGCTGAGCTTTGAACCGTTGCTCAGCGCAACGGTTTTCGCCGCCGGGTGAATCGCCGCGGCGGACTCATGAACGACGATGATACCATTTTGTTTTGCCAACGCTTCATAACCATGACTGAGCGATTCGAACGGGCGCAGCCCGGCGAGATAAAGATTGCTGAAGAAGCAGGTCGCGTAGCTCTGCCGCGGTTCAACCAGGGTCACCTCGATAGCCGTGGCGCTGGCGGCGAGATATCTGGCGACCGTTGCGCCGCCGATGCCGCCGCCGATCACGACGACACGCGCCTTAGCCTGGCCCCGCGCCTTCGGCTGGTTGAGCGCCGTTAGCAACGCTGCTCCGGTGAGGCGGCCGAACTCGCGACGAGTCCAGGATTTCATCGCGGGTTACTTCCCTGCTTCGCGACATAGCGCGCGACGCTCGCGATCTCCTCGTCGCTGAGCGACAGCGCGATAACGTGCATGATGTGATTTGGACTCTCGCTCGCCCGGTAAGCAAGCAGGGCATTGGTGAGCCTCTCCTCACCAAGCCCGATGATGCTGGGAATGCCTGTGCCGCCGCCATCGAGACGATGGCAGGACGCACAGGTCGCGGCGAGTTGAGCACCTTGATCGGGCCCCGCCGCCGCGCCGGATTGGCTGAAGAGCAGCACGAGGCCCGTGGCAATCGCAGATCTCGCGACGGGGCGCATGCTGAATACCCGTCTGTTTCGCAGTTTTGCGGTCACGCTCCCACTCAACTTGTCACGCTATTATTCGCGCAGCTCGATTGCGTCGCCACCTCAACCGACCGTGAACTGGTGCGACAACATATAGACGGCACCGCCGTCTTCTTCCCAGACAAAATCGAGCCGGCCGCTCTCCGTCGCGCGCAAGGAAAATTCGAAGAACGGATTGGCCGAAATCGCCTCGTGGAGATCGACACTGAACACCACGGTTTCGTTGTAGCGGCAGACAAACTTGTTGATGATCTTGCGCGGGATCACGTTGCCTTGATCATCGTGGCGTAGCCCTGTTTCCATCTCATGGCTGATGATGGTCTTGACCTGAAAAATCTCTCCCTTCGCCGCGGCGCTCGGCACGATCACGCGGGGTGTCGGGGTGGTCACTGTCTCTCTCCGATCTCAGGCACAGCCATCCGTGGCGACACGGACCCACGTCGTGGTCATCAGCAAGACGCCGTCATTCATTTCAGCGACAGCGACGACGTGTTGCGGTTTGGCAAGCCGGATGCGTGTCGACACGCGAGGTAGACTGCGTTGCGGGACGAAATGGAAACTGGCGACTTCGATAAGCGGGTTCCGCGGCGCGAACACGCGCATCTGCCTCACATGGTCGGCCTCGGTCATGGGGCTGTCGATGTAAAGACTCATGGGCACGGTGTAGCCGGTCGGGAAGTCCGCCGGCATAATCAGATGAAGGCGATCTGACATCGTGGCCTTCCGTCCGATGAGTTGCTCGACGAGATCCAACGCTTCATCGTTCGCACGCGCGCTCGGCGGCGAGAAGAGCGCGACTCCGGCAAATCCCGCACTCCCGGCGATCAAAACATCGCGGCGCGTCAAGCTCATCGTCCCGGTCTCCAAACCTGCCACCTCTAGGCCACTCCAAGAACACATCGGCGGCGGCAGGCGGCGCACTCGGACACATCAGTGCGGCAGCTTCTACCAAATTTAGCACCGACACCCGCTGGGAGCAATCTCGCGGAAGTGCCCATGGACGCCCTTGAAACCAATGCATTCTGTTCAGCAACGATATTCAACTTGTACGATGGAGTTTGCGGCGGGCCGAAAACCAATAGAAGCGCGTGCCTTCGGCGCGCCGCGGCATCGCGAAGATCGTGTGCCTTATCGCGTGCCTTCCTTGAGCCCGAGAAGCTGCCACTCCCAACGCAGCCCCTGGCCGAAGCCGCCGCCGAGCTCGGCGAACAGCTTGGCCACGGCCTCGGCCGTTTCCAGTCGACCCCAGTCTTCCAGCGGACTTGCAGCTATCAGCAACACCCGAAAGCGCCTGCAACAGGCGGTAAGCGCGGACCCAAGAAGTGCAGCACCGCTTACCCTTTCAAGCCGCCTTCCTCTCCCCAGGTAGGGGTGCGCCGATCTCAATCAGTCGGGCCTGCTTGAGATCGGCCCACAGGGCCGGGGGAATATTTGCTCGCAGGTAAACCAGATTCTGCTTCAGCTCTTCGACCGATCGCGCGCCCGGGATGACGCTCGACACGAGGGGATGTCCAAGAGGAAACTGCAGCGCCGCCGCTGGCAGTGAAACCTTGTGACGAGCGCAGACCGCCTCGATGCGACGGACGCGCTCGAGCACCGGTTCCGGCGCCGGCCTGGTGTTGAAGGTAGCGCCCTTGACGGCGCCCGTTGCCAGGATGCCGGAATTATAGGGACCGCCGATGATGATCCTGGTGCCGCGCTGCTCGCAAAGCGGCAGCAAAGTCGCCAGCGGCTCTTGCTCAAGCAAGGTATAGCGGCCTGCAAGCAGGAAGTAGTCGAACTCGCCGGCGACGACGAAATCGGACAGCATTTGCCACTGGTTGATGCCGACGCCGACAGCCTTGATGACACCTTGCGAGCGCAATTCGTCGAGTGCCGGATAGGCGCCGTCCATCGCTTCCCGGAAGCGGCTTCTGGCATAGGGATCCTCGCCGGGGCCGAAATGAATGGCCTCGTCGGGATCGTGGATCGAGACCATGTCGACATAGTCGGTGTCGAGACGCTTCAGCGTTCCCTCGAGCGAACGCATCACAGCATCACGGGAATAGTCAAACTCGGCACGAAAAGGGCCGGGGTGGTCCCACAAAGCCGGTTTGAGCTCTTCAGGCGGGATCGGGACGAGATCGTAGCCGATCTTCGACGAGATGACGATGTCGGCGCGCGGCAGCGACTTGATCGCCAGCCCAAGCCGGGTCTCGCTCACACCAAAGCCATAGACCGGCGCAGTGTCGAAATAGCGGATGCCGTTGTCGTAGGCCGCGTGAACCGTGTTGACCGCTGCGTCCGTGTCGACAGCGCGGTACATGTTGCCCAGCCCGGTGCCGCCGAGCCCGATCGTCGTCACCTTCAGCCCGCTCTCGCCGACAGCCCTGAACTCGATTTCTGTCATTGATTCTTCCTGTGCTCCGTGTCTGAAAATACGTTACGCCCGCAGGTACTTTCCGCCACATTCCACGTTCCCGGACGAGTGAGTTTCTTGCGCCGGCGGCTGGCCGCGTCCGGCGATCAGATCCGCCGCCTTTTCGGCGATCATGATCACTGCGCCATTGGTGTTCGAGGAAACGATGCGGGGCATCACTGAACTGTCGCAGACGCGCAGACCTTGCAAGCCGCGCACGCGAAGGTCGGGGGCGACAACGCTGTCCGAGTGACTACCCATCCGGCAGGTGCCGACCGGATGATAGGCGCTGCGCCCGTGCTCGCGGGCAAAGGCTTCGAGCGCCGCGCGTCCTTTTGTTGCTGCACCCGGAAGGTGCTCGCGGCTTATGTATTTTGCGAAGGCCGGCTGCGACAGGATTTCGCGGCTGATCTCGATGCCCTCGACGGCACGCTCGATATCGTAGCGTTCGGCGAACGGGTTGGGATCGATGACCGGCGGCTCGCGCGGGTCGGTGGACCTGAGAGTCACGCTGCCGCGTGAGCGAGGGCGGACATGATAGGAGTTCAGCGTGCAGCCATTGCCGCCGGGAACCGAACCGATACCTTCCTCGACGCCCGCACCGGGCAGGAAGTGGAACTGGATATCGGGGGTTTTTTCGGTGCGGTCGCCCCACCAGAAGGCGCCGGCCTCGACAATGTTGGACGCCACCGGCCCCTTGCCGAACAGCGCGTATTCGAGGCCGGCGACCGCCTGCCAGCGCTTCTTCTTATAGCGGTCGATGCCGTGAGGGCCATTGAGCTCGGCGATGACGTCGACATCCATATGATCGTGCAGGTTCTGCCCAACACCGGGCAGATGGTGGCCGACCTTGATGCCGTGCGCGGCGAGATGGGCTGCCGGACCGATACCCGACAGCATCAGCAGTTTGGGCGAGCCGATGGCGCCGGCGGTGACGATCACCTCGCGCTCGGCGCGCAGCAGTTCGGTGCGGCCGCCCACGATGATCTCGACGCCGATGGCACGCCCGCTCTCGACAACGACACGGCTGACCATAGCGTCGGTGCGCAGCGTCAGGTTCTTGCGGCCAAGCGCGGGCTTGAGATAGGCGACCACCGTGCTGCTGCGTTTGCCGTTGCGTGTCGTCGTCTGATAGAAGCCGGTGCCTTCCTGCTGGCCGGCGTTGAAGTCGGCCCTGAACGGAAGGCCGGCCTGCTGCGCCGCCCTGACGAAGACACGTGTCAGCGGATGCGGCGCACCGCTGGAAACGCCGAGCGGTCCATCGATGCCATGCTGCGGGCCGGCGAAGGTGTCGTTGCCCTCGGAGCGCCGGAAATACGGCAGTACCTCGGCATAGCTCCACCCCACGCAGCCGTCGTCGGTCGCCCATCCCTCATAGTCCTGCGGACAGCCGCGGGTGAACACCTGGGCGTTGATCGAGGAACCGCCACCGAGGACACGGGCCTGCGGATAGACCATGGTGCGCCCGTCGATCGCCCTGCCCGGCGCCGTCTCGTAGCCCCAGATCAACGGGCCGGACGTCATCTTGAAGAAGCCTACGGGCAAATGGATGTAACGGTCGGTGTCAGGCGGGCCGGCCTCCAGCAGGACGACCGACAGGTCCGGGTCCTCGCTCAGCCTCGCGGCAAGAACGCAGCCAGCCGAGCCGCCGCCGACAATGACATAATCCGGCATTTCTCCTCCCGTTGCTCCCCGGTCTTCGAGCGCATGACGATTTCAAGTCCCTTGTGTCGCGTCAAGAGAAAGGGTATGGTTGCCTTGTTGAAGGGTTGTCGTACAAGTGGAGGAACTTAGCAACCCCCTGCCGAAGAGCCCGGCGCTCCCCGCGCATGTCGCCGATCGGAAAACACCAATTTCAACTGGGAGGTTCAAGAATGAAGGACAGGACAATTTCCACGCGTTCCGGCATGGTCACCCGCCGGACGCTGATGATGGGCGCCACCGCCGGAGTGGCGGCGCTGGCAATGCCCAAAGTTTTGCGGGCGCAGGACAACCCGACGCTGGTGACGTCGATCCGCTCACTATCCAACCCTTACCATGCCGTCTGGAAGACCGGCGCCGAGGCCTACGCCAAGGCTGTCGGGCTGGAGCACGTGACGCTGGTTTCGGAAGGCAACAGCGAGAAAGGCATTGCCGACATCAAGGCCATGCTTGCCAAGACCGGCGGCAACATGGTGCTCAATTCCGATCCCAACGACACGCCGGACGCGCGCCCGATCGTCGAAGCCTGCGCCAAGGCGGGCGCCTATGTCGTCACGCAATGGAACAAGCCGCCGGACCTGCACCCGAAGGACTTCAATCCGAACTATGTTTCCCATATCGAGTTTGACGGCATCTCGAGCGGCAAGACCATCGCCGAGATCCTGTTCAAGACGATCGGCGGCAAGGGCGGCATCGTGGCACTCGGCGGCCTGATCTCGACCACCGCGGCGATCGAGCGCAAGAAGGGCCTCGACGAAGCGCTCGCCGCCAACCCTGATATCAAGCTGCTCGACTTCCAGGTCGCCAACTGGAAATCGACCGAAGCCTTCGACCTGATGGGCAATCTGCTCACCCGCTTCGGCGACGACATCAAGGGCATCTGGGCAGCCAATGACGACATGGGCTCGGGTGCGCTGGAGGCGCTACGCGCCGAAAACCTTGCCGGCAAGGTGCCGATCGTCGGCGTCGACGGCATCAAGACGGCGGTCGACGCGGTGCGCACGGGCGAGTTCGCCTGCACCGTGACCTCGGATCCTTTCTGGCAGGGCGGCATGGGACTGGCCATCGGCTACAACGCCAAGATCGGCAAGTTCGATCCCACCAAGGAGCCGCCGGAGCACCGCGAATTCTACGGCAAGGCGGTGCTGATCTCGCGCGACAATGTCGAGGAATATTACAAGACCAATGTTGAGGCACAGCCGACAGTGGACTGGAACGACCTATGGGGTCGGGTGACCGGAGCCATCCGTACCTGACCACCGGAGCGGGCCTGCTTTCTCCCTGGCAGCCCGCTCCCCTTTTTCAGGTGTCGTACATTGCATTCGGCACCTGTCATCACCCAGACAGGAAGCGGTTTCTTGACAATCAGTACAGAACCCCTGAAGTCCGTTTCGGACATCGAGCGGACAACGCTTATGACACTCCTCCCCGGCCGTATCGCCGCCCTGTTCGGCGGCAGGCGCTGGCGCAGCCTGGCACCGCTGGCGGTGCTGATCGCACTATGCGTGCTGATCACAATCGCCAATCCCAATTTCATCGAGTTGCGCAACCTGGTGCGCGTCGCCAATTCCGCGGCCGTGCCGCTGACGCTGGCAATGGGGCTGACCTTCATCATCCTGATGGGCAGCATCGACCTTTCGGTCGAAGGCACGCTGTCGGTGGCGGCGATGGTGGTGGTGCTGCTCGCCGCCAACGACAGCAACGGCAATGATTATGGCTGGCTGGCCGTGTTGGCGGCTATTGCGGCCGGCACCGCCATGGGGCTTGTCAGCGGCCTCGTGCAGACCGTGCTGCGGATTCCTTCCTTCATGGCGACGCTCGGCATGTGGTTTATCGGCCTTGGGCTCTCGGTTTACATGCTCGGCGGCTCGGCGATCCGGCTCAACGACGCCTCGATCCGCGAGCTGGCGCTCACCCGGCTGCTCGGCCTGCCGCTGGCGGTCTGGGTCGCCGCCGGGGCATTCCTGGTCGCCGCCATCATCCAGTACTACACCAGGCTCGGCCGCCATATCCTGGCGATCGGCGGCGACGAGGACGTGGCCAAGCTCTCCGGCGTCAATGTCGCGCGAGTGCGCGTCACCGCCTTCGCGCTGGCCGGCTTCTTCTTTGGCATAGCCGGCGTTCTTGCCGCCGCCCAGCTCGGTCAGTCGCACGCCGTCATCGGCGACGGCAGGCTGTTCGCCGCGGTCACCGCCGTCGTGGTCGGCGGCACGGCGCTGACCGGCGGCGAAGGCGGTGTCGTCAACACGCTGATCGGTGTGCTGATCGTCACCGTGCTCGCCAACGGCATGATCCTGCTCGGCATTTCGCCCTACATCCAGCAAACGGTCCAGGGCCTGATGATCATCGCGGCGGTGGCGCTGTCGCTCGACCGCATGCGCCTGAAGATAGTCAAGTGAACGTCATGCTAAAGGCATCCGGCATCATCAAGAATTTTCCCGGCGTGCATGCCTTGCGCGACGTCAGCATCGAGGTCCGGCCGAACGAAGTGGTAGGGCTGATCGGCGAGAACGGCGCCGGAAAGTCGACACTGATGCGGGTGCTGGCCGGCAGCTACCGGCCGGATGGCGGCAGCCTGACGCTGGACGGCGAGCAGTTGCGCATGCGCAGCCCGCGCGACGCGGCACGGCACGGCATCGGCATGGTGTTCCAGGAACAGTCGCTGGTGCTCAATCTGACGGTCGCCGAAAATATCTATCTCGGCGAGGAAGACCGCTTTACCCGCTTCGGCATCGTCAACTGGCGCGCCATGAACGCGGCGGCGCGCCGCCAACTGGCCAAGATCGGTATCGACATCGATGTCACGGCGCGCACCTCCGAACTCACCTTCGCGGCGCGCCAGATGGTCGAGCTGGCCAAGGCGCTAACTCTGGAGGAGATGGTCGAGCGGCCGCTGCTCATCCTGCTCGATGAGCCGACCTCGGTGCTCAACGCCGCCGATATCGAGGTGCTGTTCGCGCGCGTGCGATCGCTCAAATCGCGCGCCAGCTTCGTCTTCGTCTCGCACCGTCTCGACGAGGTCTTGGCGATCTCCGACCGCGTCTACACGATGAAGGACGGTGCGGTCGTTGCCGAACATCGCGCGGCAGATGTCACCGCGCCGGAGCTGCACGAGATCATGGTCGGGCGCGGACTGCAGGCGGAGTATTACCGCGAGGTCCGCCAGCAGGCGCCGCGCGAGACGGTCATGGTCGAGGCAAAAGGATTGGGTGCGAACGGCGCCTATCATGGCGTCGATCTCAAGATCAGGGCTGGCGAGATCGTCGGCATTGCCGGTGTCGTCGGCTCCGGGCGCGAGGAAGTGACGCGCACGATCGGCGGCTTCCTTCAGCATGATGCGGGTGAAATGAAAATCGACGGCGACACGGTGCGTTTCGGCTCGCCGGAACCCGCAGTGCGCAAGGGCATCGGCTATGTGCCGCGCGAGCGGCGGCTCGAAGGGCTGGTGATGTTCCTGTCGATTGCGGAAAACATTTCGCTGGCCGACCTGTCGAGCGTCATGCGCCATGGTGCGATTGACTATGGCAAGGAGCGCCGTCTCGCCGCCGACTGGATCAAGCGGCTGCGCATCAAGGCGCCGGGCCCTGACGCCGCCTGCCGCAAGCTCAGCGGCGGCAACCAGCAGAAGGTGGTGCTGGCGCGCTGGATGACGGCGGGTTCGCGCATTCTCGTGCTCGACCATCCGACGCGCGGTCTCGATGTCGGCGCCAAGGAGGAGGTCTACGAACTGGTGCGCGACCTCTCCGCGCAAGGCGTCGCGATCCTTTTGATTTCCGACACACTGGAGGAAACCATCGGCCTGTCGCACCAGGTGCTGGTGATGCGCGACGGCGAGATCACCGCGCGCTTCGATGCCAGCCCGGGCAACAAGCCGAACCAGGTCGATCTTTTGCGGGCCATGGTGTGAGCCGATGAATGAAGCTTTTTCCATCAAGCGCATCTTCGAAGGCAAGTGGACGCAAGGCGCCATTCCGCTGGTCCTGCTTGTTACCCTGCTGTTGATCATCGAGATCGCCGCGCCCGGCTTTCTCACCGGCGAGACCGTGGCTCTGCTGTTCGCCAACACCGCCGTGCTTTTCATCCTGGCGACGGGCGTTACCTTCGCCATCCTGCTCGGCGGCATCGACCTGTCGATCCAGGCGGTCGCCTCGCTGGCGAGTGTGATCCTGGCGCAATTGCTGCCCTCGCTCGGCCTCGCCGCCTTTCCGGTGGCGATCCTGTCCGGGCTCGCCTTCGGCGCGTTGAGCGGCATCGTCCATGTCAAGCTGCGCGTGCCGTCCTTCGTGGCGACGCTGGCCACCGGCGGCGTCGTCACCGGCATCGCGCTGTGGGTCTCCGACGGGCGCGCCATCACCATCGAGGAAGGCGGCCGCGAAAACACCGCCTGGATCAATGCAACGATCGCCGGCCTGCCGGTGGTGGTGCTGATTTCGGCGGTCATCGGCATCGCCGCCTTTCTGGCGCTGCGCTACACGCGCTTTGGCCGCCAGGCGATCGCCGTCGGCGCCGGCGAACCCGCAGCCTGGGCGGCGGGAATCAATGTCGACCGCACCAAGATCATCGCTTTTGCGGCGTCCGGCATGCTGGCCGCGGTCGCCGGCGTCGTGCTGGCGGCACGCCTGTCGAGCGGCTCGCCGGTTCTAGCCAATCAGCTGCTGCTGCCGGCCATCGCCGCCGTCATCGTCGGAGGCACGGCCATCACCGGCGGGCTGGGCGGCGTCGCGCGCACGGCGGTCGGCGCGCTGATCATCTCGATCGTGCGCATCGGCATGACCTTCGTCGGCGTCAACATCTTCCTGGAAAACATGGTGTTCGGCGCGGTGCTCATCGCCGCCGTTGCCATCACCATCGACCGCAGCAAGATGGCGGTCATCAAGTGACAGAGCTTTCCGCACCGCCTCCCAAGCAAGCGCGGACAGGACGGGACCGCATCGGCACCAAGCCGATGCGGTCCCGCCTGAAGTCCCTACATCGTGTCGAGGCCAATCAGTTCGATCTTGTAGCCGTCCGGGTCCTCGACGAAAGCGATATGGGTGGTTCCATGCTGCATCGGCCCGGGCTTGCGCGGGACCTTGGCGCCGCGCTTTTCCAGTTCGGCGCAGACGGCGTAGATGTCGTTGACGCCGAGCGCCAGATGACCGAAACCGGTGCCGATCTCATAGAGCTCTTCCCTGCCCCAGTTCAGCGTCAGTTCGACGACGGCCTCCTTGTCTTCCGGACCGTAGCCGACAAAGGCATTGGTGAACTTGCCGCCGGGATAGTCGTCGCGGCGCAGCAAGGTCATGCCGAGAACCTCGGTGTAGAAGGCAATCGACCTGTCGAGGTCGAGAACCCTGATCATGGTGTGCATATAGCGAAAGCCCCGGGCGTCGCTCATTGGGAAAGTCCTCCGAATTCAGTGATTTGCTGGTCTGACCATCCCCATCAAACGGTTGGCGGGGATATGGCTTCGCTTGATGTTCTAAATCAGGGTTGTATGATAACACGACAAGAACGGTGGTTGTCCAGTCGTTTTCCCCTGGTGTTCAGAGTCAATTCATGAATGTCGTGCCGCCCACTTCCGCATCGCTGATATCAGCCCTTGCCGGCGTGCTGCCGAATGGCGGATTGCTGACCGAGGAGGAAGACCTGGCGCGCTACAGCCGCGACTGGTCGGGCGACCATTTCGGCCGCCCGCTGGCGGTAGCGCGTCCGGCTTCGGTCGAGGAGATGTCGGCGCTGATGCGGCGCTGCCACGAGGAGCGCATTCCGGTCGTGCCGCAAGGCGGCCTGACCGGTCTCGTCGGCGCGGCGGTGGCAGCCGACAGCGGTGAAGTGGTGATCTCGCTGGAACGCTTGAACAGGATCCGCTCCGTCAGCCCGATCGATTTCGCCATGGTGGTCGAGGCCGGCTGCGTCCTCGAAGACGCCAAGCGCGCTGCGGAAGAAAACGACTGCCTGCTGCCGATCACGTTCGGGGCTCAGGGAAGCTGCCGCATCGGCGGCAACGTCGCCACCAATGCGGGCGGCTTCAATGTGCTGCGCTACGGCATGACGCGCGACCTCGTGCTTGGGCTGGAGGTGGTGCTCGCTGACGGGCGGGTGTGGAACGGACTAAAGGTGCTGCGCAAGGACAATCGCGGCTATGACCTCAAGCAGGTCTTCATCGGCAGCGAAGGCACGCTCGGCATCGTCACCGCGGCGGCGCTGAAGCTCTATCCCAAGCCGACCAAGATCGAAACCGCGCTGATCGGGCTGCGCTCGGTAGAGGACGCCATGGCGCTCTACGCTCGGGCGCGGCGCGACTGCAGCGACCTGCTGACCGCCTTCGAGTTGATCCTGCGCGGCGGTATCGAGATCACGCTGCAGGCCCGGCCGGACTTCGCCGATCCGCTCGCTAGGCCATACCCGGTCTACGTCCTGGTCGAGGTCTCCGCCGGCGGGCTGATCGACCTGTCCGCCATGCTGCTGGATTTTCTGGCCGGCGCCAACGACCTCGTCGAGGATGGCGTGGTGGCATCAACGCGGGCGCAGGGCGAGCGGCTATGGCTCTACCGTGAGATCATGGTCGAGCGCCAGGGACGCGGCGGCCGCTATTTGCGCACCGATGTCTCGGTGCCGATCTCCAAGCTCGCCGATTTTGTCACTGATGCGCTGCTTGAGCTGGAGCGAACTCGCCCCAATGCGCTCGCCGTCACCTATGGCCATGTCGGCGACGGCAACATCCACCTCAACGTCGTGCCGCCCGAAGGCATGGCCCCCGAAGAGGTCGAGCATCTGTTCGAGGAGGCGGAAGCGTTGATTTTCGCGGTCGTCGATCGCTATGGCGGCTCGATCAGCGCCGAGCACGGCATCGGCCGGGTCAAGCAGAAGGCATTTCTCGAACGCATCGATCCCGTGGCGCTCGACCTTGCGGCCGGCATCAAGGACGCGCTCGACCCGCGCCACATCTTGAGCAATGGCCGCATTCTGGCGCCGAAATCCTCGCTGGACTATAGGTGAGCGATGACGCTGAAGCTCGACAAGGTCAATCGTGGTCCGCATCTCTCCACTCTGGTCGCGAGTTCGATCTCGCGGGAGATCGCGCAGGGGCGGCTGAAGCCCGGCGACCAGCTGCCGACCGAGCAGGCGCTGGCGACCACTTTCGGGGTTAGCCGCAACGTCGTGCGCGAGGCGATCGCGCGGCTGCGCTCGGAAGGCCGCATCTGGTCGCAGCAGGGGCGCGGCGCCTTCGTCACCGATGCCAACAACCCGACCGTGCTGACGATCGACTACGAGGCGCTGCAGCGGGCCGATTCCTTCCGCAGCCTGTTCGAGTTGCGCGGCATCCTCGAAGTGCAGGCCGCCGCACTTGCCGCGAGGCGCCGCAGCGATGCCGATCTCGCCGCGATGGGCGAGGCGTTGGCCGGCATGCGGGCCGCACCCTATGGCAGCGTCGCCTGGCTGCGCAGCGACCTCGAGTTCCACCGCAGCGTCGCGGCGGCGACGCGCAACACCTATATGGGCCAGTTCCTGGTTTTCGTGTCTGAGCGCGTGCGCGAAAGCATTCTGGCGGCGGGCAACCAGCAGAAATCGGACGACATGGCGCGCATCACGTTGGGCGAGCACGAACGCATCCTGGCCGCCATCCGCGCGAGCGACGCCGAGGCGGCGCAAATGGCCATGCGCGACCATCTGGCCGGTGCTGCGCTGCGCGTTGGACTGCACGAGAGTGATGCGGTTGCGGAGCCAGCTCCGGTGCCGGAGGCAGCCTCTCCGGTACGGCATTCAAGGCTGCGGAAGGCTATCCGCAAGCAGGCCGCCGGATAGCGATTTCGCTCCGCCTTTATCTGTAATACGCGCTCAACCGGGCTAATCGCATATAGCAGCGCCGGGGAGCGCCATACGCGATTTCACATCTTCAGCGGCTCGACCAGCGAGACGCCGTTCAGGCCGGCGACGATATCCGACAATGCCGGCACGAACTTCTCGCCATGGCCGGTCGCGACCGCGGTGGCGAAGCCGTTGCGCACCGCGGCGCCGATCGGATTGGCGACACCGCCCGCCTGAGCGAAGGACGCGAGATAGGTCATGTCCTTCAACGCGTTGACGATCGCAAAACGCTGCGCGTTCTCGTTGCGGTTCAGCACGAAATCGAAAAACGCCTGGTAGAAGCCGCAATCCATGCGGCTGCCCGAGATGACGCTGTTGAACACCTGCGGCGTCAGCCCGGCCTTCGCGCCAAGCGTCAGCGCCTCCGAATAGATGGCTGAATAGCCCATCGAGACGAAATTGTTGAGCAGCTTCATGGTGTGGCCGCTGCCGGTCGGCCCGGTATGCACGATGCGCGCGGCGAAGGCTTCGAGTACCGACCGCGCCCGGGCGACAGCGTCGGCCGGACCGCCGACCATGACATCGAGCTTGCCTTCGGCCGCTTCCTTCGGCGTCCGCGCCAGCGGCGCGTCGATCAGCGTCACACCTTGGGAAGCGAGCTCGGCCGCAAGTGCCGTGGTCGAAGACGGATTGGAGGTCGAGCAGTCGATGATGAGCAGCGGCTTGCTGGCTGCGGCTCGTCCGTCCGCAGCGGCGGCAAGACCATCCCGCCCCTTCACCAGCGCTTCCACCTCGCGCGAACCGGTAACGCACAGGATGACGATGTCGCAGGCGGCAGCGAGCGCGCGGGGGCTGTCTGCCTCCGTGGCGCCAGCCGCGACCAGCCGGTCGGCGGCATCGCGGCTATGATGCACCCAGACTGTCAGCGGCCAGCCCTTTTCGAGCAGATTGGCGGACATCCCAGCGCCCATGCTGCCCAATCCGATGAAGCCAATGCATTCCTTCATGCAACCCTCCAATCACGATCCTGCGCCTGCAGGTCCGCATTTCGTCACCTTGCGGCGAGCATGCGTCGATGCAATCCTTCGCCAGAGAATCGGAGATTGCATCCCCCGATGGCGGATCACGAGACGATGCTTTTCGACGCCATACCGCAAGCGCCCAATCTGAGGACCGGGCTGATCAACACGCTGATCGCGCAGATCGAATCCGGCGATCTGGCGCCGGGCCAGCGGCTGCCGACCGAGCAGGAGATCGTCGCGGCGACCGGCGTCAGCCGCACGGTGGTGCGCGAGGCGTTTGCCGCGCTGCGCGCCAGGGGCCTGATCACCACGCGCCAGGGCCTCGGCGCCTTCGTCGCCAAGGACCCGCTGCCGAGGACCTTTTCCATCCTGCCCGACGATCTCGAATCGATCGACGAGGTGCTGCGCGTGCTGGAACTGCGCATGGGCATCGAGGTGGAAGCGACCGGTCTTGCCGCCGAACGGCGCAGCGACACCGCGCTCGAGCAGATGGGTTCGCGCCTCAATGCGCTGGAAGCTGCGATTCGCGCCGGCGGGTCCGGCTCGGAGGAGGATTTCGGTTTCCACCGCGCCATTCTCGCCGCAACGCAAAATCCCAATTTCACGCGGCTGTTCGACACGTTTGGCAGTGCGATGATCCCGCGCCAATGGACACGCCTCGACCGGATGACCGATGCCGAGCGGGAAAAATACCTGGCCCGCATGCAGCATGAGCACCGTGCCATTCTCGCCGCGATCGAGGCCAGGGACGTCAATGCCGCGCGCCGTGCCATGCGTAGCCATCTGACCAAGAGCTATGCCCGCTTCGAGAAGCTGCGCGACAAGGCCGGACACGAATGAACACCGGCTCATGTCGTGGCTTCCGCGACGCCGCCGAGATAGAGATCCCGCATCAACGACATGTCGCGCAGTTCGGCGATCGGCCCGGAGACGACGATGCGGCCGTTCTGCATGAGATAGCCGCGCGAAGCGACGGCCAGCGCAAGGCCGGCATTCTGCTCGACCAGCAGGACCGAGGCACCGAAACGCTCGCCGATGCCGAGAATGATCGCCTTGATCTCCTTGACCAGCAGCGGCGACAGGCCGAGCGATGGTTCGTCGAGCAGAAGCACGCGCGGCCTGGTCATCAACCCGCGCGCGATGGCCAGCATCTGCTGCTGCCCACCGCTCAGCGAACCGCCCTTGTCGCGCCGCTTGGTGGCGAGGATCGGGAAGAATGCCAGCATGGTGGCGAAATCAGCCTCGACGGCGTCATCGTCGTTGCGCGAATAGGCGCCGAGACGGAGATTTTCCTCGACCGTCATGTCGACGAATATCTTCCTGCCCTCCGGCACCAGCACGACGCCGCGCCTGGCCATGACATCGGCGGAAAGCCCTGTCACGTCCGTGCCATCCAAACTGACGCTTCCAGCACGCGGCCTGACCAGCCCGGCGATCGCCTTGAGCAGCGTCGACTTGCCGGCGCCGTTCGGGCCGAGGATGGTGACGATCTCGCTCTTGGCCAGGGTCAGCGAGACGTTGCGGTTGACGATCGTCGGACCATAGCCGGTGACGATCTCGGAAACGGCGAGCAGGCTCACAAATCGCCTCCCAGATAGACTTCCAGGACCTTGGGATCGGCGAGCACCGCGCCGGTCGGGCCATCAGCGATCTTGGAGCCGAAGTCGAGCACGGCGAGGCGCCGGCACAGCATCTGCATCAGCTTCATGTCGTGGTCGATGACACACACGGTGATGCCATGGCCGGGAAGCTGGCGGACGAGCCCGACGAGAGCGGCGGTCTCCCGATCGTTGAGGCCGGCGGCGGGTTCGTCGAGCAGCAGCAGCGCTGGCTGCGTGGCGAGCGCCAGCGCAAGGCCGAGCAGGCGCAAGCTGCCGAACGGCAACACCCCTGCCCTCTCATCGGCAAGCGCAGCAAGGCCGACGAAGTCGAGCAGTGCCTGCGGCGTCGACCAGGGTTGGCCGGCGCCTGCGTTCACCCGCACATGCTCGCCCGCGATCTGCACGTTCTCCAGCACGCATAGCCCGGCGAAAGCCATCGCCTGCTGAAACGTGTAGCCGATGCCTGCCCGCGATATGGCATGCGGCGCCAGACCGGTGATGTCGTGCCCGCGAAACGACACGCTGCCGCCACTGGGCTTGTGGACGCCGGTGACGACGTTGAACAAGGTCGTCTTGCCCGAACCGTTTGGGCCGACGACACCGAGGATTTCACCTTCCTCGATAGCGAGGTCGACGCCCGACAGCGCCGTGACGCCCCCGAACTGCTTGCTCAGCCCGCGAATTTCGAGGATCGGGCTCATCGCCGTGCCTCCGAGGGCGTCGTGCACGTCGTGTCGGGGTCTTCCCGCTCCTGCTTGGGCTTGCGCGCCAGCAGCCGGCGAAATGCCTGCACGGCGCCGGCGATCAGCCCCTCCGGGAGAAGCAGGATGACGGCGATCAGGCAGGCGCCGTAGACGATGCGCGACTGCACCGGGTCTAGATTGAGCACCTCCGGCAGGAAGGCGACGAGAATGCCGCCGGCGAGCGGACCTGATATCAGGCGAGCGCCGCCGATCATCACCATCAGCGCCAGGTAGATGCTGGGGAAGGACGCGAACTGGGTTGGCGAGATGTGGCCGAGGAAATGCGCTAGCAGAACGCCGGAAATCCCGGCAAAGACGCCGCTTACGACAAAGGCGCCGATCTTGTGCCGGCCGACATTGATGCCGAGCGAGGCGGCAAGTCTTTCGTTCTCCCTGATGGCGCGGAGCGTTCGGCCATAGGGCGAATTGATGATCGCCCAACTCGCCACCGCTGCGGCGGCCACGAAAGCCACCACCATCAGGTAATAGCGCGTCAAGTCGCTCATATCGGCGCCGAACAGCGTGACGGGACCAGTCAGGTCGAGGCCGGTCGCCGCGCCCGTATAGTCGCCGCCATTGGTGAGCACGATGGCAAGCAACTGGCCGAAGGCGAAGGTCATGATGACGAAATGATGACCGCCGACCCGCAGCGACGGAATGCCGACGATCATCGCGAACACGGCGCTGGCAAGTGCTGCTGCCGGAAGCGCCAGCCAGAAGCCGATGCCATAGTCGCGCGACAGGATCGCCGCGGTGTAGGCGCCGACGCCGACGAGGGCGGCATGGCCCATCGACAGGATGCCGGTCTGACCGAACAGCACCGACAGCCCGTAAAGCGCAATGACGTTGATGCCGGCCGAGATCGCCAGCGACAGGAAGCGGTTGCTGGGCGAAAGCAGCGGTACAAGGGCGATCAGCACCAGCACTGCCAGCACCGGCAGCAGGGATCGCAAGGCGGCGTTTGCCGGGCCGTTTGGCTGTGCGCCTGCAATCATGACGCCATCCTGGGTCCGCTGGTGCCGCCGAAAAGGCCGTGCGGCCGGAAGAGAAGCACCAGGATCATGAGGACGAAGGAATAGGCGTCGGTCCACTGCGAGAAGCCGTAGCCGGCGCTGAAGCCTTCAACGATGCCGAGGATGAGGCCGGCGGCGACCGCGCCATAGATGTTGCCGAGCCCGCCGATCAGGGCGACCGCGAATCCCTTCATGACCATGGTGCCGCCGGTGAACGGCGTGATCGGAAACAGCGCGATCAACAGCGCGCCGCCGAGCCCGGCCAGCGCACTGCCGAGCACGAAAACGCCGGTGATGTAGCGGCGCACCGGAATGCCCATCAATGCCGCGGTATCGCGGTCCTCGACGCTTGCCCGCAGCGCCCGGCCGTAGCGGCTGGCCGTGATCATCCTGAAGCTCAGCGCCACCACGGCGATGGTGATCAGGATGACCATGACGCGCACGGAAGCGATGCGTACGCCGCCGACTTCCCAGACAGTCGTGAGCGGACGCGGGATGCTTTTCTGATTGGGGTTCCAGAACAGCACGACGACGTGCTGCAGGACGACGATGAGGCCGAGCGAGACGATGAAGCCATTGGTCGGTCGCTCCAGCGTAAAGCGGAAAATGCCGCGCTCGAGCCCATAGCCCATCAGCCCTACCGCCAGTATTGCCAGCACGGCCGCCAGCGGGAAGCTGAGGCCGGCGCTGACGGCCAGCCAGGTGACGATGCCGCCGATCATCAGGAATTCACCATGGGCGAAGTTGATTATGCCGGTCAGGCCGAAGATCAGGGTCACACCAACGGCGATCAGCGTGATGACGCTGGCGATCGAAAGCCCGTTGAGTATCTGCTGTATGAAGATGTCCACGGCGCGCATCCGCTGTTGACGTGGGGGCCGGCGGTCAGACTTGTCCGGCAGTCAGTATTGGCGGCGCAACCAGTACCGCCAATACGACTTCGGAGGTCAGCTCTTCGGTGCATCCGCCGGTGGCTGCTGCATCGAGCAGGAGATGTCGCCGCCGGGGGCTGCGGCGCAGACCTCGGTGGCGTGAGTCACCTGGTGGGTCGGGTTGAAAGTCAAATCGTCCGAGACCACGCCCTGGTGGTGGATCGACAGCAAGGCTTCCACCGTCTTGTCCGGATCGAAGCTGCCGGCTTTTTCCCATGCTTCGGCCAGGAAGTGGACGTAGTCGTGGTAGAGCAGCGACACCGACGAGGTCACGCCGTGGGGAGCGCCGGCCGCGAAATAGGCGTCGAAATAGGCCTTGGCCTTCGGATTGGACGACTCGCCCCAGCAGACCGGCACACAGCTCATCGCTACCGGCACGTCGGCCGAAAGCGCCTTTTCCTTCCAGATGCCAGGATCGACGCCGAACAGGAAGTAGCTCTTGGCAGCACCCAATTCGAGCGCCTGCGGCAATGCGGTCAGCGTTGAATCACCATTGTACCAGAAATGGATGATATCCGGATTGAGGCTCTTGGCTCGGGTCAGGAAAGGCGAGAAGTCGGTCGTATCAGGCGGGTAGAAGATGATGTCTGGAACGTCCTGTCCCTCGGCCTTGAGGGCCTTGAAATAATAGGATGACAGGAACTGGCCAGTGGCGTCGTTGCCGACGATCATGAC
This sequence comes from Mesorhizobium escarrei, assembly GCF_935825525.1. Lineage (GTDB taxonomy): Bacteria > Pseudomonadota > Alphaproteobacteria > Rhizobiales > Rhizobiaceae > Mesorhizobium > Mesorhizobium escarrei. Next base: position 170,385 of record NZ_CAKXZT010000136.1, read on the forward strand.
CGATTTCTTCGGCTTGTAGCCGAGCAATGGTTCAAGCAAGGTCAAGACGCCACGCGCGGTCGATCCGGAGCGCTGGAACTCCTGCGGCTCCGACTGGAAGAGATAGTGATCCTCGCCGCCCGCCTTCACCGTATCCGGCGTCAGGATCTTTGCCAGTGTCGAATTGCCGGCGAAATGGACGATCTTGGCCGGCTGCGTGATCTTGGCCATCGCCAGGGTGAAGTCATGAGTCTCCGACCCGAAGATCGCCTGTACCTTTACGTCGCGTACCAGTTCCTGGGTGGCGGCGATGGCGGTTGCGATGTCGGTGCGATCGTCGCGTTTGACCATTTCCAGCTTGTAGACCTTGCCGCCGACCTTGATGCCGCCGGCGTCGTTGATCTGCTTCACGGCGAGCCCGACACCCGCCGGCAAGGTGTGGCCGGCGGAGACGAACGAGCCTGATTCCGCCGCGACGACGCCGATCTTGACGATGTTGTCCGCATCCTGCGCGAATGCGGGGTTGGCAAGCGTGCCAAGGCAGAATGCTGCCGACACGCCCATTTTCAGAACGGTTTTCATTTGAGATCCTCCCGACTCCAAAAACCTTGCAGTCTTACCGGGTTGTCATACAACCCTGTAATCTGTTAAATCTATCGAGAGCGGATGTCAATCGCGTCATCATTCGGCTAGATGCCGCGGACAGGATGCGAATCGCACGCAGCCAGAATGAGGAACAAGACATGCAGTCACGGAAATTCGGCCGCACTGGCCGCGAGGTCAGCGAGATCGGCTTTGGCTCATGGGCAATCGGCGCCGCCTGGGGCGAGGTCAATGACAACGAAGCGGTGGCCGCCCTTCATGCAGCCCTCGACGCCGGCGTCACCTTCATCGACACCGCCGACGTCTACGGCGACGGCCGCTCCGAGAAGCTCATCGCCAGGGTGATGAAGGAGCGCGGCGGCGAGCGGCCGTTCATCGCTACCAAGGCCGGAAAACGGTTACCCACACAGACGGTCGAAGGCTTCTCTCAGGAGAACCTGACCGACTGGATCGATCGCAGCCTGAGATATCTCGAGGCCGACACGCTGGACCTGGTGCAGTTGCATTGCCCGCTGACCGACCTCTACTATCATCCGGAAGTGTTCGAGCGGCTCGACCGTCTCGTCGAGCAAGGCAAGATCCGCAACTACGGCGTCAGCGTCGAGCACGTCGAAGAGGCGCTGAAAGCGATGCAATATCCCGGCGTCGTCAGCGTGCAGATCATCTTCAACGCCTTCCGCCAGCGGCCGGCGGAGCTGTTCTTCGACCTGGCCAAGAAGAACAATGTGGCGATCATCGCCCGCGTACCGCTGGCGAGCGGATTGCTGTCGGGAAAGTTCAAAGCTGACACCAAATTCGAGGATACCGACCACCGCAAATTCAACCGCAACGGCGAAGCCTTCGACGTCGGCGAGACCTTTTCGGGCGTGCCTTTTGAGGTCGGCCTGGCGGCGGTCGAGCGCATCCGGCCACTTGTTTCAGGCGACGCGACGATGGCGAAATTTGCCTTGCGCTGGATCCTGATGTTCGACGCTGTCACCGTGGTCATACCGGGCGCGCGCAATCCGGCGCAGGCGCGTTCCAATGCCGAGGCCGCGGACCTTCCACCGCTGTCCGATGAACTCATGGGCGAGATCCGGAACATCTACGATCGGGATATCAAGCCCTACGTGCATCAACGCTGGTGATCAACACCCCTGTCCGCAATCGATAGGGCAGTTTGCTGCCTGTTCGCCGAGTAATCAGGAGAAAGACTGCATGAAACTGCTGCGTTATGGCGAGGTGGGGAGCGAACGTCCCGGCCTGCTCGATGCGGATGGGACGATCCGCGACCTCTCCGCTTATGTCGCCGACATTGCCGGCACGGTGCTCCATCCGGCCTCGCTGGATAAATTGTCGAAGCTCGACCCGAAATCGCTGCCGGCGGTTTCCGGCAAGCCGCGCATCGGCGCCTGCGTCGTCGGCACCGGCAAATTCATCTGTATCGGGCTCAACTATTCCGACCACGCCGCCGAGACCGGCGCCACCGTGCCGCCGGAGCCGATCATTTTCATGAAGGCAAGCTCGGCCATTATCGGCCCCGACGACGACGTGCTGATCCCGCGCGGCTCGGTCAAGACCGACTGGGAAGTTGAGCTTGGCGTGGTCATCGGAAAGACCGCGAAGTACGTCACCGAGGCCGAGGCGCTAAATTATGTCGCCGGCTACTGCGTCGCGCATGACGTGTCCGAGCGCGCCTTCCAGGCCGAGCGCCAGGGCCAGTGGACCAAGGGCAAGTCCTGCGACACGTTCGGGCCGATCGGGCCGTGGCTGGTGACCAAGGACGAGGTCCAGGATCCGCAGAACATCCCTATGTGGCTGAAGGTCAACGGCAAGACGATGCAGAACGGCTCGACCAGGACCATGGTCTATGGCGTCGCCTATCTGGTTTCCTATCTCAGCCAGTTCATGTCGCTGCATCCTGGCGACATCATCTCGACCGGCACACCGCCCGGCGTTGGGCTGGGCATGAAGCCGCCGGTATTCCTCAAGGCGGGGGATGTGGTGGAATTGGGCATCGAGGGGCTCGGCCAACAGAAGCAGGCGTTCAAGGCGGATTTGTAGGGCTCTCCCTCGCGAGGCTTTTGTGTCACTCGATAAGGCACTCGGCGACCCGCCGAATTGCACGCCATTATACTCTGGCGCCCTACGCCATGCCGATGGCACTTTACATTCACCTCTCCGGACGTTGTGATAAATCAAGCGTCATGGAAAAGGAGAGTGTGATGAAGGGTCGATGGCCAGTACTAAATAATGGGCATCGCGGCTCTTCGAAGGTTTGACCTATCGACAAGGTGATCGAAGCTCGATCAGGGACATCCGAGCGCCCCACTACAACGATCCAGGAGCTTCGATCGACTGGTTCCCGCATGACATAAAGAGTCCGATATGGGCTTCTTTTGCGAACGGGGCACTCCAGTGGCGGACTACCCGCAGGCAGGCGTCTCAGCATTACGAATCCGTAAGAAAAAAGCTGTTGCCACGGGCCGCGGCTTCACCCAGCATTTGGCCGGGAGGTGTGCATCACGATAACAAACTGGAGCTACCCCGATGTCGGCCAATGCCTATTCATCAACGCAAAAAGCGCTGCATTGGCTGCTATTCATTTTGGTTTTGGGCCTCTATGGACTCACCTACGGGGAGGCCTTGTTCGAGCGAGGCGATCCAAATCGAACCACTATTTGGTGGCTTCACATCTCGTTCGGCCTGCTGCTAGCAGGTTTGGTGGTTTGGCGCGTCTTGTTGCGTTTTAGGAAAGGAGCTCCTCCGCTTCCAACATCCATGACAAGTATGGAGCGCACCTTGGCTAAGGTTGGCCACCTGGCGCTGTACACGCTGCTGATTGCAATCCCTATTCTGGGAATTCTTCTGACGTGGCTGAGGGGCGATCCGCTGAGTTTCTTTGACCTGTTTACGATACCGGCCCCGTTCCAGCAGGACAAAGATACCGCGAGAACTATCCAGGAGCTTCATGGCCTCTGCGCCAACGGGATTTTGATCCTTGCTGGAATTCACTCCTTGGCTGCTTTGTGGCACCATTTCATCCGAAAAGACGACATCCTGGAGCGGATGCTGCCAGAAGCCCACTAGCGAACTTACGTCCTCGCTCAACTTCCGTTCACGACCATCCTCGCACTACAAGTTTTCCGCATCGGGTGCCAAGCGTCACGCGGTCACCAGTGGCTAAAGGCGGGGCAATCGAAGGTCCGCTTTGTGCTCAACAGCGCTCGTCGCGGCAATTTTCCGCATTCGAGCGCGCGATGGCGCAAGTCCACCACCGTTACAAGCAGACATCGACACGTCCCGCACGTAGATATTTCGGCCACTTACGGATTTGTATGCAGACGGCAAAGTCGTTGCAAGGCCGAGCTGGCATCGTCTCCAGGCGTGAGATCGTCGATCTGCGCTAAACAGGAGATCACAATGAAAAAGCCCCTCGCCTCCCTATCCTTGCCTCCCCGTCGTCGCACCCGCCATTCGGCCTATGTCAACCTGATGCGGCCGATCCCAGCACGGCCTTGGCAGCACTGATCGCGGCGCTACGAAAATCCTACGGACAGACAGCATCCAAGGCGCCGCAAAAGGCGGCCGACGCGAATGAGCCTGCCTTCCCAGGCGAAGGCTCGCTTTCCACGCTCCAATCCAAGGGGCCTCGGCAGCAATTAGCCGAGGTCACAGGAGCCAATCCAATCAACCGCAACGTGGACGTTGCGCTTTCGCCCAAGGGCACATTCAAGGTCAGCTAAGATGATTGAATCTCGTACTCTAAATAAAGTCGCGGCGATAACTCTGTCCTTCTGGATAGCGAAAATCATCGCGACGACACTCGGTGAGACCGGCGGCGACTTCATAGCCCAAACGCTGGGCCTTGGTTACGTCGTCGGCTTCTTCGTGACGGTGGTGCTCCTGGTCGGCATACTGGTCGTCCAGATTCGGGCCAACGCCTATCATCCGACGCTCTTCTGGGCAGCGATCGTCGCGACGACGACGGCTGGCACAGAGATCTCCGATATGATGGATCGGACTTTCGGGTTCGGATACGTACTCGGCTCGAGCGTCCTGTTCGCCGGATTGGCCGCGACGCTGGCCATCTGGTACTATCGGAAGCGGACACTCAGTGTTGAACCGATCGTCGAGAAGGACAGCGAACTGCTGTTCTGGATTGCCGTGGTGTTCTCCAACAGTCTCGGCACTGCATTCGGCGACGCCTTGATCGATCCGATCGGGATGAGCTTCGTGCAGGGCGCGGTGGTTTGCTCAGGTGTAATCGGTGTCGTGCTCCTGCTGCACTACCTCACCAGGATCAACTCCGTCCTTCTCTTCTGGGCGGCGTTCATCTTCACCCGGCCCTTCGGCGCGACGTTCGGGAATTTCCTCACGAAGGAGCACGCCAGGGGCGGACTTGAACTTGGAACGCTGGAGACGTCCCTCGTCGCGATGGGCCTGCTCGTGGCGGTTGTACTGCTCTCGTCCCGCATTCGCAGAGCGAGAAGTCTAAAGCCTTTGAACGCATGACCTGTCGCGCCCGCCGGTGGCGGGCAAATTCCGACATAGCTGGATTGGCGTCTCGGACGTCGATCCAGCTATTTCCGTTGTGATCGCTACCGGCGGCGCGCGGCGCGGTAAACACTGCTCGCGAGGATGGCAGCGCATCCGCCGATCAGCGCGGCGCCGGCCCAACCGCTGGGGGCGGCAAGGACCTCGACCGCGATCGTGACGACGGCGATCAGCAGCAGCGACTGAAGCGCAAGGGCTCCGTCGTCGACGAACATGCCGACGATCTCCCTGAAGGCAAGACGCAGCATGTTCATCGCGCGACCTCCGCTTGGTCGATGGCCGCCGATCTCTTCAACACCCGTACCAGCGCCAGGGCTACGGCCGTGAAAAACAGGAAGATGCCGATCAGCGACAGGTCCGCGCCCGGCCACTCGACTCCGATCCCTTCGCCCGTCCAGAAAACGCCGAACGCCGTCAGCATCAGGCCGACGACAAACTTGAGCGCATTTTCAGGCACCTGCGAGAGCGGGCGGCGCAGCGCGAACCCGACTGCGAGAACAAGGATGGCTGCCGCGAGTGCGCCGAGGGCGGCGTAGCCGGTCATCTGGTGCGCGGTTCCGACAGCAATGACGATGAAGACGACCTCGACGCCTTCGAGCAGCACCGCCTTGAACGCCGCGATGCCGGCCAGATAGTCGGCGCGCTGGTCTCTGGCGCGCCGCTGGCTTTCCTCGGTTTCTTCGGCGAAGGCCCTCTCTTCATCATGCAGGGCCACGACCCCGACGGAACGCAGGATTGCCTTGCGCAGCCAGCGCATGCCGAACAGGATCAGCAGGACGCCGATGACGTATTGCATGACGTGGATGGGTATCAGGCCGAGCAACGGTCCCATCGCAATGACCAGGGCGGCGAGAACCGCCAGCGCCGCGCCCGTCCCATCAGGGCCGGCCGCCAGCTCTGGGTGACGCCTACCGCGAGCACGATCGTGAAGGCCTCGACCACTTCGACGAACGAAGCGAGAAAGGCCGCGGTGACCGTGGAGAATACCGCCGTCAGGCTCGTCATGATTTCGCGAAAGCAAGAACAAAAACGAGGCGCCGCGGATGCGGCGCCTCGCTCTGATATAGGCACTACCTCTTAATCGGCAATGCCGTCGCCGTCCGGGTCCTGACCTTCGCCATCCCCGGCTTCGCCGTTCTCGTCATGCTCGAGCGCGAGGACCCTCACGACCTCGCCGGAAGCCGCGTCGACGGCAACCTCCTGCTGCGCACCGTCGGGTGTCACCACCTCGACGTGGAAGAAGGGCGCGGTGGCCGTTCCCGCGTGCCTCTCGAAGGACACGGAGGATGTCTTGCCGCCGATTTTGGCTTCCGCGGCCTGTGCGGCCTGGACTGCGGTGACCTTAGCTGCGAGCAAAGCGTTCGCGTCTGCCGCTTCGTCGCCTCCGCCATTGTTCTCGGCCCAAGCGCTGCCGCCCGCGACAAGGCTGGTGGCGAGCAGCGTGCCGCAGAGGATATTGTACTTCATTCACTGTCTCCTTGGTCGAGGGAGCACCACGCTCCGCTCGATCTGGAAGGTGACCGCGCACCCTGTCGAGCGCCTGTCCGGAACAATACGGTTCGGTAATGTCGCGTTGGGCGGTGGCACGTGCCGGTAATCCTAACCGGGGCCGAGCGAGCGCAGGTATGCAATGATGTCTGCGCGATCGCTGGCATTCGGCACGCCGATCGCCATCGTTGTGCCTGGAAGGAATTTGGTCGGACCGGCGAGGTAGGCGTCGATCGAAACGTCGTCCCAGACGATGTTGGAGCTTGCCATCGCACGCGAGTATCTGGCGCCGTCGACTTTGCCGGCGGCGCGCCCGAACACGCCAGCCAAAGAAGGACCAGCTTTGTTCTCGCCAGTGGTGGTGTGGCAGCCACTACATCGCGTGAACAGCTTTTGACCGCGGGCTGCGTCGCCGTCCGCCATGGCGGGCGAAGCGGGAAGAGCCAATGCAATGGCGGCGAAGGCAAGCGATCGAAGTCGCATGTTTCCTCATTGGGCCGAGGTGACGGCCTTAGATGTTCTCAAACTTGTGGTTCTTGACCGGCAGTCGCGGACGCGCTGGCCAGTTGCGGCAAAGATAGCGTTGAGCACCGCCGGCGCGGCAACACTTCAGCTCGTGCCATCGCTATTCATGGCGAAGGCATGCGGGAATCGACCGATGGAAGCGCTCGCGACGGCGTCCGGATTCGCCGCCTGGATATATTCGCTGTACGGCGGTGCGTATGGTGATGCGGACGATCGAGAACGCGGGAAGGAAGTCGAGCAGGAGGTCCTGGAGCGAAGGCGACGCGCCGCGTCATGTAATGACAGCAGTTTTCTGCGCGCAATGCAGCTAAATTGGCGGCTGGTTCATAACGGCATTCAACCACAGTCAGAAGGATCAGCTCCGTATTTCGAAATCGAACACCTGCGGGTCAATGGTGTTCCGCTTCGGGTGTCGCCTGACCTAGTTTACCATAACGTTGAGCTGTCGAAGGTGGTAATCGTCGAGATTAAGAACAGCAGGATGATAGTTCCGACGAATCTGTGGCCGAACGTCTGGGCCCAAGTCTGGTGCTACGTTGCACTCGATGCGAACACCGTTTCCGTTGTCGGTGAAGTTTGGGGAGACAGGTGGTCTCGAAGTTATGGCACCAGGCGAAGGCGTGTCGCGGGCCAGCGAATCATTAGCCTTCGAGCATCGGTGCAGCGGGATCCTCGTGCAGCAAGCTATGATCGATTTTTTCGCGAGCTGTTTGCAATCTATTCAAACACATAACTCTCTTGGGAGGATATTCCAGAAACGGACTCATCCTGCAGGAGGCCGTTGCGTTACGAGCGGAGGCTCTTGTGAACCCGTAATAGACATTGGAATGTCCGAGTTGATTTCGTTTGCCGAACGTCGGCTATCTACCAAGCTCGCTCCATAGCCGACCATCTGCTCCCGGCCCCAAAAGGCTGGCGGGCGGCAATGCGCCCC
>NZ_CAKXZT010000137.1:0-1299 GCF_935825525.1 Mesorhizobium escarrei
GCCGCGCAGGCTGGCGCGGACACTTAGAATTCGCGTCGATATTCGAAATCCGACCTCGACCGAACTTCCGGACGGAATCGATAAAATTTATGCCCATCTGATGATGGACGGCCAGATCGAGGCTGTCGTGCAGTTCGGCGTACTCGGGACGGTGACAAGGGATCATTGGATTGAATTGATCCAGAATGTCGTGGCCGCTGAGCGGCTTGTAGACAGTGCGGCAAGGTTTGCGGGACGATCACCTGTACCGCAACAGGCCGCCGGCGCCGACACGTCAAACACGCTCGCAGCCGAGGCATTGTCAGCCACAGCCGAACGCGAGCCTGATCCGGACAGCCACTTTGGCAAACTCGCGCAATTGGCCGCACAAGCGCGGGAGCTGGTTCGGTCGAGCGCCGAACCTGCGGAGCCTCCTGCGGCGCCGCGCCGCGCACGGCCCAGGCACGACAAGGATCGCACGTCGTTCTGGAATGGCTATTTCGCGACCGAGGATCCCTGGAACTACCGTTCCTCCTATGAGCAGGAAAAATACGAGCGGCAGCTCGAAATTCTGCCGGCCGGTCGCATAGGACGGGCGCTTGAGCTGGCCTGTGCTGAGGGTCACTTCACGCGGAAGCTGGCACCACGGGTGGACCATCTGACCGCAACCGACATCTCCGCCATAGCCATCGAGCGGGCCCGCGCGCGATGCAGCGATCAGCCGAATATTGAATTCGGCGTACTCGATTTCTCGGCCGACACGCTGCCGGGTGAGATGGATCTAATCTTCTGTTCGGAAGTGCTCTACTACTTGGATGACCTTGCTGAATTGGGGCGCATCTCCAGAAAAATCGTCGAGGCATTGGCGCCTGGCGGCAGTTTCATCAACGCACACGCATTCGTCTTACGTGACAACGTTGAAAGGACCGGCTTCGACTGGAACACATTCGGTGCAAAAGCGATCTCAGAGACGCTGGCAGGGACCGAAGGCCTCGTCCTCGATCAATCGATCCAGACGGAGCTCTATCGCATAGACCGCTTCTGCCGCCTCTCACCTGGACATGAAACGACGGAACCGACAATCGATTACGTCCCAATCCGCGCGCCCCTCGAAATCGGGGTCGCGCGAAATATCGTCTGGGGCGGGGCGCGGGCCTTGCGCCGCGACGTCGCACGCAGCGAGCGGCGGCAGCGTATCCCTGTCCTCATGTATCACAGCGTCTCCGATGATGGTCCGGCCGCGCTCGCCCGTTACCGGCTCACGCCCGCCGCATTCCACAGCCAGATGGCATGGCTGCGCGCCAATGGCTTTCACGCGAT
>NZ_CAKXZT010000137.1:1309-36258 GCF_935825525.1 Mesorhizobium escarrei
GACCGACGGCTTGGCCGGCTGGCCAAGGAGTGCGGCTATCGGATCGGCTTCGGCGGCAGACACGGGCCGGCGGACCTCGATTGCGATCCCATCGACCTTCCGCGCATCGAGATTCGCGGGGATCGCTCACTCGATGACTTTGTTGCCAGGGTCGAGGCCGTGCTCGAAGAGCGGTGATCAGTGTCCCGCCCCGTTTACCTCGTTCGCAAGTCTATTGGGCGACTTGGGACACGGCTGACATCAGCTCCTGCGGGTTTGGCACCCCAAACATGTATCGCCCACCCTCTGGAACCTCCGTGAAGCTCCAGCGGACGATCCCCTGCCGGTCCAGTAGAAACTGACCGACCAGTTGTCCGTGTCCCGTTGCCATCATCTGCTCGTCGGCTTCAGTCAGTTCGTAATGGTCCCTCTTGTCGAGGATCTCGCCGGCCGTAATAGGATCCATAGGACCGGGCAATTCGCTGGGTATGTCGACCCGCATATCCTTTACCGCTGCCATCGAGACCTTGTACGGCCAGTTCGTCTCGTCTTGGGTGAATTCGAGATTGGGCAGTCCAAAAGCACGATGTGAAGCGCGTTCAGGGTCGGAGGCCGCAAGCAGATTCGGCATCGGGTGGTAGCGGAAATAGAGACGCGCCCGTTCGATCGGCGTGTTGACCACCGTCAGGCTCTCCACGCCCTTTTCGCGCAGCTCCGGATCAAGCCGCGCCTGGGCGGCGATATGGCGCCGGCAAAACGCACAATGCAGACCTCGAAACAGTGCGACCAGCACCGGTTTTTGTCCGCGAAAGTCGTCAAGCGCGATCTTGCCTTCCTGGGTAATGGCGTCGAGTACCACGTTCGGCGCACGGTCGCCCGGTTGAAGCGGTACCAAATCACTACGCGCGGACATTTCCAACCTCCAACCCGGCTAATCGAGAAAAGGCAGCACCACAAGCGCTTCCGGGTCGAGCCCGTGCTGGGCGCATATACCCTGCGCCAGGGAAAAGTAGCGTTCGGCCTCGGCCAGATTGTCGAGGTCGAGATTAAGCGTTGCGAGACCATCATAGCACGGAAACAGCAGTTGGGGCTCGCCCGTTTCGCGGGCTACGTCCAGTGCTTCGTGGAACAAGCCTACCGCCAGTTCCGGACGGCCGTGGCACTGGTGGATTTGCGCAAGCACGATCAACGGCACCGGCAGGTGCTCGCGCTGGTCGAGCGCCCGGTCGATCTCGATGGCCTTCTCGGCAGCAGGCACGCCCTCCGTTGGACAGCGATCCGTGAAAGTACAACAAGCGACCGCCAGATTGGCGAGGAGGCGCGCCTGGAAACCCAAGTCACCAATATGGCGCGCCACTTCAAGACCGCGCCGACAGACCTCCATCGCCTGTGCCGGATCGATGGTCGTGTAAAGCACGCCGAGATTGGTGTAGCCGCGGCAGGCCGCGCCCAGTAGACCGGCGGCTTCGGCCAATTCAATGCTACGCTCAACCTGAAGCACGGCTTCACGGTTTCGCCCAAGGCGAGCCAGCGCGACAGCCTTGGTATTAAGTGCCTCGGCGGTCACTAGAGTGGCATCACACCCTACCTCGGAGACATGCTCCGTCGTCAGAGAGCTTACACAATCCAGCGCCGCGTCTGCCCATTTTGCCGCGAGAGCGTGATCTCCGCTACGGAACGCCTGTCGGCCACGTTCTTGCCAGAGATGCGCCTGCTCGATCGGGGCATCCGCTCCATCGAGGAGCGCTGCCGCTTCAGCATAGCGGGCTTCTGCGTTGTCCCGCTTGCCGACGTCCCAGAGCAGCCGACCGACCTTTCGCAAAACTCGCGCCGACGCGACACGATTGGCTGACTCGCGGTATGCCTGTAACACAGTCTCGTAGTGGTGGTGCGCGATCTCGCGGCGGCCTATCGGGCCGCTCAAATCGGCAATGCGCTCTGCAATTGCCAGTTTGAGCGGTGTTTGCCCGATCGCGCTCAACGCAGTCAGTGCTCGCTCATAGAAACGAAGGGCGTCGTCGTTGGCGTATATCATGCGAGCGCGATCGCCCGCCGCCTGCAGGTAATGCGCGCCCCTCTCCCGCTCGGCGCTCTGTGCGAAATGATGACCGAGCACGGTCAAATCCTCGAGCCGTTCCGGCTTGTCGCCGCACAGTTGCTCCAAGGCAGCACCGACCCGCCCGTGGATGTCGGTCCGGCGTTGCAGGAGCATATTCTGGTAGATCACGTCCTGCAGCAATGTTTGCGTAAAGCGGTAGCTTTGCGATGAGACCGAGCCTGATCCGGCAACTTCCTCGATGATTTCCGCATCGCAAAGCAGTTCGCAGCCGGCTTCTAGCCGGCCGGGGTCGGATGTCACGGCTTTCAGAAGCGTGGCATCGAAGCGCGGGCCGATTACCGCGGCTTCCTGGGCCAACCGGCGCACCTCTTGGGGCAGCCGGTCGACGCGAGCAAGCAACATAGCCTGGATAGTGGCGGGGATGCCGGTTGCGACTTCGCCTGCCACAGTCCGCCATTGCTGGCCCTCGCGCATCAGTACACCGCGATCGATAAGGCCGCGGACGATCTCCTCTACAAAGAGGGGGTTGCCGCCCGCGCGCTCAAGGATCTGGTCGAGAAGCCCTCCTGCGGAGTTTACCCAGCTCTCGCCGAAAAGCGCCGCCAGCAGGCTGCGTCCGTCATCATTGTTGAGCGACGAAAGCCTGAGCGCTGTGTGACTGACCCGACTTGAGTCGAGCTGGTCGTTGTCCGGCGCCGGACGATGCGTGACCAGCAACATCAACCGCGTGCGTTCCAACCTGTCCATCACGAAACGTAGTGCCTCGAGCGACACGGCGTCGGCCCAGTGCAGGTCTTCGACGACAATCAACAGCGGCGACAGCGCAAGCCGCCGTTCGATGATTGTGCGGACTGCGTAGAGAATTTGCCGCCGCAGCTGCTCGGGCTCGACATGCTGCAAGGTGGCATCGGGGTCGCCAAGGCCGAGCACATGGTAGAGCAAAGGCATCAGCCGCTTCGCCTCCTCGCCCTGCAGGCCGAGATCGGTAAGCAAGCCTGCGAGCTTCCCCCGCATTTCGTCCCCATTGTCGTTTTGCATCATCCCGGCAGCGCTGCGCACCACTGCGCCCAAGGCGCCAAACGATTGTTCGCCCAGCGGTGAGCACGTGGCCAGCCGCACGGCGACGTCGCGAAAACGATCCTCGTCGCCGACGCGGGCGACGAACTCCTTCACCAGCCGCGATTTCCCGATACCGGCGTCTCCGACGAGGCGGACAAGTTGGGCCGAGCCGGCGCACGCCTGGTCAAGGCTCGCCAGCATTCTATTGAGCTCCGCACCACGACCTATCATCGGCGCGCTGAGGCCGAGCGCCTCGAGCCCACGCGCTGCACGCGGCGCCGCAAGCGGTGCATCCAGTCGATGGACGAGCACACTGCCAGCCTTGCCGCGAAGCACGACGTCACCCAGCGACTCGTAAGAGAAGGCATGCCGGGTCAGCCTGTGAGTGAGCTCGCCTACCAGCACCTCACCCGGTGCGGCCAGCGATTGCAGGCGTTGCGCCGTATTCACGGTGTCGCCGGTCACCGAATAGGATTTGGCGGTGCCGATGCCCAATCCACCAGTAACGACGGGACCAGTGTTTATGCCGATGTGGAGTAACAGAGGCGAGCCGGAGTGGCGGGTGCTTTCGCCGAGCCGCGCCGTCCGGGCGATCATGTCGAGAGCGGCGCGAAGCGCACGTTCCGGATCGTCCTCATGCGCGACCGGCGCACCGAACAAAGCGAGCAGTGCATCGCCGATGAATTTGTCGACGAAACCACCAAAGTTTCGCACGGCCGCCGTCAATTCCTTGAACAGTTGGTTCTGCAGCGCTTGCATGACCTCGGGGTCGAGCTGCTCGCTGAGTGTCGTGAAGCCGCAAAGGTCGGCGAACAGGACCGTTACCGTCCGGCGATCGGCGTCGGAGACGGGGTGCAGCCCATCTTCGCTTTCGATGTTCGGAAGCAGCGACGGAGTTCGAGAAGGCGGCACAATGGTCCGGCTTGGCGTCGGAGCAGGCCGTTCGACGGCTTTTGCGGGCGCACCGACGCTTGCCCCACATTTCGGACAGAACTCGAAATCAGGTGCGCAGGGGTAGCCGCAACTGGCGCATGGCACGGGCTGGCGCCTGCCACACCTCGGACAGAAAGCGTAACCGCGCTCAACCTCGAAACCGCAGCCCGAGCAGTCCATCGGACAAGACCTCACTAGGGGCCGTGACGGGTGATCTCGCTACGCACTTCACGGCCAAGGTATTCACAAGAATGAACCGATAGCCGTCGGCCAGCAAGCGGTAGCGCAAATGGGCACCTGTGAGAGCAGGCAGAGCGACGCGAGCAGGAAGCGTCGCTCTGTGACCCGTTGTGGACTTTGCTGGGCCGGCTGCCCAACGTTCCTAAGGGTGAAGGTTTTTCGATGCGGGCCGCGGCACGAGGGTTGGGCTGGATCGACATCGGCCCGCGTTGAAAACCTCCCAAGGAGGTTAGCGGCCCTTGACGCAGCTGCGGTGGACGACCGCTTAGCGGCAGCAGCGGATCACCATCTCGGAGACCTCAATCTGCGCCGGGTCAGGGCGGCAACCTGACCGAGGCTCATGGCCTCGACCCGAGGAAACCGCGGATCATCGCAAGCGTGGCCTGCGGATTTTCCTCCATGATCCAGTGGCCGGAGTCGGGGACCACACCCTCGGTCACGTCGCTCGCGGCGAAACGCATGACCGTAGCCATCATCGGTCCGAACAACTTCTCGCCGCCGATCGCCAGCACCGGCATGGACAGCTTGCCCTTGGCGGCCAGTGGGCCTTGTTGTCGATGGCGTCCTGGTCGAACGCCGCGAACTGGGCGAAGCCGGCGTGCATGGCGCCCGGCTGGGCGTAAAGCTCGGCATAGTGGGACCGCGAGGCTTCTGTGAACCGCGCTGGATTGGCCGAGAACTCGTTCCAGAAGCGGTCGAGATAGATCCGCTCCCGCCCCGCGACCAACCGCTCCATGTCGGGCCCACCGAAGCGGAAGTGCCAGAGGAGCGGGTTCTTGAGGATTTCCTCCCACGGCCCAATGCCTGGGACTGTGCGTCGATCAGCACGAAGCGGGTCACCCGCTGCGGGTTCTGTACCGCGAAGGCGTAGCCGACCATGTTGCCGATATCGTGGGTGACCAGATCGGCGCGCTCGATCTTCAACGCGTCGAGAACGCCTGCGATGTCGGCCCCTTGCGTCTTCTTGTCGTAACCGCCCGGGGGCCTGGCCGACAGCCCCGGGCCCCGCAGGTCCGGCACGATGACGGTGTGATCCCTTGCCAAGTCCACCGCCATCGGCACCCACATGTCCCCGGTCTCGCCATATCCGTGCAGCAGGACGACGGCCGGCCCTTGCCCGCCCGTGCGGACGTGGAGCATGGTGCCATTGGTCGCGATCTCGCGCGTCTTGAACGCGGCGGGGAACTCAGGCGGCTGTGCGTGAACCGGGAGCGCCATCAACAGCAGCGCGAACGTCGTAGCGAATAGGCACCGCATGGGAGGTCTCCGATTGAGCGTCAGGAGGTAAGGCTTTTATCACGAGATAGCTCGCCTCCGCCCGGAATCGACCGGCTAACGTCTCGCCATAGTCAGGAGAGGCAGCCATAGGCACTCCGGTTGCGGGCCAATGAGACCTGCGTGGTAGTGTGCTGAGAGTTCTGCAAATTCGCTGAGAGAGGGCGGTCATGGCAGGCTGGTGATGTTCAACGTCACCTGATTCCCGCGAAGGAACGCCACCATGACCAAGACTGAAAGTAAGACCGCTAGCGCTGCCGTCAAAGACATTCTGCTTTCGAACCCGCAGGGTCTGCACGAAGTGATCCGTGCGGTGATGCAGGAGGTGCTCGAGGCCGAGATGGACGAGGCGCTTGGTGCTTCGAAGGGCGAGCGCACACCGGATCGGCTCGGCTACCGCTCGGGTTATTACGGCCGCACCCTTGTCACCCGGGTCGGCAAGCTTGAGCTGCGGGTTCCGCAAGACCGGGCCGGCCGCTTCTCCACCGAGCTGTTCGAGCGCTACCAGCGTTCCGAGCGGGCCTTGGTGGCGACGCTTGCGGAGATGTATGTGCAGGGCGTGTCGACCCGCAAGGTCAAGGCGATCACGGAAGAGCTGTGCGGTCATGCCTTCTCGGCCTCGTCGATCTCGGCCATCAACAAGCGTTTGGACGAGAGCCTGAAGGCGTTTGCCGAGCGCCCGCTTCAAGAGCCGTTTGCCTACCTCATCCTCGATGCCCGCTACGAGAAGGTCAGAGAGGCCGGCATCGTCATGAGCCAGGCGGTGCTGATCGCTGTCGGCATCGACTGGGACGGAAGGCGCCAGATCCTGGCCGTGGAGATGGCCAATCGCGAGAGCCGCTCGGCCTGGAGGGATTTCCTCGTCTCACTGAAGGCGCGCGGCCTCAAGGGCGTCGAACTGGTCGTGTCCGACGATCATGCCGGCCTGGTCGCGGCGATCGGCGAGGTGATCCCGGAAGCGGCATGGCAGCGCTGCTACGTGCACTTCCTCAGGAACGCGCTCGATCACCTGCCGCGCAAGCACGGCGACGATTGCCTGCAGGAACTCAGATGGCTTTACGACCGGCGCGATCTCACCGAGGCCAAGGCCGATCTCGCCGCATGGCTTTCCAAATGGTCGGCCCGCTACCCGCGACTGACGACGTGGGTGGAGGAAACCATCGAATACACGCTGACCTTCTTCCGTCTGCCGCGCCAGCACCACAAGCACTTGAAGTCCACCAACATGCTCGAACGCCTCAACGAGGAAATCCGCCGGCGCACCTATGTCGTGCGCATCTTTCCAAACTCACAGAACTGCCTGCGCCTAGTCAGGGCACTGGCCGTCGAAACCAACGAAAACTGGATGGAGGCCAACCGCTACATCAACATGGACGACCTGCGCGAGCACAAGAAGCTCGCTCTGCGCCAAGCCGCATGACCAGCACCAGGGCCGCCCTTTTGCAGAACTTGACGCACACAACCACCTGCGTTCGACGCAGCTCGCGAGAGGCCGAGCATAGCACTTCCATCAAGGCTCGCCCAGAGTTACCGGAACGGCGTTCGCTGTGTCCGCGGATTTTCCTACTTCACACCGGGCAGTGCCCCTCGATTTCAACGTCCGCAACGTAGTCGGGTCGCGACCTTCGCTATGTGGTATGTGAATGCGCGCTCATGGCGCATCCGCGCCGTTGAGACAAATCAGGCTCCATCGAGGGACAGGGCTTGAAACCCTTGACCCTCAAATTATCAGCCTGACGCTCCAGTTCTCACCGAAAGGCATCAGCGTCAAGGAAGCGGCCGGATCAGACGCCCGAGGCTTACCGATAGATCGCCGTCGCTTGCGCACCAGAAAATCAACTTGAAGTAAAGCTCAGCTCGCCTTGATCTCTGCCTGACCGATCTTGCGCCATCGGGGGTTTTCGCGAACCAGTTTCAGGTCGTCGGTCGTCTCAGCAAATGTCCGCAAACGGTATTGCCGGAGCAGGTCCGGGAAGAGCGCCCCTTCCGGCAGGCCGGCAAGCTGCTCGCGGACCGAGATCTTTTCGTCGATGACCCGCATGCCCCAGGCATTCTCCCGAACCTGCAGCTCCGCAGCCAGATCGCGCTCTTCCGGCGCGTTTTCATCTAGCGCAGCCAGCAGGATCGAGTGGAAAAGCGCTACATAACCAATCTGTCTCAGGCCGCCCACAACCCGCACGCGCGGCAATATGGCAAGGACGAGGAACATCAGGAACAAGTTCGGCAGCAGCACGCCGTCCAGCAGCGCCTGCTTGAGACGCGGCCGCTCGAACGGGATGGAAAGACCATGCGGCCTGCCAGGCTCGATCAGGTGCCCGTTCTCGAGGACGAGCTTGCGCACGCGCTCCTCGCGGATGCCCCAGAAATAGGCCGTGGCATTGGGCAGGAATCTGCCAAATGGGCTCGATGCGGCCGCTTGCAAGGCACATTCGAGACGCTGGCGCCTTGCGGGCTCAATGAGCAGCCTGCAAAGAAGGCTGCCATCATGTTCTAGATGCCGCGCCACGGCAGCCGCGGCGAGCCGATCATCGATGAAAACCGGCAGGGCCATGCCGGAACGATCCCAATCGGCGACCAGATCCTCGTTGAGGGCTGTCAGCGCATCGGCGGCGGTTCCAAACACCTTGTCCTGGCTGGCAAGCAGTGTGCCCAGCCAGCGGCTGGCATCCGTTTCATCGCCCACCGCCTCGAGCGCGCGCTTGTTGAGGGCGACGGGACCGGCCACGCAGGCGCTTTTGCGGCACAGTTTGTGGCGCCCCATGCCAAACAGGTTGACCTTGTCGTCACCGACATCGAGCCATCCCGGCCCCTCCCGGCCAATTGTCTCCATGGTCATCGTCGTTCCCACGAAGCCGAAGAAGGCCGACAGCCCGTTTTCGACCGCGCCGAGCCAGGCAAGCAGGAGGGCATCGAAAGTGATCCGGTCCATCAGAAGCAGGCAGTGCAGGCCGGACTGAATCACCGGTCTGTGCTCAAACTCTTCAAGGGCCTTGCCGATCTCTTCAGGCTGCATGATCACCCCAAGGCGCTGATGGAGGACTTCGCGCAGGATCGAGCGGGCAGCGATCGCCGGGCCCGATGCAGGCCTTGCCACCGGCCGCCACAGATGGCGGGCGTAATCGGAAACCGGTGCATTCCAGTTCTGCTCGATGTCCCGCGCGACTTCCGGGCAGAGCAGCGACAGCACAGCCAGAACGTCCGCCGGAGGCGTAGGGCTTGGCTCAAAGACGGCGGTCATTGGTCCCGTCTAGCCGCTTGCGGTGCAAACGCCAAGGGAGACCAGACTTGCTGATACGGCCGGCCCACACATGGATCGTCAACTCGATCAAGATGGTGTTAGACGAGACTGACCGTATCTTACGAGGTTTTCCATGAGCAATCATCTGTTCGCCGACTCGGCACGATTGTTGGATTGGCCAAACAGTTAAGGCCAAACAGCGGATCTCAGAATCGCAGCCGGGCCATGCTCAGGAGGTCGTGGTACTGTCCGTCGGTAAAACCGGCCTTCACATGCCGGCCTTCGACCTCGAAGCCGTGGCTTGTGTAGAGACGGACGGCCGGTTCGTTGTCGGCATAGACGGTCAATTCGACCCGCTTCAGGGCGCGCCAGTTGTCGGCCACGTCAAGCAGTGCGCCAAGTATGGCAGAGCCGATGCCCTTGCCAACAAAGGCATCGTCAAGGCCGATAATGATCTCGCCAATATGCGAACGGCGCGGCGAACCCTGCACGACCAGGCTGCCATGGCCAACGACCTTGCCGTCCAACTCGGCAACAATCCAGGTGGTTTCCTGGCCGGACTTGGCGATGCGCCGCTCCACCAGCTCCACCCTCTCGAAGGGCATCCTGAGCGTGCCCCGGCGGAAACCCGGCATGTTGAAGATAGCGCAAAGCGCTTCCGCATCGCTTGGCCGGACGGACCGGAGCTGCGGCTGGATTTTCTCGGACGATGGCGAGGTCGTGCTGGTCATGACGCTCCCGGCAAAGCAATCGGCCCGGCACGATGCACCGGACGTCACCTGAAAATCCAGCCGTTTCCGCAACCTATGCCGCTTGCGAGCTAAAATACCGGGAGGCGGCGTAGAGTTTCAAGACGCCGCTGATGCCGATCCAGCCGAAAAGGGCGAGCCAGCACAATGTCCCGGTCGCCGTCCAGTCGATCCGCTGCACCGCAGCGTCGGTGACGACGAGGCCAAGGATGGCAAGCAGGCCAACCAGGAACTGCGCCAGGCCGAGCACCAGCAGCTCCTCGCGCGGCGCGCTTCTCCAGACGAGATATGTCCCGCCCGCACCGGCGAGGAAGATGGCGCTGTAGACCTGGGCGTGGAAGGTGTCGATCGGCCATGGCCAGAAGCCGCCGAATGTCAGGGGAAACAGCAACAGGCCGACGCCATAGAGCCCGAGAATCGCCGATTCCACCTGCATGTAGCCGCGCCATGCGGGGTTTATGATCACGCCTTTTGCAGAAGGACGGGCCCTGGCCCGCCACAGGAACAGCCCGGATACCGCGACCGAAGCGAGATAGACCAAAAACCAGAGCCAAGGGGCTTTGCGCTCGAAGTTGAAATAGCCGAGATTGATGAACGAAGCCACCGACACGATGACGGTGAAGATGAAGGCCATGACGAGCACGAGCCTGCCAGGCGACCAGCGGTTCCAGACCAGCAGCGCCGCCATCACCACCATTTCGGTGGTGTAGAAGCCGCCGAGGAAGCGGGCATTGAACGGCGTCACGGCCCAAGGCCAGCGCGGCTTGACCAGCACAGGCGCGAAAAACAGGCCGGCGCCTACGATCAGCACGACGATGACCACCACAGAGAAAAGGCGCAGGGCCGCGGGAAATGGCGGGTTGTTGGATGCCGGCATGGGAGAACGTCCCAAAGATGAATGCCCCATGGACCATCATAGTGCCGCTTGCGGTCGGTGAAAATCCGCCGAATGGAAATTGAACTGTCACCAGGCTGATCTATTCGAATGGCCGTACGGTCCGTTTCGAAGTAAGATGGAGCATTCGGACCCGAGACCGGTCCGGCCAAGACGCCTCGGGGGTGCATTTTCCGGAGCCTGCACGATGAACGAAGCTCAGGATCTGTTCTCGCTTCTGCGGCAATCGACCGATGTCGATCCGCAGGCAATCGACGCGATCAAGCGAACCATCGCGGAGGGCAAGGACCGCGAACTTTGCCGCATCAATGCGCCAGCCTTCGCCAGCAAGCATGGCCTCGACGAGGAACGCGCCATAAGCGCCTTTCTCCATGCGGCGCGGGTGGGCATCTTCGACATTTCCTGGAATGTTCTATGCCCCGGCTGTGGCGGCGTGCTCGACACCAACGCCACGCTGAAAACCCTGCAGAAGGACGAATACACCTGCGCGCTGTGCTCCGAGGGCTATTCGCCGACCCTCGACGAGATGGTCGAGGTGACATTCACCGTCAGTCCTCGCGTGCGCAGGATTGCCGCCCACAATCCACACGAACTGCCGTTGGTGGAATATTTCCGCCAGATCTACTGGGCGTCCGGCGTCGATCTGCCGGAAGAGGATTTCGCGAAAAAGATAGAAGCGTTCTCGCTGGAGGATATCGAGCTTGCCCCCGGTGAAAAGGCGGTTCTGCCCATACAGCTTCCGTCTGAATTCGTCATCGTCTTCGAGCCGGTCACCCATTCAGCGCAGTTCATCGACGGGAAGGGCGAACCAACAAAAGAGCGCCGAAGCCTCTCTTTGGTCTTCGATCGCGACCATGTCCAGAACCAGACGCTGGAGATGCAACCCGGCCCGTTGCGCATTTCGCTGGAGAACAGGACCGACACCCGCGTGCTGCCGACGGTCTTCATCGCTGGCCAGGAATTGCATGATTTCCTGGGTAAACGCCGGCCCTTCCTGACTGCCAAGCGCCTGCTCACCAACCAGACGTTCCGCGATCTCTATCGCACGGATACGCTCGACATCGACCAGCGCCTGAAAATCACCAGCCTGACCTTCCTGTTCACCGACCTGCGCGGATCGACCGAGCTTTACGAGCGGGTGGGCGATCTTTCAGCCTTCGATCTCGTGCGCCTGCATTTCCAGGTTCTGCACGAGATCGTCGCGTCGGAGGCAGGCGCGGTGGTGAAGACAATCGGCGATGCGGTGATGGCGACCTTCGCAACGCCTGATCGTGCGATTGCTGCGGCCCTCAGGATGCGCGATGCCATGCGTGCGCTCAACGACAAGAGCGGGCGCGAGGATCTGCTGCTCAAGATCGGAGTCCATGCCGGCCCGTGCATCGCCGTGTCTATGAACGAGCGACAGGACTATTTCGGCCAGACGGTCAACATTGCTTCGCGGGTCCAGAACCTTGCCAACGCACAGGCGATCTTCGCCACTCGTGCGGTGGTCGACGACAATCTCACCGCCGATCTGTTGCACAGGAACGCGCTGACGCCCGTGCCCCACGAGGTCTCGCTGCGCGGCATTGAGCGGGAGATAGCAGTCTATACTATTCCATGAAGACTTGGCCCCTCACACGCGCCTGCTGACAAAGTAACGATCGGCGGGCACCGAAGGCGGTGGCGGGAGGCGTTGCAACAGCGGGTGATCGAGCGGCGTGCCGCTGACCGCGATGCCGCCGACGCGAAGCAGGCGCGCGATCAGATCGGGAAGCCAGGTAGAGGTCACTGCATCGCGATCGTCATAGCCGGTGCCGATGTCGGCATGAACAAGAGCCGCGTCGATGCCAATGAACCTGCTCGCCGTCTCGCGTATTTCGCCGAGCACGAGGTTTTCAGCTTCGGGAATTGAGCTGGCGTGTGCGCCAAGTGCGCGGTCGAATACCACGATACGGCGTCCGGGCAGGCGCTCGCGCAGATGGTGGAACGTCCGGCCATTGCCGAGGCCGAGCTCGAGCACCAGCCCTTCCATGTTCGCCACTTCGGCGCAGACTTGATCGAGAATGTCGCGCTGTGCGGTCATCCTGCTGATGAAATTCTCGAGGCGAGTCATATGCGTCTGTGTGTCCTGAACCAGCTCAAGAGATCGGCAATGCCAGCGACCAGAACGGTTCACGGGTGAAGCCCGAGGGCGACGTGGTAAACCCCGATCGCGTCTCGCCACATATAACGGCGAAGGATGAACGCTGCAATAACCGAACAGGCTGCCGACAAGGATCATACCGGGTGGAATCGGCGGCCGGGCGCGCGGCGGAATAGCGATCTCACTTGTAGGGGTCTGCGGCGTCCCGCAGGCCGTCGCCGAGGAAGTTGAACGCCAAGATGACGAGAATGACGGGGAGCATCGGCAAAAGCAGCCATGGATAGAACGCGATGACGCTGACGCTGCGCGCCTCGGTCAGCAGGATGCCCCAACTGGTTATCGGCGCCCTCAGGCCGAGCCCGAGGAAGCTCAGCGCCGTCTCGCCCAGGATCATGCCGGGTATGGAGATCGTCGCCGTCGCGATCAGATGCGACATGAAGCCGGGAATGAGATGCCGCCCGATGATGCGGCTGCTTCTGGCGCCCATCAATTGCGCGGCCAGAACGTAATCCTCCTCGCGCAAGGCTAGAAGCTTTGAACGCACGGCCCGCGCCAGTCCGGTCCAGTCGAGCAGGCCGAGGATGACGGTGATGCCGAAATAGATCAGGATCGGGCTCCAGGTTATCGGCATGATCGCCGCCAGAGCCAGCCATAGCGGAATGCTGGGGATCGATTGCAGAACTTCGATTATCCGTTGAACGATCAGATCGAAGATACCGCCGTGATAGCCGGCCAGTCCGCCGATGACGATGCCGAGCAGGAAGCTGAAACTGATGCCGACGAGGCCTATTGTCAGTGAAATGCGCGCGCCATAGATGATGCGCGAGAGCACATCGCGCCCCAGCCTGTCAGTGCCGGCTAGAAAGAGCTGGCCGTTTACGGCAGGGCAGACAAAATGCCTGTCACCTTCGATCAGGCCCCAGAACCGATAACTGTCGCCCTTGCAGAAGAAACGGATCCGCTGAACATCGTCCTTTTTCTCGATGTAGTTCCGCTTGAGCGTGTCCATATCCAGCGTCATCTGACGGCCATAGACGAACGGCCCGACGAACTGGCCGTCGTGGAACAGGTGCACCCGCTGCGGCGGCGAATAGATGAAGTCCATGTTGCGCGTGTGCAGGTTGTAGGGCGCCAGGAACTCGCAGATCAGTATTCCGAAATAAAGCACTGCCAGGAGTATGCCGGATATAACGGCAAGCCGGTGCTCCCGGAATTTCCACCACATCAGCCGCAACTGCGACGCCTGAAAGACCTTCGACTGCTCCGGCGTCATCGCCTCGACCGATTGCAGGTCAAAGGGCGCGCTGGAAACGTAATGTTGCAGCGGAGCACCCGGAGCGGGCAGCGGCGAATGCGTGTTCATTTGGTGCTGCCACCCTGCAAACGAATTCGTGGATCAAGCAGCGCCAGCGCCAGGTCGGAAATCAGGACACCGATGACCGTCAGGAAGGCGAGGAACATGAGGAACGACCCTGCCAGATACATGTCCTGGCTTTGCAGCGCCTTGATCAGCATCGGCCCGGTCGTTTCCAAGGACAGTACGATCGCCGTGATTTCGGCGCCGGAGATGATGGCCGGCAGGATAGAGCCGATGTCGGAAATGAAGAAATTGAGCGCCATGCGCAGGGGATATTTGACCAGCGCCTTGAACGGATGAAGTCCTTTGGCGCGCGCAGTCACGACATATTGCTTGTGAAGCTCGTCGAGAAGATTGGCGCGCAGCCGCCGGATCATGCTTGCCGTGCCCCCGGTGCCGATGATCAAGACCGGAATCCAGAGATGGGCGAGGATCGACTTCGCCTTGGCCCAGCTCATCGGCTCGCCGAGATATTGCTGGTCCATGAGATGGCCGATGGATGTGCCGAACCAGATGTTGGCGAAATACATCAGGATCAGCGCCAGCATGAAGTTCGGAATGGCAAGGCCGAGAAGGCCGAAGAAAGTCAGGCCGTAGTCGCCCCAGCTGTATTGATGCGTGGCGGAGTACATGCCGATCGGAAAGGCGATGAGCCAAGTGAAGATGATGGTGACGAAGGAAACCAGCACGGTCAGCCACATTCGGTCCCCGACGACGTCGCGAACCGGCATCTCATATTCGAAGGAATAGCCGAAATCGCCGTGTAGCATGTCGCCGACCCAGTAGAAGTAGCGAATGATCGGTGGCTGGTCGAAACCATAGTCCTTGCGCATCATCTCGATGCGATCGGAATCCACCGCTTCGCCCTGAGCCCGAAGCTCGGCAACATAGCTGTCGAAATAGTCGCCTGGTGGAAGTTCGATGATGGTGAACACCAGCGCCGATATGACCAGCAGCGTTGGAACCATCACTGCGATACGCCAGACAAAATATCGAAGCACGCTCAGGACTCTCCAAGCCAGAATGTATCCGGCATGTAGACACCGAAATAAGCGGTCGGGTCGTAGCCGTAGAGCGCCTTGTCAGGCAGATTGCGCAGCCGCGAGGACGCCAAAACCGGCTGATGCGTTCCGTTCACGGTGCCGATCGAAAACACCTGATCGGTGTAGATCGACAGCATCGAATTCCAGATTTCGGCGCGCTCCGTGGTTTCGGTCGATGCGTTCCAGCGCTTGAGTAAAGCCATCAGCTCGACCACAGGCGGAAGATCGGGCGCCTCACCGACCTTGCCCTGAGACAAGTAGTGAGCACCCCAGAGCGGCCATTGCAGCTGGTCGTCGATGGTGGGGGCCAGCTGGTACGGGTTCATGTCGGCGGTCGGCACGCCATTGTCTATGCCCGACCACATCGACATCATGATCTGGCCGCCAAGCGCACGGCTGCGGAAGATGTCGCGCTGCGAAGTCCGGATAAACAGGGCGATGCCGATCTTGCGCCAGTGATCGGTGATGAGTTCGAGCGCGTCGGTTTCCAGCGTGCTTTCGCCGGCCGTTTCCACTATGATCTGCGCCGGGCGTCCATCGGGAAGTATCCGGAGGCCGTCATCGTCACCCGGCTGAAGCCCGGCCTCGTCGAGCAGGGCATTGGCCTGGTCGGGATCATGGGCGACCCAGGCTTTCGCGAATTCCGGCCGGTAGAGCGGGCTCTCCGGCAGGACCGTATCGGCACTTTCCTGCGCCAATCCATAGAACACGGCCAAATTGATCTCGCGCCTGTCCACAGCGAGCGAAAGGGCGCGGCGCACGCGTACGTCACGAAGAAGGCCACGCCACACCTGGTCGGAACAATTCAGATTGGGCAGCAGCGCCAGCCGCGAACCCTGTGTGCGTTTCCAGAGATGCATCTTCACCGGGTAGCGCTTCTCCGCATCCTTCAGGAAGGAGTAATCGCTGAAGTCAATTCCCATGCTCTGCAGGTCGCTCTCGCCCGCACCGGACTTGGCGGAAATGATCGCCGACGAGCTGACATTCATGACGATCCGGTCAACATAGGGCAGTTGCCGGCCATTCTCGTCTATTCGATGAAAGAACGGGTTCCGCTCGAAGACGAATTGCTCGGCCGGCGGCTTGGTCCGGTTCTGCCAGGGATCGAGCGTCGGCAGTTCCGGGTTCTCCGGGCGATACTGCCGCGACATGCGGATATGCAGGAGCGTCCATTTCCGGGCCCGATTCTCCTTCATTAAGCCGGCGAGCCGGGATGGATCCTGGTATTTCTTGTGGAACTGCTTGAGATAGGCGGCCGGCAGAACAAGCGATAGCGGCGAAGCAGCAGCAAGCTTGGGCAGGAAATCGGGATTGGGCGCATCCCAACTGTAGCGGACCGTCGACGGATCGATGATCTCGAAGCGTGGCGGCTTGCCGTCCGCCAGCAGGGTCGGGGCAAGCCCGCCTTGCGAAAGCTCATCGTTCAGCCAGACATCTTCCCAGCAATAGCGAAAATCCTCCGGCGTCAGCAGG
Organism: Mesorhizobium escarrei; assembly: GCF_935825525.1. Lineage (GTDB taxonomy): Bacteria > Pseudomonadota > Alphaproteobacteria > Rhizobiales > Rhizobiaceae > Mesorhizobium > Mesorhizobium escarrei. The sequence continues at coordinate 17,735 of NZ_CAKXZT010000137.1, forward strand.
CTACCGTCAGACCATTTATGCCCTTCCCGAATCTTGAATGTGAAGACGCGATCATCCGCTACGGCGAAATTTTCGAGAATGTCGGGTTGCAAGTTAAGCTTTTCGTCATAGCCGACCAAGCGAGCATACCCGTAGATCGTCATCATCCGGATATCTTTCTGGCTGCCGATGATCGTGCGCAGCGTGCCGCCATACTGGCCGGGCTGCCGGCCCATCGCGGCCAGGTTCAACACGCGCGGGCTCTTGGGCAAGCGTTCCGCGAGTGCCGGCAGCGCCCTGGCCTTCAGCTGCGGCTGAAGAAATTCCGGCTCCAGATCGCCGGCCCGCGACGTGCCCGGCAGAAATGCCGAAGCCATAAGTCCAAGGACGGTGCGCCGGCTGATCAATGGCGTAACTCGCTGACATCGGCCGTACGCCGGGCCAGCACCAGGTGGCCGCCGCCAAGTTCGAGCGGCGACAGCATATCCTCGTCGCCCTCGTCGCGGAATTGCGGTCCCCATGCGGTGGTGTCGGAAGCGCCGCTGAGCTTCAGCGTCTTGAAGTCCATTGGCCTGTCGAGATCGGGGAAAGGTACTGCGGCGACCAGTGAGCGCGTGTAGGGGTGGACCGGTTTCCTAAGCAGAATTTCGCGCGGCGCGAGTTCGACGATACGCCCGCCGCACATGACAGCGATGCGGTCTGCCATGTAGTCCACCACCGCCAGGTTGTGGGATATGAACAGGAAGGTCAGGCCCAGTTCCTTCTGCAGGTCCTTCAGAAGGTTCAGGATCTGCGCCTGGACAGAGACATCGAGCGCCGAAACCGGCTCGTCGCAGATCAGGAGTTCAGGCCCCAGCGCCAACGCGCGCGCGATGCCGATACGCTGCCGCTGCCCGCCGGAGAAACTGTGCGGATAACGCTTGATGAAGCGCGGATCGAGCCCGATTGCCTGCATCAGGCTCTTGACCGTGGCGAGTCGGGACGCGGCGTTGCCACGTTGATGGATTTCCAGCGGCTCGCTCAAGATGTTCTCCACCGTCATGCGAGGTGAAAGCGACGAAACCGGATCCTGGAACACCATCTGGAATTTCGCGCGCAGCATGCGCAGGGCGTCTCCCTCGGCTTCCAAGACGTCGATCGGACCATCGCGGCCGTTGAAGATCACAGAGCCGCCGCTAGGGGTGACCGCCCGCATGAGGATCTTGCTGACAGTGGTTTTGCCGGAGCCGCTTTCGCCGACAAGACCCAGGCATTCACCCCGCCTGATATCGAAGCTCACGCCGTCCACGGCGCGAACAGAGGCTTGATGATCTCCGCCGAACCATCCGGACTTGCGGATGGTGAAGGTCTTTGTCAGATCCCTGACCGACAGCAGGATGTCGTCCGGCCCCTTCGATGCCGGCGCCGTCTGCTTGCCGAGCAGATTCCCGACATTCACCGGCACCTCGCGGAGCGCCTTTAGCCTTTCGCCAGGCTTCAGGTCGAAATGCGGAACAGCTGCCATCAGGCCCTTCAGGTAAGGGTGGCCTGGCCGGCGGAATATCGCCTCGACAGGTCCCGCTTCCATGATCTCGCCATGGTAAATGACCACCACCTCGTCGGCGACATTGGCGACCACGCCAAGGTCGTGCGTGATCAGCAGCATCGCCATGTTCAGCTTGGTCTGAAGCTCGCGCAACAATTGAAGGATTTGCGCCTGGATGGTGACGTCCAACGCCGTCGTCGGCTCGTCGGCGATCAATAGGGCGGGCCGGCAGATAAGCGCCATGGCGATCATGGCGCGTTGACGCAATCCTCCCGAAAGTTCGAAGGGATACATGTCATAGGCGCGCTTGGGATTGGGAAAGCCGACAAGGCCGAGCATTTCCTCGGTCCGCGCCTTGCGCTCCGCCCGGGCCATGGGCGTATGAATCTGCAGGGATTCGCTGACCTGATTGCCGATCGTGTGCAGCGGCGACAGCGATGTCATCGGCTCCTGAAAGATCTTGCCGATGCGGCTGCCTCTCAACGCTCGGATATCGGGGCCGTCACGCGGCATCTGCAGGATATCCTGCGTCGTGCCGGGCTTTTCAGGATCGGAAAACAGGATACGGCCGCGAACATGGGCCGTCTTCGGCAAAATGCCCATCACTGCTTGGCTTATAACCGATTTTCCGGAACCGGACTCGCCTACAAGCGCGGTAACCTTGCCGGGCAGGACGCGAAGATTTGCACGCCTGACGGCATGCAACGGTCCTCCGACAATGGCAAAAGAGACGCCAACATCCTCGATCCGCAGCAGATCAAAACCCGAATTCATTTTCACACCAGCCCCACTCTGGCAGCCTGCCGGGCGGCAGGCCTAGAAAGCGAGACTAGCGCATTGCCAGCCTAGAGCAACTTGGATTCGAATCGGTCGCCAGTTCCGTGGCGGAACCGGCGTCCGGACTGCATACCAAGGCGTTCGGATCAGATCGTGGCGGTTACTGGAGCTTCCTCGGGTCGCCCACCGACAGCCGCGCGGCATCGCGATGAAGCAGCATGACCTGTTCGGCGTCGGATATTCGGTCGTAAATCGGCTCCAGCGTGCCGTCTTCATCGATTGCGAGAGCACCCGACAGATCGGGTGAAAGCACCGTCAGCTTCTGCTTGATACCCGCCAGTCCTTCCTTGCCGAGCGTCAGCCAGCTGTTGGCGCCGCAATAGCCGGCGAAGTCCTTACTGGCGAGAACGCTGTGCGGATATTTCTTGGTCAGGGTCTGGAGGCGCTGGACCTCGTTTACAGCCGAGCCGAAGACAGAGAATGTTAGCCGGTCGGTAAGTCCGACATTGCCGAACATCACATTGCCGACATGCAAGCCGATACCAAAGTTTATGTCGGCCAACCCCTGCTCCTTTCTGCGCAGATTGAGATCCATCATGCGCGCGGTGGCCTTGTGCGCTGCCGCAAGAGCAGCTTGGCAGGCAATCTCGGACTGCGAGCGGTGCCTCTCGCAAGGGTAGACGGCAATGAAGCCATCCCCCATGAAACTCATGATCTGCCCGCCTCTGCGATTGAAAGGGGCGGCAATGGCATCGAAAAACTGGTTCAGCGTATCGATGTAGATTTCATGGCCGGAAGTTTCGGCAAGCCTTGTCGACCCGCGCATATCGGCCATGACCAGTGCGGCCCGGATTGTGTCGCCCTCGCCGCGCTTGATCTGGCCATCCAGCACCCGCCTGCCGGCGTCGCCGCCGAGATAAGTGGTCATCATGTTGTCGGCCAGCTTGGTGAGCACCGCCATCTTGGTTGCGATAGCGAGATGGTTCTGGATGCGCAGCAGCGCTGAAATCATGCTGTCGCTGAAGCCTGAAGCACTGTCGGTGGACCAGGACCCGATCATGCCCTGACTGGTATTGCCGCTGAAGGGATGGACGAAAGCCATGTAATCGGTCACGCCCATAAGCCTGAGTTCATCGAAGATAGGAAATTCCGATGGGCCCGACGGGTCGAGCCGGCGCCGCAGATGGTCGAGCTTGTTGCTGAGCAGATGGTAGTATGGGCTGGTCAGGAATCTGTCAGAATGAACGCCGTTCTCTTTGCGGAAGCCTTCCACTTCCATGCCCTGGCCGCGAAGCCAGGTGAAGCCAAGCGCGTCATAAAGCGGATGAAGCATCGAAAAGCTCAAATGCACCCGCTTCAGCGGCAGGCCGGCAGCAGCCAGCCGTTCACAAAAGCCCTTTACCAATGTTTCCAGGTCATTGCCCGCCAGCGCCGATTGGGTCAGCCAATCGGCAACCTTATCCATGAGAATGGTGGAAATTTCTGCTTGCGCTGTGCTCATGCTATCTTGAGACCCGTCGAAGACGAGCCATTCTCCTTTGATCCGCCACAACACGGTCCGCTAACGACCCCAGAGATAAGACCCTCGAAGTCAATAATGCCCTTCGCCGGCAAAAGCCGGCGAAGGGGCATTATGTGGCGAGGCTGCCGGCGGAGTGCAATCACGATCCTGACATCAGGCAAAAAATTCGCCGGCTCAGACGCCGTCAGGCCTTCACCACCGTCTCTCGGGCTAGCCCGAGCCGGCCAAAAACATTGCGTGTGTCGACGATCAGAAGAGCGTGATCAGCGATCGCCTGATAGTCGATCGCGTCGTGGTCGGTTGCAACGACGACAGCATCGAAATCCTTCAAGGCCGCCTCGGTCAATTCGACCGAGCGCCGCCCCTTGATCGCCATATGCTCCCGTGTGGTCGGGATCTCGGTAACATGCGGATCGTGGAATTCCGCCTTGCCGCCCCATTCCTCGATGAGTTCAATGAGCCGCAATGAAGGGCTTTCGCGGATGTCGGGCACATTCTTCTTATAGGCGAGCCCGATGATGAGAATGCGCGAGCGGCTGAGCGCCTTGCCGCAGCGCCGGTCCAGCGCCTTCGCCAGTTCATCGACCACATGACGCGGCATGGCCGTGTTGATCTCTGCCGCCAGCTCGATGAAGCGGGTCGGCAGTTCGTATTCGCGCGCCTTCCACGTCAGGTAGAAGGGATCGATCGGAACGCAGTGCCCGCCAAGTCCGGGGCCAGGATAGAAAGGCATGTAGCCGAAGGGCTTGCTCTTTGCCGCCTCGATCACCTCCCAGATGTCGATGCCCATCGCACCGAGCACGACCTTCAACTCGTTGACCAGGGCTATGTTGACCGAGCGGAAGATGTTTTCCGTCAGCTTGACCGCCTCGGCGGTCGCCGTGGTGGAAACCGGCACGACGGTCTTGACCACGCCCTGGTAGAAAGCCTGCACGAGTGTCGCCGCTTCAATGCCGTCGCCTGCCACGACCTTGGGGATCGTCGCGACTTCAAAGCTGCGGTTGCCGGGATCCTCGCGTTCGGGCGAGAAGCCGAGGAAGAAGTCTATCCTCGACTGCAAGCCGGTTTCTTCCAGTATGGGCTTGATCACGTCGTCGGTGGTGCCGGGATAAGTGGTCGATTCCAGCACGATCAGCTGGCCGAGACGCAGATGCTTCGCGATGGTGCCTGCCGTGTTCCTGACAAAGGAGAGGTCCGGCTCACGGTTTTTCGTCAGCGGTGTCGGAACGCAAATGATGATGACATCGCAGACGGCCAGTTCGGCAAAATCCGCAGTGGCGCGGAACCGTCCGCTCGCCACCTGGCCGGCAAGGGCTGTCGACGTCACCGCCTCAATATAGGATTGGCCGTTGTTCAGGCTCCCGACCTTCTGGGCTTCGATGTCGAAGCCGGAAACCGGGAAGCCGGCGCGTGCGATCGCAACCGCCAGCGGCAACCCGACATAACCCAATCCGATCACGCCGACTTGCGCTGCGCGTCGAAATCCGGTTCAGAAGACGGTCATATGTCGATCGTGAGCCGTCCAAAAATCTGCTTTCCGTCAATTCGGACAGGCCCGTCCGCTTCCATGGCGAGGCTCACCTGGTTCCCCAAGAACCCCGAGGCATATTGCGGAAAATCGATTTCCGCAAGCCGTCGTCAGGCAAGCCGTCGTCAGACCGGCACCTTCGCCTTCAGGCTTGCGGCAGCCATCGCATAGCCGCCGGCGGCGCCATCGATGAAATGAACGTGATCGCGCTGCAGCGGCGAGGCGACGAGGCATGTCATCAAGGCCGATTTCTGGCGGTGCAGGCCATAGTTGCAGATGCCCGCCTCTTCCGCCTGTTTCAGCCGGTCCTCGATCCGTTGCAACACATCCGCGTCAACGTCGATAGTCATCTTCAAGCCGTCGTCGAACTTTCGGAAATCCGAATTGCTGGCCACGTCGCGTTTGTAGATCTTCGGATCGAAACTGCCGATCGTCCAGCCATATCTATCGGTGACAGCCGTAAGCGTCAGCTGGAGCAATATCCACAGCTTCGACAGCCACCGCCATCCTGCCGGCGCCATGGCCCGCGCCTCGATATCGAGGCCGGCGGGCGAAAAACTGTAGTCCGGCCCGTCCACCGGCAACGGGTGGCCATCGCGTTCCTGCCCGCCGGCAAGGGCGATGATGTCGGAAGCCAGAAACTGAAAACCGCGCAAGTCGCGTGACGGCCCCGGTATGGCTATGATCGAGACGATTTCGCCATGCCGGGCTTCGATCGGGTTCCAGCGGCAGGAGAGGCCGGTCAGATCCGGCCGCGTGCCGGCCGGCGCAGGATCGATGCGGTAGCGCCCCGCTTTCATCTCGGCTTCCGCCCAACTGCCGCCGCCGCCGGCGAACATGGCATAAAAGACCGCTTCGGAGGCCCGGAACCTCGCCACGCGAACGTCGAGGCCTTGCGCTCTTATATCCTTTATCGGCACGATTGCGGCACGCAAGGTCAGGTCCAGTTCGTCCGCCACCCATCTCTGGACAGCCGCCAGCGCGCTCCGGGTGATCTCCAGCGCCGAGCCGGGAAACGCCACGAGCGCGCCGTCGCCGCCGAAGACAAAGGGAAGATCTTGCCGACCCAGCGCATTGAGCAGCGCCGAAATGACGCTGGCGCCGGCCATATTGACGGTTTTATAGCGCCCAGCCTCAATCGCCTTGGTCGAGCCGACGATGTCGGCGGTGGCCAGCGCCCAGCCATCCGGGAGAGGCCGATAGTTATCGATATCGGCAACGCTTTCGAATTTTGCGAAAACCGGCAAAGAAGCGACAAACGGGTCGGACGCGGCAGCTGTTTCCATGAGCATCAGATAGCACATTCCACTGCTTGAAGGTGAAGTCGATCATGCTTCGAAATTGACTTGCGCAGGCTTTCCGATGATAGGGTTCGGCGATGCGAATTGCCTTCTACGCGCCGCTGAAGCCGCCCAATCATCCCGTCGCCTCCGGCGACCGCCAGATGGCACGGATGCTGGTCAAGGCGCTGGAGCATGGAGGGCATAGCGTCGAACTAGCATCCGAATTGCGCTTCTATCTACGCGAACCGGAGTCGAAAAGTTTCGATGCGCTCAAGATCCAGGCCCGAGAGGAAGCCGCGCGGCTGACAGTGCTTTGGGATCGTGACGGCAAGCCCGATCTCTGGTTCTCCTATCATCCCTACTACAAGGCGCCCGACCTGATCGGACCCGAGCTGGCGTCGGCCTTTGCTATCCCCTATGTGACAGCGGAAGCCTCCTATTCGAGGCGGCGCAACGCAGGGTTGTGGGCCGATACGCAAGCGTTGGTGGCGCGAGCCGTCGAACAGGCAGCGCTGAACATCTGCTTCACGCAAAGGGATCGTCAGGGACTGACAGATGCGATTCCCGACGCCGCTCTCCGTATGCTTTCGCCCTTCATCGACACATCCGTATTCCGGGAAATGCCGGCACGGGGTTGCCCGACGCGCCTCGTTACCGTCGCCATGATGCGCCCGGGCGACAAAGTCGAAAGCTATCGCATGCTGGCGCAGGCGCTCGGTCAGATTGGCCACCTCCCCTGGACCATGTCGGTCGTCGGGGATGGGCCTGCCCGTGACGAGGTCAAAGCGCAATTCGCCGGCTTGCCCGCCGACCGTATCGAATGGCTTGGCGCGATTGAGCCAGCCGCCGTGCCGGATGTCCTCTACAGTGGGGGAATTTACGTCTGGCCGGGGTACGGCGAGGCCTATGGCGTTGCCTATCTTGAAGCACAGGCCGCCGGCCTTCCGGTGGTGGCTCAGGACATCGCCGGCGTGCCGGAGGTCGTGCGGGATGGCCAGACCGGGTTTCTCACCCCACCGGGCGATGTGGCGGCATTCGCTTCTACCATTGAAGGGCTTCTCGCCCGTACCGACGAAAGAACCGTCATGGCGGCGGAAGCCAGACGTTTTATCCTCGAAGAACGCTCCCTCGGTGTTGCAGCGGCGCGTCTGGCCGAACTTCTTGCGAAGATCCCGGTTTCATGACATCCGATCAGATCTGGCAGCCCTTGGTGGAAGAACTGGCGTGTCGGCAACGGACGAACCGTAAGGCAGAGTTCTGGCTGCGCGACGACGACGCCGTGGATCCGACGCCCGCGCTTGATCGGCTGCTCGACCTCACCGGTGATTTCGCGGTTCCGGTCACTCTGGCCGTCATTCCAGCCCTGACTGATGAGAAGCTTGTCGTTCGGCTTGGCGAGGCGCCGCACGCCGCGGTCGCCATCCATGGCTGGGCGCACCGAAATCATGCGCCCGAGCACCAGAAAAAGCAGGAGCTCGGCGCGCATCGGCCACGCGAGGCGGTGCTCGATGATCTGGCTCGTGGGCTGTCGCACGTAACCGGCCTGCACGGCGCACGTGCCGTTCCGATGCTGGTGCCGCCCTGGAACAGGATCGACGCCGGCTTGGTATCCGACCTTGGATCGATAGGATTTGCCGCATTGTCGGTCTATGGGCCGCCGAAGCCGGCTCCACTGGCGGTCATCAACAGCAATGTCGACATCATGGATTGGCACGGCACGCGCGGCTGCCGCGATCATGGCCTATTGGTTCAGGCTATCATCGCGCAATTGCAGCATGCATTCGACGGCGGCGAACCGGTCGGCCTGCTCACCCACCATCTCGTACATGATGAATCGGCCTGGCTCTTCCTCGAACGGCTGTTCGCAGTCACCGCACAGACTGAAGCCTGCGCATGGCTTCCGATCAGGACATTGATCGGGCGCAGCGCCGGTAGAGGAAAATAGCTCAGCGCTTTTTGCGCAATGAGACTGGAAATTTGAGCGTTTGGCCATCCCGCGCGGCAAAAGCGCCGGTAAACCTGTTTTTGGCCAGTTTCTCGATCTCGTCCAGTTCCGCGTCGGTCCGTGTCGGATCGTGGTGAAACAGCGCAAGCCCCCGCACGCCGGCCGCCTCACAAAGCTTGACGCCCTGTTGCCATGTCGAGTGCCCGTAACCGCGGCGGCGTTCCATTTCCTCCTCGGTGTAGGTGCAATCGTAAATGACGAGGTCGGCGTCTTCGATCAGGCCGAGCACCGCCTGATCGAGTTTGTCCGGTTCGTGCTCAGTGTCTGTGATCACCGCCACGACGCGGCCGCCCCATTCGACCCGGTAGCCTATGCAGCCGCCCGGATGGATAAGACTGCCGGTTCGGACCACCACCCCTTCGCGCGGCCGAAGCACGTCTCCGGATACGAAATCGCGATAGTCGAGGCTTGCCTTACAGATCTCCAGCTTCACCGGAAACCACGGCGGCCGCATGAACTCATCGACCATCTGCCGGGTCGTCATGTGTCCTGCAAGATGCCCGGACCAAAGCGTAACCTTGACGCTCCGGTCATAGATCGGCGCAAAAGACGGCAGCCCGATGATGTGATCGTAATGGCAATGGGTGAAAAGCAGGTCGAAATCGGTCACGGCCAAGGCCTGAAGCGCCGCGCCGGCAGGCCGTAGGCCAGAGCCTGCGTCGAACAGAAGCGTATGCTTACCGCAGCGCATCTCAATGCAGATTGTGTTGCCGCCATAGCGACAGAATTCTGGCCCTGATACCGAAATGCTGCCGCGCACACCCCAAAACCTGACCAGGAAAACGTCGTCGTCCATGCTACCCCTTCGACCATCTTAGCCAAACAACTGCTGCTAGGCGAGAAAGGCTTTCTCCGGGCGACCTTCTCAGCAAGAGGACAGTGCCATCACGACGGCGAGGGTCGAGCGCACGTCATTCGCTATTTGGCGCTTCGTGCGTCGATCAGATCCGCGGTCGTATGGCTTAGACGATCGGCAAGAACCCGCAATATCTCGATGGTCATTTCCGGGAACTCACTCATAAGCCTCAAGAAATGATCTTTGCGGATTCTCAAGACTTCCAGCGGACTTGCCGCTCTGACGGTGGCAGTGCGGGAGCTGTTGCACAATATGGCAATCTCGCCAACAATCGAATTTGGCTCCAGTTCGGCAACTTTTATCGGTCCGCTGTCGGAATCGACCAGAATATCCGCCCTGCCTGAAAGGATGACATAGGCGGCGTCTCCCTCGTCGCCCTGCCGGAAAAGGATCTGACCGGCGCTGTAGCTCACACGATCGGATGTGAAGGCAAGCAGCTTGAGCTTTGTCGGCTCGATGGCAGAGAACAAGGGAACGCGTTGCAGCATTCCAACTTCATCCTTGAGCAGCATTGTCGCAAACCTTCCCAAAATTCGCGTTTGCCAGACTAGAGCAACGGACGCCCAGATGGAATTCTGTTTCCGGAATGGCGAGACGAACCACGCGAAGCGATCGGGCGATGCCGCCTGGCAAAATGGGTATCCGCCAGCCGAAAACCCGAAGAGCCGGGTGAATTTGCGGCAACTCCTTCGGGTTTCGGCGCGGATGTGGTCTCGCTACGCCCGTCGTCGAATCCCTTGACCTTGCAGTAAATTCCCACCGGCAGAATGATTCCATCTGAATGTCCGTTGCTCTATGACAACAGTTCCTTGAAGATACCGTTCCCTGCCAAAAGTGTCTCGGGTGTTCCGTCTTCCACCAATTTGCCCATGTCGAAGACGATAACGCGATCGAACATCATCCCCATCGCCGGATTCGTCACGACCCACACAATTGCCGGCGAATGGGCGTCGCGCCTGGCTTCCTCGAGCACGTTTCGCAGCACCTTATCCTGCATGCGCTGGTCGAGCGCCGACAGCGGCCGGTTCAGAATGAGAAAATCGGGACGCTTGAGCAGGGCCCGGGCAACATCGAGCTTCTGTCGCTGTCCACTGGTCAGCCGCCTGCCGCCGGAGCCGACATTGAAGTCCAGGCCGACATCCAGAAGTTCGGCATAAAGCCCAAGTTCGTCAAGAATGTCATAGACGATGGAGCGTATGCGGTCCGGCGCGTCGGGATGGTTTTTGCCCACACGCCCGAACAGGACATTATCCATGACGGTGGCCGCGGCAATGTATTTGGCAGGATCATACCGTTCGATCGCATTTTGCAGCTCGGGCGGCAGGTTTTCATAGAACAGGTTGCGTGCAGCGACGATCTTGCTCATCAGTTCGTCGCTCAGCAGGCCGAAGCGGTGCCGGGGCTCAATATAGGCAAAGCTCAAGGTGACGATCATGGCGCGGTCGTTCTCCGAAACCGCCTCGTGGGGACGGTTCTTGAGCCGTTGCAGCAAGGTTTCGTAGGTGGGTATCTCCTCGGCGCTCATGAAGGTGAGCTGCTGGAAGAACTGGTGATCGGCCGGCAGGTCGGCAAACAGTTCGATCGCCTGTTCGGCGATCTCCATGCCCATTTCGTAGAGCGTGCGGTCGAGGCCGGCTTGCCTCAGCACAGAAGCAAAATAGGGATTGGCCGCCAGTGCCCTGTCGGCCAGTTCGGGGCCGGCGGCAGCGCCGAAGAGCAGGTTTTGGCCGATCGTTGCTTCCTTGTTGTAGGCGCCCGGTTCGAAAGGAACCACCAGTCCGCTCAGCCCCTCGTGTTCCAGCCGGGTTCGCAGCGCCGCACGCAGTTCAACGATCCGCCTGGCAAGCTCGGTGTGACGCGTGAGGTCGGCCGAAGAGCGCAAGCCAAGATCCAGAATGTCGCGCGATAGAACAACCGCGTCGAGCACCCGGCGCACGGCTTCAAAGAGGTCGTGCGGGCCGGTAGCGCCGGCGGAAGCATAGTTGATCCAGTCGCTGTGGATATCAAGATCCGGATTGCCCGACAGGCGCGCCTCGTGCATGTTCCAGCGGTGCTGGTCTGCCGCAGCACCGTCATAAGGCACCGATGTCAGCGGCGCATGCTTCAACCCGTAGAGCAGGTTATCGCGTAGGCTTGCCTGGAACAGGAAAACATCCGACGAGGCATAGGACATGCGCCGGCCGGTCACTGCTTCGGGGAGTTCAAGCAGGTCGTCGGCGCCCGAAGCGACCCTTCCGCTGTCCGGCCAGTTCAGCCTCGCGAAGGCTTCTGCAAGCGCCTCGGCTCCACCTGTTGCGGTACTGACCAACGCCACCGTCTCACCCGGCTTGACCTGGAGGGAGACACGGTCGAGGAGCATTGCACCGCCATCATCCGCTATGGACAGATTGATCGCCGACAGGGGGTTGGTCATTGGATCGGGATCATCGATCGTCAATACCCCGATCCTCGGCGCAATGAGACGATCGACGGTGAATTGTTCAACGACCTGCTGATATTTGACCTGGACATCCTGCCGCGCCTGATCCCAGTCGATCAGTTCCTTCATCGGTCCGGGCAGGTCCTTGTAGGCGCCGATCACGGCCACGAGCTGACCGACGTCCAGCCGCCCCTGGATGACCAGATACCCGCCGATCATGTAGAACAGAAAGGGCGTGACCTGCGCGAGAAAATTGTTGAGGAACTTCACCATGAATTTCCATTGGTAAAGATCGAAGCGGATCTTGAAGATGAGTCCGAGCCGGGCAGCTATGTCGGCGCGCTCGTAGTTTGATGTGTCGTGGACGTGAACCGCGCCGATGCCGTCGACGATTTCGCCAACCCGGCCCGAAAGCGCGCGCGCCGTCAACTGCCGTTCGCGCCCGAGCACGATCAGCCGCCGCCGCATTCGCGGGATGAGCACGATTTGGATGGCCACGATCCCGGCCGCTATCATTCCGAGCCAGAAATTCTGGACCACGATGAACAGCATGGCCGTCAGCGCCTGGCCGCCGAGCAGCACCGGCTGCACGAAGGCATCGCCGATGAAGCCGCCCAGCGGCTCCACCTCGTCCTTCACCATGGTCGCCACTTCGGCGGATTTCACCCGCTTGAAGTAAAACGGCGGAAACCGCAGCACACGATCGACCAGATCGAAGCGGATACGCCGCAGCATGCGTTCGCCGAGGCGGCCCTTGTAGGTGTTGATGTAGAGTTTGAACAGGCCGTTGATAACGACTAGCAAGAGGAACACAAGGCTCAGGGCAAACAGCGTCGCCTCGCGGTCGAGCTGAAAACCGGAGAAGAACTGGACCTCTCCGATGAACGGTAGGTTATAGTGTAGCCTCATGAATGGCTGGGTCGCGCCCGGTTGCTCGAAGCCCCTACCTTGGATCGGGCCGTTGATGATCAGCTTCGGCAGGTCGAAGGACATGAAATACGGGATCATCGAAAGCACGACGATCATCAATATCCATAGCTGCTGCTTCTTGGTGTGAGTCCAGATATAGCGGGCTAGGCTGGGTTCCATATGCGGCTGTGGACCCTTCAGTTGGAAGGATGCAGGATGTAAAAGCACCTGCTGGCGAATGGCGTATCGGCAATTTCTTCGTCGCCAACGACAAGCTCGAAGCTGCAGTGCACGGAGATTGTCCTGCGCTCAACGATGGAAGGAACCTGCGAGGTGGCGCGATCCAGTTCCGGCGCATGGTCGATGACAACGACATAGGCATTGCTGATCAGCGAAGAAAGCAGCTGGCCAAACGGTTCGCGGCTTCCGTAGGGTTTTGGCGAATAGAAGAGCAGCACGAGGCCGCAGCTGCGCCGCTGGTGCTGGCGGATGGACGCCGATGGTCCGGACAGATGCAACAGGCTCTCTCCGGCACCGGGCAATGACGAAGCGGCTTGCAGCATAATCACGTCCGCGAATCAAACAGCCTTGCGGGAGGCAAGTTTGCGTTGTGTCGCCCGAAATCCAAACATACAAGACGAATATGATGGATGTCACGCAACCACGCAATGCCGGGCTGGACTGGCACGAGCAAGCCTTTGACCTCACGCGGGGAATTGCTGCCTATGTCAACTGCCCTCTGGTGGCAGGGCTGGCGCGCGTCATCACCAAGCATCCGAAGGCCGATATCGCCAACGCCTTCAACCACAAGCAGGTCGCCTGCAAGATGTGGGCGCTCGACAGGCTGTTCGAATGCTGCGGTGGCCGGTTCGGGCGCATATGGGTTCTGGGTGGATGGTACGGCGTATTGCCGGCAATGCTTTTCAACGACGCCCGCTTCGACATCGCGGCGGTCGATAGCATCGACATCGATCCCGAAGTCGCGGCGGTCGCCCGGACCCTCAACCGGGAAGCCGGCGACCGGTTCCGGGCGCTGACGGCAGATATGTACGCACTCGACTATACGGCCGGGCGGCCCGACCTGATGGTCAATACGAGCTGCGAACACATAGCCGATCTGCGCGCCTGGCTTGCTCTGCTTCCGCGGGGCGCGAATGTACTGCTGCAATCGAACGACTATTTCAGCGAGCCGACGCACATCAACTGCGCGGCTTCACTTGCAGCCTTCGAAGCAATGGCGGCGCTACGGGAGGTGCGGTTCTCCGGCGAACTGCCAACAAAAAATTATACGCGCTTCATGCTGATTGGAACTGTTTGATGCATTTCGCCCAAAAGCATGCCCTCGGGCCCGACCCGAGGGTGCGTAGCGGTTTTGGGACAACGAATGCATAAAAACAAGGACCTGAGCGCGTCGCGCGAATCTCAGACGCGACGCGCGTATGATCTATCGTCTGTTTGATCATGAACTTTTCCGAAACCGGGACCCACTTTTAGGGACCATGTTCGATACCGCTCGCGCAGGGTTTGCGCCGAGCGACGCGCGCCTTCCAGATCGAGACGATGCGCGGATGGGGTCGGTCCCACAAGCGCCTGTTCGATCGCTTGCGCCAAACCTTCAGGCGTTAGGTCCTTTTCCATCAGCACCGTTGCAAGACCGATTTCTTCGAGCATCAGGGCGCGAACCGTCTGTTCGGTTTCCCCGCCGGCTGCAAATGGAACGAGCAGGGAGCGACAACCCGCGCGCAGGACATCGCAGACCGTGTTGTAACCCGCCTGCGAGACTGACAGGCGGGCGCCGGTCAGCAGGCTGGCGAAATCCTCGCGGAACCGGAAGATGGACAGGACCGGCGTGGCATCGCGTGCGATCGCGTCAAACTCGTCTTTCGGCAGGTTTGGGCCGGTGATCAAACACCATTTCCAAGCGTTGTTGGCATTCCGCGCCGCTTTGATGGTGGAACTGACAAGGCTCTTTCCGGCAGCCCCGCCGCCAACCGACACCAGAACGTCGAAGCGCTCGGAGGCCGCGGGCGATGGCGACGCGGCAACGAGCCCTGTGTAGGTGACCTCGGCTTTGATCGCCCCAGCCAGTGGAAATGTCTTGTCGATGGTTGCGAAAGCCGGATCTCCATGGACCATAACAAGGTCGAAATGCCTGTTGATGAGATCGACCGTTTCCTCGTTTCGGCCCGGCTTGACGCGCTCCTGAAGGATATCACGAACGGATGTCGCCAGCAGCGGTCGGGGCGACGTCGCGTCGATGGCCTCGATCAGCGGCAGGAGTTCGAAACGCATCTGCCGGCGTCCAAATGGAAACGCCTCGACAATGACGATATCAGGCCTGCAATCCCCGAATGCCTGCAGCAGCATCTCTGAACGCCATTTCTTGAAATCATCGTCGATGGGTTTGCCCTGCAGGTCGACAAGTCCGGAAAATCCTTCATCACCGGAGGTGACTGGTGGCAGGGTTACAGATTTTACACCCGGTCCCGGAAACCCCGCGATCGGCGCTCCGCCGGTCACGACGGTTACGTCAAACCCGTCATCGACCAGAGCCGCCGCAATGCGGCTGGCGCGCGCGAGATGGCCGATACCGAGCAGGTGCTGGACATAGAAGAAAGCGCGCAGCCGCTTCATTCGGCGGCCCGCCACTCCCGCTCGAACAGTTCCTTGAGCTGTCCAATGCTTGCCATATGATCGAAATTGCCGCGCACGCGCCGCTCTGCGGCGTCGCCGAGACGGGCGCGCAGCACGGGATCACGGATCAGGCGCTCCAGCGCCTGCGCCAGGGCAATTGGGTCTTCCGTCGGAACCAGCAGCCCGGTTTCATCCGGCGATAAAAGCTCCGGCACGCCGGAAATATCGGTCGACACGCAGGCAAGCCGCTGGCTAGCCGCCTCCACCAGAACATTCGGCAGACCGTCCCGGTCGCCATTTGCGGTGATCCTGCAGGCCAGGGCGAAGATGTCGGCGCAGCGGTAGTGCTCAAGCACCTCCTCCTGCGCAAGCGCGCCTTTCCAAGAGACGCGACCATCCAGTCCGAGCTTTTGCGCCAACGCCTTGAACCGTTCCAGTTCCTCGCCGCCGCCGATATGCTCGAAACGCCACGCCAAATCACCAGGCAAGAGGGCAAGGGCCTCCAGCAAGGTATCGTAACCTTTCTTTTCAACGGCGCGCCCGACACTCAGAACGATAACCGGTTCGTCCGGCGCCGAGCCGTCATGCTGTTTTCGCGCCTCGCCGAAACCGCCGAAGCGATCAAGGTCGAGCCCATGATAGCTCAGATGCACAGACGAATTGCCATTAGCGAGTTTTTTCAGACGGTCGAAGCCGGCTTTCGTGCAAGTGACCGTCCAGCGCGCCGAGGAAAGCTTGCCAGCCAGATCCCAGTCCGCCGAAGTCCAGATGTCCTTGGCATGGGCCGAGCAGCTCCAGGGCAGGCCACGAAGCTGGCTGGCATAGCGCGTCACCGATGCCGGTGTGTGCGCGAAATGTGCATGCAGCCAGCCCGCGTCTTCCGGCCATTCGGCCGCTAGCACGAGCGCTTGCCCGAAGCGGCGCGCGCGATTGCGCGTAAAGTCTCGGGGGATATCGATAGCCAGCAATCCGAGCGCGCGCCAGAAGCCCGGCCGCAGCAGATAAGCAAACAGCGAGCGAAACACGCGCAGCGGCTCTTCATGCAGATATTCCGGCAGATAATGGACGGGCGCTTTGATCTCGTCATGCACGGGGTGGCGTTTTGCGTCGGTCGGTCGCCTGAGCGCGACGAGAATCAGGTCGAACCCCGCACGCTCCAGACCGAGCAGTTCCTGCGCGATGAAGGTTTCCGACAGGCGCGGATAGCCCTTCAGAACCACGACGATCTTGCGATGTTGCAACTCAGTTCATGCCTTCAATGACCGAAAGGTGATGGCCGCCCCGCCGGTCGAGCAGTTCCGCGACGATTTCGGAAATGTGAGGCAGCCCTTCCAGCGTCAGATGCGGATGGCTCTGCGATGGGCCGGGCCGGTCCGGCAGCACCTCCAGTGCATTGGCAAACCGCTGCGAATCCTCGGCTTCTTCCGGCAAAAGCATCTCGATGAGGCCGAGTTCGGCTGCGCGCCGTGCTCGGATCAGTTGTTCCTCGCGGGGCTTGACGCGCGGCACGATCAGCGCCGGCTTGTCGAAAGACAGTATCTCGCAATAGGTGTTGTAACCGCCCATCGCAACGACTGCCTTGGCGCCGGCAATCAGCTCCTCCATGCGGTTGTCGAACTCGATGATCTTGATATAGGGGATCTTGGACCCCTTCTTGAGCAGCTTGTTGCGCTTGCGCGCCGGCATGTAAGGCCCAAGCACGATCAGCGCCCTATGCTGCAATTGCGGATCCTGCTGATAGGCATCGATGACGCTGTGGATCAGTTCGGCGCCGTCACCGCCGCCACCGGTGGTAATGAGAATATAGTCGCCCTCGGGGCGGTGGCCGGGCAACTCGTTCTTCTGCAGGCTCCGTTGCAGGAAACCGACGAACTTCATCTTTGCCCTGACAGCCGGCGGCACATCCAAGCCGGTCAACGGATCGTAGAAATCCGGCGGACCATAGATCCAGACCTTGTCGTAGAACAGGCCTATCTTGCGCATCACATCCCTGCGTGCCCACTCTGCTTCGAGCAGATGCGGTGCGTCCATCACCTCGCGCAGGCCAAGCACGAGCGTGGTACCCCGCGTCTTGAGGTAGGACAGCGTGTCCTCGATCTCACCGCGCAGGCCGAGCGGTTCCTTGTCGACGATGAAAACATCCGGCCGGAAGGTCTCGGCTGTGTGGCGGATGATCGACTGGCGCATCCTTAGCGTCTCATGCAGATCGATATCCTTTTCCAGCGAGGTGTATTCGCCGTTGCGCAACTTGATGACGCTGGGGATCTTCACGAAGTCGACACGGGCGCGGTAGTCGAAGGCGCCAGCGATAGTCGCACCCGAAATGATAAGCACCTGAAGTCCGCGGAAATCCTCGACCAGCGAATGCGCGATCGTCCGGCAGCGCTGCAAGTGGCCGAGCCCGAACGTGTCGTGGCTGTACATGAGAATTCGAGCGTTGTGTACGTGCTGGGTCATTGTTGAACGTCTTTTAGAATTCTCGGCTTGAGGACCATCGGCGACCCGCACGAAACCATCCTCGCGGGTCTACCGAGCTGTTTTGAAACATGAGGGCGCAATTTTCAATTTGTATTACCCGAGAGGGTCCATATGCAGAAGCTTGTCACGTGGTCCAGTAGAACCTGCATCATTTCACTGGTATTGACCATCTCGGATTCTCCCACACCGGAGGTCGACCGTGTGGTCACCGTGGCCTTCTTGCGGGAAACTTTACCGGACCTCTTTCCCGCCATGCGCCCCTACCTCTCACAGCCCAAGCGTATCTCGCGCCCAAATCCTAGAGGCGAATTGCAAACAGTCGAAGTTCCCGACCTTGCCAAGCGGCACGAGATAGGAAAAAGGCTCGTGCAGTTACACACCCAAGCCAGGCCCCGACGGTGCTTGTGGAGCGGAGATGTCCTCAAATGGCAAGGACAATATGCAAGGTGGTAGCGGGAGAGGCTACCATATATTCTTGTAAACGTTACAGAATTCTGTTTTTGTACCAACATTTATACCAGCAGGATGCCTCGTCCACAGCTTATTTTCGAGAACGGAGCGATATGCCAGATGCGTTGTGTTCCATCGAGCCATTCCCTTGCCGCCGCG
>NZ_CAKXZT010000138.1 GCF_935825525.1 Mesorhizobium escarrei
GCGAGCGGGTTCGTTCTTTGGCGCGCCAAAGCCGGTCCGGACTCATACGGCTAGGTTGGATGGAAAGCGGCCGTCCGTTTTGCCCATCGGAACCGGCAGGCAGCGCCACAAGCGGAACATGGAACTGCTCCACAACAACGTCCGATTTGCTTGGTGAGCAGACCTCTGGTCCGCTAGAGTCCCAAGTCTCGACCGGGCTGCAGACTGAAAACCCGGAAAACGCTTATCTCATAGTAAGCTGATTGCAGCTGGAGCGCCTATGATGAAGCCGACCGGATCCACCGAGGCAGTGAGGATCGAGGACCTCGACGACGCGGGGCTGGTTGAACACGCGCGACTGCGTGACCCCGCCGCATTCTGGTTAATCATCAAGCGTCACAATCAGCGGCTTCACCGGGTCGCCCGCGCCGTCCTGAATGACGACACCGAGGCCGAGGACGTACTTCAGGAGACCTATATCCACGCCTTCACCCATCTGGCCGAATTCCGCGCGGAGGCGCGGCTGTCGACCTGGCTCACCCGGATCGCGCTGAACGAGGCGCTGGGACGCCGCCGGAAAAGGCGGCCTACCGTGGACGTGAAAGCCATCGAAGGCATGGCCGCTCCGTTCAGCGCCCACAAGCCTGATCCCGAAGAGGCGGCCGCTCTCGCTGAAATCCGCAGCCTCCTGGAGCGAGCCGTCGGTGGCTTGCCAGAGCCCTTTCGCATCGTCTTTGTCATGCGGGACGTCGAGGAAATGAGCCTTGAGGAAACGGCTTTTCTTTTGGCCTTGCGACCTCAGACAGTGAGTACCCGTCTTTATCGCGCACGCCGGCTGCTCCGCGAGGCGCTGGGGGACAAGCTCGCCACCGTGTTCACGGATACGTTTCTCTTCGCCGGCGCCCGTTGTGACCGCCTCGCGCAATCAGTCTTAGATCGGCTCGAAATCCGCCTGGTTCGAAAGGATACTCATCCGTTGAACACGGCGACTGAGCGCACGTAGGCGCCGTCCACGCCGAGATTACGCCGGCTCCTTTCGCGGGGCTGTTGTAGCAAGACGCGGGAATATTTTGGCGGCCCGGACCATCTAATCATCAGGCAAATGCACTCGGCGCCGCGGTGCTGACAGCGGCGTTGAATCAACAAACATAGGAGACCGCCATGCAGGGCGTACTTCACCTATCCCGGCGTCAGTCGCTTCAGGGACTTGTCGTACTCGGCGCCGGAGCGGCACTCGGCGGAATCGCATGGCCTTCTCCGGTATTGGCACAGGACATATCGGACGAGGACATTTTCCGCTTTGCGCTCAACCTCGAATATATGGAGGCTGAATACTACCTCCGCGGCACGACCGGAAAAGGCATCGACGCAGCCGATGCCGGTTCGAAACCCGGCGACGTCGTTGGTGGAAAGCAAGTATCGTTCGAGACGCCGGCCATCGGCGAATTCATGCAGGAAATCGCGGAAAACGAACTCGCGCACGTTCGCTTCTATTGCAAGACGCTTGGCGCCAACGCCGTTGACCGGCCCGCAATCGATTTCGATGCGGGGTTCAAGGCGGTCGCGGAAGCGGCTGGTCTCGGTACGGACTTCGATCCCTTCGGCAACGAAACGAACTTCGTTCTCGGCGGTATGCTGTTCGAGGATGTCGGCGTCACCGCCTATGCCGGTGCTGCGACAGTTCTGAAAAACAAGGACTTCCTCGCCGCCGCCGCAGGCATCCTGGCGGTCGAGGCGTATCACATGGGAATGGCCCGATCTACGCTGTACCGGAAGGGAGAGGAAGCCTGGAAGGCCGCCAACGCCGTCTCCGATGCCCGAGACAAAATCGACGGATCGGACGATAAGGACCAGGGCATCCAGGTGGACGGAAAAGCCAACATCGTTCCGTCGACGCCCGATGCGATCGCGTTCACCAGAACGCCGCAAGAGGTGCTCCGGATCGTCTACCTCACCGACAAGGACGGAGTGAGCAAGGGCGGCTTCTATCCGGAAGGGATGAACGGCACGCTGAAAAGCACCTGAGCCAGTTGCGACGAGTGACGATGCGCCGCAAACCGAACGGCCTGATATCGGCTGCTCTCGGAGAAAGACCATGAATAGAGATGATGATGTGAACCACGGATCGGCAGCTTCAAGCCGAGTGCTGTCTCGCCGCAATTTCCTGAAAGTCTCTGTGACCGGCGCGGCGCCCTACTCCGCCGGCCGCGTCTCCTCCAGCACGCTCTCCTCGTTGAACAGGAAGCCCCGGACTGCCGCTTCCACAGCCGCGCGTAGAGCCCGTCGAGCGCGACCGAGCGAAACTTCCGCTTTGGGTCATTCCTTCCGGTTTGAGAACGGGAAGGTTGCGCCCATCTCGGCCATTGCGCCGGCCCCTCCCATGTTCCAAAAGCGGACATCGCTAGTGTCGACATCACGGCCAAGGTTACGCCACTGCAGTCGGCTGCGAACGGCTCAGCATCGACCGCTATGAGATCCAATACGCGCCTTTGAGACAACGGCGATGGGCTACGGCGTGGCCGTCGAGGTAACGTTACCAGCCATGGGCGTTGGGCGACATCAGCTTGGACAATCGCTAACGTCGCCTTCTACGGGAAGGAAGAAGCGACGCCGTTCGCACGCGGTCAGTTCGCGTGGAACAGTTTGCTTCGCGAAATCGATGAGTTCCTGGGGTGTCTGAAAAGCCCGTATGACGCGAACGCCTTCATTATGGGATACAATGACTATCCTCGTTCCATCCGAATTAAAGGCCGCGCGCGTCAGGGCTGGTCGCTTGTTCTCCTCGTCCGGACTGACAAGTACTGCCATCTGGCGCCCCGATTGAGCTGCCCAAAGACGGACCGTGCGATCCTGGAATGAAGCCGTCACGACATAAACGCCATTGCCACTGAATTGCGCACTATTCACTCCGCCACTGTGTCCCCTTAGAACTGTTCTTTCCGTTCCTTCTGGGACGCCCCAGGTTCGTACGGTGCCGTCGCGTGAGGCAGTCAGCACGGACCGGCCGTCCTGGCTGAAGGACACTGTTGTCAGCTCGTTGCTGTGCCCTTTCAGGATCGCGACGGTGCGTCCGTCTTTGACCGACCAGATCCGCGCCGTGTGGTCGAGCGAAGCCGTGGCAACCAGTTGGCCATCCGGACTGAATGCCGCGCCGGTTATTGAGCGCTCGTGCCCGACCAGTTTCTTCAGTTCGGTCCCGTCGGGTTTCACCAGGTGTCCCGCGCTGCCGGTCGCAGCGAAGACGAGATCGCCATCCCGGTTGAAAACAACCTGCGGTAACGTCTCGCTTGAAGGGATGGTGGCGACTTTGGCGCCGCTCGCCGCGTCCCACACCAGGGCGGTACCGCGACCCGAACCCGCCGCCAGAAGGCTTCCCGCCGGGCTGAACTGAATATGACGCAGTCCAATGGGCGATTTGATGGTCGCGAGCTGACGTTTACTCGCAACATCCCAGACCAGAACTCGGCCGGCGAGCGATACGGTTGCGACCCGAGTTCCATCCGGGCTGAACGTCGCACTGTGGACGATCTCGCCTGTGTCGAACTTGGCAATCTCGCGTTCGGTCGTGACATCCCAAAGGTGTACTTCGGCGTCCCCGCCTCCAGTCAGAAGATGCACGCTATCGGGACTGAAGACCGCAAAGGTCGGTGGATATTCATGCAGCAGATTCGTCGTCAGAATCC
This sequence comes from Mesorhizobium escarrei, assembly GCF_935825525.1. Classification (GTDB taxonomy): domain Bacteria; phylum Pseudomonadota; class Alphaproteobacteria; order Rhizobiales; family Rhizobiaceae; genus Mesorhizobium; species Mesorhizobium escarrei. The sequence continues at coordinate 3,663 of NZ_CAKXZT010000138.1, forward strand.
CGTTGACGTCCCATAGGCGAGCGGTGCCATCGTGTGAAGCGGTGAGAAGAGTGTTGCTGTCGACCGGACTGAACTCCACGTGTTCGATCAAGGCATCATGGCCGGCAATGGTTGTGAACAGCGATGCTCGACCGACGTCCCAGATGCGTATCGGACCGTCGATGGCTGCGGTCACCAGGAGGCGATCGTCGGGGCTGAACGCGCTGTTCATTTCCTTGTCAGGGTCATAACCGATGTCAGCCAGTTTCAAGTTCGGGGTCTCCTGGCCAAGCACGTCAAGCAAGGTTCCCGACTTGCCGTCCCAAATCCGTGCGCTGCCATCGAGCGAGACCGTTGCGATCTGGCGGCCACCGTGACTGAAGATGACACCCTGCAGTTGGGTGTCGCTCTTGTGACCGGCCAGTCTGGCGATCTCAGTCCCGTTCCCAACGTCCCAAAGGGCGGGCAAACTACTGTATGAAATTGTGCCCAACGAGCCTACCAACAGCCGGCTTCCGTCGGGGCTGAATGTCAGCATGGATGCCCAAGTGCCTACATACCATTCATGGATCAGAGTGCCATCCGTGGCATTCCAGACGAAGACCTTCCGCGCTTGGGAAGTCGCAAAACTGCGACCATCCGGATTAAAGTCGGCCAATGCATCTCCAATGTCTGATGCACCTCCGGTGCTGCCTACGCTCAGGAGTTTCGTTCCCGTCCGAGCGTCCCAGAGTGACGCCTGAACGTCTAATCCCTCTGTCAGCACCCGCTCGCCGTTGGGATCGAACACAGCCGTAGGATAGGCGCCGGACGGCTCGAGCACAGCACGTTGCTCACCGGACGCAGCATCCCAGATGCGCGCGGTGCCGTCCCTTGCGGCCGTAATGACCCGGCGTCCGTCCGGACTGAATCCGACTCTCTCCACGGGTCCCCGATGGCCCTTCAAGACTGCAATCTCGGTACCTTTCGAGACGTCCCAAATGCGTGCCGTCTTGTCGTGGGACGCAGTGACAATGCGATCGCCCGTCCGATTGAAGACGGCCTGCGTCACTTCGGCGTCGTGTTTGAACACCATCGTCTGGCAGTGTGCCAGCAGAGCGTTGAAAAGTGCGGCCTCCGCTTCAAAGAGATGTGGTCGCGCAGGCTTCGCTCCGCTCTTCGGCAAGGCCTCCAGCGCCAACAGGATCGCGGTTTCCGTAACGCCGCTCGCTGCGGTTTGCTTTGAGAGAAGCGAGAGCGAAAGAGACTGGTTGCGGAGCGCCTGGTCTCGTGCTGCGAGGGCGTCCTTTTCGGCCGACCTCGCCTTGTCCGCGCTCTGTTCCGCCAACTCCGCTTGCCGCGTTGCTTCCTGTTGTCCTTTAAACCCGAAGAACGCGCCCGCGCAGGCTATGAGAGCCAATACGGTTGCCACGATCGCAGCGTAGCGTGTGCGTCGCGCGAGCCGGCCCGCTGCCGTGGCTGCGAGAGTACGGCGTTCGGCCTCGCGCTCCAGACGTTCAGCCTCTCGCTCGAGGCGTTCGCGTCTTGCAGCTTCAGCGGCCTCAATCAGTGCCCGCTCGCCTTGCCGGTCCTTCTCCTCCCGCTCGTTCTGGGCACGCGAAGAAGCCTCGATGTAGGCGATGACCTGATCGTCGACTTCTTCCCGTCTCGACTGCAGCAGTTCCTCGCCTTCGGCCAGACGCTTGCCGGATGGCAGGAGGAGTTCCTGGTTCCTGTTATCCAAATGCCAGCGATGGGCGTCAGCCGCGAGCCGAGCCCGCGTCTCGAGGAAGCTTCTGTTTGCATTGACAATGTCGCCGGCGCGCGGCCAGCGGCTCAACAAAGCTTCATGGGCCACGCGAACGAAGACGTGGCCTGCGGCATCCTCATCGCTGACGAGGAGGCGAGCGGCGACCAACGCCTCAACGAGAGCCAATCGCTGAGGCGTGCCCGTGACTTCCGCACGCAAGGCAGGACGTCCCGCAACGGCTTCATCACCCGGGCGCACCGTGGTAAGGGCACGCAACACGACTGGCAGCTCATCCTGGATGTCCGGCGGGAGCGCGTCGACGACTTCGTTGGCACGGCGCGCGATCGCCCCTTCGAGACCGCCAAGGGCCTGATACGCAGCAAAGGCCAAAATGCGCTGCTCCCGCCCCGCCTCGTACAGAGCGTCGAGCACAAATTCGAGAAGCGGCAAGGATCCGGGATCGGCAGCTGCGGCATGTTGCAGCACATCGTCGAGCCGCCCCCGATCGGGACTCTCCTCGAAACGCAGCCCGGCGGCGCTGGCCGGCTCGCGGATAATCTGGGCGATCTCAGGGCCGGACGGCGGCAAGAGCTCGTAGCTGCCGAGCCCATCCTTCAGCCCCGAGAAACCGGGGACTTCGCCGCAACGGTGAAAGAAATCCGATCTGATCGTCGCAATCACCCAAGCCAGTCCACTGCCGGCGAGCGCCGCGAGGAGCCGCACCAGCACTTCGCGCGACGCCGGGTCCTTCTCCGTCGTGAACAACTCCTCCATCTGATCGAGGGCAACTATCAGACGCAGTTGCGTAGGGACCGAACCTGCTGCGGCCGCAGCTTTGGCGTGGGCGTGGCGTATCAGCGCCAAAGCTCGATCAGACGAACTCCGACAGAGTCGAGCCAACGCTGCCGGTTCGCAGCCAAGCTCGGGGAGTGCGTCTTCCCGAAGCAGCCCCGCAGCCAATGATGTGACCGGATCAGACCCATCCGACGGGCGGACCAGACAGCGGCGCCAAAAATTGATGCCAGCCACTGCGCCGGGTCGAGTGATGGAAGGCAGCAGCCCTGCTCGAAGGAGAGAAGATTTGCCGGAGCCGCTCATCCCATAAATGAGCAGGAATGCCTTGCCCTTGGCAGCCTGCTGCTCGAGCCGTTCCAAGCAGGCAGCAGTGGCTCGAGCGCGGCCGAAGAAGAGATCAGCGTTTTCGAACTCGAAGGGGTTGAGACCTCGAAAAGGCGACGTGACCTGCTCCTCCGAGGCGAGTGGCACGCGGTAGGCGTGTACAGGCCGAGCGATGTTCTTCACCCTGTGCTCGCCAAGATCGACGAATTCGAGCGAGAGCCGATCGCGTGCCTGTGCGTAGACCGCTTCCGAAATGCACAATCCACCCGGGTGTGACAGCGCTTCCAGACGGGCAGCGACGTTCACACCGTCGCCCATGAGATTGTCGCCCTCTACGACGACATCGCCGAGATTTATGCCGATCCGAAAGCGCAGCCGGCTCACCTCGGAAAGCTCAGCATTTTGTTTGTCGACCTCGAATTGGATTTCGGTCGCGCACCGAACTGCTTCGACAGGGCTCGCGAACTCGGCGATGACGCTGTCCCCAGCGCTCCCGAATATCCGCCCCTCATGTTGCTCGATTACCCGGTCAATGATCTGACGATGCGCCCGCAGCGTCGCAAGCGTCCCTTCCTCGTCTCTGCCTGTCAGACGGCTATAGCCAACTGCGTCGGCAGCGAGGATGGTAGCCATTCTGCGATGAACGCGATCCAAGCCGGAACCCTCCCGCGATCTCGCAACATCCTAGTGGAAATGGTGCCTTTTGGGGAGGGGCGCCGAACTAACCGCAAGGGGTCCGCTTCCGCCGTGCAACCAGACATCCCGCCTGTGTGGCGGCAATGACTGCGTTGGGTCAACTTATTCCGCAGCGCGAGCGAATCTGGACGACTGGAAAAGGTCGAAATCGGTATTTTCGTCTTCGGTGCCATCAGATTTTCAACACTCTTGTCTATTTCGCGCCGAGCCTGGCCAGCACGGCTTTTGGAATATTGTATTCCCGGATCACCGCGTCGTGCTTGCGCAAGCCGCACAATTCGCGCTGGATGAAGTAGGCGTGCACCGCCTCGGCCGCGTCCTTGAGCAGCCGGGCACGATGTTCGCCATCGTCGCCATGTTCACGCAATCTCGCCAGCGTTTCATCCACGCGCCGGCCGGCGCGGCCGAGCGCCGCCGCCTTTTCGCCGAGGATTTCATGGCCGAGCAGGTCGAGCGCGCTCTCCTGCGCCCCCGGCCGTCCGAAATTCGATGGCATTCGCACCGACATGATTCACTCCGGTTTTGCTGAAATCTGGCCCTACTCCGCCGGCCGCGTCTCCTCCAGCACGCTCTCCTCGTTGAACAGGAAGCCGCCGGACTGCCGCTTCCACAGCCGCGCGTAGAGCCCGTCGAGCGCGACCAACTCGTCATGCGTGCCTTGCTCGACGATGCGGCCGCTGTCGAGCACCACCAGGCGATCGAGTGCGGCGATGGTCGACAGCCGGTGCGCGATGGCGATGACCGTCTTGTTCTCCATCAGCCGCGCCAGATTTTCCTGGATGGCCGCCTCGATGTCGGAATCGAGCGCCGACGTCGCCTCGTCGAGTATCAGGATCGGCGCGTCCTTGAGGAAGACGCGGGCGATCGCCACGCGCTGGCGCTGGCCGCCCGACAGTTTCACGCCGCGCTCGCCGACAAAGGCCTCATAGCCCTGGCGATCGCGATTGTCGCGCAAGTCGAGGATGAAGTCGTGCGCCTCGGCCTTCTTCGCGGCCGCGATCACCTCGGCGTCGGTTGCTTCCGGCATGCCGAGCTTGATGTTGTCGCGCAAGGAACGGTGGAAAAGCGCGGTATCCTGGCTGACGACGCCGATGTTGGCGCGCAGCGAATTCTGCGTCACCTTTGAGACGTCCTGGCCGTCGATGGTGATCTTGCCGCCCTCGAGGTCGTAGAGGCGCAGGATCAGATTGGCCAGCGTCGTCTTGCCGGCGCCGGACGGCCCGACCAGTCCGACCTTCTCGCCCGGCCGCACGACAAGGTCGATGCCGTTGAGCACGCCGAACCCCTTGCCATAGTGGAACTCGACCTTCTTCACGTCGATCCGGCCGCCGGTCACGACAAGCTCCCTGGCGTCGGGTGCGTCGGTCAGGCCGAGCGGCTGCGAGATCAGCGCCTTCGAGTTTTCCAGCACGCCGAGATTGCGCAGGATGCCGTTGAGCTGCATCATCAGCCGGACGAGCAGCATGTTGAGCCGCAGCACCAGTGACAATGTGAAGGCGACGGCGCCGACGGTGATCGATCCTTCGACCCAGAGATAGACGGCAAAACAGGCGATCGCGGTGATCATGATCCCCGACAGCGTCGTCAGCGCCATGCGCACGCCGGTCAGCCTGCGGGTGAACGGGCGCAGCGCGTCGAGATAGATATCGAAACCGCTCCTGATGTAACGGTCGTCGCCGTCGGCGGAGAACAGCTTCAGCGTCTGCACGTTCGAGTAGGAATCGACGATGCGGCCGGTGATCATCGAACCGGCCTCTGCGGTTGCCTCGGCATGCTTGCGGATCGCCGGCAGATAGCTCTTGGCCAGCCAGCCGAAGGCGGTGATCCAGATCACCACCAGCACCGCCAGCCTGAGATCGAGGCCGGCGACCAGAACCAGCGTCGTCACCGTATAGACGACCATGAACCAGACGACCTCGATGAAACTTTGCATCAAATCGCCGGTCGCTTGCCCGGCCTGCCAGACTTTTGTCGCGATGCGGCCGGCGAAATCGTTTTGGAAGAAGGCGTAGGACTGGCGCGAGACATGGCGGTGCGCCTGCCAGCGCACCAGATTGTAGAAGCCGGGGGTGATCGTCTGCTCGTCGACCAGCGCCGCCAGGCCGACGACGATGGTGCGGGCGATCAGCACCACGGCGGCCATGAAGACAAGCTCGGGACCGGCGGCGGTCCACAGCGCGTCCCAGCTGCGCTCGCCGGGGAGTTGGTCGAGAATGTCGACCAGCCTGCCGACGAAGTAGAACAGTCCGGCTTCGACCAGCGGTGCAATGCCGCCGATGACCAGCATGGCGAAGAAGGCGACCTTCGCCTGGCCGACATAGTGCCAGAGGAAACCGCTGACGCTGACCGGTGGCCGAAGGCCCGCGGGCTCCCTGAACGGATAGACCCAGTTCTCGAACCAGCGATAGACGGCAATCATCATTCTGGTGCCATCATTCTGCGGCCCATCATTCTGCTGCCCTTCATTCTGCGGCTTGACCCCTAACGATGGCATCGTTGGCGGCCGCACCCTCGTCGAGCAGGAAGCCGCCCGACTGACGCTGCCAAAGCTGCGCATAGAGCCCGCCGCTGGCGACGAGTTCCTCATGCGAGCCTTCCTCGATGACGCGACCCTTGTCCATGACGACGAGCCGATCCATCGCCGCGATGGTCGAGAGCCGGTGCGCTATGGCGATGACGGTCTTGCCTCGCATGAGCTTGTAAAGGTTCTCCTGGATCGCCGCCTCGGCCTCCGAATCCAGCGCAGACGTCGCCTCGTCGAGGATGAGGATCGGCGCGTCCTTCAGCATAACACGGGCAATCGCGATGCGTTGCCGCTGCCCGCCGGACAATTTGACGCCGCGATCGCCGACATGCGCATCGAAACCCGTGCGGCCACTGGCATCCGAAAGCTTTGATATGAAATCAAGCGCCTCAGCGCGGCTTGCTGCCTCGACCAGCATCTCGTTGCTGGCGTCCGGTCGGCCATATAGGATGTTCTCGCGCACTGAGCGATGCAGCAGCGAGGTGTCCTGCGTGACCATGGCGATCTGGGCGCGCAGCGAATCCTGCGTCACCGCCGCGATGTCCTGGCCGTCGATCAGGATCCGGCCAGCTTCAAGGTCGTAGAAGCGCAACAGAAGGTTGACCAGCGTCGACTTGCCGGCGCCCGAGCGGCCGACGATGCCGACCTTTTCGCCCGGCTTCACCGTCAGCGACAGGCTTTCGATCATGCCTTTTTGCTTGCCGTAGTGGAAGCGGATGTCCTCGAAACGGATCTCGCCCTTGGTCACGACAATGTCCTTGGCGCCAGGCCTGTCTTCGACGACGCGCGGTAGCGAGATCGAGCTGATGCCGTCCTGCACCGTGCCGATATTCTCGAAGAGGGTGGACATCTCCCACATGATCCATTGCGACATGCCCCAGAGCCGAAGAACGAGCCCTATGACCAGGGCGACGGCGCCGATCGTCACTACCTGGCCGAGCCACAGCCACAGCGAGATCGCAGTGACCGAAAACAACAGCAGTGAGTTCAGGACGTAGAGCAGGCCATAGAGCTGCGTCACCAGCCGCATCGACCGGTAGACCGTATCGAGAAAGCCGGCCATGCCTTCCCGGGCGAAGGACGCCTCGCGCCGCGCATGCGAGAACAGCTTGACCGTCTGGATGTTGGAGTAGCTGTCGACGACGCGGCCGGTCATGGTCGAGCGCGCGTTGGCCTGCTCCTCGCCGACCTTGCCCAATCGCGGGATGAAATAGCGCAGGAGCAAGACATAGCCGGCAAGCCAGACGGCAAGCGGTGCCGCCAGCCGCCAGTCGGCCGAGCCGACAATGAACAGCATGCCGAGGAAATAGACCACGACATAATTGAGCACGTCGATGAGCTTGATGACGCATTCGCGCACGGCGAGCGCCGTCTGCATCAGCTTGGTCGCGATGCGTCCGGCGAACTCGTCCTGGTAGAAGGCCATCGACTGCTTGAGCAAATAGCGATGCACCTGCCAGCGGATACGCATCGGATAGTTGCCCATCAGCGTCTGCTGGTTGAGGAGCGCATGGAACCAGACCGTCGCCGGCAGCGCGAACACCACGATGAAAGCCATGCCGGCGAGCTTCCAGCCCTCGGTCTGCAGGAATGTCTCGCGATTCTGCGCCGACAGCCAGTCGACGATCCGGCCCATGAAGCCGAACATCCACACCTCGGCAAGGGCGATAGCCGTCACCAGCATCGCATCGATCGCGATGTAGGGCCAGGCGCCGCGCGTATAGTGGACGCAGAAGGCGATCAGCGTCTTCGGCGGCTCGACCGGCTCCTCGACAGGGAACGGATCGAGCCTTGTTTCAAACCAGCGGAACATTGTCTTGGTACTCATGTGCTTGTTTTCGCTCACGCGGCGCGAGAACGCTTAGCGTCCTGGGAGCGCATGGCGTCATGGGATCGCGTGGCGGCAAGGACCGGCGTCCCGGAATCACCCGGGCCGCCGATCCTGCTCCGCGCAATATAGGATGTCGCGGGCTTTTCGCCGACAGGCTCGTTTGATGATCCTGACAGCGCTGTCTCGACGACCCGGAGTTTCGCGCCGGTTTTTGCGCCAGGGCGGATCAGCCTGATGATCCGGCGCACCAGCGACGGGCGGCTGCGGTCGGGAACCGCGCGCGAGAAATCCACGTCCGGCAGCATGCCGCGATGCGGGCGCCGGCGGGTTTCGGCGTGAACCGCCGACGAGTAGGTTTCGCCGACCAGAAGCGCCCATGTCGCCATCCTGCGCTCGTGCAGGTTTCTCGAGCCGGGAATCTTGCAGGGATCGAACATCGGTCCGTCCTCCATGTGAAAATAGGGAAAAAGTCCGGCCGGTTCGCGGGCGAATGGCGGGCGAAAGGCGGGGCCAGCGAAGGCAGGGATTGAATAGAGGCGTGTTCAGGTGGGGCGTTCAGCCCCTTCGACAGCTTGAAAAACATCGCAGGATTCCTTCGAAGACCGAAAAAAAGTTTCGGCGGGAGTCGGTGCGATCGAAGTCTAAAGCGTCAGGATAATCGTCGTACCGAAACCGCCGGCAGGCTGGTAAGCCCACATGAGGGGCGCTGGATGTGCATGATCATCATGAATTACCCCTCCATCGGTTCGGGTTGACAATGCCCGGCGTATAACCGACTTCGCAGAAAATGACCACCCGCCAGTCCAGCAATTTCCAAAACCGCGCGACCCCTGTGGCCGATCTGCCACGGATCAAAATGGCGTGGAAATGAACAACCGTCTCCGCATCGCGCTCTACCAGCCGGATATCGCCGGCAACACCGGGACAATCCTGCGCTTCGCGGCTTGCCTCGGTCTCGGCGTCGACATCATCGAGCCGGCCGGCTTCCCGCTCTCCGACCGGGCGCTGAAACGGGCCGGCATGGACTATCTCGAAATGGCGGCGCTGACCCGGCATGTCGACTGGCACGCCTTCGAGAACTGGCGCAGAGGCGAAGCGCGGCGGCTGGTGCTGCTGTCGACCAGAGCCGCGACCGCCTACACCGATTTCGCCTTCACCGACGCCGACATTCTTTTGTTCGGCCGTGAATCCGCAGGCGTGCCGGATCCTGTCCACGAGGCGGCGGATGCGCGACTGGTCATCCCGATGCAGCCGGGCGCGCGCAGCATCAACGTCGCGCTTTCCGTCGCCATGGTGGCCGGCGAGGCGATCCGGCAGCTCGCATAGGATTTGCAGACCCTCAGTGGGGGCAGCGATTATAGCCGCTTTCTGGCCGACGACTGCACCGTCTCTCGTCATTCTCACCCAGGCGCACATCGCCTTCTCCTGCGGTTTGCATATCACAGGTTTCTTCGTTACAAGCTCAACTTAACTTGAGGTCAAGCGGAAAATTCGAATGGCTGCGGCAACGGAATTGACAGTCGGCCAGGTGGCGACGCGCAGCGGGGTGGCGGTGTCGGCGCTGCATTTCTATGAGGCGCGCGGACTGATCCGCAGCCACCGCACATCAGGCAACCAGCGGCGCTACGGCCGCGACGTGCTGCGGCGGGTGGCGATCATCAAGGTGGCACAGGAGGTCGGCATCTCGCTGGCCGAGATCGGCGAGGCATTGGCATCCCTGCCTGAAGGCCGCACCCCGACGCGCGAGGATTGGAATTTGCTTTCAACCGCCTGGCGTGACCAACTCGACCAGAAGATTGCCCAGCTGAAAAAGCTGCGCGACGGGTTGACCGACTGCATCGGCTGCGGCTGCATGTCGATCGACAGATGCCCGTTGCGAAACAAGGAAGACCGGCTGAGCGCCCAAGGCCCGGGCGCAAGGCGGTTGTTGGTCACTCGCTAATCCGCCGCGGGCAATCGCCTGATGGTGAATTCGATGACGTCGCCCGGCCGCTCGAACCAGCTTTCGATCTCGGTCCAGTACGCCTGCTTGGGAAAACGCTCGAACCATTCCTTCGCCTTGAGCCGCGCATCGGAGCGCGGCAGGACGAAGGTCTCGCGCAGGAACCCGTCGCGCGGCATGCGCTCGCGCTCGGCACGCGAACGGTCGAGCCTCTTCTTCAGGCCATCCAGCGGCGGTCTTGCCGGGGTGCGCACGAAAGAACTCCATTCACACTTGACCCTTGCACCTAAGAGATTAGGGATCGCTGCCGGAAAAGACGAGTCATTTGTCGGGGTGCGCGCCCCACAACCGGAGACAGCATTTGGAACGACCCGAAATACCGGCGGGGCTGCCGGCCGACATCGAGCAGAAGAAGATGAAGGCGCGGCTGTGGTTCGAGACGTTGCGCGAGCGCATCTGTGCCGCCTTCGAGCAGATCGAGCTGGACCTGCAGGGGCCGCAGGCTTCATGGTCGCCCGGCCGCTTCGAAAAGACGCCGTGGGAGCGCGACGCCGGCAAGGGCGGCGGCGGCACCATGTCGATGATGCGTGGCCGCGTCTTCGAAAAGGTCGGCGTCCACACCTCGACGGTCCATGGCGAGTTCTCGCCGGAGTTCAGGAAGCAGATGCCGGGCGCCGAGGAAGACCCGCGCTTCTGGGCAAGCGGCATTTCGCTGATCGCCCATCCGTGGAACCCCAACGTGCCGGCCGTGCACATGAACACGCGCATGGTCGTCACCTCGCGCCAGTGGTTCGGCGGCGGCGCCGACCTGACGCCGGTGCTCGACCGTCGCCGCACCCAGGAGGACCCGGACACGGTCGCCTTCCACCGCGCCATGCAATTCGCCTGCAATAAGCACGCTGGCGTCGCCGACTATGCGAAATTCAAGGCCTGGTGCGACGAGTATTTCTATCTGCCGCACCGCAATGAACCGCGCGGCACCGGCGGCATCTTCTTCGACTGGCTGCATTCGGACGAGGACAGAGGCGGCTGGAACGCCGATTTCAACTTCGTCCAGGATGTCGGGCGATCTTTTCTCGTCGTCTACGGGCATCTGGCGCGGGCCAATTTCAACGACAACTGGACCGACGGCGACCGCGAAGAACAGCTCATTCGCCGCGGCCGCTATGTCGAATTCAACTTGCTTCACGATCGCGGCACCATCTTCGGGCTGAAGACCGGCGGCAACGTTGCCGCGATCCTGTCCAGCCTACCGCCAGAGGTGAAATGGCCGTAAAATCTCGGTGAGTCGGACGTGAGCCGCAATCAGGTCCAATTCGCAGGATTTTGGCGGCGAATGTGGCGCGCAGAATATCTTTTTCGTCTAATATCCACTTGAAAAAACAGGACTATTTTTCGTTCCGGGCCGGGAAACGCCGGCGGTTCTCGCCTCCCTGGAACCGCGACCCGACGCGACCGGACGGCCCATGATTGAGTGGGGCACCTTCCCAAGATTGTGCCCTCATTTTCCAGGAGAGCATGCCATGCGCAAGCTTATTATGTCGTTTGCGGCTGCTGCCGTTCTTGCCTCTGGTGGCGCTGCCTTCGCAGCGGTCAAGCACACCACGGGCACGGTCAAGACCTACGATGGAACGGCGATGAGCCTTGTTCTGGATAACGGATCTACCTTTACGCTGCCCAAGGCCTTCAAGAATCCTGGCCTGAAGGCCGGCGAAAAGGTCCGCGTTTCGTGGGACATGAGCGGCAAGCACAAAATTGCCGAGGCAGTCAGGATCGTCAAGTGATCGGCTGCCCGCTGGAGCAAGACGAGGTCTTGCCTCCGGGGTAGCGTCAAGAGGGCGGAGCAGCGATGCTCCGCCTTTTTCGGTCCGTGCGGCAACCAAAAACCATCCGATCGTGTTATGCTGGTTCGGCCAGCGCATGACCCGAAAACCGAACCGGTTTCCGACAGAGATCATGCGTCGATCAAAGGTGCTGGGAGCTCCGTGTCAGAGCAGATGCGGCGCCCGAGGAGGAAAAGGGAGAAATCCGATGAAGGAATTCCACTGCGGCTCGCTCGTTCCGGGTTGTGACTGGCATACGCGCGCCGACGAGGAAGCCGAGATCATGCGGCGCGCCGTCGAGCATATGCGTGAGACGCATGGCGAGACGATCATTCGCGAGACGATGATCGAAGCGATCCGTTCGCGCATCGAAAAGGCTCGCGACGCGGCCTGATTGCCTAATTTTCGAGTGCTTCTGCGGCGCGCTCGAGAAGTGCGCCGCGATCCAGCGCAAAGCCGGATTCGATCCACTCGTTTTCGAGATTCTTCAGGGTTGCACCGAGTTTCGGCCCGGGCGACGCGCCAAGCCTCGTCAGATCGGCGCCCTTCAGCGGAAAGTCGGGCTTTTTCCATTTTGCGGCAAAGGCCAGCAGCCGCGAAAAGCCGCCAGCTTCGAGCAGCGCGTCGTTGTCCTCGACCGCTCGGGCTCGAGCGGAAGCGAGCGACAGCCGCAAGCGATCGTCAATGCCTTGACGATCGCCGCGATAGAGCCGTTTTGCGAGTTCCGCTTCGGTCGTCTTCGGCTCGACGGGCGCCGTCAGCGCCCACTGCCTGAGACGACCGGCGTCGCTGACGGAGAACCTCAGCCGCTCGGCGAGCGTCTTCATCCGCGCGGCGTCCGGCGGCACGATCGCTTCCAGCCTGAGCAGCGGGTCCGGCGTCCAGCCGAGATCCTTCTCGGCCCTGGTCAGCGCATGGATCGCATCGATGCCCCATTTCTCGCTCTCCGGCAGAACGCTGGTGAGCACGCCCGCCTGGCGCATCCACAGCATGGCGCGCGATGGATCGGGGGCCGACAGCAGCTTCTTCAGTTCGGACCAGACGCGCTCGACCGAGAGTTGGCCAAGCCCCTGCTTGAGCCGGGCGCAAGCCTTCAGCCCTTCGGCATCCGGCCGGCCGTCGCCATACCAGGCGAAGAAGCGGAAAAAGCGCAGGATGCGCAGATAATCCTCGCGGATGCGCGCCTCCGGATCGCCGATGAAGCGCAACCGGCGCGCCTCGATATCGGCAATGCCGCCGACCAGGTCGACGATCGTGCCGTCGGCCTCGGCATAGAGCGCGTTGATGGTGAAATCGCGCCGTTCCGCATCGGCCTTCCAGTCGCGCCCGAACAACACCTTGGCCCGCCGTCCGTCGGTCTCGATGTCGGCGCGCAGCGTGGTCACCTCGAACGGCTTCCCGCCGGCGACAATCGTAATGGTGCCGTGCTCGAGGCCGGTCGGCACGGCCTTGAAACCCGCCGCCTCGGCGCGGCGGATGGTTTCATCAGGCAGGCAAGTGGTGGCGATATCGACGTCGGCGACCGGCTGGCCGATGAGCGCATTGCGCACCGCACCGCCGGCGACGCGCGCCTCCTCGCCGCCATCCGCCAAAGCCGCCAGCAGGCGCTGCAAATGCCGTTCCCCGAGCCAGTCGGCTTTGCCCGCGAGCGACATCCGACCGCTCACGTATAGAGCCTTTCATAGAGGGTGCGGATGATGCCCGCGGTGACGCCCCAGATGCGTTGTCCGTCATAGGGCATTTCGTAGAAGACCCATTCGAGATCGTTCCACATGCGGCTGTCGCGGCCGTGGTTGGCCGGGTCCATCAGAAAGCGCAGCGGCACTTCGAAGGCGGCGTCGACCTCCTCGGAATTCAGCGTCAGTGAAAAATCCGGCCGCACTATTCCCAGCACCGGGGCGATCCGGTAGCCACTGCCGGAGACGTAATCGGGCATGCGGCCAATGATCTCGACCCGGTCCTGGCTGAGCCCGATCTCCTCGAATGTCTCGCGCAATGCCGCCGCCTCCGGGCTCGGGTCGGTAGGATCGATCGTGCCTCCGGGAAAGGCCACCTGCCCCGAATGGTTGCGCAGCTTTTCCGCCCGCTTGGTCAGCAGAACCGTGGCGTCGCGTCCGTGATCGACCACCGGGATCAGCACGGCGGCATCGCGCAGCGCCTTTGCGAGCTTCAAACGCGGATGTCCAGGGTTGAAGCGATGGTCGCCATAATCGTCGGCGGCATGCGCCAGCGGCTGCGCCGCGACGCGGGCGCGAAAATCCGCGGCCGAAAACGGCGCCCCCGTCACCTGGTCCATAGCGTCACCTGGTCCATAGCGTCACCTGGTCCATCATGCCCCAATCCGGCTTGCGCTGGCCGTTTGGCTGCCCGATCATGCGCTCAGCCGCTGCAGTTTTCCGCCGGCATGATCGGATAGACCGCACCCTTTGAACGGACGGCAAACATCCTTCGGCCGCCGACCTCGATCTCCTCGCCATGCTCGACCAGTTCATACATGACCGGCCGCGCCACCAGCGCCTCCAGCCGTCCGCGCACCAGCACATAGGGTTTCAGGCCGCCGGTCGCGTCCTCGTCGACAAAGCGCAGCGGACGCTCCGGCCCGGCCTCGACCACATCGCCGACATTGGTACGAAAGGTGATGACTTGGCCATCGCCGGTGCCGCAAACATCCATTTCGACGGCGATGAACGGCGCGTCGACGACGCGGATGCCGACCTTTTCCACCGGCGTCACCAGATAGGTCCGGCCGTCTTCGTCCTTGCGCAGCACGGAGGAAAACAGCTGCACCAGCGGCATGCGGCCGATCGGCGTGCCCTGGTAGAACCAGGTGCCGTCCTGTCTGATCTCCATGTCGAGATCGCCGCAAAAGGCCGGATTCCAACGATCCACCGGCGCCGGCCCCTTGCCAGCGCGGGCGGCACGCGAGATCAGCGCCTCCAGTCCGCGCGCCTCGGTCGCGGTCGTCAAACTTCCTTCACGATCGTCGGCGCGTTCTGTCATGGTCACGAAATAGTCACTGTTGTTCCGCTTGTCAGCCTAAGTCTGTGATTTAAGTTCAAAGACAGGCGCCACGTGAGGCCGAATCGCGGCACTCTGTGGCGTCGAAGCTGCAAGCCGGTATTTCCAACGAGAAGGATCGATGCTGCATGAGCGTGATGATCAAGGAAAGCCCGATCAGCGAAAAGGACATGATCGCCCAGGCCGAGACGGCGCTGGCCGACATTTCCAGGGTTCGCGAGGGCGTCGGCCGCGTCATCTTCGGCCAGGAAAGCGTCGTCGAACGCACGCTGGTGGCGCTGCTCGCCGGCGGCCACGCGCTGCTGGTCGGCGTGCCCGGCCTCGCCAAGACCAAGCTGGTCGAGACGCTGGGCATCGTGCTCGGCCTCGATTCCCGCCGCATCCAGTTCACGCCCGACCTGATGCCGTCCGATATTCTCGGCTCCGAGGTGATGGAGCAGGACGAATTCGGCAAGCGCTCGTTCCGCTTCATCTCCGGGCCGATCTTCGCGCAGCTGCTGATGGCCGACGAGATCAACCGCGCCTCGCCGCGCACCCAGTCGGCGCTGCTGCAGTCGATGCAGGAATACCACGTCACCATTGCCGGTGTCCGCCACGACCTGCCGGCGCCCTTCCACGTGCTGGCGACGCAGAACCCGCTGGAGCAGGAAGGCACCTATCCGCTGCCCGAGGCGCAACTTGACCGTTTCCTGATGCAGGTCGATATCCTCTATCCTGAAATCGATGCGGAGCGCCGCATCCTCCTGGAGACCACCGGCATCGAGGACGCCAAGGCGCAGAACGTGCTGCAGCCGGCGCGGCTGAAGGAGATCCAGACCCTCATTCGCCGCATGCCGGTGCCGGAAAGCGTCGTCGAGGCGATCCTCCAGCTGGTGCGCTCGGCGCGCCCCGGCCAGGGCAATGCCGAGACCGACAAGCACGTCGCCTGGGGCCCGGGCCCGCGCGCCAGCCAGTCGCTGACACTGTGCGCCCGCGCCCGCGCCCTCTATGACGGACGGCTGGCGCCGTCGATCGACGATATCAGAGCGCTGGCCGAGCCGGTGCTGCAGCACCGCATGGCGCTGACCTTTGCCGCCCGTGCTGAGGGCACGACCGTGCGCGACGTGGTGGCGAAACTGGCAAAAGGCATCTGATGGCGCGTATAGGCGAGGCCCAGGCACCGGCGGCGAGGCGTGACGCGCTCGCCCGCGGCCGGTTGCGGGCGTCGCTGGTGCCGGACCTGCTGGTCGAGGCGCGCCGCATCGTCAACACGGTGATCGCCGGCTGGCACGGCCGCCGCAAGCGCGGCATCGGCGAGAATTTCTGGCAATTCCGGCCCTATGTCGAAGGCGATTCGTCACGCATCGACTGGCGCCGTTCGGCTCGCGACGACCACATCTATGTGCGAGACCGCGAATGGGAGGCCGCCCATACGGTGTGGCTGTGGGCAGATCCCTCGCCTTCGATGCTCTACAAATCGACCGGCGCCACCGTCTCGAAGGAGTCCCGCGCGCTGGTGCTGGCGCTGGCCATGGCCGAGCTTCTGTCGCGCAGCGGCGAGCGCATCGCCTGGCCCGGGCTGACCGATCCGTTCACCGCCCGCAACGGCGCCGAGCGGATCGCAGCACAACTCAGCCATGCCGGCGAACTGCCGGCAAAGCCCGACCTGTCCGCAATCCGCCGCTTCTGCGACATCGTCATCGTCAGCGACTTCCTCGATCCGGTCGAGGAGACCATCGCCTGGCTTGACGTGCTCGCCCGCCACGGCGTGCGTGCCCATCTGATCGAGGTCGCCGACCCGGCCGAGGAGAGATTCCCCTATGCCGGCCGCACCGAATTCACCGATCCCGAAACCGGCGACAAGCTGACCGCCGGCCGCGCCGAAACGCTGGGCGATGACTACCGACTGCTTTACATCGCCCGCCGCCAGGAACTGACCGACTGGTGCAAGCGCCTAGGCTGGAGCTTTACCGTCAACCACACCGACCGCCTCGCCTCCGATGCCTTGGTGCGTGTCCACATGGCGATGACCGTCGATGGCAGCTCAGCCGGGAGGATCCGCGCATGAGCTGGCTGCCGCTCTCCTTCGGGGCGCCGATGGTGCTGTGGGGGCTCCTGGCCCTGCCGGTGATCTGGTGGCTTTTGCGGTTCACCCCGCCCAAGCCGCAGACCGAAATCTTCCCGCCGCTGAAGATCCTGGCCCGCGTGCTGAAGCGCGAGGAGACGCCGCAACAGAGTCCGTGGTGGCTGACGCTGCTCAGGCTGCTGATGGCGGCCCTTATCGTTGCGGCGCTGGCCGAACCTGTCTTCAACCCGCGTGAAAGACTGCCGGCCGAGGGCGCCGCGCTTGCGCTGGTCATCGACAATGACTGGGCAAGTGCCGCCGACTGGGCCCAGCGCGTCGCCACTGCCGAACGGCTGATCGCCGATGCCAGCTCTAACGACGTGCCTGTCATCATCGCCTTCACCGCCGAGAAGCCGAATGCCGAGATCGGTCCCTTCGACGCCGCCACCGCGCTCGACCGGCTGCGCGCGGGAAAGCCGCGGCCGATCCCGACCGACCGGCCGGCCGTCTACGCCCGCGTCGCGGCAACCCTGGAGAGCTTGCCGGGCGCCAGCGTCGCCGTGCTCGCCGACGGTCTGGCGGCGGAAGGCGACGAGGCCGCCTTCAACACGCTTCTGTCGAAGAACGCCGCCCGTGTCGTCTGGGCCGCTTCCGACCGGCCTGGCTTGATCGGCCTGACCGGCGCCGACAACCAGGTGGACGGCTTCGAGCTGACCGCCATCCGCGTGCCGGGCGATCCGGCGCCGGCTCAGGTGACTGCCGGCGCCTTCGACGACAAGGGCCGCCGCATCGCCGACGCCACGCTGACCTTCTCACCGGGCGAATCCACCGCCACCGGCACGATGGCGGTGCCTTTCGAGCTGCGCAACGACTTCGCCTCGATCGCGATCGACGGTCAGCGGCAGGCCGGCGCCGTCCGCGTGCTCGACGAGAGTTCCAAGCGCCGCCGCGTCGGACTGCTGTCGCAGGCCGAAGCCGACCAGGCGCAGCCGCTTCTGTCGCCGCTGTACTACATCCGCCGCGCGCTGCAGCCCTTCGCCGATCTGGCCGAGCCGTCGAGCGCCGACCTTGCCGACGCCATCCCGCAGCTCCTCGACCAGAAGCCGGCGATGATCGTCATGGCCGATGTCGGCACCATTCCGCAACAGGTGCGGCAAAGGCTGGTCGACTGGGTCGACAATGGCGGCACGCTGGTGCGGTTCGCCGGCTCGCGGCTGGTCGCCGCCGGCAATGACGACGACCTGCTGCCGGTCAGGCTGCGCACCGGCGAGCGCTCGCTCGGCGGCGCGCTGTCGTGGACGACGCCGCAGCCGGTCACCGATTTTCCGAAGACCGGCCCCTTCGCCGATCTCGCTCCGCCCGCCGAGGTCACCGTCACCAGGCAGGTGCTGGCCGAGCCGACGCCCGATATCGTCGAGCGCAGCTGGGCCACGCTTGCCGACGGCACGCCGCTGGTGACCGGGATGAAGAAGGGCAAGGGCACGCTCGTCCTGTTCCATGTCACGCCGGAGGCGACCTGGTCGAACCTACCGATCTCCGGCAGCTTCGTCGAGATGCTGCGCCGCATCGTGCAACTGTCGCGCAACCAGGGTGCGGCGGTCGCCAATGCAGAAGCCGCCGCCGCCTCGCTCGCGCCCTACCGCATGATATCAGCCGACGGCACGCTCGTGCCGCCGACGCCGGATGCACGGCCGCTGGTGCCGGGCGCCGGCCCGCTGCCGGTGACGTTCGAGAACCCGCCTGGCCTCTACGGCTCCGACACCGGCGTCCTCGCCCACAATCTGCTCAATGCCGAAAGCAGCTTCGCGCCGCTGGTGCGTCCTCAGATCACCGTGCCGGTTACCACCATCCAGTACGCTTTCGACGAATCGCACAATTTGAAGGGCCCGCTGGTGGCGGCAGCTCTCCTGCTGATGGTGCTCGATACGCTGGCGGTGTTCTGGATGGGCGGCCTGTTCTCGCGCCGGCCGCGCCGCACCGGCACTGCCGCAACCACCGCCGCCCTGCTGATTGCGCTCGGCGCCCTGGTCGGCCACACCGACATCGCCCGCGCCGACGATGCTAAACCCGGTGATGAGCGGGCGATCGAGGACATTTCGAAGACCCGGATCGCCTATGTGCAGACCGGCGACCGGAGCGTCGACTCGATCAGCCAAGCCGGGCTGGAGGGCCTGACCCGCTTTCTGATCGAGAAGACCGCGCTCGAGCCGGGGGCGCCGGCCAGTGTCGATATCTCGAAGGACCAGCTTGCCTTCTATCCGCTGATCTACTGGCCGATCGACCCTGCCGCACCGATGCCGAGCCAGGCCGCGATCGCCCGCGTCGACGCCTATATGCAGCAGGGCGGCACGGTGCTGTTCGACACGCGCGACCAGTTCGCCACCGGCATCGGCGCAGAGCAGGCCAGCCCTGCGACGGAGCGGCTGCGCGACATCCTCGGCAACCTCAACGTGCCGGCGCTGGAGCCGGTGCCGTCGGACCATGTGCTGACCAAATCCTTCTACATCCTGCCTGATTTTCCCGGACGCTTCGCTGGTGGCCCGCTCTGGGTCGCGGCGTCACTTGAAGCCAGCAACACAGAGAACCGCCCGGTACGCACCGGCGACGGCGTCTCGCCGATCATGATCACCGCCAATGATTTCGCCGGCGCCTGGGCGGTCGACGAGAATGGCGACCCGCTTTTACCGACCGTGCCGTCGGATCCGATGCAGCGCATTTATGCCCTGCGCGCCGGCGTCAACATCATGATGTACATGCTGACCGGCAACTACAAATCCGATCAGGTGCATGTGCCGGTTCTGCTCGAACGGCTGGGGCAGTAAGCCATGAACTTGTCGCTCGCCTTCGAACCGCTCATCTCCTGGCCGCTGCTCGGCCTGGTGCTGGCGCCGCTGTTGCTGCTGGCATTGGTCGGCCTGTGGTTCCGCCAGCGCGGCGCGGTCTTCCGTTTTGCCGCTCTGCTGGCGCTGACTGCGGCCCTGCTCAACCCGGTGTTGCTCGACGAAGAGCGCGAGGCGCTGAAAAGCGTCGTCGCCGTCGTCGTCGACCGCAGCCAGAGCCAGGACATTGGCGAGCGCACCAAGCAGACCGACGAGGCGCTGGCCGGGCTTCAGCAGCGCCTCGGCCGCTTCAAGCAGTTCGACGTCCGCGTCGTCGAGGCCGGCAAGTCGGAAGCCGCCGAGGAGCGCACCGAAACGCGGCTTTTCGGGGCGCTTGAGAGCGCTTTCCGCGACGTGCCGCCTTCGCGCATCGGCGGCGCCATCATGATCACCGACGGCGAGGTGCATGACGCCCCAGGCGGCACGCCCGACTTCAACGCCCCGCTGCACGCGCTGATCACCGGCAACGACCAGGAAAAGGATCGCCGCATCCGCTTCGAGAATGCGCCGCGCTTCGGTCTGGTCGGCAAGCCGCTCGAAATGACCTATCGCGTCATCGGCACCAACAACGAGGCCAGCTCGGTCGATGTGCGCGTCTCGGTCAATGGCGAGCAGGTTTCGGTCGAGCGCGCCACCATCGGCCAGGCCATGCCGCTGCAGGTGACCATTCCCGGCGCCGGCCGCAACATCGTCGAACTCGCCATCGATCCCGAGCCCGACGAACTCACCGACACCAACAACCGCGCCATCGCGCTGATCGACGGCATCCGCGAGAATTTGCGCGTGCTGCTGGTCTCCGGCGAACCGCATGCCGGCGAACGCACCTGGCGCAATTTGCTGAAATCCGACGCCTCGGTCGATCTTGTCCACTTCACCATTCTGCGGCCGCCGGAAAAGCAGGACGGCACGCCGATCAACGAATTGTCGCTGATCGCCTTCCCGACGCGCGAGCTGTTCGTCGAGAAGATCAAGGATTTCGACCTGATCATCTTCGACCGCTACCAGCACCGCGACGTGCTGCCGATCCTTTATTACGACTACATCGCCGAATATGTCGAAAAGGGCGGCGCGCTGCTGATCGCGGCAGGACCCGAATATGCCGGCGAAAGCTCCATCGCCCGCACGCCTTTGATGTCGGCGCTGCCGGCGATGCCGACCGGCGAAGTCGTCGAAAAGGCCTTTTATCCGCGCCTCACCGAGCTCGGCCAGCGCCATCCGGTGACGCGCGGGCTTGACGGCTCCGCCACCGAGCCGCCGCACTGGAGCCGCTGGTTCCGCACCATCGGCGTCGAGAACCCCGGGGGCGAGGCGGTGATGAAGGGCGCCGACAACCGTCCGCTGCTGCTGCTCGACCGCAAGGGTGAAGGCCGCGTCGGCATGTTCTTGTCCGACCAGGGCTGGTTGTGGGCGCGCGGCTTCGAGGGCGGCGGCCCGCATGTCCAGCTCTATCGCCGCATCGCCCACTGGCTGATGAAGGAGCCCGAACTCGAGGAGGAGCGGCTGACCGCCGACGGCCGCGGCATGATGCTGGAAATCCGCCGCCAGACGATGAGCGACGATCCCGGCCCGGCGCAGATCATCACCCCGTCCGGCAAGGCGATGACCGTCAAGCTCGAGAGAGCCGAACCCGGCGTCTTCCTCGGCAGCATCGAGACCAGCGAGATCGGCCTCTATCAGGTCGGCAATGGCGACCTGAAAGCGCTTGCCCATGTCGGCCCGGTCAATGCGCCGGAATTCACCGACGTCGTCTCCACCGAGAACCGGCTGAAAGCGCCGGCCGAGGCCACCGGCGGCAGCGTGCGCCGGCTGGCGCCATCTTCGGCGCTTGGCAATCTCGCCGGCGGCGTGACGCTACCCTCGGTCGTCCCGGTCCGCTCCACGGGCGCCGCGGCCGGCAACGACTGGATCGGCCTGCGCACCACCGACGACAGTGTGCTGAAGGCCGTCTCGCGCGTGCCGCTGTTCGGCGGGTTCCTCGGCCTCGGCCTGCTGCTGCTGGCATTGGGCTCGATGTGGTACCGCGAAGGGCGGTAGCGCAGCGGTTTATCCTTCTCCCCTTGTGGGAGAAGGTGGCCTCGCGAAGCGAGGTCGGATGAGGGGTGTTCCAGCTTGGCATCGACGGCACTCCGTCCAGCACCCCTCAACCGTCTTGTCGCTCCGCGACAATCCGCCTTCTCCCACAAGGGGAGAAGGGAAAAGACTACTCCTCCGGTTCCGTCGTGAACATCAGCGGGTAGCCCTTGGCCTTGCCGGCATCGGTCGCCCGTGTCGCCTTGGTCTCGGCGACGTCCCTGGTGAAGACGGCGACGACGCAGACGCCGCGCTGGTGCGCGGTGATCATCACCCGCCGCGCCTGATCTTCGCTCAGCTTGAATTCGCCCTTGAGCACCGTCACCACGAACTCGCGCGGCGTGAAATCGTCATTGAGAAGGATGACCTTGTAGAGCTTCGGCCGTTCGATTTGCGGCTTCGTTTTGGTGCGGGGTTTGGTGACGATCTCAGGCATTGGAACCGGCAACTGCGCGGAAGAATTTCGCGCTTATTCTGGCATAGGCAAAAGCGATCGTCCATTTTGAGCCGCGCCCAAACCGCCTTCCCGGCGGGCGCGGCCGTTCACAAGTCTGTGCCCATGCGATTGACGAAATCCGTGACGGCAGCCAATCTCCCCCGCGGGGGAGATGTGCGGCAGTACAAAGGCGCGCGCGAACGAACGATACGGGCCGTTTCGTTTAGAAAAAACTACCGCCGCAACACCGCACTCAGCACATCCCTGACGCCGATGGCGCCGACGAAGCGTGACTGGTCGTCGAACAGCGCCACCGGTGCCGTCTGGGAGCGGTGCATGGCCAGCATCACCGTCTTCAACGAGGTGCCGGGATTGGCCCAGAATACCTGCGTCGTCTCCTCCGGCTGCGCCTCGACATCGGCGCACGACACCCAGAACGCCGGCTTGCCGTCGCGCTCGGCCGCCGCGACCAGCCCGTGCTCGTCGATCTTGAAACGCGTCGTCTTGCGGCGGTCGAGCCACACCCAGCCGTCCTCGCCGTGGTCGAGGTCGCGGCGGTCGCGCATCACGTTCCAGGCGGTCAGCACCGAAAGCGGATTCACATTGGCGATGAAGTCGCGGACATAGTCGTTGGCGGGGCGCAGCACGATGTCTTCCGGCGCGCCGGTTTGCACGATACGCCCGCCTTCCATGATGGTGATGTGGCTGCCGATCTTCAGCGCCTCCTCGAGATCGTGGCTGACGAAGATGATGGTCTTCTTCAGCTCGGCCTGAAGCTGCAGCAATTCGTCCTGCAGCTTGGTCCGGATCAGCGGGTCGAGCGCCGAGAACGGCTCGTCCATCAGCAGGATCGGCGCTTCGGTGGCAAACGCGCGCGCCAGCCCGACGCGCTGCTGCATGCCGCCGGAAAGCTCGTGGGCGTATTTCGACGCCCACTGGTCGAGGCCGACGAGCTTCAACTGGCGCTCGACGCGCGCCTTGCGCTCGGCTTCGGGCACGCCGGAAAGCTCTAGGCCGAAGCCGACATTTTCCGCGACGGTGCGCCAGGGCAGAAGGCCGAACTGCTGGAACACCATGGCGACTCGCGTCTGTCGGATGTGGCGCAGCGTGGCCGCATCGCAGGCCGCGACATCGACCATGCGGTCGCCGTCCTTGACCATGACGTTGCCGCGCGCCGGCACGTTGAGCAGGTTGACGGCACGCAGCAGCGTCGATTTGCCGGAGCCTGAGAGGCCCATCAGGACGGAAATCTCGCCCTCGTTGACGGTCAAATTGGCGCCGGCGCAGCCGAGCACGGCGCCGGTCTTCTCCAGGATTTCCTGACGCGTCGCGCCGCTGTCGACGAGCGCCAGCGCTTCCTTGCGCGCCGCGCCGAAGACGATGTCGACATCCTTGAAATCGACCGCGGCGGTCATTTGGCGGCTCCCGTGCCGATGCGGCTGATGCGGTCGAGGATGATGGCGAGCACCACGATGGCGAGGCCGGCTTCGAGGCCGAGCGGGATGTTGACCGAGTTCAGCGCGCGCACCACCGGCTTGCCAAGGCCGTTGGCGCCGATGAGCGCAGCGATCACGACCATGGAGAGGCAAAGCATGATGCACTGCGTCAGCCCCGCCATGATGGTCGGCAGCGCCGCCGGCAGCTCTACTTTCCACAGCAGCTGGCGTTTTGTCGCGCCAAACGCTTCGCCGGCCTCGATCATCGGTTTCGGCACCGAGGTGATGCCGAGATGCGTCAGGCGGATCGGCGCGGGAGCGGCGAAGATGACGGTGACGATGAGGCCGGGAGCGATGCCGAGGCCGAAGAGAATGAGCACCGGAATCAGGTAGACAAAGGTCGGCATCGTCTGCATCAGGTCGAGGATCGGCTGGAGATAGCGGTAGCCGCGCTCGTTATGCGCCGCCCAGATGCCGATCGGCACGCCGATGGCCATCGAGGCCGCAGCGGCGCCCACGACCAGCACCAGCGTCTCGACGGTTTCCTGCCAGAGATCCTGGTTGACGATGAAGAGCAGGCCGAGCGCGACGGCAAGCGCCAGCTTCCATGATTTCTGCAGGTACCAGGCAAGCCCGGCTATGGCGGCAACCAGGAGAACCGGGGGGACGAGCAGCAAAAGATCGACCAGCCCGTCGAGAACCACGGTGAGCCCGTCGGCGATACTGTCGAAAAACCATTCGAAATTGGTGGTCAGAAAGTCGAAGAAGGTCTTGCCCCACCGCCCGATCGGGATCTTGAAGCTCGAAATCAGTTGCGATACCGGATCCATGGCAAGTGTCCCCTCATTCTTCTTCACCTTCCCCCCTGGCGGGGTCGGTCGAACCGCAGCGGAGCGGGTGGGATGGTCACGGGTTACGCTCCGTTCTGAACCATCCCAACCACGGCACGTGCCGCGCCGAACCTCCCCGCAAGGGGAGTCTGCTACGAACCCAGTGCGGTTTTCACGGCGGCCGCGGCGTCGCCGCCGTCGAAGGTCGTCACGCCGGCGAGCCAGGGCGTGATCGCATCCGGATTGGCCTTGAGCCATTCGGTGGCCGCGGCCTTCGGGTCGGCGCCGTCATTGAGGATCGCACCCATGATCTCGTTTTCCATCTTGAGCGAGAACACCATGTTCTTGAGCAGCGCCCCGACGTTCGGGCATTCGGTGGTGTAGCCGGCCCGGACATTGGTGGCGACGGTCGCGCCGCCGAAATTCGGGCCGAACACCTCGTCGCCGCCCGACAGATAGGCCATCTTGATGTTGGCGTTCATCGGATGCGGCTCCCAGCCGAGGAAGACCACGTCTTCGCCCGATGCGGCCGCTTTCTGCACCGCCGACAGCATGCCGGCCTCCGAGCTTTCGACGAGCTCGAAATCCTTCAGGCCGAACTTGTCGGAGGCGATCATGTCGAGGATCAGGCGGTTGCCGTCATTGCCGGCTTCGATGCCGTAAATCTTGCCGTCGAGCTTGTCCTTGAACTTGGCGATATCGGCGAAATCCTTGAGACCGGCGTCATAGGTGTGCTGCGGCACGGCGAGCGTATATTTCGCGCCTTCGAGGTTGGTCACGACCGTCTCGACCGACTTGTCTTCGAGATAGGGCTTTATGTCGGCTTCCATGGTCGGCATCCAATTGCCGAGGAAGACGTCGACGTCCTTGTTCTTCAGCGAGGTGTAGGTGACCGGAACCGACAGCACCTGCACGTCGGGCTCGTAGCCGAGCGCTTCGAGGATGACGCTGGCGGTAGCCGTGGTGGCGGTGATGTCGGTCCAGCCGACATCGGCAAAACGCACCGGCTTGCAGCTTTCCGGCTCGGCGGCGAGTGCGCCGCTCGCCGAAAGAAATGCCGCCAGACCGAAGCCGGCGGCGAATAGTTTGATACGCGACATCTGTATTCTCCCATTGTGATCGATCGGCGAAGCGAAATTGCGGTTTTGTCTCCGCCTTTGTTTCGTCAGCCAAACACCATTCTGGTGCGGTTTCAAGCACTAAGACAATCGCGATCAACGGCGGGGGCTGGCCGACCAGCGACACGCCGCCTGCTGCTGCAGGCGCTTTTCTGGTGACCAGGCGCTTTTCCGGAGGAACGTTGGGACGCCCCTCCCTGCGCCGGGACAACTCGGCATCAGCCATTTCCGTTGCTTTGTGACGGCAGTTATGCTATTAATCTGGGCATGGTGCTGATTGCGCCAACGACCCGCCGCTGAGGCGGGTTTTTTGTTTCAAGTTTCGGCGCCATCCTTTATCAGCCCTAATCTTCCGCCTTCCCTTCCCCCCTTGCGAAACATATATTCGCGGCGTTCGCGACACGAACAATTACCGAAGCGGGAGGCTCCTATGGCGACATTGCAGAATTTCGATGCCGAAATTGCCAAGACCAAGCAGGTCGTGCAGGACATGCGCACCAAGATCGAGCAGTCAGGCACGGTGCTCGACACGCTCGCCAAGACCGACCAGAAGATCGGCGACGCCAATTTCGACCTCGAGAACGCCCGCATCGAAGATGTGCTGAAGCAGCAGAAGGTGATGGAAGGCAACATCGCCGACCTGATCATCGGGCTGGAGGACGCCACCAACGTCTTCGGCGCCGAATTCGAGAGCATGAAGAACTACACCGGCTGGGAAAGCTTCGTCGGCATATTTTCCGACCAGAGCAAGCAGCGCATGCGCACCGACCGCGTCCGCAACATGTCGCTGGCCGGCAATCTGCAGGAGCTTTTGGCGAAATCCGACACCATCGTCGGCATCCTCAAGGCGCAGAAGCAGATCCTCGACCAGCGTTACAAGACCTCCGAGGCCAGCCTGTCGCAGGTGATCGAGCGGCGCAAGGCGACCATGTCCAATCTCGAGACCGTGCAGAAGCGCATCGAGGAGCTCAATCCGATGCTGCTCGACATCGAGAACAAGATCGCCGCCTCGACCAGCCAGAAGGAGCGCACCGAGCTTGAGGGCGAGCGTTCGAAACTGGCCACCGAGTACAACGAGAAGCAGGCCAAGGAGCAGGAGCTGCTGGCCGAAAGCCAGACGCTGGAGCGCTACACCTCGATGTTCCAGACCTTCGTCGATTCGCTCAACAACCAGATCGCGGCGCAGTCGACGCTGATCAACAAGCTGACCATCGATACCGAGCAGCGCATCGTCCTCTACAAGGCCCTGGAGGATTCGCTGAAGACTGCCGCCCAGCAGGACGTCGCCCACAAGATCAACACGCTGGGCAGCCAAGTCGACAACACCGCCGAGGAGACCATGGCCGGCATCGGCGCGGCCTCGCAGAAGCACATTGGCGATCTTCTCGAAATGCACGAGAAGAACATGGTGGCGACCGCCGACATCCAGCGCCGCAAGAAGCTGGCCGACGATGCCTTTGCCCGCCGCTTCGACGACGTGCTGAAGAAGCACAATGCGGCAAACTACGTGCAGTCGTAGTTGCTGCACCCGCATACCTCCCAAGGGCTGGCTGCATGACCCCCGAAAACGAAGCGGCAACGCGTTATTTCTCGGCGATCACGGCGGCACTCAGCGGCCTCGAAGTGTTCATGCGCGACGATCGCTCGCCGCTCTACCGGCACGGCATCGTCGCCAAGATCGTCGCCGAATATATTGCGCGGCTCGACAACTCGTTTTCCTGCTGGCGCAACCGGCTGGGCTTCATGGAGACGTTCCGCATTTCGCGCGCCGAAAGCGGCTTTCCGGTCTTCCAGAATGTGCTCGAACTGGAAAACGACCGCCGCCAGGCCGATACGCGACTGGCCAACATACCGCTGGCCGACGAGTTGCGCGAGGAAATGGCCGATTTCATCCTGCGCCACAAGGAATTTCCCAAGGCGCTGCAGAAGTCGATGGCCGAGCGGCTCTATCTGGAAGGCGTCAGGAGCGAGACGACCTTCGGGCCGTTCACCTTGGCGCAGACGGCAAAAGTCTCGGTCAATCCGAAGACCGGGCGGCCTTACTACCTCGTCCATTGGGCCGCCTTCGACGGCAGCGCCAATCTGCCGCTGGTCTACATGGTGACGGTCGAGGATTCCTCCGAAGAGATGATCGGGCAGCTTGTCGACCGCAATGGCAAGCTCAACGACAAGGTCGACATTCCGCTTCCCGTTGAAGGGCTGCTCAATCCCGAGCTTGCCCACCGCTTCGACGACTTCACCGAGAAGAATTCCGCCTATACGCTGTCGCCGGCGACGATCGCGGTCAACCTCGACAAGGATTTCGAGCAACTCCACCCCAAGCAGCTGCGCCGCGTCGTGCTCGGTCCCTTCTATTCGGCCGGGATCACCGACAACAATTCGACGGTGACCGACATTCTGGACAAGGTGCGCAAGCCGGAAAACGCCTGGCTGCTGACCTGGACCATCCAGGAGGTCTATTCCAAGGCCGAAAAACCCGGCCGCAAAGGACTGTTTTCGAGCGAGAAGACGACGCAGGAATTCTTCATCGACACCGACGATTTGGAGGCAGCGCGACAGGGCGTGTCGAGTTACGAGAAGCACGCGCTGATCCCGCATGAGGCCTATCAGGCGCTCTACGCCGCCGGCGAGGCGCAGAAGATCTTTTCCGGCTACAAGGTCCACATCCTGTCCAAAGGACAGGTCATCAGTGACGTCTGACCGTCAAACCGCGGAGCATCCTTCATGGACACCGGCCTGACCACGATTTCGGAAGCGGCAATCGAAAAGCATCGCGCCACGGCGCAGAGCTTCATCACCCGCATCGTCGTGCTGGAGGACCCGTCGCGGGAATCCGGTACCGCGCTTGCCGGCACCAACCGCCGCTTCGTCTCGACCGTCTCGGTCGGCTCGGTGCGCCGCACCCGCGAAGTCGAACTTTCGAAAACGGTAGCCGCCGTCCATCCCG
The DNA here is from genome assembly GCF_935825525.1 of Mesorhizobium escarrei. Taxonomy (GTDB): domain Bacteria; phylum Pseudomonadota; class Alphaproteobacteria; order Rhizobiales; family Rhizobiaceae; genus Mesorhizobium; species Mesorhizobium escarrei. The sequence goes on from NZ_CAKXZT010000138.1 coordinate 32,084, forward strand.
ACGATCAGTTGCTGAGCATTGCACAGCACATGCTGCTGTTTCGCACCCGGCGCGGGCTGGCGATCGCGCTGGCCATCGCTGATGTCTTCGCCGAAGGCTCAGATCTCGAGAGCCTGAAGGCGAAAAACGCTCGCGCCCCGCTCGAAGGCGACGAGGCCGCCACCTTCAAGAAGCTGCTGTCGGCTTCGGCCTATATTTCGGCCTTCAGCCTCGCCTCCTATTTGTTCCAGCTGATCGACAGCGACGGCGAGGCGCCGAACGATACGCCCGAGCCGGACTTCTTGTTCGACACGCCGCAGGACGCGGTGAAATCGATCGTGGCCGGCCTCGACAGGGCGATAGCAGGGGCGAAGGACGACGCCGACCTGATGACCCGGGCGCGCGCCTTTGCCCGTGTCGCCATCGACGGGCTTTTGGCGCGAAAGGGCCGCTTCGACGGGATCGGTCCGTTTGAGAACGCGCATATCCGCATCGACGTCGACGACTTCACACTTGACGGCTTCGACGTCGCGCCGGGCAAGCGGTCGAAGCCGCTGGTGATGACCTTCAAGAAGCCGGAAGAGGTCGTCGGCAACCACATCGCCAAGTACCAGTCGGTCAAGCTCGCCAAGATGCTGATGGCTTACGATTTCGAGCGCGAGCTGAACCCGTTCGTCGAGCTGGGCGGCTTCCTGTTCACCTTCATCGGCGACGGCGCGCCCGGCACCGGCAAGACGACGCTGATCCAGATGATCGCCGGTCTCGTCAACGGCTACTGCCAGGTCGCCGGCTATCCCTTCGCCTACGAGAATTTCGGCGTCGACCAGATCTCCTCCTACCAGGGCAAGTCGGGCCAGAACTGCCGCCAGTTCATCAACAATGTGCTGAACCCGCGCGTCATCGGCTTCGGTACCATCGACGACATCGACCAGGTGGCGGCCCGACGCTCGGACGATCGCGCCTCGGCCGGCCAGCAGGAAATCACCGGCGTCCTGATGGACGCATTCGGGGGTGCGGCCACGGTGGTGCGCGGCAACTGCTCCTTCGGCATGTTCTCCAACTATCCCGAAAACGTCGACGACGCGCTGCGCCAGCGCGCCGGCGCCCGCTGGCTGGTCGAGGGGCCACAAACGCGGGACGACTATATCGACATCTTCGTGCTGCTCGCCGGCAAGAACCACAAGATCCCGCTCGGCGACCACAAGCTATATGCCGCCCAGGAGATCCAGCGCGCGGTGATGGAGGCCTATGAAGAGCACGAGAAGCCCAGGGAAGAAGGGCTGATGAAGGTCTATGAGCGCTACATGAAGGAGAACGGCGCACCGAAGTCGATGGCCGACATCGGCACCTATCTGCACATGATCAAGGAGGCCGAGCCGCGCTTCACCGGCCGCGCCATCAAGAACGTCACCGACGCGATCAAGATGCGCGCCATGGACATCGGGCTGCCGGACGAATGGTTCGAGAAACCTGAAGTCTTCATGCACAAGAGCTACGACGACAAGAAGGCGATGATCGAGGAGCTGCGCGGCCCGTTCTCGATGGACATGGTCATGCAGGAGGTCAACCGCTACGCCGACTCGGAGTTCCGCTATTCCGACAGGTCCGACGACGCAGCGGTGACCAAGATGATCCGCGACACCCGCCTGCGCGACCGCGCGGTGCGCGAGATCGAGGAGCTGAAGAAGAAGGGCCTGTGGAATGCGTGAGATGCGCCGACACTCCCTTCTCCCCTTGTGGGAGAAGGTGTCGCCGAAGGCGACGGATGAGGGGTATTCGTCAAGCTGGAACACCCCTCATCCGGCCGAGCTTCGCTCGGCCACCTTCTCCCACAAGGGGAGAAGGGATAGATGAGCCCCGCCAAGAAATCCGATCTGCTGCGCGAGAACGAGCTGATCTATGGCCGGCTGCTGACCATTGACGAGCCGCATCTGATCCATCGCTACAACAAGGCTTTGGTCGCCTTCGGCCTGAAGCCGACGAAGCTGAAGAGCTTCGAGATCGACCGCACCGGCTTCTCGCCGCAGGTGGCCGAGGAATGCGGCGACTACAACTATCTCGATCCCAACGGGATCAACCGCCGCTTCATCATCCTGACGCCGTCGCAGGTCGACCTGCCGGTGGTCCACACCGCTTTTTCCAACACCTCGCAACTGATGTTCGAGTTCATGTCGACGAACCAGCGCGCCATCGACGCGCTGACCATCAAGGATGTCATCTATGGCGAGATCGAGGATTCGGTCCCCAAGGTCGACGACATCGAGGACCTGCTGTCTATCAACCAGGTCGAGTTCAAGGTGCTGTCGGCGGAGGACGTGCTCGGCAAAGCCGCCGAACTCGGTAAGCTCGTCGACCGGCTGAAGCAGGAACCGGACGCCTGGCGCGACAGCGCCATGCTCACCCGCATGGTCGAGCTGGCCAAGATCTGCGGCGACATCCGCGAGAACGCGCTGGTGCCGGATCAGGTGATCTTTCGCCACAGCGCCTATTGGACCAGCCATTTCGGCGGGCTCTATGTGTTCATCGACCGTGATATGACGACGGTGATCAGCGACCCGGCAGCACCCGGCTTCCGCCGCTCGCGGCCGTGGCAAGTGAGCTACCTCTCGATCGACGATGCCGACAGGGTGTTCAAGTTCCTTGCCGCGACCGGGCGCATCGAACTGCCGCGGGCCTCGTGGATCGAAACATCAGGCTATCTCGAACACCGCGCCGAAATGGTGGTGCGCGCGCTGATCCGCGACGCCGAGCCCGACCGCAACCTGACCGACGTCGACAAGGTCTGGCTGCAGACCTGGATCCACAGCCATGCCGACCTGATCACCAGGGACGGCAATTTTCCTTTTCTCAACGCCGCCAAGCGCGAGATCGCTCACCTCGGCTATCTCAAGATCGAAGACGTGTTCCCGCAGCAGCGTTTCCTGGTGATCCGGGCCAAGCCCGGCCATCCCGACGCCTGGCTGACCAACCAGCTGATCTCGGATTTCGTGCCGCAGGACTTCGTCTCGCGCTACGTCTTCAACAAACCGGGTTTTTATAGGGACTATGACGGCTTCAGCGACGCCTGGAGATCGCATGTTGTGGACGTTCTGAAAACCTCATATCTGAAAGACAAGGTGGCGTTTCGCACACGCCTCTACGGCCTTACTGATTGAATCACCGGCTGACTGACGAGGGGTGACATCGCCATGCTTGATCCGATCGTGAATTTCTTCACACGGATGTTCCAGTGGATCGGCCGCGGCATCGGCTTCGCCGTCGGCGTGATCCTATGGCCGTTCATGTGGGCCGGGCACTGGTATACGCAGCGCGGCTGGATCCTGAAGGCGGTGCTCGGCCTCGCTCTGCTCATGCTGATCGGCCTCTACGGCTATTTCATCTGGAACACGCAGGTCTGGAGCAATTTCAATCCCGCCTATGCGGAGGCATATAATTTCAAGCAGCCGGCCGGAACCGCCCCTGCGCAGCCCGCTCCCTCCGCCACCGGGGAAACCGCTGGGGTCGAGGGAGAAGTCAAGACCTGCACCAACTCTGCCATTGTCCAGGTCTCGGCCGATCTCATCGATTTCAACGTCAACGAGAACGCCTGGATCTCGTCGATGATACTCTACAAGCTCGGGTTCTTCGGCATGGACTGGGACCGCACGCCGTTTCTCGACAACAAGGCGTCCTTCCAGCGCGGGGTCAATCAGGCCATCCGGCGCACCGCGGTCGAGCTTGTCGATACGCTGGGCCGCGTCCGCGGCACCAGCCAGATCGACCAGAACCTGCAGGATGCGCGCGGCGCCATCACCTTCGACGAGGAAACCTGGTATTTCGGCTTCAGGCCCTTTGGTCCGAAAACCCCGACGCCGAGTTTTTATCGCACGGCGGCGAACAGCCTTCGCGCCTTCAACGACCGGCTCATGAAATGCGAGGTGGTCTTCAACGCGCGCGCCGACAATCTGTTACAGTTCGTCGACCGGATCGCGAGTGACATAGGCTCGACGTCGGACCTGATCCGTGACCGTTCGCAGAATTTCAACAGCGGCTGGTTCGACACGCGCGCTGACGACCGCTTCTGGTTCGCCTACGGCCAGCTCTACGGCTATTACGGCATCCTGACGGCGGCGCATCACGACTTCCAGCAGATCCTCGACAATCGCGGCCTCACGCCGCTGTGGAACAGCGTTGAAGGCCAGCTCAAGGCAGCGCTCGCCATCCAGCCTCTGATAATCTCCAACGGCCGCGAGGATGGCTGGATCATGCCCACCCACCTCACCACGATGGGATTCTATGTGCTTAGGGTGCGATCGAACCTCGTCGAGGTCAGGTCCGTTCTGGATCGGTGAAGCAAGCGATTGGTGAAAGACGCCTTGGCTTGAAATCACCGCTGGCCCTGGTCGGGATCGGCAACGTGCTGACGCAGCAGTTCGGCTGCGCATTGTGAGGAGCGGAACCTGATCGTCTCGCCGTCGTTCAACCGTGGGCGGCAGCCAGCGAGGACACGCGATGGATATCCGGGAAATTGCTCGAAATTTCTATGCCACGATCGATGCGCAAGACTGGGATAGACTGGCCAATCTGGTCTCTCCGGATCTCACAGTTCATCTCGGCAGCGCCAATCCGATCGGCTTCGATGACTGGCGCAAATCCCTGACCGAGTTCTTTGCTGGATTTCCGGACGGACATCACGTCATGGACGACTTTGTCAGCGATGCCGACAAGGTGGTCACGCGCGGCCGCTTTCAGGGCACGCACACCGGCATCTTCCATGGCGTCGAGCCAAGCGGAAATTGCGTCTCGGTTGGGGTGATTCACATTGATCGGGTTGAGAACGGTATCGTGGTCGAGCATTTCGGGCAGCTTGACGGCTTGGGGTTGATGCACCAGATCGGCGCATTCTAGCGCCACCGGTCGAAGCGCCGACCAGCACTCGAACCCTGTCGCATTCCGTGCATTCCGCGGCTGTTTTGAGACGGCAGGACGGCGCGTGCTCTGGCTTCTATACGGCGCGACAACCGGGCGCGAAGACCCGGGACAGGTCGACCGGGAAACAGAGTCGTCTTTCTCTATAGGAAACATAGTTGCACGCAAGTTGACGCCACGGCAGCGACAGGGTTAGAACGTGCCCTCGCCTGCAGCGCCAGGCTGTTTCGAGCAAGCTTGCGACCATACTGATCAAACCCGTCCCCTCCACCGTCCAATCCAGAGGAAAGCCGCCATGGCCGAAGTGAAGTCCGACATCGAGATCGCGCGCGCCGCCGACAAGAAGCAGATCCAGGCGATCGGCCAGAAGATCGGCATTCCGAGCGAGCATCTTTTGCCTTACGGCCACGACAAGGCGAAGATCTCGGCCGAGTTCATCAAGTCGGTGAAGGCAAACAAGGACGGCAAGCTGATCCTCGTCACCGCCATCAACCCGACGCCGGCCGGCGAAGGCAAGACGACGACGACAGTGGGCCTCGGCGACGGTCTCAACCGCATCGGCAAGAAGGCGATCGTCTGCATCCGCGAGGCCTCGCTCGGGCCGAATTTCGGCGTCAAGGGCGGCGCTGCCGGCGGCGGCTATGCGCAGGTCGTGCCAATGGAGGACATGAACCTCCACTTCACCGGCGATTTCCATGCCATCACCACGGCGCATAATTTGCTTTCGGCGCTGATCGACAACCACATCTACTGGGGCAACGAACTCGGCATCGACATCCGCCGCGTCGTCTGGCGCCGCGTCATGGATATGAACGACCGCGCACTGCGCGAGATCATTTGCTCGCTCGGCGGCGTCGCCAACGGCTTTCCGCGCGAGGCTGGCTTCGACATCACCGTCGCCTCGGAAGTCATGGCGATCCTGTGCCTCGCCACCGACCTGAAGGACCTGGAAAAGCGCCTCGGCGACATCATCGTCGCCTATCGCCGCGACAAGTCGGCCGTCTATGCCCGCGACCTCAAGGCCGACGGCGCCATGGCCGTGCTGCTCAAGGACGCCATGCAGCCCAACCTCGTGCAGACGCTGGAGAACAATCCGGCCTTCGTCCATGGCGGCCCCTTCGCCAACATCGCGCATGGCTGCAACTCGGTCGTCGCCACCACGACGGCGCTAAAACTAGCCGACTATGTCGTCACTGAAGCCGGTTTCGGCGCCGATCTCGGCGCTGAAAAATTCTTCGACATCAAGTGCCGCAAGGCCGGCCTGAAGCCCGCGGCCACGGTTATCGTCGCCACCGTGCGCGCCATGAAGATGAATGGCGGCGTCAAGAAAGAAGATCTCGGCAAGGAGAACGTCGAGGCGGTCAAGAAGGGCTGCGCCAATCTCGGCCGTCACATCGAGAATGTCAGGCAGTTCGGCGTGCCTGCCGTGGTCGCCATCAACCATTTCTATTCCGACACCGACGCTGAAATCAGGGCGATGAAGGACTATGTCGCCTCGATGGGCGAAGAGGCGATCCTGTGCAAGCACTGGGCCCACGGCTCGGCCGGCATCGAGGAACTCGCCAACAAGGTGGTGACGCTGGCCGAATCCGGCTCCTCGCAGTTTGCGCCGCTCTATCCCGACGCCATGCCGCTGTTCGAGAAGATCAACACCATCGTCCAGCGCATCTATCGCGGATCCGAAGCGATCGCCGACAAGTCGGTGCGCGACCAGCTCCACGCCTGGGAGCACGCCGGCTACGGCAACCTGCCGGTTTGCATGGCCAAGACGCAATATTCGTTCTCGACCGATCCGAACCTGCGCGGCGCGCCGACCGGCCACACCGTGCCGGTGCGCGAGGTCAGGCTGTCTGCCGGCGCCGGCTTCATCGTCGTCATCTGCGGCGAGGTCATGACCATGCCCGGCCTGCCCAAGGCGCCGTCCTCGGAGAAGATCTTCCTGAACGAGATGGGCCAGATCGAAGGCCTGTTCTGAGAATTTTGAAGGCCGGCATGGTAGGGGCGCCGCAGCGACGCGGCGCCCTCTTTTGCTTGGCCGCGCCAAACTTCTAGGCGGCGCCGCGTGCCAGCGCGCGCTGGTTGGAGGCGTAGGGCGTATCGCGCTCGGGCAGCACGCCGGTCTTCAGGCAGTCGATCCATTCGGCGGTCTTGAGAACGGCGGCGAAGCGCGACTGCAGGACAACAGTCACCACGCGATGGATGTCCTCGGCCGAGGCGTAGCCGGCGCTGTTGGCATAGGGCAACGACCCAGTTGCATCCGACAGGAACTCGACCGCAATGCCGCCGCGAATTCTCGAAGGACGCTCAGGAGCGCGTGGTAAGATAGCTCCAACTCATGTTGGAACAACCACTGTCGATGTCGGCGCCGCCCCTCATCTGCCTGCCGGCATCTTCTCCCCGTGAACGGGGAGAAGGGGCTGGCCGCAACCTTGGCACCCTTTCTGCAACGCTGGAGATTGGCGAAATCGGCGATGACGGCATCTTTCTCCCCGTCACTATACGGGGAGAAAGTGGTGGCAGGGCAATGAGGGGCAGCGCAAATCTGAAGCGATTACCCTGCGCTCGACCCTGCCGATACCGACCATGCTCATCGTGGCCGCCGCTTCGCTGATCTAACTTGGGCAACGGGTTGATGCCTCCTGTCTTACCCTGCTTTTTCGAGATGGTGTCGAAGCACAGTCCATGAAAATGGTATAACGCCAGAGATCGCAGGCCTCTGGTCAAATGCCGAACCTATGCTAGCCTGCCCCGGCTGGGCTGTCCCGGGCCGAGTGATCGAGGGGATCAATCATGCTGTACATCCTTGCACTTCTGATCGGCGTCGTTGCCGGCCTTCGCGCCATGACCGCGCCTGCCGCCGTCGCCTGGGGCGGCTGGCTCGGCTGGCTGCCGGTCGCCGGAACCTGGGCTGGTTTCATGGGCCACTGGATCGCCGTCGGCATCTTCACCATCCTGGCCATCGTCGAGCTGGTCACCGATCAGTTGCCGTCGACGCCGAGTCGCAAGGTGCCGCAGCAGTTCGGCGCACGCATTGTCATGGGCGCCTTCACCGGCGCGGTGATCGGGGCGACCGGCGGCGCCACCATCGGCGGACTGATCGCCGGCGCTATCGGCGCGGTGATCGGCACGCTGGGCGGTGCCGAGCTGCGCAAACGCCTGGCGCTGGCTTTCGGCAAGGACCGGCCCGCTGCCCTCATCGAGGACGCAGTGGCGATCATCGGTGGCCTGCTGATCGTGGCGGCGGTGGCATGACGGCAAAGACATTCGACGCAATCATCATCGGCGCCGGACAGGCCGGCCCGCCGCTCGCCGGCCGGCTGACAGCCGCCGGCATGAGCGTGGCGCTGATCGAGCGCAAACTGGTCGGCGGCACCTGCGTCAACACCGGCTGCATGCCGACCAAGGCCATGGTGGCCAGCGCCTATGCCGCGCATCTCGCCCGCAGCGCCGCCGACTACGGCGTGACGCTCTCCGGTCCGGTCGGCGTCGACTACACGGCGATCAAGGCGCGCAAGGACAAAGTGTCGGACGACGCCCGCGGCAACCTCGAGAGCTGGATTGCCGGTATGGACAAATGCACGCTGTATCGCGGCCATGCGCGCTTCGAGACGGCCAACATCGTGCGCGTCGGCGACGACCTGCTGAGCGCCGGGAAAATATTCATCAACACCGGCGGCCGTGCCTCGGTGCCTGATCTGCCAGGCGTCGACGGCATTTCGTTCCTGACCAATTCATCGATGATGGATCTCGACGTGCTGCCGCGCCATCTCGTCGTCGTCGGCGGCAGCTACGTCTCGCTCGAATTCGCGCAGATGTTCCGCCGTTTCGGTTCGGAGGTCACGGTGATTGAAAAAAGCCCGCGGCTGATCGGCCGCGAGGACGAGGATGTCTCGGCCGCCATCTTGTCCATCCTCGAAAACGAAGACATCACGGTTCATCTCGGCGCCGGCGACATCAGCTTCGCCAGGCAGGGCAGCGACTTTGCCGTGACTTTCACCGCCGGCAAGGCGCCGGCTGTCGGCTCGCATGTGCTGCTGGCAGTAGGCCGGACGCCCAACACCGACGATCTCGGCCTCGACAAGGCCGACGTCGAGGTCGACAAACGCGGCTTCATTATCGTCGACGACCAGCTGCGCACCAGCGTGCCCGGCATCTGGGCGATGGGCGACTGCAACGGCAAGGGCGCCTTCACCCACACCTCCTACAACGATTACGAGATCGTCGCCGCCAATCTGCTCGACAACGACCCGCGCAGGGTGAGCGACCGCATCGAAGCCTATGCGCTCTATACCGACCCGCCGCTCGGCCGCTGCGGCATGACCGAGACAGCGGTAAGAAAGTCCGGCCTCCGCGCGCTGGTCGGCCAGCGGCCGATGACCCGCGTTGGCCGCGCCGTCGAAAAAGGCGAGACGCAAGGTTTCATGAAGATCCTGGCCGATGCTGACACCAACGAAATCCTCGGCTGTTCGGTGCTCGGCCCCGGCGGCGACGAGGCAATCCACTGCGTGCTCGATCTGATGTACGCCAAGGCGCCGATCAGCACGCTCGCGCGCGCCATGCACATCCACCCCAACGTCTCGGAACTTCTGCCCACCATCGCCCAGGAGTTGAAGCCGCTGGCATAGGCTTCGGCCCGCCCTGCCACCGCAGTCGCGATCTGCTGTCCGTTTTCTGCAATGCTGCGTTGCAGCAATCGCGCTTGTGCGCCAGGTGCATCTCCGCACAGTCTCCATTTGAACCGATTCATGTGGATGCATCATGCCGCTGCCGATCCTAGCGCTCGCCATTGCGTCCTTCTGTATCGGCACCACCGAATTCGTCATCATGGGACTGCTGCCCGAGGTCGCCGCCGATCTCGGCGTTTCGATCCCGTCGGCCGGCCTGCTGGTTACCGGATATGCGCTCGGCGTCGTCTTCGGCGCGCCGGTGATCGCGGTGGCAACGGCACACATGCCGCGCAAGCCGGTGCTGGTCGGCCTGGCGATGCTGTTCGTCGTCGGCAATCTGTTGTGCGCGATCGCACCCAATTATTGGATGCTGATGGCAGCGCGCGTCTTCACCGCTTTCGGCCATGGCGCCTTCTTCGGCATCGGCTCGGTCGTCGCCGCCAGCCTGGTGCCGCGTAACAAACGGGCCAGCGCCATCGCACTGATGTTCGCCGGTCTGACGCTGTCGAACATCCTCGGCGTTCCCGGCGGCACGGTGCTCGGCGAAACCTATGGCTGGCGCGCCACCTTCGTGGCCGTAGTCGGGATCGGCCTCGTCTCGGTCGCAGCCATCGCCTGGCTGGTGCCTGCCGGTATTGCCCAGCCGAGCGGCGGCGGCCTGCTCGGCGAAGTGCGCGTGCTCGGCAAGCTACAGGTCTGGCTGGCTATGCTGATCTCGGCGCTGGCGTCGGCCAGCCTGTTTGCCGTCTTCACCTACATAAAGCCCTATCTCACCGACGTCTCCGGCCTGTCGACCGCAACCGTGACCTGGGTGCTGCTGCTGTTCGGCGGCGGCATGACCATCGGCAACATCATCGGCGGCAGGCTGGCCGACTGGAAATTGATGCCGACAGTGATCGGCACGCTTTTGATGCTGGCACTGCTGCTCGTCGGCTTTGCCGAATTCGGCGCCGTCGCAGCCGTGGCCGTCTTCATCGTTTTCCTGTGGGGTTTGCTCGTCTTCGTCATCGTGCCGCCTTTGCAGATCCGTGTCGTCGAAGCGGCCTCCAAGGCGCCTAACCTCGCCGCCACGCTGAACCAGGGCGCCTTCAACATCGGCAATGCCGCCGGCGCATGGGTGGGCGGCGTGGCACTTTCGCTGGGCGTGTCCTATGCCAATCTGCCGCTGGTCGGCGCGGCGCTCGCCCTGCTGGCGGTCGCCGTGGCAGTGATGTCGCAGACATTGGACCGCCAGCTGCTGGTGACGCACGCCGCGCAATAGTTGCGCCCATAGCGCAGCAGACTGGACCAATCGACAGCGTATCGGCGAAAGGGCATGTGTTCGGCCTCTTTCCTGGAGGAATATCATGCAGAAATCGATCGAGCGTATCGCCGGCGACAGCGAGGGCGTCTCCTACGAATTCCCAGTCTTCCGCTTCGAAGGGCTCCGCTTTGACGGCAGCGACAAGGCCGCACCTTCAGCCTATCTGCAGGCGGCACTGCATGCCGGCGAACTGCCGGGCGTCGTCGCCATCGACGCGCTGATGCCGATGCTTGAAAAGGCCGAAGCAGAAGGCCGCATCACGGGCGATATCACCGTCGTACCGCAAGCCAACCCGATCGGCCGCGCCCAGTATCATTTCGGCGAGCACCAGGGCCGTTTTCACTTGGGCACGCGCACCAACTTCAACCGCGGCTTTCCGCTGCTGGCCGCGCCTGACGTTAAATTGTTGCCCGACACCGCGCTTGGCACTGCCGATCAGCGGCTGAAGACCCGGCTGCTGCAACTGTCGCTCGGCCACGACATCGTCCTCGACCTGCACTGCGACGACGAGGGCCTCGCCTACCTCTATGTCCACACCAGCCTGTGGCCGGCCATGGCGGATTGTGCGGCGGCCATGGGCGTCGATGCGGTGATCCTGTGGGATGAAGATACTGACGGCACCTTCGAAGGCGCCTCGATTACGCCGTATCTGAACGTCCCTGCCGTTGTGGCCCGGTTCGACCGGCGCGTCGCCACCACGGTCGAGTATCGCGGCATCCTCGATGTCGACGGCGCTCTGGCCGGCGCCGATGCCGAAGGGCTCTATCGGCTGCTGGTGGCGCGCGGCGTGATTCTGGATCAGGCCTTATCCATGTCCGGCAGCTTCACCGGTCCCAATTCTTTCACCGGTCCCAATTCTTTCACCGGTATCGTCGCACCGCTCGAAAACATCGACATGATGCCGGCGCCGCGGGCGGGCGCGGTCCTCTACGACGTGAAGCCCGGCGACCGTGTGGCAAAAGGCGCGCTGCTCGCCACCATCGTCCATGCGCCGGGTGAAGCCGGCGGCCGCACCCAGGTGTTAGCGCCGCAGGCGGGCGTCATCCTGACACGGCGCTCCCGGCGCATCATCCGCGCCGGCGAAGATCTGCTGAAGCTGGTCGGCGACAGGAAGAGCGCCGATGCAAGGTCGGGAACGCTGGAGGATTGAAGGGCTCATGCCCTTCTCCATGCCCTCCCCCTTCTCCACGCCCTCCATTGAATCCAGTTGCGCGGCCGTGCAATCGCCGCTATTGGAATCGCCATGAACATGCGCTCGATCAAGACCGTTTGGTGGTGGGCTCGCTGACAGCGGCCTGTTCGAACGCGTGCGCGTGAAAATAGAAGGTGGCCGCAACGGAATGTCCGGGCGGCCATTTGTTTTTTCAAGCCATGCCCCGGGTCCGTTGCCCCAAGACGCTGAAATAGCCAAGACGCTGATGGAGACGGCAATGACGACGAAAATTCTGGAGAACGGGGCGGAGCGCTTCGTCACCGCGGGTGGCGTGACGATTACCCGCGAGCGCCACGACCGGGCTTACGAAGGCGCGATCGATGCTTATGTCGACGGGCTGAATGCGCGCCGCGGCGCTGTGTTTTCTTCGAATTACGAATATCCCGGCCGCTACACGCGCTGGGACACCGCTATCATCGACCCGCCGCTGGTGATCTCGGCGCGCGGCCGCGCAATGCGCATCGAGGCGCTGAACAGCCGCGGCGAGGCGCTTCTGCCGGTGATCGGCAAGGCGCTTGGGGGGGTTGACGACGTGACGATCGCCGAGACGTCGAAGAGACTGATCCGCCTCGATGTGGCCAAGCCCGGCCGTGTCTTCACCGAAGAAGAACGCAGCCGCGTTCCCTCCGTCTTCACCGTGCTGCGCGCCATCACCGCTCTGTTCAAGACAGAGGAAGACGCCAATCTTGGCCTCTACGGCGCCTTCGGCTACGATCTCGCCTTCCAGTTCGATCCGGTCGACTACAAGCTGGAGCGCCAGCAAGGCCAGCGCGACCTTGTGCTGTTCCTGCCCGACGAGATCCTGGTCGTCGACCACTATTCGACCAAGGCCTGGACCGACCGCTATGATTATTCCGGCGACGGGTTCTCGACGGAGGGATTGCCGCGCGACGAAATCGTCGAGCTGTTCAAGACCGCCGACCGCATCCCGCCGCGCGGCGACCATGAGCCCGGCGAATATGCCAATCTGGTGCGCAAGGCGATGGAGAGTTTCAAGCGCGGCGATCTGTTCGAGGTGGTGCCCGGCCAGATGTTCTACGAGCGCTGCGAGACGCCGCCCTCCGACATCTCCCGCAAGCTGAAGACCATCAACCCTTCGCCCTATTCCTTCTTCATCAATCTCGGCGAGGGCGAATATCTGATCGGCGCCTCGCCCGAAATGTTCGTGCGCGTCAACGGCCGCCGTGTCGAGACCTGCCCGATCTCCGGCACGATCAAGCGCGGCGGCGACGCCATTTCCGATAGCGAGCAGATCTTGAAGCTGCTCAATTCGAAGAAGGACGAGTCCGAGCTGACCATGTGCTCGGACGTCGACCGCAACGACAAGTCGAGGGTCTGCGACCCGGGCTCGGTGCGCGTCATCGGCCGCCGCCAGATCGAGATGTATTCGCGGCTGATCCACACCGTCGACCACATCGAAGGACGGCTGCGCGAAGGCATGGACGCCTTCGACGCGTTCTTGTCGCATGCCTGGGCGGTCACCGTCACCGGCGCGCCGAAATTATGGGCGATGCGCTTCATCGAGCAGAACGAAAAGAGCCCGCGCGCCTGGTATGGCGGGGCGATCGGCATGGTCAATTTCAACGGTGACATGAACACCGGCATGACGCTTCGCACCATCCGCATCAAGGACGGCATCGCCGAGGTGCGCGCCGGCGCCACGCTGCTCTTCGACAGCATTCCCGAGGAAGAAGAAGCCGAAACCGAACTGAAGGCATCCGCCATGATCTCCGCCATCCGCGACGCCAAGACCGGCAATGCCGCCGACACCGAACGCGCCACCGCGCGCGTCGGCGACGGCGTCAACATCCTGCTGGTCGACCACGAGGACTCCTTCGTCCACACGCTGGCCAATTATTTTCGCCAGACCGGCGCCAATGTCTCGACCGTGCGCACGCCTGTGCCGGACGAGGTCTTCGACCGGCTGAAACCCAATCTCGTCGTGCTGTCGCCCGGTCCCGGCACGCCGAAGGACTTCGACTGCGCCGCCACCATCAAGCGGGCCCGCGCGCGCGACCTGCCGATCTTCGGCGTCTGCCTCGGCCTGCAGGCGCTGGCCGAGGCCTATGGCGGAGAGCTGCGGCAGTTGCACGTGCCGATGCATGGCAAACCGTCGCGCATCCGCGTGTCGAAGCCGGGCATCATCTTTTCCGGCCTGCCCAAGGAGGTGACGGTCGGCCGCTATCACTCGATTTTCGCTGATCCGGTGCGGCTGCCCGATGGCTTCGTCGTCACGGCCGAGACTGAAGAAGGCGTCATCATGGCCTTCGAGCACAGCAAGGAGCCGATCGCCGCGGTGCAGTTCCACCCGGAATCGATCATGACGCTCGGCCACAATGCCGGCATGCGAATGATCGAGAACATCGTTGCGCATCTGCCGCGCAAGGCCAAGGAAAAGGCGGCTTAGCTCCGGTTTCGGCGGCCGGAAGCAATCGATGACCGCTATTGATCCGAAGAACGCCGCGAAACGCAAGGTCGCCAGCCTCGCCTTCTGGTCGATAGTCCTCGCCTTCGTCGTGCTCGGCCTGAAGCTGGCGGCCTGGTACGTCACCGGTTCCGTGGCGCTCTATTCGGACGCGCTGGAATCGATCGTCAACGTCATTGCCTCTGCCGCCGCCTATTGGGCGATCCAGATCAGCCACAAGCCGGCCGACCAGGATCATCCGTTCGGCCATCACAAGGCCGAGTATTTCTCGGCTGTCCTGGAAGGCGTGCTGATCGTGCTGGCAGCCCTTCTGATCCTCAACGAAGTATGGTGGTCCTTGCGGCATCCCGTCCCGCTCGAACAGCCCTGGACCGGCCTCGCCATCAACGGCGTCGCGACGGTGATCAACGCCTTCTGGGCCTTGACGCTGATCCGTGCCGGCCGTGCCGAGAAGTCACCGGCACTGGTCGCCGACGGCAGGCACATCATGACCGACGTGGCGACCTCGGTCGGCGTGTTCATTGGTCTGGTCGGCGCCGTGCTGACCGGCTGGCAAGTCCTCGATCCCGCTCTCGCCGTCATCGTTGCGTTAAACATCCTGTGGCAGGGCTGGCACGTCATCGGCTCGTCGATGAACGGTCTGATGGACCGCGCCGTCGACACGCAGGAGCACATGCGCATCCGCGACATCATCTCGGCCAATTGCAAAGGCGCGCTGGAAGTTCACGATCTGAAGACGCGGATTGCCGGCCGCGCCACCTTCATCGAGTTCCACTTGGTCGTCGACGCCGACATGTCGGTGGGCGCCAGCCACGTCATCTGCGACCGCATCGAGGATGCGCTGAAGGCAGAAATCCCCTCGGTGCGAGTCACCATCCATGTCGAGCCCGATGACGAGGCAAAACTGCCCAAGGGCACGACCGCCGTGCCGTTCGCGTGAGGCGATTCACCAGGTCTCGATTGTGAGGTTTTTGATCCGCTCGAATTCTCGTACATTGCGGGTTATCAGCGTGAGGTTCCGGGCGCGCGCCTGACCACCAATCAGCGCATCATAGGGACCAACCGGAATCCCCGACGTTGCAAGCGTCGCCCGAATCTCGCCGGCATGCCTTGCATCTTCCCGATCGAATTCGAGTATCGGGAACTGGAGCGCTTCGATGCGCGCCAGATTGTCGGCCTTTCGCTGGCTCTTTTGAGCACCGTAGTAGAGTTCGTGCACGACAATGGCCGAAAGTGCGAAATCCTGCGGCCTGTATGGCTTGAGCCGCGCCTGCAGATATGCGTCGCCTTTCATGATCGCGATGACAGCATTGGTATCCAGCAGATAGATCACCTGAAAACGTCATCCAAAGCCGGGCGGTCCTGCTCAGTTGGGCGTTCCAGTGCTGCCTCGGCGAAATCATCGTCGAGCGGACCTATCACCCGGTCGAGCCAGGCCCAATCCTTCGCGAGCGGTTCGAGAATTATACTCTGGCCATGGCGGCGAATCGAAACCTCATCGGTTTCGAAACGGAATTCCTTTGGCAGCCGCACCGCCTGCGAGCGGCCTGACCAGAACACCTTCGCTTTTTCCATCGTACCAATCTCCTCAACGAGATATAGCAAAGATATATACCATCTCATCACATAGACAAGATGGCCTGCTACAAAATCTCAAGGCGTGCAGGCAGCCTGCGGCATCGGGTTCAGCCGATGACCTTGTCGTCGGATCTGGTCTTGCGCTCACCCATCTGCTCGATGGCTCCATGCCGCCGAGCCTGGCAGCGTCATCAAGCTTGCCGAATTGCAGCGCCAGGGCTAGGCCTATTTTGCGGCCGTAACCTCTGCGGACTTGAACATGAGGACGGCGAGGCCCTACGAAGAGTAGGAGAGTCCCGGAGGAATAGACGTGCCAGCCACCACAACCGCCCCTGTCACCTCCATGGTCACCCCCACTTTGGTCATCCCCGACCTCGCCGGCAAGGCGGTGCTGATCACCGGCGCTTCGACCGGCATCGGGGCGGCACTTGCACTGGCCTACGCCGCGCAGAAATGCCGCGTCGCGCTGCATTATAATTCAAGTCGGGCGGCTGCCGAAAACCTGGCCGGGACCATCCGCAACGGCGGTGGCGAGGTATTCCCGGTCCAGGGCGATTTCTCGATCGCTGCCGATGTCGAGCGCGTCGTCGAGGACAGCGCGCAACACTTCGGCCGGCTCGATGGCCTGGTCAACAATGCCGGCGGCATGCTCGGCCGCGTGCCTTATGCCGAACTGACTGAGGCGCATTACGACGCGGTGATGGACCTCAACGCCCGCTCGGTGCTGACCGCATCACGCAAGGCGATGCCATGGCTGAAGCGCCAGGGCGGCTTTATCGTCAACACCTCGTCGATTGCGGCACGCAATGGCGCAGGCGGCGGCGCCGGCCTTTATGGCTCGGCCAAGGCCTTCGTCTCCAATGTCACGCGCGGCATGGCCAAGGAACTGATCGGCTTCAACATCCGCGTCAACGCGGTGGCGCCGGGCACCATCGCGACACCTTTCCATGAGCGCTATTCGACCGAGGAGCATATGAAGGCCATGGTGGCCACCATTCCGCAGGGCCGCGCCGGCACGCCCGAGGACTGCGTCGGCGCCTATCTGTTCCTCTCGTCCGCTCTGTTGAGCGGTTACATCACCGGCCAGGTGATCGAGGTGAACGGTGGCCAGTTGATGCCGTGAGCGGCGACCTGCATACTTGTCGCAGCAAGCAACGGAGAAACCGGCGATGTATGGTCTGATCGGCAAGATGCGGGCGACGCGCGGCCAGCGCGACGCAATGATGGACGTCCTGCTCGCCAGCACCGGCGCCATGCCGGGCTGCCTGAACTATATCATCGCCACCGATCCGGCTGATGCCGACGCGATCTGGGTGACCGAAGTATGGACCGACCAGGCAAGCCACAAGGCTTCGCTGCAATTGCCGGAAGTCCAGGCGGCGATTGCCAAGGCGCGGCCGATCATCGCTGGCTTCGAATTCCAAGTCGAGACCCAGCCCGTAGGCGGCTTCGGCCTGCCCGCCGTTAAAACCGACTGACGCCTGAGCGGACGCACTTTTCGCCGCCGCGGGGTTCGCATCTCCCCACTTCGGGTCTAAGACCGAAAAATGGATTCCCTGCCAAACCAGCCGACCGTCGAACGCATGGCGCGGATACCCAAAGTCTGGCAGTGGCTGGCCCTGCTGATCTTCTCGATCCTGTTTGCCGGCGCGCTGGAATTCGGCGCGTTGCCGGCAGCGCTGCTGATCGGACCGATGCTGGCGGCGATCCTGGCCGGCACCAACGGCGCCACGGTGCGTGTGCCGCGCCCTCTGTTCGGCGCGGCCCAGGCGATCGTTGGCTGCCTTGTCGCCGCTTCGATCTCCGCCGACATCTTTCCGCTCTTCTATAGGGAATGGCCGTTGTTCCTCAGCGCCGTGGTGGCCACCGTTGCGGCGTCCAGTCTGCTCGGCTGGCTGATCAGCCGCTGGCGTATCCTGCCCGGCACCACCGCGGTCTGGGGCTCATCGCCGGGTGCGGCCACCGCCATGGTGCTGATGGCCGGCGCCTTCGGCGCCGACCAGCGCCTCGTCGCCTTCATGCAATATCTGCGCGTCATCTTTGTCTCGATGACTGCCGCACTTGTCGCAAAGATGTGGGTCGACACATCAGGCATCGAGATCCCGGCCATCATCTGGTTCCCGCCGATCGATCCAATTGCCTTTGCCGCAACACTTGGCGTGGCGCTCGTTGGCAGCCTCGTCGGCAAGCTGTTCAGGCTGCCGTCACCGTTTTTCCTCGGCACCTTCATTTTCGGCACTGCGGTGCATCTCGGACTAGGCGTGACGATGCAGTTGCCGCCCTGGCTGCTTGCCCTCGGCTATACGATGATCGGCTGGACCATCGGCCTGAACTTCACCAGGGCGATTCTGCGGCACGCGACGCGGGCGCTGCCGCAGATCGTCGGCTCGATCATCATTCTCATCGCCTTCTGCGGCGGCCTCGGCTTCATGATCAGCCATGTGCTCGGCATCGATCCGCTGACCGCCTATCTGGCGACCAGCCCCGGCGGCATGGACAGCGTCGCCATCATCGCCGCCGCCGCACAGCACGTCGACATCTCGTTCGTCATGGCGTTGCAATCGGCACGCTTCCTCGTCGTGCTGCTGATCGGGCCAAGCGTGGCGCGGCTGGTGGCGCGAAGTCTGAGGGAGTAGAAGGTAATCTGCGGCTGCCGCGGCGCTGTGACATAAACGGACCGTCAGACGCCGCCCAATCTGCTGACGGGCTCTGAAGGACGGGCCCAGTCGCTCAGGATGCGCCGGGTAGTAAGGAAACGCCAGTCGTTCGGCCCCACTTGCCTCGCTTTGGCTGCTCCTGTATGAAAACCGCCATGACCAACCGCGCCACCTCCGTCGCTTCCCGTCAGACCGGCTTTGCTGGCGAGACGGTGCGCGCGCTTGCTTCCGCCCTGCTGCTTCTCGGCCTTATCGGCGATCGCCGGGTTCGCTGAAGGAGCGCCCGGCGGTCGAACCGCCGCTCACGCGCATGCTCCTTGGCCAAAATTGGCAAGTCACATCTAGCGAATGAACATCTGGTAAAGGCGCCGCTCGGCACCATCCGCCTGAAGGCGAAGCCCGCGAGCCGCCGGGAGAGACGACAATGAACGCACGAGATGAGATCCGCGCAGACAGCGGGGAGATGGGCAAGGATGCCGCAAAGGCGATGCCGGGGGCAGCCCGGGGCATGCCGGAGGCAGCCCGAAAGTACCAACCTTACCCGACCGTCGGTCTCACCGACCGCATGTGGCCTTCGAAAGTCATCGACAAGGCTCCGATCTGGTGCTCGGTCGACCTGCGCGACGGCAACCAGGCGCTGATCGATCCGATGGGCCACGAGCGCAAGGCGCGCATGTTCGCCCTGCTCCTCGACATGGGCTTCAAGGAGATCGAGATCGGCTTCCCGTCGGCCTCGCAGACCGATTTCGATTTCGCTCGCTGGTGCATCGAAGGGGGTAATGTCTCAGACGATGTCTCCCTCCAGGTACTGGTGCAGTGCCGGCCGGAACTGATCACCCGCACTTTCGAGGCGCTGCAGGGCGCCACCAACCCGATCGTGCATTTCTACAATTCGACCAGCGAATTGCAGCGCCGCGTCGTCTTCGAGAAGGACGTCGCCGGCATCAGGCGGATCGCCACCGATGCCGCCAAGATGATCACCGAAATGGCAGCGAAGGCCGGCGGCTTCTATCGTTTCGAATATTCGCCGGAGAGCTTTACCGGCACCGAGCTCGAAGTGGCGCTGGAAATCTGCAACGCCGTCACCGAAATCGTCAAGCCGACGCCGGAAAACAAGCTGATCATCAACCTGCCGTCCACGGTCGAGATGTCGACACCCAACATCTATGCCGATCGCATCGAATGGATGTGCCGCAATCTCGACAACCGCGAGAACCTGCTCATCTCGCTGCATCCGCACAACGATCGCGGCACCGGGATCGCCACAACCGAACTCGGCCTGATGGCGGGCGCGGATCGCGTCGAAGGCACGCTGTTCGGCAATGGCGAGCGCACCGGCAATGTCGACATCGTCACGCTGGCGCTCAACATGTACACGCAAGGCGTCGATCCCGAGCTCGATTGCTCCGACATCAACCGGATGAAGGACGTTTACGAATATTCGAACCAGTTGAAGATCCCCGAGCGCCATCCCTATGTCGGCGAGCTCGTCTACACGGCCTTTTCCGGCTCGCACCAGGATGCCATCAACAAGGGCATGAAGGCGTTGCGCAAGGCCAACACGCCGTACTGGGAAGTGCCCTACCTGCCGATCGACCCGGCCGATGTCGGGCGCAACTACGAGGCGATCATCCGCATCAACTCGCAGTCCGGCAAGGGCGGCATCGCCTATGTGCTGCAGGCGGACTACGGGCTCAATCTGCCGCGCAACCTGCAGATCGAGTTCAGTCAAGCTATCCAGGCGATCACCGACGCCGAAGGCAAGGAGGTGCCGGCCAAGCGCATCTACGAGCGCTTTCTCGAGACCTACGTCGATCAGCCCGGCGCGCGGCTGAAGTTCCTCGACCACCACACTTATCCCGACATCGAGATCAAGGGGCGGCGCGCGGTGGAGGCGATCATCCTCGATAGGGGCAAGGAGGTGACGATATCAGGCTCCGGAACCGGCCCGATCGACGGTTTTGTCGACGCGCTGTCGCGCTATGTCGGCATGCCGATGTCGGTGCTCGACTATTCGGAGCACTCCATGCAGCGCGGCTCGAATGCCTCGGCCATCTCCTATGTCGAGATGGAGCATCCCGGCGGCAAACTGTTCGGCGCCGGCATCAACACCAATATCGTGGCCGCTTCGCTGGAAGCCGTGGTTTCCGCCGCCAACCGCATCGTCGGCCGAAAGGTCGACTAATGCATGTCGCGCAAAAGCATGCCCTCGGGCCTGACCCGAGGGTGCGTAGCGGTTTTCCGTCCGGAATTGCGTAAAACAAATACTTAGGGCGGTTCGGCGGTTCTATCAAAAAGCTGAACCGCTCTGGACCAGCTGTCGAAAGCTGAGGGCTGGAGCAAGATGAACCCGGATGGTATCATCCTGCTCCAGTCCTTCGCATCATTAACCACCGGAAAATTATCTGGTGGGGTACGCGATCGCATAATGGATGCATGCTTGTATGGCAGTGCAGGCGCTATATGATTGCGTCTTAACCTGTGCCGACTTCGAGAGGATCGACACTTGCAGCATGCCACGCCTGCCGCCCCCGCAGTGCGCGAGACGTTGGAGCGATTGCTAGCCAGCGAAACGTTCGGGAGATCCGAACGAGCGCGTAAGCTGCTTCGCTACCTGGTCGAGCGCGAGCAGGCAGGCGAAGCCGACAAGCTCAAGGGCTTTTCAATCGCGATGGACGTGTTCGGCAAGGACGGCGATTTCGATCCGTCGACCGACGCCGTGGTGCGGGTGCAGGCGGGCAGGCTGCGCGAGCTTCTGCAGCATTACTTCGCCAATGAGGGCGTTGCCGAGCCGATCCGCATCGCCATTCCGCGTGGCGGCTATGTTCCATCCTATGAACTCAACGCGATCCGCCTGCCGGTCGAGCCGGCGTCGGAGGAATATGCTGAGGCGGCGGCCAGCTTGCCGGCATCGCGCGAGGAAGCCGGCATGGCCGCAGGCGCCGCATCGGTGATATCTCCTGTCGTTCGCCAGCCGGCACCCTCGCTGCTGCGCCATCTCCAGTTCTTCTGGCTGGCGATCGCTCTGGTCATCGCCATGTTGGGGGTGCTGATCCTTCGTCAGGGAAGCAGCGCATTGCTGGCCGGAAGTGATACCGCGTCGACGATCGAAAACGCTGTCGCAACCGGCAGCATTGCGCCATGGGCTCCGATTGAAAGCCTTCCGATCGTCTACATTGCGGTGAAAACCAGCAGTGCCGAGGCTGCCCGCGTCGCGGCATCGCTGCGCGCCGGCCTCAGCGGGTTCGATACGGTCACCTTCATCGGTCGCGATGCCGACGGCCCGCCCGATCCGGTCACCGATGCGATCAGCTTCGTATTCGATGTCTTGCCGGGACCAACGGCAGGCGATGTCACTCTGGAGCTTCAAAGCGTGGCGACCGGACGGGTCCTGCTGTCACGCAACTTGACTGCCGCCGACAGCACACCCTCCACCGTCGAGGACAGTGTCGCCAGCATTTTGAGTTCGGCCGTTCCCGCCTCGGGCGCGATCTACAACTATATCGAACAGAGCGGCCTTCAGACCGGCCTGACGGAATGCCTGCTGCTCACCGACAAATACTATCTCAACCAGGGCGCCAAAACCCATGCGGCTGCCTATCGCTGCCTCGAAATCCTTGTCGAACGGGATGCGAAATCGTCGCTCGTCTATTCGGAGCTGGCGACCCTGCATCTCGAGGCCGGTACAGATCACTACGCCTATCCAGCCGGCGCAACGATCGAACAGGCGATGACGCTGGCCCGTCGCGCCGTGCAGATGGGGCCGACCAGCCCCTATGCCCACCGTGCCTATGGCTATCTCAATTCCCGCCTCGGCAATTCGGAGGAATCGATCCGCTGGATGCGCAAGGCCTACGAACTCAACCCGTACGACCTCAGCATGGCGGCAGCTTACGCCTACGGGCTGATTTTCGCCGGCAGGTACAGGGAGGGAACACCGATCCTTGCTCACGCCGCCGAAACCTCCAGCGCCCATCCGACATGGTGGGATTACGGGCTTTTCGTCGGCCAGTTCATGGCTGGCGATATGAACAAGGCCGCGCTTTCCAGCGATGCTTTGCAAGCGACGCCGACGAAATCGCACTATCTGGCTGCGCGGCTGATCACTGCCAAGGCCGCCGGCCGCGATCAACTGGCGCACGAACTTTTGGACGAGTTGACTGTCAAGTTCCCGAAATTCGCTGCCGATCCGCGCGCGACCTTTGTCGAGCGGAGATACCCCGCCGATCTGACCGACCGGCTGGTCGAGGCTTTGCGTGCCGCCGGGCTCGGCAATGCCAGCTAGCGCTTCTAACCAGCACGGCTGATCGTGAAAACTCTACTGGCCATCGACTAGGACAAGCCGCAATCCAACCACATCCGAATTCGCATAAAACAATTGTATTTCATGATTTCATCCCTTTACGCTGCCGAACGGGGCGCCGGCCCGAAGACGTTTGTCTTCCTGCATGGCTTCGGCGGTTGCCACGGCGACTGGCATGAGGTGATTTCGACACTGGCACCTGGTTCAAGGACGCTGGCCTATGATCTTCCTGGCCATGGGCTATCCCTCGATTTCCCGGGTGGCGGCCCGGCCAAGGCGGCCGCTCGGGCCGTTCTTGCCGACCTCGCCGCACGCGGAATCAGAAGGGTGCATCTCGTCGGCCATTCGATGGGCGGGGCGGCGGCAGTGCTGATGGCATTGGCCGAGCCCGAAACGATAGCCTCGCTGACGCTTCTGGCGCCGGGCGGGTTTGGCACTGAGATCAATGGCCCGCTGTTGCGCCGTTACGCCGCCGCAGCCGACAAAAGTGAAATTCGCGCCTGCCTCGCCGCCATGTCCGGACCGCAAAGCCCGCCCTCGGAGCGCATCGTGGACGTGCTTGGCGAAATGCGTGCGCGCCCCGGCCAGTTGCACAAACTTGTCGAGATCGCGGCCGCCATGACCAGGGGTGAGATCGGCAGGGCGTCATCCCGCGCGAACGGCTCGAAACGCTTGATATGCCGGTGATGGTGGTTTGGGGGACAGATGACGCCGTGCTGCCCTTCAGCCAGGCCGAAGGTCTGCCGGCGCATTTCCATCTGCACCACCTGTTGCAGGCCGGCCATATGCTGGTCGAGGAAGCGCCCAGGCCTGATCGCCGAGATCGTCCGCCGCAACATGAAACGCCGCAACAGGCCGCTTCGTCCAAACCCCGCTCCCGCGGCGGACTGATCCGTGCCCATCAACCCGCGGCTTCGGGCCGGACTTTGCAAGCCGCCTATCGATCTCGCAAGCGCATTTTGCTGCATTTTGCCAACGGCTGTGTTAATTCAATGTTAACCAAACCCGCGAGGCAACACCGATGAAGGATGCAGCCGAGAACATAAGCCACGCCGATCAGTCGCGAAAACTGTCCGATGCGATCCGTGACGTGAAAAATGCCTTCGCCGACCGCGACGACGTTGTGGTCGACATGCGCGAGGCGCATCGCATGCGGCTCGAATTGCTTGCCGCCGAACTTGCGCCCATCTTCGCCGACGTGCCGACCGACATGGACAATTTCGACTTCGCCGTCTCGTCCGGGCTGCAGCCGCGCCTCTGGATCGACGCCGTCAGTCATGTCGCCATGGGGCGTGACCGCCGCACCTATCGCTTCCTCAGGGATACGCGCATCGGCCGCGTGGTGCTCGCCGAATCGACCGAGATGAAACCGGTCGCCGATCAGGTGACGCGCTATGTCGCGGAGCGCGTCATCGAACGCCAGAGAATGCTGGAAGGCGGGGTCGAGCAGGCTGTCGCCGGCCTGAAACGTGCCTTGGTGCCGGAAGCCGAGCCGCCACTGCGATCCGTCACGCGCCGCAAGCGTTGGTCAGCCTTTCTCTCCGGTCTCGGCCTGATCGCCGCCGGCACCCTGGTCGGGCTGGCTGTATCGATCGTGTTGTTCTGGGACCGCCTCGTTGCGATGGGACTGAGTTTCAGGCCATAGCGTCCGCGCCAAGCTCCACAACCTCCAGATCGGCAGGCGGGATGGCCGGGCCGGTCAGGCCACGTCGCGTCAGCCTGATCCGCCAGTTGCCTATGTCACCATCGATCTCCAGCAGATTATATTGCGCCGCTGGACGCCTGCCGCCTGGCGCCTGCCCTGCGGCAGCGACGCCGACCACCGGAATTTTGGCGCCGCGCCCATTGATCGAGAACAGCGTCGGCTCGTGCGAATGGCCGTGCAGCACAAGCTCGGCCCCGTGCCGCTGAACGACCTTTTGGAAGCGGGCAATGCCGAACAGCCGCTTGGGCTGCGAAACCGCGCCGCGCACTGGCGGATGGTGGATCATGATCACCCGGAACAGCCCGCGCTTGGCCGTGGCATCGAGCACGTCGCGCAGCCTTTCCGCCTGGTCTTCCAGAAAAAAGCCGTTGGCCATGAACGGAGCCGTGGCCCGCGCCGTCGTGACACCGATCAGCGCGACGTTGCCACGCACGCGCAGATAGGGAAAGGCTTCGCGGTCGACCGGCGTATTGACGCCGTCGCCGGTCATCCACGCCGTCCACGACCGGCAGGACTTGTCGAAAGCGCCAGGCACATAGGCGTCGTGGTTTCCCGGAACGACCGACACATCATCGGGAGAGCCCAGCGTTTCCAGCCAGTGCTTGCCCATCTCGATCTCGCCATCGAGCGCCAGATTGACCAGATCGCCGGTGACGGCAAGGTGATCGGGTGCGCTCGCCTTGATATCGGCGACGATCGTGTCGATGACGGCGTCGCGCATGTGGCGGCGGCGATTGCGCTGCCAGTTGACGTAACCGACCACCCGCTTGGAGGCGAGATCGCGATAGGTTACACCGGGAAGCGGTCCCAGATGGATATCGGAAATATGCGCGAGCCTGAACATCCCTTCTTCATAAGCGACGCGCGCGCTGCTTTCCACCCACGGTTTCGTGGGTGATGATGCGGCCCGATCCGGAGCAAGCTTTCCGCCAGACCGGCTGGCCGGGTCTCAGGGCAAGGCTGTTTCACATGTATTTCGTGCTGCGGCGGCCGATGACGCTCGGGGTGCGTGGCTTGATCCACGATCGCACGTCCAATTCCGTCTTCCTCATTCGCCACACCTATGTCCCGGGCTGGCAGCTTCCCGGCGGTGGCGTCGAGCTGGGCGAGACGATGATCGAGGCGCTGGTGCGCGAGCTCTCCGAGGAGGGCAATATTGCATTGACCGCGCCGCCGGTGCTGAAATCGATGCATTTCAACCGTCGGGCCAGCCGCCGCGACCATGTCGGCCTCTATTTGGTCGAGCAGTTCAACCAGACGGCGCCGAAGCTGCCGGACCGCGAGATCGCCGCAGCCGGTTTCTTTCCGCTCGACCGCCTGCCGGAAGGAACGACGCCGGCCACGTTGCGGCGGATTGCCGAGATTTTTAGCGGCGCGGCGGCATCGCCCTACTGGTAGATCACGCTGCCTTCCTGAACCGCGCCCGATCATGCGGCGCCGCGTAGTCCAGTTCCGGCCCGACCGGCACGATGCGCGTCGGGTTGATCGTTTCGTGGCTGCCGTAATAGTGCGCCTTGATGTGGTGCAGGCTTACCGTGCCGGCGACGCCCGGGACCTGATAGAGGTCGCGCAGATAGTTCGACAGGTTTGGATAGTCGGCGATGCGGCGCAGGTTGCACTTGAAATGGCCGACATAGACCGGGTCGAAGCGGACCAGCGTGGTGAACAGGCGCCAATCGGCCTCGGTGATGCGGTCACCGACGAGATAGCGCTGGCGAGACAGGCGATCCTCGAGCTGGTCGAGCGCCGAGAACAGTTCGCCGAACGCTTTCTCATAGGCCGCTTGCGTGGTGGCGAAGCCGGCGCGATAGACGCCGTTGTTGACTGATGGATAGACCAGAGCATTGACCGCGTCGATTTCGCCGCGCAGTGCTTTCGGATAGAAATCGAGGCCGGCATCGCCCCATTTGTCGAAGGCTGAATTGAGCATCCGAATGATCTCGGAGGACTCATTGCAGACGATTGTCCGCTCTCGCCTGTCCCACAGAACCGGCACCGTCACGCGGCCGGAATAGGCGGGATCGGCCTTGGTGTAGATCTGATGCAGGAAATCGAGGCCGTAGAGCGTATCGCCGGTGGCGCCGTCCTCGGCCAGGAAGGGCCAGCCGTTGGCGCCCATGAAATGATGGACGACCGAGACGGAAATCACGTCCTCGAGTTTTTTCAGTGCCCGAAAGATCAGCGTCCGGTGCGCCCAGGGACAGGCAAGCGAGACATAGAGATGGTAGCGCCCCGGCTCAGCCTTGAAGCCGCGCGTGCGGCCTTCGGCCGGCGTACCGTCAACCGTGACCCAGTCGCGCCATTGCGACTGCGCCCGCACGAATTCGCCGTTGCTCGCTTTGGTGTCGTACCTGCTGTCCTGCCATTTGCCGTCGACCAGCAATCCCATGTGATGTCCTTTCGTCTTCGTAGGGATGTAGGCACAAACCGACGATGCGGAAATCGCCAGGGGTTGAACAGTTCGTCAATCGCCCGGGCGGCAAAAGAAGGCGGCAAACGAAGGCTGCAAACGAAGGGCGGCAAGCAAAACGGCCGATTGCAGTGGGTGAAGATTGGTGCTAGCGGAAAATCCGCATGTTTGACTTTGCTTTGATCCGGTTCGACCGACGACGAAAGGACGCCCGCGCTTGATGAAGCGCTGACTGGCGAACGCTGCCGTTTGCAGCAAACCTTTCCCCGTCGACCGGAACGCAAAGACCATGAGCCTTGCCGACGTGAAATACCTGCCGGAAACTCCGGCGCATGACCCCGAAATCGAAGCCATCAACGACGAAGCCTTCGGGCCGGGCCGTTTCGTGCTGGGCGCCTACAAGATCCGTGAGGGCGGCCCGCATGAACGCGCTCTGTCCTTCGTGGCCGTCGATGGCGCTATCGTTGTCGCCTCCGTGCGCATGACGCGCATCGCGGCCGGCGCTGGCCGCGCGCTGATGCTCGGACCGCTTGCCGTGCGGCCCGCCTACAAGAATCTCGGCATTGGCCGCCGGCTGGTGGCGATCGCGCTGGAGGCCGCCGCCAAGGCCGGCATCCCGGCCGTGATGCTTGTCGGCGACGAACCCTATTACGGCCCGCTCGGCTTCAAGAGGGTCCCGCGTGGGCAAATCTCCATGCCGCGCCCGGTCGATCCTGACCGGCTGTTGTCGCATGAGATCGTGCCGGGCGCGATGGCACGGCTGGTGGGGGAGGTTTGCCACGCCGATCAGGCAAGGATTGCCGCGCAAATCGCTGCGATGGCGTGACCATCCGGGTGCTGTTGCGCCATCCTGTCAGTCTTCGTAGCATGTGGCCGGCAGGATGGAGGACGCCGACATGAACCCGAACGGCCAGATCGCGATCGTCACCGGCGGCGGTTCCGGCCTCGGCGAGGCGACGGCACGTGCACTGGCCGCGAAGGGCGCCGGCGTTGCCATCCTCGACGTCGGCATCGAGCGCGCGGCGAAGATTGCGGCCGATATCGGCGGCATCGCCATCCAATGCGACGTAAGCAGCGCCGACGGCGGTGCTGCTTCAGTGGCAGAAGTCATAAAAAAGTTCGGCGAACCCCGTATCCTGGTCAATTGCGCCGGCATCGCCATCGGCATGAAGACGATCGGCAAGGACGGTCCGCACCCACTCGACCAGTACCGCAAGGTGATCGAGATCAATTTGATCGGCACCTTCAACATGATCCGCCTTGTCGCCGACCGGGCCGCGAAGCTTGAGCCGCTGGAGGGCGGCGAGCGCGGCGTCATCGTCAACACGGCATCGGTCGCCGCCTATGACGGTCAAATCGGCCAGGCGGCCTACTCGGCCTCCAAAGGCGGCGTCGTCGGCATGACGCTGCCGGTGGCGCGCGACCTTGCCCGGTCGGGCATTCGCGTCTGCACCATCGCGCCCGGCATCTTCAAGACGCCGATGATGGCAGGTATGCCGCAAGAGGTGCAGGATTCGCTGGGCGCCGCGGTCCCCTTCCCGTCCCGTCTCGGCGAGCCTTCCGAATATGCGGCCCTTGTGCTGCACGTTATCGAAAACCAGATGCTCAACGGCGAGACCATCCGCCTCGACGGCGCCATCCGCATGGCGCCGAAGTAGCCGACCATGAGTGCCGAAGTCGCCCTTCAGGCGAAGACCGGTCCGCTCGCCGGCCTGACGGTGATCGAGATGGCCGGGCTTGGACCGGTGCCGCTGGCCGGCCTGATTTTGTCGGAGATGGGAGCCGAGGTGCTGCGCATCGAGCGGGCCGGGTCGAGCCAGCCGTTTCTGACGCTACCGGACGATTACGACATCGACTGTCATGGCCGCTCCATCCTGCGGGTTGACCTGAAGCGCCGGGAAGGCGCCGAACTGGTGCTGCGCCTTGCCGAAAAGGCCGACATGCTGGTCGAAGGGTTTCGTCCTGATGTCATGGAGCGGCTTGGTCTCGGGCCGGATGCGGTACTGGCGCGCAATCCGGCCCTGGTCTACGGCCGCATGACGGGGTTCGGCCAGGACGGTCCCCTCTCGGGGCGTGCCGGCCACGACATCACCTACCTCGCCTATTCGGGTGTGCTGCATGCCATCGGCCAGCAAGGAGGCCGGCCAATCCCACCGCTCAACCTTGTCGCCGACTACGGCGGCGGCGCCATGATGCTGGTCGCCGGCGCACTGGCCGCCCTGTTTGAGCGCTCACGCTCCGGTAAGGGTCAGGTGATCGACGCCGCGATGACCGAGGGCGCTTCAATGCTGGCGACACCCTTGCACGCCCTGATGGCGGCGGGCCTGTGGAGTGACACGCGTGGCGCGAACCTGCTCGATTCCGGCGCGCCCTTTTACGACACCTACGAGACCGCAGACGCACGGCACGTCGCCGTCGGCTGCCTTGAGCCCCGGTTCTTCGCCGAATTCGCGAGGCTGCTGCCGCTCGACCAAATTTTTGTACGCGGCCAATACGACAGGAATTTGTGGCCGCAGATGCGGGCCGCCATTGTCGATCGGGTCGGGCAGAAGTCACGCGACGACTGGGACCGTCTCTTTGCTGCGACCGATGCTTGCGTCGCACCGGTCTTGTCGCTGCGGGAAGCCAGGGATCATCCGCACAATCGCGCTCGCAACGCCTTCTTGAAGTCGGGTGCGCTTGAGCGCCCCGCCCCAGCGCCGCGCTTTTCGCGCTCCCGGCCGACGCTTGCCGCCATGCCGGCCGATCACGATTGTCAGGCGGTGACGGTGCTGGCACGCTTCGGCCTTTCGGAAAGCGAGACTGAGGCGCTTGTCAAATCCGGGGCCCTTCTTGTCAAATCCGGCTTGTCAAATCCGGTGTGATAGGTTGATAACTGGAGAGCAAAGTTCAGCTTAAGACGGTGTGGATTTGAACGATCGAAAGAAGAACGTGATCCGCGAGACCGACGCCGAAGCGATCAGGCTGGCGAAGACGCTTATCCGCAGTGCCCGTTTCGGCGCGCTGGCGGTGATCGAGCCCGGCACCGGTTCGCCGCTGGCCAGCAGGGTTGGTGTCGCCAGCGATATCGACGGTACGCCGCTGATCCTTGTGTCGATGCTGTCCGCCCATACCGGCGCGATTCTTGCCGACCCGCGCTGTTCGCTGCTTGTCGGCGAGCCCGGCAAGGGCGACCCACTGGCGCACCCGCGGTTGACGCTCGTCTGTCGGGCGGCACGGCTTGAGCGTGGATCCGACGAGCACGCCCGCGCCGAACGGCGCTATCTCAACCGCAACCCCAAGGCGATGCTCTATGCCGGTCTTGGCGACTTCTCGATCTTCCGGCTCGAGCTGGAGCGCGCCAGTCTCAACGGCGGCTTTGGCAAGGCCTACCTGCTCGAACGCGCCGATCTGGTCACGACCGCGCCGATCGTCGAAGAGCTTGCCGCTGGCGAACAATCCGCCCTCGACCATATGAATGCCGACCATAGCGACGCAATTGCCGTCTACGCGCGCCACTTCGCCAAGGCAGCGGGCGACAGCTGGGTCGTCACCGGCTTTGACGCCGACGGCATGGACCTGGCATTGGGCGACGATGTCTGCCGGGTGTTCTTTCCCGAGCCATTGAGGACGGCGCGCGAGCTCAGGCATGTTCTGGTCGACATGGCAAAAACCGGCCGAGTGGCGGATTAAACACAGTCCGACAGTTAATCGCGTCGGGTCGAAAGCAAGCCTTGAGGTTTGAGCTAGATGTTCTACGCTTTCGCGGTAGCGTTGAATCGCCAGCGCACATTCGCGAGTGAGCCTATGGAATCAGACGCTATTGCCCCCATAGCGCCGGATGAGCAGGAAGGTACGGGGGATCGATGGTCTCGAAAAAGCTAATCGCCAATACCGAATCAGCGGCTTCGTTTCTGACGCTGATGGGCAACGAGAAACGACTGTTGATCATGATCTACCTGGCCGACGGTGAAATGTCGGTCGGCGCTATCGCCGAAAAGGTTCTGCTCAGCCAATCCGCCCTGTCACAGCATCTAGCCAAACTGCGGGCGCTCGATCTCGTCGAGACAAGGCGCGACCGGCAGATGATCTACTATTCCTGTAAATCCGATGCTGTGCGCGAACTTCTCAACACGCTGGACGGGATTTTCGGTGAGGGTGAGCTATCGCAGATGGCATACCGCCCGCGTCGCTCCGGGACTTGACCGGCCAATGCATGTCGCCCAAAAGTCTGCAGCAAGAACTGGTCCGAACGCCCCTTACGATCGGGCCGATGCGGGTAAGCTGAGGCAAGCATGCGCCGCATTCGTATCGACGACCCGCAAGACCCGCGCGTCGCCGCCTATCTCGACATTCGCGAGCGCGACCTAGCCGGCCGGCAGGGCCGTTTCATTGCCGAAGGCAAGGTGGTGCTCGAAGCGCTGCTCGCGGCCAAACGCTTTACCGCCGAATCGGTGCTGGTACTCGAAAACCGGCTGGCAGGCCTCGATGCAACCCTGCGCAAGGCGCCCGCGGACCTTCCGGTCTACGTGGCGGTCAGCTCGGTCATGGACAGGATTGCCGGCTTTCACATGCATCGCGGGATATTGGCGATCGGCCGCAAGGGCGAGGCGCAGCCTGCAGAGGCCTTGCTCGATGCCCTGCCCGCCGGCGCGTTGATCGTCGTGCTGGTGGGCATCGCCAACCATGACAATATGGGCTCAATCTTTCGCAACGCCGCCGCCTTCGGCGCCGATGCGGTGTTTCTGGACGCGACCTGCTGCGATCCT
Source organism: Mesorhizobium escarrei (assembly GCF_935825525.1). GTDB lineage: Bacteria > Pseudomonadota > Alphaproteobacteria > Rhizobiales > Rhizobiaceae > Mesorhizobium > Mesorhizobium escarrei. The sequence continues at coordinate 63,980 of NZ_CAKXZT010000138.1, forward strand.
CTGTACCGCAAGGCGATCCGCGTCTCGGTCGGCGCCGCGCTGAAAATTCCTTTTGCCTCCTTCACTGAGACCGTCGGCTTCACCGCGGCGCTCGACCGGCTGGGCTTCGGCCAATTCGCTTTGTCGCCTCGCGGGCAAACCGACATCCGCGACGCGAAAAGGACCGAACGGCTGGCACTCTATCTCGGCACAGAAGGCGAAGGCCTGCCCGAGATACTGCTCGCCCGGCTGCGGACGGTGCGGATCGATATGGCAGAAGGCTTCGACAGCCTGAACGTCGCCGCCGCGTCAGCCATCGCATTACATCATTTCTCGGCACGCAGGACCTGAGCCGCACAAGTCAGCATCACTGCCTGGGCTCAATGCACCGATTCGGCCTCCTGCAGCGCCCGCACGCGATCGGCAAGGCTGCGTTCGCCGCTTCCCCCTGGGTTGGGTGCGGCAAGAGCCTTTGCGATCGGCGATTCCGGCCCGTCGAGCTTCGCCGTCAGGGCTACGACCTGCGCCGCCAGGTCGCTCATCTGCTCGCGCAATGCAGCGCTGGCGGGCGCATCGTCGCCGCCTTCGGATTTGGATGCCTCGAAGGCGGCAAGATCCGTTTCCAGTTTCTTGTTCTCGCGGGCCAGTTCCGTCAATCTCGCCTCCAACCGCTCGCGGTCGCTGTCGAGCTTGGCAATGACTTTTTGGGTGTCGTCGTCGTCCTTGACGGCCGCATCGGCCCGACTGCTTTGCGCTCCGACGAGACGCACCGCCGACGGGTTTTCCACGCTTTCGCTTTTCAGCTTTTCGCGAAGCCGCACGATTTCCTTTTCGCGGCGTTCAAGCTTGTCCTCGCGATCGGCAAGCGTGGCGAGTAGGCGCTCGATCTTCTTGTCCAGTTCGCCGGTCCTTTTCTTCTCGGCCTTCAACGCGTCCCGCGCGGCCTTGCTCTCGGCCGCGATCTCCTGTTGGCGTCTGTCCGCCTCCTTGCGCTGGCCGCGCAGCACGGAAATGTCATCGGCCAGTTTTTGCAGTTCGGATTCGCGCGCCACAAGTTCGATCTGACGGCTGCTGGAAGAAAAGCTGGCGTCGTCATACATGTGCTCCAGCTTTTTCAGCTCGAGCACACGCTTTTCCAGGGCATGCTCGGTTTGGGCAAGCCGATCCGACAAAAGCTGCAACTGGTCTTTGCGCTGCCGAAGGTCTTCACCCTTGGCCTCGAGTTCGGAAAGCGCCTGTTGCTTGTCCTTCCTCTCGAGCGCCAGCTCCTTCAACGCCTCGCGGCCACGGCCGATCTCGACAAGCTGTTCGGCCGATTTCTCGCGCAACGACTTGACGCTCATCTCGAGCCGGCGCGTCGCCATGGCGAACTCGGCGCGGATGCGATCCTTCTCCGCCTGGATCTCGGCCAGCGTCAGCGGCATCGCGCCCTCGACGCGTTTACGCGTCAGCATCACGGCCCGCCGCCAGATTGCCGGGACAATCAACAGCGCCAGAAAGCCGGCGCAGAGAAAGCCGAGGACAAAGAACAGGACCGACTGAACCAAGGTGACTATCCGTTATGAACGGCAAAACAACCGTAAGCGACAGTGCCACGTTCGCATGACGGAATTCCAGTGCTGCGGCAAGGGTCTGCCGCAGCAATGTTCAGACCGTCGATCCTGGAACCAATCGCGGTGAGGAGGCAACCACTTGCTCAGAATGGATTCCAGGTGGCGTGCTGGGTAAGCTTGAGATAGCCGAGATTGACGCCAAGCCGGGCGCCGACCCCGGTACGGATCGGCACCAGCAGCACATTGTTGTTCTTCATCACGTTGAAGCCGACGCCAGCCACGAGGTAGGCGGAGCCGGCAAGGCCGCCGAAACGATTGTAGAGGCTGTTCACATCGTCGAGATTATAGACCAGCATCATCACCCGCGAGCCCTCGCCGCCAAAATCCCAGCCGAGCGACGGGCCCTGCCAGAACACTTTGTGATCGCCGGCGTTCTTGGTGTAGAGTGTGCCTTCGCCATAGGTCAGGCCACCGATCAGGGCGCCCGAGCCCTCCTCGCCAAGCAAATAGCCATTGGGCAGGCCGTAGGAGGCGAAAATCTTCTCCACGACGGTGGCGAGCCCGCCCGACGTCGCACCGAAGAATTTATGACCGGAATCAACGATCTCCTGAGCGGTGTATTCCTGGGCCCGCGAAGGCGAGGTTGAAAAGACGACAAGGCCCATGAGAGCGATCGCCATTGAGAAGACACGGAAAAAACTCCGGTCTGAGATGACACGGAGAAAACTCCGGTCGTAGTATCGGGAAAACATGCTTCCAATCTCCGTCAGGGAGCACTCTCGCCGACGCCTCGCATCCGTGCGGCTCTTTGGCGGCCGTTAAGGATGACTGTTATGGACAAACTATGCCGTAATCCTTTTTCAACCATTAAGCTTTCAAACGAAAATGGCGGTTAGAAGGCTGGTTTCGAGCTGGTTTCGCGTTTGCCCGCAATGTCCGCACCCTGCGTGAAAACACCATTTTCGCTAACGACAATTCCGGATTTGTTGCTGCACGCTCAGGCGCTGTGTATTCAGTAGGCCTTGGGAGAGAGTGTGTGATTCGTGTGGACAGGGTGATCATTGATCACCCGGCCATTTCCAGTGAAATTTTGCAGGGACTTTCGCCGATGGCCGAGCTTTTCACCCTTTCCGCACCCGATCTCGCCGCGCTTTTGTGCAGCCGGGTCTGCCACGACATCATTTCGCCGGTCGGCGCCATAAACAACGGGCTTGAGCTGCTCGACGAAGGCGGCGCCGACGAAGACGCCATGAAATTGATTCGCCAGAGCGCCAGAAACGCTTCGGCCCGCCTGCAATTCGCCCGCATCGCCTTCGGTGCAGCCGGTTCTGCCGGCATGATGATCGACACCGGGGATGCCGAGGCCGTTGCGATCGCCTTCCTGAAGAACGAGAAGCCGGAACTGATCTGGAATGGAACCCGTGCGCTGCTGCCCAAGAACAAGGTAAAGCTGCTGCTCAACCTCATTCTCGTCGCCAACGCCGCCATTCCGCGTGGCGGCAAGCTTACGGTCACGCTTGAAAACCTCGACACGGAACCACGCTTTGCGCTCGCCGCGAGCGGTCCGATGCTGCGCGTGCCGCCCAAGTTCCTGGAGCTCCATTCCGGCAACAAGCCTGAAGAACCGATCGACGCGCATTCGGTGCAGCCCTACTACACGCTGCTTTTGGCGCGCGAGGCGAACATGACGATATCGATCCACGCGACCGCAGAAGAAATCGTCCTCTCGGCTGCTTGAATTGCCAAGCTGATTGAAAAGAACAGACAAGCGTTGTTCAGACAATATTTGCCGCGCCATCACGGTCGAACGAAATGGACCTCCCAGGCTAGTCGGCCCGAAGCATCGGTAAAGAAGTCTCCGTAAAAGCTGTTCTTGCAAGAATTTTACCTATTGGCTTTTCAGCTTCTTTACCGGATTGACCCTACGGTGCCTTCCAGACCGCGACGCTGCCGGATTGCCGCATGGCAAAGAGGGCCCGGAAATGAAACGCTGCATGTTCATCGACGATTCGAGCGTCATCAGGAGGGTTGCAAAGCGCATCCTGGGTGGTTCCGACATGCTGGTCATCGAAGCAGCTAACGGGCTTGATGCGGTTGAGATGTGCACTGCCGACATGCCGGATATCATCATTGTCGACGGCGCCTTGCCGGACATGCAGGCCGAGGACGTCATCCGGCGCGTACGCGCCATGGAAAGTCCGATACAGCCCCAGATCCTGATTTCGCTGGTTGAGGTCGACGTCGCTTCGATCATGCGGGCAAAGCGCGCCGGCGCCCAAGGCTATCTGCTGAAGCCGTTCACTCGGCCGCAACTTCTCGAGCGCTTCCGCACCTTGAGATTTGCAGCCTGATTCGCCGCCGCTGGCGCATGGCGCGGAAATCGGCGCTCCAATATCTGCGACATAAAACGCCAAATCCGGCCGAAGCCGGATTTTTGTCGGAAAAATCGATCGGATCGGCGTCGTCAGTTCAGGCGCTGACGCGGATGTCTTCCGGCTCGCGCAGCACGTAGCCGCGACCCCAAACCGTCTCGATGTAGTTCTGGCCGCCGGAAGCAGCGTCGAGCTTCTTGCGCAGCTTGCAGATGAAGACGTCGATGATCTTCAGTTCCGGTTCGTCCATGCCGCCGTAAAGGTGGTTGAGGAACATTTCCTTCGTGAGCGTCGTGCCCTTGCGCAGCGAGAGCAGCTCCAGCATCTGGTATTCCTTGCCGGTCAGATGCACGCGCTGGCCACCGACCTCAACGGTCTTGGCATCAAGGTTGACCACCAGGTCGCCGGTGGTGATGACCGACTGGGCATGGCCCTTGGAACGGCGCACGATGGCGTGGATGCGGGCGACCAGTTCGTCCTTGTGGAACGGCTTGGTCATATAGTCGTCTGCGCCGAAGCCGAGCCCACGTACCTTGTCCTCGATGCCGGCCATGCCGGAGAGGATCAGGATCGGCGTCTTCACTTTGGAAAGGCGAAGTGTTCTCAACACCTCATATCCCGACATGTCGGGGAGATTGAGATCGAGAAGGATGATGTCGTAGTCGTAAAGCTTACCTAGATCGACACCTTCTTCGCCAAGATCGGTCGTATAGACATTGAAACTTTCCGATTTCAGCATCAGCTCGATGCTTTGTGCGGTCGCACTGTCATCTTCTATCAGCAGAACACGCATTTCATTCCCCTTTTCTGCTGCCGGACCATTTCACGACCCGTCCGGGACCGGAGCAGTGATTGCCTGAGCAGAGGCTGCCATCGAATGGTTAACAAACCCTAATTCCGTGCCGTTGACGGTATCAGATTTTTTAACCCCTTTCTACACCTTGTTGAATCTAATAGTGAATCACAGAACCAAACCGCTAATGCAAAACATTAATAAGCCAGACTAAGTGACTCCAGGGACTCGCTGGCCGCGCTTCCGCATCGAGCGCCTGAATTTTTACCCGGCCTTAAGTCCTGAGCCGTATGATTAACAATGCCCGTAAACGAATGGTTACCGCCGGCAAAAAACTTTAGGATTTTGTTTCCCATAGTTCTGGTAAAGTCGGTGGAAGCGGGTCGAAGCCTGCGTTTGCCAGGCGGATTGGACGATATGTGCAGGTGTGCGTTTCCAGGAGTACCGAATCATGAAGTCACGTGAAAACCTCGTTCGGCTGAAGCAATTTCAGGTGAACGAGAAGCGGCGGCAATTGCTGCAACTCGACATGATGATCGCCGAATTCGAGCGCATGGCTGTCGAACTGGAACTCCAGATCACTGCCGAAGAAAAGAAAGCCGGCATCACCGACATCAACCATTTTGCCTATCCAACCTTCGCCAAGGCAGCGCGCCTGCGCCGCGACAATCTCAGGAATTCGCAAAGTGACCTCGCCCAGCAGCGTAGTGTTGCCGAATCACTGCTCGGCGAAGCCGAAGCGGAGCTTTCCAAAGCAGAAATGCTCGAATCACGCGACACCAAGATCCGCGACGGCGAGACCGGCGGCCGCAGCGCCATGATCGGCTGAAAACAAGGCTTCAAGGCCAGTCAACACGCAGCGAACAGGGCGTTGCTCATCTGGAACGTCGCAGCTCATTGGTCGAGCTGCTGCCAGTTTCAGGCCTGCGCTACCAGATCCCGTATATGTTCCGCGACCTTATCTGATTGAGCAGCGGTCCTGACCATCTTGCAAGCGTCGCGCCGCCCCTCATCTGGCTGCCGCCCTCTTCTCCCCGTGAACGGGGAGAAGGACGCCGTCATCAATGATTTCGCCAATCTCCAGCGTCGCAGAAAGAGCGCCAAGGCTGCGGCCAGCTTCTTTCTTCCCGTTTACGGGGGGAAATGCCCGGCAGGGCAATGAGGGACGGCGCCGGACGATCGAAACAAGTCACCCCGACCAAGCGGTGCTTGCGCACCACGCGCCATGCTGGCGCACACGCAAAAAGGGCGCGGATTGTCGCGCCTTTTGAGTTCCTCGAACCACCTTAATGCCGATATTGCTGGATGCGCGTGGTGCGCAGGCCGGCAAGGCCATATTCGTCGATCGACGCCTGCCAGGACAGGAATTCCTCGGTGGTCAGCTTGTAGCGCTGGCATGCCTCTTCGAGGCTCAAAAGCCCACCGCGCACCGCCGCCACCACTTCGGCCTTGCGCCGGATAACCCAGCGACGTGTGTTCGTCGGCGGCAGATCGGCAATCGTAAGGGGGCTGCCGTCAGGCCCGATAACATATTTGACGCGCGGTCTAACAAGATCGGTCATCGTACTCTCTACTAAAAACTCAAAGACCCAATCCCCACCACATTACCGCCACAGCTTTAAAAATTGCCTAAGCGAACGCTAATAGCTAGGTAAGGATCATGAACGCCGCGTTAGTCTTTTCGTCGGCATTTGAGGCATCTGCCCGCAAGCGCCGAATCCATTCTAAAAAAATCTGCCGGTTCGCGAAGCTGGCGCACCCGGAAAGGTTGACCTATATTCCGGCCATCGGCATTCAAGCGCCGTCATCCAGGCGCCGTGCAGAACGAAAGAACCATGAACAGCCTCGACCTTCCCGGACGCCCCGAAGATACCCGCATCGTTGTTGCCATGTCGGGCGGCGTCGATTCGTCGGTCGTTGCCGGTCTTTTGAAGCATGAAGGCTATGATGTCGTCGGGGTCACGCTGCAGCTCTATGACCATGGCGCGGCAACGCACCGGGCCGGCTCGTGCTGCGCCGGCCAGGACATCGACGATGCCCGCCGCGTCTCCGAGACGCTCGGCATTCCGCATTATGTACTCAACTACGAGGAGCGCTTCCGCAAGGCGGTGATCGACCCCTTTGCCGAGAGCTATGTGGCCGGCGAAACGCCGATCCCTTGCGTTTCCTGCAACCAAACGGTGAAATTCGCCGACCTCCTGGCGACCGCCAAGGAACTCGGCGCAGAGGCGCTGGCCACCGGCCATTACATCCGCTCCGGCGCCAACGGCGCCCATCGCGCATTGTACCGGCCGGTCGACGCGGACCGCGACCAGAGCTATTTCCTGTTCGCCACCACACAGGCGCAGATCGACTATTTGCGCTTTCCGCTTGGCGGCCTGTCGAAGCCGCAGGTTCGCGCCATCGCCGAGGAAATGGGGCTGACGGTCGCCGCCAAGCAGGACAGCCAGGACATCTGCTTCGTGCCGCAGGGTAAGTACTCTGATATCATCGCTAAGCTGAAGCCGACTGCCGCCAATCCGGGCGACATCGTCCATATCGACGGCCGCGTGCTCGGCCGCCATGAAGGCATTTTGCGCTACACAATCGGTCAGCGCCGCGGCATCGGCATTGCCTCGGGCGAGCCGCTCTACGTCGTCCATCTCGACGCCGACCGGGCCCGCGTCGTCGTTGGCCCGCGCGAGGCGCTGGAAACGCACAAGATCTATTTGCGCGACATGAACTGGCTGGGCGACGCTGCGCTGTCAGATTTCCCGGCCGCCGGGCTGGAGCTTTTCGCCAAGGTCCGCTCGACACGCCCGCCACGCCCGGCCGTGCTGCATCACAACGCCGGCATCACTTCGGTGGAACTGGTCGACGGCGAGTCCGGTATCGCGCCCGGCCAGGCCTGCGTGCTCTATTCCGACGACGGCAACGAGGCCCGCGTTTTCGGCGGCGGCTTCATCGAGCGTTCCGAACGCGGCGCCGAGGCCGAGGCGATGCTGACGCGGCTGGCTGCCCGGCCGGCGCAGATTCCCGCCGAATAGACGATAATCCCGATTCCGTCGGGATGGATCAGGCTCCGATACAGCCGCACTTTCTCTCAGGAAGACGATCCGGCTCTCAGGAAGACGATCCGGTGTGGGCAACCGTGCCAGCGGTCAGGATACGCAGCACCCTGATGGCTTCCTCGCCGCTGGTACGCGGTTCTGCCCGCGTCTCGATGCACTGGACGAAATGCTCGAGCTCTCGCGTCAGCGGCATGCCCTCGCCCACTACCACATAGGATGGCTCGTTGGTGGTAAAGGCCCATTGGCCGCTGTCTTGCCATACCGCGTGGCGGTAGACGGCGAGCTTGCGCTCCCACGGCTCGACATCGTCGAACACCGCCATCGCCTTGGTGCCGACCACGGTCAGCCGCCGTTCGCGGTAAGGATTGAGCCGCGACGCGAAGAGATGGCTGCGCAGACCGTTGGGAAAGCGCATGTGCAGATGCGCAAAATCGCTGAGATTGTCGAGGAGTGCTGCCCCTTCGCCACGCACCTCGATCGGTTCCGTGCCGGTGATGGCCAGGATCATCGACAGATCGTGCGGCGCCAGATCCCACAGCGCATCGTTCTCGGTGTGGAATTTGCCGAGCCCGAGCCGGTGCGAATGGATATAGCGGACCTCGCCGAGCTCGCCATTGTCGATCAGCGCCTTCAACGTCTCGAAGGCGGGATGGAAGCGCAGCACATGTCCGACCATGAAGACGCGGCCATTGTCGGCCGCCGCCTTCACCGATCGCTCGGCATCGGCCACCGTCAGCGCGATCGGCTTCTCCACCAGCACGTCCTTGCCGCCCTGGACGGCGCGCACCGCCATATCGGCGTGGAACTGCGGCGGCAGCGCCATCACGATGGCGTCGATGTCGCTGCGCATAAACAGCGCCTCCGGCTCGATCGCCAGGCAATCCTGCTCACTGGCGAAACCTTCGGCGCGGGCAGGGTTGACGTCCGAGACCGCGTGCAGCGCGCCGAGCGCCTTGAGGGTGCGGATGTGGTTGCTGCCCCAGTATCCGCAACCGAGGACTGCAATGCGCGGTTTCATCATTCCAACTCTAGAATTTCGTGGCCGAGACATAGCGGCGCGCCCCGCCGAACTCAACCCGGCATTTCTGTACCCAATTATCTGCCCGGCAAAGCTTTTCGGCCATCAGAGCGACGTGCGTCCGCCTGGACACACAAAGTACGTCGCAAGACCGTGAAGCTTGGCGATGCGACAGGATGCGATGGCGCCAGACCGGCTGCATCGATACCGGCTGCATCGATGCTTGACAGGCTTGGCGTCCCAACCTTATATCCGCCCGACCTTGGCGAACGCTTCGACATGCCTGCCGATTTAAGGCGGATTTCGGGCCTTTCGCCGCCCTGGCGGGGTAGCTCAGTTGGTTAGAGCACGGGAATCATAATCCTGGGGTCGGGGGTTCAAGTCCCTCTCCCGCTACCAGTCCTCTCACAAACGCGAATTCAGCCCATTTGGGGCGTTCTCGCTTGTGCGAAAAATCCCAATAGTTTCACATATTTAGTGAACATAGGCCACTTTTGATCCGTTTTGACGGGTCAAGTTGAATGAGAGTCATTTGCTTGTGTTGGTATCGATTGTTGGTAGTGTCGAAAATCTCGATACCAACAACCCTGACACAAGGGACACACATCATGCCATTGACCGATTCAGCGTGCCGGGCTGCCAAAGCGGAAGACAGCGCCAAGAAACTGTCGGACGGTGGCGGGCTCTATTTGTATCTCCCGCCATCTGGCTCCAAGGCATGGCGCATGAACTATCGCTTCGCCGGCAAGCAAAAGACCCTGTCATTTGGCCCCTACCCTCGCGTGACACTGGCTGACGCACGGGCGCTACGCGAGAATGCCAAACGCGCACTGGCCGATGGCGTCGACCCTGCAGTGATCAAAGGCAAGACCGCCACGGGCGCGCATGACAGCTTCGAAGCCATTGCCCGCGAGTGGCACGGGGCGCAGGAGTCATCGTGGGTCCCTGCCCACGCCGAGCGGGTGCTGAGTCGCTTGGTTCGGGACGTGTTTCCCGATCTTGGCGAGCGTTCAGTGCCGAGCATCACCGCGCCGGAAATCCTCGAAGTTTTGCGCAAGGTCGAAGCGCGCGGGGCGTTGGATGTAACGAAGCGGCTTCGCCAGTCTATCGGGGCAGTCTTCCGCTATGCCATCGCCACGAGTCGCGCTGTACACGATCCCGTCGCCGATCTTCGCGGCGCACTCAAAGCAACTCCTAAGCCCGTTCATATGGCCTCCCTGAAGGCGAATGAGATCGGCGACTTTCTCGGCAGGCTCAGCACATATGACGGGGAGCGGCAAACCGCGCTTTCGATTGAATTTATCATGCATACGGCAGTCCGAACCAATGAACTGCGGTTCGGGCGATGGCCAGAGATCGACGGCGATCTGTGGCGCATTCCGGCCGAACGAATGAAGGCCGGCCGCGATCACCTCGTGCCGCTGACGAAACAGAGCAAGCGGCTTTTGGGGGAACTGAAAAAGATTGCCGGTGACTCGGAATGGATCGTGCCAGGCGCGCGCGGTGGCAAGCCCTTAAGTGCGAACACAATGATTTTCGCCTGTTATCGAATGGGCATGCACGGGCGACTCACGATTCACGGGCTGCGCTCATCTTTCAGCACGATAGCCAATGAGTCAGGTCTCTGGAGCGCAGACGCAATTGAATGGGCGCTGGCCCATTCGAGCGGCAACAAGGTCAGAAGCTCTTACAATCATGCCGCGTACTTGGACGAACGGCGCCGGCTCATGGCTTGGTGGTCCGATTATCTGACAGCCAAAGATCCCAACGATCTTTCCGCCCTTTTGGAGTGACCGAACGCGGCGGAGCCACGCAAGCACTTTCACAAAAAATGTTAAATAAATCAAACACTTGCAGCAGATAGGCACTGCAAGTATGATAGCGTTTGTATACTCAGAAAGGAAAACCCGCCTCGGCGCCAACCGGGCGGCCCTGAAATCCTCGAAAGGACCGACTTTGCACCTCGACAATAGCAAAAGCGCGCTTGTCATGCAAGCGCCTCTACAATCTTATCTCATTGATCGCTCTGTTTTTTCTGGCTGGGCCGCATCATGACAAATGCTCCCACGGTCGACAGCGTCCTTGGTTCCGCCCGCCCACTGATCGAGGCCGGCGCATCCCTTCATTGGCTGGTGCCCTTCGAGAAACGGCCGATCGCAAACGACTGGTCGAATGCACCCCTGCAAACGGAGGCATTGCTTCGCGCGAGCTACCGAAACAACGCCAACATCGGCATCCGGCTCGGTGAGCCGTCGAAGACCGAGGGCGGCTACCTTCATGTGTTCGACCTGGACATCCGTAAGCCGGAACTCGCCGCCGAGGCGTGGGCCGTGGTCGAATCGCTGTGGCCTGGCGCGCGATCGCTGCCATCGGTCATCAGCGGCTCGGGCGGCGACAGTCGGCATCTGTATTTCCTCACCGACAAGCCCCTGCGCAAGAAAACCCTCGCTCAGTCGAAGGGATTCGAGAAAATTTGGGACGAACGGCAGCAGAGACACGTCGTCAAGCGTGACTGGATGATCGACCTGTTCGGCACAGGCGTCCAAGTCGTGCTGCCACCGTCCATCCACCCCGACACCAAGCTTCCCTATAGGTGGGAACGTCATCTCGATCTCGACATGATCGGGTTCGGCATCGGCCCAATCATTCCGGGTGAGACGGTCGAGAAGTGGGGCGTGCAAAGCTCTGTCGTCGAAGCCAGCGACGAGGAAGACGATCTTTTCGACCTGGTGCGATCAGAACCGATGGACCTGGATGACGCGCAGATCGCCGACATCCTTAAGAACATTCCGAACGACGGTGCCGGCGCCCACTATGACGACTATGTGCAGGTCGGCATGGCGCTGCACCACCAGTTCCGGGGCTCAAACGAGGGTTTCGAGCGCTGGTGCGAATGGGCGAAACAGTCCGAGAAGTTCGAGGCGAAAAACGCTGCTGTAAGGTGGCGCTCGTTTAGCCAAGATTCGAAGAACCCTGTCCGCATGGCGACGCTGATGCAGATCGCCAGTAACAACAAGCTCAAGGCAGAATTCGATTTTGACGACGGCTTCAACCTGCCGGCCGTGGTCGACAAGAGCGATCTCTCCGATTTACTCGGCGCGAGTGATTCCAACGATCTCTCCGATTTGGTCGGCGGCGCTCCCAAACCAACCGCGAAAGCGGCCGAAAAGGACGACTACGACCCCGATTGGGTCCAGAGATTGGACCGCAACGAAGAAGGCGCCCTGAAAAGCACCCTTCCGAATGTAAATCTGATTGTTGAGTGCGATCCTCGCACGCGCGGCACAGTCGCCTATAGCGAGTTCAAACGAACTGTAGTCCTGCGTGGAACCGGCCGAAAGGCAACGAAGAAGCGCGATTCCTCACACGAACCGGTGAACCTTGAAGGCAAGCTTTGGCAGATCAATGATCCGCTAAACGGCGATCCTTGGAGTGGCCACCACGACAACGCCATCCGTCATCTGCTTGAAAGCAAGACGCAATTGAAGGGTTATGGACTCAAGGTGACTACCCGCGACCTTGAAGCTGGCGTCAACATGGCCGCCATAAAACGATCCTTCCATCCGGTCAAAGAACTACTCGAATCGGAGACCTGGGACGGCAAATGCCGGGCCGAGACCCTATTCATCGACTACCTTGGCTGCGACGATACCCCGTACTATCGCCAGGCTGCTCTCATGACCCTAGTTGGCGCGGTCGCCCGCATCTATCGACCCGGCCACAAGTTCGACTTCGTGCCGATCCTCGAAGGCGTGCAGGGCAAGGGTAAATCCACCTTCATCGAAATCCTCGGCTTGCATTGGTATATGGAACTCACAGGCGACATCAGCGAGCCGGCCAAGATGATCGAGGCCATGCAGGGCTCTTGGATACTGGAAATCGGCGAGCTTTCGGCCATGCAGCGCTCGGAAGTGAACGACCTGAAGGCCTTTGTGAGCCGCACGCAGGACAAGGCTCGTCTGGCATGGGACCGGCGCGTTCAGGACTATCCCCGGCAGTGCATTTTCATCGGCTCCACCAACGACCGCGAGTACCTGCGCGACCAGACGGGCGGTCGACGCTTCTGGCCGATTCAATGCAAGCTCGAAGGGCAGATCGACAATCCCCGGCTGCGCCGTGAAATCTTGCAGGTGTGGGCAGAGGCGCTTCACATCTTCCGGCGCATGGAAGCCGAGCATAATGGCGCCCCTCTCCCGCTCTACCTCACCGACGAGGCCGCCAAAGCCGCCGTCGTGATGCAGGAAAGCCGTCGCATTGAGAGCGCCGAGGAAGTGCTGGCTGGCCAGATCACATCCTTCCTTGACCAGCCTATCGGCACCGACGATCGCTTCGACGACCTGGACCCCGACGCCCCCAAAACCTACCGCAACGAGACCTGCATCCGCCAGCTTTGGGAAGAAATGCTCGGTCGCGACGGCGCTGTTCCGCATACCGAGACGGTCAAGATCGGCCGCGCCATGCTGCTCGTCGGCTGGCCGCGCTCTGCCGGCGTCGTGCAGGGCCGAGAAATCACCAAAAAGTGGGGCAATTGCCGCGTCTACACGAGACCCCAAACAGCAAAGGAGACACCATGATGACATTCAATGAGTTCATCACATCGAGACGAGTCGTTGACAATCCCTATGGCGACTTCATCAAGCAGGCTCAGGGCGACCAGTGCTTTCCTGCGATCGAAAATTGGGAGCAAATCGTTGAATATATCCGCGATCGACGGCTTAGGCGGGGAGCGACCGCTGCCGCGCTTACGGTTTGGCGGCACTACCTATCGAAGACAAGATTGAACTGAATCTATCTTCACATTTAAATCCAACTGATCCCGCTTCGGCGGGTTTCTTTTTGCCCGCTGCGATGTAGGCGATGATCGAACCTACCGCATTTTCTCAGCACTCCATCATACAGTCTATACAGGAAATACAGGCTATTCAGTTGATTCCCTGATCTCTGACGTCGACCCCCTCCCGTCCATGTGTGTGGCCTGCGGCCTGTCTCTACCTCTTACTTTATTTCTCTCTCTATAGATCAACTGTATAGACTGTATAGACTGTATAATGATAGCAATTTCAAGGGGTTAGAGCATACAGTCTCCCCAAAGCCCAACTGTATAGACTGTCGATGTCGTTTCTCTGCCAGAATTTTAACCAAAATCAGGTTAAGGTAGGAATATTGGCCTCGGAGCTTCCGATTTACATGAGGATGTCTCACATTTCAGGCGGATCATGAGGAATACTCACGTTCGATCTCGTTTCTCTGCGCAGAATTTCAAATTCCGCGTGAATCGCGCTCGGGGCCTCCCTCCCGGCATCAGCGCCGCCAAGAAGGACCCAGAGCCACTACATCCTGTAATAGCCATAGTCGAATTCGGCTCGAAGTCAGTTGAACCTGACGCCGGAGGCGACCAGTACCTGGGGATAGCCTGCTTTGCGCCCAGGAGCAGTCCTTCGATTTTGTCATTTAACGGCTGCTTAGCCGAATTTGAGACAGCGAAATTACCTAGCGCGCCTTCGACCTCGGCCTAAGGTCGTCGTCCCGGGCGATTCAGCGCCGCGATGAGCAGCCCCAAAAGCTACCTGAACCAGTTGAGCAGCAGCGAGAAGTTGTAGCCGGTTGCGGCTAGGATGGCGTTGACGGCATCGCCTTGCTCGCATGCGAGATAATTGCGGCCCATTCGGTAATCGGCCTTGATGTGGCCGATCACCGGCTCGATCGCCGAGCGGCGGCTCATCTGGCGCTTGATGGCCGGTGTGACGCGGCGCTTTTGCGAAACCAATAGAGGCAGCGCAGGCAGCAGATAGTGCGGCTGCTTGCCGGATATGGCACTGAATACCAGGCAATTCCCCCATGCACCAGACGGCCAGAAACTGAAGCGTTCGGAAATCCCGCTGACTTACATCGTTCCGGTCGCGAAGACGTGCCCAAGGTCGTGCGGCCCATAGACCGGGAGAGAGCCCCCATGGCAGCAGCACCACCGGCAGCAGAAGCAGAGAGAAATAGAACGGACGCACATGAACACCGCGGGCTGATCCTGAAACGCGGCCGGCGAACTGCTCCCACACCAGGCCGTAGGCGAAGTCGCTGCCGGTGCTGTAGAGCGTCCTCTCTTTCCGCATGTGGCCGCATCAACTTCTTCACGATGGCTGCGAGTGCTGATGTCAACGGCTCCTTCGGCGTCATGATGATGATCATTGCCGTGCCGACGGATTGGCGAATGTGGGGCCGCTTTGGACCGAGAGCCGACCTTCGTCTTTATACCTCGACCGCGTAGGGCCCGACGGGACGGCGTTCCAGCTGAGAGGTTATTCGATTTCAGTTGCAACGCGGACCGGCGCAGGTGCCGAAGTCCAGTTTAAACTCTGATGGATCGATTAGCGATGTGGGCCGAGCCGTAGAGGCTGATCGGCAGCTAGGCCAACGGCACCAAAGCGTAGGTCTTGTCGCCGTTGTTGTGCACGTGACCGACACGCAATCCTTGTCAGATTGCACCAATTGGCCGGATCATCGGCTTCGCGGCTTCGACGGTGATGCGGCAGGAGAAAATCTGCAGGTGAGTTGGTCGGACCTGGAAAGCCGGACCCGGATCATCCTCACGAGCTGACTGCCCGGAGCCCTGCTCTGCGACAACAATGTCGCGCCATCTGCCGATGTTCCCGAGGTCTCTCCAAAGCCGACATTCGCTGTACATTTGCCTCGCATGAGGCTGGCAAGCTGTATGCGGACTCGTCGCGTGATCACACCAAAAGTATGAGGCTTCTA
>NZ_CAKXZT010000139.1 GCF_935825525.1 Mesorhizobium escarrei
GTCCTTATTCCACGCCGAAACACAGGCTGGCCGACCGAGAGGGCAGCCAGGCGCTCACTGCCGGCGGTTCGTGGTGGTACGGGGTCGACAAAATGCGCGCCGACGCGATGCAGTGGAAGCCGTCCGCCTTCTACGTCGTCTATATCGGCTTCCGCTGTGCCTATGACGTCGGCTGAACCGGCGGCGCTTTGTCGCTTCCGCGCCTCTACCCAAGCCGGGGCCTGCTGTAGCAGACTGGCGGGACGCATCTTTCTGGATCGTCCCGATATGTCAGACGCAGGCACCGCAACCAGATGGAACTTCGACCAGCCGCCGAGCGACAGGCTGGTCCTAGGCTGGGCGGGAGGTCAGTATGAATCCGCCACGCGTCCGTTCACTGCCCGGGTAGAGGGAAACATAGCGCCGCGCCATCACCTGCTTATGGCGACGCTCAAGGGTGGCGCCGCGCGACACGCCTTCACCACCGACGGTGGCTTCCGCTATGAGGGCCGCGACGCGCCAGGTATGATCTCCTTCCTGCCGGCCGGCTGTGAGCGGCGGCTGCAACTCGACAAAGTCTGCTGGGAGTGGGGTGCAGTTGCGATAGACCCCGAGCTCGCACGCATCCGCCTCGACGGCGTCGGTCCTTTCGCCAGCACCGACGAGCCGTTCCTCTTCGGGCTCGTGCAGCAGATGCATATGCTTGCGACGCAAGACGGCTCGCTGGACGGCACCTATTGCGATGCGATGTCGCTTGCACTGGGGCAATATCTCGTCAGTCGCAGCAGGGTGGTATCCCATGTCGGTCCCCGCACTGCGGCGCCGGCATTGACACCGAGGCAGCTGCGCCAGACCTTCGATTGTATCGAGGCGATGCTTTCGGGCGTGATCCGCATCCGCGACCTCGCCGAGCCGCTCGGCCTTTCGGAAGGACATTTCCATCGCGCCTTCCGCGCCTCTACCGGCAAGACCCCTCTGGAGGAAATTTCGGAGCGCCGTGTGGAACGCGCTGCAAGCCTGCTCGCGCTAACGGACTTGTCCGTCACGGAGATCGCCCTCGACGTGGGCCTCTCGGGCCCGAGCCAGCTCGCTCGCCTGTTCCGCCACGTGAAGGCCACGTCTCCCTCCGCCTGGCGGCGAAATCTGATCCGCTGACGCCGTTTGATTGCGCTAGGTCTTGATCACCAGGGTCGCAATCGCGGCAATGCGCCCAATGTCGGTCGGCGAATAGCGAATTTCATTTCCCTGAAACCGACATTCTCACGGCGAAAGCCTATCCGCGGCTCGACTGATCCGATGCTCCGGCTATGCCTGCGTGGTTCGACCTGTCGTTGACTTCCGCTAAAAACAGTCAACGCGGTAATTCAATCGAAAAAATTGAATGACCGCTCCTGGCGCGATCCCGACCTCGCGCTCGCTCAAGTAAAGAACTCGTCCTCGTCCTCGCCGGTGAACGCCCATGGCTTGGGCATGCCGATCCTCGACGCGACAAGGCCCGCACCTGCCTGTTCGTCAAGCGCTCGCTCGGCTCCGGCTATGCCGGCATCGACAACTCACTGTTCTACAAGGACAGCACCATGATGCTGCTCGGCGACGAGCAAGAAGATGACTGAAGAAATCGTCAAGGCCATGGAGCATTGAGCATGCGAGCCGCGTAAAAGTGACTGAGAAGGCCTAAGTAGTGGAAATTGAAAGGAAATCGCAGAATAGCGTAGCTTGGCGTTTCTCCGTTGCGCCGGTCGGCCAGCATGAACTCGCCCTTGTAATCGGCGCACCACAACTCATTGGGCGCGGCGACGTGAGACAGCGGCGTTCCCGTGGCCCTGTTGCGTCGCCGCTTGCGGCGCTTGACCAAGCCGTGGCGGTCGAGCACCGCATGCACCGTCGAGATCGCCGGACAATGAACGTCCGGATAGAGCCGCACCAATCGCTCCCTGATCTTCGGCGCGCCCCAGTTGGGCTTGTCCTGCTTGGCACGCACAATCAGCTTCTCGATTTGGAAAGGAAGCTGATTGGCGTGCCGGTAAGGCCGCCGTGAGCGGTCAGTCAGCCCTTCCAGCCCGCTGTCATTGTAGCGATTGATGAGCTTGTAGCCGGTCTTGCGCGAGATCCCGAACTCCCGGCAGACCACCGCCATCTTCTCGCCATCCTGAAGCCGCGCTACGAATTTGAGACGCTCGTCCATAAGGTTGCACTCCTGCCAAGGCACCTTTGCTCTCCTCGCAAAGGCTGGAAGTGTAACCCATGTCTCCGGAATGAACTGTCACCCATCTCTCGGGAAGGGCAGTTATTGCCCCGTTTCGAAAGGCGTCCTTCGCCGTGCTGGAGTCCATGATGTCCCGGCTTTGGTGAACGCGGCAGTTGTTTCCAAAAGCACTTAATTTAAGATTTCAAGGTGCCGCCGGACTGGGAAGAGATGCAGGTCGCATTTCTTTCCGTCCCCCTCGATCACGGCGACCGCGACATCGCCGCCGAGCATCTGGCGATCTGCACCGCCGCGATCAGCCGCGATAAGGCCCTCGCTACGCGCCTCATCAAGGAACACGTCCAAAGAACCGCTGACATCATTCAAGATGGTTTTGCCTCGTCGTCCCCGAGTTTTGCAGCCGGTTAGGTATGGGATCGCGTGGCGCAGTCGCCAACCGTGGCTGTCGCTGGATTGCGCCTGGAAGGTCGAGGCCGTTCGACGATATGCTCGCTGAGGCGGCGTATTGTCCGGCGGGAGGAAGCCAAACCGCTTAGGCATCAGGGAAGATAGACGGAGCCGTCGATGGCTTCGAACACGCCAGGATGGCGCAAGTGCCAGTCGGTCGCCTGCTGAAATGCTTCGGCAACCGCGAGCAGGGTTTCGTCCTTCTCCCATTCGTCCGACCATTTGCATGCCCAGTGGCAGGCCATCTGGCGAGAAACCCGCGCACGGCGCCAATGCCGGGTGGCTGCTCAGGTTGAAAACGATGCGGAAGGCACCACGCCCCGAGCGTTCCTGCTATAGCCGTCCGGCCTCGATAATGCGCTTGAGGAAAGCGCGGGTGCGCTCCTCCTTGGGATCGCCGAAGATCTGGGCGGGCGGTCCCTCCTCGTGGACCACGCCCTCATAGAGAAAACACACCTTCGAGGCCACTTCCTTTGCGAAACCCATTTCATGGGTTGCCAGCAGCATGGTCATGCCTTGCTTGGCGAGATCGCGCACGATGTTCAAGACTTCCGAAACCAGTTCGGGATCGAGTGCCGAAGTGATTTCGTCGAGCAGCATCAGCTTCGGTTCCATGGCGAGCGCACGCACGATGGCGACGCGCTGCTGCTGGCCGCCGGAAAGCCGGTCGGGATACTCGCGGGCCTTGGCCTCAAGTCCGATGCGCTTCAGCAGCACCATGGCCTTTGCCTCGGCCTCGACCCTGCTCATTTTCAGAACCTTGGTCGGCGCCAGCGTTACGTTCTCGATGACGCTCATGTGCGGAAACAGGTTGAAGCTCTGGAATACGATGCCGACGTTCTGGCGAAGCTTGTCCCCATCGATGCCCGGTCCTGAAACCCGATCGTCCTCGAGCCTGATCTCGCCGCCCTGGATTTTCTCTAGCCCGTTGATGCAGCGGAGCAACGTGGACTTGCCGCAGCCCGAAGGGCCGATGAGGCAGACGACCTGATGCTCGATGACATCCAGATTGACGCCGCGCAGCACCTGAAAGGCGCCGAATTCCTTGTGAACGCCCTTGATTTCCAGAAACGCCACCTCAGCCCCCCGCCCGCATGCGCGCGTTGTCGCGCTCGGTCAGCTTGTCGACGAAACGGGCCTGGGGAATGGTAATCAGCACAAAGAGGATCGCCACGATGGTGACCGCCGAGAGATTGAAGGCATTGGCGGCGATGATGCGGGACTGGTTGAAGGCATCGACCACGCCCACGACCTGGACAAGGGCCGTGTCCTTCTGCAGGCCGATGAAGTCGTTGAGCAGCGGCGCCATGATCCGACGTACCGCCTGGGGCACGATCACATAGCGCATGGTCTGGATGTAGGAGAGGCCGAGCGATCGCGCCGCCGAGACCTGGCTCCAGTGGATGCTCTCGATGCCGGCGCGGTAGACTTCCGCCACATAAGCGCCATAGGTGAGCGTCAGCGCCAGCACGCACCACCAACTCACCGGAATGCGTGTCACGGCCCTGACCTCCGCCACCGACATGGCCGAGAGATCGATGAACAATCCCACGATATGCGGAACGATCAAGTCGGAGAGGCCAGAGGTCGGAATACCGAAGCCAATCAGATACAGCGTCACGATGGCCGGGATGCCACGAAACACGTCACAGTAGATGATGGCGAGCGCCCGGATCGGTCGGCCCGCTTTTCCGGGAATGAGCCTGGCCAGCGCCACCATCAAGCCCCAGACCAGCACCAAGATCTCGGTGGCAACGAAGATGAAGAGGTTGTTGAGGAGGAACTGCTTGGTGACCAGCCACCACTTCGCCTGGATCAGCGGCAGCAGAAAGAATGTCTTTCCGACAGCCGCGTCGTTGGTAAGAACGAAGCTGATGAAGCCAAAGATGCAGAGCGC
Source organism: Mesorhizobium escarrei (assembly GCF_935825525.1). Taxonomy (GTDB): domain Bacteria; phylum Pseudomonadota; class Alphaproteobacteria; order Rhizobiales; family Rhizobiaceae; genus Mesorhizobium; species Mesorhizobium escarrei. Next base: position 4,530 of record NZ_CAKXZT010000139.1, read on the forward strand.
GAAGGCGCCCCAGCCGAAGGTGATAAAGGCATGGTCCTTGGCGGCTGCCGTCTCGATCCGAAGCTCGACGATGTCGTTGCGGGCACGGGCGGCGCGGGCCTTGGCAGTGACAACAAGCGAGCGCAGCGCCGGCCAGAACAATGTGCCGGAACCAGCGATCGTCAGACCGAAGACAATTTCCCATGCCGAAGCGTAGACGCCCAGTCCGGTGAGCGCTCCGCGCATCAGCCGGGTCGTGCCAAAGGCGGCCAACACGCAAAGCCCGGCGAAGAGCATCGCGGCGACGGAAAATCCGTCGGAACGGCGCGGCAGATGTTGAGAGGGTGCGGGGAAATCGGTCATAGGGAAAGTTTATCCCGGCCGGAGCCGGGATAACCCGGGATAACAGTGCGTTGCGATCAGCGATTGAAATAGGGAACCGTGGCGGGGTCCTTGCCCCAAGCGGCGGCTAGATATTTCGCTCCCAACTTGCTGATCGTCCCGTCGTCGACCATCGACTGAATGATCCTGTCGATGGTGGGGTTGTTGGAGTTGCCCTTCTGATAGATGGCGCCGTAGGTCTCGCGGGTCTTGTATTGGCCGATCACCGCGACCTTGCCGGGGTTGGCGGCTTCTTCAGCAAGTACGAGCGAGGTATCGTTCAACGCCACATCTATCTGGCCCGCACGCAATGCGGTGAACAGGCCGCCCTGGTCGGAATAGACCTGAACGTCGGTGAGGCCCAGCGTGTCGGCGGCGAACGCGGCACCCGTCGTTGACTGCTGCACGCCGACCTTGGCGGATTTGAGCGACTTCTCGTCGACGGGTGCGTCAGCGCGGGTCAGGACGCCGATGTCCGAATTGAAGTAGGGCACCGAAAAGTCATGTACTTTCTTGCGTTCCTCGGTGATCGAGATCTGCGACATGGCGAGATCGAAGCCGGAGGTCTGGCCAGAGATCAGCGCGTCCCAGCTGGTACTGACCACTTCGAGCTTGTCGTAACCGGCCCGCCAGGCGATTTCGGCGGCCATGCAATATTCCATGCCGTCCTTGACCGATTCCGGCGTATCGCCATTCCACCAGACCGGTGCAGGTGGTGCATATTCCACGGTTAACTGGCCTGCTTTGGCCGGGCTGGTGACGGGGATCGATCCTTTCTGGCCCGAGAGTTCACAATTCCCGATCATTGCGCCCGCGGTGGCGGAACCTACCGTGGCAAACAGCGCTACCGCCGCCAACAGCGAACGTTTCGATATCGTCATTTCGGACTGTCTCCCTCGTTTTCTTGTTCTGTCCTATGCTCCGGACGTACAGCCGAAATGCTCCCGCTCGCAATAAAAAAGCGTTTCATCATGTGAAATGCCGATCCATTTACAGAAAAGACCGTGAAGTGCAATTTCCTTTTCAACAGACAGACATCGGCGATGAGAAACGGAGTTCAGGGGATCAAAGGCGAAGCACTCATTCAGTTCGAAGTAATGGGGATATCGTGAACGAGGATCTACGCGATGCGCTGGATACTGGTGAGCTTTGTCCAGCCGCCAGCCGCCAGCCGCTGCCACCGAAAATACCTTGTAGCGCGATGAGCGTTCGCTCACTGCGCCGCATCAGGCGAGCCTTTCTTGCCGAACGTTCGCCAGGCAGCCGGCGACATACCAGCGGCCGCACACCGGCAGAAGCCATCGAGAGGAAGAGTGCTGATGAAAGCGATCTTTGACGAACGCCAATTACTTCACAGGCCGCAACGCTATTTTCGCCGCGGTGAGTATGTGCCGCATCCCGAACAAGCCGAGCGTGCCATTCTCATCCGCGATGTGCTCACGCGCAACGGCTTCCCCATCGAGCGCCCGCGCGATTTTGGTGAGGCGCCGATCAAGGCTGTGCATGCAGCTGCCTATGTCGACTTCTGGAAGGATGCATATGGGCGTTGGCGCGAAGCAGCGGGCGATGCCGAACCGATCCCCAACTGCCATCCCGGACGCAGAACAGGACGGCCTTCCGCGTCGATCTTCGGCCAACTAGGCTGGTACGCTACCGATACCTCCGTGCCACTGACGGAAGGGACCTGGGATGCGATTTACTGGTCGGCGCAGACGGCCATCGAGGTTGCGGATCGTGTGATGAATGGCGAACGCATGGTCTACGCGCTTTGCCGACCGCCGGGACACCATGCAGCGCGCGACGCCTCCAACGGCTTCTGCGCATTCAACAATGCCGCGATCGCGGCGCAGAAACTACGCGAGAAATACGCGAAAATCGCCATTCTCGACATCGATATCCATACAGGCAATGGCACAATCGATATCTTTTATCAGCGGGGCGACGTCTTTGTCTGCTCGCTGCACGTCGATCCTGCCGCTTTCCCGACCTATTATGTGGGCTATGAGGACGATCGCGGGGAAAGCGATGGCCAAGGCACTACGCTGAATCTAATCCTCAAGCCCGGCGTTGGCGTGCACAGAATTCTTGAACGTCTCGAGGAAGGGCTGCGAGCGATCGGCGATTTTCGCGCCGAAGCACTGGTCGTCTCGCTCGGTTTCGACATGGCGGAGGACGACCCTCTGTCAGTGGTGAAGATGACCGGCTCCGGTTTCGACACGATGGCGCGCGAAATTGTGCGCCTCGGGCTCCCCACTGCCCTTATCCAGGAGGGCGGATATTTAGGCCCGTCATTTTCCAATAATGCAGAGATCTATTTAACGGCAACCCGTGACGAACTGACCAAGGTCACGTCGGTCGAGATTTGACAAGAGCTGGATGGCACCGTCGCTTGGGCGCGAGCGTTGCTCTTCAAGTCCTTTTCTGGGCCACCTCATCTTTAGCGCCGACGGCGCTGGCGGTCAGCTAGCTTCGCCTGATGGCACCCGACCGCACGGAATGGAGGATCGACCAACCCAGAACACGTGACTGACTGCTGTCTGTGAGGTTCACTAGGTGAACTAGTATTTCATCTATTGACCTAAGAAGGTGAGTGTGATCTTCATCCCGTCAGGGAGTTACTCAAGCGTAGAGGGTGTTATGGCATCGGTGCTCGTGGTTGGTGCAGGTAAGGTGGGGCGCCGCGTGGCAGCTAACCTCAAAAACGTCGGCGGGCACCAAGTGACGGTCACGGACCGCGTTCGTTCGCCCTACCTCGGGGAGGACATGATGTTCCGCCACGTGGATGCATCCGATCTGCGCGCACTCGGAGAGGTCATGAGCGAGCACGACATCGTGGTCAGCGCATCTCCTCACTATCTCAATCTGGGTATTGCCAGGGTCGCAAAGGAGCGGCGCGTCCACTATTTCGATCTGACAGAGAGCGCTGTAGCTGCGAACGCCATTCGCGCGCTGGCAGTCGACGCCGAGACGGTATTCATGCCGCAATGTGGGTTTGCTCCAGGGTTTCTTTGTGTCGTTGCCGGTCACCTCGTTCGCCAATTGGAGCGGGTAGAGAGTCTGGAATTGCGCGCCGGCTGCGTGCCGCAAAACAAGGCGAACCGTCTAGGCTATGGTGTTATGTGGTCTACCGAAGGCGTCGTGCACGAATACATCCATCCGTGCCAAGCGATCGAGAACGGCAAATTGGTAGAGCTAAAGCCAATGGAGGGTCTCGAGCGCCGGGTGATTGATGGCGCCGAGTGGGAAGCGTTCAACACATCTGGCTGCATCGGTTCGCTTTGTGAGACATTTGGCGAGACGGTGCCGAACCTCAACTACAAATCAATGCGCTATCCAGGCCACTGTGAGTTGATGCGGTTCCTGCTCGAAGACCTCCGCTTCAAAGACCGGGAGAAGGATCTTGTGGATCTGCTCAACCGCGCTCTTCCCGATGTCTATGACGATCTTCTGGTCATGCAGGTTGCGGTCGAGGGTGATGTCAAGGGACGGCGAACCCGACGTGTTTTCTCGCAGGCATACCAGGGAACAGGCAGGGAAGGCGAAACGGCCGTCGAGATCATGACAGCGGCGGGCATCTGCGCTGTCATCGACATGTTTCTACGTGGAAAGCTCCCGCAGCGGGGATTTGTCAAGCAGGAGGAGGCCGATTTCATCGAGTTTGCGAACAGCCCGTTTGCGGCGCCGCTGCTTCCGCGCGGAGTCGCGATGTTCGACACTGTTTAGCTTCGTGAACACTCAGCATACGGGCGGCTCACCCGATCCGAACCTCGCGCTTCTTCTTAATCCCGAGGATGAGGCGCACTTCGTCACTGTTTGCGAGACGGCAACGGGTGATCAGGCGGGGGTGGGATCGCACGCCAAGCAACCCAGCTTCTTGTATGTTGTTGTACATCGGCGCTATGGGGCTTGGACGCATCTCTACCGAGTTGCCTCCGATGGGCGCCCAGGACGATTGCTTGTCTATCTGGAGATGATTTTTCTGGGAGAGCGTTTGGCCGAGGCCAAAGATTGGGCGCGGCGTAACCTGTTGCCGCCGATTGATCTTAGCTAAGGCCGCCGTTCAACCTGCTGCCGCATCCTGTAATTGCTATGATGACGATGCTCCCGGACCAAGCGGCTTACACGATCACCTGAACGTACGCCGCCTTTTGCCCGCTGTGGTCCCTGGACTAACCCCACAATCTCGAAACTCAGTCGCCGCGTGTCGAATTTGCTGGCTTTGCTCCGTGTGCCCCCAACCGACGTTCATTCGGCAGTGCACTTGAACATCCGCATCTGCGAATTTCGTTCATAAGTCGCCCTCTATGCGCGCAGTTCCGGCTTTCCCATACACCGCTTTCCTGCCGGCGTGATCCGCCTTTACGCGGCGAACACCGAGAAGGTGCTACTTGGGGAAATGGCTCGGATCCCAAAAAATCGCGGTCTTGTGAGCAAATAGAATTATCCTCTTGTGATCGCAAAGCGTTGGTCGGCCAGGCGACGATGAACGAAGCTTTGAAGCAGCTTGTTGAATCGTACTATTGGTTGGCCACCTTCGTCACAGAGAGATGTTCATGCCAGCTTTTGATCCCGTTACCGCCGTCCTGCGCGCCCTCGAAGTGCTGCGCTTGGTTAATCAACTCGATCATGCCTCTGTCGCCGAGATTCACCGGCAGACCGGCATCCCGAAAGCCACGGTGTTGCGGATGGTGGAGACCTTGATAAACGCCGGCTATGTCGCGAGGGAGGACGGCGCGGCAACGTACACTGCAACTGGCAAGTGTCTTTTGCTCAGTAATGGTCTGCAAGTTCATGCGCGAATGACGGCCAAGGCGGCTCCGATTCTGAACGTGTTCCGGCGCAAGGTTGGTTGGCCCTCCGATTTCGGCATATTCGATGGCGATGCAATGGTCATCGCTGCCACAAACCGGGAGTTCGGAACACTCTCTCTGAACCGAAAGCCCGGCGCCCGAGCACCGATGCTGCTCAGCGCCCTTGGCCGCGCCTATCTTGCGTTCTGTCCGGCGGACGAACAGGAGCGCATCTTGCAGGCGCTTAGGCTTTCAAAGAATCCGCTCGATGAATTGGCCAAGGATCGGGCCGGCACCACCAAGTTACTCAAACAGACGCGCGCTCGTGGTTACTCGGTTTCCGACCGCGAATACCTGGATACGATTTATGAGGGTGCGATATGGGGCATTGGTGTGCCGGTAATGGCGGCCGGTCAAGTCGTGGCGTCGCTGAACGTTATGTTTCTGCGCAAGGCAATGTCGATGGATTCTGGCATCAAAACGCTGTTGCGCCCGCTCCAGCAGGTCGCCGAACAGGTCGGTACTGACCTTGACGAAGAAGCCTTGGGCCTGTCGCGGGGCACATAGCAAGGCACCTCAATTGGTGGCTCACTAGATGAGCGATGACGTCAACTGCTGACTTACAGTGAGGAATGGGTAGAGTTTCTCGGCAGCAACAGGCAAGGAAAAGACATGCGGGTTCCGATTCGTTTTACCTTCGCCGGGTCCGCGACCATTCTGGTATCTGGCGCGACCACAGATGGCCGGAGATTTTCGGGATACCCTCATGACCGGCAAGCCCGATCTCGCCTCCTGGCAAAGACTCGCTGAGCGCGAGCTCAAAGCCTCGCCCGACATGCTTGTCTGGCGCACGGCGGAAGGCATCGACGTCAAGCCGCTCTCTACGCCACGAGCTCGACGGCATCGGGCACCTGGACCTCGCTGTTGGGCAATTCGGCAGCCGCCGAGTTGGCGCCGCACTGCCTCATCGGTCGATGGCCAAATTCATCACGTGAAAAGTTGCTTCATTTACAGATGGGGCAGGTACTGTAATTTCGTACCTCAGACGGATCGGCGAGGTAAGAGCAGGCTTCGGGCGCCGGTCGCCGACAGGCAACTCAGCGTAGTGGGCTCGTGGCCTAGGCAGTCTTTCGAACGCAACTGAGATTGGTTGAATTTGTGTTTTGAAAACTGGGTCCTTCATCGAGCTGAAATATACGACAAACCGCGATGCCAGGCATCAACCGTCGAAAGAAACTGCATCGGGAAAACCGGGAAAGTGCCTGGTTTTCTGCTGGTGGCACTAAGCAAGAGAAGGTCCAAAATGTCGCTAAGCAACGAGATGCGTTCCCTTCTGTCCACGGTCCAGGTCGAACTTCCGACCGCCGCTTCCGCGCAGGTTTTTCCGGCATCCTCGCCGGTCACCGGCGAGCAGATCTGCGAACTCCCGGTGGCGACAATCGGCGAGGTTAGCAAGGCGATTGACGAGTCCGTCGCCGCGTTCATGGTCTGGCGGTCGGTTCCCGCCCCCAAGCGGGGTGAGTTGATCCGCCTTTTCGGCGAAGAGCTTCGGGCGAATAAGAAGGAACTGGGGCGGATCATCTCCGTCGAAGTCGGCAAGGTCATTTCGGAGGGGCAGGGTGAAGTCCAGGAGATGATCGACATCTGCGACTTCGCGGTTGGCCTGTCGCGACAGCTTTACGGTCTGACAATCGCTACCGAGCGGCCTGATCACCGTATCATGGAGAATTGGCACCCGCTGGGTCCCGTTGGGATCATTACAGCGTTCAACTTCCCAATGGCCGTGTGGTCGTGGAACGCGGTCATCGCATTGGTATGCGGCAACTCCGTGATCTGGAAGCCTTCCGAGAAATCGTCCCTGAGCGCCATCGCGGCGCAAGCGATGATGGAGCGAGCAATGAAGCGCTATCAAGAGGCCAACGGCCCGCTTCCGAAAGGCCTCGTGAGCATGGTTCTGGGGCTGCGCGATATCGGCGAAGCTTTGGTCGAAAGCCCGAAGGTGCCGCTGATATCGGCCACCGGCTCCACGATGATGGGACGCCAAGTCGGCATGCGTGTGGCACATCGCTTTGGCCGTTCGATCTTGGAACTGGGTGGTAACAACGCCGCCATCGTCACGCCGAGCGCCGACCTCGACATTACCGTTCGGGCTGCGGCATTTGCTGCAATGGGCACGGCGGGGCAGCGTTGCACAACCCTTCGTCGCCTGTTCGTGCACGAGTCGGTTTATGAAACCATCGTGACCCGCCTGAAGGCCGCCTACAGTTCGATCAAGGTTGGAAGCCCGCTGGAGGACGGAACGCTAGTGGGGCCACTCATCGACCGGGGCGCGTTCCATGCGATGCAGCACGCGATCGCAGAAGCGAAAGCCATTGGCGGGACCGTGACCGGCGGCGAGCGCGTGTCAACAGGCGCTGACAATGCGTACTATGCACGCCCTGCGCTGATCGAGATGCCGGTCCAAGACGGCCCCATGCTGCACGAGACGTTCGCTCCTGTCCTGTATGTACTGAAGTACTCGGTCTTGGACGAAGCCATCGCGCTGAACAATTCAGTATCACAGGGCCTGTCTTCCGCGATCTTCACCCTGAACATGCGTGAAACGGAAACCTTCCTTTCGGTCCGCGGCTCGGACTGCGGCATAGTCAACGTGAACATCGGGCCATCGGGTGCAGAGATTGGTGGCGCCTTTGGCGGCGAAAAGGAGACCGGCGGTAGCCGCGAATGCGGCTCCGACGCTTGGCGTGGCTACATGCGGCGCGCGACCAATACGATCAACTACGGAACGACCCTGCCCCTAGCGCAGGGCGTTGAGTTCAACGTGTAACGCGATGGGTCGGTCGCCTGCTGCGCCCGTGTAGGCGCCGCGTTTCCTGCGATCGGCTGATGAAGGGCCCCGCCGTGGTAAGTGGGCTCGTGGCTGGAGAAGGGATCGGTTGCGATCTGGCGAACACGGAGACTCTCCATCTCGCCGTGCGATCTGAAGGAGGTGTGCGGGCGCCATCACAAGTGGCAGGCGAAGGTGGCCCTGGTCGGGCTGCTGAGCCTGAAGGAAACCCATTCGCGGCTCGTCAGCCCGAACTGAGCCGGTGCGCTGCTCGGCCTGCGGCAGCCTATGCGAAACAAGCGATGAGCAAGACGACAAAATGACCGAGGGAAATATTGAAGGATTCAAGCGGGCAGATCGGATTTCGTCAATCGGCGTGTCCGAAATCCTTCGTATTTCTACCCTCGCATCCGAACTGTCCCGTAAGTGACTCAGTGTCATTTCTCTGGGGGCTGGTGAACCAGATTTTGATACGCCTCAGAACATCAAGGATGCCGCCTGTACAGCAATCGCGCGTGGCGACACGAAATATACCAGTCTTGACGGCACTCCCGATCTGAAGGCGGCGATCAGGAACAAATTCCTTCGGGAAAACGGGATCTCTTTCGAAACGAACGAAATTGCCGTTGCCGCTGGCGCCAAGCAGATCCTCTTCAACGCCATGATGGCGACCCTCAATGAAGGCGACGAGGTGATCATTCCCACGCCTTACTGGGTGTCCTACGCCGACATAGTGAAGATCGCGGGTGGCGTGCCGGTTTTGGTGGAATGCGCGGAGGCGATCAGCTTCCGAATTACCGCCGACCAGCTTGAGCGGGCAATTACGCCTCGGACGCGCTGGGTCATGATCAATTCCCCCGGTAATCCGACTGGCGCGGCTTATGCGGCCGACGATTATCGGCCACTGCTTGATGTCCTGCTGCGTTACACGGGTGTCTGGCTGCTGGTCGACGACATCTATGAGCATATTCTGTACGATGGGCGCAGCTTCGTGACGCCCGTCGCGCTCGAACCGGAACTGAGGAACCGCACCCTAACGGTCAACGGCGTTTCCAAGGCCTATGCAATGACTGGCTGGCGCATCGGTTTCGCAGCCGGGCCGAGCGATCTGATCAAGGCTATGGCCGTCGTTCAAAGCCAATCGACCTCTTGCCCGAGTTCGGTCAGCCAGGCGGCCGCGGTGGAGGCACTGAGCGGACCGCGGGCGGGGATGGACGAACGGCAGAAGGTCTTCGAAGATCGGCGCAATTTCGTCGTGGGCGCACTCAACGCCATCGATGGCATTTCCTGCCGGCTGCCGGAGGGGGCGTTCTACGCCTTCGCAAACTGCTCCGGGTTGATCGGGCGGAAGACGCTGGAAGATGACGTCATCGAGACCGACTCGTCTTTGGCGGTCTACCTGCTGATGGCAGCGAATGTGGCGGTGATCCCGGGCAGTGCTTTCGGTGCCCCGGGCTACTTCCGCATCTCCTACGTCGCGTCGATGGAGCACCTCAAGGCGGCGATGTCGCGCATCAAATCGGCCTGCGATCGCCTGACGGTCTGAAACCGCCGCGAAGCGAAGCTGGAGAATCGAAGAACCTCTCGATTTGAGCGACAAAGATTTTTAACGTCGGCCATTGGCGCGTGCCGCTCATCGGGCTGCCCCTTAGGGGTTTACCTGCAAGCAGTTGCGACTCCTGATACGGCGGCAACTCCCAATGCCTTCACGAAATTCACAGTGTGAAATACAATTTCATAGGGTGGTCGTCAAACTGTGGCATTCTTCGGCATCATCGTGGTTGAGGTAGTCGCGTCTGGGCGTCGGCGTCGCTGGGTGCGGTTTCGCTCCTGAGCATTGCCTGAAACCGGTCCGAAACAGAGCAATCTACCGCCAACTGGCAGGTTCGTCCGAAAGAAAGACGGTAGGAATTCAATGCCCATAGCCCGTAGCGGAGGTGAAATCCTCGTCGATCAACTGCTTGCGGAGGGGGTCGAGCGCGTATTTTGCGTTCCCGGTGAAAGTTATCTGGCCGTTCTCGACGCGCTTCACGACTCCGGGATCGCTGTCATCGTCTGCCGTCAGGAGGGTGGAGCCGCGATGATGGCGGAGGCCTACGGCAAGCTGACCGGTAAGTCGGGCGTCTGTTTTGTTACTCGCGCGCCTGGGGCGACGAATGCTTCGGCCGGCGTCCACATTGCGCAGCAGGACGCCACACCAATGCTGCTTTTTGTCGGCCAGGTAGAGCGATTCTTCATCGGCCGTGAGGCGTTCCAGGAACTCGACTACCGCGCGGCTTTCACGCCGCTGGCGAAATGGGCGACCGAGATCGAGGATACCAAACGGATTCCCGAATTCGTATCTCGCGCCTTCCATACCGCTCGCTGCGGGCGCCCCGGTCCGGTGGTCGTTGGGCTGCCGGAAGACATCCTGACTGAAGAGGCTACGGTCGAAACGATCCCGCCGATGGAAGGCATCGCGACCTATCCTTCCGCCGCCCAGATCAGCAGGCTGGAAGCGCTGTTGGCTGAGGCCCGGTACCCGGTCGCCATCCTCGGCGGCAGCCGTTGGACTCCCGATGCAGTGGCGCACTTCCAGACCTTTGCCGAGGCTTTCGATCTCCCCGTCATTGTGTCGTTCCGCCGTCAGATGCTGTTCGACGCCGAGCATCCGAATTATGTGGGTGATCTCGGGGTTGGCCCCAATCCGGCGCTGCTGAGGCTCATTTCGGCGGCTGATCTCATCCTGCTGATCGGTGACCGGCTGTCCGAAATGCCGAGCCAGGGCTATTCCCTGCTCAGCGCCACGGACCATCGCAAGTTATTGCATGTTCATCCAGATCCAACTGAACTCGGCCGCGTCTACCGGCCGACCCTTGGATTGGCCTGCGCCCCTGATGCGTTTGTGGAAAGCGTTGTTGGGATGCGCCCAAGGGTGGCCGCTCCGTGGGCGCAGACCACGCGCGAGGCACGCGCCTCCTATCTGTCCTACAGCGATCCGGCCAAGATCGTGACGCCGGGTTCGCTGCAGATGGGAGCCGTCATGGATTACCTTCGCAATCGCCTTCCGGCAGATGCCATCCTCTGCAACGGTGCGGGAAACTACGCGAGTTGGGTGCATCGCTTCCATCGGTTTCGGCAGTTTGGCACGCAGCTAGCGCCGACGTCCGGCTCGATGGGCTATGGCGTGCCGGCGGCAGTTTCGGCCAAGCTGCATTATCCCGATCGGATCGTGGTGGCCTTTGCCGGCGATGGCTGTTTCATGATGCACGGGCAGGAATTCGCGACAGCTGTCCAGTATGATGCCCCCATCATTGTCGTCCTGGTGGACAACGGAATGTACGGCACCATCCGAATGCATCAGGAGCGGGAATATCCCGGCCGCGTCAGCGGAACCGATCTGAAGAACCCCGATTTCGCCGCCTATGCGAAGGCCTTCGGCGGTCATGGCGAGACGGTACGCTCTACGGAAGACTTCATTCCCGCCTTCGAGCGGGCGGTGGTCTCTGGCAAGCCTGCCATCCTTCACTGTCTGATCGACCCCGAGGCGCTCACCCCGACGCTGTCGCTATCCGAAATCCGCGCGCATGCGCTTGCGGAGAAGGGCGCAGCCACGACCAATTGAATCGACGCGCGGCAACTCCATCGTCCGTGCCCGGAATATCAGAAGGCGTGGTCCGGGCGTGACCGTCACGATCCAGCGGCTCGGGTGCCTGCCAGCCGCCGTCAAATGTGGCCGAATTGCCATGGTCCGAGTCAAACTGACATAGCACCATCAGTCGCATTCGCAGACGGTGCAGTTCATGCGATGGCCGGTGAGACCCGGGCAGTAAGGTCGTGCAGAAAGGCGTCGGTTCGGTCGATCTGTGCGCGATGCAGCGAAGATTGAAGGGGCGGGGTCATGGCGACTTCTCAGTCAGGCCACCAGGGAATCAGCACTTTCCTAGCTAAACAAGAAAAATGACAGGTCCTGAGCCCAAGGCATCCACCTGAAAAAGCTGGATCACCGCGCGGGCGTTCAGATCCTGCAGTTCTTCGTCGTTGAGGTGAAGTCTCTCCTTGAGGACCTCGGCGGTGTTCTCCCCAAGTCTTGGTGGAACCGATCGGATCCGGGCCGGAGTTTCTGATAGCAGGGCCGGGAAACGGGTGAAGGGGATCTCGGCGCCGTTCGCGTTGCGGTGTTTCTCCACGACCTTGCGACTTTGGACATGGGGATCGGAAAAGGCCTGATCGACCCGATTAATGGGGCCGCCGGGCACCCCATGCTCGGCCATGGATTTCAGCAGATCGTTCCGCTTCCAGCTCTTGAGCGTGCTGCCGAGTTGTTCTTCGAGGTCCACCCGGTTCTCGACGCGGGCGGAATTGGTCGCATAGCGCGCATCTGCAACCAGGTCGGTCCTGTCAAGCATTCTGCAGAGGTTTGCGTACTGGCCGTCGTTGCCGACTGTGATGATCACCTCTGCATCGGCCACCTGGAAATTGCGATAGGGAACGACGTTCGGGTGACCGTTGCCCATGGGTTTTGGGATCACCCCACCGATGAGATGGTTCATTCCTTGGTTGGCCAGGATTGCTAGAGAAGTATCAAGCAGAGCGCAATCGATCGTCTGTCCCATGCCGGTCTGGTCCCGGTAGCGCAACGCGGCCAGGATCGAGATCGTCGCGTAGAGGCCCGTGAACAGGTCGATGACGGGAACGCCGACTTTTGTCGGTTCTGATCCGGGCTGGCCGACAGCCGGACCGGTCAGGCTCATGAGGCCGCCCATACCCTGGATTAAGAAGTCATAGCCCCCGCGATCGGCATATGGCCCGGTCGGGCCGAAGCCGGTGATCGAGCAGTAAATCAGGCGCTGGTTCTGGGCGCGCAGGGCCTCTGCGTCCAGCCCAAACTTCTTCAGGCCACCGACCTTGAAGTTCTCGACGACGATATCGGACTGCGATGCCAAATCCCGGATCAATGCGGCTCCTTCGGGCTTTGAAAGATCGACCGTGACGGATTTCTTGTTGCGATTACAGGCCAGGTAGTACGCGCTCTGGGCCTCGCCGCTCATGCCGTCGTCAAAATAGGGCGGACCCCAGGAGCGGGTATCGTCGCCCTTCACGGGCTGCTCGATCTTGATCACTTCGGCCCCGAGATCCCCAAGAATCTGCGTTGACCAAGGGCCGGCCAGCACCCGGCTCAGATCGAGGACGCGAAGACCGGCTAACGGCCCTGTCGTTGCTGGTTCCCGCATCTTCATGGATTGGGGCCCTCGTCTTGTTTCATTAGCTGAAATATGGTTTCATTTACTGGTTCGGCTTTCAGCCGGCGAACGGGAGGGGAAAGGAATGGCGTCATACAAGCCCGTCGAGGCTGTTCTGCGAGGACTTGAGGTCCTGCGGGTGGTGAACAGGAGCGGTCCGGCGACGGTGAGGGCGATCCACCAGGAAACCGGTCTGGACAAGTCGACGATCATCCGGATGCTCGAGACTCTGATCCATGCCGGCTACGTCACGGTCGCCAGCAATGGCGGTGGGTACGGTGTGACCGGGCGCGTATTGCAGCTCAGCACCGGGTTCGTGCGCTATGACAAGGCCGCCGAAATCTGCGCCCCCATCCTCTCCAATTTCCGCCAGAACTACGGATGGCCTTCCGATTTCGCGATCCGCGACGACGACGCGATGATCGTCGTCCGGACCTCGCGGGAAACCGGCCCCTTCAACTTTAACCGCAATCCAGGCTTTCGCGCGCCGATCATGCTTACCTCGATCGGGAAGGCCTACCTGGCCTTCTGCGACGATGTCGAAGCCAATGAGATTCTGGACCGCCTGGCCGAAACCGTTCCGCACCTTCCGTCGAGAGCCAGGATCGAACGCGCCATGGCAAAGGTCCGCGCGGCGGGGTACGCCGTCATGGATGACGGGTACAGCCAGCGCGAATACAAGGGAACGATCTGGGCGATGGCCGTGCCGGTTCAGGACCATGCGCGCCTCTACGGGGCGCTCAACATGATGTTCCTCAAGCAGACCGTGTCGCCTGACATCGCGACCGAACGCTATCTTGCACCGCTCCAGGCTGCGGCCGCTGAGATGGCCGAGGCCTTGGGCAGGGACGAAATCTGACGCGGTTGTCATCTGCCAGTAAACTTCGGCGTGCGCTTCTCGATCATTGCGCCGATCGCCTCCGCGTGATCCCCGGTTTCATGCGCGAGCGCCTGATAGGCAGCAGAGAGATCCAACGCTTGTCCGAGCGACAGGCACCCCGCTTCGCGCAGGATGCGTTTGGTCATGCGCACGGCATGGCGGGGATTGACGGCGATCCGCCGCGCGACCTCGCGAGCAGTGTCCATGAGCTGGTCATCCGGAACGACGCGGGACACGAGGCCGATCCGCTTAGCCTCGGCGGCGTCGATATTGTCCCCAGTCAGGGCCATTTCGCACGCCATCGAGAACCCGACGACGCGCGGCAAGAGCCAGGCGCCGCCGTCCCCCGGAATGATTCCTAGACGCACGAAACTTTCGGCGAACTCGGCGCTTTCGGCGGCGATGCGCACATCGCACATCAGCGTCAGGTCACAGCCGGCTCCGATTGCAGGTCCGTTTACGGCCGCGATCACGGGGACTTCCAGCGACTCGAAGGCAAGGGGCAGGCGCTGGATGCCGCGTTTGTAGTTCAAGCGCGTTTGTGCGGGCAGTTCGTCCTGGAGCGCGCCTCCCTTGCGGAGAGTCTTGATGTTGCCACCGGACGAGAAGGCAGTTCCGACGCCCGTCAAAATGATCACGCGGCAGTCGGGACTGCGATCGGCGTCCAGGACCGCGTCGAGGATCGCGTCGACCATCGGCAGGTCCGAGATAGCATTGCGCGTGGCGGGGTCGTTCAGGCGGATGGTCACGACCCCGTGGTCTTCAGTTTCGATCAAAACATGGGGCATCTGATGGTTCCTCAGCGAAGGTCCAGACTGCGGGCGATGATGCCGCGAAGGATCTCACGCGTGCCTCCGCGCAGAGAAAAGCTCGGCGCGGCCAGTAAGGTCCGAGCAAAGGTCGATGCATATGGGGCGGTGCTGCCCTGCTCTGCCTCGACCGGTGCCACGCTGCGGGCGATCTCGGGGATTTCCTGTTCCAGAACGGCCCCCAGATCCTTGACAATAGTCGCCTGGAGGGACGGGTTTTCCCCGCGCTCCAGCATGCCTGCAACCGAACGGGACATGTGCCGCAAGACCATCAGGTGGCTCAAAAGACGCCCGACCGCGCGCCGCGAATGCCGATCGGGAGCTGCCGAGACAACCCGGATCAGTTCGGCCAGCAGGGCAAAGGAGGACAGGAACCGCTCGGGGCCGGATCGCTCAAAAGCGAGTTCGCCCATGACCTGCTTCCAGCCGTCGCCTTCCTGTCCGAGCAGCGCAGTCGAGGGAAGAACGACGTTGTCGAAGCGAACGTCGTTGAAGTGATGCTCGCCAGCAAGATCGATGATGGGATTGACGCTGATCCCGGGGGTCGTCATGTCCACGAGCAATTGGCTCATGCCGCCGCGCCGGTCCTCTGCCTTACTGGTCCTGCAGAACAGCGTCATGTAGTGCGCTGCATGACCGTTGGTCGTCCACAGTTTCGTGCCATTGACGAGATAGCCGCTGTCGATGGTCTCGGCGCGGGTGGTCGCAGCTGCGAGATCGGATCCGCTGTTCGGCTCGGACATGCCGATGCAGAAGTAGCACTCACCGGCGGCGATGCGGGGCAGGATGTCGATCCGTTGCTGTTCGGTCCCGTAGTGCAGCAGAAGCGGAGCGCTTTGCCGGTCGGCGATCCAGTGCGCGGCCACCGGGGCGCCGGCGGCAAGTAATTCCTCCACGACGACGTAGCGTTCCAGCGCTGTGCGCTGGTGGCCGCCGTATTTCCTCGGAAGGGTCATGCCCAGCCAGCCGCGCGCGCCCAGCTTGCGCGAAAAGCCGGTATCGAGGCCCGTCCATGAACGTGCCTGTTCGGCAGCAGGATAGTGCTTGCCGAGGGTCTCCTCGAGGAAGTCCCGCACCTCCTTGCGAAGGCTCGCAAACTGGCTTGTGGAGGGAGCCGGCTCGAAAGTGGTCTGGTTCATGGCAGGTCTCAATCTTGTCGCGTCAGAAAGTCCCAAGGGGTGACATCGCCCTCGGAGAAAAAGGCGTCGGCGATTTCTTCGGCCCAATGGTTCTCGGACCCGAATTCGTCCCGCCACGACCAGAGCCGCTTCGTCAGGGGGTGAAGCTGGTATTCGTGGGTGAACCCGATCGCGCCATGCACCTGATGGGCAATCGAGGCGCAGATGCCGGCGGCTTCGCCCGCGCGAAGTTTCGCGGCGGCGGCAATTGTCTGGAATATCGCTTCGTTAGCTGCATGTGGAGGGAATGCTGCGGCCACCATGTCAGCGGCGGCGCAGGCGGCGGCCACTTGAGTGGCCATGATGGCGAGATTTTGCTGGATGGCCTGGTTCTTACCGATCGGCTTGCCGAATTGGACGCGGTCGTTGGCGTAGGTCACCGTAAGCCCGAGCGCGGCCTGCGCGGCGCCGGAAATGGACGCGACCCTGAGCATCGCGCAAAGCGCCAGATAGGTCTTCGGGTCAAAATTGGCATCCGCCGCCCGGCCGGGGCGCAGGGTGCAGTCCACGATTAGGTCATCGCGCGGCTCATCGGCCAGATTCAACCCGTGTCGACACTCCCACCCGCCTGAAAGGTGGATGACCTTCCGATCTTGGGTCAGAAGTACGATCGAGGCTGCGTCGCGTCCCCAGGGAACACGTTGCAATTCTCCCGAAAGCTTCAGGTCCTTGCCAAGGGTCAGGCCGAAGGCGATTGTTGCGGGGCCCTCAGCGAGATCCAGCCCTGCATTGGCAAGGATCCAGTTGGCAAGCATTGTCTCGGCCGCCGGGGCCTTCGCAGCATGCGCCGCGGCGATACGCGCGATGCTCAACGCTTCGCGCGCGGTCAGACCAAATCCGCCGGCGCTCTCGTCGAGCAGACCGAGGGGAAGGCCCGCGTCGGAAATCTGCGCCCAAAATGCCTGGGAGAGTCCTCCCTCTCCATCATCGGTCCTCGGCGCCGAAAAAAGACGTTCGGCCGTCTCGGAGACCATATCGGACATGCTGCGCTGATCCCTTGATTTCTTGGTTTCATGGCGTTGCGATTTCGGGATGTGCGGTGGCTTTGCCGGATTTCCACGTTGGCTGCGGCCCGCTCCCAGGTTTCGTGGCCGCAGCGGTGAAATCACCGCGATCTCCGAGGCGCAGTGTACCCCCTCGGGCATGCACCCTGCTGTTGGCTCGGCGATGGAGCGCTTGCCTACCCGGCAGGGCGCGACCGCCGATCTCGATGTTCCAAACTTGCTTGCCAGCGATTTGGCAGGTGTCGGCAACTCGTCCGAATTCCAAGATTTGATATTCCGAAACCAACGATCTTGCAGCTAAATATCATTTCACTAGATGAAATTATATTTCATTGAAGTGCATGCCGGAACCTGTAGCTTTTGCGCCGAATGCCGCCTCTGCCGGAGCTGGCAGGGTACTTGAGGATGCAGGCATGGCGATATCAATGGTGATAACCGGCGCAGTTCGCACTGCGATAGGGGATTTCGGGGGTAGCCTTGCAGGGCATTCCTCCTGCGATCTTGGCGCGCTGGTCGCCAAGGAGGCCCTGCGACGCTGCGGTCTGGATGCGGCCCTGGTCGGCCAGGCCGTTTTCGGCAATGTCATCCACACCGCTCCTGAAGATATGTATCTCTCCCGCGTCGTCTCGCAGCGGGCGGGCTGCCCCGCGGCGGTGCCTGCTCTGACGCTCAACCGACTTTGCGGGTCGGGTCTGCAGGCGGTCGTGACGGGCGCCGAGCAGATTCAGCTCGGCCATTGCGAAACAGTCCTTGTTGGTGGCGCCGAATCCATGAGCCGTGCGGGTCATCTGTTTACCCAGTCGCGCAGCGGCCTGAAGATAGGTGATCTCACAGCGACCGACATGATGTTGGGGGCGCTGACCGATCCGTTCGGAAGCGGCCACATGGGCGTTACGGCCGAGAATGTCGCCAACTCCGAAGGGGTCTGCCGGGAGGCGCAGGATGCGTTTGCCGTCGAGTCGCATCGGCGCGCCGAACGCGCCCAGGCCGAGGGCCGATTTGCAGGCCAGATCCTGCCGATACAAGTCAAGCGCGGGCGAGAGACAGCGGAATTCACCATCGACGAACACGTCCGCCCGGGCCTGCGGGTCGAGGATCTAAACAAGCTGCGACCTGCCTTCGCGCGCGACGGAACCGTGACCGCGGGCAATGCCAGTGGCATCAACGATGGCGCGGCGGCCTTGGTGTTGGAAAGCCAACAGCACGCAAAGGGCAGGGGCGCGCCCGTCTTGGCGCGGATAGTAGCCTCCGGCCTTGGTGGCGTCGCCTCGGAGGTCATGGGGCTCGGCCCGGTGCCCGCGGTGCGGCAAGCGCTTCAACGCGCGGGGCTGTCGGTCGACCAGATGGATGTGATCGAGAGCAATGAGGCCTTTGCCGCCCAAGCGTGCGCGGTGAGCAAACTTCTGAACCTGCCGGCCGACCGGGTGAACCCTAATGGCGGCGCTATCGCCCTAGGTCATCCGATCGGGGCATCGGGGGCGATCATCCTCGTCAAACTGCTCTACGAACTGGATCGCATTGAGGGCCGCTATGGCCTAGCCACCATGTGCATCGGTGGGGGGCAGGGCATCGCCCTGATCGTCGAACGCCCATGACGGGCCGACCCGACGGACCGGTGCGGCGGACATGCTGATGTCTCCGAGATCCGTGGTCAAGTAACGGCGCATGGTCCCCCGGGGTGGTTAAGTAAACCTGTCGAATGGCTTCGGTCATACCCCGACGCGGTGAGGCATCATGAGCCTGGTAGGCGCGGGATTTGGGGTCACCCTGATCTGCGAGGCTGGCATCGGCGCTAGTTACGCCGGCGTCGTCTATCGCGATTTGCAGGACGGCAATGGCCCGAGCCGGATTAGCTACGCCGCCTATTGGCGGAGGAACAACGACAACCCGGCGTTGGAGCACTTCCTAAAGCTGTTGGAAGAGCGCTATCCCTCGACTAGGGTTGCCGACTCCGCCGCGCCTTTCCGAACTCCTGATCCCTCGCCATGAAGCGCTCGATCATCGGGCGATCAGTCTGGCCGGCCCGCCAACGGGCTGGCCAGTCTCCCGGCCGAGAAGGTCGGAATAGGCGATGAGGTCGCGATGAACTATCGCCGGCAGCTCGACCGAGACCTTGACAGGCTTTTCGTCGGCAATGGCGCTGCATTTCAGCTTCGCCATGTCGACCACGGTAGGGCGTTAGAACAAGGTCGCCGGGGGCAGAGTGCGCAACCGTGGCGTCGGTGACCGCGACGGCCGATGTTGGCAATCCTGCTGCGGTCGGAGTAGTTGGTGCGAACGCCAATGACGCAAGGCGCAATTTTAGTCAGCCGAATTGCGCGTTGCCAGCGTGGTGCAGACGCCAGCGATAATTATTTCGACACCGAGTTTTACTCGATCCCACGAATCGCTGCCTGAGGTCCTAGCCAAGCGCAGGACACGGGCTAAGGTCGGCGCTTGCTCCGCAAGCCGGTGCGAGACGACCGGGTTCGGCTCGTGACACGACGAACTCGGTTCCCCAAGTGCAAATCCATTCAGGAAATCGACAAGCGTGTCCGCTGCGGTAGCAATTGACTTATCAGTCAGGCCCGCATCTTGGAAGGCCTCATAGAGGGGCTCGCTGACAGCGAGCATAGCGATTGCCACCGCATCAGGATCCTTGACGATCGGCAGCACAATGTATGGATGGCTCCGCGTCAGGTCATGATAGCCATGCGCCCAATCAAGCACGCGTTCCACCCAAGGCGCATTCCGCTCGCATCGCCTTTGCATGCCAGCGAAAACCAGCTCGACGACACCAGCTATGATGCGCTGCTTGTCGGGAATGTGGTGGTAGATGGACATAGGATCCACGCCGAGCTCGGTGGCCAAGCGCCTCATACTCAACCGCTCAAGTCCCTCACGCTCGACCGTAGCCAGGGCAGCTTCAAGGATCCGTTGTCGAGTGAGCTGGGGATCCGCCGTCCTTGGGCGGCCGAGACGTGCCTTCGCCTGTCCAGCCTTCTTGATCATCGCACGTTGCATAATCCTACAATGTAGGATAATCCTTCCGAGGGAAACAGTCGAGAGCGAAATTAGCGTGCGGGAAGCTTGGAGGGAACGCTGTTCGCGTCCTGTCGGGCATACCGGCGAAGCACGGATGCTGTCCAGTTTTTCCTCTTCTGGAGTTGCTGTTCATGAGCAAAGTAGTCTTATACATCGCCACGTCGCTTGATGGATTTGTTGCCGGAGAGAATGACGATATCTCCTGGCTCTTTCAGTTCAATGACGTCGATTACGGATATGACGCCTTCTTCTCTCGGATAGGCGCTATCGTTGAAGGAAGGCGTGCTTACGACCTGGAAATCAAACATGGATGGGAACACGCGCATCCCGTCTCGACATTTGTGTTGTCGCACAGCCAGCCTGAACGCAAACCCCTGCGGTCCGACATTGTATTCACGGACGACGACATCGCGGACGTGTTGAGGCGAGCGAAGCAAGTCTCGGACAAAGATGTCTGGATCGAAGGCGGCGCCAATGTAGCGCAGCAGTTCATCAAGAGACGGATGGTCGACGAGATCGTCCTGTCGATCGCTCCGGTGCTTCTCGGAAGAGGCATCAGCTTGTTCGGAGATGCGGGCGAACAGTTGAACCTGTCGCTGGGCGAGGTCAGGCGGTTTGACAAAGGTCTCGTTCAACTTTGCTACGACTTTCAATCCAGGTGAGAGATGTGGGGAAGCTTCCGCTCGTTGTCTCGGGAGATCGTCGCGCCGGACGACCTTATCGCCGCAAGACCCGCCCTAAGGCTATTGCCCAGCACTTGCCAGAACCATGTCGGAGCGATCGACTCTTGGACCTGCCTCTGCGGCGGCGCGGCTTTGGGGACAGCCTGATCTGCGAGGCCGGCAGCGGCGCTACGCTGGCGTCGTCTATCGCGATGTGCAGGACGGCAACGGCCCGAGCCAAATCAGCTACGCCGCCTGTTAACAGAGCAACAACGACAACCGGCGCCGGCGCATTTCTTCAATGTGCTAGAGAAGCGCTATCCCTTGCCGTCTTCTACGGCTGCCGGCTCCGCCGCGCCTTCGCGAACGCCCGATCGGTCGCCATGAAGCGCTCGATCATCGGCGCGATCAGCCTGGCCGGTTCGTCAACGGGATGGCCCGTTTCCCCGCCAAGAGCCTCGGCATAGGCGACCAGATCTCGATGCACGGCGGCTGGCAGTTCGATCGAGATCTTGACCGGCTTGTAGCCGGGGCATGATGTCGATCCGTCCCAAGCTGCGTCGCCACATCCTGCGTCGCAGCGCGGTCAGCCGCCAGCAGTCTGATCTGGTGGACCACGTCCTTTCTTTGTAGCGAGTTTTTGCTTTTCTTTCAGCAGACGAACGATCGCATCGACGGGCGGCGCAAGGTCGGGCGGCGACTTGCAATTCGAACGCCACAAGTATCCGAATAATGTTCTTAGTATTCGCATTGTCGTTACCTCCTGCACCACCGAACTTGGCTTGGGCGTTGTTGTTCCTGAACGGCAGGCCAAGCGCCGCTGTCCGAAGGCGAACTCGTCCGTGGCAAGCAGGCAGGATGAGTCTGAACGGGATAGCGAGGGCAGGTTCTGGCGGTGGGCAGGGCAGGGAGTGTTATGCCTTCACGACAAGCTGAAGGAGCGGGTGTGTCCCGCCCCTCCGAGCTGGCGCTACTAGGCCGCATGTTCTACCGGTAAAGGGTCGAGGCTCAATCTGAAAAACGACGTGAAGTGCTCGCGTCTCGGGGCGCGACGGAATGATCCGGCGCCAAACCCACATTCGGACAAAGCAGATCTTCACCGGGTTTAACGCATGACAATGCCGATCGAAGCGGACGCATCAGCGGGCTTTTTGTTGTGCGGACCAAAAAGCGCGGAGGGAAAGCGGGGATCGCGCCAGTGCTTTGCGAAAAGCCAGGTGAAACAAAGCAATGAGCGCGCGAAACAGTGAAGTTTGTTGACCGCTGGCGCGCGCCATCCGACCTGCTCTCTTGCTGAATTCCTACGCACCTGACCGGCTGCGAGGTCCGGCGTGCAGCTCAGCATAGGAATCAATGTACGGGAATTACCAAGCCGTAGCCGCCTTGGAACGAATAATCCCGCTCGAACTTACTTTAGCGATCCAGGTCCCTCACTCGGATCACCACTCGATCGGATTGGCCCGCCCTCGTACGGGGGCGGGCGGGCCAATGTTTCCGGGCGACCTGACTGACAGGAGTGAACAACAATGTTTGCAGATGAGATTGCGGCAAGGCGTCTGAAAACCCTAGTCGACCACTATATGGAGACCAGGAAAAGGCGGCACGACGTGGTTTCAACATCGAGAGCTGAAACCGCCATACGGGAAGTCCTCCCCAATTGCCCTGTGTCCGGGAAAGCCTTTGACGACATGATCGCTGCCTGTGCCGTCGAGCATGGTCTCGGCGTGCTGTTCGACAGGTCAGAAATCACCGACAGCGTCAGCTGACCCGCTGGCCTGCGCCAGCGCTCAGACACGTCGAATGTCCGGTTCATACATGTCCCCGGTTAGTACGTTTCCGACACTATCCATGAGCCTCCATGCATCTAGATAGTCCATGGAGGTGGACTGAGCATGCCAAGATATTTTTTCCATATCCGGAACGAGGAGGGGCACCTCATGGAGGACCTCGAGGGGCAGGAATTTGCGGATTTGGCGCAGGCTGAGGAGAACGCGATGGCCTCCGCCAAGGAGATCCTGGCGGAAGGACTGCTCAGCGGGAAGCCAATGCTGACAGGCGCGATCTTTGAGATATGCGACGAAAAACACGCATTGGTGTTGCGATTTCCCTTCTCGGATGCCGCCAGAATGCCAGGTACCCGCCCTTAATGCTTAAAGTGATTGGCGGGACTTTAGCACCCCATATGTAGTCGTATCGTTCGCACGTTGTCACGGGCGCGAACGGCTGGGAGATCAGAAAGCTCTTGCCCTACCGAGGGTGGAGTTATGTTGAACCAGCCCATTCCCTATCAAAATGCTTTATTGCGGCGACTTTCCCCTGGCGATCTGGCATGGCTCGAACCCAACATGGAACGGGTAGCGCTGCCGATGCCAGCTTGAGTCGACGAAGTCCGTTATCGAACACGTGTATTTCCTGGAAGACGGCATCGCGTCGGTCGTCGCCAAACTACCTAAGGGCCGGGATACCGAGGTCGGCCTGATCGGCATGGAAGGCATGACCGGAGCCTTAGTGGCCCTAGGCGGCGATCGCGCCGCACATGACACCTATATGCAACTGGCGGGAAGCGGCTTGCGAATTCCAGCCCCGGCACTGTCGTCTGCTCTGTCTGAGAGCACTACGCTGAAGGCTCTTCTGCTTCTCTATGTCCAGACCCTCTATATTCAGACCAGCTACACCGCCCTGGTAAACGCACGGTCGAAGTTGGACGAACGTTTGGCTCGCTGGCTTCTGATGTGCCACGATCGCGTCCGCAACGACCGGCTTGCAATCACCCACGAATTCATGTCCGTCATGCTCGGTGTGCGGCGACCGGGTGTCACGGTTGCAATCCAGGAGCTTGAGGGCAGGGGCCTAATCAGAGCCACGCGGGGTGAGATCGTCATAAGGGATCGTGATGGTCTGTTCCAGTGGCCGATGGCACCTACAGCGAGCCGGAGGGGAATTTGAGCGGTTGCTGGGGAAAATCGACTAGCCCCTATAATCGGCGGCTTTGGCGAAAGTCACGGTAGCGACGAGCGCCACCGTCGTCGGCAATTCAACCGACGAATCGCGCATTAGCGTTCCCCACAGCCTAACCCCTTTCGCCATCATATTCTTCACGGCATAAATCGCTTCGCGAACCGGCATTTGCATGATCTGGGCGTTCGCTACCGTACGATCCCCGCCCACCCTGTGCAAACGACTGATCGCCCGCCGTGCCGAAAGGTGCGGCGGGCTTTTTTGTTGTCTGGGGGGAACACGATCTGGCGACAATCGTTCGGGTGCCAACAAAAGCGCCGTACCGTCAGATCGAGGACAAAACAATGCAGGAAAGGCAAGGCTTAACCGATAAAGAAAAACACGACCGACGGGAGCGCACGTCGGATGCTGCGCGGACAGCAACAGACATTGAGCGCACGGCACGAGATGCAAAGACAGCTCGGCTCCGGGAGCAGCGACTGAAGGCTGCTCTTCCTGCGGCGCCGGCATCAAAAGCGAAGACAACCTGGAAAGGCAAGAAAACCTAGCAGGCGCTGCACATGCGCTGGCTTTTCAGGCAGGCATGCCGATCACTTTGACCTGCCCGCTATATCGCTTTTTCGTCGGAACAAAGCCCGTGCGCCGTAGTTAGTCCGCGATCGCACAGCCGTGCTTAAAAGGACAGATTCATGAAAACGAGTTACTTGGCCTGCTTGGCCACCGCTACTGCTATTGCATTCGCAATGCCCGCCTTCACGGCGGAAAAAGCGCAGGATTTCGTCACCAAGGCCGCTGTCGGCGGGATGTTCGAGGTTGACTCAAGCAAGGTCGCCCAAGACAAGGTAAGCGCCCAAAACGTCAAAGACTTCGCACAAAAGATGATCGACGACCACGGTGCGGCTAACGCCAAACTAGAATCGATTGCAGGCGAGCAGAAGCTGCAGATCCCCGCCGGTCTGGACGCCCCCCATCGGACCGATTTGCAGAAACTTCAGGACGGCAACGCACCGCTCGATCAGTCTTACGTCGAGATGCAGCGTAGCGCTCATGCCGACGCGATTTCCTTGTTCGAGGAATATGCGAAAGACGGCGACAACGCTCCGCTTAAGGCGTTCGCCCAGGAGACACTGCCGACGCTCAAAATGCACAAGGAAATGATCGAAAAGATCGCCACAACAATCGGCACCGACCCTTCCTCGGCAACGAGTTCAACAACGCCGGCTGTCAAAACGACGGACACGCCCAGTGCCGCCGCTCCTATTCCCGGCGCCAATAGCTTTACCGAGGACCAGGCCAAGAGTCGCATCCAGGATGCAGGTTATTCGAACGTATCCAAGCTCACCAAGGATGACCATGGCATCTGGCGCGGTCAGGCGAGCAAGGATGGGAAAAACACCACAGTGGCGCTCGACTTCCAAGGCAACGTCATTGCCGGCAGCAACTGAACATTTCAAGGGAGAGACCCAGATGAAAACAGTAACTGGACTGTTCGACAACTACGACGACGCCTCCGAAGCCGTCGGTGACTTGGAAGCAACGGGAGTCCCGGCTGCCGATATCAGCATCGTGGCAAGCAATTCTAGCGATTGGTACGATGACGATCGCTCCGAGGCCGGTGAGGATGCCGCCAGTGGCGCGGGAGTCGGAGCAGTGGTAGGTGGCACCGGCGGATTGTTGACAGGGCTGGGCATCATGGCCATTCCAGGCGTCGGACCGGTGGTCGCGGCGGGATGGCTTGCTGCCACAGCCGCGGGGGCACTTGCTGGCGCTGCGGTCGGCGGTGCTGCCGGAGGGATCATCGGAGCACTCACGGATTCCGGCGTGCCCGAAAGCGATGCCCATGTTTACGCAGAGGGCGTCCGCCGTGGCGGGACTTTGGTTACGGCCAAAGTTGCGGACGAGCTTGTGCCGAGCGCCGAGCAAATCCTCAATCAATCCAGATCGGTCGACTTAGCCGAACGCCGCAGGGACTATGAGGCGGCCGGTTGGACCGGGTTTGACGCCGCCGCCGAGGACTATACTGCCGATGAAATCGAGCGTGACCGCGCCCTGAACACCAACCGAATTTAATCGAGAAGCCCCGCCAACTGTCGTTGGCGGGGCTGAGTTCGTTATTAAGTGGTATCACTTCCACGCACGATTTCCCCTGAGAGATTGCCGATACGCGGCGCATTCCCCCAGCCCGTCGATAATCCAGTGCCGACCTCGATCATCCGGTGCCTGCTTGCCTCTCCGGAATTGAGGCGGCAGGCGATGGCCTCCACGGTGTCATCTTCGATGGTGGAGGCCAGCTGCTTGCCACTGCTTCATCTGCGCTTTGCCGGCTCCGAGAACACGTTCGACTACTTTCACGCGGCAAAGGCGTATCTGCGGGAATGGGGCAAGCCGCTTGCGTGACAAGCATGGCGTCTTCCGGACGACACATGGTTCGGAGAAGGATAGAACCAGCGGCCTGACACAGTTCGGCCGGGCTCTTTATGAAATCAACATCGATATCATCTGTGCCAACACCCCACAGGCCAAGGAGCAGGCATCACGATGCACC
>NZ_CAKXZT010000140.1:0-89105 GCF_935825525.1 Mesorhizobium escarrei
GTGGACGGGGTGTCTGACACCGGGGACGGCGCGGCCGTCTGGAAAGCGCCCAGACTGGCCAGATCACTCCCGTTCGCGAGATGAAGGAATTGCGTGGTCGGGAGTGAACCGTCGGCTGCACGGTCCCCCCGCGCCGTACTGTCGTCCAACGACACAAAATCGCTGGAGTCCACCGTTACAGGCATCGTCCAGGAATTGCCTTCGGTCGATCCGTACGCTTCCACTTTTCCGGTTCCGGCCGAAAGATTGTTGCGGAAGGTATGCTCCCCTGCCCAAAATCCATAGTTATATAGGCCGTTGTTGTACGCGGTATTGTTCTCGAGCGTCACTGGATCGGAGGACTCCGCGGAAAAACCGACCGAACGATTCCCCCACGCGACGTTATCGCTTACGGTATGGCCACCGGAGGTGCTGGTCGTACCCTGGCGAGCGCCGCCCAGCTTGAAGCCATATCCATCACCACCCGCGCTGCCATCATTGGCGTAGCCATTGTCAAAGGCCCAGTTGCCCTCGATGACATAGGACCCAGCATCCGTGTTGTTTTGCGCGTTGAAGAAATCGAAGCCATCGTCCGAGTTGGCCCACGCTTTATTGCCCCTCAGGACGTTGCCCGTGCCTGTGGTGGACCCGATGGCGAAGCCGTCCGCGTTGTCGCGATTCAGATCTTGGTTGTGGTGTGAGTCGTTATTGAGAAGCAGGTTGTTCGAGCCGGCACCGAAAAGCGAAATGCCCTTTCCCTCCCACTGGGAATTCCATCCGTTGTGATGGACGTCCAGCATCTCGATTATATTGTTATGCGATTCCCCTTGGATCGCGAGGCCACCTGCAGCGCCATTCTTGATCTCAAGGCCCTTGATGTGGTTCCAAGACACGCTGTTCATGTCGACCACGTTGCCGCCGCTCGTCAACGAGCCGTCCAGGATGGGTACCTCATCCTGGTAGTTTGTCACTGTGATCGGATTGCCACTCGTGCCGTCATTGGTGAGCTGCACTCCAGATGTGAGCTTATAGACACCTCCGCGCATATAGATCGTATCGCCGGGCTTTGCGATATCGTGCGCATGCTGAAGCGATGCGAACGGTGCTTCCAACAGACCAGTAGCATTGTTTGATCCATCGGGGGACACATAGTAAGACGCCATTCTGTCTCTCCTTATAAGTGTATTTAATCTCAGATTTCAACTGAGAGTTTAGTTGCATTTTCCCCAAAGACGCATTGTTATTGATTCGATTCTTTGAGAGTGCGAGGGCTGATTGGACGCCTAATGCGACAAGACTTTGTTCAGCCCCCGAAATTCCACAGAAAGTCGAAGAGGCGTGTCATCTCCATGGGAGGGCACCTCGAGCGGCTGCCAGGCACCAGCGGACAAGTCCGAATTCAGCAACGCGACGCAGATCGCGTGTCATTCCGGAGTTCTCGCAGCTTAGGAGGCTACATTTGCAACGGCCCGGTCGCGCGGGCGCCAGAGTCGCAGGCTCCGTACTCACCGCCTCTACGCGGCTCGTAAAGCCGGGCCAGGAAAGGTCAACCTGTTGAAAGCTCACACTTAGCCATAGGTCACTCGAAGACCCTGGCCTCGGGGCAGATGTGACGAAATGGACGAAGTCACAGGCGATGGCCATGCCGAATTGCTCGACGACGGCTCGATCGAGATCACCTTCGCCTATCACACGGCGACGAGACCATACTCAAAGCGACGCGGGATACTTCTTCAACAGCTGGCTTCTGTAATGGGCCTCGATAGGTCAATCCCTTTTTGCGTCGTCCAGTTGCAGGGGGTCGGTGCGCGACCGCCACCTGATGGAGTTTAAAGAGGATAAGGCCGACCAATCTAGTGACGCGTAATCGCGATGCCACGCAGGCTGTTGCGGTCTGACCTTATCCATCGTCCCGGCAACGGGACCTCGCTTCGGGAGGACCTGGTGTCGTGAACCCGCCCGAATACCGTTGTTCTCCCCTTGCCTACCGTGAGCTC
Organism: Mesorhizobium escarrei; assembly: GCF_935825525.1. Classification (GTDB taxonomy): domain Bacteria; phylum Pseudomonadota; class Alphaproteobacteria; order Rhizobiales; family Rhizobiaceae; genus Mesorhizobium; species Mesorhizobium escarrei. The sequence goes on from NZ_CAKXZT010000140.1 coordinate 1,977, forward strand.
GATGACGCGCTCGGATTGACGGACATGGTTGGCGACGAGCTCGTCGATCCGCGCACCGGCAAGAGCCGCCAGCACGAGATGACAGGATTGCTTCGCCAATCCGTCTTCGGTCGCCTGGGTGGCTACGAGGACGTGAACGACGCCGACCGCCTGGGACGTGACCCGGCGATGCGATGGATTGTCGGCGGCCACGCCGTTGCAAGAGCAGCGGCATCGAGTTCCTTGCCGGCGACCAGAACCTCGCCGTACTGGCTGATCTGTCAGGGCAATGGATTGACCGGGTGCACGCCCGGCATCCGCCAAGGCCATCGTGCTCGACATGGATTCCAGCGTCAGCCCGATCAGGAAGGTGCCGCCTACAATGAGCACTTTGCCTGCACCTGCTATCATCCGCTGTTCGTGTTCAACCAGTTCGGCGATCTGGAACGCAGCGAACTTCGTCCGGGCAACGTTCACAGCGCTGACGGCTGGCGCGGCGTTCTGGACCCCGTAGTTGAGCGTTACCGGGAACGGGACCTACGCCGCTATTTTCGAGGCGATGCCGCGTTCGCTGCACCGGACATCTATGAGTTTCTGGAGGCCGAGGGCTACAAGTATACGATCCGTCTCAAGGCCAACGTGATCCTTCAGCAAAGCATCGCCTATCTGCTGACGCGACCTGTCGGCCGCCCACCCAATCATGTGGTTCGCACCTATGCCAACTTCAGCTATCGGGCAGGATCATGGGACAGGAAGCGCCGCGTCGTCGCCAAGGTCGAATGGCACCAAGCCAGCCCTATCCGACCGTTGGCTTCATCGTCACCAACCTGAGCCGCCCGGCCAAACGCGTGGTCGCCTTCTACAATCATCGCGGCACGGCCGAGCAGCACATCAAGGAAGGCAAGAACGCGATTCAATGGACCCGGCTGTCATGCCGGAAATTCCAGAACAATGCCGTGCGGCTTCAGCTTCATGCGCTCGCCTTCATTCTCGATAACTTCATGCGCACGCTGGCTCTGCCGGAGTCGGTCAAGCAATGGTCGCTGACCAGCCTGGAGGAGAAGCTGATCAAGATCGGCGCCAGGATCGTCACGCACGGCCGCTACGTCACGTTCCAGTTGGCTGAGGTCGCGGTGCCGAGGGGCCTGTTTTCCGAAATCCTGCGCTGATCGCCGAACTGCGGCCGCCGCCCGATCCAGCGCCGGCGTGACGCGTCCGGTTGTCATGAGCTCCAGCAAGAACCACGGGAGAGGTGTGCATTTATCACGAGAATCGGCGCAATCACCAGCCTCGGAAGGCTCGCTCGGGCCGATGGGCGGCCAATCAAGGCGAAAAACCTCCCGCACCGCGCTCATATTGCCTGGGGCGGCCATGTGGGATAGTGTTCCGCCAGAAAATCAGGGGGTCATCCGGTAAATGTCGATTTAAATACAGCCCCTCCGTAAAACCCCGGGGTTGGAGCTAGTGCTAGAGGCAATTGAACCTAACTTGTACTTGGGCTAACGGGCTACCGAGTGGCCCGTATTGCGCAGAGCTAAAGCACTATCAGGGAGCGGACAATGGGACAAACTCATGAGAAGACTGAAGCCGTCTCCGAGTACCTTTCTAAGCTTGAGGTGCATGAGGAGTGGAAGAGGGCGTACCACACGAAGGCTAATGAGCGGTTCTACGAACTTGCTTTCGACTTTATCGCGGCGGAGTTGGTTGCATCGGGGAGCGGCGTACTCGATGTTGGTTGTGGTCCTGGGTTTCACGCAATAAGGCTTGCCAAGCGGGGGTTCAAGGTATTGGCATGCGATTTTTCGCCGCCTATCTTGGAGAGGGCTCGGCAAAACGTGCGAGCTTCAGGATTAGAGGGCAAAATAACAATAGTACGAGAAGACATAACCAACCTGAGTGTTGCCGAAGGCTCGCAAAACAACATCCTCTGCTGGGGGGTATTGATGCATATACCAGACTTGAAGGCTGCAGTGGCGGAGCTAAGCCGGGTCCTGAAACCGGGAGGCACACTGGTTGTCGCAGAGAACAACAGCGCCTCCATACAGTCACTTGCACTTCGGACGCTCAGGAAATTGCGGAAACGCACGCCTCCGCGGCGCGCGCCCGAGGGCTTCGAGTACTGGCAGGAGCGAACGTCTGGCACGTTGCTTACCAGAGAGGTCGATATCTCATGGCTGGTAAGCGAGTTTGCAGCGGCAAAGCTTGTACTCCGTCGGCGCATCGCAGGGCAGTTCACCGAAGCCTACGTAAAGGCACCTCGGGGGTTCGATGTGCCTATCCATCTCTTTAACGGACTATGGTTCCGCTATATTCGGAGCCCAGGCCCGGCGGGGGGTAATGTGCTGATTTTTGAGAAACCTAAGTCTACGACCTAAGCGGCAATGACACATCATGTAAGCAATCCCTAATAATCCAGACGCTATTCAATTCAAAGTATCAAGGCGTTCGCGGACAATCTCGCATCTGCGCTAATTCAACCGCTACTGGCTTCTTGTCAGCCGGCCAGGCCGCGCAACAAGCTTCAAGGGCCGCTTCGTGAGCAACCCGCCACCATCAGACACTGGATCAGGTTTGTCCAGCGACCTAGCCAAAATGGCTGAGGTGGTCTACTACGATGATCCGCCAGTCTGGATCTTGTGCTTGATCCACTGGCGCTCCATCCTTGCACGTTCCGTAGAGTCTATGACGTGCTCGCCACGCTGCTGCCGAACATAATCGAGGAACGTCGCTACCGGCACGAACCAGCCATTCTTCGAGGCAAGACGCTTTATGAGTTCCCTGAACCGCCGATTGAGATTTCCGTTCGTGTCCTGGAAACCCGCTGCGAAATGCGTATACATGATGCAGGCACCGCCCTCAGCTTCAAGGCGATCTTGGTTTGCTTCCGAAATGGTACGAACAAACGAATCGACTTTCGGCCCCTCAGATGATGAGAACCATTGTTTCACAAAGGGCCTCTCGGGATCGTAATATGGCATACGAGGATAGGTCTTCATCGTGTTAATATCCCCGGTAATGAAATTGCGTACATAATCTATACGATCGCGGCAGAGATCTCCCCAAAAGTAAGGACTTTCTTCGCAATGACCGTAGAAATGGAGTCTTTTCAGATGAAGAAGCTTATATGCTTGCCTCCTGATCCCGCTCAGCCGAGCATCTCCCCAATAGATGTTCTCGGCGGAGCTCGCGTGATTAGCCATGGTTCGAGGGTAGCTGCCAAACAACTCGCGGAAGCGTTCAAGGCTATGCGCGATATCGGGTCGCTCTGAGCTGTGGTAGGTTGCGCCGTGAAAGCCTATCTCAAATCCATCGCGGCGAAGTTCACGGATATACGCCAGATAAGCCGGATCCTCACAGGTAGCTCCGCCTATCTTGGAGTTTTGGGATCCGCGAATTGGCCAAACAGATTTCGTAGTATGAAGGCCATAGTCGCGCAGGCACTCATAAACCTTCTCAAAATTGCCAGGGACTGCAAGGTCAGTGTCGTCAAACACCGTGAACACGAAGGACTTGCCATCTGGCCAGCATAACTTTTCCATTCGAGCCTACCTTACGCCCTCGAACCCGTCGGCCACTACTTAATCATGGCATGAAACCCGTCTCGACGTGCGATCGAAGGATCGGCCCGTGATCTCAAATTAAAGATCCGGCGATTCCAACCACCGGGCGCGTAGTACAACATTCTCCCGGCATCTCGAAGCATAGATGTTACAATGCTCCCGGATGCTCTAAACTGCTGGTAAATTACTGTATCACCACCATATTTTTTCTTGTAAGCGCCGTCGCCGCCCCAGTAGTACCAATGCACGCCACGGCGCTTCCAATACTTCATCGCATACCAAAGCATGGCCTCATTCGGCCGCACGATCTGGTACTCACGAAGGCTGGCGTTTCCCCAAAAATAGGAAATATCGTTAAATCCAGCGAATATACCTGTGGCAATGCTCCGCCCATCTGAATCACGCGCGCGCAAGAGAAGTAAGTCTCCGGTCGGGTAGACGTGTCTGATAAGAGCCTCCACGCGATTCATGCCGTATGTTGGCCGCATATTCTGCTTATCGAAGACGTCTTCCAACTGAGTGAAGTACTCTGCTGCAAATCCATCCGGCGCGGCTTCCTCGATAACGACTCCGGACCTGGCAGCTTTCCTAATGCAGCTCCGGCATCCTCCTCCGTCCATACGGGCGAAAAGCTCGTCCTCTGTCATCAGAAGGTTCGATCGAAAAGTACGGACGAGCTGCGCCTTGACTCTGACGTCTCTGAAGTGCTCCCCGGTCAGATAAGGATCTGAAATTTCCAGATGGTGGCAGCCCAGTTCACAAAATGCGTAGCGGATGAGCGCGTCGACCGCATCGGCTCTGGACACGTCGTGCCGCAGATTGAATCCCATATACGGGGTCGTCCAGCCTGGGAATGGACTTCCTAGTATTTGAAAACCCATCCGCCGGACGATGACGCCTACAAAAAATCCAACTGTCACGCCGGCGTCTTCAATTCGGGCCACAACCGGATCCCCGGCCTGGGTCTCGCAAACGAAATCAATCCATGCCTTTCGCTGCGAAAAAGTTCGGTCGCTGAAAGAATCGAGGAGCGGCCAATCTACGCCGGTATAGACCTCCCTTATCAGTTTCATCCCGCCCATCCCGCATACCTCCAGTTACATGATACGATAGGTCTAAGGTCTTGAAAACTGAAATTTTTGGCGTCATGTGAAAAGAATAGGTGAAATTTGAACACCTCAAGCGCCATATTCTATTTGAGGCTTCTTACCGGCCACTTTCGCCTTACGGCGTCATAGAGGCCGAGAACAACAAGACATCGTCTCAGCGCTACCCGGAGCGGCTTGGGGAGAGCAGCCAAGGGCGGCAACAGACCCGCTTGCCGCTTTTTTGCCAATGAAACAGACCAGTCATACGACACGCGCTTTACCTCGATGGCTTGGCGTGCGGTATCCAGAACTAGATAGGTGGCGCGTGGATCTGAGGTTCGCGATTCCCCGACCGATCCCGGATTGACGAGGTAGTAGGCACCCTCCTTGAGGTTGATCTCGTCGCCGGGAAGTTGTCGTGGCATGGAGTCCTGCCATTCGAAGACGCCAAGGCGGTGTGTGTGTCCGAAGGCACAGATCCGGATGCCAGCGGGGTGATCCATCAGTGCCTCGAAGCTTTGTCGGCGCCGTTCGTCATTGTCCAATCGAACGGTTTCACAATTTTTCTCCGGGTGCAGCGCACCATGAACCGCAATCAACTCATCGCTAATCTCGGCCTTGAGAGGCAGTCCGGCAAGAAATGATACCGCTTCCGAGCCGAGTCGCCGGCGTGTCCAAAGGATCGCGCGAGCGCCGACAAAACCGAAATCGTCGGTGGTGATCTGTCCGCAGACCGCCCTGTCGTGATTTCCAGCAATGCAAGCAACTCCGCATTTTTGTAGCAGGGCTATGCACTCTGCCGGGTCTGTATTGTAGCCGACGATATCGCCAAGGCATATGATACGGTCCGCCCCTTGCGTAGAGATGTCGTCGAGCGTCGCCTGGAGTGCCTCGAGATTGGAGTGAACATCAGAGATGATCGCCAACCTCATGCTGCCCTCCGTGTCGCGGATTGCACAAGATGAGAAAGTCGTTTGCTAGCGCTCGAGATGCCCCGATGCCACACAACTTGCAGCAGGACCGGATCATCCCAGTTGATATGCGAAATCGTCTCGCAGCGGATCACCCAAGGCAACCACGACCGCAGAGATACCCCGACGGAGCGGGCAGCAATAAAATCGCTGGGGAGAGTGCACCATCGGACACCCGGATGGGCTTTCGCAGGAAGCGGGCGGGGTTGGCCAGTTAGATCCGCATAGACCAGCGCTGGTATGTTGACACCTGCGCGTGCACCCAGGACATGCCAAAGATTGAAGCGCGGGTTGACTTCCAGAAGGTGAAGCGCACCGTCTGGATCCCGTTTAAAATCGAACTTGGCGACGCCGCGTAGATCCAGCTTCTGAACCAGGGTGCGGCCCAGCGACGCGACATCGGCCGCATCCGTAGTCTCCAAGGCCGTGCTGTGACCACATGACTGCGGATAAGTTCGTATTTTCCGCCCCGTAAATTCGCCGGCAATTTCGCCCCGATGATCAACATAGACATGATAGCTTTCGATGCGGCTTTCGGGCCCCGGTATCATCTCCTGGACGAGAAGGTCCATCTCGTTGTTGGCCAGACGGGGCCACAGCTCTCGTAGCGCTTTCTCTGTGGCGACCTCGATTGCCTTGGCACTGCCTATCTTGTCCCAAGGTGATCGGCGCCTGAGCGGCTTGATGACGACCGGAAAGCGCAGATCAAGGGAAACGGGCGCCGAGCCTGGACATGGGCGAATCCTTCGCGATGCCGGAACGGGAAGGCTCAGGCGTTCGGCCAAGATTTGGAACCGGGCCTTGTCGACGAGCTCTTCCACCAGCGGCACTTCGGGCAGGATGAAACGGAAGGCCTGCCCCAGTCGCTCGCGGTATCGCGACACGAACAGCAGATGGGAATCCTCTTCGAAGAAAAGGACGGGGGGCTCCTGCTGTGCAGTGCCGAAGCGCAGCAACATATCCGCCAGCCCGTCGAGGTTCTTTGAGAAGCCTTCCCAGGGGAGAACCACCCGGACGAACCGCGAATAGGTGGTCGGGTCGCCGGCCGGCGCGACAACCGCGCAAGAAACGCCGGCAAGTCCGAGGGGCCGGACCAAGTTCATATCGCCCATGACACAAGCCATGGGGCTGACGACCGACTTGCGATTCACAGGAGCTCCTCCTGTCCACCGCGGAGGGCGAGCGCGATGCATTCAAATCTTATTTGAGCAGCGCCGAGGCGGCCAAGGTAGCCAGGCCTCAATATCGTGCGAAAAGGCCGATCTTTACAGGTACAGGTGCACATCATGGCGCTCCAGCTCAATATCGGGCCGTTCAGGGAACGTGAAAGTCCACTCATGAGTTGCCAGTCCTACTTGCCACTTCCATCGTTCAGGCTGCCATCACGACGGTCGTCGTCGGTTACGTGGCGGCCGGGCACAAAATGATTCCTCCAAACGGAAAAACCACCGGCACTACCCGGTCGGCCGCGAACACCAGACAAACGCTCCGAAAGGAACGCCGCCGGCGGCTTGAAACTCCGGTCGGGCTACGCCCCCCTGCCCGTCTCAAGCCGCCGGCATTCTCATCCTGATTGACGCTGCGCTCCTCACTTGATTGCTGCCCGCAGCGGTATGACTGTCGCTTCGATAGTGTAATTGAGTGCTTCTCGTATGTGCGATGCGTCGGACGTCCCCGCTGCCGTCGCTGCGCAGCGCGATCACTTCCTGTGCATATGTCGCCCGACGATCCGGATGAGCCGACGTCCCATCCGGGTCGTCGGGCGCAGATAGTCGGGCAAATCCATCATTCACCGGCGCGGCAAATTGTGTCTGCTCGCTGCTTTGCCGGCTTCCGCCCGCGGGAAAATCCAACGATTTAGCAACAGCAATTAACGGCTGAGCCGATGCACGCTGGTACAAGGTCATGTCATATAACCCACTTCGCGACGTACGCGGCCTTCGCTGAGGCGTGCCTGCCACCATCCGATGGTTCGCTGCAATCCTTCGCGCAGGCTGGCCTGCGCCCGCCATCCTGTCTTGGTCTCGAGTTGCGAAGAATCGGCCAGCAACGCACGAACCTCGGAGTTCTGCGGCCGCAAACGGCGTTCGTCGCGGTGGACCGGTTTTTTGGATCCGCTCAACTCGAGCACCAGATCCAATACGTCCGAAACCGTCACAGCGCACTGGCTTCCGGCATTGTAGGCATGGCCGTATTCGAGCTCGGCCGAACCTGCGGTCATGAATGCCGCCGCAGTGTCTTCCACAAAAGTAAGGTCGCGGATCGGGCTTGTGTCCCCGACCATGATCGCCGGGCAATTTTTGTCGAGAGCTTGCCGTATGATGGTCGGCACGATGGCCCGCTCACTCTGGCGTGGGCCATAGGTATTGAACGGCCGCAAAATCACGACGGGGACGTCGAACGACCTGGCATAGGACTGTGCCATCATGTCCGCGCCGATCTTGGATGCCGAATATGGTGACTGGCCCTGTAGCGGATGGGATTCGCGGATAGGCATGATCTGTGCGGTGCCATAGACCTCGCTGGTCGAGGTGTGCACCACACGCTCCGTCTCCCATTGGCGCGCCGCTTCGAGGACGTTCACTGTACCGAGGATGTTGGTCTCTACATAGGACTGGGCGGCCGCGTATGAATGTGGAATCGCGATGAGTGCGGCGAGATGAAACACAACGGCCTGGCCACGCATGATCCGGCTCAGGAACGCGCTGTCGCGAACGTCGCCGCGGACGAGGTTCAGCTGGCTTCGAACGGTGTCCGGCAAATCATCCAGCCAACCAAGGCTGTCGAAGGAATTGTAGAGGGCCAGCGCCGTGACATCCGCCCCACTACGGACGAGCGCTTCGGTGAGATGCGACCCGATGAACCCATCAGCACCAGTGACCAGAACTTTCCTACCCCTGTAGTTCATGACTAAGCGTTTCCCCTATGACGTGAAGCGCCTTGCAAATCCAACAGAGCGCGGCCGTGCCAAGCTGCTCTCACATGCCGATCGGCGGCGAGCCCGGGTCGATTGGCGGCGGCGAAACCAGGCCGACGACCGCCAGAAAGCTTCGCATCATCCACATGATGTCAGCGCCGATCGTCCGCTGCGGATAGTAGGAAAGGTCGATCCTGGCCTTGGCAGGAAACAGAACCTCGCGGTAGAACAGTAGCGGATCGGCGGATCGCGGATAGAAGTTGGCCTCATGCCGGAAGAGAACCTGGGCCGGACCCAACAAGCCCGGCTTGTATCGCAGAACGGCCTCAAAGCCACCGCGGAAACAATCGGCGAAGACAAGGCTCTCCGGTCGCGGCCCGACAATTGCCATCTCGCCTCTGAAGACATTCCAGAGCTGCGGGAGCTCATCGAACTTGGTCAGGGCGAGAAACCGACCTATTGTCGTCAGGCGGCAGTCGCCGGCCATGGTCAGCGCCAAGCCATCGGGATCGCATCGCACGGCGAATTTGCGGAACTTGTACATGCGGAACGGCCGCCCACCGGCACCCACACGGGTCTGCGTAAAGAAAATAGGCCGGCCGCCATCCAGTAAGAGCGCCAGAGCGATCACCAGCATCAGCGGAGCGAAGACTATGGCGGCGGCTGTAGCGATCACGAGATCAATTGCTCGTCTCGCAAACCCATGGGTGGCGCTTGAGACAACAGATCCATGAATGGATAAATCCAAAGCATTCATGCTGCTGTTCCTGCCTGGGCGCAACTGTTGACCGCAGCGCCAAGAGCGGCCGCCACTGATTCGACCATCGGCGCGGTGATCTGGGGATGCAGTGGCACCGTGAGCTCACGTTGGGCAAAGTCCTCCGTTCGCGGCAAATGAGTGCCGGGAAAAAGCTCGCGATAGAGCGTCATCTGGTGCACCGGCGGATAATGGATGGTGGTTTGTATTCCTTGCCTGCGCAATTCATCGATTACGTGTTGCCTGTCAGTGTAACGTGGCAGAAGGACAGGCAAGATATGATAGGCGGACGTCCGCGGCGCGTGGAACGGGACTGTGACGGCCGGGCAATGTTTTGCGATCAGACGTCGATATAGCATGACCAGAATACGCCTGATCTCGTTCCACTCCTGCAAATTCTGCAGCTGAACCAGTCCAATTGCAGCGCGCATTTCATCCATGCGATAGTTGAACCCCAGCATGGTGACATCATACTGCGGCGTGCGACTGTTCAGCCTCTGATGTGTCCCAGTGGTCATGCCGTGCCCACGGGCCTGGCGGATTGTCTCAAGCAGCTTGGGATCTCGGGCAATCACGGCTCCACCTTCCGCCGTAGTCATGTTCTTGTTGCCATAGAAGCTGAAGGCGGCCGCGGCACCAAATGTACCCACCTCCTTCAGGCCGGGCGCATGCGCTGCATCTTCGATGATCTGCAGCCCTCGGGCACGGGCGAACTTCTGCCATTCATCGCGATTGGCGAGATAGCCGGCGAAATGGACGAGAATGACTGCCTTGGTGCGCGCGGTGCACCGTGCTTCAGCTTCCACGATCGACATCAACGGCACGTCGGCCGACTCGATGTCGACAAAGACCGGAGTGGCACCGACGTAAAGAACCGCGTTTGTGGTCGCCACGAAGGTCATCGACGGGACCAGCACTTCGTCGCCTGGTCCGATACCGAGTGCATGTAGAATGAGATGAAGCGCTGCAGTGCAAGAATTGACCGCGACGCAGTCCTGCGCCCCATGCATGTTGGCAAAAGCCTCTTCAAAGGCCCTCACCTGCTCTCCCATGGTCAGCCAGCCGCTATCGATGACCTTGGACAAAGCTGCCTTCTCGGGCACACCCAAAATAGGGGCACTGACCAAGAGCATCACAACCTCCTAGACTGTTGGACTACGGGACCGGCCTCGTGATCTCGTCATGCGGCCGTAGCAGTGACCTCGATCGAGGCCGACTGGTCTTCCCAGGAAATGGCTTGCGCGTTCTGGAAATCGTCGACACGCCCGATATCGAGCCAGAGACCATCATGCTTGTACACGTGGACGGTTGTACCGTTCTGCATCATCTGCAGCATCAGGTCGTCGAACCCGAAGGGTATGCCCGATGGAATAAACTGCAGAACGTCTGGATTCATGCAGTAGATTCCCATGCTGACCAGGTGCGAAAGCGTCGGTTTCTCGCGAAAGACCTGCACGGTATTGTCGACTTCGTCTATCACGCCGAAGTCCATCTTGATCAGGCGGCAGACTGTGGCGATCGTCATCGGATCGGTGTGCTTGCGGTGCGCTGCCACAAATCGACTGAGGCTTAGATCGGTAAGGACATCGCCGTTGAGAACAATGAATGGTTCTGTCAGCTCATCTCTGATCAAGGAGAGTGGTCCGATCGTGCCGAGCGGCTCCATCTCTTGCGTGTATCGAATTTTCAGGTTCCACTGCGAGCCATCTCCGCACACGGTGCGGATCAAATGGCCGAGATACCCGGTTGTGATGTAGACCTCTTGGATGCCATTGCGTCGCAGCCATTTCAGAAGCATCTCAAGAACCGGTCGGGCACCGATCGGCATAAGCGGTTTCGGCAAGACCAATGTGAAGGGGCGAAGGCGTGTCCCCATTCCACCACATTGAATCACTGCTTTCATCTGGTCCTCCCATGTTCACTCGAACTGAACGCCCGTCGCTACGGCGCAGCATCCGAGCCCTGATCCGGACATTGCAGTTGGATGGTATGTGGCCGTCGAGGGGATGTCGTCGTACATTCGAATGGTAGCGATTCAGACATTCTGGTATTCAATAGCCGTGCTGATCGACAACGCTCGCGCCTGTCGCAGAGGCAGGCTCGGAGAGCTTCGGTGTTCAATTCTTGGCCGATCCGCCATAAGCCCGACAAAGACCCGAATGAGTGCTTACGAATGAGCCAGGTATCCATCAATTGTCGGAACGACCTACGACAACCCGGCGAACGCGAGGCTCGATCTGTGGGACACGGGTCGCGGAGGTTGAGAACGGATAATTCGACAGGTCAGCGGGTTCCGTTCGCAGGGTTAAAAATAAGAGGAGCGTTTCTCATTATTTAGGATTATATTAGCATTCTGACGCTTGCCGGTGTTGGGGCATCGTGGGTGTTGACTGGATGTTCGACGAGTGGTCGGCCACGACTTTCAGGCCGTCACCGTTCAATCATTCCAGGATTGGTTGGGGTAGTTCAATGTATCGAATCGTCATCGCCGACGATCACGGCTTGTATCGTCGTGGCTTGCGGTTGGCACTGACCGCAGGCATTCCAGGTGTAGAGATATTTGAGGCGTCGTGTTTCGATGCCGTGCTCAGTCTGCTGGCGGAACAGGCGTCCGTTGATCTTGCGATCCTGGATCTGAACATGCCGGGATTGTTCAATCAGGAAGTGCTCAGCGGCATTCTGTCAGCTTATCCGGATACACGGTTTGCAATCGTTTCCGGGAACGATTCACGCTCGGAGATACTCACGGCCCTGTCGATCGGACTTCACGGCTATATCGTAAAGTCGCAAAGAGACGAGGAGGTCGTTATGGCCGTCAACGAAATCCTCTCGGGCCGCATCTACGTCCCTGCACTTCTGTCGCGCCCTGGCGCTGCGCAAACAACTCACGCACCTGCTCCCTCCGAGCATGCCCTACACCGACGTGCCACCTCTGGCAATCTTGGCAGGCTGACCTCGAGGCAGAAGGAGGTCCTCAAGCTGATGGCGGAAGGGTATTCGAACAAGGAAATTGCGCGCGATCTGGAGATCGCCGAAGCGACGACGAAAATCCATGCCGCTGCAGTTCTGCGCGAGCTTGGGGTGCGGAATCGGACAGAGGCTGCCGTTATGCTGAAGACCTGGTTAACCAGGGATGTTAGTTAGTTAGAGCGCCACGTTCTTTTGATACGCAAGGGGCGCTGTTAAACGCTTCCGATCTTGGCCCGCTGGCGTCAAGGGCCGATTTCCTTGCGCGACAGCCGCAGCGAATATCGCAGCCCGTGATCCGTCATTTCCAGCTTGGGAGAGTGACCGACAAGCGGCGCCCCATCCACTCCGATTATCATTGAACCGAAACCATGGCGGACAACTTTTGAAGGCCGCCGCCGCCCCGATTCCACCCAATCGAACACGATGTCACTGCCCGCATCCTCCGATGCGAACGTCCAATTTACCTCGACCCGGCCTTTTGAATCGCCAAGCGCTCCATGTTTCAAGGAATTGGTCGCAAGCTCGTGAACAATCATCGCAAAGCTCTCGGCGGCGCCTCCCGACATCGTAACCGATGGACCGCTGACTGATATGTCGCGCGTCCCCATATACGGTTGCAACTCCTGAACAACGAGATCGTGGAGCATCCCCGACCCGCTGCTGTTGCCCGAAAGGAGCAGATGCGTTGCCTCGAGCGAACGAATCCTGTCGATGAGCGTCTCCTTGTACCTGGCGACATTGTTCTCGGGAACATTGACCATGTTCACCAGTGCCGTGATCACCGGGAATAGGTTGATGAACCTGTGGCGTTGCTCGAGCATAATGCGCTCCCGCTTCTTTGCCGCAGCACGCAGCAGCGTGGTTTGCCGTCGCTCGGTCAGGTCGGCTGCCACGCCGAGCCGCTGTAGACGATCATCGTATTTCTCTTCCCTTCCGCGCAGAGCAACCCAGCGGATATGTCCATCCGGTCGTCGAACGCGAATCTCGACGTCGTAGTTCGTGACCGGTGCGAGCTTTCTCGACACAGCCAGCTTTGGCCAGTCCGCCGGATGAACGACGGCTGACAGTTCCTCCAACCGGCGGCTACCGGCCGGGGGCAGTCCGAGAATGTCCCAGAACGTGCCCGAGCCGGTGACGATGCCGTCTTTAAGGTCGATCCGCCACGTGGCCAGGCGTCCAGCCGACAAAGCGAGATCCAGCCACTCCTTCTGAGCCCGAAGCGCTTCGTGCACGGCTCGTCGTTCCGAGATATCGTCGACCACCACGAAAATGGTCTCTGAGAGAACCCCGTCGGGCACGGACAAAGACAGCGTTAGCCGCGACCAGAATGCCGTGCCGTTCTTTCTTAAAAGACGCACCTCCGAAGCGAACGAAGCAGAGTCTTTGCCCAGGCGAGCAAGCAATTGCGCCAAGGCATCACGGTCGTCCGGATGGACGAGTGTCTCCAGTTGCAATTGGGCAAGCTCGTCCTCATCGTAGCCTGTCATCTCGCTGAGGCGTCTGTTGGATTGCAGCAGCTCACCTTTCTCGTTGGTGTTTGCGAACCCCATGGCGGCGCGTTCGAAAGCCCAACGATAGCGGCTTTCGGTTGCTTCGACGGCAGCGAGTCTGGCTTCGGCTACCTCCAGAAGCTCACGGACGTCCTGCCGCAGCCGATGGAATGTCATGGCAATCACGCCACCGGAAATCAGAAGCAGAATGGCGCGCGCCCAGTCTTCGCCGGAGATCTGACCATGCAGGGTGCTTCGTGTCCATAAGCCGGCAGCCACCATCAGGACCGTCGCCGCAAGCGCAGGCCCACGGTCTTCAAGGTAGGAAATGATAATAATAGCTGGAATAAACTCCAGGAAACTCGACCCTTCTCCGATATATACTGACGCTTTTGTTTCAAATATCAGTGTAGCAGCCAGTACCGATGCGGAGGCAATGTGAGTTAGCAGTCTGCCTGATGGGTTCAAATCCGACCTGCGCGACGGCGAGTTCATAGGCATAGACTACAACCTTTCGACTAGGCCGTCGAGACTAGAGCAAAAAACGTACAACCTAGTACGACTGCGGGATTGCCATACCACTATCACAGCGCGCATTTTATTAGGCGGGGAGAGCGAAGAATTAGTCAGAACTCATCAGAATATAACGAGTCTCAAAATAGTAGGGAGCGCTTTTTTTGCGAGCCCTATGCAAGAAGACTATTCGCAAATCCCGAACAAATTTTACGGGTTGATGGGACCTTTGGGGAGGTTGAAAAATGACTATGATCGATAGATACAGTGATGCTGTTGCGGCCAGCCGGTACATCACGACAGGAGCCAAGTATAACCCTGACGCGCAGGTGACGCGGCCCTCATATGCTTATCCTTCAGCTCGTGCATCGGATCGGCCCGAGACAGGGGGCGACGAACCAAAGAGACGCAGCCTGGAATCCGTCACCGGCATGCTTGATCGCCTCGGCTGTGGTTATCTCGTACTGAACCGCGACAGAAAAGTAATCGAATGGAACGCAGCCGCTCTAACCACGCTGGAGCGCCCCACGCTGGAACACAAAGGTGAAGCGGCTGATACAGCCAGTGAGCTTTCGGCAGCCCTAAGACGGCTGGTCGCAAATGTTCCGGCGCCTTTCCTGCCGGGCTCCCTTTCTTGGGTGGTGATCCGCAGCACAGGTGACAGGCCGGTGGTACTGAAAGAGAACGGTCTTATCGCCCCCGACGGAACGAGCATCGTGGCATTGCTTGGCCGTGTGAACAGGTCGGGGCCAAATCCCCAGACACTGCAAAGGATGTTTGGTTTGACGAGCGCGGAAACGCACCTGGCTCTGCGTTTGGCTCAGGGCGATGCGCCTTTGGAGATCGCCCGCAGTTGGCGGCTCAGCCGCACCACGATCCGCTCCCAGCTTGCCTCGCTGTTCGCCAAGACCGAAACGAGACGTCAGGCTGAATTGGTGGCTCTTCTGGGGCGCATTTCGGTCTTGCCATAATTTGGGGTCGGCCTGGATCCAGGCGCCCGAGGTGCGTCGACGATTAGCTGGTTGGTGGCCCCGTTAGGGCAAGGCAACGATATCGCGCGAGGCCCGCGGTCGCCATCAGAGACAGATCGGTAAAACCGGCACCTGGAAGCGCTGGCGTCTATCGCCTCGGCGTGTATGCGCTGTCCATCTTTTCGCCGCGTATCGGCAGCGCTATGTCGTCGTCCAGGAGCCGGGTGATCCGGGCAAAGCCCGCAAAAGCCTTTCTTGCTTCCTCGGCAGACATCTGACCTGCCAGTGCCGCAGCGCAGCAATTCAGCGCGCATTGATACACCGGGCCGCGCCTACCTTTCGGCCAGTGGCGCAAAAACGTCATCGCTTCGCTGACATTGTCGATTTCTTCCGCAGGTCTTCCATGCCCGCGCGCAATTCGCACCGGCGTAAAGAATTGCAGGCGATTCATCTTTTCCTCCCGTCGATCGCGATGCGTTCGATCGAACCTAGTTAAATTCACGGCCAGCCAATTGGTTCCCGGCAAAAACGCCCACTGCCTTGATAAACGGCAGCGGGCCGGCTGGGTGAATCGCCACTCATCGCGCGAGTTCTCGCCGTCACGGAACGTTCGGTGGAGTGGTGCATTTCGACATCAGCGATGTCTTTCTGGGAAATGCCAGCCTATGAAAATAGCCCATGTGGCGCCGCTCCACGAATCCGTGCCGCCTCGGCTCTATGGAGGCACGGAGCGCATTGTCTCCTATTTGACTGAAGGATTGGTCGAGCTAGGCCATGACGTAACTTTGTTCGCCAGTGGCGATACAAGGACCTCGGCAGAATTAGTGCCATGTCGCGAGCGTGCGCTGCGTCTTGACCAAAGCCCGCTGAAATCCGAGACAGCCGCCCACCTTTTGATGCTTTCCGAGGTGAGGAAACGATCTCAAGACTTTGATATCATTCATTTCCACCTCAGCCATTTCCTGCATTTTTCATTCTTCGAGCACATCCATGAGAGGACGGTGACGACGCCGCATGGCAGGCTCGACTACGTCGATCTGGCACCGGCCTATAAGCGTTTTCCGCGCTTTCCGATGATCTCCGTGTCCGGCACCCAAAGGACGGGGCTGGCCGACGCCAACTGGCTGGCGACGATCCACCACGGGCTGCCGACCGAACTCTACAAGCCGGTTTTCGAGCCGAGCCCAGGGGAGCCCTACCTCGCCTTCCTTGGCCGGATGTCGCGCGACAAGCGTCCGGATCGTGCCATCGAGATCGCGCTGCGCTCGGGGCTGAAACTGAAGCTTGCAGCAAAGATCGGCGACGACGACCGGGCTTATTTCCGCAAAATGGTCGAGCCGCTGGTTGATGGTGACCGTGTCGACTATGTCGGCGAGATCGAGGAAGACAAAAAGGCGGAATTCCTCGGCAAGGCGGCCGGCCTCGTATTCCCGATCGACTGGCCGGAGCCGTTCGGTCTTGCCGTCATAGAAGCGATGGCCTGCGGCACGCCGGTGATCGGCTGGAACTGCGGCGCCTTGCCGGAAATCGTCGACCAAGGCGTGACCGGTTTTATCGTGGATTCCATGGAACGGGCGGTTGCCTCGGTGCCCGACTTGCTGCGGCTCGACAGGCGGAAGGTGCGGGCTGTCTTCGAAAGGCGGTTTTCTGCCAAAAGAATGACCCGCGACTACGTTTCCGCCTATGCGCGCCTGATCGGCGCCTCGGCCGAAGCAAGACTGTCGTGAACGGCATTACCTCGGGGGACGAAACGAGGGAGATATGTAGAGAATGGCTCAACTCGACGAGCGCAGGCTTGATCCCGCGGTAGCACTTGCGTCCCTGGACGCCACCGCACCTCGAGAGCCGCATCGGCTGTTCGCCCTCAAGCAAGGCGATTGTTTTGCCGTGGCCGACGCCTACGGCGATATCCGCGGCGCCGGCGACGGTTTCTTCCGTGATGACACGCGAGTGCTTTCCGAATTCCGGCTGACCGTCGGCGACCGGCAGACATCGCTGCTCGGTGCGTCGCTCAGCCAGGACAATGTGCTCTTCACCTCCAACCTGACCAATCTGCCGATGCAGAGCGTCCGCGGCCGAGATATTTCGCAGGGCGCGATCCATATCGAACGCGTCAGGCTGCTTTGGCAGGACCGGCTGTTTGAACGCATCACCCTTTCCAACTACAGCCAGGAACAGTCCACCATCCGCGTTTCGCTGCATTTTGCCGCCGATTTCCGCGACATGTTCGAAGTGCGGGGCTCGACAAGGCTGAAGCGCGGCATGGCCCATGCTGCCAAGACGGATGCGACATGCGTGCTGCTTCGCTACGACGGGTTGGACGGGCTGGCGCGGATATCGGCGATATCGTTCTCGCAGGCGCCAGACCAGCTGACGGGCGACCGAGCGGACTTCCTGATTGCCGTGACGAGGCGCAGCAGCAAGGTGCTGTATGTCGAAGTCGGTCCCGAAGTGGCGGAAACGCCGAACCGCGATCGCTTCCGCGCCGCCGCGGCCCGGGCTCGCTTCGGCATGCGGGCCAAGCGCCGCCATGGTGCTACGGTGCACAGTTCCGGGCGCGTCTTCAACGATTGGGTCGAGCGCGCCCGCGCCGATGTGGCGCTGCTGACAACCGAGCTTACGACCGGGCCCTACCCCTATGCGGGCATCCCCTGGTTTTCGACGGCGTTCGGCCGCGACGGCGTGATCTCCGCCTTGCAGATGCTGTGGCTCAACCCGGGCTTGGCGCGAGGCGTGCTGGCCTTCCTTGCCCAACACCAGGCGACGGAGACATCGCCGTTCAGCGATTCGCAGCCGGGCAAGATCATGCACGAAACCCGCAAGGGCGAAATGGCGGCGCTGCGGGAACTCCCCTTCGGCCGCTACTATGGCGGTGTCGACACGACGCCGCTCTACATCCATCTCGCCTGCGCCTATGCGGACCGTACCGGTGACATGGCGTTCGTCGACAGCCTGTGGCCGTCGCTCTGCGCTGCGGCTGAATGGACCGAGGAGGCAAGCCGGCCGACCGGCTTCGTCACCTATCAGCGTGCCGCCGAGTCCGGCCTCGCCAACCAGGGATGGAAGGACAGCCACGATTCCGTCTTCCATGCCGACGGCCGAACTCCCAAGGGACCGATCGCCCTGGTGGAGGTGCAAGGCTACGCCTTTGCCGCGTTCCGGGGGTTGGCGGCGCTCGCCCGCCGCCGCGGCGAGATCGACAGGGCCGATCATTGGCAGAGCAGCGCGGAGGCCATGCGCGCCGCTGTGGAACGCCATTTCTGGCTGGACGACCCCGGCTTCTATGCCTTGGCGATCGACGGCGCCGGCGAGCCGTGCAAGGTGCGGACGTCTAATGTCGGGCACCTTCTCTATGTCGGCCTCCCCGCGCCGGCACGGGCGCAGATGGTCGCCGACCAGCTGCTTTCGGCGTCCTTCCATTCGGGCTGGGGGCTGAGAACGCTCGCCGACGATGCTGTGTTCTTCAACCCGATGTCATACCACAACGGCTCGATTTGGCCGCATGACACCGCCATTTGCGGCGCCGGTCTGGCACGCTTTGGCGAGCGTGAAAACGTGATCCGGCTGATGAGCAGCACCTTTGAATCGGCTGTCCATTTCAACATGCGGTTGCCCGAGCTGTTCTGCGGCTTTACCCGCGCGCCGGGCGAAGCGCCGATCGCCTATCCCGTCGCCTGCCTGCCGCAGGCGTGGTCGGCTGGGTCTGCCTTCATGCTGATGCAGGCCTGCCTCGGCCTCGAGATCGACGGCTGGGCCGGCGAAATCCACGTCACCCGTCCCAGGCTGCCGATTGGTATCGACACGCTCACGCTGAGGCATCTTGGCGTTGGCACCAGCAAGGTGGATCTGACGTTCCAGCGTGTCGGCGATCGGGTTGTCGCCTTTCTCGCCGACCGGCATGAGGGGTTAGTACCGCTCATCGTGCGAACCTAGTTGGGTGCGGACCTAGCCTGGCTTTCGCATGCAACCAACCGCGGAGCTGCAATTAGAGGAACCGATGGCCCGTCTGCGCGTTCCGACGCACGGCAGCTTGTCATGATTGGCGGCTGAATTCGAAAACAACAAAATGGCCACCGATCGGCCGGAGACAGTCGTTGTTCCAATGTCAGAGTTTGGCATAGAGGTACTCTGGGTTCTAATCATTGCAAGCCTTGGCCTTTCAGCTGTTGCCCTGGTGTTCTCGATATCCCACCGGCGCCGCATACCAGCGGCCGCATTCACCGCAGGCGATGACGTGGCTTCGGAGGCCCGCACGGTGCTGCGGGAGTTTGAAAAGAATGGCCACTCGGCCGATGCAGCGCTGATCACATGGTCGCCAGACACGTTGCGCAAGATCCTGGCCGACGATCTGCCGGAGACGCAGGTGATCGTCGTATCCAACCGCGAGCCCTACATCCACAACACTAGGGATGATGGCATTGAGCTCCTGGTGCCGGCCAGCGGGCTGGTTTCGGCGCTTGAGCCGATCACCCGCGCCTGCGCCGGCACCTGGATAGCGTATGGCGGCGGAACAGCGGACCGTCTCACCGTCGATGAGAACGACCGTGTTGAGGTGCCGCCTGGCAATCCGTCCTACACGCTGCGCAGGGTCTGGCTGACCGAGGAAGAATACCACGCCTATTATCTGGGCTTCGCCAATGAAGGTCTGTGGCCGCTTTGCCATATCGCCTTCACCCGCCCGATTTTTCGCGCCTCGGATTGGGAGGCCTATGAGGCTGTCAACCGGAAGTTCGCCGATACAGTGGTTGCCGAAGCGCGCAACGAGCGGCCGATTGTGCTGGTCCAGGACTACCACTTCGCGCTCTTGCCGCGCATGATCCGTGAGCGCCTGCCCGAGGCGATCATCATTACTTTCTGGCATATCCCATGGCCCAACTCCGAAGTTTACAGCATCTGTCCATGGCGTGAACGGATCCTGGAAGGTTTGCTGGGCAGCTCCATCATCGGCTTCCATACGCAGTTTCATGCCAATAATTTCACCGAGAGCGTCGATCGCTTCCTGGAAAGCCGGATAGAACGGGCGGACGCGGCGATCTCCTATGGCGGGCAAACGACGCTGGTGCACGCTTACCCCATTTCCATAGAATGGCCGGCCGAAATGCTGGCAAGATTGCCGGCTGTCGAGGAATGCCGTGCCCGTATCCGCGAAAGATTCGGGCTGCCGGCAAACGCCAAACTGTGCGTCGGCGTCGAGCGCCTCGACTACACCAAAGGGATTATCGATCGCTTTCACGCCTTGGACGAATTGTTCACGCGACATCCCGAATGGGTAGGCAAAGTGGTTTTCCTGCAAGTCGCGGCGCCCAGCCGGGGCACATTGCCGGCCTACCAGCAACTTCATGACGAATGCCTTCGCTATGCCGAAGAGCTCAGCCAGCGCTATGGCGGCGCGAACTACAATCCCGTCCTGATGCTCGCCGAGCATCACTCGCAGGAGCAGGTCTACGAGATCTATCGCGCCGCCGACATATGCATGGTCACCAGCCTGCATGACGGCATGAACCTGGTGGCCAAGGAATTCGTCGCGGCGCGCGACGACGAACAGGGCGTGCTGCTGCTCAGCACCTTTGCCGGCGCTTCGCGCGAACTCCTGGAGGCACTGATCGTCAACCCCTATGATGCGACCATGATGAGCGAGGCCCTGCTGCAGGCGCTGACCATGACGCGGGACGAGCAGCGCGAGCGCATGCGGCCCATGCGCGAGATGGTCCGCGACAACAATGTCTATCGCTGGGCCGGCAGCATGCTGCTGGACGCTGCCCGCCTTCGCAAACGCGGTGATCTCGACCGGGTGACTGGCAACGGCGAGCGGCCATCCAGCAGCAACAATGTCATTTCCCTCTTCGAGCGGGCACGAAAGGCGGCGTCGTGACGGACCTGAGACTGCCGCTGGCCCCCGACCTGCCGGACGAGCAATGGGCGCTTTTTCTCGATATCGACGGCACCTTGCTGGAACATGCCGCTCATCCCGACGCTGTCTTCGTCGGTGATGAACTGCGTCAGCTTCTCGGAGGAATCGAGCGAAGGCTGGGCGGCGCCCTCGCCTTCATCACCGGACGTTCGGTCTCTGCCGTCGACAGATTGTTTCATCCCCTGAAGCTGCGCGTTGCAGGGCTGTACGGGCTAGAGCATCGGTTGACGCCGGACGGCCAGGTCGACATTGCCGACGCTCCGGCGGATATCGCGGCCCTTGCCGACGAGATCGAGGCCGAACTGGGTGGAGGCAAGGTATATGTCGAGCGCAAAGGGCCGGTCTTGGCCATCCATACCCGCGCTGCGCCGCAACTGCTTGCCCGGGCAACGCAGCTTGTCGAACAGGCATTGACGCAGCTTCCGCCCGGGTATCGCGTGATTGCGGGAAACGCTGGCGTTGAACTCATGCCGCTGGAAGCCGTCAAAGGTGCTGCTATCCGGCGTTTCATGGAAACCCCGCCCTTTGCCGGCCGGCGGCCGGTGTTCCTCGGGGATGACACCTCGGACGAACACGGTTTCGAGGCAATAAACGAGGCCAACGGCATCTCTATCCGCGTGAAGCCGCGCGGGCCGACGGTTGCAAGCTACGGTCTCGGCGACGTGACCGAGGCAATAGCCTGGCTCGAGGCCAATTTCGGTGCGGCGCGGGTGTCCTGATCGCGATCCCGGTAATCCTCAGACAGGCTCGCGCCGTGCATGAATGCCGATTGGTTCCGGTTCAGCCGATCTTCCCGTCCACGATGTGAATGCGGCGGTCCATGCGCGCCGCCATGTCGAGATCATGCGTCACTGCCACGACGGTCTTGCCGCCCTCGCGCACCAAATTCTCCAGGATTGCGAAGACCTGCTCGGAGCTCTTGCTGTCGAGGCTCCCCGTCGGCTCATCGGCGAGGATAAGCGGCGGGTCGTTGGCGAGCGAGCGTGCTACCGCGACGCGCTGACGCTGGCCGCCCGAGAGTTGGTCAGGCCGCTTGTCGAGATGTTCGCCGAGCCCCAGGGATGAAAGCAGCTCACCGGCCCGTTCGCGCATCTGAGGCCGCGCCAACCGGCCAAGCTTGCGCATTGGGATTTCGACATTTTCGCGCGCCGTGAACTCCGGCAGCAGAAAATGAAACTGGAACACGAAGCCCAGCATCGAAAGCCTGGTCCGCGCGCGCTCCCTTTCATTCATCGGCTCGGCGTCGCGGCCGCCTATTGTCAACGTCCCGGCGGTCGGCCGGTCGAGCAGCCCGAGCAGATAGAGCAATGACGATTTCCCGGAGCCGGAGGGACCGGTGACGGCGACGAATTCTCTTTCGTCGATCGCGAGCGTGATGTCCTTGACCAGCGTGACGGGAACCGTCTCGGGCAACACGCGGGTCAGTTGCCTGGTCTCGATGAGTGCGCTCATGACGCGCCTCTGATGATCTCGACGGGGTTCAGGCGCGCCGCACGACGCGCCGGCAGGTAGCCAGCGACTGCTGCCGAGCCCAGCGCGAAGGCCGACGCGATGACGTAGTGCGTCAAGCTCCAGGCGATCGGCAGCCGGGTCATCTCCTGGCCGGTCGCGGCGATCTCGAAACGCACCAGCGACAGCGCGTAGGTCATGGAGACGCCGAGCAGCCCGCCGAGCACGGAGCCGGCAGCGCCGATCGCGACGCCTTCAAGCAGAAAGAGCCGGCGCATGTCGGACTCCGGGAAGCCAAGCGACTTCATGATGGCGATGTCGCGCGCCTTTTCGTGCGTGATGGTGGAGATGATGTTGTAGATGCCGAAGCCAGCGACCAGCATGATCGCGCCGACAACGGTGTACATGATGACGTTGCGTACGACGAGCGCTTCGAGGATCGATTCGTTGGCCTCCTGCCACGCCACCGCCTTGTAGCCCAGTTCGGCCTCGGCACGCTGCGCCACCGCCGGAGCGCGGTCAGGATCGTCGAGCTTGATGCGGATATCGTTGATGGCGTTCGGACGCGCCGAGAGAATCTGCGCGTTTTTCAGAAGCACATAGGCCTCACCTTCGTCGCGCGCGGTGGTGCCGGTGTGGAATAGGCCAGCGATCTTGAAGTTGCGCGTCAGTCCCTCGGCGGAAACCGCCGTTATCGTGTCGCCAAACCCGGCGCCGAGCCGGCTCGCCATCGTGTCGCCGATGAGCACGTTGTTGCCGCCCGCGGCAAGCGCCGAAAAGCTGCCTTCGACGAAGTTTCCGACAATCGGCGACACGCCGGGCTCGCGCTCCGGTTCGATGCCAATGATCGCCGCGCCGACTTCGCGGCTGGAAAAACGGATCACACCCTGCGTTTTGAGGCTTGCCGCGAACCGACCGGGAATCCAGCTCTCCAGCCAGGAGGTCGCGGCCGTCGGGTTGATGATGCCGCGGCGATCGTCGCGCGGCCTAAGCCCGGAAATCGCCACTGTCGCGAAGGCGTCCTCGGCCGGTTGACGGCGGGCCGTGCGCTGCTCGTCAGTGATGTCGACATGCGGCATCGTGTCGACGAGCTGCCTGACGAAATCGTCCTGCCCGCCCTGCATCAGCGCCGCCATGGCGATGGAGAATCCGACACCGACCGCAACGCCGATCACGGCAACCAGTGTCTGGCGACCGCGGCCGGCAATGTGCGTGAGGGCGATGTCGAAGATGAGCGGCATCGTTGCTTCATCACTCCTGGGCGCCGGTGAGGCTCACACGCGCGCCGTCGGCGAGGTCGGCGGGATAGGGCGAGATGACGCGCGCCTTCTCGTCGAGTCCCGACAGAACTTCGATGCCATTGGTGCCGCGAATGCCGGTTCGGATCTCACGTCGTCGGGCCTTGTCGCCTTCGGCGACGAACACCTTATTCTTGTCCACAGCAACGGAAGGGATCAACAGCGCATTTTTCGAAACGCGGATGACGATGTTCACGTCGGTCGACATGCCGATACGAAGCGGCGTATCGTCCGGCAGGCGGAAACGGACGCGATAGGTCTTCGTCACCGGATCGCCCTTGGGTGTGATGCTGACGACCACCGCTTCCAGCTTGCGCTGGAGGAACGCGTCGGATTTAAGCAGCGCGCGCTGGCCGACCTCGACCCGGGGTATGTCCTCCTCGTTGACCTCGGCGACCACCAGGAGCGGCTTCGGCTCGCCGACCCAGAATAACACCGTGCCGAGTTCGGCGACCTCACCCACCTCGCCGTCCTGCCTGAGCACGACACCGGCGCTCGGTGCGCGTAACACGTAGGTGTCAAGTCGCGCCTTCTGTCCGGCGACCAACGCTTCGATCTGGCCGAGCTCGCTCTGTGCACGATCGAGAGCCTGCTGGCTCGCCGCACGCCTTTCGGCAAGCACCGTCAGCCGCCGGAGCTCTTCCTGGGCAAGCGCTTGACGCGCTTCGAGTTCGCCAAGCACGGCCCGGGCCTCGCTGTCGTCGAGCCTGGCGAGCACGTCGCCTTGTGCAACCCTCGACCCCTCGCAATTGCATTGCTCGACGATCCTTTCGCGAACCACAGGAGTTACCTTGGCCCAGGTTTGCGGCTCGACAGAGCCACTCGCGTAAACGATTTCCGCCGCGTCGCCGCGTTGTGGCGTCACCACCGAAACCTTGGCCGGCTGCAACAGATACCAGGCGCCGAAAGCAGCCGCAGTCGCGACAATAACGATGCCAACAGTCCAGCGTGTCCGTCGCATGGGACTCTCCATGATCGAATCCGAATGTCGCGCGGTGACAGATAATAGCACTAGACCGACCGTCGGTCTATAAAAGTTGCATAAAGCTCCGGTTCGTGCTCCTCTTGCTCCACCTGCACTTTGTGAGGTTCGATTTGCCCCGAGTGATAAAGCCGCCGGAGATACGATCCGCCGAGCTCCTCGACTGCGCCCAGCGGCTTTTCTTCGAGCATGGCTACGACAACACGACGGTGAACGACATCATCCGCGAGGCCGGCCTGTCGAAAGGCGCGTTCTACCATTATTTCGCATCGAAAGAGGCCCTGCTGGAGGCGCTCGCCACACGTCTCGCCCGCGACAGCTTCACCGAGTTGCAGCCCCTGCTCAACGATCCCTCACTCGATGGGCTTGGCCGGCTCAATGCTCTGTTTGCCGGCTCGCGGCGGCTGAACGTCGAGCTTGCCCCGCAAATGCGCAAGACATTTTTCGTCCTGTTCCGGCCCGAAAACCTTGCCCTCTTCCATCGGGTCGACCAGGCGGCCAGGGAATTGGCCATGCCGATAATCACCGATCTGCTCAGGAAAGGCAGCGACGAAGGCATCTTCGACGTGCCTGACCCGGAAGCCTTCGCCGAGATGTTCTTGCAGCTGCGGCTGATCTTTCGGGATGTAATGCACCGTGCCTTGCTGAAGGCCGAGCGGGGCAATATCGATGAAGCGGCGCGGCTGCTCGACGATCGGCTGCGGCTCTACGGCATCGCGATCGACCGACTTTTGAAGCTGCCCGATGGAACGATAGAAGCAGTGCAACCCGGGTTTGCCCGGGCTTTCCTCGAAGCAGGCCCGTGAGCCGCCGGGCCAGGCCACGGCGCAGCGATTCACCGCGCCCCTCGTTATCCCGGCGTATTTGCCCACGCGCCGACAAAGGGCGGCAGCATAGTGCACATCTATTGTTCGACAGCCTCGCTGCGCAGTCGCTCGGCGAGCGTATCGACCTTCATTTCGGCGGCGGTCGCGGCGCCGACGGCCTCGGCTATCGGCAGCAGGCTGCGCAAGGTCTCGGCAATATAGTCGTAGATCGGCGAGTCGGGCCCGCTACCGGCGAGGCCGGCAGAATTCATCTGCGGCGCCGGCAGCCCTGCGCCGGCGAAGACCATCGGTAGCCTGCCACCCATGTCGACCTCGAAACCCGCCCGCTCGATCGTCTCGATAATCCAGCCGCGGCATTTGCTGAACAGCGGCGCCTCCGGAAAACTGCGGGTGAGCGGCATCGCCATTTCCTGGAAGGCGATGATGCCGCCCGGCCGAAGAAACCCGACAAGCCTGCGCAGGGTTGCGACGGGATCGGGCAGATACATCAGGACGAGCCTGCCGATCACCGCATCGAAAGTCTCGTCGGGCGAGAATGTATCAAGCTCGCCGGTGGTAAAGCGCGTCCAGTAACACTGGCCGGATTCGGTGGCACGCCGCTCGGCGATGCCTATAGCCCCGCCGAGCGATCGACGCCGAACACTTTTCCCGAGGGCCCGACCAGCTTCCCGGCCAGCAAGGAGACGTCGCCGACGCCGCAGCCAATGTCGAGCACGCGCATACCCGGTCCTATCCCCGCGCGGCGCAGGCTGATTGACCAAGGCCAACGCAAACGGTGCCGCCGCTGCCAGGCAAAGCGGAACCAAAAGCCCCGCCCGAACCTTACCAATCTGCTCATACGCCATCGAGTGAGCCTGTGCGTTAAGTCTAATAAAGCAACGGCTCGGTCATGGGTTCCGGTCTGAGATGTTAGCCGAACAGAACACTCGCTACGAAGAGCAGTCGAAAGGCACAATCGAACAGGCAGCGGCGGCGAAGCATATTC
The DNA here is from genome assembly GCF_935825525.1 of Mesorhizobium escarrei. GTDB lineage: Bacteria > Pseudomonadota > Alphaproteobacteria > Rhizobiales > Rhizobiaceae > Mesorhizobium > Mesorhizobium escarrei. The sequence continues at coordinate 28,645 of NZ_CAKXZT010000140.1, forward strand.
TTGTCGTCGATGACGACCCCGAAATTCGCGAAATGCTCGCCAATTACCTGGAGAGCGAGAATTTCAGGGTCAGCGCTGTCGCCGACAGCCGGGCCATGTCGCACGTCTTCAATGAAGACCGGTAGATTTGGTGCTCCTCGACATGCGGCTTGCCGATGAGGACGGGTTTGAAATCATGCGGCAACTCGGCAGTCCGCCGGAAGCGCCGCCCATCATCATCACCGGTCACAGGCGCGACGAGGTGGATCGCGCCATCGGCCTGGAACTCGGAGCTGACGACTACATTACCAAGCCCTTCAGCCTCAGGGAACTGCTTGCGCGCGTTCGCGCCGTACTGCGGCGATCGGGGTCAACGCGCCAGAATTCGCCTGGCAAGAAGCCCAAACGCTACCGCTTTGCCGGCTGGGAACTCGACATGCGGCTGCGGCGCCTGAGGTCGCCCGCGGGGGAAGCGACTCCGCTGACCGCCGGCGAATTCAACCTGCTGGCAGCCTTCCTGCAATCGCCGCAGCAGATCCTGAGCCGCGAGCAGCTTCTCGCTGCTAGCAGAATTCACGACGAAGAGATGTTTGACCGCAGTATCGACGTGCAGATATTGCGACTGCGCCGCAAGCTCGAGGTCAACCCGAGCGAGCCGAAACTCATTGTCACCGAGCGGGGCGCTGGCTACGTCTTCGCTGCCTCAGTCGAGGTGCTGTGACTTTGCCGATGCCCCGTTCTTGGCACGGACAAAGTTCCTGGCAGGGTCAATATGAACGTTCATCGCCTCAGCGCATGCACGCTATCAACATTGCCGCCGCCTATCGGCAGAGCCATGTCTTCGTCGAGCAAGCGCGTGATGCGAGCGAAGCCGGTAAAAGCCTTCCTTGCTTCCTCTGCCGACATCCGGCCCGCCAGAGCCGCGGAGCAGCAATTCACTGCGCATCGGTAGACTGGCCCACGCCGGCCGATTGGCCATTTGCGCAAGAACTCTATCGCTTCGGCTACGCTATCAATTTCTTCGGCAGGGCTTTCCTGCCGGCGCGAAATCCGCACTGGCGTAAAGAATTGCAGGCGATCCATTGTTTCCTCCCGGTCGATCGCTATGCGCCTGATCGAACCTTTAAACTCATTGCTGACCATGTGGTTTCCGGCAAACAGCGCCCGATGGTGAAAAAAGTCGGGCCAAAAACGAAGTCTCTCATATCGTTCGACCGAAATCGAATCACCAAACGTGTCAAAGGAGGCGATCAACCGTTACGCTGCAACGAAACGCGCAGTTCTGATTGAATGTCTTTTAAGGCTAAGCTGGCAAATCAATCGGTTTGCCGGAACTCTATTTGCCGACCATCTCGGCCAGCTTGCGCACCGTGTTCCAATTGCGCGAGGTGCCGATGCCGAGCCGTTTATGGCTTATCGCCGCCACAAGCCGCGAGCTTGGCTTCTCGCGCGAAAAGAAGATCCAGATGTCGCCGCCGACGGCCTGCATCCGTTCACCCTTGCCGACATAGGCCTCCAGTGCCGTAATGGCCTCAGCGGCAACAGGCTTGCGCATCACGCGCACCGCTACCTGATCCGCGCCGGCAGCCGATTCGGCGGGAAACGGGTTGCCGGCCGCAAGCTTCAACCAGTCGTCCGCACGGCGCAAGATGATGTCGACATGGCGGCCGAAGGTGTTTTGGAACGCCGTTTCCAATCGGCGCTCCAGGGCGGCAATCTCTGTTTCTTTCGTCTCGAAAACCAGATTTCCGGTCGCCACCAGCGTGCGCGGGTTGTTCAGCCCCAGGCCTTCTGTCATGGCCCTGAGATCGGACATGACGACACGCCGCCCCTCGCCGAGCACGATGCTGTAAAGCAGAGCGACGTATGTTTGCATGGCAGCCTGTCGATTAGACCAAGCGGCTCTGCTCCACAGCCGCCTCGATGAAGCTGGCAAACAGCGGGTGCGGATCAAGCGGCCGGCTTTTCAGCTCGGGATGATATTGCACGCCGATGAACCAGGGATGGTCCGGATATTCGACCGTTTCCGGCAGCACGCCGTCCGGCGACATGCCGGCAAAGACCAGGCCGCAATCCTCTAGCCGCTCCTTGTAGTCGACATTGACCTCGTAGCGGTGGCGGTGGCGCTCGGAAATCTGCGTGTCGCCATAGATCTCGGCGATCTTCGAGCCCTTGGCGAGGTCCGCCTGATAGGCACCGAGCCGCATGGTGCCGCCGAGATCGCCAGTTTCCCTGCGCTTCTCCAGCATGTTGCCTTTCAGCCATTCCGTCATCAGGCCGACGACCGGTTCCTCGGTCGGACCGAATTCGGTCGACGAGGCATGCTTGACGCCGGCCAGCGAACGCGCTGCCTCGATGCAGGCCATCTGCATGCCGAAGCAGATGCCGAAATACGGCACTTTTCGCTCGCGGGCGAACTTCGCCGCAAGGATCTTGCCTTCCGCGCCGCGCTCGCCAAAACCGCCGGGGACCAGAATGCCGTGGACCTTTTCCAGCCACGGCGCCGGGTCTTCCTTCTCGAATATCTCGCTCTCGATCCAGTCGAGCTTGACCTTGACGTGGTTGGCGAGACCGCCATGCGACAGCGCCTCGATCAGCGATTTGTAGGCGTCCTTGAGGCCGGTATATTTGCCGACGACGGCGATGGTCACCTCGCCTTCCGGATTGTGGATGCGTTTGGACACCGCTTGCCAGGGCTCCATCCGCGGCTTCGGTGCCGGATCGATGCCGAAAGCGGCCAGCACTTCCGAATCCAGCCCTTCATTGTGATAGGCCATCGGCACGTCGTAGATGTGCGGCACGTCGAGCGCCTGGATGACGGCGCTCTCGCGCACATTGCAGAACAGCGACAGTTTGCGGCGCTCTTCCCTGGGGATGGGGCGGTCGGCGCGGACCAGCAGAATGTCGGGCGCGATGCCGATGCCGCGCAATTCCTTGACCGAATGCTGGGTCGGCTTGGTCTTCAATTCGCCCGCCGTTGGAATGTAGGGCATCAGCGTCAGGTGCACGTAGACGGCGTTGTTGCGCGGCAGGTCGTTGCCAAGTTGGCGGATCGCCTCCAGAAACGGCATCGCCTCGATGTCGCCAACGGTGCCGCCGATCTCGCACAGGACGAAGTCATAATCGTCATTGCCGTTGAGGATGAAATTCTTGATTTCGTCGGTGACGTGCGGAATGACCTGCACGGTGGCGCCAAGGTAGTCGCCGCGTCGCTCGCGCTCGATGATGTTCTTGTAGATGCGGCCCGTGGTGATGTTGTCCTGCTGGTTGGCCGAGCGGCCGGTGAAGCGCTCATAGTGGCCAAGATCGAGATCGGTCTCGGCGCCATCATCGGTCACGAAGACTTCGCCATGCTGGTATGGCGACATCGTGCCGGGATCGACATTGAGATAGGGGTCAAGCTTCTTGATGCGCGCGCGATAGCCTCGCGCCTGCAAGAGAGCCCCAAGGGCCGCTGCAGCGATGCCTTTTCCGAGTGAGGAAACCACGCCGCCTGTGATGAATACATATCGCGCCATGGGAGTCATCGCTTAACGCGGCCGAATTGATTCCGCCAGAGAAAAAACCGCCGCGAAGGCTTTTTCCCAACAAGGCGCCCTGGTGATGCCCATGCCGGCGCACAACCAAAGCAAAAGGGCCGGCGAGGCCGGCCCTTTTTTTGACCCGTTAAGGCTTCAGATGATGACGACCTTGGTGCCCACTTTCACCCGGCGGTAAAGGTCCATGACGTGCTCGTTGATCATCCGGAAGCAGCCGTTGGAGGCGCTCGTTCCGATCGATTGCGGCGCAATGGTGCCGTGAATCCGCAGATGGGTGTCCTTCTTGCCGTCGTAGAGATAGATGGCGCGCGCGCCGAGCGGATTTTCGCCGCCGCCGGGCATGCCGTCCTTGTAGCGGCCGTAATTCTTCGGCTCACGCTTCTGCATCTCGAGCGTCGGGATCCAGCGCGGCCATTCCTGCTTGTCGCCGACGGCGACCGTGCCCTTGAACTGCAGGCCGTCACGACCGACCGCAATCGCATATCGGCGGGCGGTCCAGGAGGATTCGACGAGATAGAGGCGGCGCGCACTCGTATCGATGACGATGGTGCCGGGGCTATAGCCGGTGAACTCGACCTCCTGCGGCACGAACTCCGGCTTCACCTTGAACTGCTTCCTGGCTTCCTTCCTGGCGAGAGCGGCATCGAGGGCGCGGGTCTCGGGGAGCAATGACATCGACGAGGACGTGCCGCCGAACAGGCCGGCGAACAGCCCGACGCGCTGGGGCTTTTGTCCGACCGGCTCGCTGCGCAATTCGCCGTTGTTGCCGGTCAGCGCGACGTTCATGGCCTCGGCGGGAATTGCCTCGGCCGACTGGATTGGTGCGATCGGTTGCATCGGTTCGATGATCTTGACCGGCCTGGCATCGGCCAGCCTGGCCTGGCCAGCGGACTTATCCTTCCTGGCGAGGCCCTTCCTGGCAAGAAACGCCTGCCGTTGCGCGTCGGACTTGGCTTTGGCCGCCTCGCGCATCGCCAGCTTCCTTGCCTCGATGGCCTTGATTCGAGCAGCCTGCTTGTCAGCCGCGATCTTGGCCTCGATCTTCCTGATCTGGGCAAGATCGGCCGCGCTCGGGTCTTTTTTCTTCTTGAGGAGCTTTAGTTGCGCCGTATCGCTTTTGGCGGCGACCTTGACGACGTCAGTTGTGACTGCGGATTTAGGGGCCGAATTGCCCGCCGGCATGGCCGCAAAAGCGGGCGCACCAAGGCTGAGCACGGCCCAAAGGCCGGCTAAAATGAAGCTGCGAAGCTGCATGGCGAAGATCCGATCGTTTAATGCTTGTTGCCACGGCGCCGCCCGGCGTCCCCCAAGGACCCCGAAAGTGCCGCGCGCAATCTATAATCGATTAATCGGAGACGCCTCAAGCGCCCTGGCGTGCCGCGCCCAGTCGAATCCTCGTGATCGTGCGGCATTTGCCGCGACTGTGTTCAAACAACAACAGATCGCGGCGCCGGACGTCTGCTGATTACTGGTTTGGAACCTGCGGCGTTACTGGCAGGGTGGCGCCGTTTGCGGCCGGCGGCGTGGTCGCTCCCGCCGCTGGCGGTGCAGCGGGAGCCGGGGCTGCGGCATCATTGCCGGAAGGCGGTGTTGGCGCCGTATAGCCGGACGGCGGTGTCGGCGCCGTGGTGCCAGGCAACTGGTCGAGCACACCGCCCCCGCCGTTCGTCACAGGCACGCGATCGAGAATATCGATCGGCTTCTCGCCGTAACGGGCGACGATCGACAAGGTCAGCGAGGTGGCGAAGAACGCCGCCGCCAGGATCGCCGTCGCCCGCGTCAGCGCGTTGGCGGCGCCGCGCGCGGTCATGAAGCCCGATCCGCCGCCGATGCCGAGGCCGCCGCCTTCGGAGCGCTGCAGCAGCACCACGCCGACAAGAGCAAGCACGACCATGAGGTGGACGACGATCAGTACGGTTTCCATAATTTATCCTGGCAAAGCCTTGCGCGGCCGCGGATACGACCGGTGATTTGGAGGCGGCTCATACAATGCTTTGACGGCATTTCCAAGCCCGTGGCCGGAATATGGGAAGCAATGAGGCCGTTGCAACGTTTTCCGCTGCGGCACAGTATCCGAAGTGCCCGATAGCCTTTCGATGCCTAATGCATGTCGCGCAAAAGCATGCCCTCGGGCCTGAACCGAGGGCGTGCAGCGGTTTTGCGATAACGACATGCGTAAAAACAACAACCTAAAGCGCGTCGCATTAGGCCGGCCAAACGCGACGCGCTTTAGGAGATACTTCGATAGGCTTCGGCAATGCCGAGAAAATCCGCCGCCTTCAGGCTGGCGCCGCCGACCAGCGCGCCGTCGACATTTTTCACGCCGAGCAGTTCGACCGCGTTCGACGGCTTGACCGAGCCACCATAGAGGATGCGCATCTTCGCCGCTGCGCTGCCAAGTTTTTCCGACAGTTTTTCGCGAATATGCGCATGCGCCTCAGCAACGTCGGCGGCAGTCGGCGTCAGTCCCGTGCCAATCGCCCATACTGGCTCGTAGGCGATGACGGTGTTCGACGCCGTTGCGTTGGGCGGCACCGAGCCGGCGACCTGGCGCGACAGCACGTCGAGCGTAGCGCCCGCCTCGCGCTCGGCTCTCGTCTCGCCGATGCAGATGATGGCGACCAGCCCGGCTCGCCACGCGGCGGACGCCTTTGCCTGGACAATGGCGTCGTCCTCGTTGTAATCGGCGCGGCGTTCGGAATGGCCGACGATGACGTGACTGGCGCCCGCATCTTTCAGCATCTCGGCAGAAATACAGCCGGTATGGGCGCCGCTCTCCTTGGTGTGGCAGTCCTCGCCCCCCGCCCGGACCGGCGTGCGCGACAAAATCTCCGCGGCATGCGCGAGCAGTGTCGCCGGCACGCAGACCAGCGCTTCAGTCTCCGCATCGAGCCCGCTCATGAAGCCGTTGCCGATCATCCTGAGTTCGTTGAGCGAGGCGCTGGTGCCGTTCATTTTCCAGTTGCCGGCGACCAGCGGGCGGATTCCTGGTGTCATGGGATTTGCTTCTCCGGGCAATATTCGGCTGCGTCCTCACTACCAAACTCAGCCCACAAAGCAATCGACAGTGGGCCGGAAGGACGCTATTGCGCTTGTTTCAAACTCGGCGCATGCGAAATGCGCAAAAAATCGGAAGTGACCATGCTTAGTATCTTGAGAAGCGCGGCGGGGACCTGGGTCGCGAAAGCGCTGCTGATCTTGTTGGTGTTGAGCTTCGCCGTCTGGGGCATTTCCGGACAGATGGTCGGTGGTTTTGCAGGCCATGACGCCGTCGTCACGGCCGGAGGCACTAAAGTGTCGATCAACGAGTATCGGCTGGCCTATGACCGGCAGATCAGCGTGATGTCGCAGCAATTCGGCCAGCGCATCAGCCGCGAGCAGGCGACGGCGCTTGGCCTCGACAACCAGGTGCTGGCACAACTCGTGTCGGGCGCAGTCCTCGATGAGCAGGCCCGCAAGCTCGGGCTTGGGCTGTCCAAGGACCGGCTGGCCCAACTCACCCATGAAGACCCGGCCTTCAAGGGTCCCGGCGGCACCTTCGACAGAAGGACCTTCGAATACATTCTGCAACAGGTCGGCATGCGGCCGGAAGACTATCTCAGGAATCGCGCCCAGGTGGCCGTGCGCCAGCAGATCGTCGAGGCGGTTTCGGACGGCCTCAAGGCACCGAATACGTTCTTGAAGGCGGTCGCGCTTTATCGTGGCGAAGACCGCACCATCGACTACGTGACCTTGCCGAAATCGCTGGTCGAGCCGATCGAAGCGCCATCCGACACGACGCTTTCGGCCTATTTTGAGGAAAACAAGAAGACCTATGCGGCGCCCGAATACCGCAAATTCTCCTATGTCAGGCTCGAGCCGGAAGACATCATGGATGTGAGTGCCGTGACCGACCAACAGGTCAGCGACGACTACAACAAGAACAAGGGGCGCTACACCACGCCGGAAACGCGCACCATCGAACAGCTCGTGTTCAAAACGCCCGATGCCGGGAAGGCCGCGCTCGATTCACTCAAGACCGGCGCGACCTTCGACAAAATCGTCGCCGCCGAGGGCAAGACGCAGGCCGACACGATGCTCGGCACGCTGTCCAAGGACAAGATCGCTGACAAAGCGGTGGCGGATGCGGCGTTTGCGCTCAACATCAACGAAGTCAGCCCGGTCGTTCAGGGCGCCTTCGGTCCGGTGCTGCTGCGCGTCACCGAAATTAAGCCCGAAGTGGTGAAGCCGCTGGCCGAAGTGGCCGCCGACATCCGCAAGGACCTGGCGCTGGGCGAGGCAAGCCGCATTCTGCTCGACGTGCATGACAGTTACGAAGATAGCCGCGCTTCGGGCAGCACGCTCAAGCAAGCGGCCGAAAAACTGAAGCTGAAGGTCGTCACCATCGACGCGATCGATCGCACCGGCCTGAGGCCGGACGGCACCATCGTCAAGGATCTGCCGGAATCGCCGGATCTCATCAAGGCGGTGTTCGATGCCGAACCCGGCACCGAGAATCCCGACCTCACCACCGCCAACAACGGCTTCGTGTTCTACGAGGTGGATTCGATCACGCCGGCCCGTGACCGCACGCTGGATGAAGTGCGCCAGAAGGTGGTGGCCGATTGGACGGCGGCGGAAACGACCAGGCGGCTCACCGCAAAAGCGGAGGAGCTCGAAAAGCGTCTCAAGGCCGGAGCCACGCTCGACGTGATCGCGAGCGAGCTCAAGCTTGAGAAGCGGACCAAGCGCGGCGTCAAGCGCGGGGCGGACGACGCCGATTTCGGCACGGAAGGAGCCGCGGCGATGTTCGCTGAAGGCGAAGGCGGGACCGGATTGATCCCCTCGCCCACCGGCGACGGACAGATCCTGTTCAAGATCGCCGAAGTCTTCGAGCCTGCCGGAGCCGACGCCAGCTCGGTGCCGGACGACGCGCAGAAATCGTTCACCGCCGGCATGTCCGACGACCTGCTCGACCAGCTGGTCGCGCAGCTGCAGACGCAATATGACGTTCGCATCGACCAGACCGCCGTTGCCCAAGCCCTGACCAGATGAGCGCGCTCAAGACCCATATCGCCAAGGTCGCCGCCGGCAGCTCCCTTTCCTTCGAGGAAGCGCGCGAAGCCTTCGACATCATCATGTCGGGCGACGCTACGCCCGGCCAGATCGGCGGGTTCCTGATGGCGCTGCGCGTGCGCGGCGAGACGGTGAGCGAGATTTCCGGCGCCGTCGCCACCATGCGCGCCAAGATGCTGCGCGTCGACGCGCCGGCTGGCGCCATCGACATCGTCGGCACCGGCGGCGACAATTCGCACAGCGTCAACATCTCGACCGCATCCGCCTTCGTCATCGCCGCCTGCGGCGTGCCGGTGGCCAAGCACGGCAATCGCGGACTGTCCTCGCAGACCGGCGCCGCCGACGTGCTGACCGCGCTCGGCGTCAAGCTGGATATTCCGCCGGAAACGATCGGCCGCTGCATCCACGATGCAGGCGTCGGCTTCATGTTCGCGCCGGCGCATCATCCGGCGATGAAACATGTCGGCCCGATCCGCGTCGAGCTCGGCACCCGCACCATCTTCAATCTGCTTGGCCCGCTTTCCAATCCGGCTGGTGTCGTCAGGCAGATGGTCGGCGTCTTCTTGCCGGAATGGATCATGCCGGTGGCCGAGACGTTGAAGGCACTGGGCGCCGACCACGTCTGGGTCGCCCATGGCGACGGCTATGACGAGATCACCACCACCGGCGAAACCCAAGTCGCCGAACTGGTCGGCGGCGAGATCCGCCGCTTTACGCTGACCCCGGAAGCGGTCGGGCTGAAGCGGCATACCAAGGACGAGTTGCGCGGCGGCGATGCCGCCTACAACGCCCAGGCGCTGCGCGACATGTTGGGCGGCGCTGCCGGCGCCTTTCGCGATACGGTGCTGATGAACGCCGGCGCCGGACTGGTGGTGGCGGGCAAGGCGACGACGCTTGCCGATGGCATGGCGACGGCGGCGCAAGCCATCGACAGTGGCCGGGCGCTGAAAGTGCTTGACCGGCTGGTCGAGATTTCGAACGGATAGCGCCGTGTCTGATATCCTGCGCAAGATCGAAGCCTACAAGCGCGACGAGATCGCGGCGGCGAAGGCGCGCGTGCCACTTGCCGAAATCAAGGCACGGGCAAAGGATACCGACGCACCACGCGGCTTTCTCTCGGCCCTTGAAGCCAAACGCAAATCCGGCAGTTTCGCGCTGATCGCCGAGATCAAGAAGGCGAGCCCGTCCAAGGGCCTGATCCGCGCCGATTTCGATCCGCCGGCGCTGGCCAGGGCCTATGCCAAAGGTGGGGCTGCCTGCCTCTCGGTGCTAACCGATGCGCCGTCTTTCCAGGGGGCGCCTGAATTCCTCACCGATGCGCGCAGCGCCGTCACATTGCCGGCTTTGCGCAAGGATTTTCTGTTCGATCCCTATCAGGTGTTCGAGGCCCGTGCATGGGGCGCGGACGCCATCCTGATCATCATGGCGAGCGTCGATGACGCCGTGGCCAGGGAACTCGAAACGACGGCTTTCGAGCTCGGCATGGACGCCCTGGTCGAGGTGCATGACGCGGCCGAGACGGAACGCGCGCTGAAACTGTCGTCGCGGCTGATCGGCATCAACAACCGCAATCTCCGGACGTTCGAAACCAGCATCGAGACATCGGAGCGGCTCGCGGCGATGGTGCCGGCCGACCGCCTGCTGGTCAGCGAGAGTGGTATTTTCTCGCACGAAGACTGCCGCAGGCTGGAACGGAGCGACATTGGCACGTTCCTCGTCGGCGAGAGCCTGATGCGGCAACAGGACGTGGCCACTGCGACGCACCTGCTTTTGACGGGCAAGGCGCCCGCCAATGCATCTGCCCCAAAATCGGAATCGATTTTCGGAGCGCACGATGCATAAATTCAAAGCGTTAGAGCATATTTTGTGCGTCCAAACGGACGCACGTCCCTCCAAGGTGACCTGACGATGTCGGCCGCCCTCACCCATCTTGGCGCACAAGGCGAAGCCAATATGGTCGATGTCGGCGACAAGGCGGAGACGACCCGCACGGCAATCGCCGAAGGTCTTGTCTCGATGCGGCCCGAAACGCTGAAAATGATTCTCGACGGCGATGCCAAGAAAGGCGACGTGCTGGGCACGGCGCGCATCGCCGGCATCATGGCGGCCAAGAGGACGCATGAGCTGATCCCGCTCTGCCATCCGCTGCTGTTGACCAAGATATCGGTAGACATCGAACCGGACGCGACGCTGCCCGGCCTGAAGGTCACGGCGCTGGCCCGCGTCACCGGCAAGACCGGCGTCGAGATGGAAGCGCTGACCGCCGTCTCGGTCGCCTGCCTGACGATCTATGATATGGCCAAGGCGGTCGACCGCGCGATGGCGATCTCCGGCATCAGGCTGGTGGAAAAGACCGGCGGCAAATCCGGCGACTACAAGGCGGATGCCCAGGGGCCAGGCCAATAATGGCGCTGCTTCCGGTCGCCGAGGCGCTCGAGCGCCTGCTTGAGGACGCTGCGCCCTTGCAGGCTGAAAGCGTCGCCCTGATGGACGCCGCCGACCGGGTGCTGGCGGGGCCGCTCATGGCACTCCGCACCCAGCCGCCATTCAACGCGTCAGCCATGGACGGCTACGCCGTGCGGGCCGACGATGTCGCGTCCGTGCCCGCGAGACTTTCGGTGATCGGCATGGCGCCGGCCGGACGCGGCTTTGCCGGAACAGTCGGCCCGGTGCAGGCCGTGCGCATCTTCACCGGCGCGCCGCTTCCCGCAGGCGCCAACACCATCGTCATCCAGGAGAATGTCCGCGACCTCGGCGGCGGCAGCATCGAAGTGACCGCGTCGACGGTCGAAGGCCGCCACATCCGCCGCCTCGGGCTCGATTTCTCGAAGGGCAACGTGCTGCTGGAGAAAGGCCGCCTGCTCGATCCGGCGGCATTGTCGTTGGCGGCGTCGGCCAACCATCCGCAGGTCGCCGTGGTGAAACGGCCGCTGGTCGCCATCATCGCCACCGGCGACGAATTGCTGCCGCCGGGCAGCGACCTTGGCCCCGACCAGATCATCTCCTCCAATGCCTATGGCGTCTCCGCTGCGTCCCGCTCGGTCGGCGCCTGCGCACTCGATCTCGGCATCGCCGCCGACCGCAAGGAGGCGATCGCCGCGCTGGTGAAAAAAGCGGTCGACGCATGCGCCGACGTCATCGTCACGCTGGGCGGCGCCTCGGTCGGCGACCACGACCTCGTCCATGACGTACTGACCGGCGAAGGCATGACGCTCGATTTCTGGAAAATCGCCATGCGGCCCGGCAAGCCACTGATGTTCGGGCGGTTGGGCGACATCCGCTGCATCGGCCTGCCCGGCAATCCAGTGGCGAGCCTGGTCTGCACGCAGCTCTTTCTGAAGCCGCTGCTGGCGCGGCTCGGCGGCCGCGCCTTCCGCCAGGACATGCGTCAGGCGCGGCTCGGCGCCGCCTTGCCGACCAACGATCTCCGGCAGGACTATGTACGCGCGGTGGTGAAGGAAGAAGCTGGCACGCTTGAGGCAACGCCGTTCAGTATCCAGGATTCCTCGATGCTCAGAATGCTGGCCGACGCCAACGGACTGATCGTGCGCGAGCCATTCGCTCCCGCAGCCGCAGCGGGCGCCGCCTGCAGCGTGCTGATGCTACGCTGAACAAAACGTCAACACATTCATTAAACTTTAAATGGTTGCAGAACACAACTGGAACAGATAGTGTTTGTTCTGGGTTTGTTTTTCTGATTCTGTTGGGGGTCGCGATGCTGACACGCAAACAACATGAACTGCTGATGTTCATCCACGAGCGGCTGAAGGAAAGCGGCATTCCGCCCTCGTTCGACGAGATGAAGGAAGCGCTCGACCTCGCCTCCAAATCGGGGATCCATCGGCTGATCACGGCGCTGGAGGAGCGCGGTTTCATTCGCCGCCTTCCCAACCGCGCCCGCGCGCTGGAGGTGCTGCGCCTGCCCGATTCGATCGCGCCGGGCCTCAATGCGGCGCGCAAATTCTCGCCGAGCGTCATTCAAGGCAGCCTTGGGCAGGGCAGCCTCGGACGGCAGATCAAGCCGGCGCCTTCGCGCATGCGTGCGGCCGGCAATGACGACGACGTCGTTGCCACCGTCTCCATACCGGTGATGGGCCGCATCGCTGCCGGTGTGCCGATCGACGCCATCCAGCACCAGACGCATTCGATCTCGGTGCCACCGGACATGATCACCGGCGGCACGCACTACGCGCTGGAGGTCAAGGGTGATTCGATGATCGAGGCCGGCATTTTCGACGGCGACACGGTCATCATCCGCAACGCCGACACCGCCCAGCCTGGCGAGATCATTGTCGCTCTGGTCGACGAGGAGGAAGCAACGCTGAAGCGGTTCCGCCGCAAGGGCGCCTCGATCGCACTGGAAGCCGCCAATCCGGCCTACGAGACGCGCATCTTCGGGCCGGACCGGGTCAAGGTGCAGGGCAAGCTGGTCGGACTGATCCGGCGTTACTGAGCGGCAGGCTTCTTGGGTCTCTCGGCCCTGCGGTATGGCGGCAGGCCTCTCGCCTCGCGCGAAAATCGCCGCTGCTCATGCCAAGGCCTGTATGGCTGCCTGACGGCAAAGCGGATTTCTGCGCGTCGTCGCCGATAGCGATCGAAGAAGACGGCGGCACTGCCCATGCGAGCGAGCTGCCGTTTAGTGACGACCAGAACCAGCGGATTGCGGCAGGGTTTGTAATAGGCTGTGGCATCGTCGATGACGATCAAATCCGCAAAGGCACAGGCTCGCCGCGCGGTTTTGCGGTCGTCGGCGAACGCGATGATCGCGCCGGACGGATGCCGGGCGAGGCACAGGCCGGCAGCGCAGGTGAAAGGCGCTCCCGGCGGCAGGTCGGCCGGGTCGGCGATGTCGAACCGCACATCTCCTTTTTCGAATGTCTCCGGCTCGACGATCGTCGTTGAAACCAGCGCATGTTTCCAGTTGTCGGTGGTGAATTCGTTCGAACGCACCCGGTTGACGGCAAGTTCGCCGCCGCCGATCGGCAGCGCCACCAGATGCGCATCCTCCGAGATCAGCACGTCGGGGGTGCGCGTCCCGGAAATCGTCAGCAGGCCGGCGAGCGCAAAGGGAAGCGACGCAAGCCGCAGCCATGTCGTCGCCATCGTGGCGATGACCAGGGCGACCGTCACCAGCAGAACCGACTGCAACGAAATCAGTCCGACTGCATCGATCGGCGAACGCTCGGAAATCCATCCCGAAATTGCGATCATGGCCGTCAGTCCCTTGCCCATCATGTAGAGGAAAGGGCCGTCGAGGCCGAAAGGCATTGCCAAGGCGCTGAGGACGGCCAGGAACATGACGATCGTGACGATTGGCATGACGGCCAGATTGGCGAACAGGCTGAGCGGCGATACGCGCTGGAAGTGCCAGATGGCGAAGAGCGCGGTGGCGCTGCCGGCAATGATGGAGGTCATTGCGATGGTGCCTGACCCGGAGACGAGTTTTTGCATGACGAAAGCGACTGGCGACCGTCGCTGTGGCGGCGCCGTGGCCTTGTCGGCACGATAGTCGACCAACCGGCATAGGCGCCGACGAGAGCCGCAGTCGCAGCGAAGGACATCTGGAAGCTTGCGCCGATCACCTCGTGCGGCGACACCACGATGACAGCGATGGCCGAAATCGCCAGGTTTCGCATGGTGAGTGCCGCCCGGTCGAACAGCACGGCGACAAGCATTACCGCCAGTATGATGAAGCTGCGTTCAGCCGCGACCACGATACCGGAAAAAATCAGATAGGCAGCAATGGAAAAGAGTGCGGCGGCAGCCGCATATTTTTTGACCGGCCGGCGCGACGAAAAGTCGGGAAACAGCGCAAAGCCGCCGCGCCGCAATCCCATGACGGTGCCGGCGACAAGCGCCATGTGCAGGCCGGAAATGGAGATGATGTGGTAGATGCCGGTGCGCCGCATCGATTCGTTTATCTCTTCGGGAATGCCGGCACGCACACCGACGATCAGCGCAGCGGCAATCTCCCCCTCGGCAGATGCTGTCCCTGATATGGTCGGCGATGGTCTCGCGCGCCTTCTCGATCGACGAAGAAAGGCGTGCGGTTAACGGTGCATCTTCGGAAACCACGATCTTTGGACTGCCGAGGAAAAAGCCACTGGCACCGATACCGGCGAAATAGCTGTCAAAGGAGAAGTCATAGCTGTCCGGTCTGACCGGGCCAGTCGGAGGCAGAAGCCTCACATAGCCGGTTGCCACCGAGCCTGCGGTCATCTCAGCGGGAATCTTGCGTGCCGATACCCTGACACGTTCGGGTGCATAACGCAGTGTCGGCCGGGCGGTCGACATCACGTCGATGGTCAGCCTGATCCGGCCGTTCGCCATCTGGTCGTGCCTGACGACACGGCCGGTCAGCTGGGTCTGGATTTCCGAACCGAGCATCCGCGTTCCGGCGCGCCAGGTTTCAACCTTGCCGGCGAGCACACCAAGCGCGCACAGCAACGCTGCCATGAAGCACAAATGCGTTTTGCGCCTTGAGCGCGTGACGGCCGCACACAATGCCGTGAGGACCACGACGGCGATGGGCTGCGCAAAGTCCGGTTCGACGGCAAGCGAAAAATAGACGATCACCCCGCATGCCAGAAAAACCGGCACCAGCAGGAAGGCGACGCCGCGGTCGAGTTCCAGGCCGGCTGCCGAGGCCACGCTGTTGCGGATACCGGACGGTGAAAGATGGCTGAGCTGTCGGCGAAAACGAATGACAGGCCCGGGTGTTGGAGCCGGTATCGGCGCGGAGCGGTCCGGCGAAAGAGGCTGGATGCCCGGCGGCGACGCAGGCAGCGAAACGGGTAGCGGCTCAGCCTGAGGAACGTCGGCAAATAGCGATCGTTCGCTGACGCTTGTGATCGCGCCCTCGCTCTCGTCCACACCGCGGTCTGGTCCAGCCATAGGGTTCGCCCCTTGCGCCCTTGACCTCCTATGCTACATGAACGCGCGACGCGCGAAAGTCCGCGCAACCAGATCCGTTTCCTGCGCTTACCTGGGAGTTCCATGTCCGACAAGGTCGTCACCCGTTTTGCCCCTTCGCCCACCGGATTCCTGCATATTGGCGGGGCGCGCACGGCGCTGTTCAACTGGCTGTATGCGAAACACACCGGCGGCAAGATGCTGCTGCGCATCGAGGACACCGATCGCGAGCGTTCGACCGATGCGGCAACCGCTGCCATCCTCGATGGGCTCTCCTGGCTCGGCCTCACCTGGGACGGCGAGCCGGTATCGCAGTTCGAGCGTGCGCCGCGCCACCGCGCGGTCGCCGAGGAGCTGGTACGCCTCGGCAAGGCCTATTACTGCTATGCGACGCCGGCTGAGCTGGAGGTGATGCGCGAGAGCGCGCGGGCCAAGGGCTTGCCTCCCCGCTATGACGGCCGCTGGCGCGACCGCGACCCGTCAGAGGCGGCGGTTGGCGCCAAGGGCGCGATCCGCATCAAGGCGCCGGCCGACGGCGAGACGGTGGTGCATGACCGCGTGCAGGGCGAAGTCCGCTTCCCCAACAAGGATCTCGACGATTTCATTATCCTGCGCTCGGACGGCAACCCGACATATATGCATGCCGTCGTCGTCGACGACCACGACATGGGCATCACCCACATCATCCGCGGCGACGACCATCTGACCAATGCCGCCCGCCAGATGGTGATCTATCGAGCCATGGGCTGGGACGTGCCGTCGATGTCGCATATCCCGCTGATCCACGGCGCCGACGGCGCCAAGCTGTCGAAGCGGCACGGCGCCCTCGGGGTTGAAGCGTATCGCGCCATGGGCTATCTGCCCGAGGCACTGCTCAACTACCTGGCGCGGCTCGGCTGGAGCCATGGCGACGACGAGATCATGTCGATCGCCGAGATGATTGCGTGGTTTGACACCGGCGATGTCAACAAAGGGGCCGCCCGCTTCGACTTCGCCAAGCTCGAGGCGCTGAACGGCGTGCATATGCGCCGCATGAACGACGCCGAATTGCTCGATATCTTCATCAACACCTTGCCCTATCTCGAAAGCGGCCCGGCGATCGCAGCGCGCCTCGACGACACACGCAAGGCGCAGTTGCTGGCCGCCCTGCCCGGCTTGAAGGAGCGCGCCAAGACGCTGGTCGAGTTGGTCGACGGTGCCGCCTTCCTGTTTGCCGAGCGGCCGCTACCGATCGACGAGAAGGCGGCGGCGCTGCTCGGCGGTGAGGGGCGCGAGATCCTGCGGGGCGCCCATGCGGCGCTGAAGGCGATTTCAGGGGATTGGACGGCCGCAGCGGCGGAAGCGGCGATCCGCGAATATGCGCTCGCCGGCGGCCATAAGCTCGGCGCTGTGGCCCAACCTTTGCGCGCCGCGCTCATCGGCAAAAGCACCTCGCCCGGCGTCTTCGACGTGCTTGCCGTGCTTGGCCGCGAGGAAAGCCTGGCGCGCATCGCGGATCAAATCGATTAGCAAAACTGGCCCAAGAAGATTGGCATTGAAAGGTGGGTTTCGCAGTGCAACATTAGGTCTTGGCCCAATTTGGCACGCAAATCCAATTGCGGGCGCAAACGCGCGAACTCCGATACTTTCGACGTGTTGCGTTGCAGATATTTTGCCTTTGCCGACATGAGAAAACCAAAAGGAGTTTGCAATGTCCGAAGCTGCGACAAAAATGGAATTTGGCGGCAAAACCCACGCGTCGACTGCGAAACTTGAATTCGGCGGCAAAACGCACGAACTCAAGGTGCGAAGCGGCTCGGTCGGACCTGATGTCATCGATATCGGCTCGCTTTACAGCACCACCGGGGCCTTCACCTACGATCCCGGCTTCACCTCGACGGCAAGCTGCGAGTCGGAAATCACCTTCATAGATGGCGATGCCGGCATCCTTTTGCATCGCGGTTATCCGATCGACCAGTTGGCCGAGCACGGCGACTTCCTCGAAGTCTGTTATCTCTTGCTCTACGGCGAACTGCCGACCAAGGCGCAGAAGGACGATTTCGACTACCGGGTGACGCGCCACACCATGGTGCATGAGCAGATGTCGCGCTTCTTCACCGGCTTTCGCCGCGACGCCCACCCGATGGCGGTGATGTGCGGTGTGGTCGGCGCGCTGTCAGCCTTCTATCACGATTCCACCGACATCTCGGACCCCTACCAGCGCATGGTCGCGTCGATGCGGCTAATCGCCAAGATGCCAACGATCGCGGCAATGGCTTACAAATATCACATCGGCCAGCCCTTCATTTACCCAAAGAACGAACTGAATTTCGCGGCCAACTTCCTGCATATGTGTTTTGCCGTGCCGTGCGAGGAATACAAGATCAACCCGGTGCTGGCGCGTGCGATGGAGCGCATCTTCATCCTGCACGCCGATCACGAGCAGAACGCCTCGACCTCGACCGTCCGGCTCGCCGGCTCGTCGGGCGCCAATCCGTTCGCTTGCATTGCCGCCGGGATCGCCTGCCTGTGGGGACCGGCCCATGGCGGCGCCAACGAGGCAGCCTTGAACATGCTGGGCGAGATCGGCCATGTCGACCACATCCCGGAATTCATCGCCCGCGCCAAGGATAAGAACGATCCGTTCCGATTGATGGGCTTTGGCCACCGCGTATACAAAAACTACGATCCGCGCGCCAAGATCATGCAGAAGACCGCGCATGAGGTCTTGGGCGAACTCGGCATCAAGGACGATCCGCTGCTCGACATCGCCATGGAACTGGAAAGGATCGCTCTGACCGATTCCTATTTCATCGAGAAGAAGCTATATCCGAACGTCGATTTCTATTCCGGCATCACGCTGAAGGCGCTGGGCTTCCCCACCACCATGTTCACCGTACTGTTCGCGGTCGCCCGCACCGTCGGCTGGATCGCGCAGTGGAAAGAGATGATCGAGGATCCGCACCAGAAGATCGGCCGCCCGCGCCAGCTCTATACAGGCGCGCCGGAACGGGATTACGTGCCAATTGCGAAGAGATAGTGAGTAGCGAAGTAGCGAGTAGCGAATAGTGAGTAGTATTTTAGACACCTAGCGATGCCGCTCACTACTTCCTACTCACTACTCGCTACTCCCTTTCTTGATGTACCTCATCACGACCCGCGCAGCGATTTCGCCGGACGGTCTGTCGACGGCCATGCGTCTGGCCACCTCGGCAAAACCGTCCTTCTGCCATGCGCGATAGGGGGTGTCGGAAAACAGCGCCTCCAACTGCCGCGCCAGATAGTGCGGCCGCACATATTCATTGTAGCTTTCCGGCACGATCGGGCGGTCGGCGATGAGATTGGGCAAGGCGGCGCTCCATACGGTGACCAGGCGCTGGGCCATCCGCATGACCGGATCGAGCCGGTAGCAGGAGATCATCGGCACACCCGACAGCGCCAGTTCCAGCGACACCGTTCCCGATGCGATCAGCGCTGCATCAGCCTTGCCGAAAGCCTGCCATTTGCGTTCGGGATCAAGGATGATCTCCGGCTTCTCGTCCCAGCTTGCCACCGAAGCCCTGACCAGGTCGGCGACGTGCGGCACCGTCGGCAACAGCAGGCGCAAGCGGTGTCCGCGCGCACGCAGGATCGAGATCGTCTTGCCGAACGGGCTGGCCAGCCGTCGCACCTCGCCGCGACGCGAGCCGGGCAGCACAAGCAGCGTCTTCACACGATCATCGGACAGATCGCGCGGCAGGCTTTGCGCCTTGGCGGCGCCGAGCACGCCCGGATCGTGCGTAAGGCGATGGCCGACATAAGTGCCCGGCGGACCGCCGAGGCGGGCGAGCTCGCTCACTTCGAAAGGCAGGATGCAGAGGATGTGGTCGACATACGGTTTAATCGCCACCGCCCTGCCCGGCCGCCATGCCCAGACGCTCGGGCAGACATAGTGGACGACCGGGATTGCCGGATCGGCGGCACGCACCTTTTTCGCCACGCGCAGCGAAAAATCCGGGCTGTCGATGGTGATCAGACAGTCGGGCTTTTCATTGGCGACCGCACCGGCCGTCTGGCTGATCCGTCGTATCAGGCGCGGCAGATCGCGCAGGATAGCGCTCAATCCCATCAGAGCGATCTCGCCGCCGTCGAACAGCGGCGTGAGGCCGAGCGCCTGCAAATGCCGGCCGCCGATGCCGACGAGCCGGACCTCGCGGCCGGTCGCGCGCTTGAGCGCCGCTACGATGTCGGCGCCAAGCAGATCGCCGGATTCCTCGCCGGCGACGATGGCGATCTTCAGCGATCTCTTAGTCGCCATGCACCGGCTCCGCAGCAGGCAGGCCGATCACGAACAGGCCGAGCGCGTTGGCGCGAGCGACGACTGTCGGGCCCTCCAGAACCAGCGAGCGGCCGGCTTCGACGGCAATGCCGGCAAGTCCGGCGGCATGCGCCGCCTCGATCGTCTGCGGGCCGATGGAGGGCAGATCGGCGCGCAACTCCTGGCCAGGCTTGGCGCATTTGACCAGGACGCCACGCGTTCTGCCGGCCAGCCTGCCATGGCCGCGCAACTGCCGTGTTCGTTCGAGCAATCCGTCGGTACCCTCGATGCCTTCCAGCGCGATGGCGCGGCCGCCAATCGCAACAGCCGCCTGGCCGATATCCAGCGCGCCGATGGCCATTGCCGCTGCGTGGGCCGCTTTGATGTCGCGCCAGTCGGATTTCCGCGGCGCTGCCTTGGTCAGCGCGCCCTCGGCGGCGACCAGTTCCGGCACGATCTCATGGGCGCCGACTACCTTGATGCCACGCGCCTCCAGGGCCCGCGTCAAAACCTTCAGCAGGCCATCGTCGCCGCGGGCAAGCGCCATGACCACCGAAGGCACCACGGCAAGCAAGCCAAGGCTCGGGCGCATGTCGATCAGTCTCGGCCGGCGCCTGATCTCGCCGGCAAGAACCAGATGGCTGATCCGTCGACGCTTCAGCAACGAAGCGAGCGAACCGATGTCTTCCAGAGCGAGATTCTCATGCTCGTAGCCACCGAGGTCGGACTTGCGGTCGACTTCGCCCTCGATCAGGATAATGGCGGGCGGATAGCCTTGTCCGGCCAGGCTGATCGCAACTTCGACCGGCAGACTGCCGCCACCGGCGATGATGCCGACCTTGGCGTCTGGCGCGAGATCAAGGCCCGTCCGGCTGGCCTCAATCTTCGTCATCTGCATCGTCGCCGCCGCCAGCCTTGAGCGACGGGACGGCGTAGTGCCGCTTACCGCGACTGGCGATGAAATCGATGATCTTCATGGTGGTCGGTGACGAGGCGAATTCCGCCTTGGCGAACTCGACGTTCTCGCCGACGGTTCGGGAGCGATCGAAGATCGTCCTGTAGGCCTTGCGCAGCGTATGGATCTCGGAGCGCGGCAGGCCCGCGCGCTTCAGGCCGATGATGTTGAGGCCGCGAAGGCTGGCGCGATTGCCAACGGCGATGGCGTAGGGAATCACGTCGCCGACGATTGCCGAGCAACCGCCGAGAAAGGCGCTGTCGCCGACGCGGACAAACTGATGAACCGCGCTGAGGCCACCGATATAGACGTTGTCGCCGATCTCGCAATGGCCGCCCAGCGTCGCCTGATTGGCGAAAGTGGCGTTCTTGCCGACGATGCAGTCATGGGCGATGTGGGCGTAGGCAAGGAAATTGCCGTTGTCACCGATCGTCGTCTCGCCGCGGCTGGAATCGGTGCCGAGATGCATGGTCACGCCTTCGCGGATCGTGCAGTTCTCACCGATGACCAGCGTCGTGCGGCCGCCCTTGTGCTTGTTGTTCTGCGGCGGCGCGCCCAGTGTCGCCATCGGATACACTTTGGTGGACGCACCGATGGTGGTCGCGCCGATCACCGAGACGTGGCTGACCAGTTCGACTCGGTCGCCGATCACCGCGTCGGCACTGATGTGGCAGAACGGCCCGATGCGGACGCCTTCGCCGATTTTTGCGCCGGCCTCGATGACCGAAGATGGATGGATGACTGTCTGGATTTTCATAAGCATTCGATCGTCAGTCGCTCGTAACCATCATCGCCGAGATCTCGGCTTCCGCGGCCTTGACGCCGTCGACCAGAGCCTCGCAGGCGAATTTGAGAAGGTTGCCGCGTTTCTTGATTTTCTTCACATGGATCTTCAACTGGTCGCCGGGAACGACCGGTTTACGGAACTTGGCATTGTCGATGGTCAGGAAATAGACCAGCGACGGTTTTTCGGTACCAAGGCTGCGGATGCAGATGGCGCCGGCCGTCTGAGCCATCGCCTCGACGATCAGCACGCCGGGCATGACCGGCTGATCCGGGAAATGACCTTGGAAATGCGGCTCGTTTATGGTCACGTTCTTGATGCCGGTGGCGGACTCGTCGCCATCGATGTCGATGATGCGGTCGATCATCAGGAACGGATAGCGATGCGGCAGGAGCTTCATCAGCCCTAATATGTCGACCACTTCGAGCGTCGTCGCCGCAACCATCTCAGCTCTTCCCTCCGTCGCCCGATTTGCGCGCCCTGGCCAGTCTTCGCAGAGCCGCGATCTCCCGCATGGCTTCCGCCATCGGCTGCGCCGGGTACCCTCCCCAAATCTCGCCCGCGGGGACGTTGCTCATGAACCCGCTTCTTGCAGCAAGCTTGGCCCCTGTCCCTACGGTCAGGTGATCCGCAAGACCGACACCGCCACCCATGGTGACGTTGTCGCCCACGGTTACGGAACCGGAAATACCCGAAAGGCCGGCGATTATGCAGTTGCGGCCGATGCGGACGTTATGAGCGATCTGCACCAGATTGTCGATCTTGGTGCCTTGACCGATAATCGTGTCGGACATGGCGCCACGATCGACCGTGGTGTTGGAGCCTATCTCGACGTCGTCCTGGATAACGACCCGGCCGATTTGCGGCACGCGCTCCGGGCCCTTGGCGCCGGCCACGAAGCCAAAGCCGTCCTGGCCGATGCGGGCGCCGCCATGAATGATGACGCGGTTGCCGATCAGCGCGTACTGGATGCTAGCGCCTGGGCCGACATAGCCGTCGCGGCCGAACTGGCAGGAAGGTCCGATAACGGCATGAGGAGCAATGACGGTTCCGCTGCCGATAGAGGCGCGCGGGCCGATGATCGCGCCGGCCTCGACGATCGCGCCGGCCTCGACACGCGCCGATGGATCGATATGGGCATGCGGCGAGATACCGGTTTCGCCGGTCATCGGCGCCGGTGTCGCAGCCGCCGGGAAAAGCAGGCGTCCGACCATCGCGAAAGCCTGTTGCGGGCGAGGATGGACCAGAACCGCGATGCCCGCCGGCGCTTTGCCGGCAAATTCGGCGGGGCAGAGAACCGCCGCTGCTCGCAGCGATTGCATCAGCGCGAAGTTGCGTCTGCCATCGACGAAGACAAGAGCGTGCTCGCCGCCTTCGCTTGCCGGCGCCAGGGCTTCGATCGATCTATCGGAGAGGCCGGAATCGACAAGCACCGAGCCGGTCAGATTCGCGACTTCGCCAGCCGTATACCGGCGTGATGGCGCGAAGAACACCGGATCGGTCATTCCAGAAGCTATATCCAGCTAGCGCATGACCCCGAAAATCTGAATCGATTTTCGGAAAGGATCATACGCAAAATCAAAGTCCTGCAGCGTCCTTTGCGCATCCAGGAGGACGCGCGGCGCTGTAGCGTCGAATTACTCTCTTCCGGGCCCCTACGGCCCGGCAGCATCGTTGCCCGCCGATTAGAAACGGGACGATATGCCGAAGTTGAATTCCTGCACGTCGTCGGTGTCCTCCTTGAGGACCGGGACCGCATAGTCGATGCGGATCGGGCCAAAGGGCGACGCCCACATCAGACCGACGCCGACAGAAGCGCGCCACTGCATGTCGACCGTCGACTGATCGACCAGTGAAGAATCGATCTTGCTGCCATAGAGCGTCGCCGCATCGGCGAATACCGCGCCGCGCAGGCCGAAGCTTTCCGGAATGACCGGCATTGGGAACTGGGCTTCCGCCGAGGCATTGAAATAGGTGGTGCCACCAAGATGGTCGTCGGCGTCTTCATTGTCGACGGGACCGATGCCGCCATAGGCAAAGCCGCGGATCATGCGGTCGCTGCTCTGGAAATGGTCGAAGATGCGCAGATCGCCGGAGCCGTAACCCTGGATATGGCCAGCCCCGCCCGAAATCAAACCAACCAGATCGAGCTGCTCGGACAATGTCTGGTAGACGCTGCCACGCGCCGTCACCTTGACGAACTTGGCGTCGCCGCCGAGGCCGGCGAATTCCGTGGTGACGTTGGCGAAGATGCCTTCATGCGGGCTCTTCATGTCGTCGATGGTATTGTAGACCAGGCCGACACTGACCGACGACTTGAGCCACGGGCTTTCCTCGATGCCGTCCAGGATAGCCGTAGAAACCGTGCATTTGAGGGGATCGTAAGCGCCGTTGGTCTCGCAGTCTTCGTCGAGCTCGTACTTCTCCTGCGCGATATTGTACGCCAGCTGCGTCGAGATGTCGTCGGTGATCGGCAGGCCGAAGCGCACTGTCGCGCCTAGCGTCTCGCTCTGGTAGTCGTCGTATTCCCTGGTCCGGTTGAAGACATCGAAACCGGCGGCAATGCGCCGCCCAAGGAAATAGGGCTCGGTGAAGGAGAAGCTGTAGTCGCGCGAATTCTGGCCGCCGCCAGCCGAAATCTTGATGAACTGGCCGCGTCCGAGGAAGTTGCGCTCGGTGATCGATCCTTCGACGGATGGGCCTTCGGTGTCGCCGCCTGTCGAATAGCCGGCGCCGACCGAGAACTCGCCGGTCGATTTCTCGACCACGTCGACCACCAGCACCACTTGGTCCGGCTCAGAGCCAGGCACGGTCGAAACCTCGACTTTCTCAAAATAATCGAGCGCTTCCAGCCGTTTCTTCGCGCGCTGGATGAGAACCTGGTTGAAGGCATCGCCCTCACTTACGTCGAATTCGCGGCGAATGACATAGTCGCGTGTCCGGTCGTTGCCGCGAATTTCGATGCGCTCGACATAGGCCTTGGTGCCCTGGTCGATCGTATAGACCACTGAAATGGTGTGGTTCTCGAAATTGCGGTCGCCGCGCGGCGTCACCTGGGCGAAGGGATAGCCGGAACCGGCGACCCTCTCGGTCAATGCGATGATGGTGTCTTCGACGTCCTCGGCGTTGTAGACATCGCCCTTGTGGGTTTCAACCACCGATTGCAGCGATGCGGGGTCGACCTCGGGGATCGTGCTCTCGACGCTGACGTCGCCGAATGTGTAGCGCTCGCCCTCCTGCACGGTGATGGTCACCGTGTATTTGTTGGTGGTTTCGTCGAGTTCGCCGACCGCGGAAATCACCTGGAAGTCGGCATAGCCGTGATTGTAATAGAAACGACGCAGCAACTCCTGGTCCGCGCGCAGCTTGTCTTCGTCATAGACGTCGTCGCGCAGCACGAACGACAGGATGGTCGAGCGCTTGGTCGAGATGACGTCGGACAGGCGGCGGCTCGAATAGGCGCTGTTGCCGACGAAATTGATCGCGGCGATCTGCGTGCGGCCGCCTTCATTGATGTTGAAGATCACGTTCACGCGGTTGTCGCCGAGATCCATGATCTGGGTGGTCACGGCGGCGTCGTCGCGGCCGATACGCCTGTAGGCGGCCTTGACCGCTTCGACATCGGCATCGAGCGCCTGCTGCGAGAACGTTCCACGCGGCTTCAACTGGACCGCGGCCGCAAGGGCGTTGTCCTTGAGCTTCTTGTTGCCCTGGAATAGCACCTGATTCACGACCTGATATTCGGAAACCTTGATGACCAGCGTCGAACCGACCTGGTTGATCTGGACGTCAGAGAACAGCCCTGTGCCAAACAGCGCCTTGACCGCATCGTCGATATCGGAGCTGGAAAAGGGCTGGCCGGGCTTGATCGTAACGTAGTTGCGGATCGTGTCGGCGTCGACACGCTGATTGCCGCTGACTTCAACTCTTGAAACAACAGCGGCCTCGGCCGCCGATGTGGCAACGAACTGCACTGCGACCGCACCCGGTACGACCAGAGCGGCGGACAGGGCCACCGCGGACGCGGCGCTCAGAAACTTGGATGCTGCCTTCATCGGGCTTTTGTACCTTTTCTCGAAGTCCCCACGGCGAGAAAACCGGACGTGCGGTAATTTCCCCTACCGTATTAACCGGATTTTCCCTACACGCAAGGCTCCTGGTTAATTTGTATTTACTTAACCGAATTGCGTGGCTTTCGCGTCACGCATATCCCCACGCATGGTAAACGGCGTCTCAACATTGGCTGTTCTGAAGCCAAATTTCTTCATGATTTCAGCATCCAAACAGATCGTTCCAGAAAACAAAGCCCATGAAGGCCAAGACGAGAAGCAGGCCGACCCTGTAGCCCAACTCCATCATCCGTTCCGACACCGGCCGCCGAATGACGGCCTCCACGCCGTAGAACAGGAGATGGCCGCCGTCGAGGGGCGGAATCGGCAAAAGGTTCAGAATACCGATCCCGACCGACAACAGGGCAACAAGTTGCACAAGCCAGTCGAAGCCGAGTTTTGCCGCCTGGCCCGACATTTTTGCGATCTTGATCGGGCCGCCCAGCTGGCATTTGTCTTCGCGACCGACAACAAAACGCTGCAGGAACTGACCGGTGCGCTGAATGATGTATCCCGTCTCCTCGACCGCCGCCCCTACCGCTCCGACCGGGTTGTAAGTGATCAGCCTGGGCTGGCCGAATTCCTGGTTGTTGACGACGCCGATCACGGCCACCTTGACCTTGTTGCCCAGGCCGTCTTGCTGCTCCATCAATTCCGGCGTCGCCGTAACGGTGATCTCCTTGCCGTCGCGCAGCATGACGAATGTGATGGGGTCGCCACCGCGGCCCGAGACCCGGCGCTGGACGTCGGCGAAGGTCTGGACCTTGCTGCCGTCGACGCTGACGAATCGGTCGCCAGGCAGGATGCCGGCCCTGGCCGCTGGGCTGCCCGCGGTTACTTCAGCCACCATTGGCTCCAGCACGGGGCGGCCATAGGCGGCAAACAGCACCGCAAAGACGGCGATCGTCAGCAGAAAATTGAACAGCGGGCCGGCCACCACAGTTGCCGCGCGCTTCCAGACCGGCTGCGTGTGAAAAGCGACCTTGCGTTCGGCAGCCGTCAGCGTTTCGATCTCCTCCGAGCTGGGCTGGCTCGAGGTGGCGTTCATGTCGCCGACGAATTTGACGTAGCCGCCGAGTGGTATGGCGCAGAGTTTCCAGCGCGTGCCATGGCTGTCATTGAAGCCGAAGAGTTCCGGGCCGAAGCCGATCGAAAAGACTTTCACGCCGATGCCGCACCAGCGGCCGACGAGATAATGGCCCATCTCGTGGACGAACACGACTACGGTCAGCACGAACAGGAAAGGCACCAGCGTGCCGAGGACAAAGCCTTCCGTGCTGAAAACCGCGTGAAGAATCTCGTTCAACTCATGTCCTCAAAATTCGTCCGCAGCACGGTGGTACCGCGACTGTGGCATCAATCCAGGCGAATCCATGGCGCATCCTGCGCAGGTCAAGAAACCAGGCCCGGAATCAATGCCGATCAAGCTGGAAACAGCCCCTGTGCCGGATGGTCGGCGGTCGCCGAAATCCAGCCGATGACGTACAGGGCGAACGCCGCCGCGACAAGCCCGTCGACCCGGTCCATGACGCCGCCATGGCCCGGTATCAGCGTGCCCGAATCCTTGCGGTTGTGGCGCCGCTTCACCCATGATTCGAAAAGGTCGCCAGCCTGGGACACGAGCGAAAGCACCAGCGCGACGACGCCGAGCGCTACGAGATTGCCGGCTCCGGCCGCCGCGGCCAAAAGCAGCCCGGCAACCACGCCGCCGACGGCGCCGCCGAGAGCCCCGCTCTGCGTCTTGCCTGGTGAGATAGACGGCGCCAGCTTCGGCCCGCCGACAGCGCGGCCGACAAAATAGGCTGCTATGTCGGTCGCCCAAACCACGGCGAACAGGAAGAGAATGGCAATGAGGCCGGGATGGTCGCCGTCACGCAAAAGAGCAAGCGACAGGCCGGAAATGGCGGCATAGGCAAGGCCGGACGCGTCCCACTGTCCCGCGTGGCGGATCGAAGGCTCGCGCATCGAAGCCACGACCACGGTGACAACGACCATCACCGCCACAAGCAGCAACAGCCAAGACGCCGGCAGGCCGGCGACCAAGGCGCCGACGAAAATCAGAAGCAGCGCTTCCGGCAGAAGACCAAGACCCGTGGCGGCGACC
Organism: Mesorhizobium escarrei; assembly: GCF_935825525.1. Taxonomy (GTDB): domain Bacteria; phylum Pseudomonadota; class Alphaproteobacteria; order Rhizobiales; family Rhizobiaceae; genus Mesorhizobium; species Mesorhizobium escarrei. The sequence goes on from NZ_CAKXZT010000140.1 coordinate 56,358, forward strand.
GGGCGGCACATTCGCGTCCATTCGTAGAAGATCAGGACCGTCATGGCGGCGCAAAGCAGTCGGAAGGGCAGTCCGCCGAGCCAGGTCAGGCCGAGCGTGACGACCGCAAGCACGACGGCAGAAATAACCCGAAGCTGGAGGTTGCTCATCCCTTGGCTGTCACGGCGACGTCTTCGGCTCCAAGCCCGCCGAAACGGCGCTCGCGACCGGCAAAGTCGCGCAATGCGTCAGCCAACTGCTCGCGGCTGAAATCGGGCCAGTAGCAAGGCAGGAATACAAGCTCGCTATAAGCCGCTTGCCACAGAAGGAAATTCGACAGCCTGAGCTCGCCGCTGGTGCGGATGACCAGTTCCGGATCCGGAATACCCTGGGTGTCGAGAGAGCCGGCAAAGGATTCGGCCGTGATCGCCTCGCTGTCGAGCTCGCCGCGCGCCACCGCCGCGGCAAGCTTGCGCGCGGTGCGCACGATCTCGTCGCGTCCGCCATAGTTGAAAGCGATGACCAGGGTCAGCGCGTCGTTGCGGACGGTCAGCGTTTCAGCCTCTTCAAGCAGGGTCCTGATGTCAGGCTGCAGCCCTGCCCTGTCGCCGATGATCCTGACCCGCACGCCATTCTGGTGAAGCTCGGCGAGATCGCGGCGGATGAAGATTTTCAACAGGCCCATCAGGTCGCTGACTTCGGACTTCGGCCGCGACCAGTTTTCCGACGAGAAGGCGTAGACGGTCAGGAACGAGATGCCAAGGCCAGGAGCGGCGCGCACCGTGTTGCGCAGCGCCTCGACGCCGGCACGATGGCCGGCAAGCCGTGGCAGGCCGCGCGCCTTGGCCCAGCGTCCGTTTCCGTCCATGATGATCGCGACATGCGCGGGGCTTGTCATAGTCTCGCTTTCGGGTCGGTCACCTACCCTTAAACCTGCATGATTTCAGCTTCCTTATCGGAAAGCAGATGGTCGATGGTGCCGATCATCTCGTCGGTGAGCTTTTGGACCTGGTCGGACCGCTTGCGATGATCGTCCTCGCTGATATCGCCGTCCTTTTCCGCCTTTTTGAGAAACTCCATGCCGTCCCGGCGCACGTGGCGCACGGCGATGCGCGCATTCTCGGCATAACCATGCGAGATCTTGACCAGCTCCTTGCGGCGCTGTTCGTTCAGCTCGGGCAGCGGAATTCTGAGATTGGTGCCGTCGACGATCGGATTGAAGCCGAGATTGGATTCGCGGATGGCGCGATCGACCGCACCGACCATCGACTTGTCCCAGACCGAAACCGAAATCATGCGCGGCTCCGGCACCGACACGTTTGCCACCTGGTTGATCGGCATCGTGGTGCCATAGGCCTGCACCTGGATCGCGTCGAGCAGGTTGCTCGACGCGCGGCCGGTCCGCAGCGAAGCTAGATCGTGCTTGAACGCAGCAATCGCCCCGTCCATGCGTCGTTTGAGATCATCGTATTCGCCACTCATCATCGTCTCCTCGACCCGTTAGCCGGGTTCACTTCAGGGTAACTCGCATTCAAGCCTCGATCCGAAAACCGGTTCCCGTTTTCGCCTACGGGAAACCTTCGGTTTCGGGGAACGGGCTCCCGATCAGTCGTCCGTGACGACCGTGCAACGGCCGCCGCCCCTCAGAATATCACCGAAACCACCCTTCTCGTGGATCGAATAGACGATTATCGGGATGTTGTTTTCGCGCGCAAGTGCAATCGCGGCCGTATCCATGATCGAAAGACCGCGTTTTATGACTTCGCCATGGCTGATGCGCTCGAAGCGGGTCGCATTCGGGTCCTTCTTCGGATCGGCGGAATAGACGCCGTCGACCTGGGTGCCCTTGAACAGCGCGTCGGCGCCTATTTCCGCCGCGCGCAGCGCCGCGGCCGAATCGGTGGTGAAGAACGGATTGCCAGTGCCGCCGGCAAAGATGACGACCTTGCCCTGGTTCATGTAGGCGGTCGCCTGGCGCTGCGAAAAGCTCTCGCAAAGCTCAGGCATGGCGATTGCAGACAGCACCACTGCGTCGACGCCGATCTTGTTCAGCGAGGTGCGCAGCGCCAGCGAATTGATGACCGTAGCGAGCATGCCCATATGGTCGCCGGTGACGCGATCTCCGCCCTTGGAGGCAACGGCCACGCCGCGAAAGATGTTGCCGCCGCCGATGACGACCCCGACCTCGATGCCAAGGGTACGTGCCTCGGCGATGTCGGCGGCGATGCGATCGACCACCGACACATCGATGCCGAAATGCTGCTCACCCATCAGCGCTTCGCCCGACGCTTTCAGCAAGACACGTCGGTAGAGGGGCTTCACCGTCATCTGGTCCTCATCAATATGCGTGTGACGCGCCCGGGGCGGCTTCCCCGCGCAGGCGCTGCCCCGAAACATTGGCGTTCCGATACACGAAGGGCGCCGCGATGTCACGCGGCGCCGGAACCGGTAAACGCTCTTCCAGCCATTGGCTTACACCGGCAAATGCAACTTTCACGGGTACATCCTTGGATGAGCCATGAGCAGATCCAGGCATGAGCAGATCCGGGCGTGAGCAGATGGCCAGCCGGCCTGTCGCCGAAGCCTGGCCTTCATCGATACCGCGCAAGAAATCGGCCGGGCATCCACGCGGACAACCGGCCGTAAAGTCTTTTCAGAAAGATAGAGTGCGTTTTACTTCTTGACCGCCGCCGCGACTTCCGCCGCAAAATCGGTCTCGTCCTTTTCGATGCCCTCGCCGAGCGCGAAGCGCAGGTAGGCAGTGATCTTGGCCGGTGCGCCGATTTCCTTCTCGGCATCCTGCAGCGCCTTCTCGACGGTGATGTCAGGATTGAGCACGAAAGCCTGCTTGAGCAGCACGACTTCTTCGTAGAACTTGCGCAGGCGGCCCTCGACCATCTTTTCGATGATCGCTTCCGGCTTGCCGGACTGACGTGCCTGATCGGCGAAGATCGCCTTCTCGCGCTCGACCGCGGCCGGATCGAGTTCTTCCGTGGTCAGCGCCATCGGGTTGGTGGCGGCGACATGCATGGCGACCTGACGCGCAAAGGCGTTGGCGGGCTGCGCGTTGCCAGACGTCTCGATGGCGACCAGCACGCCGAGCTTGCCAAGGCCGTCGGCAACCGCATTGTGGACGTAGGTTGCGACGGCGCCCTGCTCGACGGTGAGCTTGGCCGACCGGCGGAAGCCAAGATTCTCACCAATGGTGCCGACAGCGTCCTTGATGGTGTCGGCAACCGACTTGTCGGAACCCGGATACGGTGCGGTTGCGACGGCCTCGGTCTTGCCGCCATAGGCGAGCGCCACCTTGGCGACGTTGGCGACGATCTCCTGGAAGGCAGCGTTGCGGGCAACGAAGTCGGTCTCGGAATTGACCTCGACGACCGCCGCCTCACGCACGCCGGAATCGACGCCGATGAGGCCTTCGGCCGCGGTACGGCCGGCCTTCTTGTCGGCCTTGGAGATGCCCTTCTTGCGCAGCCAGTCGACGGCCTCTTCCATGTTGCCGTTGGTCTCGTTCAACGCCATCTTGCAGTCCATCATGCCCGCGCCGGTCAAGTCGCGGAGTTCTTTGACCTGTGCAGCCGAAATGCTCATTGTCGCCTCTTTGTTTAAAATGCACCGACGCACCACCGGTCCTCGATGATGCGCCTGGCGCCAGCGCTTAGCGCGCCAAAATATGAGAAAGATGAAGGCCGAAACCGGCCTTCGCTGTTACGCTTCCGGTGTCTGGGCGGCCGGTGTCTCGGCGGTCGGCGTCGGCTCGAGTGCCGGCTCGATCGGAGCCTCGGCCAACGCGCCGACGTCGACGCCAAGCGCGCCCTGCTGGCGAGCGATGCCGTCGATTGCAGCCTTGGCGATCAGATCGCAATAGAGCTGGATGGCGCGGGCCGCGTCGTCATTGCCCGGAATCGGGAAATCGATCTTGTCCGGGTCGCAGTTGGAATCGATGATGGCGACGACCGGGATGCCGAGACGCTTGGCCTCGAGGATGGCGATCGCTTCCTTGTTGGTGTCGATCACGAACATCAGGTCGGGCGTCGAGCCCATGTCCTTGATGCCGCCCAGCGCCTTGTCGAGCTTCTCGCGCTCGCGGTCGAGGTTGAGGCGCTCCTTCTTGGTGAGCCCCTGGGCCTCGCCGGCCAGCATCTCGTCAAGCTTGCGCAAGCGCTGGATGGAGTTCGAGATCGTCTTCCAGTTGGTCATCATGCCGCCGAGCCAGCGGGAGTTGACATAGTATTGGGCCGAGCGCTGTGCGGCGTCGGCAACGATATCGGACGCCTGGCGCTTGGTGCCGACGAACAGCACGCGGCCACCCTTGGCGACGGTGTCGGAAACCTGCTTCAGCGCCTGGTGCAGCAGCGGCACCGTCTGCGAGAGGTCGATGATGTGGATGTTGTTGCGAGCGCCATAGATATAGGGCGCCATCTTCGGGTTCCAGCGGTGGGTCTGGTGGCCGAAGTGAATTCCAGCTTCCAAAAGCTGGCGCATGCTGAAATCAGGCAGAGCCATTGTTATTTCCTTTTCCGGTTAGCCTCCACGGACACAGGCATTTCTGGACTTTGTCCTCGAACGCCACCGGAGGTTTCAGCCGGATTTCTCCCGGGCAGACACCAAAGTCCGTGTGTGGAATGAGCGCGCATATAGAGGGGTTGCGCGGCAAACGCAAGCGCTGCGGTGTCCTGCGGCTCAACGTGCGGCGATCAGCGCACCGGTGCTGATCATGGCGCCACCGGCGAACCTGTTCATCAAGCGCATCCGCCTTGGCGTCTTGAACCAGCTTGCAGCCTGCCCGGCAAGCACCGCATAGACGCCCATGGTGATCATGTTGACGCCGATCACGACCGCAACCACGAGCAGCCCCTCGGCGAAGCTCATTGTGTTGAGATCGAGGATCAACGGCATGATGGAGGCGTGGAACAGGATCGCCTTGGGGTTGCCCAGCGCGATGGAGATGCCGAGGAAAAAAGATCGAGATAGTCTTGCCTGCGTTGCCTGCAGTTCATCTGATCGCGCGGAAGCCGATCGCCACATTCCGATGCCAAGAAACATCAGATAGGCAGCACCCGCATATTTCAGGATGAGAAAACCCCCCATTCGAAGGTCTGTGCCAGCGCCACGAGACCGAGCAACGCCAAAGTCACCAGCACCGCGTCGCCAGCGGCGATGCCGAGCCCAGCCAGGAAAGCGCGAACGAACCCGCGCGAGACGCCGTTGGCGATGACCGTGAACATCGCCGGGCCAGGCGTCGCGGCGGCAAATGTGATCGCGGCGCAATAAGCTAGAAATGCCGCCAATGTCATGGTCGTATCTTTCCCTTCGGCACGCGGACCCGCCGGAAAACAGCAACGATCTCCTCGCGGCTGCATTCGACGGCGCCTAGCCGCACCGCACGGTCGCGCTCGAAGCCGGTTATGTCATAATGCGGCGCCGATGTCTTCGGCGGCCCCTGATAGGACGAGCGCTTGATGCCGAGCTGTGCTGCAAAACGATGCAGCTCATCGGTGTCGTCGGCCAGCAGATGACACCAGCGGTGGCCGACCCATTTCCAGATCGCCGCGTCGACATAGACCGCCATAAGGCTTGCCGCACTCCTTCATCTTGCGCCGACCAGCGGAGCCGCAGCTCACCCGCAGCCGAGATCCAACGTTAGCGATGATAGAAAGGATTCGGATAGAAAATGAAGCCGCCGGCGGCTTCGAGTTCGGCTACTCTCGTGGTGACAGCCGCCTGCATGCGGCTGTGCAGTTCGGCGAGCGCGTCGTCGATCGAGCCAGGAAAGGCGTGCAATCCCAACGGCTCCGGCACCCGGATATGCGCGCAACGCGGCCCGGCCGGTTGCGGCACGAAGCGATTGATCGTGTCGCGCAGCGTGCCCTTGCAATAGTCGTTACGAATGCGCTTCAGATGCTCTGCGATCTCCTCTTGCGTGATACGCGGGTTGGCTGAGACCCACGGTCCGACGCGTTGGAGACGCTGGATCGTGTCCGCCAGCGAGCGGATCTGTTTTTGTTGCTCGGCGTCGCCGGTGCCTTCCCGCACCCAGCGGCGCGACCGGCGCAGAAGCTGGGCGATCTCGCTGGCGCCGGGATCGACCGATATACCCTCCCCCAGGCGCAGGCTCAGCTCGAGCAGCAGTTGCTTCTGACGCGTAGCGTACGAAGCCCGCTCGTCGGGCGCCCTGCCGCAGGCAATCTCATCGCGCGACAGCAGCGTCGCATAGATATGGTGGATGCGCTCCGGCAGCGTATCGGCGGAACGGCATTCGACCTTCAGACTTTTCTCGACATAGGCGCATTCCTGCGCCAGCGCCGGCTCGACATTTTTGGTGAAGGCGAGCTTCCAGACAACCGGCGCGATCCAGACTTCGAAATCCTGATCTGTGGCGCGACCGCGTTTGAGCGCGTCGAACCCCATCTCGACCGCCCCCGGAAGGAGCGGACCGACGACATTGGCATGCCAGCCGACGCCGCCTTCAGGGTGCAAGAGAACAGCATGCCCTTTCAGCGCCCAGGCGATCGAGTGTTCCTTGGCAGCACCGCTGTTGCCGGGTATCTGGGCGATCAGATTGTTGGCCAGCCAGAATTTCTGCATGATCCGGCCGAGGCCGTTGACGACGCCATGCGTGGCCCAGGATGCCGCGAGCGGACTGACCCGCGAGACGATCTCCTTGTCGATCATCCAGTCGGTAAAGAATTCCGGATGGTTGGGCGTGATGAACGTCGCCTTGCCTGCGCCGCAACAGGCCTTCAGCCGTTGCCGGTCGTCGTCGGGAAAGTCGATATGGCGGACATTGGCGACACCACGCAATCCGGCCACGCGGTTGAACGGCAACAGATCGCGAAACACGGGAATGCCACGCAGCATGACGACCCGGTTGACGACAGTCATGATCCTGATCAGCGCCGGATTAGGCGTCGGCGCCACGAACACGTCGATTTTGCTCAACCCACCCCCCGATCGATCCCTCGGCGTAGAGGTTGAAATGCAATTGCGGCGTGTTCAAGTCATTCGCCGCCGCCTTGCGGGCGTGGCTAACCCAAGGCTCTATTTCGACGGACAGGGTTTCGTCTGATCGAACAGCGAAAGATTGACCAGCTTGCCGGTCATCGAGAAGTCGTTGTAGTCCATGAGGAGGTCGCGCGTGATGCCGTTCTCATGCAGCTTGAAGCTGATCCGGTATTCCGGCACCTCCTCGCCTGACTTGTCGGTGCTGTCGAAATAGGCGATGTCGACTGGCCAGTATTTGTCGCTGGCGAGTTTTGCCAGTGCCGGCACTTCCGGATCGGCCTTGTCGGCATCGGATTTCTTGCCGACGACGACGGTGGTGGTCATCACCTTGTTGGCATCTTCCGAACCGTCGAACAGGTTGGTTTCGTAGAAATTTTCGCCCTTTTCGGCCTTGTCGATCAGTTCGACCAGATGCTGTGTCGGAAACTGGGTGGCCGGCAGTTCGACGCTGCTCTTCTCCGGCTTGTCGATATCGACCTTGAGGCGGTTTGTCTCCTTCGTCGCGGTGCCCTTGACCTCCTTGTCGAGAGTCTGGTCGACGAAGGATTTTGTCACGAACGAGAAGGTCTTGCCTTCGGCGTCCTCGAAGGTGGTCGTCTGCTGGTCGGTCAGCCTTGTATTCTCGTTGGTGACGATCTGGGTGACGAAACGGAACTTCACCGTATAGCCTTCGCAAGGCGAGCCATTGAACTCATAGACCATGCGGCCGGAAATGCCGGTGATGCCCGAGCGGTCAGAGGCCTTGTCCAGGGTCAGATCATAAACCGCGCGATGCGCTTGCAGCGCCGGTACGGCAAAAGCCGGCGCCATCGAGAACACTGCTGGCAGCAGGACAGCGTGGAATGCGAGGCGTGTTGCGCGCATGAGGGGCTCCGATCATCGCGCCCTGATGGCAGGTCGCATGGAAAGAGGGTTCAGCTTAAAAAAAGTCGTGGCGGAAGCGAGGCAAAAATTGCAATTTCGGCCCAGCCTGCGCAGCCTCATCAAGCAATAGGGAAATACCATGAATGAGACAATCGAAAAGCGGCTAAGCGATCTCGACGTGACGCTACCGGTCGCCGCCGCGCCCGCCGCCAATTACGTGCCCTATTGCAGGTCAGGCAATCTGCTGTTCATCGCCGGACAGCTGCCGCTCAAGCAGGGCAAGCTGCAGGCGAGCGGGCTGCTCGGCCGTGATGTCGACACCGCAGCCGGCCAGGAAGCGGCAAAATACTGCGCGATCAACATATTGGCGCAGGCCAAGGCAGCACTTCGCGATCTCGAGAAAATCCGCCGCGTGGTGAAGATCACCGTCTTCGTCGCCTCGGCGCCGGATTTTGTCGAACAGCACCTGGTTGCCAACGGCGCCTCGGATTTTCTGGTTGCAGTGCTCGGCGATCCCGGCAAGCATGCCCGCGCCGCCGTCGGTGCCGCCTCCCTGCCGCTTAATGCCGCAGTGGAAATCGAAGCCATCTTGGAAGTCGAATGAGCCTGGCATGACCGACCTTTCCTGGCTGACGGCCCGACCCATTGCCCATCGCGGCCTCCACGACATGAACAAGACGCGCTGGGAGAACACGCTTTCCGCCTTTGCCGCTGCGGCTGAACGCGGCTATGCGATCGAATGCGATGTGCATCTGTCGTCAGACCGCGTTCCGGTGATCATCCACGATGGCGATCTGAAGCGACTGACCGGCCAGGACGGTTTCGTCTGGCAGCGCACGGCAGCAGAAATGACGGCCCTCAAGATCGGCGGCACATCAGATCATCTGCCAACGCTGCAGCAGACCCTCGACCTGATCGATGGTCGCGTGCCGGTGGTCGTCGAGCTGAAAGGGGTTCCCGGCCGTGACGAAGGCTTGGTGGAAAGCGTCGGCAAAATGCTCAAAAACTACAAGGGCAAGGTGGCGATCATGTCGTTCGACCACTGGCTGATCCGCGATTTCCCGAAACACGCGCCCGGCATTCCGGGCGGGCTGACCGCTTATGGCAACGAAGTCAAGCTGATCGAGGCGCATTTCGCCATGCTGGCGCACGACATCGCCTTCACCTCCTACGCCGCAGGCGACCTGCCGAACCGGTTTGTCAGTTTTGTGCGAAAAAGGCTCAAAATGCCGGTCATCACCTGGACCGTGCTCGACCAACCGGCGGTCGACCTGACCTTCAGATTTGCCGACCAGATGACGTTCGAAGGATTTGAGCCGGATCTTGTGCAGGTCGCTTGAACCGAGCTTGCATGGACCGGCACGGAGCTTAAATAGGCCTCATGGATCAAGGCGATGAAGGCGACGGGCAAACGGCGAATGGAGCATATGCGATCCGGGTTGCCTCCGGCATCGGCACCTTCACCTGCGCTGAATGGGACGGCCTCGGTGGGACCTCACGCGGTGACACAGAAAACGGCTACAACCCGCTCGTTTCCTTCGCCTTTTTGAGCGCGCTTGAGGATTCCGGCTGCGCCGTGCGGCGCACCGGCTGGCAGGGCCATCATCTCAGGCTCGAGACAGCGCAGGGAAAGCTCCTCGGTGCCATTCCCTGCTACCTGAAATCGCACAGCCAGGGCGAATATGTTTTCGATCACGGCTGGTCGGACGCGTTCGAGCGCGCCGGCGGGCGTTACTATCCAAAACTGCAATGCGCCGTGCCGTTCACGCCGGTCACCGGCCCTCGGCTGTTGGTCAACAAGGGCGAGGACAGTCGCGCCGTTAAGGCCGGCTTGGCAGCCGGCCTGAAGGCGGTGACGGAAAAGCTCGGCGTATCCTCCGCGCACGTGACTTTCGCGCAGCACAGGGATGTCGAGGCGCTGGAAGCGGCGGGCTTCCTGCACCGCACCGACCAGCAGTTCCACTTCTTCAACGAGGGTTATTCGACCTACGACGATTTTCTCGCCACTCTGGCATCGCGCAAGCGCAAGGCGATGAAGAAGGAGCGGCGCGAGGCGCTCGCTCACGGCATCTCGATCGACTGGCTGACCGGCAAGGACCTGACCGAAAGGGTCTGGGACGACTTCTTTGCCTTCTACATGGATACCGGCAGCAGGAAATGGGGCCGGCCCTATCTCAGCCGCGAGTTTTTCTCGATGATCGGCGAGCGCATGGCCGACGACGTCCTGCTGGTGATGGCCAAGCGCAATGGACGCTACATTGCCGGCGCTATCAATTTCATCGGTTCCGATGCGCTTTACGGGCGCAACTGGGGCTGCATCGAGGACCATCCCTTCCTGCATTTCGAGGTCTGCTATCACCAGGCGATCGACTTCGCCATTCACCGTAAGCTGAAAGTGGTCGAAGCCGGCGCGCAAGGCGAGCACAAGCTGGCGCGCGGCTACAGGCCGGTGACCATGCATTCGGCGCATTACATTGCGCATCCTGCCTTGCGCAATGCGGTCGCCGACTATCTCAGGCGCGAGCGCCGCGAAGTGGAGCGGATGGCCGGCTATCTCGAAGAGCACACCCCGTTCCGCAAGGATCTGGCCGACGATTAGAGCGCGCGACATGCATTAACACTTCGAACCTCCGCATCGTACTTTCCGAAAATCGATTCCGGTTGTCGGGTCGATACGGTAGAGCAAGGCACAATCCGGAGCCCACGCCATGGCCGAAACCACCTACGACAGCAACAATATCTTCGCGAAAATCCTGCGCGGTGAAATCCCGTCGCATCGCGTCTATGAAGATGACGCGGTTGTCGCCTTCATGGATGTAATGCCGCAAGGGCCGGGTCATACGCTGGTTGTGCCGAAGGCGCCGTCGCGCAACCTGCTTGACGCGGATCCGGCAACATTCGGACCACTCTTCGCTATCGTGCAGAAGGTAGCGGTGGCGGTGAAGAAGGCCTTCGGCGCCGATGGCGTCACCATCCTGCAGTTCAACGAGCCCGCTTCGGGCCAGACCGTCTACCACCTCCATGTCCATGTCATTCCACGCTTCGAGGGCATCCCTTTGAAGCCGCATAGCGGGCAGATGGAGAAGCCAGAAGTGTTGGCTGAGAACGCCGGCAAGATACGAGCGGCGCTGGGGACCTGAAGCCGGGCGTCGCACACAACGCCTTCGGCCACTCTTTATCCAATAAAAAAAGCCCCGTTCCCGGGGCTTTTTTTAGCTTTCAGGCCATCACCCCTTGCGGGGCAGTTGCGGCACCAGGCTGCGCTTGCTGCCATCCTTGCCCTTGGGCTCCGGCTTCTGCGCGATCGCCTTTTTCGCGGCGGGCTTCTTGCCGGCAGCTTTCTTGGGTTTTGGCGTGTCGTCCGGTTCTTCCTTCTTCGGCCTGACCGGCGCCTCGTCGGCGAGCGACTCGAGCTTCAGCCCGGTTTCGCCGGTCTCTTTCTTCTCGACGGTGACACGCACCGTGCCGCCCTTCTTGAGCTTGCCGAACAGCACCTCGTCGGCCAGCGGCTTCTTGATGTGCTCCTGGATGACGCGGCCGAGCGGCCGTGCTCCCATGCGCTCGTCATAGCCCTTCTCGGCCAGCCAGGCGATCGCCTCCTGCGACAGGTCGAAGGTGACGCCACGCTCGGAGAGCTGGGCCTCGAGCTGCATGACGAACTTCTGCACCACCTGGTGGATGACCGGAACCGGCAGCGACCCAAACGGGATGATCGCATCGAGACGGTTGCGGAACTCCGGCGTGAACAGCCGGTTGATCGCTTCGACATCGTCGCCTTCGCGCTTGGTCGAGCCGAAACCGATCGCCGCGCGCTGCGCATCCGAGGCGCCCGCATTGGTGGTCATGATCAGGATGACATTGCGGAAGTCGATCTGCTTGCCGTTGTGGTCGGTCAGCTTGCCATGGTCCATGACCTGCAACAGGATGTTGAACAGATCCGGATGCGCCTTCTCGACCTCGTCCAGCAACAGCACGCAATGCGGATGCTGGTCGACGCCGTCGGTCAACAGGCCGCCCTGGTCGAAGCCGACATAGCCGGGAGGCGCGCCGATCAGCCGTGAGACGGTGTGGCGTTCCATATATTCGGACATGTCGAAGCGGATCAGCTCGACGCCGAGCGAGGCGGCGAGCTGCTTTGCCACTTCGGTCTTGCCGACGCCGGTCGGCCCCGAGAACAGATAGGAGCCGATTGGCTTCTCCGGTTCGCGCAGGCCGGCCCGCGCCAGCTTGATCGCCGAGGTCAAAGCCGTGATCGCGGTGTCCTGACCGTAAACGACGCGCTTCAGCTCGACATCGAGACCGGCCAGCACCTTCTCGTCGTCGGCGGAAACCGTCTTCGGCGGAATGCGGGCGATTGTGGCGATCGTCGCTTCGATCTCCTTGATGCCGATGGTCTTCTTGCGCTTGGCCTCCGGCACCAGCATTTGCGAGGCGCCGGTCTCGTCGATCACGTCGATCGCCTTGTCCGGCAGCTTGCGGTCGTTGATGTAGCGCGCCGACAGTTCAACCGAAGCCTTGATCGCCTCAGACGTGTAGCGAACCTTGTGGAACTCCTCGAAATATGGCTTGAGACCCTTCATGATCTCAATGGCGTCCTCGATGGTCGGTTCGTTGACGTCGATCTTCTGGAAGCGCCGCACCAAGGCGCGGTCCTTCTCGAAAAACTGGCGGAACTCCTTGTAGGTGGTCGAGCCGATGCAGCGGATCGTTCCGGACGACAGCGCCGGCTTCAACAGGTTCGACGCATCCATGGCGCCGCCAGACGTCGCCCCTGCCCCGATCACGGTGTGGATCTCGTCGATGAACAGAACCGCGCCCGGATAATCCTCGAGCTCCTTGACGACCTGCTTCAGCCGCTCTTCGAAATCACCGCGATAGCGGGTGCCGGCCAGCAATGTTCCCATGTCGAGCGCGAAGATGGTGGCGTTGTGCAGCACTTCCGGCACGTCGCCCTCGACGATGCGCTTGGCGAGGCCCTCGGCGATCGCCGTCTTGCCGACGCCGGGGTCGCCGACATAGAGCGGATTGTTCTTGGAACGGCGGCACAGCACCTGGATGGTGCGGTTGATCTCGGACTCGCGGCCGATCAGCGGATCGATTTTGCCGGCCTTGGCCTTGTTGTTCAGATTGACGCAATAGGCGGTCAGCGCGTCCTGCTGCTGCTTTTTCTTGCCGCCGTCCTCTTGCGGCTCGGCGCCGCTCTGGCCCTGCTCGTCATCGGCGCCGCGCGGCGACCGCGTCTCAGATGCGCCGGGCCGCTTGGCGATGCCATGCGAGATGTAGTTGACCGCGTCGTAGCGGGTCATCTGCTGTTCTTGCAGGAAATAGGCGGCGTGGCTCTCGCGCTCGGCGAAGATGGCAACGAGCACGTTGGCGCCGGAGACTTCCTCGCGGCCGGACGACTGCACATGGATCACCGCGCGCTGGATGACGCGCTGGAAACCGGCCGTCGGCTTGGAATCCTCGTCGTAGCCGGTAACGAGATTGTCGAGCTCGGTGTCGATATAGGTGAGAACCGTATGCTTCAGCTCGTCCAGATCGACGTTGCAGGCGCGCATGACCGCGGCCGCCTCGGTGTCGTCGATGAGCGCGAGCAGCAAATGTTCAAGGGTCGCGTATTCGTGGTGCCGCTCATTGGCGAGCGTCAGCGCCTGGTGAAGCGCCTTTTCCAGGCCTTGGGAGAAAGCCGGCATGTTACCTCACTTCTTCTCCATCACGCATTGCAGCGGATGCTGATTCTGTCGGGCGAAATCCATGACCTGAGACACTTTGGTCTCGGCCACCTCGAATGTATAGACCCCGCACTCGCCCACTCCATGATTGTGAACATGAAGCATGATGCGTGTGGCGGCTTCACGGTCCTTCTGGAAAAAACGCTCCAGCACGTGAACCACGAATTCCATGGGTGTGTAGTCGTCGTTGAGAATGAGGACCCGATAAAGGCTAGGCTTCTTGGTCTTGGTTTTGGTGCGCGTGATGACAGCCGTGCCGCGACCGGTCTCGTTGCCGTCGCTGCCGTTTTGCATCCGCACCACATCTGTTGTGGCAGTCAAACCTGTAGTCACGTAACCCTGCCTTTTCGAATCCCCATGCGAGTTCGACATGTAGGTGTTCGATGAATGATTTTAAGCCCTTCTGTTTAGCTGACAATATGGCTAGGTGGCCAAACTTGACCGATTTTTCGAAATCGTGAAGGCAGCAGAGCCCTGATTTCAAATTGCCATGAAAAAACCCGGCCGCACGTTCGCGACCGGGTCCGTCTTGCAGGCCCAAGGGCCCTGCTCACATCTTATAGGAGATTATTTCGCCTTTGCGACCATTGATTCGAACGGCTTGTAGGCTTCCTTGGCGAGTTCGGCATAGAGATCACCGATCTTGGTGGCTTCGGTGACGAAGGCTTCGTACGACTGCTTGGCAAAATCGGACTGGATCTCGATCGCTTTCTCCAGCGACTTGGCCGACAAAAGTTTCTCGGCTGCTGCGCTGCCGGCCTCGAAGCTTTTCTTAGTGTACTCGCCCGCCTCGGTGGCGATGGCCTGCGCGCCCTTGGAAAGGGATGCGAAGCTCTTCAAGCCGGTGTCGGCAAACTCCTTGCCGTATTTGCTGAAATCCTCATAGGTCTGGGTCATTCACGCAATCCCTTGACAGTTGTCCTTGAGCGGTGGGCGCGGCCTTGCCCCGGCCGCGTTGTGCAATGCAAGTAATATATTGTGCACTGCACAAAAGGTCAAGGTTTCACCGAGTCCGGGTTTCACCGGGTGCGGCCCCGGCCATCCGGCCAGCAAATCGGCGTAACCATCTGGCAATGGCTAAAATTCGAATAAAGAAAAGCTCAAGCTCGAAGAAAATGGTGAACGCCGCGGTTACCATAAACGGATTGGTAACGCTGGCTGCGATAGCTTGGCTTGAAGTGAGGCAGGATCCCTTTGCCGCCTCCACCGCAACAAAAATTCAAAGGAACCATCGGTGCGTCAGGCGTTGTCGGGCATTCTCTCCAAATCCGCGTCCTCGTTGAAAATGATCATGATCCTCGCTTTGGCGATGACATTCGTCGTTGCCGACGCTGCTTCGTCCATGGCGGCGAGGTCGGCGGCGATCGTCATCGACGCCAAGTCCGGCAAGGTGCTTTACTCTTCGAATGCCGATGGCCGACGCTATCCCGCCTCACTCACCAAGATGATGACGCTTTACCTGGCCTTCGAGGCCATGGCGAACGGCAAGATCAGCAAGAACTCCCGGGTCGTCTTCTCTGCCAATGCTGCTGCCGAACCGCCGACCAAACTCGGCGTCAGACGAGGCGGCGCGATCACGGTCGAGACCGCGATCCTGTCGATGGTGACCAAGTCGGCAAACGACTCTGCAACCGCGCTCGGCGAACTTCTCGGCGGCAATGAAGCCAATTTCGCCCACATGATGACAGCCAAGGCGCGGGCACTGGGCATGAAGGGGACCGTTTTCCGCAACGCCCACGGCTTGCCAAATCCCGGTCAGTTCACCACCGCCCGCGACATGGCGGTGCTCGGCATCGCGCTGCGGGAGCATTTTCCCCAGTATTACAGCTATTTCTCGCAGCGTTCCTTTCTCTACGGCCGCAGGCGCATCAACGGCCACAACCGCCTGCTTGGACGCATCAAGGGCGTCGACGGCATCAAGACTGGCTACACCCGCGCCTCCGGCTACAATCTCGTCTCCTCGGTCGACGACGGCGATCGCCGCATCGTCGCGGTGGTCATAGGCGGGAAATCCGGCGGCAGCCGCGACAACCAGATGGCCGCATTGATCAAAACCTACCTGCCGAAGGCGTCGTCGCGCGGCAGCGGCATGCTGATCGCCAAGGCCAGTGGTGGCAGCCCGATCACCGCTCTGGCGAAAGTATTCCTGCCCAAGCGCGACGCGCCGAAGCCGGACAGCAGGCCGGACGGCGATGCCCCGGACGACGATGCCCCGGACGATGCCATTGCCTCCCTTGTCGAGGAAACCGAGCCCGTCGTTGAAGAAGCCACCCCCGTCGTAGAGACCAGGCCCGTCGTTGAGACCAGGAAGGTCGAGACAGTGGCCGCGGCCACGGCGGACGACGTGGCGACCGCACGGGTCGCAGCAGCCTATGCCGAACCGGCAACGGTCGATCCCGTCAACACGGCATCGGTGCCGTCCGGCTGGGCAGTCCAGGTCGCCTCTTCGCCAAAACAGTCCGAAGCCCAGGCTCTTCTGGACGAGACGAGCAAACAGGCGCCTTCGGTCCTGGCCGAAGCTGTGGGCTTCACCGTCGCCTTCGAAAAGGACGGCGTCACCTACTACCGCGCCCGGTTCGGTTTTGGCTCGAAGGCTGCCGCCTGGAAAGCCTGCAACGCCCTGAAGAAAAAGAAAATCGAGTGCTACGCCGTCCACCAGTAGGAGGCGTCGAAACATCTCCCGGGAAAATTATGCGTCGAAGGAGACTAGTTGTGATTGGAGAGCAAGACGTCCTTGGCTTCGTTGATCCGCGCAGCCAGAAAAGAAGTGCCGCCGAGATCGGGGTGCAGGCGCTGCATCAGGCGGCGGTGCGCCTTGCGGACATCCGCCGCGGCGGCCCCCGCTTCAAGACCAAGGATCTTGTAGGCCTCCTCCTTAGTCATGGCGCCCGAACCTGGCGAAACACCCAGCCCGTCGCCACCATTCGCCTCAGCGTCTTTGCGCCAGATGGGAAATCTGCCGTCAAGATACGTCTCTAGCAGTTGGCGGCTCTCCGGGTCGCCGGGGAGTTCGCGATAAAGCTGCTGCAATTCCGCAAGGCTCATCGTGCCTAGCATCTTGCCTTCATGGCGGCCGGCGAGCACGAGCCCCTCCAGGCTGCCGGTATCGTGATCAAGCTCCATTTCGAGTGCTGCGGTGCGCACCGTCGAATACTTGCCCGGCTCCAGTTTCGCCGTCGGCCGCTTCATCCGCATCGAGCCATACCAGGCGAGCGCCATCGACAGGATCAAGCCGCCGATGCCTTCGCGTCCAACCAGAAGCGCGGCGACACCGATCAGCGCCAGCAGGACGGGCCCAATCGTCCTCATCCCGCTTGCGAGTTTCGCGGGGTCGGCGCGCAGAAACACCGTGGCCACGCCGAGCAGCACCAAAAGCAACGCCACGAATGCGATAGTCGCGCCCATCATTTCCTGCCGCCCCGCAGATGCTCGATCATCAGCCGGTCTTCCGGCCTGCCCCTGGCCTCCAGGGCCTTCAGCCCGCCCGTTGCAAACACGGCGACCGCCGATAGCAGGCTGGCCAAGGTTGCGGCGGCCCGCCGATCAAATCGGAACCAAGCCCCTTTGGACAGCCGCGCAATTTCCTTGAACGCCTTTTCCGCGCCGGCATCATGGCCCTCCTGAAAGACGAAGACAGGAACGCCGTGCAGGCCGAGGCTGCCGGCCTTTTCCGCCAGATCGTCGATATTTTCCTCCATCGCGTCGCCGATATAGACCAGCGCGTTGACCTTGGCTGTCGCCGTCTGTTTCAGCGCATGGGCCAGCACCTTGCCGATCTGGGTGTGGCCGCTACGGCATTCGATCCGCGTCATCAGCTGCTTCAGCGTGTCCGTATCGGTGACGAATGCGGATGAGCGGCACTCGCCAAGACCACGAAAATAAACCAGTTGGACCTTGAGCGCCCCGGCCTTGCCGACGGCATCGAACATCTCGCCCTGCAGCGCACAGGCGAGATCCCAGGTCGGCTGGCGGCTCATCGTCGCGTCGAGGGAAAGGATCAGCCTGCCAGTACCGGTCGCGGACGCAGCGAGCGTCCTTGCCTGACGGATAAACGCGTCGATCTCGCCGGTGCTCGATTGGGACTCGACCGGCGCAGGATTGGCCTTTGCGGGCACGGGCTGCTTCTTGTCGCTCATGACATTCAAGATGTGGCGTTGTCGCACAGCTTGCAAGCCCAGCATGAGGCGACCTGGAGGGCCAGCGATCACGGCAGCCTTGAATTTTGGGGGTCTTCCTAGAGAAGGCCGAGATCGGCAAGCTCGCGCCTGAGTTTCGGCGGCATTTCGACCAATCCCGCTTTGCCCTTGCCGAGATCGGCCGGTGCGTCCGACGGTTTCAAATACCGCCAGCCTTGAAAGGCGCGGCGCGGCTGCCATTCAGTGCGCACGACCGCGGGATCGAGCATCAGGTGACAGCGGCCGATACCCTCGTCATCGGTGAAAGGACGGATTTCGGTGATCAACTGGCGGCATTGCACATTGCCCTTGATCACCCAGTAGAGGGAACCGCCATCGGTGACCTCGGCGCCGCGCGTCGGCATCATGCGGGTGGTGTGGTAGTGCTCGACCGGTTCACCGGCGCGCCGCCGTTCGTCGAGGCGGAAGGCGATCCACTCTTCCAGATCTTCGACGCTGTCGCAGCCAACGCAGAGCTTTATGAGATTGAGGGACATGGATTAAGGTTTAGTCCGGGGCGCGACGGCGTCAACGGCCCGGTCGACTTTCTCCACAGTGCCGCTATTCTCCACAGTGCCAATCCACAGTGCAAAGTTTGGCTCAGCATTCCACGATATTGACGGCCAGTCCGCCGAGGCTGGTTTCCTTGTATTTCTCGTTCATGTCGAGGCCGGTCTGGCGCATGGTCTCGATCGCGGCATCGAGCGGCACGAAATGAAAACCGTCGCCCTTGATGGCCAGCGACGCGGCAGTCACCGCCTTGACGGCGCCGAGCGCGTTGCGCTCGATGCAAGGCACCTGCACCAGCCCGCCGACCGGATCACAGGTCATGCCGAGATGATGCTCGAGCGCGATCTCGGCGGCGTTCTCGACCTGCTCGGGCGTGCCGCCCATCACGGCGCACAGCCCCGCTGCCGCCATCGCCGAGGCCGAACCGACCTCGCCCTGGCAGCCGACTTCGGCGCCCGAGATCGAAGCGTTGGTCTTGATGATGCCGCCGATCGCCGCCGCGGTCAGCAGGAAATCGCGAATGCTTGGCTGGTCGGCCTCGGGATGGAAATGCAGCCAGTAGCGCAGCACCGCCGGCAGCGTGCCTGCAGCACCATTGGTCGGCGCGGTGACGACGCGCCCGCCGGCGGCGTTCTCCTCGTTCACCGCCATGGCATAGATCGACAGCCAGTCGTTGGCGAGCAGCGGATTGGGCCGGTTCTGCCTCCACTGCTCCTGCAGCTTGTCATGCAACTGTCGCGCTCGTCGGCGCACCTTCAGTCCGCCCGGCATGATGCCGTCCTGCGACAGGCCACGCTCGATGCAGCTCTTCATGGCGCTCCAGATGCCGTCGAGACCGGCGTCGAGCTCTTCACGCGACATCTGCGTCTCTTCATTGACGCGCTTCATGTCGGCGATGGAAAGACCGCTTTTCGCAGCCATCGATAGCATCTCGACGGCGTTCTTGAAGGGGTATGGAACTTTTTTGCCTTCCGTCGTCACCGAGCCCTTCGCCTTCATCCGCTGCAGCTCCTCCTCGGAAACCACGAAGCCGCCGCCGATCGAATAGTAGATGCGCTTGAGCAGCAGGCGGTCGTCGGCACCATAGGCGGAGAAAGCCATGCCGTTCGCGTGGCCGGAAAGCGGCGTCTTGCGATCAAGCACCAGATCCGTGGCCGGGTCGAGGCGATACGACGGATGGCCGGGCGGCGAAATCCGCTTCTCGGCGGCGATACGGTCGACGATGCTGTCCGCCTGATCGGGGTCTACCGTCTGCGGCGTCTGGCCGGCAAGCCCGAGCACGACGGCGCGATCTGAACCATGGCCGATGCCGGTATAGGCAAGCGAGCCGTGCAGGCTGGCAGCGATGCGGTCGACCTTGGCGCCGGCCGGGCGTGGCCAGTCATCTCCCGCGACCTCGTCGAGAAAACGCCGCGCAGCCGTCATCGGTCCCATCGTGTGCGAACTCGATGGTCCAATGCCGATCTTGAACAGGTCGAAAACCGAAAGGAACACGCGCCGCTCTCTCCTATTGGAATTTACATATAGGAATTCCTGTGATGTTTCCGCTCTTTCGCAAATTGCGGCGCTGCACCTGCCGACCTTGTTTGCTCCGGCAGCGACATCGTTGCGTCCGCCATCGAAGCGGCGCCACGGCTTGTGGTAAAAGGGTCGCATGGGCGATTCCTTCCATTTGTCGACGGCAGACCTCGCGGCGCTGGGTTTCTTCCTTTTCGTATGGGTCCTGCATACGCTCGCCGCCGACGGAAAGCTGGTCAGGCGCATGTCGCTGACGACGGCGATGAACGTCCAGCGTGAAGCCTGGATGCGGACCATGGCCGAACGCGAGGTCCGCATCGTCGACACCGCCATCATGGCCGGCCTTCAACAGGGAACCGCCTTCTTCGCCTCCAGTTCGCTGATTGCGATCGGCGGCTGTTTTGCCCTCCTCGGCGCCTCCGATCAGGTTGTTTCGGTGCTGAGCGACCTGCCGCTCGGTACGACATCGTCCCGCTCCGCCTTTCAGATGAAGGTGTTCGGATTGGTGCTGATCCTTGCGTATTCCTTTTTCAAGTTCGGCTGGGCCTACCGGCTGTTCAACTATTGCTCGATCCTGATCGGTGCGGTGCCGATCCCGCACGGCGAGGCTTCACGCAACCCGGTCAGCGAGACGGCGGTATGGCGGGCGGCGCGCATGAACATGCTGGCCGGAAAACATTTCAATTCCGGCATGCGCGGCGTGTTCTTCTCGATCGGCTATCTCGGCTGGTTCGTCGACCCAAAAGTGTTCGTGCTGTCGACGCTGCTGTTGCTGGCGGTTCTGGTGCGTCGCCAGTTCTTCTCGGCGGCGCGGCAAGCCGTGATCGGTCAGTCGCCCGAGCCGACACCTGGTCCGGGAAAAAGCCGATCGATGCGGCCCGATAGCCGGTAGGCGAGGAGCCCGATCCATTCGCGGACCGCAGTGCTGGTGGTCTGCAGCGAACCGAAGGAATCGTCGCGAGACAGGCCGATGCCTTCCTTGCCGGAGGTGCGGAAATCGACCGGCCGGGCAACGGTGACAAAGCCGACTTTGTCGAACAGCGCCTTGGCGCGCGGCATGTGGAAAGCCGAGGTCACCGCAGCCAGGTCTCGCCCGGTTTCGGGGTGACCAGTTCCCGGGTGAAGGCGGCGTTCTCGTAGGTGTTGCGGGATTCTTTCTCGAGGATCAGCCGATCGGCCGTCACACCAAGCGCGGCGAACAGACGCGGCGCTGTCTCTGCATCGCCCTCGCCATCGCCGATCATTGCGATGCCCCCGGAGATGACGACCTTCGCTGTCGGAAAATGCCGGGCCAGCACGGCCGCCGCGAGCATCCGATCGCCGCTTGCGCTCAGTTCATAGCCGCCACGCACGAAATTGACGGCGCCCTCCATGCCGCCCCCCAGCACGACGATGCCATCGGCCTTTTCCGGTAGCAGCGGGCGCGGGAAGCGTTCTTCCAACGGATTGAGCATCAGTGCGCCGAGCGAGGTCCAGGTCGAGAGGGCGAGGATGAGAAACGCGAGCCCACTGCCGGTGACAAACAGCTTTTTACGGCCGACCAAGGCGGCAAGCAACGCGACCAGCAGCAGGATGATCGCCAGATTCAACGGCTGGACGAGGAGCCAAAAGATTTTGGAAAGATAGTAGATCATCCCTCACCCCTTCAGATGGGAGACGACACTACCACCACTTTTCCGGCTGGAACGTACCCGCCGCCTGTTCGATGACATGGGCGGTCTGGAACAAGGTTTCCTCGTCGAACGGCCGGCCGATGAGCTGCAGTCCGAGCGGCAGGCCCTTGGCGTCCAGCCCTGCGGGCACGGCGATGCCCGGCAGTCCGGCCATGTTGACGGTCACCGTGAAGATGTCGTTGAGGTACATCTTGACCGGGTCGGCGGCCATGTCCTCGTCGGCGATACCGAAGGCTGCCGACGGCGTCGCCGGCGTCAGGATGACGTCGACGCCTGCGGCGAATGCGTTTTCGAAATCCCGCTTGATGAGATTGCGCACTTTCTGCGCCTGCAGATAGTAGGCATCGTAGTAGCCGGCGGAGAGGACATAGGTGCCGATCATGATGCGGCGCTTGACCTCGCGGCCGAAGCCGGCGGCGCGGGTCTTCTCGTACATGTCGACGATGTCCTTGCCCGGCACGCGCAGCCCGTAGCGGACGCCGTCATAGCGCGCGAGGTTCGACGAGGCTTCGGCGGGCGCGACGATGTAATAGGCCGGCAGCGCGTATTTGGTATGCGGAAGCGAAATGTCGACGATCTCGGCGCCGGCATCTTTCAGCCAGGCAATGCCTTTCTGCCACAGCGCCTCGATCTCGTCGGGCATGCCGTCGACGCGGTATTCCCTGGGGATGCCGACCCTCATGCCCTTGATCGGCCTGCCGATCGCCGCCTCGTAATCCGGCACCGGGCGGTCGACCGAGGTGGTGTCCTTCGGATCGACCGAGGCCATCGATTTCAAGAGAATCGCGGCGTCACGCACGTCGCGGGCGATCGGACCGGCCTGGTCGAGCGACGAAGCGAAGGCGACGATGCCCCAGCGCGAGCAGCGGCCGTAGGTCGGCTTGATGCCGACCGTGCCGGTGAAGGCGGCGGGCTGGCGGATCGAGCCGCCGGTGTCGGTGGCGGTGGCGCCGGCACACAGGAGCGCCGAAACGGCGGAGGCCGAGCCACCCGACGAGCCGCCCGGCACGAGCTGGGCGTTGTCGAGCGTGCGCGCGGTCCTGGTGCCGCCGGCCGAGACAAAACCGCCATCGCCCTGATGTGTGGTCGGCATCACCATCGTGTCGACGCGCGAACGCCGCCACGGATTGACGACGGGGCCGTAGTAGGAGCTCTCATTGGACGAGCCCATGGCGAACTCGTCCATGTTGAGCTTGCCGAGCATGACGGCGCCGTCGGCCCACAGATTGGCGGTGACGGTCGATTCGTAGTGCGGCTTGAACCCGTCCAGCACATGGCTGCAGGCCTGGGTGTGGATCCCTTCGGTGCCGAACAGGTCCTTGATGCCGAGCGGAATGCCTTCGAGCGGCCCGCCCTCGCCCTTCGCAAGCTTTGCGTCGGAGGCCTTGGCCATGTCGCGGGCCTTGTCATCGGTTACGACGACATAGGCGTTGAGCGCCGGATTGGCCCGCTCGATTGCCTGGAGATAGGCTTCGGTGATCTCGGTTGCGGTGATTTCCCTGGCGCGCAGCTTGGCGCAGGCCTGCGAAATCGTCAAGTGGGTCAGGTCGCTCATCAGGCAAGGCTCTTTTCGTAAAACACCGACCACCCGGTATCGGGATAGTCCAGCACCGGGCCGCAGCGCGAAAAGCCGGCGCGTTCATAGACGGTCCACGCAGCCGGATGGCGGTCGCCGGTTTCCAGCACCAGACGCTTCAGTCCTTCATTGCGCGCCAGCGCCTCGATTCGCTCGACGATCCCGGCGCCGATCTTCTGCCCGCGATGCGAAGGCCGCGTGTACATGCGCTTGACCTCGCCGACGGCGCCGTCGTGGCGCTTCAGCGCGCCGCAGCCGATGGCAAGACCGTTGTCGCGAGCGATGAAGACAGTCGTGTGGTTGTCGGCCATCTGCTCGACGGTCATGTGGTAGCAGTGCTCCGGCGGCGTCAGTTCCAGCAGCGTGTCGTTGAGCTCCTTGACCAGCCCGCGCACGTCGTCCTGCAGCGGCGTTTCGATGGCGATCTCGATTGCCATCGGCCCGCTACTCCACGACCTTCGGAACGAGGAAGAAATTCTCTTCGGTGGCCGGTGCGTTGGCGACGATATCGGCCGCCTTGCTGCCGTCGGTGACCACGTCCGGGCGCTTCTTCATCTCCATCGGAATGACCGACGTCATCGGCTCAACGCCGGAGACGTCGACCTCGTTCAACTGCTCAACAAAGCCGAGAATGACGTTCAACTCGCCGGTCATGCGCTCGGCGTCCTCCTCGCTCACCGCAATGCGGGCGAGACGCGCGACGCGCTTCACAGTCTGCAGATCAACGGACATATTTGCTTGTGCCTCGGGAAAACCAGTCCGCGCTATAGCGGCGCGGCGCGTGCCGCGCAACATGCATCGTGCCGAGAACCGGCCCAGAAGGTCGATGGCAGCGCAACGCCGTCGCAGCGAATAGCTGGCGCCTTTGGCATGCTCTACAAGGTGCACGCTCTACAAGGTGCACGCTCTACAAGGTGATTGTCCTGCCGATCTCCGGCAATGCCACCTTCACGCCGGAACCCTCCAACCCCGCGACAAACTTGTCGGCGGTCTGGTCGATGATCGGAAACGTGCCGAAGTGACTGGGAATGACCGTCTCGAACTGAAAGAAGCGCCGGCAGGCAAGGGCTGCCACCGCGCCGCCCATGGTGAAGCGGTCGCCGATCGGCACGATGCCGATCTTCGGCTCATGCAGTTCGTTGATCAGCGCCATGTCGGAAAAAATGTCGGTGTCGCCCATATGATAGAGCGTCTTGTCTTCCTGGAAATGCAGGACGAGGCCGCCGGGATTGCCGAGATAGGTGTTCTGGCCCTTGTCGCCCGGGAACGAAGAGGAATGCAGCGCCTGGACGAACGTGGTGGTGAAGCCGCCGCAATCGACAGTGCCGCCGATATTGCCGGGATTGATCTTCTTGTCGCTGACGCCCTTGCCGACCAGGTACATGCAGATCTCGAAATTGGCGACCAGCATGGCGCCGCTTTTCCCGAGCACTTCAAGCGCACCGCTGATGTGGTCGCTGTGGCCGTGCGTCAACAGCACATGCGTGACCCCTTCCGCCGGCTCTTCCCAGCCGCCCGTCCACGATGGATTGCCGATCAGGTAGGGATCGATGAGGATTTTCGCCTCGGTGGTTTCGACGCGAAATGCGGAATGTCCGTACCAGGTCAGTTTCATGAATGCCTTCCTCGATTTTTCCTTCGCCAAAGGATAGAACGCCGGCAGTGAAATTAAAGTCCCATAGCGTCGTTTGCGGCGTGTAGTCCAAGGAAAGCCGTTGAGCATCATCACCATCGAGGAGTTGCCGGCGCGGCTCGGCGGCGGCAAGACGCTGGCCGGGCTCGATCTCGGCGACAAGACGATTGGGGTGGCGGTTTCCGACCGGGGCTTTGCCTTCGCCCACCCGCGTCCCGTCATCATGCGCAGGAAATTCTCGCTGGATGCCGCAGTGCTGCTCGCCTTGCTGCAGAAAGAGAATGTCGGGGCCGTGGTGCTCGGCCTGCCGGTCAACATGGACGGATCGGAAGGCCCGCGCGCCCAGAAATCCCGCGCCTTCGCCCGCAACATGGCTGGTGTGACCGACCTGCCCTTTGTTTTGTGGGACGAGCGGCTGTCGACGGTGGCGGCCGAGCGGACGCTGATCGAGATGGATTTTTCGCGCCGCAAACGCGCCGGCAAGATCGATTCGGCCGCGGCGGCCTTTATTCTGCAGGGCGCTCTCGACCGGCTTCAGGCGCTCGGCGTCGACGCCTGGTCGAAATAGCGGTCGCGCATTATCCTGATCCAGCTACCGATCACCCGGCGCCGGCGAAATGCCCAAAACGCCAGGAGCAGCAGACTGTCGACGATGCAGGCCTTCGCCACCATGCCGGGAATGAGCGCCGGATCGATACCAAGCATCTCCCCATAGAGCTGGAAAACGAGGTCATGCAATTGGCGGCTCAGCATGACATAGCCGAAATTGATGTCGTTGAGCGACAGGAAGAACCAGCCCCAGAACAGGGCGAGCGGCGCCGCCCATAGCGCGAACAAGGTGCGCATCAGCGGTCCCTCAAGTTCGTGTCCGGCCTCAAGTTCGTGTCCAGCCGGCCGGAAATGCGCGAGAGCGCCGAGTTGTGCGCCGCCGCCTTCGCCATCACATGCGCGGCGGCACTGATTTCACCCGTACCCGGAACCGCTGCGGCCAGGGCCGACCGCCGCTCTGCGAGCATGGCGACATAGGAAGCCAGCAGTGCCGCCAGTTGCACCGCGACAACCATGAACAGCCCGTTGATGCCTTGCGCGGCGCCGCCGACGACAATCAGCGACAGCACGCCGGAGGCGCAGATGAAGGCAACCCGCACGACGCTATCGGTCGCGTCCGGATCTGTCGGGTCGCTAAACAGAGCCTCGACAAAGGCCCAGCAGAACAGCACCGCTACGACAAGCAGCGCTACGGCAAGCGGCGCCACCACGACGGCGTTTTCGAGGCCGACGAAGCGGGTGTTCTGGACGGCGACGCCGAGCACGCCAAGCGCTGCCGCAACACCGCGATTCCCATCGATGCAGATGAACGCCAGCAGGGCGAAAACGACCGCCCAGTGCAAGGCCAGAAAGGAGCTCAATACATGCCGCATAGCGTTCCTGCTTCCGTAAACAGGACAGTGGGCTTTGCGGCCTGCCGCTGCAATGGAAACCATTTGTTAAGGTTAACGGTCATCCACAGCGGCGCGACGAACGACGAGAAATCGCTTCAGGTGACCGGTGGGTAGAGCGTGTCGATGATCATACGCGCGTCATGGCGTGAATCGAGCATGCCATAGGTGTTGCGCCACTGGCCGGCGAGGCGCGTCTCGACGAAGGCGTCGGCGATCCGCCCTGCACCCAGCCTGCGGAGCTCCGCCGCTGCCGCCGACAGCGCCAGTTGCTCGGTGAGCAGACGGGCCGAACCCTCATCGGTTGCTGCGACCTGCATTGCTGCCTTGAGCACACCGACGGTGCCGCGCCCGCCGGCGCCGAGATCGCGATCGATGCCGGCCAGCACCTCCTCGAACAGGCCGGGTGCACGCCCCAGCACGCGCAGCACGTCGAGCGCCATGACGTTGCCGGATCCCTCCCAGATCGCGTTGACCGGAGCTTCGCGATAGTAGCGGGCGAGCGGCGCCTCCTCGACATAGCCATTGCCGCCGAGGCATTCCATCGCCTCATAGAGCAGCGGCGGTGCGATCTTGCAGACCCAGTATTTGACGACCGGCGTCATGGCGCGAGCGAAGGCCGCCTCGCCGCGGTCGCCGGCCGCCTCGTCGAAAGAGCGCGCCAGTCGAAATGACAGCGCGGTGGCGGCGGCGACGTCGAGCGCCATGTCGGCCAGCACGCGCTGCATCAGCGGCTGCTCGATCAGATTGGTTCCAAACACCTGGCGGTGACGGCTGTGGTGGACGGCTTCGGCCAGCCCGGCTCGCATGATCGCCGAGGAGGCGATCGCGCAGTCGAGCCGGGTCAGCGTCACCATATCCATGATCGTTTTGACGCCTGCCCCGGGCTCGCCGACCATCTCGCCGATGGCATTGACGAATTCGACTTCGGACGAGGCGTTGGAGCGGTTGCCAAGCTTGTCCTTCAGCCGCTGGAAGCGGAAGCCGTTGCTCGAACCATCGCCGAGAATGCGGGGAACGAGAAAGCAGGAAAGTCCTTCCGGCGCCTGTCCCAGCACCAAGAACGCATCCGACATCGGCGCCGACATGAACCATTTGTGGCCGGTCAGCCGATAGAAGCTGCTGCCGGCGCGCTCGGCCCTGGTGACGTTGGCGCGGACGTCGGTGCCGCCCTGCTTCTCGGTCATGCCCATGCCGAGTGTCAGCCCGGCCTTTTCGACCGGCGGCTTCTGGCTCTGGTCGTATTTGCGTGTCGTCACCCGCGGCGCCCATTCGCGAAACAGTTTTGGGCTGGCCATCAGCGCTGCCAGCGATGCGCTGGTCATGGTGATGGGACAGAGATGCCCGGTTTCGAGCTGGGCCGTCAGGTAGAAACGGGCGGCGCGCACCTGATGGCGGCGGCCGATCTCGGCATCGCCATTTTCCCAAACCGACGAATGCAGCCCGTTCGCCACCGACCGGCGCATCAGCGCATGATAGGCTGGATGGAACTCGACCAGATCGATGCGCCGGCCCTGGCGATCATGGGTCCTGAGCTTCGGCGTCTCGACATTGGCGAGGCGGGCCAGCTCCTGCGCCTCCTGCGTCAGCACGAAACGGCCAAGCCCATCGAGATCCTTGCGCACCGGGTCGGAAAAACGCTCGGCAAGCTGGATCATCAACGGATCGCCCCGCCAGGCGTTGCCGCCTGCCAGCGGCGGGGGCTGGTTCGTCACGTCATCGGTCACGCACTGTCCTTATCATCACAAGGCCACGAATCCGAAGCCATCAGCGGTTTATAACCCAAGCCGCGCAACGCGCGCGACGAAAATACCGGGGAGAAAGGCCGCAATCCAAAGCTGGTGCTTGCAGCCAAAGGTCCTCCACCCTATAGCAGCGCCTTGAGATGACCGACGCTTCGTCCCTGCCACTCTACCCCCACCGCCATCTTCTGGGCATCCGCGATCTTTCCCCCGCCGACATCGAGCTTTTGCTGGACAGGGCGGACCGGTCGGTCGCGATCTCGCGGCAGTCGGAGAAGAAGGCCTCGACGCTGCGTGGCCGCACTCAGATCAATCTGTTCTACGAAGCTTCGACACGTACGCAATCGTCGTTCGAGCTGGCCGGAAAACGGCTCGGCGCCGACGTCATGAACATGTCGGTGGCCAGCTCTTCGGTGAAGAAGGGCGAGACGCTGATCGACACGGCGATGACGCTGAACGCCATGCATCCCGACATCCTGATCATCCGCCACCAGTCGGCGGGTGCCGCGGCGCTGCTGGCGCAAAAGGTCGGCTGCTCGGTGATCAATGCCGGCGACGGCGCCCATGAGCACCCGACGCAGGCGCTGCTCGACGCGCTGACCATCCGCCGCGCCAGAGGCCCGCTGTCGAAGCTGATCGTAGCGATCTGCGGCGACATCCTGCATTCGCGCGTGGCGCGTTCCAACATCATGCTGCTCAATGCGCTCGGCGCGCAGGTGCGCGTGGTGGCGCCGTCCACGCTTTTGCCCGCCGGCATCGAGAAAATGGGCGTGATCGTCACCCGTTCGATGGCCGAAGGGCTCAAGGAGGCGGACGTGGTGATGATGCTGCGGCTGCAGCGCGAGCGGATGGAAGGCGCCTTCGTGCCTTCGGTGCGCGAATATTTCCACTATTTCGGCCTCGACGCTGAGAAACTGAAGGCGGCCAAGGACGGCGCTCTGGTGATGCATCCCGGCCCGATGAACCGCGGCGTCGAGATCGCCTCGGAAATCGCCGACGGTCCGCAGAGCGTCATCCAGGAACAGGTGGAGATGGGTGTTGCCGTGCGCATGGCGGTGATGGAAGCGCTGCTCGACCCCCGCCGCAACCGCGAAGTTGCCCGATGAGCACAACGGTCTTCAGCCGGGCCCGCATCGTCGATCCGTCGCGCGGCATCGATGAGGTCGGCACGGTCATTGTCGAGGGCCGCAAGATCGTCGCCGCCGGCAAGGCGGCCTTGAACCAGGGCGCTGCGCAAGATGCTACCGTCATCGACTGCGCCGGCAAAGCAATCATTCCCGGCCTGATCGATGCGCGCGTCTTCATCGGCGAGCCGGGCGGCGAGCACCGCGAGACCATCGCTTCGGCTAGTGTGGCGGCGGCCGCCGGCGGCGTCACTTCCATCGTCATGATGCCCGACACCGACCCGGTGATCGACAATGTCGCGCTGGTCGAATTCGTGCTGCGCACCGCCAAGGACACGGCCATCGTCAACATCTTTCCGGCGGCGGCGATCACAAAAGGCCTCGAAGGCCGCGAGATGACCGAATTCGGCCTGCTGCGCGAGGCCGGCGCGATCGCCTTCACTGACGGGCGGCACACCATATCAAGCGCACTGGTGATGCGCCGCGCGCTGACCTATGCGCGCGATTTCGGCGGCGTGATCGCGCATGAAACCCAGGACGCCGACCTCGCTTCATCAGGCGTCATGAACGAAGGCCTCTATGCCAGCTGGCTCGGCCTTGCCGGCATTCCGCGCGAGGCCGAGTCCATTCCGCTGGAGCGCGATCTTGCGCTGGCGCGGCTGACTGGCGGCGCCTATCACGCGGCCAAGATCTCGACTGCCATGGCGGCAAACGCGGTAACGAGGGCCAAGGCCGACGGCGCCAATGTCACAGCAGGCGTCTCGATCCACAATCTGTCTCTCAACGAGAACGATGTCGGCGAATACCGCACCTTCTTCCGGCTGACGCCGCCATTGCGCGCCGAGGAAGACCGGCTGGCGATGATCGAGGCGGTCAATGACGGCACGATCGACATCATCGTATCTTCGCACGACCCGCAGGACGTCGACACCAAGCGCCTGCCTTTCGCCGACGCCGCGGCCGGCGCCATCGGGCTGGAGACACTGCTCGGCGCAGCGCTGCGGCTCTACCACAATGGCGATATGACGCTGCTCAGGTTGGTTGAGAAATTGTCCACTGCTCCGGCAAGACTGTTCGGCCTGCCCGGCGGCACGCTGAAGCCGGGTGCGGTCGCCGACCTTGCGCTGGTCGATCTCGACGAGCCATGGATCGTCAGCGAAAGCGGCATCCGTTCGCGCTCGAAAAACACCTGTTTCGAAGGCGCGCGGCTGCAGGGCAAGGTCTTGCAAACGATGGTGGCGGGCCGCACAGTGTTTTCGGCCTAGGGCATATCCGGGGGAACAATGGCTTACGGCATTGTCTTGGCGCTGGTGTTCGGCTATCTGCTCGGCTCGATCCCGTTCGGCCTCCTGATCACTCGTGCCGCCGGCCTTGGCGACGTCCGCAACATCGGCTCCGGCAATATCGGCGCCACCAATGTGCTGCGCACCGGCAACAAGGGCCTGGCCGCCGCCACGCTGCTGCTCGACGCGCTGAAAGGCACGGCGGCGGTGCTGATCGCCGGTCGCTTTGCCCCGGAGCTCGGGCCCTGGGCCGGCCTCGGCGCCTTTTTCGGCCATCTCTTCCCGGTCTGGCTTGGCTTCAAGGGCGGCAAGGGGGTCGCCACCTATCTCGGCGTGCTGATCGCTCTTGCCTGGCAGGTGGCGCTGATCTTCGCCCTCGTCTGGCTGGCCGTCGCTTTCCTGTTCCGCTATTCCTCGCTGGCGGCGCTGACGGCAGCAGTCGTCGTGCCGATCGCCCTCTATGTCCTCAGCACGCCTCAGATTGCCGGGCTGTTCGCGTTGATGAGCCTGATCGTCATCATAAAACACCGGGCCAACATTACCCGGCTGCTGGCCGGCACCGAGGGCAAGATCGGGGCCAGGGAGTGAGCCAGCGCGCCGCCGGAACGCGGCTCAGCGACCGGCAGCGGTTGAGCTGGCTTCGCTTGATCCGCACGCCGAATGTCGGCCCGGCCACCTTTCGCGACCTGATCAACCGCTTCGGCTCGGCCGAGACGGCGCTCGAAATGCTGCCCGAGCTGATGATTTCGGGCGGCGCCAGAAAGATCGTCCGCATCCCGACGATGGCCGAGGCCGAGGCGGAACTGGAGACCGCCCGGCGCGCCGGCGCCCGCTTCGTCGGCATCGGCGAGGCTGACTATCCGCCGCTGATGAAAAGCATGGACCATGCGCCGCCGATGCTTGCCGTCAAAGGCGAAGGCGCGGTGTTCCGGCTGCCGGCGGTCGCCATAGTCGGCGCCCGCACGCCTCGCTGGCCGGCATCAAGATGGCGCGCACGCTCGCCGCCGAACTCGGCCGCGACGGCTTCGGCATCGTCTCCGGCCTGGCGCGCGGCATCGACACGGCAGCACATCAGGGCAGCCTTGCGTCAGGCACGATCGGTGTGCTGGCCGGCGGCCTCGACCTGCCCTACCCGCCCGAGAATGCCGCACTGTGCAACGAGATTGCCGAGCGCGGCGGCGCCATCATTTCAGAGATGCCGTTCGGCTGGCAGCCGCGCGCCCAGGATTTTCCGCGCCGCAACCGACTTGTCGCCGGTGCGGCATTGGGGCTGGTCGTGGTCGAGGCGGCGCTACGCTCCGGCTCGCTGATCAGCGCCAGGCTTGCCGGCGAGATGGGCCGGCTGGTCTTCGCCGTCCCCGGCTCGCCGCTCGATCCGCGCGCCGCCGGCGCCAACGCCTTGCTCAAGGACGGCGCCACCCTGGTCACCGAGGCATCGGACATTACCGGTGCGATCGCGCCGCTGGTCGGCGCACTGGCGCCAAGGATGCCGCCGCTCGAAGAGCCGCCCGACTTTTCGGCAACACCGCCGCCCGGCGAAGACGACCGCGCTCGCGTCATCGAAGCGCTCGGCCCGACGCCGGTGGCGATCGACGAAATCATCCGCCACACCGGCCTGCATCCCGCCCAGGTTTTCATGGTGCTGCTGGAACTCGACCTCGCCGGCCGGCTGGAGCGCCACGCCGGCGGCAATGTCTCGCTGGTGTGATCGAGACGATTCTTGAGAGAACCTGGCCCGACGCCGCTAGAAAACCCAGCGCGTCACAAAGCACCTCGCGTTAGACGGGAACAGTAAGCGAACGGCCCGTGCGACTTTTTATGTCGCACGGGCCGCAAAAAGTCGCACGGTTCCGGCTCTGTTCCAGACGCCAAAACGCTAACATGTTGAAGTTCCACGCGAAAAAATGGTGAGCGCGCAGGGATTCGAACCCTGGACCTACTGATTAAAAGTCAGTTGCTCTACCGGCTGAGCTACGCGCTCCCGCGGGCTCAGGATGCCGCCCTCGAAATTGCGCGGAACATAGGGAGAGTGTCTCGAACGGTCAACCGGAAAAAGAGGCCTTGCAAGTCGGACTTTTCGCGGTCTCCGACGCCTCGCAAACCGTCTCGACAAGATCCGAGTGGCAAGTCTCGCACAGAAGCCGAGACGCATTACAAATCAGCAGCTTGCTATTTTTCGCGGAACAATTGCGCAACCCGCCCGTTTTTGTCGCTACAAGGGACGACGCTTTCAAGGAGAAGACCATGAACAGGATCATGTCGGGCTTGCTGGCGACCGTGCTGTCAGCGTCATTCGCTGTAGCACAAATCGTGCCCGTCAACGCCCAGCCCATCTACGTGCCGCTGGGTCAGAACATCTCGTCGGATGTCCAGACCGTTCAGGATGAACGGTGGAGGTGGAGGAACCGGGATTTCTCCCGTCGCGATTTCCGTCGCGATTTTTCTCGCCGTGATTTCCGTCGCGATTTTTCTCGCCGTGATTTCCGTCG
>NZ_CAKXZT010000140.1:89115-154251 GCF_935825525.1 Mesorhizobium escarrei
TTTTCTCGCCGTGATTTCCGTCGCGATTTTTCTCGCCGTGATTTCCGTCGCGATTTTTCTCGCCGCGATTTTTCCCGCCGCGATTTTCGTCGTTTCGCCCGTAACGACGATTTCAGGTATTGGCGCGGCTATCGCGGCTATCGCTACTATCGTCCTGGCTATCGTCGCTACAACGACTACTGGTTCCCGCTGGCGGCCTTCGCCACTGGCGCGCTGATCACCGGCGCAATCATCAACAGCCAGCCGCGCCGCATCTATCGCGGCGATGCGCACGTGGAGTGGTGCTACAGCCGCTACAGATCTTACCGGGCATGGGACAACACGTATCAGCCTTACTACGGTCCCCGCCGGCCGTGCATCTCGCCCTATTGATAACCCAGGGCAGAGTTGAACAAGAGTCGTTGAAGAGAAGGGCCTGCGCCGGCAACGGCGCAGGCTTTTTCTTTTCGGTGCGCGAATCTACAGCGTGCTCAGTGTCCGGCGCACAGCATGGCGCCAACCCGACAGCTTTGCGGAACGGACCGATGCATCCATGTCCGGTCGAAACCTCCGCTCGAGCGCCCAACTCTTGGAGAATTCCCTTGTCTTCGGCCAGACGCCCGCCTTCGAGCCGGCCAGCCAAGCCGCGCCGAGCGCCGTCGTCTCCAGGATGGTCGGACGGTCGACCGGCGCATCGAGGATGTCCGCAAGTCGCTGCATCGTCCAGTCCGACGCCACCATGCCGCCATCGACCCTGAGAACGGTCTTCGCTGACGCGCCCTTCCAGTCCTTGCGCATCGCGTCGAGCAGGTCGCGCGTCTGGAACGCAACGGACTCGAGCGCGGCACGGGCAAATTCCGCCGGGCCCGAATTGCGGGTCAGCCCGAAGATGGCGCCGCGCGCCTCAGCGTCCCAATGCGGCGCGCCAAGCCCGACGAAAGCCGGCACCAGGTAGACTTCTTGGGACGGGTCGGCGCTCGCCGCCAGCTCGCCGCTCTGCTCGGCCTTGCCGATCACCTTGATGCCGTCGCGCAGCCATTGCACGGCAGCACCCGCGATGAAGATCGACCCTTCCAGCGCATAGGTGGTCTTGCCGTTCAGCCTGTAGGCAATGGTCGTCAACAGACGGTTCTTCGAGCGCACCAGATCGCTGCCGGTGTTGAGCAGCGCGAAGCAGCCGGTGCCATAGGTCGATTTCATCATGCCCGGCTCAAAACACGCCTGACCAATGGTCGCCGCGTGCTGGTCGCCGGCCACACCGAGGATTTTTATCTCTGCGCCGAACAGGCTTTTCTCTGTGATTCCATAATCGTCGGCGCAATCCTTCACCTGCGGCAGCATTCTTCCCGGTATGCCGAGAATGCCCAGAAGCTCGTCGTCCCAGGCATTCTTTTCGATGTTGTAGACCAGAGTTCGCGAGGCGTTGGTGGCATCGGTAGCGTGAACCTTGCCGCCGGTCAGCCGCCAGATCAGAAAGCTGTCGATGGTGCCGGCCAGCAATTCGCCCTTCTCGGCGCGTTTTCTGGCGCCCTTCACCTTGTCCAGCATCCAGGCGATCTTGGTGCCGGAGAAATACGGATCGAGCAGCAGGCCGGTCTTTCTGGTGAACTTCTTCTCCAGTCCCTGCTTCTTCAATTTCTGGCACTGCGGCGCGGTGCGGCGATCCTGCCAGACAATGGCGTTGTGGATCGGCCTGCCGGTCGTCCTGTCCCAGATGATAACGGTCTCGCGCTGGTTGGTGATGCCGATTGCCGCGACTTCCGACGCATCGCGGCCGGCGCTCTTCAGCGCAGCCTTCGCCGTCGCCACGACACTCGCCCAGATTTCCTCCGGATCGTGCTCGACCCAGCCGGAGGCTGGATAATGCTGGATAAACTCCTTCTGTCCGCTGCCCACGACCTTCATTTCACGGTCGAACAGGATCGCCCGGCTCGACGTCGTTCCCTGGTCGATCGCAAGGATAAAGCTGCTCATTTCCATTCCCTTGGGCCACTCCTCGCGCAAACAGGGGAGACGGCAAGATGCCGCCTCCCCCGATCGATGCGGTGCGGGCGCGGACGCCCGGACCGATGCTTAATTGTTCCAGCTCTTGACCAACTCGTCGTAGTTGATGGTCTGCGGCTTGTCCTTCTCCGGCTCGATCTTCAGCTGCGGCGCGAGATTGCCCTTGGCGACGGCATCGGCGTTCCACTCTTCCAAGGTCTTTTCCTCGGCGAGTTTCGGTCCGATGTCGCCCTGCACGCCGGCGCGCTCAAGACGCTCAAGCACCTTTTCCTGCTCGGCGCAGAGCGAGTCCATCGCCTCCTGCGGGGTTTTGGCACCCGACGAGGCATCGCCGATCGCCTGCCACCAAAGCTGTGCCAGCTTCGGATAGTCAGGAACGTTCGTACCCGTCGGCGACCACTGGACTCGGGCCGGCGAGCGGTAGAACTCGATCAGGCCGCCGAGCTTCGGGGCGCGGTCCGTGAAGCTCTTGTGCTGGATGGTGCTCTCGCGGATCAGCGTCAGGCCGACGTGGCTTTTCTTCACGTCGACTGTCTTCGAGGTGACGAACTGCGCGTAGAGCCAGGCTGCCTTGGCGCGGTCGTCAGGCGTCGACTTGAGGAGCGTCCACGAACCCACGTCCTGATAGCCGAGCTTCATGCCGTCCTTCCAGTAGACGCCATGCGGCGACGGAGCGAAGCGCCATTTCGGCGTACCGTCCTCGTTCACGACGGGAAGGCCGTCTTTCACCATGTCGGCGGTGAAGGCCGTGTACATGAACATCTGCTGGGCAATTTCGCCCTGCGCCGGAACCGGTCCGGATTCGGAGAAGGTCATGCCCTGGGCCGCGGCCGGAGCGTAAGCCTTCATCCAGTCGAGGTATTTCTGGATGGAGTAAACCGCCGCCGGACCGTTGGTGTCGCCGCCTCGAGCCACGCACGAGCCGACGGGCCGCGACTTCTCGTCGACCTTGATGCCCCATTCGTCGACCGGAAGACCGTTCGGCAGCCCCTTGTCGCCATTGCCGGCCATCGAAAGCCAGGCATCGGTGAAGCGCCAGCCGAGCGACGGGTCCTTCTTGCCGTAGTCCATATGGCCGTAGACCTTCTTGCCGTCGATCTCGCGGCCGGTGAAGAACTCGGCGATGTCCTCGTAAGCCGACCAGTTGACCGGCACGCCGAGGTCGTAGCCGTACTTCGCCTTGAAGTCCGCCTTGTTCTTCTCGTCGTTGAACCAGTCGTAGCGGAACCAGTAGAGGTTCGCGAACTGCTGGTCGGGCAGCTGGTAAAGATCGCCGTCCGGAGCCGTCGTGAACTTGGTGCCGATGAAGTCGGCGAGGTCGAGATTCGGGTTGGTGACGTCCTTGCCCTCGTTCGCCATCCAGTCGGTCAGGCTGCGCGCCTGCTGGTAGCGCCAATGGGTGCCGATCAGATCGGAGTCATTGACATAGGCGTCGTAGACATTTTCGCCCGACTGCATCTGCGTCTGCAGCTTTTCGACGACGTCGCCTTCGCCGATCAGATCATGGGTGATCTTGATGCCGGTTATGTCGGCGAACGCCTTGGCCAGAGTCTTCGATTCATATTCGTGCGTCGTGATGGTTTCCGAGACGACCTTGATGTCCATGCCCGCAAAGGGTTTTGCAGCATCGATGAACCACTG
This sequence comes from Mesorhizobium escarrei, assembly GCF_935825525.1. GTDB lineage: Bacteria > Pseudomonadota > Alphaproteobacteria > Rhizobiales > Rhizobiaceae > Mesorhizobium > Mesorhizobium escarrei. The sequence goes on from NZ_CAKXZT010000140.1 coordinate 92,740, forward strand.
CATCTCGGCTTCCTGGGCAGCGCGATCGAGCGTCGACATGTCCTTGATCTCGGCGTCGAGAAACGCCTTGGCTTCGTCCATTCCGGCATAGGCGTTGCCTGCCCCGAGCAACAGGACGAGCGCAGTCGTTGATGTAAAAAATTGCCGTCTCATGTGTTTCCTCCACTGTTTCAGTTTCAAGTGCGATCGGAGCAGCCGCCGGCACGCGGCCGCTCCAACAGTTTCCCCCTCTATACGTAGCGGAACACGCCGATGGCGTAGACCACGGAGAGAGCGAGAGCCCACCACAGGTTGGGTCCGACAAGACCCAACCAAGCGAGATGGATAAAGGCGCTGCCAAGCAGCGAAAGGAAGAGACGGTCGCCGCGCGTCGTCTCGAACTGCAGAACGCCAACCCGCGGATTGCCGCCTGGCGAGACGTACTCCCAGATCGCCATGCCGCAGAGCAGCATCAGGATCGTGATGAAAAAGACCGCCGTCGGCAGCGTCCATGCCATCCAGGTAAGATTCATGTCACACCCTCCCCAGGGCAAAGCCCTTCGCGATGTAGTTGCGTACGAACCAGATCACGAGCGCGCCCGGAAGAATGGTGAGCACGCCAGCTGCGGCCAGCACGCCCCAGTCGAGGCCCGAGGCCGAGACCGTGCGCGTCATGATCGCGGCGATCGGCTTGGCGGCGGTCGTGGTCAACGTCCGCGCGATCAGCAGCTCCACCCACGAGAACATGAAGCAGAAGAAGGCCGCGACACCAACGCCGCTCGCGATCAGCGGCATGAATATCTTCAGGAAGAAGCGCGGGAAGGAATAACCGTCGATATATGCGGTCTCGTCGATTTCCTTCGGCACGCCCGACATGAAGCCTTCGAGGATCCAGACCGCCAGCGGCACGTTGAACAGGCAGTGCGCGAGCGCCACCGCGATGTGGGTGTCGATCAGGCCGAAAGCCGAATAGAGCTGGAAGAACGGCAGCGCGAACACCGCCGGCGGCGCCATGCGATTGGTCAAGAGCCAGAAAAACAGGTGCTTGTCGCCGAGGAAGCGGTAGCGCGAGAAGGCATATGCTGCCGGAAGCGCGACGGCGACGGAAATCACCGTGTTCATAACCACATAGATGATCGAGTTGATGTAACCCTTGTACCAGGACGGGTCGGTGAAGATCACCATATAGTTGGCGATCGTCGGGTTTCTCGGCCACAGCGAGAAGGCGCCGAGGATCTCCTGGTTGGTCTTGAAGCTCATGTTGACCAGCCAGTAGATCGGCAACATCAGGAAGATGATGTAGATCGTCGGCACCAGCCACCAGAACCGCGACTCCTCGCCCCGCCGCCGCATTTTTCGGGCCAGCGCGACGTTCGCCGCCTGCGCTTCTGTGGTAGCGGGGCTTTGCCGCATCAGCGTTCGTCCGTCGGCCGTGGTTTCCTCGAGGCGCGCCATCTCACCGCTCCGCGTCATAGGCTGTCATAACGGTATAGAACACCCAGGACAGGAGCATGATGATCAAGAAATAGACGATCGACATGGCCGCCGCCTCACCGAGGTTGAACTCCCCGATGGCCAGCTTCACCAGATCGATCGACAGGAAAGTGGTGGTGTTGCCAGGCCCGCCGCCGGTGACGACGAACGGCTCGGTGTAGATCATGAAACTGTCCATGAAGCGCAGCAGAACCGCGATCAGCAGCACGCGGTTCATCTTCGGCAACTGGATATAGCGGAAGATCGCCCAGCGCGACGCCCCGTCGATCTTGGCCGCCTGGTAATAGGCGTCGGGAATCGAGACCAATCCTGCGTAGCAGAGCAAGACGACGAGGCTCGTCCAGTGCCAGACATCCATGACGATGACTGTGATCCAGGCGTCGAACGGGTCGTTGACATAGTTGTAGTTAAAGCCGAGCGCGCGCAGCGTATATCCGAGCAGGCCGATGTCGACGCGGCCGAACACCTGCCAGATCGTGCCGACGACGTTCCACGGGATGAGCAGCGGCAGCGCCATCAGCACCAGGCAGACCGGAACGCCCCAGCCCTTCTTCGGCATGTTGAGCGCAATGAAGATGCCGAGCGGAATCTCGATGGTGAGAATGATGGCCGAGAAGACCAGGTTGCGGCCCATCGCTTCCCAAAACCGGTCGGAATGCAGGATTTCCTCGAACCATTCCGCGCCCGCCCAGAAGAAGACGTTGTTGCCGAAAGTGTCCTGCACCGAATAATTCACGACCGTCATCAGCGGGATGATCGCCGAGAAAGCCACCAGCAACAGCACTGGCAGCACCATGAACCAGGCTTTGTTGTTCCAGGTCCTTTCCATGCTCAGCCCCCCATCTCGACGCGCCAGGAATCGGAGTAAAGGTTGATTCCCGCCGGGTCGAAAGCGATCTTCGGATCGGCGGGAATGTCCTCGTCCTCGCCGACGATCGCCGCGATGTCGCGGCCTTCGAAACTGGCGCGCACCACCTTGTGGCGGCCGATATCCTCGACCTTCCGGATTGAAACCGGCATGCCGCTGGCGCCAAGCCTGACATATTCGGGGCGGATGCCGAGTTCGATCGCGCCTGTGATTCCAGCCTTGGGCGCGCCAGGCAATTCGATCGTCTGGCTGCCGAGCCGCGCACTCCTGCCTTCGACCGCGACCGGCATGACGTTCATGCCCGGCGAGCCGATGAAATAGCCGACGAATGTGTGCTTGGGACGCTCGAACAGCTCGGCTGGAGAGCCGATCTGTACGATCTCGCCCTCATACATGACGACGACGTTTTCGGCGAAGGTGAGCGCCTCGGTCTGGTCGTGCGTGACATAGACCATGGTGAAACCGAAGCGCCTGTGCAGCTGTTTCAGTTGCGAGCGCAGCACCCACTTCATATGCGGATCGATGACGGTCAGCGGCTCGTCGAACAGGATCGCGTTGACATCGGAGCGCACCAGCCCGCGCCCGAGCGAGATCTTCTGCTTCTGGTCGGCGGTCAGCCCCCTCGCCTTTCTCTTGGCCATATCGGCCAACCCCGTCATTTCCAGCGTTTCGCGCACCTTGCGGTCGACGTCGGGTTCCGGAACGCCGCGGTTGCGCAGCGGGAAGGCCAGATTGTCGTAGACGGTCATGGTGTCGTAGATGACCGGGAACTGGAACACCTGAGCTATGTTGCGCTCCTGCGTCGACAGATTGGTCACTTCCTTGCCGTCGAACAGAAGCTCGCCGTGCGAGGGATACAACAGGCCGGAAATGATGTTGAGCAGCGTGGTCTTGCCGCAGCCCGACGGCCCGAGCAGCGCATAGGCGCCGCCATCCTCGAAGGCGTGATGCACCTCCTTCAGCGCATAATCCTTGTCCGACTTCGGATGCGGCCCGTAGGCGTGGCGGATGTGATTGCAGTCGATGCGCGCCATGTGCCCTCCTCCCTCAAGCCGCCAGCATCTGTGGCGGCGCGGCCGAACGGCCGTTCGCGTCGAAAACCATGATGTGCCGCGGATCGATGAACACTTCGATGGTCTGGTCCGGCTCGAACACCAGGATGCCGTGCTCCAGCATCACCCAGCGGACATCGGCGAAATCGAGATGCACAAAACTTTCAGAACCGGTGATCTCGGTGACCGACACCTTGGCTCTCACCGCAACCGCCGACGGGCTCGACCGGGCAAGAGAGAGATGGTGGGGCTGGAAGCCGATCGTGTAACTCGTATCGGCAATACCGGCGAGCTCAGCCGGCACCGGGAGGCTCACCCCACCATCAAGAAGGAAGCTCGAACCGCTCTTCTTCAGCACGATCGTGTTGAGCGGCGGATCGGCGAACGTCTTGGCGGTGACGAGGTCATTCGGCCTGCGGAAGACGTCGATCGTCGGGCCGAACTGAGTGGTGCGGCCTTCGGAAAGCGTCGCCGTGTTGCCGCCGAGCAGCAGGGCTTCGTGCGGCTCGGTCGTGGCGTAGACGAAAATGGTGCCGGTCGCCGCGAAGATCTTCGGCAATTCCGCGCGCAACTCCTCGCGCAGCTTGTAGTCGAGGTTGGCGAGCGGCTCGTCGAGCAGCACGAGGCTGGCGTTCTTGACGATGGCGCGCGCCAGCGCCGTGCGCTGCTGCTGGCCGCCGGAGAGGCTGAGCGGCGTGCGGTCGAGAAAGGGCGTCAGCTTGAGAAGGGCGGCGGCATTGCGCACCTCCTTGTCGATCTTTGCCCGCTCGGTCCCGGCCACCCGCAGCGGCGAAGCGATGTTCTCGTAAACGGTCATCGCCGGATAGTTGATGAACTGCTGGTAGACCATGGCGACGTTGCGCTTCTGCACCGGGATGCCGGTGACATCCTTGCCATCGAACCAGACCGAACCGGACGTCGGCACATCAAGGCCGGCCATCAGTCGCATCAGGCTGGTCTTGCCGGAAAGCGTCGGTCCCAGAAGGACGTTGAGCGAGCCGTGCTGGAGCGTCAGCGACACGTCGCGTATATGCTCCGTCGCGCCGATCGTCTTCGTCACGTTTCTCAGTTCCAGCATGATGCCTCCTCCCAGGCTTTCTGCATGACTATTCGGCAGCCGCGACATGGCGCCGGCTTATCCCGCGCATGAATTCGTCGAGCGCTGCCGCCTGCTCGCGGCTCAGATGCAGGCCGCGCTTGGTTCTGCGCCACAATACATCTTCGGCCGTCATCGCCCATTCATTTTGAACGAGGTAGCGCACCTCGGCCTCGTAGAGATCGGCGCCAAAGTTGCAGCCAAGGTCGGCATTCGATCTGGCGAGGCCCAGCAGCATCCTTGCGCGAGTCCCGTAAAGCCGGGTCAGGCGGCGCGCCAGACGCGCATCGAGGAACGGATAGGCCGTCTTCAGTTTCGCCACTTCGGCGTCGAAGCCGCTCGCCGGGAAGTCGCCGCCCGGCAGCGGCGCGTTTGCCGTCCAGGGCTTGCCGCGCTTGCCGAGAAAACCCTCGATTTTCTCGAGCATCGATTCCGACAGCCGGCGATAGGTGGTGATCTTGCCGCCGAAGGTGTTGACGATCGGCGCCGTGCCTTCGCCGCCGTCGGTCTTCAGCACATAGTCGCGGGTCGCTTCCTGCGCCTTCGAGGCGCCGTCGTCATAAAGCGGGCGCACGGCGGAATAGGTCCAGACGATGTCCGAACGCTTGACCGGTTGCGCGAAATATTCGCTCGCCGCAGCACAGAGGTAATCGATCTCGGCGTCGCTGATCTTCACGTCGTTCGGGTCGCCGGAAAAGTCCTGGTCGGTGGTGCCGATCAGCGTGAACTCTTCCTCGTAGGGGATGGCAAAGATGATGCGGCCATCCTTGTTCTGAAAGAAATAGGCGCGCGGATCGTCGAATTTCTTGCTGATGACGATATGGCTGCCCTGGACCAGCCGGACATTGTGCACGTCGTTCAAGCCGACAGTAGCCGACAGCACATGGTCGACCCATGGACCGGCCGCATTGACCAAAAGCCGCGCCTTGACCTCCTCGGTGTCCCCGGTCTGCGTGTTTTCCAGCCTGACCGTCCAAAGCTCGCCTTCACGGCGTGCGCTGATGACTTTCGTCCGGGTTCGTATCGTTGCGCCGCGATCGGCGGCGTCGCGGGCGTTCAACGCCACCAGCCGCGCATCGTTGACCCAGCCGTCGGAATATTCGAACGCCTTGCGAAACAAGGGCTTCAGCGGCTTGCCGGCTGGGTCGTTTACCATATCCAGCGTCTTGGTCGCCGGCAGCAATTTGCGCCCGCCAATGTGGTCGTAAAGGAAAAGGCCGAGCCTGATCAGCCAGGCCGGGCGCAGGCCCTTGGCATAGGGCAGCACGAAGCGCATCGGCCAGATGATGTGCGGCGCGTTCTTCCAGAGGATCTCGCGCTCCATCAGCGCCTCGCGCACCAGGCGGAACTCATAGAACTCCAGATAGCGCAAGCCGCCATGGATCAGTTTGGTCGAGCCCGAGGACGTGCCGCTGGCCAGATCGTTCATCTCGGCAAGGAAGACCGAGAAGCCGCGCCCAACCGCATCGCGCGCAATGCCGCAGCCGTTGATACCGCCACCGATGACGAAGATGTCATGGATCGGGGGTGCGCTCACAAAAAGTCCTCCCGGATTTCGCATTGCAGCATTTTTAGGTTTTTACGAAACCGTGTCGGGATTATTTCGAAATGGGAACGAATGTCAAAAGAAATATAAACAGCAGGAGTTGCCGCTACGGCACCATCTAGAAGAGCGAGGTTTCGATCAGTTGAACCTCTGCTTCCTGGCAGATCTTGCGCACCGACGGGATGTCGCAGCGGTCGGTGATGAAAGTGTTGACCTGCGACAGGTGGCCGATGCGAACCGGCGCCGTCCGCTCGAACTTGGTCTGGTCGGAAACGAGGATGACATGCCGGGCATTGGCGATGATCGCCTGCGCCACCTTCACTTCGCGAAAATCGAAATCGAGCAACGCACCGTCATGGTCGATCGCCGAGGCGCCGATCACCGCGTAGTCGACCTTGAACTGCCTGATGAAATCGACCGCCGCCTCGCCGACAACGCCGCCGTCGGAGCCGCGCACGACGCCGCCGGCAATAACAACTTCGATGGAAGGATATATGCGCATCCTGTTGGCAACATTGATGTTATTGGTGATGACCATCAGGCCGGCATGATCGAGAAGCGCCTTGCTGACCGACTCCGTCGTGGTGCCGATATTGATGAACAGCGAGGCGTTGTCCGGGATCAGCCTGGCTGCGGCGCGGCCGATCGCCTCCTTCTCGTCGGCGGCGATCTTGCGCCTCGCCTCATATTCCATGTTCTCGATGCCGGACGGGAACAGCGCCCCGCCATGGATACGGGAAAGCAGTCGCTGGTCGCACAGATCGTTAAGGTCCTTGCGGATGGTCTGCGGCGTCACGTTGAAATGCGTTGCCAGATCGTCGACCAGCACGCGGCCATTGTCCTTGGCCATCTGAATGATTTCGGAATGACGCGGCGACAGATACATTGGAGGACCTCCCGTTTTCGTTTTTCTTGTCTATAGCGGAAAACGAAAGTTATGAAAAGGCGTAAGCCGGCTAATGAAATTACATGCGGCCAAAGAAAAACCTCAACGCAACTTTGCCGGCCAATTTTAGGCCAGCCTGCGGGCGATTTCGGTGATGACCTCGAAAGCCGTGTCGACATCCGCCGCCGTCGTCTCGAACTGACCGACCTGAAAGCGGATCGCGACCTGCCCGTCCACCCGTGTCTGCGTCAGGTAGATGCGGCCATCATCGTTGATCGCGTTGACCAACCGTAGGTTGTGTTGGCCCGAATCGGTGCCGGCCACCAAATGCCGGAACGAGAACAGCGACAGCATCGGCTCCGAGACGATCTCGAAATCCGCTTCCCTGGCCAGCCGCTCGGCCAGCCCTTCGCTCCAGGCGACATGGTTGCGGATCATTGTCCGCAGATTTTCCAGCCCGTGGGCGCGCAGCAGGAACCACAGTTTCAGTGCGCGAAAGCGCCGCCCGAGCGGCACCGACCATTCGGAATAGTTGATGATGCCGTCGCGCCCATGCGTCTTCAGGTAATCCGGTTTGATGGCCAGCGTCCGCACCAGGTCTTCCGGCCGGCGGATGAACTGCATCGAGCAGTCGAACTGCGCGCCCAGCCATTTGTGCGGGTTGAAGACGATGGAATCCGCCTGCTCCACGCCCGCCCAGAAATGCCGGTATTCCGGACATATCATCGCCGATCCGGCCCAGGCGGCGTCGACATGCAGATAGAGCCCGTGCCGTTTCGCCACCGCGGCAACGCCGGCGATATCATCGGTTCCGCCGGTGCTGGTGCCGCCGACGCACGCGATGATGCCGGCCGGCAGCATGCCCGCTTGCCGGTCGGCGACGATAGCCGCTTCGAGAGCTGCGACATCCATAGCGCGGAAGCGGCCGGCAACCGGAATGCGCACGAGATTGTCCTCGCCGACGCCCGACACCCAGATCGCCCGGTCGATGGAGGTGTGGACCTGATCGGAAGAATAGACGCGCAATATCGGCTGGCCTTGCAGGCCCTTCTTGTTGCCCTGCCAGTCGAGGGCGCGCTCGCGCATGGTCAGCACGGCGGCGAGCGTCGCCGACGACGCCGAATCCTGCATGACGCCGGAAAACCCTTCCGGCAGGCCAAGCGCCTGACGCATCCAGTCGACGACGCGCGTCTCGAGTTCGGTCGCTGCCGGCGAAGTTTGCCAGAGCATGCATTGCGCCGCCATCACCGAAACCAGATACTCCGCCACCACCGAAACCGGTGCGGCATTGGCCGGGAAATAGGCGAAGAAGCGCGGATGCTGCCAATGAGTCATGCCCGGCAGGATTTTTCGCTCGAAGTCGGCGAAGATTGCCTGCATCGTTTCGCCATGTTCCGGCGGCGAGACGTCGATGCTTCTAACGATTTCGCCCGGCTCGACGAGCGGCCGCACCGGTCTTTCGCGAAGTGTGCTCCTGTAGTCGGCACCCCATTCGGCCGCGTGCAGCGACCATTCCCGAAATTCGTTGCTATTCATCTTGCTCTCCGTCGCATCGAGCCCAGCGGTCAAAGAGCACGAAAAACGAAGGCTTTCACTCGGGAAAGTCAGGCAAGCTCGCAAAAGCAGCCTTCAGTGCATTCGACCAGCCGTCAGAAATCGTCCGATAATATTGGTCGTCCTGGGCTATCCGCTTCTTCAGGCTGACCTTGAAGGCGTCCTTTTCGTAGAACAGCAGGTCGAGCGGCAGACCGACCGACAGGTTTGATTTCAGCGTCGAGTCGAACGACACCAGCAGCAGTTTCACCGTCTCGGCGAAACTCATCGCCTTTTCATAGGCGCGGATGATGATCGGCTTGCCATATTTGGTCTCGCCGATCTGGAAAAACGGCGTGTCTTCGGTCGATTCGATGAAATTGCCTTCCGGATAGATCATGAACAGCCGCGGCGCGCTGCCCTTGATCTGGCCGCCGAGAATAAAGGAGGCATTGAAATAGGAATCTGCCTTTTCGCCCGCCGGCGACGAACTGGCGATGACTTCCTTGACGGTGTCGCCGACCAGCCGTACCGTCTGGTACATGGACGGCGTTTCAAGCAGCGTGGCGTGACGATCGGCCACCGCCTTGGTGCGTTCGTCGAGCAAACTGACGACAGCTTGCGTCGTCGCCAGATTGCCGGCCGACATCAGCACGATGACGCGCTCGCCCGGCTCCTCCCAGACGTGCATCTTCTTGAAGGTCGAGATCGAATCCATGCCGGCATTGGTGCGTGTGTCCGACATGAACACGAGCCCACGATCGATCTTCAGGCCGACGCAATAGGTCATCGAATCTCTTTGGCAGCAATCTTGCCCTGGATTACTGCTCCACGGTGACGGTCACCGCAAGCTGTTCTTCCGCTTGTCCCAGTCGAATTCCCGATACGGGCGTGGCGTCGCGGTAATCGCGGCCGGTTGCCACCTTCACATAGCGTTCGTCGGGCGAAATGCCGTTGGCGACGTCGAACGCGACCCAGCCAAGGCCCGCAACATGCGCTTCGGCCCAGGCATGGCTCGCCGCCTGCTCGACCGCCGCATCCATCATCAAATAGCCGCTGACGTAGCGGGCCGGAAACCCCATGGCGCGCGCGGCGGCGGCAAAGATGTGGCTGTGGTCCTGGCAGACGCCGGTCTTGAGCGCCAGCGCGTCCTCGGCCGGGGTCGCCGCGTTGGTTGTGCCCGGCGTATAGGCGACGCGTTCGCCGATCACCGCCATCAGCCGGTGCAACCTTTCGATATCGGCCCCGTCGCCGACCGAGGCCGCGAGTTCGCGAATGCCGCTGCCGATCGTGGTCAACGGCGTTTCCTGGCCAAACAGCCACAGCGGCGCGAACCCCTGATGTGGCCCGCAGACGCCTGATGTGTCGCGTGTCACCACCTCGCCCGATGCCTCGACGGTAATGAAATCGCGGTCGCCTTCGACGCTCAAAAGCCGCGTGTCGTTTCCGAAATGGTCGGTGAAGCGCACCTCTTCGCGCGCCCCTTCGATCTTCAGCGCCCACGACAAGACAGTCTGCGTCGGTCCGCTGACCGGAAGCAGACGCAGCCGCTGCAACAGATAGTGCACCGGCGCGTCGTAGCGGTACTCGGTCCGGTGGGTGATCTTCAGCCGCATTGCTCTCGTCCCCTGAGCATGATCTTTTCCGGAAACCGGCTTCCACTTTCCGGGATCATGCTCGTCCCCTGAGCATGATCTTTTCCGGAAACCGGCTTCCACTTTCCGGGATCATGCTCAATAAAACCTGTAGTCCTGCGCGATCTCGTCGCCGAGCCTGATGTTGTCGCGGATGAAATTGGCCAGGAATTCATGCAGGCCGGCGTCGAATATGTCCTTGATCGAGCCGGCGGACAGCATGGCCTGGGTCTTGCCGGCTGTCACATGACAGGCATGGCGCTCGCCATAATCATCGCCCAGGAATTTCAGGTGCTCCGTCAGGAAACGGTAGCAGAAGGTCAGTGAGCGCGGCATGCGAACGTTGAGGATCAGATAGTCGGCGATGTTGCTCGGCTTGTAGTCGGCTTCGTAGACCCAGCGATAGGAGCGGTGCGCCGACACCGAACGCAGGATGGATTCCCACTGGTAGTTGTCGAGCGTGGAGCCGACCCACGAAATCGACGGCAACAGCACGTAGTATTTCACGTCCAGAATACGTGCCGTATTGTCGGCGCGTTCGACATAGGTGCCGAGCTGCGAGAAATCGAAAATCTCGTTGCGCAGCATGGTGCCGTAGAACGCGCCGCGGATCAGCGCCGTTTCGCGCTTGATCGCGTCGAGCACGCTGGGCAAATCACGTTCGTCGATCGGCTTGGCCAGCATGCGCTTCAGCGACATCCAGGCTTCGTTGATGCTTTCCCAGGTTTCGCGCGTCAGCGCAGTGCGCACCATGCGGGCATTGTTGCGGGCGGTTTCGATCGACGTCATCGTGCTCGACGGGTTCGCTGTGTCGCGCAGCAGGAAATCGGCAACGTTGGCGGCGGTATAGTCGGAATATTTCTGCGTGAAGGCAGCATCCGAACCAGCGCTGAGCAGCACCGAATTCCACTCTTCGGAGGCGTTCTGGGTTCGGGTCAGCGCCATGCGCAGCCCGGCATCGACCAGCCGCGCCATGTTTTCCGCCCGCTCGATGTAGCGGTTCATCCAGTAGAGCCCGTTGGCGGTGCGGCCGAGAAGCATGAAAAATGTGCCCTTCGGGCTAGTGAATAGTGAATATTGAATAGTGAATAGTGAATGCTTGCATTTCGACCGAGGATGACATCGTTGATTTCCCTCTACTGACTACTGACTACTCACTATTCACTATTCACTATTCACTATTCACTATTCACTATTCACTAATCACTATTCTAATCATCCAGCACCCAAGTATCCTTCGTCCCGCCGCCCTGGGACGAATTGACCACCAGCGAGCCTTCCTTCAGCGCCACACGCGTCAACCCGCCCGGCACGATCTGGATCCGATCAGATACCAGCACGTAGGGCCTGAGATCGACATGGCGCGGCGCCAGTCCCTTGTCGGTCAGGATCGGACAGGTCGACAATGCCAGCGTCGGCTGGGCGATGTAGTTCGACGGTCTTGCCGCGAGTTTCTTGGAAAAATGCTCGCATTCCTTCTTGGTCGCCGCCGGCCCGACCAGCATGCCGTAGCCGCCGGAGCCATGCACCTCCTTCACCACCAGCTCATCGATATGTTCGAGCACGTATTTCAGGCTGTCCGGCTCCGAGCAGCGCCAGGTCGGGATATTGCCGAGGATCGCTTTGCGGCCGGTGTAGAATTCGACGATCTCGGGCATGTAGGAATAGATCGCCTTGTCGTCGGCGATACCGGTTCCCGGCGCATTGGCGATGGTGATGTTGCCGGCACGGTAGACATCCATGATGCCGGGCACACCCAGTGCCGAGTCCGGGCGGAAGGTCAGCGGATCGAGAAAAGAATCGTCCACCCTTCGATAAAGCACGTCGATCTGCTTGTAGCCTTCGGTCGTGCGCATCGCGACGTGGCCATCGACGACGCGCAGATCCTGCCCTTCGACAAGCTGCACGCCCATCTGGTCGGCAAGGAAGGCATGTTCGAAATAGGCGGAATTGAAGCTGCCCGGCGTCAGCACGGCAATTGTCGGCGCACCGTTGGTGCTTTGCGGCCGCACTGCCGCCAGCGACTGGCGCAAGAGCTGCGGATAGTTTTCCACCGGCCGCACCTTGATCTGCTGGAACAGCTCGGGAAAGAGCTGCATCATCGTCTCGCGGTTCTCCAGCATGTAGGAGACGCCGGACGGCGTGCGCGCATTGTCCTCCAGCACGTAGAATTCGTTCTCGCTGATGCGAACGATATCGACGCCGATGATATGGGTGTAGACGCCGGCAGGCGGCCGCACTCCGATCATCTCCGGCAGGAACGCCTCGTTCTTGGCGATCAATTCCTTGGGGACGCGCCCGGCGCGCAAAATCTCCTGGCGGTGGTAGATATCGTCGAGAAAGGCGTTCAGCGCCTGGACGCGCTGCTCGATGCCTTGCGTCAGCCGTCGCCATTCATTGCCGGAAATGATGCGCGGAACGATGTCGAAGGGAATAAGGCGCTCGGAGGCTTCCTGCTCGCCATAGACGGCAAAGGTGATGCCGGTCTTGCGAAAGACGCGTTCGGCATCCTGCATCTTTTCGGTGAGCCTGGCCGGATCCTGCTCCTTTAGCCAGCGATCGTAAGCCGAATACGGTTTTCTCAATCCGGAGATTTCCGGAAGCATTTCGTCGAACGCTGCCAATCGCATACTCCCCTGTGAGACCATTTCACTGGCGTCACCGGAGAAAATCAAGCGCAATCGGTGATTTGGAGGATGTTGGCGCTCAGTATGTCGCGACGTGCCTAAAATTAGGGCATCGCCGATATGGCTGGGTCAGGCTTTGCCTCGTGCCCGGGCAGGCGGCCGGCGCCGCTCGGAGACTGTTTCGAAATTCGCTCTGGCGAGTCATATGGTGGTGGTTTCGAGACCCGGCGCGCAGCGGACATTAGAGCGCTGAGTGTCCAATTGGACGCGCAAATGACAAAGGACCAAAGGACGCTCTAACACTTTGCATTTGCGCATGATCCTTTTCCGGAAACCGAAATCGGTTTCCGGGGTCATGCGCTGGTCCGTGAGCACCGGAAGCGCAGAAAAACGCCATCAGTTCCAAACGGTCTCTCAGAACGCGCGGAAGGTGACGACCGTAAACGTGTCCTTGATGCCAGGAAGAATCTGCACCTTCTCGTTGACGAAGTGGCCGATGTCTTCCTCGTCGTCGACATAGAATTTGGCGAGCAGATCGTAATCGCCGGCTGTCGAGTAGATTTCCGAGGCGATCTCGGCATCGGCCAACGCGCCGGCAACGTCATAGGATTTGCCCAGATCGCACTTTATCTGCACGAAAAATGCCTTCATTGCCCGGTCCTGCTCAGCTTGCACGCATAAGCGGCCCTTGTGGCAGAGTGCCGCCCGGCTTTCAAGCTTCAGGACGGCGCTCAGGCGGAACCCGACTTGGAGGAAGAAGCTTAACTGCAGCCAACCGGCGAATGTTCGCGGCGTGCTGAAACCGTGAATCTCTGCCGAGCACCTGAGGGCTCGATCACATCGCCGGGATATCGCCCCTAGCCCAACCCTCGGAAATCTCTGCCGCCCGCGCCTCGAAGATGCCGGCTTCGATGGCGGCACGAACGTCCTGCATCAGCTTCTGATAGTAGGAAAGATTGTTCCAGGTCAGAAGCATCGCTCCCAGCGCTTCTTGCGAGCGCACCAGATGGTGCAGGTAGGCGCGTGAATAATCTCTGGCGGCCGGGCAGTCGCTCTCCTCGTCCAGCGGGCGCGGATCGTCGGCATGGCGGGCGTTGCGCAGATTGACCTTGCCGCGCCTTGTATAGGCGAGGCCATGACGGCCGGCGCGTGTCGGCATCACGCAATCGAACATGTCGATGCCGCGCGCCACCGATTTCAATATGTCGCCAGGCGTGCCGACACCCATCAGATAGCGCGGCCTGTCCGCCGGCAGCTCCGGGCAGGTGATGTCGAGCATTTCGAGCATCACCGCTTGCGGTTCGCCGACCGCCAGCCCGCCGATCGCGTAGCCCTTGAGGTCCATCGCTTTCAGCGCCTGCGCCGAGCGCAGCCGCAGGGCCGGTATGTCGCCGCCCTGGACGATGCCGAACATCGCCTTGCCCTGCTGGTCGCCGAACGCCGTCCTGCAACGCTCGGCCCAGCGCAGCGACAGCTCCATCGCCCGCTCGATCTCCTTCTCCACGGCCGGCAGCGCGGTGCATTCGTCGAGCTGCATCTGGATGTCGGCGCCGAGCAGTCCCTGGATTTCGATCGAGCGCTCGGGCGACATCTCATAGGCGGTGCCGTCGATATGGGAGCGGAAGGTGATGCCCTTTTCGGTCAGTTTCCTCAGCTTCGACAGCGACATCACCTGGAAGCCGCCGCTATCGGTCAGGATCGGATGCGGCCAACGGGCGAATTCATGCAGACCGCCAAGCCGCGCCACACGCTCGGCGCCCGGCCGCAGCATCAGATGATAGGTGTTGCCAAGGATGATGTCCGAGCCGACGCCGCGCACCTGATCCATATACATGGTCTTGACCGTGCCGCCGGTGCCGACCGGCATGAAGGCCGGCGTGCGGATTTCTCCGCGCGGCATGGTGACGGAGCCGCGCCGCGCTTTGCCGTCGGTCGCCAGCACCTTGAAGGTGAACGCTTTAGTCATTGAATTCCTTGTTCTATACCGGGCGCGCCTCCATCGTTCTCCTCCTTGAACAGCAGACTTGCATCTCCGTAGGAGTAGAACCTGTAGCGGTTCTCGATGGCATGCGCATAGGCCGCACGCATCGTTTCCAGACCGCAAAACGCCGAAACCAGCATGAACAGCGTCGAGCGCGGCAGATGGAAATTGGTCATCAGCATGTCGGAGGCCTTGAAGCGATAGCCGGGCGTGATGAAGATATCGGTCGGACCCGACCATCCGGCCAGCGTGCCGTCCTCCCGCGCAGCGCTCTCCAGCAGGCGCAACGACGTCGTGCCGACGGCGATGATGCGCCCGCCACGCGCCTTTGCCGCGTTCAGCGCCTTGGCGGTTTCCCGGCTGACCGAACCGATCTCGGCATGCATCTTGTGATCGGCGGTGTCGTCGACTTTCACCGGCAGGAACGTGCCGGCGCCGACATGCAAGGTGACGAAGCGCCGTTCGACGCCCTTGGCATCGAGCGCGGCGAAAAGCTCGGGCGTGAAATGCAGGCCGGCCGTGGGTGCCGCGACAGCCCCCTCCTCCCTGGCATATATCGTCTGGTAGTCGCTGCGGTCGCGTTCGTCGTCGTCGCGCTTCGAAGCGATGTAAGGCGGCAGCGGAATGTGGCCGACGGCGTGCAGCGCCTCATCGAGAAACGGACCTGAAAGGTCAAAACCAAGCAAAGCCTCGCCGGCCCCGCCCTTCTCGATCACCGTGGCATCGAGCTGACCGAGAAAGCAGGAATTGGCGTCATGGCCGAAATGGATGCGGTCACCGGCGGCGATGCGCTTGCCCGGCCGCATGAACGCCAGCCAGCGGTCCGGCGCCACCCGCATATGCAGCGTGGCTTCGATTTGCGCCGCCGCTTCGCCGCGCCGCCTGATGCCCTTCAACTGTGCCGGAATAACCCTGGTGTCGTTGAAGACCAGCACGTCACCGGCCTCGAGCAGGGACGGCAGCTCGCGCACCGTCCGATCTTCGAGGCCCTCACCCGGTCTGACGACCAGCATTTTGGCGCTGTCGCGCGGTTCTGCCGGTCGAAGCGCGATGCGCTCCTCCGGCAGATCAAAGTCGAAAAGATCGACGCGCAAGAAAATCCCGCTTCAAAATTCCGGCCAGGTCACCGCCACTGCAAACGATCGATTCCGTCGCCAGCGCCGGAGCTGCCGCCGCGGCAAGCATCAAAGTGATAGCCGCGACAGCCAAGTAGGTCATTTCACGTCGGCCGCGACCTTCAGCGACACGATCTTGTCGGGATCCGGCACCGGCTCGCCGCGCTTGATCTTGTCGACATTGTCCATGCCTTCGATGACCTGGCCCCAGACCGTGTATTGGCGGTTGAGGAAGGCGGCATCGTCGAAGCAGATGAAGAATTGCGAGTTGGCCGAGTTCGGGTTCTGCGAGCGCGCCATCGAGCAGGTGCCGCGGCCGTGATTGGCGTTGGAGAACTCCGCCTTCAGGTCGGGCTTGTCGGAGCCGCCGGTGCCGGCGCGCGCCGGTGCGAAAGAGGGCTTGCTGGAATTGCCGAATTTCACGTCGCCGGTCTGCGCCATGAAGCCGTCGATGACGCGGTGGAACACCACGCCGTCATAAGCGCCTTCGCGCGCCAGTTCCTTGATGCGGCCGACATGGCCAGGCGCCAGATCCGGAAACAGTTCGATGACGACCTTGCCCTTGGTCGTTTCCATGATGAGCGCGTTCTCGCGGTCCTTGATCTCGGCCATGTCAGAATATCCTTTGAAAAAATGGGTTTACTTGCCGTCGGCGGCGATGCGCACCTTGATCATGCGATCGGGATCGGTGACGACCCCGTTCTGCGCAGCGTCGCCTTTCTTGATCTTGTCCACCAGTTCCATGCCGTTCTCGACATTGCCGACGATGGTGTACTGGCCATCGAGCGGCGGCGCCGGCGCGAACATGATGAAGAACTGCGAATTGGCGGAATCCGGGTCCTGCGAGCGGGCCATCCCGACCACGCCACGTTCATAGCGCTCGGTCTTCGAGAATTCGGCCGGCAGGTCGGGAAGATCGGAGCCGCCGGTGCCGACAGCGTCGGCGCTGAAGCCGTTCTTCATGTTGCCGAACTTCACGTCGCCGGTCTGCGCCATGAAGCCGTCGATGACGCGGTGGAAAGCGACGTTGTCATAAGCGCCCTGGCGCACCAGCTTCTTGATCTGCTCGACATGCTTTGGCGCGAGATCGGGCCTGAGCGCGATGGTCACGTCGCCGTCCTTCAGCGTGATGATCATCGTGTTTTCCGGATCGGCGGCGAACGCCGAAACGGATGCGGTCACAAGACCGAAAAGAACGACAAAGCAGGTGGCGAGCCTGTTGAGCTGCATGGATCTTTCTCCGAAAACCTTTGTTTTACGCATGTCGTTGCCCCAAACCGGGTATCCACTTTAGGCGACATGCATTATTTTGCGAATTTGGCGGTGAGTGCGCCAGCCACGGCCGCCGGCACGAAGGGGCGGATGTCGCCGCCCATCGAGGCTATCTGACGGACAAGTGTGGCGGTAATGGTTCGCACCGAAGGGCTGGCGGGCAGAAAAACCGTCTGCAGTTCGGGCGCCATGGTCTCGTTCATACCGGCCATCTGCATCTCGTAGTCGAGATCGGTGCCGTCGCGCAGGCCACGGATCATGATCGAGGCGCCCTGCTTCCTGGCAGCGTCGATGACCAGCCCGTCGAAAGCGACGACCTTGATGCGCGCGCCGTCGCGGCCGAATTCGGCCCTCGTCGCAGCTTCGATCAGGTCGACCCGCTCCTCGAACGAAAACAGCGGCTTTTTGCCGGGATGAATGCCGATCGCCGCATAGACGGTGTCCGCCACGGCCAGCGAGGCCTTCAGCACGTCGAGATGGCCGTTGGTCGGCGGGTCGAAGGAGCCGGCATAAAGGGCGATGCGTTCGGTCATGGCAGGTGCTTCTAGCGAGCCTCTCTCGCAAAGGCAAATCCGATCAGCGAGCCGCCAATGCATGTCGCCGCAAAAGCATACCCTCGGGCCTGACCCTGGGCCTGACCCAGGGCCTGACCCGAGGGCGCGCAGCGGTTTGGAACAACGGCATCCACCCAAACGGGGACTTCAAAACGCATCGCCTAATCGCGATGCGCTTCGAGTGAACCTTCTGGCTGAGATGAACGACCAATGAATGGGCCGATCACGAAGGCTTCACGCAGCGTTCATTAGATTGCAGCTTCAGAAGATGAAACCAAAACCCCATTTGATCGTTGCTAGGTGCAGGAGAACACGCACATGCTGATCTACATGCTCGCCACTGCAATGACCGTCGCCATGCTAATCGCCACCGTATTCGGGTTGCATCAGGAAGCTGAGCGCGTCCGCGCCAAGTCCAATGCCAAGCAGTTCGGAGGCTTCGGTATCCGCAAGCCTCAACGGCATTTCTAAACCCGGCCGTTATCTGTTGACGGCGCCGGTCCATCGGGCCGGCATTGCCCACCCATCAAGACCTACTCGGCGTTATTGTCCGGGCCACCGCCTTCAGTACCGGTATCCAGAGTTGCGTCGCCCTCGACACTCTCTTCGGCTTCGTCGTCGGATTGCGGCTCCGATATCCGCTCCACGGAAACGACCTTCTCGCCGTCGGCCGTGTTGAAGATGGTCACGCCCTTGGTGGCGCGGCTGGCGAAGCGAATGCCGTTGACCGGCACGCGGATGACGGTGCCGCCATCCGAGACAAGCATGATCTGGTCGTCATTGCCGACCGGGAAGGTTGCCACCAGACGGCCGATCTCGGCCACTTTCGACACATCGGTGGCGCGGATGCCCTTGCCGCCGCGCCCTGTCAGGCGGAAATCATAGGAAGACGAGCGCTTGCCGTAGCCATATTCCGTCACCGTCAGCACGAACTGCTCGTGTGCCTTGAGGAATTCGTAGCGCTCGTCGGACAGCTCCGTCTCCTCGCCGACCTCCTCATTGGTGAGCTGGAAGTCTTCGTCCTCGCCCGCCGCAATGCCGGCAGCGAGCCGCCGTTCGGCCGCCACCCGCTTGAGATAGGCGGCGCGCTCAGCCGGCGGCGCATCGACATGTTCGATCACCGCCATCGAGATCACCCGGTCGGTGGCAGCCATGGCGATGCCGCGGACGCCGACCGAGTTGCGGCTCTGGAAAACGCGCACGTCGCTGACCGAAAAGCGTATGCACTGGCCGGAGCTTGCGGTCAGCAGCACGTCGTCATTGTCGGTGCAGGTCTCGACGCCGAGTATCTCGTCGCCTTCCTCTTCCAGCTTCATGGCGATCTTGCCGTTGCGGTTGACCTGGATGAAGTCCGACAGCTTGTTGCGGCGCACTGTGCCGCGCGTCGTGGCGAACATCACGTCGAGCTCGCCCCAGCTGGTCTCGTCCTCGGGCAGCGGCATGATGGTGGTGATGCGTTCACCCTGCTCCAGCGGCAGCATGTTGATCAGCGCCTTGCCGCGCGACTGCGGGTTGCCGATCGGCAGGCGCCACACCTTTTCCTTGTAGACAATGCCGCGCGAGGAGAAGAACAGCACCGGCGTGTGCGTGTTGGCGACGAACAGCCGGGTGACGAAATCCTCTTCCTTGGTCGACATGCCGGAGCGGCCTTTGCCGCCGCGGCGCTGCGCCCGGTAGAGCGACAACGGCACGCGCTTGATGTAGCCGGAATGGCTGACCGTCACGACCATGTCCTCGCGCTGGATCAGGTCCTCGTCTTCCATATCTGCCCCGCCCTCGGACAGTTCGGTGCGGCGCGGGGTGCCGAACTCGTCGCGCACGGCTGCAAGCTCGTCCTTGACGATCTGCTGAATGCGGGCGCGCGACGACAGGATATCCAAGTAATCCTTGATCTCGTCGCCGATCGTGTTCAACTCGTCGGCGATTTCGTCGCGGCCGAGCGCGGTCAGCCGCTGCAGGCGCAATTCGAGGATGGCGCGGGCCTGCTCCTCGGACAGATTGTAGGTGCCGTCCTCGTTGATGCGGTGGCGCGGATCGTCGATCAGCAGGATCAGCGATTCGACGTCGCCCGAGGGCCAGCGCCGCTCCATCAACTGCTCGCGCGCCGTCTGCGGGTCCGGCGCGCTGCGGATCAGCTTGATGACCTCGTCGATGTTGGCGACGGCAATGGCAAGGCCGACCAGCACATGGGCGCGGTCGCGCGCCTTGCGCAGCAGGAATTTCGTGCGCCGGCTGATTACGTCCTCGCGGAAGGCGACGAACGCCTTCAGCATGTCAGTCAGCGTCAGCAATTCCGGCTTGCCGCCGTTCAGCGCCACCATATTGGCGCCGAACGACGTCTGCAGCGGCGTGAAACGGTAGAGCTGGTTGAGGATGACGTCGGCGACCGCGTCGCGCTTCAGTTCGATGACGACACGGTAGCCCTGGCGATCGCTCTCGTCGCGGATGTCGGAAATGCCCTCGATGCGCTTGTCGCGCACCAGCTCGGCCATCTTCTCGATCATCGACGACTTGTTCACCTGGTAGGGAACCTCGGTGATGACGATCGATTCACGGTCGTTGCCGCGCGCCTCGACGTTGACGCGGCCGCGCATGACGATGGAGCCGCGGCCGGTCGAATAGGCGCTGTAGATGCCGGAACGGCCGAGCACGATGCCGCCGGTCGGGAAATCAGGCCCTGGAATGATCTCCATCAGCGCCGGCAGATCGATCGCCGGATTGTCGATGAGGGCAATGGCGCCGTTGCAGACCTCGCCCAGATTGTGCGGCGGGATGTTGGTGGCCATGCCGACGGCGATACCGCCGGAGCCGTTGACCAACAAATTGGGAAAGCGCGCCGGCAGCACTTTCGGTTCGCTGCCGGACGCATCATAAGTGTCCTGGAAATCGACGGTGTCCTTGTCGATATCTTCCAGCAGCTCATGCGCGACCTTGGTCAGCCGCGATTCGGTATAACGCATCGCCGCCGGCGGATCGCCGTCGATCGAGCCGAAATTGCCTTGCCCGTCGATCAGCGGCACGCGCAGCGACCAGTCCTGCGCCATCCGCACCAGGGCGTCGTAGATCGAGGCGTCGCCGTGCGGATGGTATTTACCCATCACGTCGGCGACCGGACGCGCCGACTTCACATATTTGCGGTTCCAGTGATAGCCGCTCTCATGGGCGGCGTAGAGGATGCGGCGATGCACCGGCTTCAGGCCGTCGCGCACATCAGGCAGCGCACGGCTGACGATCACGCTCATCGCGTAATCGAGATAGGAGCGCTGCATCTCCTCGATGATGGATATCGGCTCGATGCCGGTGGGCCCGCCATCGGCGCCGCGCGGTGTCTTCTGGTCGGTCAAATCAGGTCACAATCTAATCGGGAATCACTCGGTGCTTATATAGGAAGCCGGGTCGAAACTCCAACGTCCGCGACAGTTTTCCAGTGTCGATTTTTGTGGTGATTTCAAAAGGATATCACGCATTGCGACGATATGGCCGAGGCGCTTTTCGTGTCCATCGCGGCAAAGCTCATTGTCAGGCCAACTTTGCCTCACAAAGCCGGAACGGCAGATGTATCCGGCGCTTTATCGCGCGCTGCCGGAGCCGGTAGGCGCCGGGCGTCTCTCCCATCACGCGCCGAAAACGACGGTTGAAGGTCGACAAATCGTTGAACCCTGCCTCGAAGGCGATCGTCGAGATTGGCTCGTCCGACATGCGCAGCCGCACCGCTGCCCTGTGCAGCCGGGTTTTCAGCAGGAACTGGTAGGGCGTCATGCCCGCGACGTGTCGGAAAGTGCGCAGGAAATGGTAGGGACTGGTCGCCGTCTCGCTTGCAAGCTCGGCAAGCGAGACCGGCCGGTCGGCATCCAGCTCAATGCGCCGCACCGCCTCCGCGACACGTTTTTGGTCGCGACGGCTCGGCGCCTGGGCAGCAGGCGTGATACCGGAGGCGACGGCTGCGCCGGCAATCCGCAAACCGAGTTCCTCGAACGCCTCGATGTCGGCCATCTCGCGCGCGGCTTCGGCCGCGGCCAGCAGCGGTACCAGCGCAGACAGAGGCGGCAGCCGCGGCGTCTCGAAGGCCAGCTTCTTCGTGCCCGGCGTGTCGGCGACGATCTGTTCCATATAGGCCGGAATGAAATGATAGGAGAGGCAGCGGTCGCCGGCGTCATGCTCGTGCCCACACTCGTAGCAGGTGCCAGGGTTGCCGAGCAGAAGCGCGCCCGGCGTCAGCATCGCCGTGCCCTGGCGTGCGCGGTAGCGGAAGGTGCCGTTGGTCACCGCGGCGACGCAGAAATTACGATGCTCTTCCTCGAACGGGCGATCGGCGGCGCCGGCGGTGCAGACCACGTCCAACACCCGCCAGCCTTTTCCGGACGCCAGTGTATGCACGCTCGTCGTCATGGCCGAAACATAGCAATTTTTCCCAAGCGCAAGAAGCCTGCCAGGGCCTATTCCCTCCAGCCTCCTGACAACAAGAGACCGCAACCATGTTCAATTCATCCTCCTTTGCCGAAGCCCTGCACAGCGACGGGCCAGCCGCGAACCTTGCCGAAAAACTGAACCTTTACGGCCGCTTCGTCGGCGCCTGGACGTTCGACGCCACGCGCCATCTCGAAGACGGCGAGGTGCTGACCGGGCGCGGCGAGGTGCATTTCGGCTGGGTGCTCGAGGGCCGCGCGATCCAGGACGTATGGATCCTGCCCGCGCGGAACACTGGCGCACAGGCTTCCCTCGGCGCCTGGACCTTCTATGGCACGACACTGCGCGTCTATGACCCCGGCGTCGACGCTTGGCATATCTTCTGGAGCGATCCGCGCACCCAGTATTACAGCCGCCAGCTCGGCCGCGCCGAGGGCGACACCATCGTCCAGCAAGGCACCGACGGCACCGGCGCCTCGGTGCGCTGGAGTTTTTCCAGGATTACCGAAGATTCGTTCCGCTGGCGGGGCGAACGCTCGCAGGACGATGGCGCGACCTGGCGGCTCGAAGTCGAGTTCCTGGCGCGGCGCGTCGCCAGTACCTGACCCGCACGGTTTCCCCTGCCGCCGCTTTGCTCTACCAATGCTGGGGTCTCGGGCACGGCCCGGCGGGGAGGGTCAGAGATGCCGAGCTTCGACAGCCTGTTCAACGCCTTCGTTACCATTCTCGTGACCATCGACCCGCCTGGCCTGGCGCCGCTCTTCCTCGCCGTGACGCGCGGCATGAACCGCGGGGAACGCAACCAAGTTTCCGTGCGCGCCTCGATCATCGCTTTCCTTGTGATGGCGCTGTTTGCAATCGCCGGCGCATCGATCCTGTCGGTGTTCGGCATCACGCTGCCGGCGTTCCGCGTCGCCGGCGGATTCCTGCTGTTCTTCATCGCCTTCGAAATGGTGTTCGAGCGACGGCAGGACCGCAAGGAGAAGATCGGCGACGTCGCCATCACCAAGGACATGATCCACAACATCGCCGCCTTTCCGCTGGCGATTCCGCTGATCGCCGGTCCGGGCGCAATTTCAGCGACGGTCCTGCTCTCCGGTTCTTTTCCAGGTTTTGGCGCGCAGGCAGCCCTTGTCGGCATCATCGCGATCTGCCTTGTCATCACCTACCTGGTGTTCGTGCTGGCCGAGCGCATCGACCGTATCCTCGGCCAGACCGGCCGCTCGATCCTGACACGGCTGCTCGGTGTCATCCTGGCGGCGCTCGCGGTGCAGTTCGTCGCCGACGGCGTCAAGGCGTTGATGGCGACATAGGAGCTGTCCTACTTTGCCGTATCGATGACTTCGAAGTCGTGCGTGATCGCGGCGGTCTTGGCCATCATTGCCGAGGCCGAACAGTATTTTTCGATCGAAAGCTCGATCGCCCGCTTCACCTTGTCGTGCGACAGCCCTCGGCCCTTGACGACGAAATGCATATGGATGCGCGTGAACACCCGCGGCTCCTTCTCCGCCCGGTCGGCATCGAGTTCGACCACGCAGTCTTCGACCGCCTCGCGGCCCTTTTCGAGGATGTGGACGACATCATAGGCCGAGCAGCCGCCAGTGCCGAGCAGCACCAGTTCCATCGGGCTCGGTCCCGGCGTCTTGCCTTCCACTCCGAACGCAGTGCCGAGCACCAGCTTGTGCCCACTGGCGGACTCGCCGACGAAGGTGCGCTCCTCGACCCATTTGACTCGTGCTTTCACCAGATTTTTCCTTGCAGGCGTTCGAACCGATCACTGGCCGAACACGACCGCGTGCATGATACGGCCGGGCAGCAGCGTGAACACCCCCGCGCCGATCAGCGCGAAAACATAGAGCTTGATCATGGCACCGCGATGCGCGGTGATTTTATGGCTGTGAGCATACCACACCGCCAGCGGCACGGTGATCAGCACCAGGATCGACAGGAGATGGATCGGGCTGAACGGACCGATCAGGCGTATCTCCTGGATCCAGAAACTCGAGATGGCGATGAGCAGCATCAACGCCGCCCAGATATAGCCGAATACGCGGTGGCGAGGCGTGCCTTTCGGCAACGCCAGTTGTGCTCCGCCTATCGCCAGTGCGGCACAGGCCGCAAACGCGTGCCACGGGATGGGAGGGGGCGCGGATAGCAGCGGTCCGAGAGACATCTCGCCCTCTCCTCAAATGCCCCTGGCATTGACTCAGAACGGGATTTCGTCGTCCAGCTCGCGCGACGAACCACCGCCGCCACCCTTGTTGCCGCCACCGCCGCCGCGATTGAAACTCTCGCTCGGGCCGGACTGCCCGAAATCGGAACCGCGGCTCGCGCCACCGCCGGCATAGCTGCCGACCTGACCGCCCTCGCCCTGCCCGCGTGCGTCGAGCATCTGCAGCTCGCCACGGAATTTCTGCAGCACGATTTCGGTCGTGTAGCGGTCATTGCCGGTCTGGTCCTGCCATTTGCGCGTCTGCAATTGGCCCTCGACATAAACCTTGGCACCCTTCTTCAGATACTGCTCGGCGACCTTGGCGAGCTGCTCGTTGAAGATGACAACATTGTGCCACTCGGTCTTCTCCTTGCGCTCGCCGGAAGTCTTATCGCGCCAGCTTTCCGAGGTGGCGACGCGGATATTGACGACCGGCTCACCCGAATTCAAACGGCGGATTTCCGGGTCCGCCCCGAGATTGCCCACCAGAATGACCTTGTTGACGCTACCCGCCATGATACTTCTCCGCGCTCATCCGAAACAGAATTTCTGTCGCTCACCTTATAGACTGAGGACAATCCCCGCCTGCCGTGGCTGCCTTTTCCCACAAGGTTTTTGTTCTCTTTTCGTTCTTAGGCTCATCAATCTCTACTGTCAAGGAATGTCAGCAATCGATTGGGTCCGCCGCTCCATCCCATATGGGCGCGAAAAGACTGCTTGCCAAACCAATAAGTATCCACTTATGCTTTGACCATGATCGAGGCAGAGATTTTTCGAGCGCTTTCCGACCGGACGCGACGCGCCGTCTACGAACGGCTCGCCGCCGGCGAGATGACCGTATCGGAACTGCGCAGCGGCATGACCGTGTCGCAGCCGGCCGTCTCGCAGCATCTCGCGGTGCTGCGCGGCGCCGGCCTGGTGGCCGAGCGGCGAGCCGGCCGCAACGCCTATTATCGCGCCGATCCGCAAGGGCTTGACCCTCTGCTCGGCTGGATCGAGCGTTACCGTGCGTTCTGGCCCGAGCGTATCGAACGGCTCAAGGCGGTTTTGAAGGATATGGACCAATGACGGCACAGCATTCAAACATGGCGGCAGACTCGATCGAGTTCGAGTGCGAGCTTCCAGACCCGCCGGAAAAAGTGTGGCGGGCGCTGACGGCGCCGGACCTGCTCGCGGCCTGGATGATGCCGAACGACATCAAGCCGGAGATCGGCAGCCGCTTTGCCTTTGCCAAGGCTGATGGTCAGATCGAGTGCGAAATCCTCGACGCCGAGCCCGAACGCCTGCTGCGTTATTCCTGGCGGGAGCGGCCGGCGCCTGGCAATACCGCGGATCCGCTCACCAGCCCGCTGGACAGCCCAATGGATAGCATCGTCACCTTCACGCTCGACCGCACTGTGTCGGGCGGGACGCATCTGCATATCATCCACGACGGATTTGCGCGAGTAGCTACGCCTGCGGTTGCCGGCGCCGGTTGCCGGCTTTCGCTCAACGCACACAACCCCAGACAGACCATAGCCGCAAACACGCCGCGCCTCGTCTTGCGCGCGGCCTGAACTGCACAACGGAGAAAAGCGATGAGCGGTTTTGCCAATCTGGTGCCGATGGTGATCGAGCAGTCGAGCCGCGGCGAACGCGCCTTCGACATTTTTTCGCAGCTGCTGCGCGAGCGCATCGTCTTCATCAACGGTCCGATCGACGATGGTGTGTCGGCGCTGGTCTGCGCCCAGCTCCTGTCGCTGGAATCCGACAATCCAGACAAGGAGATATCGCTCTACATCAACTCGCCGGGCGGTGTGGTGACCAGCGGCTTCGCCATCTACGACACGATGCAGTACGTGTCTTGCCCCGTATCCACCGTCTGCATGGGCTTTGCTGCGTCGATGGCCTCCTTCCTGCTGATGGCCGGCACACCGGGGCGACGCATCGCGCTGCCCAACACCAGCATCGTGCTGCACCAGCCGCTGGGCGGCTTTCAGGGCCAGGCTTCCGATATCCAGCGCCACGCCGAAGGCATCCTCAGGACCAAGCGGCGCATGACCGAGCTTTACGCGCACCACTGTGGTCGCACGTTCGAAGAGGTCGAACGCACGCTTGACCGCGACTATTTCATGACCGCCGCGGAGGCAAAGACATGGGGCCTTGTCGATCATGTCTTTGATAGGCGCAAACAGGCGGCTTGAAAGCCGAACGCCATGAGCGATAACCGCCAAGCCGTTCGGCCAGTTTGATCGCCACCGGTCTGGCTTCGGCCAGAATGCGGCGATACAGTCCGCCGATGTCTGAGATTTCACGCATTTGCTTGAACCGGCTGATTATCGGTATCGCCGTCGCGGCGATTACCTCCGGCACGGCGTTCGCCAAAGACAATTCAACGCCGCCGCACGAAGGCACGCTGCCCGGCGTGACCAACGACTACCGCGTCGCCACGCCGGCTGCCGAACCCGACGATGCAGCACCCGCCAGCGGCAACAGCCAGTTCAAGATTGGCGATACCGACGTCAGGATTTCCGGCAGCATAACCTTCGATGTCGGCACCGGCGCAATCAAAGCCCCCGGCGATAGGACACGTCCATCGGCCATCATCGCCGCCATAATGTCAGGAATGTCAGGGCACTCGTGCGCGCTTGCGCCACTGAAACAAACAGCCCCGCCGCTGCTTCCGCAAACGGTCGGGGCTTTTTTGGATCTAAAATCCAATTTGCCGGGAGTACACTGCCGGCTTTTGATCTCGGATGCTTCGCGGCGTTCGGCCGACGATCCGACTAGTAGTCTCTGATTTTCATTGGGATCGGCAGGTCACGGTTTGTCGGGCGGCGCAAACGCCTGGCCCTGGCACTTATGCCTGCCGCGGCTCCAGCGACACGTGGAGCCTCAAGGGACTGTCCGGTGGAGTCATTCCTCTGCTCTCCTCTTCTGTCCATTGCGACTGGTGTCGTCCGAAGCGCATATCGCAAAAGCCTGCGGCGTCTCGCAGGCCGCCTTAGGCGGCGAGGCCATCGATAGACGGACGGCTTCGGGTGACGACTGGAGTCTGACTCCCTGACGCGTAGACGTCAACAGTTGGATAGCCGATTTACCAAAAACGTGATCGCTTATGTGGCGAATCCGCAATTTGCATCCGCTTTGAGCAGCGCGGCGTCGGCCGTGGATTACATGACGCATTTTGTCAGGAGCTTGTTCGGCCTTTGTTCTTTCCGCTTGCTCGCCCGCGCGAAAGACGATTAAAGGCTTGGTCGAGAGTTGTGGCGTCTCTCGAAACGGTGGCTAAATTACCTACATAGGGGATGGCCGGGACAACCCGCCATCCCACGAGATTCCAGATCTGAGGCGGCGACCGGCGATGGCCGACCATAAATATCTTTCCATTCGCGGGGCGCGCGAACACAATCTGAAGAATGTCGATCTCGACCTGCCGCGTGACAGCCTGATCGTCATGACAGGCCTGTCGGGGTCCGGCAAGTCGTCGCTCGCCTTCGATACCATCTATGCCGAGGGCCAGCGCCGCTACGTCGAGAGCCTGTCGGCCTATGCGCGGCAATTCCTCGAAATGATGCAAAAACCTGACGTCGACCAGATCGACGGATTGTCGCCGGCCATCTCCATCGAACAGAAGACCACGTCGAAGAACCCGCGCTCGACGGTTGGCACCGTCACCGAGATCTACGACTATATGCGGCTGCTGTTCGCGCGCGTCGGCATCCCCTATTCGCCGGCCACCGGCATGCCGATCGAGAGCCAGACGGTGTCGCAGATGGTTGATCGCGTGCTGGCGGTCGAGGAAGGCACCCGGCTGTTCATCCTGGCGCCGATGGTGCGAGGCCGTAAAGGCGAATACCGCAAGGAACTGCTGGAGCTGCAGAAGAAGGGTTTTCAGCGCGTCAAGGTCGACGGTGTCTTTTACGAAATCGCCGACGTGCCAGCGCTGGACAAGAAGTACAAGCATGACCTCGACGTCGTCGTCGACCGCATCGTCGTACGCGGCGATCTGGCGACGCGGCTTGCCGATTCCATCGAGACCGCGCTGAAGCTCGCCGACGGGCTGGCGGTTGCCGAATTCGCCGACCGGCCGCTCGACGCCAGCCAGACCGGCGAGGATTCGGTCAACAAGTCGAAGAACGAGACGCATGAGCGCATCCTGTTCTCGGAAAAGTTCGCCTGCCCGGTGTCCGGCTTCACCATTCCCGAGATCGAGCCGCGGCTGTTCTCCTTTAACAACCCGTTCGGCGCCTGCCCGACCTGCGACGGCCTTGGCAGCCAGCGCGCCATCGACGCCAGCCTGATCGTGCCCGACGACAATCTGTCGCTGCGCGGCGGCGCCGTCAGCCCATGGGCGAAATCGACGTCGCCCTACTACGTGCAGACGCTGGAGGCGCTGGGCAAGGCTTATGGCTTTAAGCTCGGCGACAAGTTCCGGGACCTGACCGAAGAGGCAAAGCAAGCCATCCTGCACGGCACCGGCGAGCGCGAGGTCACTTTCCAGTACGATGACGGGCTGCGCTCCTACCAGACGACAAAGACCTTCGAGGGTGTCATCCCCAATCTCGAGCGGCGCTGGAAAGAAACCGAATCCGCCTGGATGCGCGAGGAGATCGAGCGCTTCATGTCGGCGACGCCTTGCCCGGCATGCCACGGCTACCGGTTGAAGCCGGAAGCGCTTGCGGTGAAGATTGCCGGCAAGCACATCGGCGAGGTCACCGAGCTGTCGATCCGCAAGGCCGACCAATGGTTCACCGAGCTGCCCTCCGCACTCAGCGGCAAGCAGAACGAGATCGCGGTGCGCGTGCTCAAGGAAATCCGCGAGCGGCTGCGCTTCCTCAACGATGTCGGGCTCGACTACCTGACGCTGTCGCGCAATTCCGGCACGCTGTCGGGCGGCGAGAGCCAGCGCATACGGCTGGCCTCGCAGATCGGCTCCGGCCTCACCGGCGTGCTCTATGTGCTGGACGAGCCGTCGATCGGCTTGCACCAGCGCGACAATGCGCGCCTGCTCGACACCCTGAAGCATCTGCGCGACATCGGCAACACGGTGATCGTCGTCGAGCATGACGAAGACGCCATCCTGCATGCCGATTATGTCGTCGATATCGGCCCGGCTGCCGGCATCCACGGCGGCCACATCATCGCGCAGGGAACGCCGCAGCAGATCATGGCCAGCCCGGCCTCGATCACCGGCAAATATCTGTCCGGCGAGCTCGAAGTGGCGACGCCGGCGGTGCGGCGCGAGGCCAAGAAGAACCGGCGCCTGAAGATCGTCGGCGCGCGCGGCAATAATCTGAAGAACGTCACCGCCGAAATCCCGCTCGGCACTTTCACCGCCGTCACCGGCGTCTCCGGCGGCGGCAAGTCGACCTTCCTGATCGAGACCTTGTTCAAGGCGGCGTCGCGCCGCATCATGGGCTCGCGCGAGCACCCGGCCGATCACGACCGCATCGAGGGCCTCGAGTTCCTCGACAAGGTCATCGATATCGACCAGTCGCCCATCGGAAGGACGCCGCGCTCCAATCCCGCCACCTATACCGGCGCCTTCACGCCGATCCGCGACTGGTTCGCCGGCCTGCCGGAGTCCAAGGCGCGCGGCTATCAGCCAGGTCGCTTCTCGTTCAACGTCAAAGGTGGCCGCTGCGAGGCCTGCCAGGGCGACGGCGTCATCAAGATCGAGATGCACTTTTTGCCCGACGTCTATGTCACCTGCGACGTCTGCCACGGCAAGCGCTATAACAGAGAGACGCTCGACGTCCTGTTCAAGGGCAAGTCGATTGCCGACGTGCTCGACATGACGGTCGAGGAAGGCGTCGATTTCTTCGCCGCCGTGCCCGGCGTGCGCGACAAGCTGGAGACGCTGAAGCAGGTCGGCCTCGGCTACATCCATGTCGGCCAGCAGGCGACGACGCTGTCGGGCGGCGAGGCGCAGCGCATCAAGCTCGCCAAGGAACTGTCGCGCAAGGCGACCGGCAAGACGCTCTACATCCTCGACGAGCCGACCACCGGCCTGCATTTCCACGATGTCGCCAAGCTCTTGGAAGTGCTGCACGAGCTGGTCGACCAGGGCAACACGGTGGTCGTCATCGAGCACAATCTCGAGGTGATAAAAACCGCCGACTGGGTGCTCGATCTCGGTCCCGAAGGCGGAGATGGCGGCGGCGAGCTGGTGGCCTCAGGCACGCCGGAGGACATCGTCCGCGAGAAGCGAAGCTACACCGGCCAGTTCCTTAGGGACCTTTTGGAGCGGCGGCCCGGAGGCAAGCGCGAAGCGGCGGAGTGAGTGAAGGCTGGCTGGCGTTTGAAAGAACCTTCAAATGAAGATCAGAAGAGCGCTTGCCGGTGATCTTAATACTGTCGTCCGGCTGACGGAAGCCGCCTATGCGCCGCCCTACGCCCAATCCGCTTTTCGACATGGCTAAAGCTGGGGAAACGATCGCTACGGCCTGATCTATTTCAACCCGGGAGGACGACAGTGACTCAATCTGGAAAAATCCGCGCCGGCATGGGCGGCTGGACCTTCGAGCCGTGGGACGCGTCCTTCTACCCGGACAAGTTGTCCAAGGCGAAGCAGCTGCAATACGCAACCCGGCAGGTGCCGAGCATCGAGGTCAACGGCACCTATTATTCGAGTTTCAAGGAGCCGACCTTCGTCAAATGGGCAAACGAGGCGCCGGATGGCTTCGTCTATTCGCTGAAGGGCAACCGTTTCGTCACAAACCGCCGCGTGCTCGGAGAGGCCGGCGAGTCGATGACACGTTTCCTGGGATCGGGCGTCGTCGCGCTCGGCGACAAGCTCGGGCCGATCCTGTGGCAGTTCGCGCCGACCAAAAAATTCGACGCGGACGATTTCGAGGCTTTCCTCAAGCTGTTGCCTGAAAAGCAGGACGGCATTGCGCTGCGCCATGCGGTCGAGGTGCGCAACGACAGTTTCGTCGTGCCGGAATTCGCCGCACTGGCGCGTCGATACAAGGTCGCCATCGTCTACGCCGACCACGCCAAATATCCGGCAATCGCCGACGTCACCGGCGATTTCGTCTATGCCCGGCTGCAGACCGGCAGCGACGACAATCCCGACTGCTACACGCCAAAGGCGCTCGACGAATGGGCGGCGCGGGCAAAGACCTGGGCGCAGGGCAAGGCGCCGGCCGACCTGCCGCGCGCCGATCCCTCAACCGAAGCACAGGTCAAACCGCGGGATGTGTTCGTCTACTTCATCACCGAAGGCAAGGCCCGCGCGCCGTTCGGCGCCATGGCGCTGATGAAGCGCGTCACAGGCTGACGTTGGCGGCACAGCGCATCCACCCTTCTGTCACGCCGCCACCACGACTTCGTTGTAGGCATCGAGATCGACGAAGAACACCTTGGTTAGCTCCGCGATCAGTTGGTCGTGGTCGTATCCTTGCGATTTCAGAATATCGATGGCGTTCATGATGTCGACGCGCTCGGTAAGCCGTCGTTTCTGGTAGTCCTCGAGGTAACGTTCCATCGGCTGCCCTGGCCAAGTGCCCCAAATGCGTTTGAACAACGATCAGATCGCAGTTGGGGGCTGCTTGCACGGAACGTGCCGGCTGAGCCTGCGCCTCACCTTGATCTGTCAACGAGACTGATACGGAAAGCGGCCGACTCAACAAGGCCAAGTAAAGCCTAGCATGCAATCTTCAGCGCGCCAGAGGCGTTCAGGAAAGACTGAGCGGGCCTTCGTGATTTCGTCATCCTTGGGCGCAGCGGCGCGAAGCGGAGCGAAGACCCAAGGATCCATGCCGTAACTTCAGAGCGTCGCCACGAGGCAGAATCCAGGATGGGTGCGCCGGAGAACGGGGCTATCTTGACCGCTGCACTCTTTGGCTGACGGCACGGCATGGATCCTGGGGTCTGCGCCGCGTCGCTTCGCTCCTTGCTTCGCCCCAGGATGAAGACGGAAGAGATGGTTCGGCTAATCTCGAGGGTCTGCGATTAAACAGTCAGGAACTTGCGGACATCCGCCCGGTCGAGATCCTCGGCCGGGCCGGTGTGGACGATCAGGCCGCGGTCCATGATGTTGACTTCGTCGGCCAGTTCCCGGCAGAAATCGAGATACTGTTCGACCAGCAGCACGGCGATATCTGCCTGGTCGCGCAGATAGCGGATGGCGCGGCCGATATCCTTGATGATCGACGGCTGGATGCCCTCGGTTGGCTCGTCGAGCACCAGCAGTTTCGGCCGCATCACCAGTGCCCTGCCAATGGCAAGCTGCTGCTGCTGGCCCCCGGACAAGTCGCCGCCGCGGCGCGCGAGCATCTGCTTCAGCACCGGGAACAATTCGAAGACGTAGCCGGGAATGTTGCGGTCGGCGCGCTTCAATGGCGCAAAGCCCGATTCGAGGTTTTCCCGCACGGTGAGCAGCGGGAAGATCTCCCTGCCCTGCGGCACGAATGCGATGCCCGACCGGGCGCGATCATACGCCGCGCTCCGGTCGAGCGCCTTCCCCTCGAAGGCAACGCTTCCGCTCGTCAGCCGGTGGTGGCCGACGATCGATCTCATCAAACTGGTTTTGCCGACGCCGTTGCGGCCGAGCACGCAGGTGATCTTGCCCGCGCCCGCCTTCAGCGAGACGCCACGCAGCGCCTGGGCGGCGCCGTAATGCAGCGTGGCGTTGGAGACTTCGAGCATGGTCAGCGCTTTCTCCAACGCCTGAAGAACGAAAGGTCGAAATGATGGAACGGAACGCGCCAGACCATGATCATCTCCCCAGGTAGACTTCGACGACACGCTCGTCGGCCGAAACGAAATCGAGCGAGCCTTCGGACAGGACAGAACCTTCGTGCAGGCAGGTGACCTTGACGCCGAGCTCGCGCACGAAATGCATGTCATGCTCGACGACAATGACCGAGTGGTCGCGCGCAATATCCTTGAGCAGCCGCGCGGTCTCCTCGGTCTCGGCGTCGGTCATACCGGCGACCGGTTCGTCGACCAGCAGCAGCTTCGGATCCTGCGCCAGCAGCATGCCGATCTCGAGCCATTGCTTCTGTCCGTGGCTGAGATTGGCGGCGAGCTCGTCGCGCTTGTCGCCCAGCCGGGTGATGCCGAGGATATTGTCGATCTGCCGCGCCTCCGCCGCCGAACGGCGATGGAACAGCGCCGGGAAGATCGAGCGTGGGCCCTTCAGCGCCAGCATCAGGTTCTCCTCGATCGTGTGGCTTTCGAAGACCGTCGGCTTCTGGAATTTCCTGCCGATGCCCATCATGGCGATCTCGGCCTCGTCATGTTTCGTCAGGTCGACCTGCCCGTCGAAGTAAACCTCGCCCGCGTCGGGGCGCGTCTTGCCGGTGACGATGTCCATCATCGTGGTCTTGCCGGCGCCGTTCGGACCGATGATCGCCCGCATCTCGCCCTTGTCGAGCACCAGCGACAAATTGTTGATGGCGCGAAAGCCGTCGAAGGAGACCGAGACCCCGTCGAGATAGAGGATGGTGTTGCTCCTAGACATCGCTCACTCCGCCGGCTGCGGTTCGGGGCCCGACGCGGACCAGTCGCCAGGCGTTCTCGCAGCCGAGCGAATGATCTTCGGCGGTGGCGGGACGGCAGGATCGGTGCCAGACTCCTCATTGATCGAGGCCGCGCGTAGCGCCCTGGCATTGCCCCGCCAGGAATCCCACATGCCGACAATGCCCTTGGGCAGGAACAGCGTGACGGCGACGAACAGTCCGCCCAGCGCAAACAGCCAGAACTCCGGCAGAACGCCGGTGAACCAGGATTTGCCGGCATTGACCACGAGCGCGCCGATGATCGGCCCGACGATGGTGCCGCGTCCGCCGACGGCCGCCCATACCACGACCTCGATCGAATTAGACGGCTCGAACTCGCCTGGATTGATGATGCCGACCTGCGGCACGTAGAGCGCGCCGGCAATGCCGGCCATGACAGCCGACACGGTGAAGGCGAACAGTTTGACGTTCTCGGCGCGCCAGCCGAGAAAGCGCGTGCGGCTCTCGGCGTCGCGCACCGCCATCAGCAGCTTGCCGTATTTGGAACCGACGATCGCCCAGGTGACGAGGACGGCGAGCGCCAGCGTGACGGCGCTGGCCGCGAACAATGCCGAGCGTGTCGCATCGGCCTGCACGTTGAAGCCGAGAATATCCTTGAAATCGGTCAGGCCGTTGTTGCCGCCGAAACCCATGTCGTTGCGGAAAAACGCAAGCAGCAGCGCATAGGTCATCGCCTGGGTGATGATCGACAGATAGACGCCGGTGACGCGGCTGCGGAAGGCGAACCAGCCGAAGACGAAGGCGAGCAGGCCGGGCACCGCCAGCACCATGATCGCGGCAAACCAGAAATGATCGAAACCGTACCAGAACCATGGCAATTCCCCATAATTCAGGAACACCATGAAGTCCGGCAGCAGCGGATTGCCGTAGACGCCGCGCGAACCGATCTGGCGCATCAGATACATGCCCATCGCGTAGCCGCCGAGCGCGAAGAAGGCGCCGTGGCCGAGCGAAAGGATGCCGCAGTAGCCCCAGACGAGATCGAGCGCCAAGGCGAGCAGCGCGTAGCAAAGATACTTGCCGGTGAGCGCGACGACATAGGACGGCACGTAGAAGGAACTTGTCGGCGCGACCGCAAGATTGAGCAGCGGCACGATGATGGCGACCGCCAAAAGGATGAAGATCGTGATGGCGATGCGGCGGTCGGCGCCGGCGGCGAAGAAGCGTCCCGTGATCATGCTTCCACCGACCTGCCCTTCAGCGCGAACAGGCCGCGCGGGCGTTTCTGGATGAACAGGATGATGAGGACCAGCACGACGATCTTGCCGAGTACCGCCCCGGCATAGGGTTCGAGAAACTTGTTGACGATGCCGAGCGAGAAGGCGCCGACCAGCGTACCCCAGAGATTGCCGACGCCGCCGAAGACGACGACCATGAAGCTGTCGATGATGTAGCCGCGGCCGAGATTGGGCGAGACATTGTCGATCTGGCTGAGCGCGACACCGGCGATGCCGGCAATGCCAGACCCCAGCGCAAAGGTCAGCGCGTCGACCCACGGCGTCCTGATGCCCATCGAAGCGGCCATGCGGCGGTTGGCGGTGACGGCGCGCATCTGCAGGCCCCAGGGGGTGCGCTTCATCACATAAAGCAGCACCGCGAACACGCCGAGCGCGAAAACCAGTATCCAGAGCCGGTTCCAGGTCACGGCAAGCTGGCCGATGCCGAACGAACCCGACATCCATGACGGGTTGCCGACCTCCTGGTTCGTCGGCCCGAAGATGGTGCGCACGGCCTGCTGCAGGATCAGCGAGACGCCCCATGTCGCCAGCAGCGTCTCCAGCGGCCGGCCGTAGAGAAAACGGATCACGCCCCGCTCGATGACGAGGCCGACGAGCGCCGCGACCGAGAAGGCCAGCGGCAGCGCGATAACCAGCGACCAGTCGAACAGGCCGGGAAAGGAGTTTCGGATCACCTCCTGCACGACAAAGGTCGTGTAGGCGCCGAGCATTACCATTTCGCCATGCGCCATGTTGATGACACCCATGACGCCGAAGGTGATGGCGAGGCCGATCGCCGCCAGCAGCAGCACCGATCCGAGGGAAATGCCGTACCAGATGTTCTGGCCCGCATCCCACAGCGCCAGCGTCGAATTGATGTTGGCGATCGCCGCCGTCGCCGCGTCCTTGACCGCGCCTTCGGAATTGGCCTCGACGGCGGTGAGCAGGGACAGGGCGTTGCGATCGCCGCGCCCGCCGATCAGGGCGACCGCCGCCAGTTTGTCGGCCTCGGGCCTGTCGGAGACCATAACCGATGCGGCGCGGGCCTGTTCGAGCAGCGCTTTGACGCTTCCCACGGTTTCGCTGGCGATGGCGGCATCGAGCGGCTCGATGTTTGTCGCGTCGGGCGTCTTGAACATGGTGTCGGCGGCGGCAATGCGCGCGGCCGGATCTTTCGCGCCGAGCGTCAGCGTGCCCAGCGCATCGCGGATGGCGCGGCGCAGCGTGTTGTTGACCTTGATCTTGGTGATCTCGCTTTTGGCCGCGTCGCCCGATTTTTCACCGCTCAGCGGGTCGAGCAGCGCAACGCTGCCGCCAGCTGCCTTGCCGATGAAAACCAGCGAATCGGCCTTGCGGACGTAAAGATCGCCCTCGGCAAGCGCGCCAAGCGGACGTTCGACGGCAGTGTCACCGGTGGCGACGAGCTCGCGCACGACAGCTTCGGTGGCCGAGAAATTCGAGGCAGTGGCAAATTTGGCGATGATGGCGCGCAGATCCGCTTCGGCAGCGTTCGACGGCGACAGCATCCCCAGGAGGAGCAGCAGCGTCAGGCCGATCGCGCGGGTGAGGACCATCGATTTCTGGCGACTCTTGAGGGTTGAAACTTCGCGTCCGGGCGGACTGGAGGAGAGGACGAGCTCGCCCGGACGCGTCGCGGTCCAGGTCGTGGAGAAATCCACGACCGACCCGGGAGGATCAGTTGGTTCCCTTGCCGCCGCACTTGCCGGTTGCGACATTGAAGTTGCCGCAGGACAGAGGCGCGCGCCAGTCGGAGATCAGGTCCTTCGAATCAGCCAGATAGTCGGACCACTCGTCACCCATCACCAGGCCAGGCGTCTGCGAGACGGTCTCGAACTGGCCGTCGGCCTGGATTTCGCCAATCAGCACCGGCTTGGTGATGTGATGGTTCGGCATCATGGTCGAATAGCCACCGGTCAGGTTCGGCACCGAGACGCCGATCACGGCGTCGATGACCTTGTCAGGATCGGTGGTGCCGGCCTTCTCGACCGCCTTCACCCACATGTTGAAGCCGACATAATGGGCTTCCATAGGGTCGTTGGTGGTGCGCTTGTCGTTCTTGATGAACTTGTGCCAGTCGGCGATGAACTTCGCGTTCTCGGGCGTATCGATGCTCTGAAAATAGTTCCAGGCGGCGAGATGGCCGACGAGCGGTGCGGTGTCGAGACCGGCAAGCTCTTCCTCGCCGACCGAGAAGGCCATGACCGGGATGTCCTCGGCCTTGATGCCCTGGTTGCCGAGCTCCTTGTAGAACGGCACGTTGGCGTCGCCATTGACGGTCGAGACGACGGCGGTCTTCTTGCCGGCCGAGCCGAACTTCTTGATCGCCGAGACCTCGGTCTGCCAATCGGAGAAGCCGAACGGCGTGTAGTTGACCATGATGTCTTCGGCGGCGACGCCCTTGGCTTTCAGATAGGCTTCGAGGATCTTGTTGGTGGTGCGCGGATAAACGTAGTCGGTGCCTTCAAGCACCCAGCGTTTCACCGAACCGCCGTCCTCGCTCATCAGATAGTCGACGGCCGGAATTGCCTGCTGGTTCGGCGCCGCACCGGTGTAGAACACGTTGCGCTCGCTCTCCTCGCCCTCATACTGGACGGGGTAGAACAGGATGTTGTCGAGCTCGCTGAACACCGGCAGCACTGACTTGCGCGACACCGAGGTCCAGCAGCCGAACACCGCCGCGACCTTGTCCTTGGAGATCAGCTCGCGCGCCTTTTCGGCAAACAGCGGCCAGTTCGAAGCCGGATCGACGACGACCGCTTCGAGTTTCTTGCCGAGAAGGCCGCCCTTTGCATTCTGCTCGTCGATGAGCATCAGCATGGCGTCCTTCAGCGTCGTCTCCGAAATCGCCATGGTACCCGACAGCGAGTGGAGAATACCCACCTTGATCGTGTCGTCAGCCGCCCTGGCCGGGAAACTCATCAGCAGGCCGGCCGTGACCGCGCCTGCCGAAAGCATTTTTGTTATTGTCGAGAAACTGCCCCTCATATTTCAAAACTCCCTAGCTGGTTGATCGCATCGCAAACAGGCTATGCAACGGCTGTGCCAACCGCGGCGGCAGAATCAAGTGGGCTTGGATTTCCCAGCCCTATCAGCCGGTTAATATATTAGCCGCCAAAGATAAGCGCCGCCGCCCGTGCTCTGCTTGAGAAAAAATTCCCCGCTCTCGCCTAATTTTTGATCACTCGCGAATTAACGCACCAATTTTGAGCAGAACCAGATCAAAGACGGCGAACCGTTGCAGCGCAGCAGGAAAATGGGGCAAGTTCGATCTTCAAACGAGCGACGTCATGGCCTCCAGGATTTCTTGTATTTTCAGCACCATGCTTCTGGCTGCAGCGAGCGGCAGTGCACACGCCGACTTCACAGATGGCAAATTGCCGGACGGTGCCTATCACTGCGAAGTATATCTGCTTGGCATGTTCCTCAGCCTTGGCGACATCACCGTCAAGGGCAATGTCTATAGCGGCCCGGTGAGCTTCGGAACCGCCCGGCAGGGCTACAACTATCAGATGGATGCCAATGGCGAGATCACCTGGTTAGGCCCCTTGGGCGGCTACACGACCGGCGGCAACTCGATCTCGCTCACGCAAGCCACGCTGGACGGTCAGATCAGCCCGTCCTTCGACATCATCATGAAGCAGCCTGACGGCGCCTTCACCGCCTCGACCTGCACGAAGCGTTGAACAGCCGACAAGAAGAGGCGCGAAACCTTGTGGGGTTCCGCGCGAGCAGGCAGTCGGGAGGGTATGGCTAAATGCTTTTGGCCGACATTTGTCCGGCAATGTACTCGGCCTGACGGATCGCCAGCGACACGATCGTCAATGTCGGATTTTCAGCCCCGCCCGTGGTGAACTGGCTGCCATCCGACACGAACAGGTTCTTGATGTCGTGCGCCTGGCCATGCTTGTTGACGACGCCGTCGGCCGCCTTCTCGCTCATCCGATTGGTGCCGAGATTGTGGGTTGACGGATAGGGTGGCGTCGGCAAGGTCCGCGTCGCCCCGACCGCCTCGTAGAGCGCCGAGCCCTGTTTGTAGGCGTGGTTGCGCATCGCCGTGTCGTTGGAATGGTCGTCGAAATGGACGTCCGCCACCGGCATGCCGTGCTCGTCCTTCATATCGGCATGCAGCGTGATGCGGTTTTCCTCGCGCGGCATGTCCTCGCCGACGATCCACATGCCGGCCATGTGGTCGTAGTGGTCGAGCGCCGTGGTGAAGGAACGCCCCCAGCCGCCGGGATTGAGGAAGGCGGCCATGAACGGCAGGCCGAGCGACAGCGTCTCGAGTTCGTAGCCGCCGACGAAGCCGCGCGAGGGATCGTTGCGGGCCTCATCGCGGATGATACCGGCCATGGTGGTGCCGCGATACATATGCACCGGCTTATCGAAGATGCCGTAGACCGAGCCGGTGGTGTGGCGCATGTAGTTCTTGCCGACCTGCCCCGACGAATTGGCAAGGCCGTCGGGAAACTGACTCGATGCCGAATTGAGCAGCAGTCGCGGGCTCTCGATCGAATTTCCGGCGACGGCGACGATGCGGGCCTTCTGTTCCCTCAGTCTGCCGTCCTTGTCGGCATAGACGACGCCGGTTACCTTGCCTGACGCATCGTGGTTGATGTTGATGGCCATGGCATTCGGCCTGACCTCGAGATGGCCGGTCGCCTCGCCCTTGGGAATTTCGCTGTAGAGCGTCGACCATTTGGCGCCCCATTTGCAGCCCTGGAAACAGAAGCCGGTCTGCTGGCAGGCATTGCGGTCGTCGCGCGGCTCGGAATTGATTGCCATCCGGCCGGTGTGGCACTCCTTGTAGCCGAGCTTGTCGGCGCCGGCCTTCATCACCTTGAAGTTGTTGTTGCCGGGAAGGCCTGGGATGTTGTTGGTGAGCGTCACGCCCAGTCTGTCTTCGGCCTTTGCGTAGTAGGGCTCCAGCTCGGCAAGCGTGATCGGCCAGTCGAGCAGGTTCGCGCCTTCCAGTTTTCCGTAGGTCGAAAGGGTTTTGAATTCGTGCTCCTGAAAGCGCAGCGAGGCGCCCGCCCAGTGCGCGGTCGAGCCGCCGACCGCCTTGACGATCCATGCCGGCAGGTTGGGGAAATCCTTCGCCACCCGCCAGTCGCCCGAGGTCGTGCGCTTGTCCGTCCAGGCGAGTTGGGCGAATGAATCCCACTCGTCATTGATGAAATCCTGGTATTCGTGACGGGCGCCCGCCTCCAGGATGACGACATCGATGCCCTTCTGCGCAAGTTCATTGCCGAGTGTGCCGCCGCCTGCGCCCGAGCCGATGATGACGACCACGCCGTCGTTCTTGAGATCAAATGGTGCTGTCATGGTTTCCTCCCATGATGTCTGTTGTGTGCGGTTGCGACGGGGCTCAGAGCCACTCGATGTCGTCGAACCCGCGCGCCATGTAGCCGCCCTTGGAGTAGGATTCGCCCTCGTAGCCGAAGATCGGCCAGACCTGCTTCTGGTTGTAGAGGCCGACGACAAGCCCGCCGCGGACGGCCTGGAAGAACGGCGTGTCCTGGATATCTCTGAGCACCGCAACGCGCTGCTCCTCCCAGCCGAGACCGGTGTAGCCGTCCTTGCCCGATTTCAAATCGAGATCTGCGACACCCTTTTCGATAAGGTCCTTGTGGGCAAGGTCCTTGCCGGCCTGCTCATCATGAGCCTTGACGGCGATTGCGTAATATTTGTCGGGCACTTGGTCGTGCGGGTAGATGTCGCGCGCCATCTGGATCAGGGTCGCCATGGTTTCGGGCTTGAGCGCGGATGTTTCGAGACCCCAGGCATGTTCCGGGCTGATGACGGCACTGCCTGAGATGACCAGCAACGCGCCGACCCCGCCGCGCTTCAGAAGCTCGCGGCGCGATAGCCCTGGCTTCTTTTCATGGACCGGCTTGCTCTCATAAATCGTGACCATTTTGTTCCTCCCTTGCTTGCTATTTGCACCCGAAGGTGCCCTGGCTGGCGCCGCGCTGGCCGGCGCGGCTGTAGTACCTCCTATCTGAACCGGCCCTGACGCTGCAGGACCTCGATCTTGTAGCCATCGGGATCCTCGATGAAGAAGAAGCGCGCGAGCAGCGCTCCGTCGCGGTTGAACTCGACGATCTTCTTCGGGCCGAGGCCAAGCGCGCCGAGCCGGTCATGTTCGCTGTCCAGATCGGCGACAGAAACCGCGAGGTGGCCGTAGCCGTCACCGAGCGCATAAGGCTCCTGGCGGCCCTTGTTGACGGTGAGCTCGACTTCGAGCTCCGCCTCGGCATTGCTCAGATAGACGAGCGTAAAGGTTTCGAAATCGAGCCGTTCGGCGACGTCCAGTCCAAACGCTTTCCGGTAGAAATCGACGGACCGGGCCTCGTCCAGAACCCGGATCATGGTGTGGATCGCCTTCGCCAAATGACACTCCGTGCGGTAAGCGCGATGTGCGCGTGAGCGTATTATGCGCGGGTTGCGGCAAACGTGGTGGCAGCCGATTACCACGCGCTAATCTAAAGACGGGGTGGGAAACCGCTAAGGACGAAAGTCCGATTGCTGTTTTCCGCTTTCCAGCTGAAGATAATTGGCCACGATAGGCACTGTTCAAAGGCGCGAATCGCTGCTGATTGCGCCCAAAATCAACAAGGATGGCCAGAACCAGCAAGAACGGCCAAACCAATAAGAACGGGAGGTAACGATGTGCAGGGTTTTTGCCGGGCAGGATCCGGAGGGTTACCGGCAGATCAACCGGTCGATACGCATCGACGGGCATTCGACCAGCATTCAGCTTGAGGCGACGTTCTGGGCATTGCTCGACGAGATCGCCGACAGCCAGGGCCTGACAACGCCGAAATTCATTTCGAAGCTCTATGACGAGGCCATCGAGATCAATGGCCAGATTCCGAACTTCGCCTCTATGCTGCGCACGACCTGTGCTCTCTATCTGCGCGGCCATCGGCCCGGCATCGAAGAACACGCGGCGCCGAAGCGCCAAGCAGCTTAGCTTTCGATCGCGACATCGAGCGCCAGCCGGGTCATATCGGTGAAGAGCGCCTGGCGTTCGGAATAGTCGGTCTGCTCGCCGGTCACCACATTGTCGACGACAGTCAGGACCGACAGGGCCCTAGCGCCGAAATGCGCGGCGATGCGATAGAGCGCGCTGGTCTCCATATCCACGGCCAGCGCGCCCTGTGCCTGCGCTTCGGCGAAGCGGTCGCGCCCCCGGGGATGATAGAATATGTCGCTGCAGATGGTCAGCCCCGCCCGATGTTCGATGCCGATTTCGGCAGCCCGGGCCAAGGCTTGGGAAAACAGCTCCGGATCGGG
The DNA here is from genome assembly GCF_935825525.1 of Mesorhizobium escarrei. Classification (GTDB taxonomy): domain Bacteria; phylum Pseudomonadota; class Alphaproteobacteria; order Rhizobiales; family Rhizobiaceae; genus Mesorhizobium; species Mesorhizobium escarrei. Next base: position 135,039 of record NZ_CAKXZT010000140.1, read on the forward strand.
TCCGGCATCAGCATCATAGAGCCCAAAGACCTGGCCGCTCTCGGCACTTTCACCCCGCACCGATTGCGAGATCACTAAACTGCGCAGTTTAACCGCGGCAGTCAGGGCACCACAGGTACCGGTGCGGATCAGGGTCCTCACGCCATGGAAGTCAAGCAATTCATGCGCGTAGATCAGGAATGACGAGACGCCGATGCCGGTGGACTGGATGCTGACGGGCTTGCCGCGAAACAGGCCGGTAAAACCGAGGGCCTCCCTTCGACGGTTGACGCAGCGCCGCGCCTCGAGAAAGGTTTCGGCCATCCATTCGGCACGCTGCGGATCGCCCGGCAACAGCACTGTTGCGGCATAATCGCCCTTGCCTGCCTCGTTGTGCGGCGTCACGGCATGCTCCCCCAAAACCCGCCGCCTGTTTCCCCCAATATCATGGCAGTCTCACGCCATTTCGCAAGTGCGAATTAGTGAGCCCTAAGATTCCAGCACATCCTTGACGATTGTGGCCAGTTGCTTGAGCGAAAACGGCTTCGGCAGGAAACCGAAATGCGCGTCTGCCGGCAGGTTCTTGGCGAACGCGTCCTCCGCGTAGCCGGAAACGAAGACGAATTTGATGTCCGGCTGCCGCTTCCGCAATTCGCCAAGCAGCGTCGGCCCATCCATTTCCGGCATCACCACATCGGAAACGACAATGTCGACCTTGCCGCCGAGCGCCTCGAAGATTTCCAGCGCCTCGACGCCCGAGGACGCTTCGTGGACGGTGTAACCGCGCGACGTCAGCGCCCGCATGCCGCCCATGCGCACGGCATCCTCGTCCTCGACGAGCAGCACCGTGGCCGAACCTGACAGGTCCTTGGCTGCGTCGGCGATCTTTGCCGGTGCAGCCGGCGCCTCGCCGGGTTCGCCTGCCGTTCTCGCCTCAGCAATGTAGCGCGGCAGGAAGATGCGGAACACCGATCCTTTGCCGACCTCGGAATCGCAGAAGATGAAGCCGCCTGTCTGCTTGATGATGCCATAGACCATCGACAGGCCGAGGCCGGTGCCCTTGCCGACCTCCTTGGTGGTGAAGAAGGGTTCGAAAATCTTCTTGAGCACTTCAGGGGCGATGCCGCTGCCGGTGTCTTCAACTTCGACCACCACATAATCGGCCGGCGCAAGTTCGCGGTAGGGAAGGCTCTTGCTCTCCTCTGTGGTCACGTTGCGGGTGCGCACGGTGAGTTCGCCGCCGTTCGGCATCGCATCGCGCGCATTGACCGCCAGATTGACGACCACCTGCTCGAATTGCCCGATGTCGACCTTCACCGGCCACAGATCGCGACCATGATCGACCTTCAGCTTGATGTCGTTGCCGACCAGACGGGCCAGCAGCATCCGCAGATCGGCAAGCACGTCGGTCAGGTTGAGCACCTCCGGCCGCAGCGTCTGCTTGCGCGAGAAGGCCAGAAGCTGCCGCACCAGCGAGGCCGCCCGGTTGGCGTTCTGCTTGATGTTCATGATGTCGGGGAAGGACGGGTCCGACGGGCGGTGGTTGGTCAACAAGAGGTCCGACGCCATGATGATGGCGGTCAGCACATTGTTGAAGTCGTGTGCGATGCCGCCGGCGAGCTGGCCGACCGCCTGCATTTTCTGGCTTTGCGCCATCTGGCCCTCGAGCGCCTTCTGCTCGGTGGTCTCGACGGCGTAGACGATGGCCGATTCTTCGGCGCCCTCGCCGGTGCCGTCGGCAACCGCGTTGACGTAGAAGCGCATGTGCCGTTCTTCGTTGCCGGGCAGCAGCGTGTCGATCGGTTCGATATCGGCCTGCCGTTGCCGCGCTTTCTCAAACGCCGCGGCAAAGGCGGGGCGGTCGCGCTCATGGATCACCGTGTCCAGCCGCACGCGCCGATCGACCGCGTCCCCGTCGACGACGGAGGAAAACAGCGACAGGAAAGGCGCGTTGGTGCGCAAGATGCGCCCGCGGTTGTCGACAGCCGCTATAGCCATCGGCGTCGAATTGAAGAAGCGGGTGAAGCGGATCTCCGAGGCGCGCAGATCGGCGGAAGCGTCCTCGCCTTGCGTCCGGTTGAGCACGATGGTGCGCATCGGACCGTTGGCGCCCTCGCGGCTGGCCGAAACCCGATGCATGAAACGCACGGGCAGCGCCTCGCCCTTCACTGTCGTCAGATCGAGATCGATGACCGCATTGCGGGTGGTGCCGGGATCGGCCTTGACCGAGCGGACCAGCGCCATGCCGTCGCCGGCGACGATCTCCGGAAGCGTGACGGCACCAGGCGTGAAGCTCGTCAGGTCGATGCCCAGCCACTCTGCAAGCGTGGCGTTGATGTAGGTGACGCGGCCTTCCTGGTCGGCTGAAAAGAAGCCTGCAGGCGCATGGTCGAGATGGTCGATGGCCTCCTGCAGATCAAGGAAGAACCGCTCCTGCTCGGCCCGTTCTTTCGAGATGTCGGCGAGTTGCCAGGCGAGCAAGGGCAGCCGCTGGCCGGGGACGCTGAAGGCGCGGGCGCGGACACGGTACCAGCGCGCGCCCGGCTCAGCGCCGAGTCGAATGGATTGGGCAAGCCGAAACTCACCGTCGCCGGGCTGGCCGTCGCGCAGGCCGGAGGCGAGCCGGTATATGGTCACCGAGGCCTCGGGAACATCGGAAAGCAACCCTTCGACGGTCTTTAGATCCGCCGCGGAAGCCGCGCCCGTCATCTCGGCATAGGCCCGATTGGCGTAGACGACACGACCCTTGGTGTCGGTGACCAGAAGGCCCTGCGACATTGAATCGACGAAGGCTTTCGACAGCTCGTCACTCGTCGAGCGCGGTGTGATCTGCACGAAGCCGATGGCGGTGGCGAACAGGAAGCCGACACCAATCATTGCCAGCACGCCAAGCATTCCAAGCAGGAATGGATCGCCAAGACGCTCTCTAAAAAGGCCGAAAACGATCGCCGCTCCTGTCAGGACAACGATGAAGACGATGAGCCGGGTGACCGCGCCCGGTCGCGTGTTCTGGTCGACGATCGGTACCGGATAGAAATCGCCGCGCGCTTCCTTGGCCATGTGCCCCCTGCTCGTGAATTCCGGTACTTGCCCCTGCCCGGTTGAATCACATTCTCAGGGTCCGGAAAAGGCCTTGGCGGCAAATGTCCGCTAAAATTGACACCCGTTCGGCGCCTGGTGCGGTGAATCCGAAATTCGCATCATGCTGGTCCGACGCGGAGGGAATTTCGGATTTATCACACCAGCAACTTGCTGAAAAATCCAGTGTCGTGGATTGAAGTGGGAACGCTGACGCCCTCAATTCGCAGAAACTTAAAATCCACCTCATGGGTGTTTCAAGCTGTTCACGAAGCGCGAAACGTAACTTGCAGTCGCGTGCCGCAACAGTCTAGTGTCGCGTCTTCTTCGAAAGCTGATTTTGGGGGCACCAATGCTGCAGTGGCTGGATAGCGTGGCGGGTCCTGGTTATGCCGCGGCAATCCTGTGGACCTTTGTCGCGCTTGTCCTTGTGGTCATCGTTCTCCTCATCATCAAGCTGGTCCGCAATCTGACCTTTGGAACATTCGTTGCCGGCGGCAGGAACCGCAAGACGCGGCTGGCCGTGATGGACGCCACCGCAGTCGACAGTCACCGCCGGTTGGTGCTGGTGCGCCGCGACGATATCGAGCACCTGCTGCTGATCGGCGGCCCGACCGACGTCGTCGTCGAACGCGACATCAGGCTGTCGGCGCTGCGCCGTCCTGCACTGACCGGAGATGGCGGCGGCCATCAGCCGGCACCGCCGCCGCGCGCGCCTCAACCGGCTCCTGCGCCAGTGAGGCAAGCACCGTCTCCGCAGCCGGCAAGCACGGCCCCAACGCCTGTCCGGCCGCATCAGCCCGCACCGGCGCCGGCGCCGAGGCCGGCAGCGCAAAGCCCTCAATCGGCGACCATCACGCCGCTGCCCGCCTACGCCAATGCCGTTCGGTACGCGCCATCGCCGGCAAGACAGGATTCCCCGGCAAAAGAGGATTCCATTGACGATACACTGATGAGGGAACTCGAGGTCTCGTTGGATGAGCCGCACCCCGCCAAGCCGGAGAGCAAGCCCGCGGCGAAAGCGCCGTCGTCCCTCGATGACGAGATGACGAAGCTTCTCGGCGAGCTGTCCAGCCAGAAAAGATAACCGGCCAACAGCTCACAAAAAATGGCCGGAGACCGGCCATGACAAAATTCGCTATTGGCTGCTTTTTGACGCTTCGCCCGTTTAGACGCTTCGCCGGTGCTTCAGTCGTCGCGGTAGACCTTCTCGCGGCGTTCGTGGCGCTCCTGCGCCTCGATCGAAAGGGTCGCGATCGGACGCGCATCGAGCCGCTTCAGTGCGATGGGCTCGCCGGTTTCCTCACAATAGCCGTAAGTGCCTTCATCGATGCGCTGAAGCGCAGAATCAATCTTTGAAATGAGTTTCCGCTGGCGATCGCGGGCGCGAAGTTCGATGGCGCGGTCGGTTTCCGAAGAGGCGCGATCGGCGAGATCGGGGTGGTTGGCGTTTTCCTGCTGCAGGATTTCAAGAGTTTCGCGCGCTTCGCGCAGTATGTCGTTCTTCCAGGTGACGAGCTTCAGGCGAAAGTAGGATTTCTGCCGCTCGTTCATGAACGGCTCGTCTTCGGAGGGTACGTAATCGGCGGTAACGATGTCGTTCATTCGACTCACCCAACAGCCCCAATTTTGGCGCCTATATATTCGCGGACCGAATGCTGCACAAGCGCAATCGACGACAGTTTCACGCAATTGTTAATCTCGGCCAAAATGCTATGGGGCGCATCATTCGCATGAAGGGCGCCACCGAATTCGCGTATGATTCGCTGGGTTTGAAGGGTGCCGGCCATTGTGCGCAAGGCGTTTCTCATGACTAATCCCGCAGCGCCTTTTGACGAGTTTCGGTGTTTGGCACAAGCGAGGAACCGGTGAGCAAGCTTTATCTGCTGAGGCATGCGAAGGCCGGATGGGCCCTGCCGGGCATGCGCGATTACGATCGTCCACTCGACGCATCCGGCGTCGCCGACGCCGAAACGATGGGTGCGGTCATGCGGGCCTGCAACTACATTCCGGACCTAACCCTTTGCTCGAATGCAAAACGAGCGCGCCAAACGCTTGAAGGCCTGGCCGGTCACACCGATACGGGCCGGGTTCTGTTCCTGGAGACGCTCTACAGCGAGGATGCCGCCGGCTATCTCAACCTCATCCGCGGCAATGGCGGGCCAGGCTCGCTGCTCGTCGTCGGCCACAACCCGATGACGGAAGATCTCACTATTGCGCTTTCGGGTGACGGCGACGAGGCTGCGAGGGGAATGCTGAACCACGGCTTCCCGACCTCCGGCCTCGCGGTCGTCCGTTTTCCAGGCAGTCTTGCCAACGCCTCGCAGGGCACCGGCTATCTCGAAACCTTCCTGTCGCCGGCCGATCTCTGACGCCATTTCAAACGCAGCGTGGTGGATTTGAAGTTCCTGCCACTTCAATGGCATCAGCGTTCAGGAACTTCAAATCCAAAACAACTTGAAACAATGGTTTGCTAGTGTGGCTTAGAATCCGAAATTCGCTCACTGCGCTGCTCCAAGGTACTGCGAATTTCGGATTCGCCACACTAGCCGGCAGCGCCTATATCGGGGCGTACCGAAGCCCCGAGAGACCGCATTTTGGCATCATCGCTGACCACTTTCACCGACGAGGCGAAGATTGCCCTGGATACGCTGTCGGGGCGCGCTACCGGGCTTTTTTCGCCATCGCTGCGGCTGGGTGTTACCGGCCTCTCCCGCGCCGGCAAGACGGTGTTCATCTCAGCCTTTGTCCACAATCTGATCCATGGCGGGCGGTTGCCGCTGTTCGAGGCGCAGAAATCGGGACGTATCGCCCGTGCCTTCCTCGAAGAGCAACCCGATGACGCCGTGCCGCGATTCCAGTACGAGGACCACATCGCAGCCCTGGTCAACGACCGCCTGTGGCCGGATTCGACACGTGCCATTTCTGAGCTGAGGCTTACCATCGAATATGAATCGGCCTCTGGCTGGAGCCGCATGTTCTCATCAGGCAGATTGTCGGTCGATATCGTCGACTATCCTGGGGAATGGCTGCTTGACCTGCCGCTGCTCGGCAAATCCTACGCTGATTTCTCACGCGAAGCCTTTGACATGGCCGTGCTACCGGTGCGCGCCGACCTTTCGCAGGAATGGCGCGCGCTCTCCGCCGCAGTCGACCCGAATGCCGACGCCGACGAGATGACGGCGCGAGGCCTCGCCGAGAGCTTCGCCGCATATCTCAAGGCATGCAAGCTCGACGATCGGGCGCTTTCGACCCTGCCACCCGGCCGTTTCCTGATGCCCGGCGATCTTGAGGGCTCACCGGCGCTGACCTTCGCGCCGCTGCCGGGCCTGAGCGAGCGGCGGGCGCGGTCCGGGTCGCTTCAGGCGATGATGGAGCGGCGCTACGAGGCCTACAAGACGCATGTCGTAAAGCCGTTCTTCCGGGAGCACATCACGCGCCTCGATCGTCAGATAGTTGTGATAGACGCCTTGCAGGCCTTGAATGCGGGGCCAGGCGCGATGGCCGATCTCGAACGTGCGGTGACCGAAATCCTCGCCTGCTTCCGCCCCGGTCGCGGCAATTTCCTGACCGACTTTTTTTCAAGGCGCATCGACCGCATATTGGTAGCGGCGACAAAGGCGGACCATCTGCACCACGAAAGCCATGACCGGCTGCAGTCGATCGTGCGGCGGCTTGCCGACCGTGCCGTGGCGCGGGCGAATTTCACCGGCGCCGATGTCGACGTGGTCGCCCTGGCGGCGGTGCGAGCGACCCGGGAAGGCACGGTCAAGCAAGGCCGTGAGACGCTGCCGGTCATCATTGGCACACCGTTGAAAGGTGAAAAGATCAACGGCGAAACATTTGATGGTAGAACAGAAACAGCCATATTTCCCGGTGACTTACCGGAGAAAATTGATGCAGTGTTCGATGTCTCTGGACCAGACCGTCGGCAGAACCCAGGCCATCGGCAAAGCCCAAGCCATCGGCAGGGCAATGAGGACCCGGCGATCCGCTTCGTGCGTTTTCGCCCGCCAAAACTCGAACGCACTGCCGAAGGCGTCACGCTGTCGCTGCCGCATATCAGGCTCGACCGCGCCCTGCAGTTCCTGATCGGAGATCATCTGGCATGACCGCGCCCCGCAAGCCGGCGGCATTTCGCATCGAACCGGAAGCCCAGCCAAAGCAACAGGCAGCCTTGCGCCAGCCCGACGTCGCTGCGGCCAGAAAACCACGCACCGTGAACGCTGATCTTGCCGTCGTCACGCCGGCGGAAATCGACGTTTTCGACGAGCCGGACATCATCGCCGCCGAACCGCCGCCGGCGACCGCGCCGCGGCAGCGTTCGATATCAGGCAGTCTGTTCTTCGGCGCATTGGGCGTTCTGGTTTCGCTGGCCCTCGGCCTATGGACCGACCAGTTGATTCGCGATCTGTTCGCGCGTGCCGAATGGCTGGGCTGGCTGGCCGCCGGCATGGCCGTGATCGCACTGCTCGCGCTTCTGGTCATCCTTGCCCGAGAGTTCCTGGCGATCGCCCGCCTCGCCGAGGTCGAAAAGCTGCAGAAGCGGGCGCTCGACGCCATCGCCCGCGACGATCCGAAGGCCGCTCGCGCCGTGGTCGACGAACTCTCGGCCTTTGTCGCGGCCAAGCCCGAAACCGCGGCCGGCAGACGGGCGCTGGCAGACTTGCGCGACGAGATCATCGACGGTGGCAATCTGGTGCGCCTGGCCGAGACCGAAATCCTCGGCCCCCTCGACGCGCGCGCCAAGGTGATGATCCTCGAAGCGGCGAAGCGTGTGTCGCTGGTGACGGCGGTCAGCCCTCGCGCTCTGGCCGACGTCGCGTACGTCGTGTTCGAAGCCGGCCGGCTGATTCGCCGCCTGTCGGAGCTTTATGGCGGCCGGCCGGGCACGCTGGGGTTCTTCCGGCTGGCACGCAGCGTTCTCGCCCATCTGGCGGTGACCGGCTCGATTGCCGTCGGCGACAGTTTCGTGCAACAGATCGTCGGCCATGGCCTTGCCGCCCGGCTCTCGGCAAAACTTGGCGAAGGCGTTGTCAACGGCATGATGACGGCGCGCATCGGCATTGCTGCGATGGAAACCGCAAGGCCTCTGCCCTTCAGCGCCGCGAGGCGGCCCGGCATGGGCGATTTCCTGTCCGCGCTGACATCATTTGCAACCAAAAAGCAGAAGGAAACATCCGCTTCCGACACGTGACAACCGTCTCCGACGTCGCACGTCCTGCTAGGCACGCAAGGGGACGCTGCAGCACTGATCGCAGCGCAAATCGCTTCCGACTTTCGGGCTCATGCGCAAGCGGTGACGAAGCATTAACCAATCTTGTTCATGGTCGGACCGGTTCCAAACTAGTCTCTTTGTTGCCGGGTGTCGTCGATGAAAAGCGTGATCTTGTCTAGCATCCTGCCCATGGCAGTCGTGGTTTCAACAACCGCCGGCATGGCCGAAAAGACCTTTGCAGCAGAACGGGACAAGAAGTTCTTTCAATCGGTGAAAGGCGAATGGGTCGGCCCGGGGGAGATTGTCGCCGGGAAATACAAGGGCACGAAATTCACCTGCAATTTCACCGGTTCGACGCCGGACGGCAAGATCGGCATGTCGCTCGACGGCGGTTGCCGGGTCGGCATATTCACCCAGCAGATGTCGGCAACGATCCAGCACAAGGGCCGCGAGGGCTACAAGGGCAGCTTCATGGGCGGTGCCGCCGGTTCCGGTCTCGACATCATCGGCGGCAACGTGGTCAGCGCCAACAAGGTCGTCTTCACCATCAACCGCAACCAGTTGCGCGGCGTCATGCAGGCTCTTGTCCCCAACGACAATTCGATGACTGTGACGGTTGCGGTGCGCGTCGACCAGCAATTGGTGCCGGTCATCGGCATGAAGCTGAAGCGCGTCGATACGCTCGAAGTCGGCTCCATCGCGCCGAACTGACCGATCGTCAGCGCATCCAGGGAACTTGCGGCGCGGCGCCCGCCTGCCACACTGCTGCACCAGTTTCCGGATTCGGACTGTTCGATCTCAGCCGAAGCCCCTATCTTGGCTGCTCGATGCCGCAGCACGTGCAGCGGTCCTTAGAGAGAACGGAACGGCAGGCATGGCGGCAGAAGCAGCGGGCAGCGACCTGATCCACGTCGTGGCGCTGCTCGCCGCCGGTGTTGTCGCCGTACCGATCTTCAAGCGCGCCGGGCTCGGTTCAATCCTCGGCTATCTGGCGGCCGGCGTGGTCATCGGCCCGTTCGGCACCGGCATCTTTTCCGAATCGGAAGCCATTCTTCACGTCGCCGAGCTCGGCGTCGTCATGTTCCTGTTCATCATCGGGCTGGAGATGCAGCCGTCACGGCTGTGGGGCCTCAGGCGAGAGATCTTTGGCCTTGGGGCATTGCAGGTCGGCGTGTGTGCGCTGTTGCTGACCGGAGTAGGACTGGCGGGAGGTTTTCCGGTCTCGCAATCCTTCGTCGCCGGCGCCGGTTTCGTGCTGACCTCGACGGCGATCGTCATGCAGCTTTTGGAGGAACGCGGTGAGATCGCCGCGCCCAAAGGCCAGCGCATCGTCTCCATCCTGCTGCTCGAAGACCTGGCGATCGTCCCGCTGCTGGCCCTGATCGCTTTCCTGGCGCCGGGCGGCGCCGATATGAGCGTGACGCAGCGGCTGACGGAGGTGGGCATCGGTCTTGCCGCCATCGTCGGGCTGGTGCTGGCCGGGCGTTATCTGCTCAATCCGTTCTTCCGCATCCTGGCGGATGCCCGCGCCCGCGAAGTGATGACCGCCGCCGCCCTTCTGGTCGTTCTAGGATCGGCGCTTGCCATGCAGCTCAGCGGCCTGTCGATGGCGATGGGCGCTTTCCTGGCTGGCGTGCTGTTGTCGGAATCCACCTTCCGCCATCAGCTCGAGGCCGACGTCGAACCATTCCGCGGTGTGCTGCTTGGGCTGTTCTTCCTCGCTGTCGGCATGTCGCTCGACCTGCACGTGGTCGCCCAGAACTGGCGGCTTGTCGCCATCTACGTCGTCGCCTACATGGTGATAAAGGCGATCGGCATCTACCTCGTCGCCCGCATCCTCAAGACCGGCCACCGGGAGGCGCTCGAGCGTGCCGTCTTCATGGCGCAAGGCGGCGAATTCGCCTTCGTTCTCTATTCCGCCGCCGCGGCGGTCGGCATCATCGACAGCCAGGCTAACGCGACGCTGACGGCGATCGTCATCATCTCCATGGTGCTGACGCCGCTGGCCATTCTGGCATTGCGATATCTGACGCCGCGCGACGAGCAGTCGATCGAAGGCGTCGACATCGCCGATGGCCTAACCGGCAGCGTGCTGATCATCGGCTTCGGCCGCTTCGGCCAGATCGCCAGCCAGCCGCTGCTGTTGCGCGGGATCGACGTCTCGATCATCGACAATGAGGTCGAGATGATCCAGGCGGCGGCCGATTTCGGTTTCAAGGTCTATTATGGCGACGGCACGCGGCTGGACATTCTGCGTGCCGCAGGCGCCGGCCGCGCGCGCGCCGTATTGATCTGCGTTGACAAGCCCGACGTCGCCGTCCGCATCGCAAAGCTCATCAAGGCGGAGTTTCCCCTGCTCACCGTGCTGGCACGCGCTTTCGACCGCGGAACCGCACTGCAGTTGATACGTGCCGACGTCGATTTCCAGATTCGCGAAACCTTCGAATCAGCGCTTGTCTTCGGCGGCTCCACGCTGGAAGCGCTGGGCGTCGAGCCGGAGGAAGTCGCCGAGGTGATCGAAGATGTCCGCCACCGCGATGCTGCCCGTTTCGAGTTGCAGCTCGCCGAAGGCGTTCGCGCCGGAGCGCGCTTCCTCAAGGGCAATATCGGCACGCCCATCCCGACACCGCTCAGCCAGCCGCGCCGCACCGGTCAGGCGCTCAATGAAGAAACCGCCGGCGTTCTGCACAAATCCGAGCCTGCGGACTAAACACGTGGAGAGCAAACAGATGACCGAACTGGACGAGCGCGCGCTCTCCGTCACCAAATTCTGGCGTGACGCCGGGACAGAAGCATGGTTCGAGAAGAATGACGCCTTCGACGTGGAGTTCCGCAACCGGTTTCTTGACCTGCATTACGCTGCCGCGCGGCGTGAATGCGACGACTGGTCGGAGCGTGCCGAAGGTTCACTGGCGCTGATGATCCTGCTCGACCAGTTCCCACGAAACTGCTTTCGCGGCACCGGCCATATGTATGCCACCGACCCGCTGGCAAGGCATTTTGCCGAAAAGGCGATCGCCGCCGGCCAGGATCTGGCGCTCGAAGAAGAGCTTCGCGTCTTCCTCTATTTGCCTTATGAGCATTCGGAGCATCTCGCCGACCAGCTCAAATCGGTGGACCTCACCACCGCCAAAGCCCAATCCTATCTGAAGTACGCGGTCGAGCACCTGGAGATCATTCAGCGCTTCGGCCGCTTTCCGCATCGAAACAGGATGCTTGGCCGCGAGACGACGCCGGAGGAACAGGTGTTCCTCGACGGCGGCGGGTTTTCCGGCTGAGATCAGTGCATCGGAGCCAAAAGTGGTTAGCGGTTTTGGTCCGTCAGCCACCAATCCCGGCCGGACGGCAATTGCTCGATGCCGGCGCTGTCGAGAGCGGCAAGCCGCTCCGCCACGCTCCTGCCGTCGACGGTGAGGTCAGGCGCGATCTCGGCCAGCGGCGCTAGAACGAAAGCGCGCTCCAGCATGCGCGGATGCGGCACATCCAGCCCGGTTTCGTGGATGATCCGATCGCCGAACACCAGAATGTCGATGTCGATCAGCCGTGGACCCCAGCGCTCCTCGCGCACCCGCTTCAGCCTGCGCTCGACGTCGAGACAGAGATCGAGCAATGCATGTGGTGCGAGCACGGTCGAAATTTCGGCGGCCGCATTGAGAAAATCCGGCTGGTCGAGCTTGCCCCAGGGCGGCGTGCGGTAAAGCGAGGAGACGACAACGACGCGCGTGCTCTCGTCGGCATCCAGCATGCGCAGCGCAGCGCCCATCGACCTTGCCGGGTTGCCGAGATTGCCGCCAAGGCTGAGGTAGACCGTATTATTCGGGCCAGACAACGGTCACCTCGACATGATCGAGTACGCCGGGCACCGGCGCGTTCGGCTTGCGCACCGTAATCTCGGCCTTTTTGATCTGGGGAAACCTGGCTGTCAGCGCCCGGGCCACCTCCAGCGCCAGCGCTTCTATCAGAAAACGCCTCTCCCCGGTTATGATCCTTTCGATCACCCCGAAGGCAACGCCATAGTGGACGGTATCCTCGATGGAATCGTCGACCAGCGCGCGGCCGGGTTCGACGGTGAGCGCAGCGTCGACATAAAAGCGCTGGCCGAGCGTCTCCTCCTCATCCAGCACGCCGTGCCGAGCGAAGAAGGCGCAATTTTTCATGCGGATGACATACATCGCTCAGCGTCCTGCTCGATTGGAGCGATGCACGTCCGCTTGACGCACAGACTACGCTCTAAGGCTTTTAATCTACGCATCCTGCTGGAATCAATTTCGATTTTGCGAGCTATGCGGCGATTTCACGCGCCAGCATAGCATCCGCAACCGCCAGAGCATCCACATTGATTGCGACATCGTGGACGCGAAAAAGCTGCGCGCCCTTGAGCCTCAGTATGACGCTCGTCGCCGCTGTTCCGGCGCCCCTGGCCGAAGCGTCGCGGCCGGTGACGGCGCCGATGAAGCGCTTTCGCGATGTGCCGGCCATCAACGGAAAGCCCAAGGCATCGAGCTCGGAAAACCGTGCCATCAGATCGAGATTTTCCTCCGCGGTTTCCTTGGCGAAGCCAAAGCCCGGATCGAGCACGATCTGGTCGTCGGCAACGCCGCTTCGCCGGGCGATTTCCAGGGACTTCCCGAGGAAGAAAAACTGATCCTCGATCACGTCGAGCAGTTTTTGCCTGTCACGCCCGGTGTGCATGATGACAAGCCCGGCGCCGGTCTCGGCCGCGACCCGGGCGATGCCCGGTTCGCGCTGCAGGCCCCAGACGTCGTTGAGGATATGCGCGCCGGCGGCAACGGCAAGCCGGGCGGTGTCCTCGCGATAGGTGTCGACCGAAATCAGCGCCTCGCCGAGCCCGGCGAGCGCCTCGATGACAGGCAGCACGCGGGCCTGCTCTTCCTCGATGGCTACCGGAGTTGCGCCGGGGCGTGTCGATTCCCCACCGACGTCAATGACGGAGGCCCCCTCTTCCACCATCCGGCGCGCCTGAGCGACCGCCTGTTCGGGCGCAACGAACAGCCCGCCGTCGGAAAAACTGTCCGGCGTGACATTGAGGATCCCGACGATCACCGCGTTGCCGGCAAGGTCGAGATGGCGCCCATGCGCCAACTGCCATCGCCCTGTCGTCATCATCGTCATTGTCGATCAACCATGTGTGATCCACCAAAGATCAATTCCATTGCGTCGGCAACGGCCGTAGCGCAAGGTAGGCAAAGAGGCAACACGATGAAACGATCCCTGCTTTGCGCACTGATGCTTGCTTGTTCCGCCTTGCCGGCGGGCACGGCGAATTTAGTAAAGACATATAGCTATTTCAGCATCGGCGGCAGAACGCTCGATGATATCGGATCCCAGCTTACGAAACTCGGGCCCCAGGTGAAAAGCACAGGAATGCGGCATCCAGGCGCCACGCAGATGGCGTTCACCACCCGCGTCAGCTATGCGGAAAAATCGAACTCCTGCGCGATTGCCGACGCCAATGTCACCGTCAAGGTCAAGGTGATCCTTCCCGAGTGGCGCCGCCCGCGCAAGGCTGATGCCGGCGTAAGGCTGTTTTGGGATACATTATCCGCCGACATCAAGCGCCATGAGGACCGTCATGTCGAGATCGCCAAGAATCATGCCAGCGAACTCGAGAATGCGCTGAAGGCGACCCACCCGCGCAAGACTTGCCAGGAGGCGAAGGCCAGGGCAGCGGAGATCTCCGCCGCTATTCTTGCCAAGCACGACCGCGCCCAGATGCAATTCGACCGCGTCGAAACCATCAATTTCGAAAGCCGTATCCTGCGGCTGATGCGTTATCGCATGCAGCGGATCGAAAACGGCCGGCTGCCGGGTTAGCTTCGGCCAGATGGCAAGATCGATCGTCGCGGAGTAAGACCTCAGCCGGCGACGCCGAGCTTCTTCTGCAGGCTGGTCGACGACGTCGTATACTGGAATACGATGCGCTCGCCGGGGCTGACGATGCGCTTGGCCGCCTGCGCCATCAGGGCGACCTCATGGAAGCCCGACAGGATCAGCTTCAGCTTGCCGGGATACCAGTTGATGTCGCCGACGGCGAAGATGCCCGGTACCGACGTCTGGAATTTCTCGGTGTCGACTGGGATCAGGTTCTCGTGAAGATTGAGCCCCCACTCGGCGATCGGTCCGAGCTTCATGGTCAGGCCGAAGAACGGCAGCATCCGAGTGCACGACACCTCGGTGTCACCGTCGGGTCCCTTGATGGTCGCCGCCGAGAGATGGCCGTCCGTGCCGGTCAGCCCAGTCACCTGCCCGACCTGGAAATCCAGTTCCTTCATTTCCTGCATAGCGTACATCTTGTTGACGCTGTCGGGCGCCGCGCGGAACTCCGGCCGCCGGTGGACCAGTGTCACGCTCTTGGCCACCGGCTGCAGGTTCAGCGTCCAGTCGAGCGCCGAATCGCCGCCGCCGACGATAACCAGGTCGTGGCCGCGGAATTCCTCCATCCGGCGAACCGAGTAGAAGACGCTCTTGCCCTCATAAAGCTCGATGCCCGGAATTGGCGGCCGCTTCGGCTGGAACGAGCCGCCGCCGGCGGCGATAACCACAACCTTGGCTTCAAACACCTCGTTCTCGTCGGTGATGACGCGAAAGCTGCCGTCCTCGAGCTTTTCGAGGCCCGAGACCATACGGTTAAAAGTGAAGTCGGGCTTGAACGGCGCGATCTGCTCAAGCAGCCTGTCGACCAGGCCCTGGGCCGAGATCGATGGCCAGCCGGGAATGTCGTAGATCGGCTTTTCCGGATAGAGCTCGGCGCATTGCCCGCCGGGCCGATCGAGGATGTCGATCAGATGGCATTTCATGTCGAAGAGGCCGAGCTCGAACACGGCGAACAGGCCGACAGGCCCTGCCCCGACAATCAATACGTCCGTTCTGATGATATCGGTCATGAATGCGCCTTCGATGCGCATGACCCCGAAAATCGGACTCGATTCTCGCCGGGGATCCTGCGCCAAATCACGGTGCTACAGCGTGCTTTGCGTGTTCCAGGGAACGTGCGGCCCGCTGTAGAGAACGGCGCGACACTGCATGACCATTGGCCCGCTGCCAAGCCGGGGCCGGAAAAATCGGCTATATCTAGCGCTTAAGCCTCCACGCTTCAGCCTTCACGCCTCAGCCTTGGCGGGCGGGCACGCGCACAACCAGGCCGTCGAGAGCGTCGCGCACCTTGATCTGACAGGAGAGCCGTGAATTCGGCTGGACGTCGTAGGCGAAGTCCAGCATGTCCTCTTCCATCGCTTCCGGCTCGCCGACCTCCTCCGTCCATGCCTCGTCGACATAGACATGGCAGGTTGCGCAGGCGCAAGCGCCGCCGCATTCGGCCTCGATCCCCGGCACGGCGTTGCGGATCGCGTTCTCCATGACGGTCGAGCCGTTTTCGGCATCCACGTCAAAATGTGTGCCGTCATGGGCGATGAAGGTCAGCTTGGTCATTTGTCACCTGAAGGGAGTCCCAGCCGAGATAATCACTCCGGCAGACAAGTCAACTGCGGCGCGAAAGCGGCGCTCTATGCCGTTTTTTTCGGAAATGGGTTTAACGGCTGATGGCGGCGACGAAATCGCGGACTTCTTCGATCAGGGAGCCAAGCCGCTTGAGGGTATTGGTATCTTCAGGTTGAAGTTCGATCGCGCTGGCGCAATCGGCAATAGCGAAGGCGCCGACGCCGCGCGCCGAGCCTTTCAGCCCGTGCGCCAGGAGCAGTCTTTGCTTCACATCGGCGTCGACGATCCTGTCGCGAACCGACAGCGCCTGCTGCACGAACAATGCCAGCACCTCCTGTTCGAGGCTGCGGTCGCCCATCGTCTGGCGCGCCAGATGCGCCAGGTCCACCGGCCGCGACCCGGCCGTTCCCGACACATCGCCGCCGGGCATCGAGAAGGCAATGCCGTTTTCGCCACGCATGACTCTGCAACTCCGTTCTTCCAGCCGCCAAAAATAGGCAGCCGCCAAAAAATAGGCCCATCCTGTGGACGACGGGTTAATGATTGGCCCGGAAAAATGTTGCGCTAGCGGCGCCGAAATCACAGTTCCGTTAACCTTATATTTAAAGTTTTACGTATCGCACCGAATGCATGTTTTCTTTACCCCGGTGTGTCATTACGATACGAAAGGTCCATTTTCAGCCTCTTGCGTGGGACACGAAAAGCAAAATCAATAAGTCCCGCGGCAGCTTGTACAGGGTAGCGAAGGTATGGCGAAGAAAACAACGACGACAAAAACGCTCGACAATGACGTAGCCAGGGAACTCGAAAAAGCACTTGATATCGATTTGAGCGGCGATGCCGGCGGCGACCTCGACATCGCAGCGTCGATGGAGGACCTTGAAGCGCAGATATCGCAGGCCGCCGACGAGTTGGCACGCGAAGGCCGTAGCCAGGATGCCGAGCCTGTCGCCAACCAGAGCCAGAATGCCGAGCCTGTCGTCAGCCAGAGCCACAAGACCGAGCCTGCCACCAATCAGGATCACAAAGCCCAAGACCAGAAAGCAGAACCCGCGGCAAACGCCGAGCCGGCGGACTCGCGCCCTGCTGAACTGCGCCCTGTGGAAACGCGCCCTGTTGAAATGCGCCCTGTTGAAACTCGAAACGGCACGCAGCCGGCCGGCTTCACGCCGGCCAATGACCCTCGTCAAAAAGATTACAAGACGCTGCTGCACACCCTCAATCGGCGTGCCTCGAACACGATCTACTGGGTCGTGGCGCTCGTTTCGCTCGCCTGGATCGCGGGCGCCGGTGCATTGGCCAATCTGTTGTTTGGCCCAAGCATTTGGCAAATCCGCACCCCCGACCAGTTTTTCGCCCGTCCCGAACTGATTGGCCTGGCGATCGCTGCGATCCTGCCCGTCCTCCTGTTCTGGGCGTTTGCAGCCATGATTCGCCGCGCGCAGGAGATGCGCATCGCCGCTCAGTCGATGACGGAAGTGGCCTTCCGCCTGACCGAGCCGGAACAAATCGCCCAGGATCGCGTCATGATGATCGGGCAAGCCGTCCGCCGCGAGGTTGCTGCGATGGGTGAAGGCATCGAGCGCACGCTTGCGCGTGCGGTCGAGCTCGAAACCCTTGTCCACAGCGAGGTCAACCAGATCGAACGCTCCTATTCGGAGAATGAATCCCGCATCCGCTCGCTTGTCGACGGGCTGGGCAGCGAGCGCGAGGCAGTGGTGACCCACGCCGAACGCGTGCGCGCCACGATCACCGGCGCGCATGAGACGCTGAAGGACGAAATCGGGGCTGCCAGCGACGTCATTCGCGACAGCATCCTCAACGCCTCGACCAACCTGTCGATGACCATCACCAATTCCGGCGACACGCTGATCGACAGGATCAATCAAAGCTCGCTGTCGATCTTCGATTCGGTGGAAGGCCGGCTCGAATCGATCACTGACCGGCTGTCGACCTCCGGCGAAGCCTTCGCCAGCCTTCTCGACACACGCATCGCCAAGCTGACGGAGACGACCGACGGCCTCACCCGGTCGCTGACCGATCTGCTCGACGATCGGACCTCCGGCATGGTGTCGCTGCTCGGCGGCGCCGCGCGCACGCTCAACTCCGAATTTGAAGCCAGCCTTGACGGCATCGAGCGGACGCTGGCCGAACGCGGCCAGGCGCTGATTAGTGAGTTCCAGACCCGCGCCGAAGCGCTGGACACCGGTACTCAAAAGCTCAACGCCGCGCTCGAGGCCCGCGCACGCCAGATCAACGAGACCCTGGTCGAGCGCGCGCGCGAAATCGCCCATACCTTCCAGGAGAGCAAGGAGACGCTTTCGGCGATGATCGATCAGGGCAAGACCCAGATCGGCGCCGACATGGCCGACATCGTTTCGTCGACCTCGTCGATGCTCGAAGCACGCGCAGGCGATTTCGCCGGCCGCATGGAAGCGGCCCGTCATGTGGTGTCACGCTCCTTCGACGCCGACATCCAGCGGCTTGCCGATGCCCGCGTCGGCATCGAGGAGGCTGTCGAGAACCACAGCCGCAAGCTTTCCGAAAGCCGCGAACACATGACGGCGGCCATGCAGGCCGATCTGGAGAAATTCGCCGAAAGCCGCGCCGGCATCGACGCGGCTGTCACCGACCAGGTGCAGAAGCTTGCCGAAGGCCGCAACCTGATCTCGCGCGCCCTCGAGGAGGATCTGCGCAAGGTCAACGAGTCGCGCGCCGCCATCGATGCGTCGCTCGGCAGCCATCTCGAGCGGCTCGAAGAGGGCCGCAACAGGCTTTCGCAGGCCTTGAACGAAGACTCCGGAAAACTTGTACAAGCCCGCACGATCATTGACGAAATGGTTGCCGGCCATGTTGGCAAGCTCGCCGAAGGCCGCAGCATTCTTTCACGCGCTCTCGATGCCGATCTCGGCAAGCTGGCCGACAGTCGCGCCAGCATCGACGGCCTGGTCGCTGGCCAGGTCGAGAAGATCGCCGAAGGTCGCGCCTTACTCGCCAAGGCGTTGGAAACTGACATTGTCGGCATCAAGGGTCTCATCGAGACCCATTCCGCCAAACTGGCGGAAGACCGCAGCGAGCTTTCGCGTTCGCTCGAAGACGACCTGTCCGGCATCCGAGGCCTGATCGAGGACCATTCGGGCAGGCTCGCCGACGATCGTAGCCTGCTTTCGCAAACGCTCGAGGCAGACCTTGCCAAATTGGCGGAAAGCCGGTCGAGCATCGACGGGCTGGTCGCAGGTCAGGTCGAGAAGCTGGCCGAAGGCCGCAACATCCTCAAGCGCGCGCTCGAATCCGATCTCAACACGATCAAGGAGGTCATATCAGGCCAGTCGGAAAAGCTGGCGGAAGACCGTGGTCAGCTCTCGAAGGCGTTGGAAACCGACCTGCAGAGCGTCAATGGCCTTATCTCCGATCACATGAACAGGCTCGCCGAGGACCGCTCAATCCTGTCGAAGGCGCTCGAAGACGATCTCGCCAAGC
>NZ_CAKXZT010000140.1:154261-155589 GCF_935825525.1 Mesorhizobium escarrei
ATTCTCAAGCGCGCGCTCGAATCCGATCTCAACACGATCAAAAGCGTTATATCGGACCAGTCCGAAAAGCTCGTGGAAGACCGCTCGACCCTGTCGAAGGCGCTTGAAGACGACCTCGCCAAGCTGGCGGAAAGCCGGTCGAGCATCGACGGGCTGGTTTCCGGCCAGGTCGAGAAGCTGGCCGAGGGCCGCGACATCCTCAAGCGCGCGCTCGAATCCGATCTCAACACGATCAAGGAGGTCATATCAGGCCAGTCGGAAAAGCTGGCGGAAGACCGTGGTCAGTTCTCGAAGGCGTTGGAAACCGACCTGCAGAGCGTCAATGGCCTGATCGCCGATCACATGAACAGGCTAGCTGAGGACCGCTCAATCCTGTCGAAGGCGCTCGAAGACGATCTCGCCAAGCTGGCCGAAAGCCGGTCGAGCATCGATGGGCTGGTTACCGGGCAGGTCGAGAAACTGGCCGAGGGTCGCGACATTCTCAAGCGCGCGCTCGAATCCGATCTCAACACGATCAAGAGCGTTATATCAGACCAGTCCGAAAAGCTCGTGGAAGACCGCTCGACCCTGTCGAAGGCGCTTGAAGACGATCTCGCCAAGCTGGCGGAAAGCCGGTCGAGCATCGACGGGCTGGTTGCCGGCCAGGTCGAGAAGCTGGCCGAAGGCCGCGACATTCTCAAGCGCGCGCTCGAATCCGATCTCAACACGATCAAGGACGTCATATCAGGCCAGTCCGAAAAGCTGGCGGAAGATCGTGGTCAACTGTCGCAAGCGTTGGAGACCGACCTGCAGAATGTGAACGGCCTGATCTCCGATCACATGAACAGGCTCGCCGCAGACCGCTCGACCCTGTCCCAGGCGCTCGAAGACGATCTCGCCAAATTGGCGGAAAGCCGGTCGAGCATCGACGGGCTGGTTGCCGGCCAGGTCGAGAAGCTGGCCGAAGGCCGCGACCTGCTCAGACGCGCGTTGGAAGCAGACCTCAACACTATTAAGGGTGTCGTCGCCGACCAGTCTCAGCAGCTGACCGACAATCGCGCAGAGTTTGCGCGGGCGCTGGAGGCCGATCTCGGCAGCGTCAACGGTCTTGTAACCAGCCACGCCGAGAAGCTCATCCAGGACCGCTCGATCCTGTCCAAGGCGCTTGAAGACGACCTCGCCAAGCTGGCGGAAAGCCGGTCGAGCATCGACGGGCTGGTTTCCGGCCAGGTCGAGAAACTGGCGGAAGGCCGCGACATCCTCAGACGTGCGCTGGAAGCAGACCTCAGTACCATCAAGGGTGCCGTCGCCGACCAGTCTCAGCAGCTGACCGACAATCGCGCAGAGCT
>NZ_CAKXZT010000140.1:155599-218114 GCF_935825525.1 Mesorhizobium escarrei
CGCGCAGAGATTGAGCGGGCGCTGGAGACCGATCTCGGCAGCGTCAACGGTCTTGTAAACAGCCACGCCGCGAAGCTCATCCAGGACCGCTCGATCCTGTCCAAGGCGCTTGAAGACGATCTCGCCAAGTTGGCGGAAAGCCGGTCGAGCATCGACGGGCTGGTTGCCGGCCAGGTCGAGAAGCTGGCCGAGGGCCGCGACATTCTCAGACGTGCGCTGGAAGCAGACCTGCAGAAAATTGCGGCGAGCCGCAGCGACATAGACGACATCATCGCCGGGCACGTCGGCAAGCTGGCCGAAGGCCGCGACGCGCTGACCCGTGCGCTGGAGGACGATCTCTCCAGGCTCGCCGATACGCGCAAGGAAGTCGACCGGTCCCTGTCCGGCCATATCGACCAGATCGCCGCCAGAAGCACCGACATCTCGGACGCCATTGCCGCCGACGTCGAAAAGATCGAGCAGGCGTTCAGCCGCCAGACCGGCATCATCGAGGAGCGCGCCGGGACCATGGAGCGCGCGCTGTCGACCGGTGTCGACAACGTCCGCAACGTGCTCGAAAAGAGCGCCGTCTTCGTTGCCGGAGCGTTGCGCGAAAAAGTCATGGAAGTCACCAGTGCGCTGCATGAGCAGGCGGGTGCTGCGTTCAGCGACGCCGATCGCCAGATCGCCGAACGCGCCGAGCAGACCTCTGCTGCGCTGCTCGCCAGGGCGGAGGATATCGCACGCACCTTCGAGGAAGCGGATCGCCGCCTCGCCGCACGTGCCGAAGACACGTCGAGCGCGCTCGTTGCCCGCGCCGAGGATACATCGAGCGCAATCATGGCCCGCGTCGACGACACCTCGAACTCGTTGCTGGCGCGCGCCCAGGAAACGGCCGACCAACTGGCTGCCCGTGCCAGCGAGATCGCCGGTACATTCGATGCGGCGGACCAGAAGCTGGTTGCCCGCGCGGTCGAAACGGCGCAGTCGCTGGCGGCACGCGCCGGCGACATCCTGCGCAATTTCGAAGGCGCCGACGAACAGCTCAGCGTGCGCATCGGCGAATCGGCCGAAGCGCTCGCAGCGCGGGCATCGGACCTTGGCCGCATTTTCGATGCCGCCGACCAACAGCTGATCTCGCGCATCGCCGAAGGTTCGGAAGCGCTGTCGGCCCGCGCGTCCGAGATCGGCCGTATTTTCGAGGAGGCGGATCACCGCCTGGTGTCCCGTATCGCCGACAGCACGTCGACGATCGGAGAACATGCCGACAACATCGTCGGGGCGTTTGCCAGCACCGAGCAGCGGGTTGCCGAACGTGCGAGGCAGACCGGTCAGGAATTGGCCGTCCACGCCCGTGAAATCGAGCAGGCGCTCGCCGGCGCCGACGAGCGCCTGGCCTCCAGCGCGGCGGCTGCGGCGGCTCGCGTCGAGGAGCAGGTTGCCGGCGTCGAAAACCGTCTGGTCTACACCACCGAAACGATAGGCCAGAAGCTCAACGAGCAGGTTTCGAGTGCCGAGGCGCAGCTCATTTCGCGCGCCAACTCGATCGCCGAAACCTTCACTGCCGTCGGCCAGCATATCGGCCAGAGCACCAACGACGCGGCGAAGACCATCGGCACCAACACCCGCGAGCTCAACACCATGCTTGCGGCACGTTCGGCCGAGATCTCGAAAATCCTCGACGAAACGGCACGGCCTCTGGTCGAGCGCTTCGCCCTGGGCGGCTCGGAACTGCAAAAGAGCATGGAAGAGATGACCGAACGCGCCACCGAGAAGCTGCGCAGCGAAAACGCCGCACTGGTCGACGCGCTCGCCAGCCGCACGGCCGAAACATTGTCGGCCGTCGAAGGGGCGCGCTCGACGCTCGCCGACAGCGTCGCCGACCTCATCGGCCGCATGAGCACCTCGAGCGCACAGCTCGGCCAGCTTATCGAACAGGCGGCGGCCAATCTCGGCCAGGTCGACGAACGCCTGACCGGCAGCACGCAAAGCTTTGCGGCGACAACGGAAAAAGCCGCGCAGACGTTCGCCAGCTCGGCGCGTCTGGTCGATTCGAACACGACGCGGCTTACCGAGCTGTCATCCTCGACCTTGCGCGAGGTTGCCTCGATCGCCACCAAGTTCGACGAGCACAGCCGATTGCTGTCCAGTGCTTCGGACCTGTTGAGCTCGGCCCAGAGCAACCTCGAACACACGCTGGAAAGGCAGTCGTCGCTGGAGGACCTCGCCGTCGGCCTGGTCAAGAAGTCGGAGGATCTCGAAAAAGTCATGCGCTCGTTCGAGGATCTGGTCGGCCAGACGTTGCAGAACGCCGAAGGCAAGACGCTGGAGTCGGCGGACAAGATCCGAACCTCCATTGCCGACGTCGTCGATTCGGCAACCAAGCGCTTTGCCGACGCGACCGAGGAGATGCGACGCACCGCCAGCTCGATCAAGAGCGAACTCGACCTTACCCGCGCCGAGCTCAAGAAGGGTGTCATCGAGATGCCGGAAGAGGCAAAGGAGTCGACCACGGCCATCCGCCGTGCCGTTTCCGAGCAGATCAACGCGCTGAAGGAACTCTCTGAAATCGTTGCGAAATCTGGCCGCAGCACCGACTCCTCCGAGCCGCGCAACCTGCGTCCGGCACAGCAAACGCCTGCCCCGCGCGCCACTGAGCCGCTGCGTCGTCCTCCGGCCCCGGAACCGCTTGCCCCGCAGGCGCCGCCGGGTGACACCGCACTGCGCGGCACGCTCGACCTGGAACGCCCTTCGGAGACGGCGCCGCGCCAGCGCGACCCTAATGGCCGTACGCCGCAGGGCGGCTGGGTGCGCGATCTCTTGACCGGGGCGTCGCGCGAAGAGGCAGCCAAGCCCGCGGCACCTTCGGAAGCGCCACGCTCGGCGGCCCCTGCCCAGCGCTCGCCCCTTCATGTCGTGGAGTCGCTCAACTCGCTTTCCGTCGACATCGCCCGTGCCATCGATCACGACGCCTCGATCGAGTTGTGGAACCGCTACCGGAGCGGCGAGCGTGACGTGTTCACCCGGCGTCTCTACACGCTGAAGGGCCAGCAGACGTTCGACGAGATTCGCCGCAAATATCAGATGGAGGCGGAATTCCGCGCCGCCGTCGACCGTTACTGCGATGACTTCGAAAAGCTGCTCAAGGACGTGTCGCGCAACGATCGCGACAACATGATGGCGCAGACCTACCTGACGTCGGACACCGGCAAGGTCTATACGATGCTTGCCCATGCCAGTGGCCGCCTGCATTGATCAGCGTTGGCACTGCCCCTCACCCGCCTGCCACACCTTCTCCCCGTATAATGACAGTCACTATACGGGGAGAAATGCCCGGCAGGGCGATGAGGGGCAGCGCCGGCTGCGACAATTGAGTGCCGCGCCCGGCCGCTCCGGCTGTGGTCAGATCACCGAATCGGTCCAGCGGACGATGTCCTTGGCGGCAACGCCGAACGCCCTGTCGAGCGCGCCGACATAGGCCTGATTGCCGCTGCCCGAGACCGGTGCGGTCGCGGTAAAGCTCTTGGAGGCGCGCACCTCGCCATTGCGGTCGTTCAATATCCGCACGAACAGCTCGACTTCGGCATGTTCGCCACCGTCGACGCGGACTTCGAAGGAACGGACCTCGACGATCACCTGATAGTCGATCGCCAGGCCCTCGCCCGGCTTGCCGACGCCGGCGAAACTGCCCGAGCGCTGGAATGTCTCGGCCAACCGCGCCTGCACGATCAGCGGCAGCCGGTCGGCCCATTGCGCTCCCTTGAGGTACTGGATCGAGCGCACCGAAGGTTTGATGACGATGTTCTGGCTGTCCAGCGCCTTGAGCGCGGAAGGCTGGGCGATGAGGATCTGTTGGCGGCCGCGGCCGCGCGCGTCGAGCGACGGCGCCGACAGTTCGAATGTGTCCAGGGGCGCCGGGCCGCCGCCCGGCAAAAACGCGCAACCGGCCAGCGAAAGCGCAAGAAATGCCACACCCGCTTTGAGCCCGCCCGATTTGACCCCGCCCAATTTAAGCACGACCGACTTCACACGCGATCCCCGTTGTCCCCGAATCGAATGAGCAAATCGCGTCCGCAGCGTACTTGCCTGCCGTTCTTGGGGCCGGCGAAAGCCGAAGTCAACGCCGCACCCTGCCATCGAATTGCCGAACCTCGCCTTCGCCGCCTGACAGGATTCGCTGCGGATTGCGGCTGAGATCCGTCACCGCCTCTTCGATGCGGTTGATCGAACGACGGCTGTCCTGGACCAGCGCTTCGACGTCCTGCAGGCCCTGGCCGGAGAATCGCGCCAGATTGTCGGTGATGGTGCCGAGGCGGGCGTTCAGCGTGTCGGCGACCTGCTTGAACGATTTCAGTGTATTCCTGGCATCGGCTATCATGCCGTCGGCCTGGCCTGAGCCGAGCAATGTATCGACCTTGACGAGGATGCCGTCGACACGCACCGAAGCGTCGTTGAGGCGCTCCGCGAGCTGCTGCGCGTCCTTGATCGTCTGGTCGATATCGTCGGCCCGGTTGGCGAATTTGTTGGTCACCTTGGCGATGTCGGCGGCAGCCTCGTTGGCGTTTTCGCTGGCCTTCTGGATGTTGGCCAGCGCCGTGCGGACCTGTGCCGGATCGATGCCGTCGAGAACGCCGTCGACCTTGGCCAGCGTGCCTTGCGTCCGTTGCGCGAAATCGTTGATCGACCCCACCGCGGTGTCGACATTCCTGACGACCCTGTCGAACTGCTTGCTGGTTTCCTTCAGGTTCGTGGTCACGGTATCGACATTGGCGACGATGCTCTTGATCTGATCCTTGTCGACGGCGTTGAGCAGCCCTTCCGCCGCCTTCAGCGTGCCGTCGAGCTTGCCCGAGACGCCCCTCAGCTCCTCCGACAGCGAACTGACGCTGGCGAGGAATTTGTCGATGCCGTCGGAATTCTTGGCCAGCGCGTCGGAGAAGGTCTGCACATTGTTGACGGTCTGCGTCAGCGGCCCGCGAACGTCCCTGGTGAAGCCTTCGAGCTGGGTGAGAACCGTATCGGCGCGGGTGAAGATGTTTTGCGCCGTCTGCAACAGGTTGGTGACCGCCGACGGGTTGGCGACGATCTCGGCGACGCGGCCCTCCTGCTCCGCCTGGTCGAGAAGGTTTACCTCCTTGGGGTCAGCGCCCCTAAGTTCGATATTGGCCTGACCGGTGAGGGTAGCAAGGCCGATATCGGCCTGCGTCGATTTGGTGATCGGCGTGTTCCTGCCTATTTCGGCTTCGGCTATGGCGTCGTTCGGATTGGCGGGGTCGATATAGACGCGCCTGACATCCCCGACCCTGACGCCATTGAACAGCACGAAACTGCCGCGGCCGAGGCCGGAAGCCGATCCCGGAATGCGCACCTGCAGCATCGCCGTCTCACCCCTGTCGCCGATCGCGGCCGTCCAATAGACGAACGCGAATGCTGCCAGGATCGCGGCCAGCGTGAAAATGCCGACAATAACGTAGTTGGCTCTGGTTTCCATTTACCCACTTATGGCTATGCGCGGGCTGCAAGATCAAGTTGCCGCGCACGTTTTCCGCGAAAATAGGATTTCACCCAGGGTTCCTCGCTTTTGAGCATGTCGTCGATCGTGCCTTCGACCAGCACTTTCTTGTTGCCAAGCACGGCCACCCGGTCACAAGCGGTGAACAGCGTGTCGAGATCGTGCGTGACCATGTACACGGTCAGATCCATGGTATCGCGCAGTTTGACGACCAGTTCGTCGAACTCAGCCGCGCTGATCGGATCGAGGCCGGATGTCGGCTCGTCGAGGAACACGATGTCGGGGTCGAGCGCCAGCGCGCGCGCCAGCGCCGCACGCTTGATCATGCCGCCGGAAAGCTCGGACGGGAATTTCTGCGCCGCATCCGGCGGCAACCCGACCAGTTCGACCTTGAGCATGGCCAGCTCGTCCATCAGCTTTTTCGGCAGATCGAGATATTCGCGCATCGGCACCTGCACGTTTTCGAGGACCGTGAGCGCCGAGAAGAGCGCGCCGTGCTGAAACAGGACGCCAAGCCGCATGTCGATGCGAAGACGCTCCCTCTCGCTCGCCTTCTCGACATCGACGCCGAACAGCTTGATCGTCCCCGACTGCTTGTGCACCAGCCCGAGGATGGTGCGCAGGAGAACCGACTTGCCGGCGCCCGAGGCGCCGACGAAGCCGAGAATTTCGCCACGCCTTATATGGAGCGACAATTTGTCGAGAATGACCTTGTCGCCGAAGGAGACGGTGATGTCGTGCGCGGAAAGCACGATCTCGTCCTCTTCGGCCGTTTGCGTAGTCTTGGTCGGCTTTGTGCCAAGCAGCGCCATGTCAGAACTCGATCGCTGCATAGAACATTGCGAAAAGCCCGTCGAGAATGATCACCACGAAGATCGACTTCACCACCGAAGCAGTCACGTGCTGCCCGAGCGATTCGGCGCTGCCGCCGACCTTCATGCCTTCGACGGAGGCGATCGTGCCGATGATCATGGCCATGAACGGCGCCTTGATCAGCCCGGCAAAGATGGTGCTGAGATCGATGGCAACGCGCAGCCGGTCGATGAAGGCGGCCGGTGCGATGTCGGAATAGAGCCATGCCGCCGCGATGCCGCCGCCAAGTGCGGCGAAATTGGCGATGATCGTCAGGCAAGGCAGTGCGATCACCAGCGCGACCAGCCGCGGAAACACCAGAACGCCGATTGGATTAAGCCCGATGACCTTCAGCGCGTCGACCTCCTCGCGCATTTTCATCGAGCCGATTTCAGCCGTGATGGCGCTGCCCGAACGGCCGGCGATCATGATCGCAGTCATCAGCACGCCGAGCTCGCGCAGGATCAGCACGCCGACAAGGTCGACGACGAAGATATCGGCACCGAAATAGCTGAGCTGATAGGCGCCTTGCTGAGCGACGATCGCCCCAACGATGGCCGACATCAGCACGACCACCGGGATGGCGCCGACGCCCATGCGGTCCATCTGGTTGAAGATCGCTGCCGGATTGACCGCATGGCCGCGGCCAAGCTTCATCTGCGCGCCGCGTATCGTGGCGCCCAGTATGTTCATCGCGGCCAGGAAATCGTCACGCATCTCATAGACGCGCCGGCCAACCGCCTCGAGCCCGCGAATGACGATGTTCGGCGGCCCAACGCTGCCGGAATCAGGTTCGCGTCGAACGGCGTCACCCACAGCGCCGAGCAGGATCGAGGCAATCTCGCTTTGCCCCTGCATCGTGATTTTCACACCCTGCTTTTCGAAGGCGCTGACCAGACGGTCGATCACCCAGGCCCCGGCGGTATCCATCTTCTCGATATGCGAAAGGTCGAGCGCCAGCGTCTGAAAGCCGCTGCGTTGCTCGATCTTGCGCATCTCGGCATCGACGAGCGCCACGGTGCGTGTCGTCCAGGTCCCGGAGAAAGCGCAGCCGAGGACGCCGCCATCCTCGCCGACCACAACGCGCGGCTGGTGGTCGGCCTCCTTGGCGGTCGTGCCGCTTGCGTCGCGTTTGCGGATCGTCAACATGGCGTCCTGTTTAGCCTGACGGGCCAATCTGTTTACCCTGACAGAACCCACCTGTCGATTTGCCGACAAGTTAGTTGTCGCACAGCCGGAGCAGAAAAATATGGCGCGTGTCATTTCGGTCGAGTCCGAGCGCTTTCCCATCGCGGGTACCTTCACCATCTCGCGCGGTTCGAAAACCGAAGCCGAGGTCATCACAGTGACGATCCGCGAGGACGGCCAGAGCGGGCGCGGCGAATGCGTCCCCTACAAACGCTATGACGAAACCATCGACGGTGTGCGGGACGCGATCGGGGCGATGCGGG
This sequence comes from Mesorhizobium escarrei, assembly GCF_935825525.1. Classification (GTDB taxonomy): domain Bacteria; phylum Pseudomonadota; class Alphaproteobacteria; order Rhizobiales; family Rhizobiaceae; genus Mesorhizobium; species Mesorhizobium escarrei. The sequence goes on from NZ_CAKXZT010000140.1 coordinate 163,394, forward strand.
AGCAGATTCAAGGCGGCATCAGCCGGGCCGCGCTGCTCGACGCCATGCCGGCGGGCGCGGCGCGCAACGCCGTCGACTGCGCGCTATGGGACCTGGAGGCGAAGATCACAGGCAAGCCGGTGGCTTCCAGCATCTGTATGGCGCCGCCGAGGGCGCTTGAGACGGCCTACACGGTGTCGCTCGCGGAGCCCGAAGCAATGGCAGCCCAGGCCCGCGCCAACGCGCTGCGCCCGCTGCTCAAGGTCAAGATCGGCGGCGACAACGATATGGCTCGCATCCGCGCGGTCAGGGAGGCGGCACCGGCGAGCCGCATCATCCTGGACGCCAATGAGGGCTGGAGCGACGACAACATCGTTGCAAACCTAGCCTTTGCCGCCGAGCACGGCATCGCGCTGATCGAACAGCCGCTGCCGGCGGGCCGTGACGGCATCCTTCGCCAAATCGCGCATCCGCTGCCGATCTGCGCCGATGAAAGCGTGCATGAGGCACAGGGCCTTGCCTCGCTTGTCGGCCTTTACGATGCGGTCAACATCAAGCTCGACAAGTCGGGCGGCTTGACCGCTGCCCTTGTCCTTCGCGATCGCGCCCGTGAACTGGGTTTTGGCATCATGGTCGGCTGCATGGTCGGCACGTCATTGGCCATGGCGCCGGCGGTGCTGTTGGCCCAGGATGCCGATTTCGTCGATCTCGACGGTCCGCTGCTGCTTGCCCGCGACCGTGCGCCTGGCCTTGTCTACCAGGGTTCGCTGGTGTCACCGCCCGATCCGGCGCTGTGGGGCTGAACGCGCCGCAAGCCCGATCAGCACAAGGCCGACCAGGGCGATCGGGATCATGGCAAAAAAGCCGTCCACGCCGAAGCGGTCGTAAAGCGGGCCGGACAGGAGCGTCACCACGGCGGTGAAAAAGCCGTTGGAGGAATAGGCGATGCCTTGCGCGGCCCCGGTGCGTTCCTCCGCGACCGTCTCACCGATCATTTTCTGCAGGCCGATCAGCACCAGCGCCACCGAAACCCCGTGCAGCGTCTGGACTGCGAAAAACCCGCCAACGCCAAGGCCAAGCGGCCAGATCAAGGGAAAGGCAATCCAGCGCACGATCGCGCCTATTCCCGCCATCACCATGATCGACACGACCGAGAAGGAACCGAAAACCCGGGTGAAGATCATGAACATGCCGATCTCGGCCAGGACACCCCAACCCCAAAGCAGCCCGACCACGGAATCGCCGATGCCGATCGATTTCCAGTAGATCGACACAAAACCGTAGAGAAACGCGTGGCTTGCGGTGATGACGCCGACGCCGATGGAGAAATACAGGAAATAGCCGTTGAGGAGTTTTGGCGCCGAGTGCTGGATGTCGGCAGCCGAAAGCGGCGAGGCACGGCGGGGACGGCCGAGCCGCGGCGCGATCAGTGCGACGACAAGTGCGGCGCCAAAGGCCACGAAGATGATCACCGGAACAGCCTGGGCGCCGGTCGCCGACAGGATGAAACCGCCGGCAAGATTTGCGCACAGATAGGAGATCGATCCCCATTTGCGCATGTTTGCATAGTTCGAGCCGAAGCGGCGCACCCCCGACAGCGCCAGCGAATCGGCGATCGGCGAATGCGGCGTCCAGGCGACAGTAAGCGCCAGCGAAACTGCCAGCACCATGGCATAGCTCGGCGTCAAGAAATAACCGGCGGACAGCGCCAGCGATGCGGCCATCAGCGCGACATAGACATGGGCGCGGTCGCTCGCCCTGTCGGCCAGTGCCGTAAGCAATGGCGTCGTCACCACGCGCAGGAACATCGGTGCCGCGAGAACCACCGCTATCTGCTCGGCATCAAAACCGTTTGCCTGCAGCCACAGAGGAAAGTATGGCAAATGTATCCCGAGCGGCACGAAAAGCGTGAAGAAGATCAGGCCCATGCGCAGTTCGAAATGACGCGGCTTGACGAGCTGTTCGGGTGAAAGCGGCGGCAGGGAGGACATCAACAGGCAATCCGTCGCGCAGCATTCGACCGGCCGGCCAGCCAACGCACGCCGATCCCATAACATGGCGAAAAAAGCGATGAAACCGCCTGGACTAACGCTTCATCGCGTCAGGCAGCCTGAACTGCCCTGCCCTTGATGGCGACGATGTCGATCGGCACCAGCACTTCGCTGCCGACCGGAGCCTCCGGCAGGACGTGCGACCAGTGCAGGATCTCCATCTGGCCGTCGAAATGCTCGACCACCGCGGTGCAGCTCTCCACCCAGTCGCCGGTGTTGATGTATTGCACGTCCTCGTAGCTCTCGATCGCGGCATGGTGGATGTGACCGCAGATCACGCCGTCGACATGCGAGCGGCGCGCTTCCTCGGTCAGCATGGTCTGGAACGAGCCGATGAAATTCACCGCCTTCTTGACGTTGACCTTGGCCCAGGACGAAAACGACCAGTATGGCAGGCCAAGCACCTGGCGGAGCCGCGTCACCACGCGGTTGACCAGCATCGCCGCGTCATAGGCGTAGTCGCCGAGATAGGCCAGCCAGCGCGCATTGTGGACGACGGTGTCGAACTGGTCGCCATGGATGACAAGAAAGCGTTTCCCGTCGGCGGTCTCGTGGATGACGCGGTCGGCGACGACGATGCCGCCGAAATGCACGCCCTGAAACTGGCGCGCGAATTCGTCGTGATTGCCGGCGATGTAGGTGATGCTGGCGCCCTTTCGCGCCTTGCGCAGCAATTTCTGGACGACGTCATTGTGGCTTTGCGGCCAGTGCCAGTTCCGTCTCAGCCGCCAGCCGTCGACGATGTCGCCGACGAGATAGATGATATCGGCGTCGTGATGGCGCAGGAAATCGATCAGGAACTCGGCCTTCGCCGCCTTCGAACCGAGATGGACGTCGGAGATGAACATGCTGCGGAATGTGCGGGGCTCTGCGCCAGGCATTGGATTCTCACCGTTGCTCTCGTGCAGCCTATGCCCCGATTCATGCAACAACCGTATGACGGTTGCGATTGGTCCAGCCCCAAGAGTAGGTTGCGACCCCAATCAGTGGAGAAATCGCCATGGATCTCGGTATTCGCGGAAAAAAGGCCATCGTCTGTGCTTCGAGCAAGGGCCTTGGGCGCGGTTGCGCCATGGCGCTGGCCGAGGCCGGCTGTGATCTGGTCGTCAACGGGCGCAACGCCGACCAACTGGCCAAGACCGCCGCCGAACTGCGCGAAAGATTTGGCGTTGAGGTGACCGAGATCGTCGGCGACGTGTCGAAGCCCGAGGTGCAGAAGGCGCTGCTTGCCGCCTGTCCCGATCCCGATATCCTCGTCAACAACAATGGCGGACCGCCGCTTCGCGATTTCCGCGAGCTCGACCGCGAAAAAATCCTCGAAGGCGTCACCCAGAACATGGTGACCCCGGTCGAACTGGTTCAGGCTGTGATCGACGGCATGGCCAAGCGCGGCTTCGGCCGCATCGTCAACATCACCTCGCTGTCAGTCTATGTTCCCATTCCAGGGCTCGATCTGTCGTCCGGCGCGCGCGCCGGCCTGACCTCGTTCCTTGCCGGCGTCGCGCGGACGGTGATCGACCGCAACGTGACGATCAACAACATGCTGCCGGGCAAGCTAGACACCGACCGGCTGCGCCCCGCGCGCGAAGCGGGCACACCGGAAGATCCGGCTGCCGCCGCCGCACGCAAGACCCAGGCAGCAGCCAACGTTCCGGCCAAGCGGCTCGGCACGCCGGAGGAATTCGGCCAGATCTGCGCCTTCCTGTGCTCGGTTCATGCCGGCTACCTGACCGGTCAGAACATACCGGTCGATGGTGGCCTCTACGTCAGCGCGTTCTAGTCCCTAACGCTTGGTACCCGCTGGGAACGCCGGGAGACGATCCATCTCGGCCGTTCTTGTCAGGAAGCGACGGCCCTGAAAGCAGGGATATGATGGCCCCTTCCCGCGCTGGCCGCCGCTACAGTGAATAGGGCCATTCGTCCGGCACGAAGCGATAGGCGTCGCCATCGCGCGCCACATGGCCGATGCCGGGGAACGGCAAATGCATGCCGGCGATCAGCATCCGGTCAGCAGCGACCCGGTCGAGCGTCCGCTTGCGCGTTTCGGCAGCCAGCTTGGAATCGACATCGAAGGCGATGCTCCAGTCCGGGCGCGCGAACTGGTAGCTCGCCATGTGCACGACATCGCCCCAGACGAACAGCGCCTCGCCGTCCGATTCGACGATGAAGCCGGCATGGCCCGGCGTGTGGCCGGGCAATGGTACGGTGCGGATCGAGCCGACCGCCTCGCGCTCGCCGTCCACTTGCCGCAGGCGGTCCGCATAAGCGGCGGCAGCCCGGCGTGCCCCGATAAAGAACGGCTTTGCCTCGTCCGGCGCTTGGTTCATGTTCGCGTCGTCATGCCAGAAGGCGTAATCGGCGGCGGTGACGATGAGCTCGGCATTGGGAAACAGCGCCTGGCCGGCGGGAGTCAGCACGCCGTTGATATGGTCGGGATGCATGTGGGTAATCAGCAATGTGTCGATTTGGTCCGGAGAGACGCCGGCCGCCTCGATAGCGGCCGGAAGTCGGCCGAGTGACGGGCCCATGCTGTCCGACGTACCGGCGTCGACGAGCACCAGACGGTCGCCCAGATTGATGAGATATGCATTGACGGGTGCGCGGCGCGGTCCGGGCTTCTGGAAGCTGGCCTCAGCCAGCCGCTCCGCATCGGCCTCAGCGAGCCCGATGACCAACTCGGAACCAATGTCGATATAGCCGTCCAGCAGCGCCGTGACCTCGATCGAACCCACCTTGCGGCGCAGCGCGCCAAGGGTCGGGGCGTGAGCCAGCGGCGCGCGGGCCAGTGCCGGAACGGAGGCGCCGGCTAGAAGGGCGCCGCCGGCTAGGCCGGCACTGGCGAGAAAATGACGGCGGGAAAGCGTCATGGCATCATCTCCGGTTGGGGGGATCGTAGAGGCTCCAGGTCAGAGCAAGACGGGTCTACTTCATGGGTTCAGCTTTTCGAACTTGCCTGAATCTTATATTGGCTATTACCCTTGCTTATTAATCACGTCGGGGAGTTGCTATCATGGACCGCCTGACCGAGCTGACCAGCTTCATACGCGCCTCCGAGACCGGCAGCTTCTCGGCGGCAGCGCGCGAGCTGGGCTTGAGCCAGCCGGCCGTCAGCCAGCAGATCCGCGCATTGGAAAAGCGCCTCGGCGTCCGACTCTTTGACCGTACGACGCGGTATGTTTCTCCGACGGACGCCGGCCGACGCTATCTGCAGCGTGCCCGCGACATCGTCGAGCGCCTCGAGGAGGCGGACCGCAGCGTCGGTTGTCTCGAATCAAAGATGTGCGGACGTCTTGCCGTCGGCGCGCCGGCCAGCTTCGGCGCAGGTGTGCTCGGCAACTATCTGATCGAGTTCAAGCGCGCCTATCCGGAACTGATGCTCGACGTGGCACTGACCGACAGTTTCGTCGACGTAATCGCAGAGCGGCTCGACGTTGTGATCCGCATGGGGACCATCGATGACGATCGGCTGATCGTGCGCAAGCTGGGTGTGATGGAGCGACGCCTCGCGGCAACGCCGGACTATCTCGACCGGATGGGCAGGCCGCGGCGGCCTGAGGATCTTGCCGAGCATGACTACCTGCTTTACGCCCACATCACGACGCGCGACATCGTTCCGCTCACCGGCCCAGGCGGCCAAAAGGCCGAGGTGCGGATCCGGCCGGCCATGTGCTCCAACAATTCGCTCCTTAACCAGCAGGCACTGCTGTCTGGCATCGGCATCGGCCTCGGGCACAAGGTTATACTCGACCCGCTCGTCGCCCAAGAGCGGCTCGAATATGTGCTGCCTGACTGGCACTACGCACCGCATCACGTGCATGCGGTCTATCCGTCGAACCGCTTCATACCATTGAAGGTCAGGCGGTTCGTTGACGGCTTCACCGAGCACCTCGCCGCGATGGGTGCGCTCATCGATGACAAAAAAAGCATGTATATGCGCAGGGAAATGGCGGAGACGGGAGAGTCGAGATGTGGCGCGGCGGAGATAGGCGTAGCCCCGCAACCGCGCGGTGAGTAGCTGTCGGGTGGACGGAGCCGCAAAGCCTGGAGGCGGACGACCTGACACCGTTGCGGCTGCTGCTCCCGCAGGACCCATGAACTACCCTTCCTGGTCATTCCTCCTGCCGATCGAGAAACCGCTTCACGGCGTCGAGGAACACACCGCGCCCTGCGGCCTCGCGGTCGAGATGCATGAAGTGCGTAGCGTCCGGGATGTCCAGGCGTTCCGCTTTTGGTGCTTCGTCTACGATTGTCTTCGCATCCTCCGGTCGGCTCCAGAAATCCCGTCCGGAGCGGATGACGAGCACCGGCATGGTGAGCGCCGCCGCCGACCATTGCCGGCGATCGAACGCGAGTTCGAAACTGTCGGCCATGGCGCCGCTCGGTGACCGGAAACTCGGCGGCTGGCGCGTCGACGCCGTCTCGTCGGAGGCGAGTGCCGCATCACCATAGGCCGCGGCCACCGCGGGATCGCGCCACTGAGCCTTGTCCGCGACCGGGATGCTGTCGTCCCAGGCGGTGAACAGGCTTGGACGTGTACTCAGCCGATAACCGCCGAACGCATGGACATTGAACGTCCCGGGCCGGTCGGGATTTTCAAGCGGTGAGCCGGTGCCAAGGGTGGGGTGCTGGTCTGAGCCTCCATATAGGGTGTTGTAGAGGATGAGCCGATCAACCGTCTGCGGAAACCGGCTGGCATAGGCGCCGGCCCAATGCCCGCCGGTGGCCCAGCCGACAAGGCTGACCCTCGAGACGTCGCTCCATTTCGCGATGGCGTCGACCGCTGCGGAAATATCCGCCACGACGTCTTCGGTGCGCATCAGGGGAGCGGACTTGTCCGGCGGCCTGTCCATGGCCGCAGGGCGGCTCGATGCGCCGTAGCCGCGAAGATCCAGGACATAGACAAGGTGCCCGTCCGCCGCGAGGTCGGCGGCAAGCGATCCGCCCGCAACAGGCAGATCGAAGGACGCAACGCCGGGCACGCGTGCGCCATGGATCAGGAGGACGGAGGAGTTGGCTTCGGTCGCTGCGCCAGGACGGCGCACCTCCCGGACGAAGAGGCGCTCGCCCGTCGATAGTTCGACGAACCTGTCGGCCCGGACAAGATCCGGCTCTCCTGCCGGAACTGGAGCCGCGGCCATCATGGCTGCTGCGAGCACAAGAGGAAAGGCGGTGAAATGGGACATGGTCATATCTCCGACCGTAATCGCGTTTCGCAAAGACTGTCAGCTATTCGATATCTTTTCGATGACCTATTTGAGCGCGTTTGATATCGTCAAGATATGGAACTTCGGCACTTGCGACATTTCCTCGCCGTTGCGGAGGAATTGCATATGGGGCGTGCCGCACTGCGGCTGGCCATGGCGCAGCCTCCGCTTAGTCAATCGATCGGTCGACTGGAGAAAGAACTCGGCGTCAAGCTGTTCGAGCGGGCCAACCGCCGCCTGACCTTGACCCGCGCCGGCGCGGCCTTCGTGGAGGAGGCGCGGGCATCGGTACTGCACGCCGATGCGGCGCTTCACGTCGCCCGCGCAGCGCATGACGGCGAAGCTGGCGAGATCAGGATCGGCTTCGTGTCGGCGGCTCTCTACGAACATCTGCCGCATCTCCTATCCCGGCTTCGCCAAAAATATCCGGACATCCATCCAAAGCTCATCGAGGTGTCCACCAATGAGCAGATTGCGGCGCTGTCGAGGAGTGAGATCGACATCGGTTTCGTGCATCCGCCGCTCGGGACTGACGAACGTCTCGACGTCCATGACTTTCCTGCTGAAGATCTTATCGCGGTTCTGCCTGATGACCGGCGGACGCATGGGGTGACGCTGACGGACATCGCCCGCCACGGGCTCATCATGTTTCCGGCTGCACAAGGCCCGGCGCTCCATGCCCGCATCATGGACACGTTCACCAAGGCTGGTCTCGAGGTGCGGATCATACAGGAGGCAACGCGGGCACTGACCATGCTCTCGCTCGTAGCCGCCGGCTTGGGCGCGGCCCTGCTGCCACGATCGACGCAGCACCTTGTGTTTCAGGGCGTCCGCTATGCAGCGATCGCCGACGTATCGCTGCCCGCCTGGCCACTTGCCGTGATCGCGAAACGGCGGCCACGGCCGGCGATTGTCGATAGCGTCTGGAAACTGCTTGAGGCTCGTCCAGACGTGAGTTGACCGCCCGCGACTCGACACGCCCGGCCGCGCGACGCGCTCGATGACATCCGCACCGGCCGCGACAAGGCAGGTGAGGATTTCAGCGCAACGATCTGACATGGTATGGTTTTCCACGATCCTTCCCCCTATTTGGCGGTTGCGTCATTTGGCACCGTGAAAAACCAACGCTGCATGCTAAAAGGGCTTCAAGGCAGGATCGCAGGGAGGCCCGTATGCAAGGCGAAAACAAAAAAGCAGCCCGGTCGGACCTCGACGAAGCAGCCCTCTATTTCCACAAGCATCCACGCCCTGGAAAGCTTGAAATCCAGGCGACAAAGCCGCTCGGCAACCAGCGCGACCTGGCGCTTGCCTATTCGCCCGGGGTCGCGGCGCCCTGTCTGGAAATCCGCGACAATCCGGCAGCCGCCGCCGACTACACGGCGCGGGCCAATCTGGTTGGCGTCGTCTCCAATGGTACGGCGGTGCTCGGCTTGGGCAATATCGGCCCGCTGGCCTCCAAGCCGGTGATGGAAGGCAAGGCCGTGCTGTTCAAGAAATTCGCCGGCATCGACGTCTTCGACATCGAGATCGACGCGCCTGACATCGAGCGGATGGTCGAGACGATCTCGGCGCTGGAGCCGACCTTCGGCGGCATCAACCTCGAGGACATCAAGGCGCCCGAATGTTTTGAGGTCGAGGAACGGCTGAAGGCCCGCATGGCCATACCGGTGTTCCACGACGACCAGCACGGCACCGCGATCATCGTCGCCGCCGCGGTGCTCAACGGGCTGGAATTTGCCGGCAAGACGATCGCCGACATCAAGATCGTCACCTCCGGCGCCGGGGCAGCGGCCCTCGCCTGCCTCAACTTGCTGGTTTTGCTCGGCGCGCGCATCGAAAACATCTGGGTGACCGACCGTTTTGGCGTCGCCTACAAGGGCCGCGTCGATGAAATGGATCGCTGGAAGGACCCCTATGTGAAGGACACCGAGGCGCGCACGCTGGCTGATGTGCTGCCGGGCGCCGACGTGTTCCTGGGGCTTTCGGCCGCCGGCGTGCTGAAACCGGAATTGCTCCAGCACATGGCACCAAAACCGCTGATCCTGGCGCTGGCCAACCCCAACCCCGAGATCATGCCGGAAGCGGCACGGGCGGCGCGACCCGACGCGATGATCTGCACCGGCCGCTCCGATTTCCCCAACCAGGTCAACAACGTACTTTGTTTTCCTTACATTTTCCGTGGTGCGCTGGACTGCGGCGCCAGCGCCATCAACGAAGAGATGAAAATGGCTGCGGTGCGGGCGATCGCAGCCCTTGCCCGCGAGGAACCGTCGGATGTCGCCGCCCGCGCCTATTCCGGCGAAACGCCGATCTTCGGGCCGGATTTCCTGATCCCCTCGCCCTTCGATCCCAGGCTGATCCTGCGCATCGCGCCGGCGGTGGCCAAGGCCGCCTGCGACACCGGCGTCGCGACACGGCCGATCACCGACTTTGCCGCTTATATCGACACGCTCAACCGCTTCGTCTTCCGCTCCGGCCTGGTCATGAAGCCGGTGTTCACGATGGCCAAGACGTCGAGCGCCAAGCGCGTCATCTATGCCGACGGCGAGGACGAGCGCGTGCTGCGCGCCGCCCAAGTGGTGCTGGAGGAAGGTATCGCCGAGCCGATCCTGATCGGCCGCCCGCATGTCATCGAAGTCCGGCTGAAACGCTACGGGCTGCGCATCAAGCCGGGCGTCGATTTCGGCCTGATCAATCCCGAGGACGATCCGCGTTATCGCCACTATGTCGACCTTTTGATCGAGCTCGCTGGCCGACGTGGCGTGACGACGGAAGCCGCGCGCACCATGGTGCGCACCGACAACACGGTGATCGCCGCACTTGCCCTCAAGCGTGGCGACGCCGACGCCATGGTCTGCGGCCTGGAAGGACGTTTCGAGCGGCATTTGCGCAATGTCACCCTGATCATCGGCCCGCGCGCCGGCATCAAGGATCACGACCTGTCGACGCTTTCCATGCTGATCTCGCAGCGCGGCATCATTTTCCTCACCGACACCCATGTCACCGTCGATCCGACGGCCGAGGAAATCGCCGAGATGACGGTGCTGGCAGCCGAAGAAATCCAGCGCTTCGGCATCGAGCCCAAGGCCGCCCTGCTGTCGCATTCGGATTTCGGCTCACGCGACTCGCCAAGCGCGCTCAAGATGCGGCAGGCAGCGGCGATCCTGGCGCGCATCGCGCCAGACCTGCAATGCGACGGCGAGATGCATGCCGACTCGGCTCTGTCGGAGCCGCTGCGCCAGCGGGTCTATCCGCATTCGCGGCTGAAGGGCGAAGCCAATCTGCTGGTCTTCCCCAATCTCGATTCGGCGAACATCACGCTCACCGCGCTACGCGCGATGATGGACGCGCTGCATGTCGGCCCAATCCTGCTCGGCACCGACAGGCCGGCGCATATATTGACGCCGTCGGTGACATCGCGCGGCGTCGTCAACATGACGGCGCTCGCCGTGGTCGAAGCGGCCCATAAGGCGCAGGCGGTCGTAACTCTGGGTGAAACCGGCCTTTCGCGGTAAGCTAAATGAACAGTTAACCGCAGACGCGGTAACCTTCGCAATGGACGAGGCGGGCGGAGTTCCGGATGGGCGGGAGGTGGAAGCTGACGCATGCCGCCGCATCAACTGTCCAGGTCGGCGCCGCCCCTCATCGCCCTGCCGGGCACTTCTCCCCGAATAGTGACGGGGAGAAGGGGGCAGGCCGCAGCCTCGGCGCCCTGGCTGCGACGCTGGTGATTGGCGAAACCGTCGATGACAGCGCCCCTCTCCCCGTCCCTATACGGGGAGAGGATGCCGGCAGGCAGGTGAGGGGCAGCGCCAACGACCGGGGCGAGAAACCGCTAAAGCTGACGCGTGCCGCAGCGCTGCTCGGTGCCCTGGCGCTGTCAGGCTTTGCCGCCACCGAACTACAGGCCGCCTCCGGTGTTTGCCGGCAGCTGGAAGCCGATCTCGCGGCCGCTTCGCGCGGTGGCGGCAGCAAGCCGGACCTGCTCAGGAAATATGATGATGCAATCGTGCGGCAGCGCCAGCAGATTTCAAAGGCCGTCAGCCAATCCAGCCGCGCCGGCTGCGGCTTTTCGCTGTCGCGCCGTAACGCCAACGCATGCGCCACACTCGACGCCACCATCGATCGCATGGCCGCCAATCTCGACAGTTTGCAAGCCAAGCGCGCTGAACTCGCCGGCGGCGGCTCCCGCCGCGATCGCGCACGCATTTTGGCCTCGCTTGACGCCAATGGCTGTCGCGATGATGCGGCGCCGCCAAAGCCGGCAACGGGCCGCAACGCCAGCCGTGGAACCGGCGACCGAAACTTGCTCGACCGGCTTTTGGGCAGCGACGCAATTGGACCCGGCGCGCCCGACCGGCCTGAAGAGCCCAATCAAGCCGTAGGCCCGCGCGACATCCGCACCATGCTCGATAATGCCGACGACATGGGCCAGCCGCACGGCGAATTCCGCACCATGTGCGTGCGCACCTGCGACGGCTATTTCTTCCCGATGTCGAATGCTGCCTCGCTGAGCGATTTCGAGCGCGACCAGAAGAACTGCGATTCGAGTTGCCCCGGCACCGAGATGCAGGTGTTTTATACGCGCGGCTTTGGCGCGGACTCGGGCGGCATGACGTCTTCGGTAACCGGCCGGCCCTACAGCGAACTTCCGACCGCCTATCTCTACAAGCAGCCCGCGCGCCCGCCGGCCTGCGGCTGCAACGCTGCACAGAATTTCGAAATCATTGCCGGCAACCCGCCAAGCCCGAAACAGGCTGACCCCGCCGATCTCGAGAGTTTGGCCAATGTCGAAGGCCGGCTCGATCGCGAAGCCATCGAGCGCCTCGCCGTCAAGCCCGCGCCGACGACCTTGCCGCCGCCGGAACAGCGCAGGATCAGGGTCGTCGGGCCAACGTTCCTTCCCGACCCAGCAGCGGCAACAGATCTGCAAGCTCCGGTCCCGAGGGCTGCCCGGTAAGCGCCAGCCTGAGCGGCATGAACAGCGTCTTGCCCTTGCGGCCGGTCGCTTCCCTGATCCTGCCGGTCCACTCCTTCCAGACCGACCCGTTCCAGGGGTCCTCCGGCAAAAGATCGAACGCCTGGTGAAGGAAATCGCGGTCGACGTCGGAAAAGTCCGGCTGCTCCTGCGGACCGTCGCGAAGTGTGCGCCACCAGATTGCGGCGTTGGCCAGCCTGTCGAGATTGCCGCGCACCGCCAGCCAGAAGGGCTCAGCCTGTTCGCCGGAAATGCCGAGCACGATCAGCCGGTCGCGCGCCTCGGAAAACGGCATATGGTGCAGCAGCGTGCGGTTGAGCACGAAGAGCTCGTCCGGATCGAATTTGGCGGCGGATTTCGATGTCGCCGCCGGATCGAAGCGCTCGGCAAGCTCAGTCATCGTCTGCACCGCGACGACGTTTTCCGAGGTGCCGACAAGCACCGCCAGCGAAGCGACGGCCATCGGCTCGATGCCGGTCTCGCGCAGGCTTTCGATGGACAGCGCCCCGCTCCGCTTCGACAGGCCCTCGCCCGACGCGGTGGTCAACAGATTGTGGTGACCGAACACCGGCGGCTCGGCACCCAACGCCTGGAACAAGGCTAACTGCACGCCGGTATTGGTGACGTGGTCGTCGCCGCGGATGACATGGCTGATCCCCATCTCGATGTCGTCGGCCACCGAAGGCAGAGTATAGAGATAGGTGCCGTCCTCGCGCATGAGAACCGGGTCGGAAAGCGAGGCGAGGTCGACGGTTTCCTCGCCGCGCACCAGATCCTTCCAGTGGATTTCGGTGCGCTCCGGCTGCAACGGGTCGCTGGTGAAATTGGGCAGGAGAAAGCGCCAATGCGGCCGGCGGCCATCTGACTGGTATTCGGCGATCTCCTCAGCCGTCAGTGTCAATGCCTCCCGGCCGTAGACCGGCGGCAGGCCGCGCGTGCGGCGCACCTTGCGCCTGAGATCGAGCTCTTCCGGTGTTTCATAGCAAGCATAGAGAAGGCGCGCCGCCTTCAATTTCTCCACCGCCGCATCGTAGATCTCGAAGCGCCGCGACTGGTATTCCGTGGCGTCGGGAAAGATGCCCAGCCAATGCAGGTCGTAGAGGATGGCGTCGGAGAATTCCTGCGTCGAGCGCGCGATGTCGGTGTCGTCGAAGCGCTGGATGAAGCGGCCCTTGTTGTTCATGGCGAACAGCCAGTTGAACAGCGCAGTGCGCGCATTGCCGATATGAATGCGGCCGGTGGGTGATGGGGCGAAACGGACGGTAACTGTCATGAACGCGGCGTACCGGATGGTTTTGCTGTTGACAAGACACGCCCCCGCGCTTGGCCGCAGACATAGAACATGACGAAGGCGATGAAAAGGCGGCAGCGCTGTGCGGAATTCGGTCCAGCGAAGCCTAAATCAAAACCCCACCGCGACAGGCGGGGCCTTCAAGGCGCGCATCAACACCATGAATAAATTCCTAGCATAACTGCCGCCATCTGTCAAGTTGGCAAAAGCCGACGCGCATCCATCCCCGCAAGGGAGAGATCGGCGGCGTCACCGACGGCGCCTGGTCAGGCGGATGACATGCACCACCCATCAGATCGCCAGCCCCTTGGTCAATTCGAGCGCCTGGCGCTCGAACAGCCGGCGGTAGATGCCGCCTTGCAGCCGGATCAGTTGATCATGCGAGCCCTCCTCGACGATGCGGCCGCGATCGAACCACCAGAAGCCTGTCCAGCGCCCGCACCGTCGAAAGCCGGTGCGCGATGACCAGCGTCGTGCGGCCGACCATCAACCGCTCCATCGCCTGCTGGATCAGCACCTCCGATTCCGAATCGAGGCTCGACGTCGCCTCGTCCAGAATGAGGATCCGCGCATCGGCGAGGAAGGCCCGCGCGATCGCCACCCGCTGGCGCTCGCCGCCCGATAGTTTCACACCGCGCTCGCCGACCAGCGTGCGATAGCCTTTCGGCAGATCGACGATGAAGTCGTGCGCGCTTGCCAGCCGTGCGGCATGCTCGATCTCGGCTTGCGTCGCGCTCGGCCGGGCATAGGCGATGTTTTCGGCCAGCGACCGGTGGAACAGGATCGGCTCCTGCTGGACGATGGCAATCTGCCCGCGCAGCGATTCCTGCGCCACCCCGGAGATGTCCTGGCCGTCGATCAGGATCGTTCCCGCGTTCACGTCGTAAAGCCGCTGGATCAGCTTGACGAAGGTCGTCTTGCCCGAGCCCGAATGGCCGACCAGCCCGACGCGCTCCCCCGGCGCGATGTCCACCGAAAAGTCGCGATACAGCGGCAGTCGGTGGCTGCCGTAATGGAAGGTGACGTTGTCGAAGCTGATGCGGCCGTCGGTGATGCGGATCGGTTTGGCGCCGGGCACATCCTCGATGCCGAGCGGCTCGGACTGGAAGTCGACCAGTTCCTCCATGTCGTTGATCGAGCGCTGCAGATTGCGGATATGCGTACCGATATCGCGCAAATAGCCTTGCAGCACGAAGAACGAGGTCAGCACGAAGGTGACATCGCCGGCGCTCGCCTGCCCCCACGACCACAAAAGCAGGGAAAATCCGACCACCGCTGTTCGCAGAAGCAGCAGCATCGACCCTTGCGTGGTGCCGTTGATGGTGCCGCGCACCCAGGTGCGGCGCGTGCGGGCGCGCCATCTGGCGACGACTTTGGCGAGGCGCCTTTCCTCGCGTTCCTCAGCGCCAAAACCCTTGACCACGGCGTTGCAGCTCACCGCATCGGCCAGCGAGCCGCCCAGGCGCGTGTCCCATGCATTGGCAAGCCTTGCCGCGGGCGCGACATAGCCAAGCGACAGCAGCGCCGACACCGCGATGAACAGCACCGAGCCTGCGGCGACCACAGCACCCATCAGCGGCCAGAACCAGCCAAGCAGCAGCGTCGAGCCGACGAGCATGACGACGGACGGCAGCAGCGCGATCAGGATCGTGTCGTTGAGCAGGTCGAGCGCCCACATGCCACGGGTTATCTTGCGCACCGTCGATCCGGCGAAGCTGTTGGCGTGCCAGTCGGTGGAGAAGCGCTGGACGCGGTGGAAGGCGTCGGCGGCGATATCCGCCATCATCTTCAGGGTCAGTTCGACGATGGCCATGAAGGCGAGGTTGCGCAGCACGACACCGGTAAGCGCCAGCGCCACCAGCATCGAAAAGGCCGCCATCGCCGCGTTCCAGGCGACATCGTCGGCCGCAGCACTGCTGGCGACGGCGTCGACCAGCCGTCCGGAATAGAGCGGCGTCAGCACGTCGGCCAAGGTCGACAGCAGCAACGTGCCCATGATGAGCGAAAGCCGCCACGGCTGGCGCCGCCAATGACTGAGCGTGAAGCCAAGGACGCTGCGAAAGGCGCCGGCGCGCAAATCGATCTGAAAACGAGCCATGATGTCATTCGGGCGCAAACGAGCCCGGTCCCGGTAAGGTCGAATTGAGAAAACCGCGTTAGGCGCGTTAGTGCCCAGGGAATGCGGAAGGTTCGGCATATTTGGCGGCTCGCCCAAATACGGGCGGCGACCGGCATCGACGAACGCCTGTTGTCAGATGGGCCTGGCCATTAAGGTGAAAACCTTCCAGCGCGCCATCTGAGGCCTAGGCTTCGCGGCCTCGCATAACGATGTCAAATCCTGGCATTCGGTCCTCCCATTAGAGCGACGTGCGTCCATTTGGACGCACAAAGTACGCTCTAACATCTTGATCTGCGCATCGCGCTTTCTGAAAATCGATCCCGATTTTCAGGCCGATGCGTAGAGATCGCGGAAAAGGCGTTTATAGAGATGCGTCAACGTGTCGCCAAGCCAGCAGCTTGCCGAAAGCGCATCTGGTCCAACTGGTGAGGCGATTTTGCAACAATCGCGGGTTGTGCACTTCCTCGCGGCAGCCATTTCACAAGAGCGAGAAACGGCGATCTATCCGCCATCCCTGAATCGGTTGGTGACGGGATAACGGCGGTCGCGGCCGAAATTCTTTTTGGTGATCTTCACGCCCGGCGCCGCCTGCCGGCGCTTGTATTCGGCGATGTAGAGCAGGTGCTCGATGCGCGTCACCGTTGCCCGATCGTGGCCGCGGGCAACGATCTCGTCGACACCCATCTCGTTCTCGACCAGACACTCCAATATGTCGTCCAGCACCGGATAGGGCGGCAGCGAATCCTGATCCGTCTGGTTCTCGCGCAGTTCCGCCGACGGCGCCTTGTCGATGATGTTGTTCGGGATCACCTCGCCGGAAGGGCCCAGCGCACCCGGCGGCACATGCGTATTGCGCCAGCGCGCCAGCGCATAGACCTGCATCTTGTAGAGGTCCTTGATCGGGTTGAAGCCACCATTCATGTCGCCGTAGAGCGTGGCGTAGCCAACCGACATCTCGCTCTTGTTGCCGGTGGTGACCACCATCGAGCCGAACTTGTTGGAGATTGCCATCAAAATGGTGCCGCGCGCGCGGCTCTGCAGGTTTTCTTCAGTGATGCCTTCCTTGGTGCCCTCGAAAAGCTGCGTCAGCGTATGCAGGAATCCCTCGACCGGCTCGAAGATCGGCACGATGTCGTAGCGGCAGCCGAGCGCGCGGGCGCAGTCCTCGGCGTCTGTAAGCGAGTCCTTTGAGGTATAGCGGTATGGCATCATCACGGCGCGCAGCCGCTCCTCGCCGAGCGCATCGACGGCAAGCGCTGCGCAAATCGCCGAATCGATGCCGCCGGAGAGGCCGAGCACGACGTTCCTAAAACCGTTCTTGTTGACGTAGTCGCGCAGGCCCAGCATGCAGGCGCGGTAATCGGCCTCCTCCTTTTCCGGGATTTTCGACATTGGTCCTTCGGAGCAGACCCAGCCCTCGGAATTATTTCCATTTTGCGCGCCTGCGGCGGCATTATTTCTATTTTGCGCGCCTGCGGCGGTGCGGTTGCGCTTCCAGGTAGTTACGTTGACCGCTTCCTCGAACTGGCTCATCTGGAAGGCCAGCGTCTTGTCGGAACCTATGGCAAACGACGCGCCGTCGAAGATCAGCTCGTCCTGGCCGCCGAGCTGGTTGGCGTAGATGATCGGCAGACCGCATTCGATGACCTGGCGTATGACAACCTGGTGGCGAACATCGACCTTGCCGCGATAATAGGGCGAGCCGTTCGGCACCAGCAGGATTTCCGCGCCGCTTTCGGCCAGCGTCTCGCAGACCCCGGCATCGCCCCAAATGTCTTCGCAGATCGGAATTCCCAGGCGCACGCCGCGGAAATTGACGGGCCCCTGGATTTCCGGGCCGGCCTGGAAGACGCGCTTCTCGTCGAATTCGCCGTAGTTCGGCAAATCGAGCTTGTAGCGCTCGGCAAGGATCTTGCCGCCATCGGCAAAGATGATCGAATTGTGCGTGCCGCTCTTGCGCTTCAGCGGCGTCCCGATGATGACGCCCGGCCCGCCATCGGCAGTGTCGCCAGCGAAGTCCTGCGCCGCCCGCTCGCAGGCCTTCAGGAACGCCGGCTTCAGCACCAGGTCTTCGGGCGGATAACCGGCGAGGAAAAGCTCGGTGAACAGCACGAGGTCGGCGCCTTGTCGGGCGGCATCCGCCCTCGCCTCGCGCGCCTTGACGAGATTGCCGGCGACATCGCCAACCGTTGGATTGAGCTGGGCGACGGCGATGCGCAATATGTCGGAAGCGGTCTTGTCGGTCATGCCTGCTGACTTAGCGCGACAGAATTCGCCGGGCAATGGCGTTTTTGCTTGGACCACCCCAGACTGAATGACCTATGTCATTCGTGTTTGACCGAATGACCCAGGTCATTCGTGTCAGACCGATCGGACCACCGATACCGATCGCGTCCTATTCGCCCATATATTCGCGCAGTGCCTGCGGCGAGTGGTTTTCGCCGATCGACATCGCCAGGATGCGCGAAATATGCCGGCGCGGCAGCCCGGTATCCGCCGCCCAGGCATTGATCTGATTCTGGATCTTGTCGAGATCCCGCTTCGAGGTCGGGTGTTCGGCGACGTCCAGGCCAGCGTCGCGAAGTGCGGCCGCCATGTCGCTTGAGACGATGAAGGCGTCCCACTCCAGCCACCTCAGAAAATACTGGCCGGTATTGCCGCCGAGCCGGCTGCCATGCTTGGCGAGATAGGCCATCAGCCCAACCTGGTCGTCTTCTGGCCAGTCGGCGAGGAACCTGCCAAAGCCGCCATGCTCCTTCGACACAAGCTCGACGAAGGCCGCGTTTTCGCGAACCGACTTGATCTTCTGCGGATTGCGCACGATGCGCTCGTCGGCCGTCAAATCGTGCCAGAAATCGTCAGGCTGGAACAACAGCCGTTTCGGCTCAAAGCCGAGAAACGCTTGTTCGAAACCCGGCCATTTCTGCTCGATGACCCGCCAGACGAAGCCGGCGGCAAAAACACGCTCGGCCATCGTCGACAGGATGCGGTCGTCGGTAATGTCAGCCACCGCGGCATTGTCGGGCATCGGCCCCAGCAGCGACGCCAGCACCGCTTCCCCGCCCTTGCGTTTGGCCGCGCGGGCGCGGATTTTCTGAAAATCCATCATTGTTTCCTCACCCTGTCGCGTCAATCTACCACTTCCCGTGCGAACCGGCAGCCTCTACGTCTATCGCTGACGACGGAAGCGACAATGAACAAGACGATCGAAGATTTGGCAAAGCGCTGGTTGAGGCGAAGGCCAGATGGCCTAAGCCAGGTCGAGAACCAGGTGCTGCAAAGCACGCTCGAACGCACCACGATCGCGAAGGACACCAACAAAGCCGTCGCATTTCACCAGACGTTTGGCGACCGCCTCGCCGACACCATCGCCCGGATCGGCGGCTCGTGGTCCTTCATCCTTGGCTTCCTCGCCTTCCTGATCCTGTGGACGTCAGGCAATGCCTGGCTGTTGTCGCGCGATGCCTTCGATCCCTATCCCTTCATCTTCCTCAACCTTATCCTCTCGATGGTCGCTGCGCTGCAGGCGCCGGTGATCATGATGGCGCAGAACCGCCAGGCCGAGCGCGACCGCATCGACGCCGCCCACGACTACGAGGTCAATCTCAAGGCCGAGATCGAGATCATGGCGCTGCATGAGAAGCTGGACGAATTGCGCCACAGCCAGATCATTGGCATGCGCGACGAGATCGCGCAGTTGGCCGAGCAGGTGAAGCGGATCGACGAGATTCTGTCGAAGCAGCGGACGCGCTCATGACGGATGCCATTCATAATCTCATCGAGCAATATGGGCTGATTGCCGTCTTTCTGGGCTGTGTCGCCGAGGGCGAAAGTGCCGCCCTCCTCGGCGGGTTTTTCGCGCATCAGCATGTTTTCGTCCTGTGGCAGGCGTTTCTGGCGGCAGCCATCGGCGCCTTTCTCGGCGACACTTTCTTCTTCACCCTCGGACGAAGCTTCGCCGATCATCCGCTCGTGATCAAATTGAGAGGTCGGCCAGGCTTCAGCCACGCCTATCGTCTCGTCTCCAACCATCCCGATATTTTCGTGCTGTCGAACCGCTTCATTTACGGCCTGCGCCTGGTCGGCGGCATCGCGGCCGGATTCTCCGGCATTGCCGTGACGCGCTTTGTCATTCTCAACGCCATTTCATCGATGATCTGGGCCGGACTGTTCACCACCATCGGCTATGTGTTCGGGCTGGGCGCGGAGCGCATCGTCGGCGAGGCGTTGGTCCGTCACGAGCGATTGCTGATCGCCCTGGCGATTGGCCTGGGCGTGGCCGTCCTTGCCTGGTTCGCCGCTCATCATGTCGCTAAGAAAGAACGTGCCAAGGACGCTAAGGAGACGTGAGGATCAGCCGACACCGAGCGCGCGGCCACGATCGAGTATCAGCGGGATGATCAGGTCTTCCTCGTCGGCAAGGTGCCGGGTCAGCATGGCGATCAGCCGGCTGTTCTCGTCGGCATAGGCATCGGCGGCAAAGCGCTGCTTGTCCTCGCTCTCCTGAAGCGTGCGGATGAAAGCGTTTGCGGCCTCGGCATTGCGCTCCAGCCCTTCATGGATCGTATGATGATCGGCATCGAGAATCTCGAAGCCGCGCCTCAGCCGGGTCTCGGCCTTGGCGAAGACCGGAAAATAATGGATATCCTCGACATTGTGGTGGCCGTCGAGATGCCCAAGAAAATGGTTGAGGCGCGGCGCGAACCAGCGCGCGAATTCCGTCGCCGTCAGCCTGCCCTCGCGATAGTCGCCAATGCCGTTGGTCAGCATGCCGCCGAGCTCGCGAAACATGTCGTGCCGCTGCAGCCACATAGTGGCGATGCCGTGGATGTTGGCGTGGCCCTGCCAGACCTCGCGCGGGTATTTATCGGTCAGCCAGCGCAAATCGTCCGGCAGGCCCGCGCGTTCGAGCAGCAGGGAATCGACGGTCATATCGGTCTCCTCAGACCATGATCCCGGAAAGTGGATACCGGTTTTCGGAACAGATCATGGGATCAGGTCGTGGTGACCGGCATGTAGGGATTTGATGGCTAGATCGGTAGCCCCAAGATTCGCTCGATGATGGCGATGCCCCAGACGCCGGCAACGATCACCACCGAAATCAGCACCGCCAGCGAACCGCAGTCCTTGGCGAGCTGGATATCGACGTTGAATTCCCGGCTGAACGCATCGCATGCGGCCTCGATGCCAGTGTTCAGCACTTCGACCAGGATCAGCAGCAGCACCGCGCCGATCAGCAGCGCATAGCCGCGCCACGACACCGAAACTACCCAGCCGAGCGGCAGGGCCAGCACGAGCAGCATCAGTTCCTGCTGGAAGGCTTTTTCGCTGGAAGCCAATTTGCGAAATGCCCGCACTGAATTGTAAAAAGCATCGATCAGCCGCTGCATGCCAAACCTTTTCCGAATCACCGGCAGGGGATAGCGCAATGGCCGGATCAAGGGAATAAGGCGATCGCTGCAAAAAATCAGTCGCCGGCGAGCTTGTCACTCATCCGGCGACCTTGATCGACGGCGTCGACTTCTCGAACTGCGGCAGCTCATCGTCGATCGTGTAATAGTCGCCCTTGTCGCCGACGAAGATGTGGCATTGGCCCTGAAGTCCGGTGGGCTTGTCGAACAGTCCGGCCAGAACCGAGATATATTCATCATCCTGCTGCTTCCAGAACAGCAGCGAGCCGCATGTCTTGCAGAAACCGCGCCTGGCAAACGAAGATGCTTCGTACCAGGTGACGCTTTCCGCGCCCATAATTGTGATGTCTGCGTCGGGAACATTGGTTGCAGCGTAGAAATGCCCGCTCTGCTTCCGGCACTGCGAGCAGTGGCAGTAGACGATGCCGCGCAAGGCCCCTCGCGTCTTGAACCGCACAGCCCCGCACAGGCATGATCCGCTATGAGTGCCGTCCATCTCGCCTCCACACGCAGTCGTCATCCTTGGCGTCGCTTGCCAGGATTCCAGTTTTGCAGCGCCTGCGCCCAAGCAAATGCGACATTCGACGGGCGTGTTCCGCACAGCACGTTTGGACAAAGCGCGATGGGGAGCCCCGCGAGCAGCCTCTCGGCAGTGCACAAATTGTTTAAGGCCAGCGTCTTTCCATATGAATTTTCACGGGCTATATTTTCATCAGAAAGGAGAAGATGCCGACAATGCAACCCCATCCCGCCGCCAATACGGCCGAAAATGCAGTCCTGACCAAGGCCACGCTGCGCGCCGCCGACCTGCTGGACATTACCGCCAGGATTCTGGCCTCCATCATCGGGGTTTCCGAAGCCACGGTTTCTCGCATGCGCAGGCACGAGTTCCTGCTGGAGCGTGGAACCAAGCCGTTCGAGCTTGCCGTGCTGTTCGTCCGCCTGTTTCGCTCGCTCGACGCCATTGTCGGCGGCGACGAGACCGTCGCCCGGGCATGGCTGAAGAACGCCAACACGGCCTTCGATGGCACCCCGCTCGAAAAAATCGTGACGATAGCAGGACTAGTCGATGTCATCGCCTATCTGGACTCCCGACGCGCTCTCGTCTGAGGCCGCCAAACTTTATGGTAAATATTGGCTCGATGGCAAATACTGGCGCATAGTCGAGGCGCAGCACCGCGTCTCGACATTGAAAGTCGTCGACACGCTCGACGAGCAGGCCGTCCTCGAAGACCTGATCGAGGAAACCAAGCCGCAAGTTCCCTTGGAATGCCGGCATCTGCACTATCTCCTGGCAACACCCTTCCGCTACGGCTCGATCTACCCGCACGGTTCACGCTTCCGCCGCGCCGGCAGGACCAAGGGCGTCTACTATGCGGCGGAAACCGTGATGACCGCAGTTTCCGAAATGGCTTTTTACCGCCTGCTGTTCTTCGCGGAATCGCCGAATACGCCGTGGCCGCACGACGCCGCCGAATACACCGCCTTCGCCGCCGCGATACGCAGCACAAAAATGATCGACCTGACGCGGCCGCCGCTCGACCGCGACGCGGCGGCGTGGACGCACCCGACCGACTATGCGGCCTGCCAAAATGTTGCTGATGTCGCGCGCGAAGCCGGGCTGGAGGCGATCCGCTATCGCTCCGTGCGCGACCCGAAAGGCGCCAATGTGGCGCTGCTGGCATGTAGCGGCTTTGCCAAGCCGAAACCGCTGGAACCCCATACCTGGCGCATCCGGCTGGGCGCCTTCGGCGTGCAGGCGATCTGTGAGTTCCCGGAAAAGCGGATCGAGTTTTCCAGGACGGCCTTTGCTGCCGATCCCCGGCTCAACGCACTGCGCTGGGAGCGCGGGCGCTAACTGGATCCTGGCTAAAAACGACGTTGGGTTGCGCCTCAACCGGCAGGTGCGTAGCGCAGCAGCGTCACGCAATAGGTAAGGCTTTCCTTACCAAGCGGCCTCAAGGTCAGCGACAGGCCGGACTGGAAGTACGGCTTGCCGCGTCCCCATTTCAGATTTCATGCCATTGACAAGGATTGCCAAACTCTCATTTCTCGGGCGAAGCCCAGAGGCAGAGGAAGCGACATGGCGACGATGAACGTAAGCCTTCCAAGCGATATGGTCGAATTCGTGGAGCATGAAGTCTCCCAAGGCGGGTACGGCTCCTCAAGTGAAGTCGTCAGAGAAGCGCTGCGCTTGCTGCGACACGAAAAGGCCCAACAGGCGGAGAAACTCGCCATCCTTCGGCGTGAAATCAGTATTGGGGTGGAAGCCGCCGACGCAAGACGCTTCTCCACGAAAAGCGTAAGTGAAATGCTCGAATCGCCCAGGAGATGATGCACGAGCTTATCGAACCCGCCGAACGCGACATCAGGGACATCTTGCGAAGCACGATGCAGATGTTCGGTCCGCAGCAAGTCCGGCCCGCATCATCGAACTTGGTATCCAGCTAGTCGCGGAAGACCCGGATCGGCAAGAGCCAAGGTCGGCAGCCCGGACATACCCGACGGTGATGAGCCGTCCGGTGGTCCGGGTTCCTCAGGGAATTTCTCTGGCGCTTCTTGACCGATGGCGACTGAAATCAGCCGTTGACGGCCTGCTTGTGCTGGACCGGGTGGCTTTTCTTGAGCAGGTCCGAGACCAGGAAGGCCAGTTCGATCGCCTGGTCGGCGTTGAGGCGCGGGTCGCAATGGGTGTGGTAGCGATCCTGCAATTCCTCGGCGGTGATGGCGCGGGCGCCGCCGGTGCATTCGGTGACGTTCTTGCCGGTCATCTCGATATGAATGCCGCCCGGATGCGTGCCTTCGGCGCGATGCACCTCGAAGAAGCTCTGAACTTCCTTCAGGATGCGATCGAACGGCCGTGTCTTGTAGCCGGCGGCCTCGATCGTGTTGCCATGCATCGGATCCGACGACCACACCACGCTGCGACCTTCCTTCTGCACCGCGCGGACCAGCTTCGGCAGATGCTCGGCGACCTTGTCGGAGCCGAAGCGCGCGATCAGCGTCAGCCGGCCGGGGTCGTTTTCCGGATTGAGGAGGTCGATGAGCTGCAGCAAGCCGTCCGGCGTCAGCGACGGGCCGCATTTCAGGCCGAGCGGGTTCTTGATGCCACGGCAGTATTCGACATGGGCATGGTCGGGCTGGCGGGTGCGATCGCCGATCCAGATCATGTGGCCGGATGTTGCATACCAGTCGCCCGAGGTCGAATCGACGCGGGTCAGCGCCTCCTCATAGCCGAGCAGCAGCGCCTCGTGGCTGGTGTAGAAGTCGGTCTCGCGCAGCGCGTAATTGGTCTCCGAGGTGATGCCGACAGCCTTCATGAAGTCCATCGTCTCGGTGATGCGGTTGGCGAGCGACTCGTATTTCTCGCCCTGCGGGCTGTCGGACACGAAGCCCAGCATCCATTGATGCACGTTCTCCAGGCTGGCGTAGCCGCCCTGCGCAAAAGCGCGCAACAAGTTGAGCGTCGCCGCCGACTGGCGGTACGCCATCTCCTGGCGTGCAGGATCGGGCATACGCGACTTGGCGTCGAACTCGATGCCGTTGATGATGTCGCCGCGATAGCTTGGCAACGTCACGCCGCCCTTCGTCTCGTTGTCGGACGAGCGCGGCTTGGCGAACTGGCCGGCGACACGGCCGACCTTCACCACCGGCTGCGCGCCGGCGAAGGTCAGCACCACAGACATCTGCAGGAAGACGCGGAAGAAGTCGCGGATGTTGTCCGCGCCATGCTCGGCAAAACTCTCTGCGCAGTCGCCGCCCTGCAGAAGGAATGCGTCACCGGCAGCGACGGTCGCAAGCTGCTTCTTCAGCTTGCGTGCCTCACCTGCAAAAACCAGCGGTGGAAACGTGGCGAGCTGGGCTTCCGTGTTCTTCAGTGCGGCAAGATCCGGATAGGCAGGAACCTGCTGGATCGGCTTTGCTCTCCACGAATTCGGCGACCATTTCGTCATCGTTGCACCCAAAATTCTTTCCAGCGGGTGCTATCGCCCGCCATTTCGCCCCCAATATGGGGATTGCGGCTCCATACACGAAGCCGATTTCCTATTCTAGACCGGATTTGGACGTGTGGCGAATGGCCGTGATGCCCCAGGAACTGCCGGCGTAGTCATTGGCCAAAGCACTAGCAACGCCTTGCTACGCGGCCTTCTCCACCAGCCGAGCCAATTGCGTCATGACGACGGCGGCCCCGGCCAGCCGCTTTTCAGGTGTCGGCCAGTCGCGGACGAAAACGACGCTGTGGTCCGGCCTGATCTTGGCCAGCGAGCCCTGCTCGCCGATCAAGGTGACCAGTCCGACGGGGTTAGAGAACTCCCGCTTGCGGAAGTGGATGACGACGCCCTTTGGCCCGGCATCGAGCTTTTCGACATTGGCCTTGCGGCACAGCGCCTTGATGAAGACGATCTTCAACAGATGCTTCACTTCCTCCGGCAAAGCTCCGAAGCGGTCGATCAGCTCGGCGCCGAAAGCGTCGATCTCCTCGGTGTTTTCGAGATCGCCGAGGCGGCGATAGAGCGCCAGCCGCAGTTGCAGGTCCGGAACGTAGCTTTCGGGGATCATCACCGCGGTGCCGACGGCGATCTGCGGCGACCAGCCGCCATCCTGCACCTCGCCGGAATCCTTGACCTCGGCGACGGCCTCTTCCAGCATCTGCTGGTAGAGCTCGAAGCCGACCTCCTTGATGTGGCCAGACTGCTCCTCGCCGAGAAGATTGCCGGCGCCGCGGATATCGAGATCGTGGCTGGCGAGTTGAAAGCCGGCGCCCAGCGTGTCTAGCGACTGCAGCACCTTCAGCCGGCGCTCGGCGGTGTCGGTCAGCTTGCGGTTGGCCGGCAGCGTGAACAGCGCATAGGCGCGCACCTTGGAGCGGCCGACGCGGCCGCGCAGCTGGTAGAGTTGCGACAGGCCGAACACGTCGGCGCGATGCACGATCAGCGTGTTGGCGGTCGGGATATCGAGGCCGGATTCGACGATGGTGGTCGACAGCAGCACGTCGTACTGGCCGTCGTAGAAGGCATTCATGATGTCGTCGAGCTCGCCGGGCGGCATCTGGCCGTGAGCGACAGCCACCTTCAGCTCGGGCACGGATTCACGAAGGAAATCATGGACTTCCGCCAGATCGCTGATGCGTGGCACGACATAGAAGGAATGGCCGCCGCGGTAGCGTTCCCGTAGCAGGGTCTCGCGGATGACCAGCGGGTCGAAAGGCGAAATGAAGGTGCGGACCGCCAGGCGGTCGACCGGCGGCGTTGCGATCAGCGACAGTTCGCGCACCCCGGTCAGCGCCAGTTGCAGCGTGCGCGGGATCGGCGTCGCCGACAGCGTCAGCACATGCACGTCGCTCTTCAGGTCCTTCAGCCGCTCCTTGTGCTTGACGCCAAAATGCTGCTCCTCGTCGATGATCAACAGGCCGAGATTCTTGAACGAGATCGACGAGCCGAGCAGCGCGTGAGTGCCGACGACGATGTCGACGGTGCCTTCGGCGATGCCCTTTTTCGTCTCGGCCAGTTCCTTGGCGCCGACCAGCCGCGAGGCCTGGGCGACGCGGATCGGCAGGCCGGAGAAGCGCTGCGAGAAGGTCTTGAGATGCTGGCGCGACAGAAGCGTCGTCGGCACCACCACCGCGACTTGAAAACCTTCCATCGCCGCGATGAAGGCGGCGCGAAGTGCAACTTCGGTCTTGCCGAAGCCGACATCGCCGCAGATCAGCCGGTCCATCGGCTTTCCGGCGCCCAGATCGCCCATGACCGAATCGATCGCCGTCTGCTGGTCGTCGGTCTCCTCATAAGGAAACCGCGCGGCGAATTCGTCATAGAGACCGTCCGCCGGCACCAGCGCAGGGGCGGTGCGCATCTGCCGCTCGGCGGCGATGCGGATCAACTGCCCGGCCATGTCGAGCAGGCGTTTCTTCAGCCGCGCTTTTCTGGACTGCCAGGCGCCGCCGCCAAGCTTGTCCAATGTCGCTTCGGCCGAATCCGAGCCATAGCGCGACAGCAGCTCGATGTTCTCCACCGGCAGGAACAGCCGGTCGTCGCCGGCATAGTGGATTTCGAGGCAATCATGCGGCGCGCCGACCGCCTCGATGGTGCGCAGCCCGATGAAGCGGCCGATACCGTGGTCGCTATGGACGACGATGTCGCCGGAGGACAACGCCGAGGCCTCGGCGATGAAATCGGAAGGACGCTTCTTGCGCTTCGAGCGACGGATGAGCCGGTCGCCCAGAATGTCCTGCTCGGCGACGACGACCAGTTTCTCGGTCTCGAAGCCGGATTCGAGCGGCAGCACGGCAAGTCCCGCCTGCCCCGGTTCGAGCTTTTCCGCCTCGGCCAGCGTGGCGACCGGCTCGAGATTGCCGAGATGATGCTCGGCCAGGATCTGGCCGAGCCGGTCGAGCGAACCTTCGGTCCAGCCGGCGACGACGACGCTGCGGCGGGCGGCGCGCTCGTCGGCAATGTGTTTTACGACGACGTCGAAGACGTTGATGTTGGGGTCGGCGCGTTCCTCGACGAAGCTGCGGCCATGCCGCGAGCCGGCATGGAAGATTTTCTTGGCGCCGGCGTCGGGCGCGTCGAAGGGCGTGAAGTCGATCGCTTCGCGCGGGCCAAGCGAGGCGATGAGGTTTTCGGGCGACAGATATAGCAGGTCGGGCGGCACCGGCTTGTAGGGGACGGCGTCCTTCAGCGCACCGTCGGCTTGCTTCCTGCGTGCCTCGTAATGGTCGAGGATCAGCGCATGGCGCTCCGCCAGCGCCTCATGCGCCAGATGGTCGAACACGACAGGCGTGTCGGGCAGATAGTCGAACACCGTCTCCAGCCGCTCGTAGAAGAACGGCAGCCAATGTTCCATGCCGGCGAAACGCCGTCCCTCGCTGACCGCCGCATACAGCCCATCGTCGCGCGAGGGCGCGCCAAAAGCTTCGATATAGGAGCGGCGGAAACGGCTGATGGTCTCCGGCGTCAGCGCCACTTCGCTCATCGCCTGCAGCGCCATCGACTTGCGCTGGCCGGTGGTGCGCTGCGTGGCGGCGTCGAAGACGCGGATCGATTCCAGTGTATCGCCGAAGAAATCGAGCCGCAGCGCTTCCGTCCAGCCCGGCGCGAACAGGTCCAGAATGCCGCCGCGCACGGCGAACTCGCCGACGCCGCGCACGGTCGGCACCCGTTCGAAGCCTGATATGTCCAGTCGCGACGCCAGTGCGTTCATGTCGATCTGGTTGCCGGGTTTGGCGTGAAATGTCTGCGCCTCGACAAGGCTTGCCGGCGGAATGCGCTGCAGCAGCGCGTTGGCGGTGGTCAGGATGACGGCGCGGTGTGGGTTTTTTGCCAGCGCGATCATCGCGGTGAGCGCGTCGAGCCGCCGCGCGGCTGCATCCGAGCCGGGCGAAACGCGGTCATAGGGCAGACAATCCCAGGCCGGCAGCTCGAGCACCGGCAGGCCAGGAGCGGCGAATGAAAGCGCCTCGACGATCGAAGGCAGGCGCTGGCCGTCGCGTGCCACGAACAGCACCGGCTTGTCGGGCGCGATCTCGTGCGCGGCCTGCACCAGCGCGAAGGCTTCGTAACCGTCGGCAACGCCGTCGACGATGAACTGGCCGGCGCGGCCTTTCGGCAGGCCGATCGAGGGAATGAGGCTCATGGATTACACGTCGTTCAGAATGTCATCGTCTGGCGCGACGCCAGGATTTTTTGCAGGACGGCACAGTCGATGTCAGCCGGAATCGGCCGCTCGCCGGTGATCACGGGCAGGAACTCGGTGTCGGCAACGTCGAGGAGCCTCTCATATTGGTCGAGTTCGTCGCCGGTCAAGGCGCCGATCTCGGCGTCGGCGAAACTGCCGAGAATAAGGTCCATTTCGCGCATGCCGCGATGCCAGGATCGAAACAGAAGCTTGCGGCGGCGGGCGTCGAGCCCCTCGCTTGATCGTCTCGTTCCCGTCATCGTCCAGCATCCTTGCCTGAAGCGGCGCATATAGCGTGGATAGAGCGCGGTGTCAGCCTTGCAAGGCACCTTGCAAGGCAATGTAAGACGCCCGACAATCAACTTGTAATGATTGCATTCCTTCGCGCCCCCCTCTGTCCTGCCGGACATCTCCCCCACAGGGGGGGAGATTGGCAGCTTCGGCGCCCTGCCTCTTCTCCGTCGTTGGCGATTGGCGAAAGTGGAAGCACAGTCCGATCTTCCCCCTTGTGGGGGAGATGTCCGGCAGGACAGAGGGGGGCGCGAAGGAACTCGGCCCCAACAAAGTCCCGGTTGGCGCGGCGCAAATGAGACCTTCCCTCCTCGATCCGCTGTTTGTCCCG
The DNA here is from genome assembly GCF_935825525.1 of Mesorhizobium escarrei. Classification (GTDB taxonomy): domain Bacteria; phylum Pseudomonadota; class Alphaproteobacteria; order Rhizobiales; family Rhizobiaceae; genus Mesorhizobium; species Mesorhizobium escarrei. The sequence continues at coordinate 192,726 of NZ_CAKXZT010000140.1, forward strand.
ATCACCTCGCTTGCCGGCGTCGGGCCGAAGGTCGGCCCACTGATTGAGAAAGTCGTTCCGGCCGATCTCGGCGACCGAGCGGCGCGTGCCGGCGATCTTCTGTTCGTGCTGCCGCATTCGGTGATCGACCGCCGGAACCGGCCGGGCATCGCCGGTTCGGCCGAGGGCGCGATCGTCACACTGGAAGTACGCATCGATCGCCACCAGCCGCCGCCGCGCGGCAACCGATCGGTGCCGTACCGGGTCTATGCTCATGACGATACCGGCGAGATCGCACTGACCTTCTTCCATGCGCACGCCGCCTATCTCGAAAAAGCGATGCCGGAGGGCGAGCGCGTCGTGGTCTCCGGCCGCATGGAATGGTTCAACGGCCGCCCAACCATGGTTCATCCCGACCACATCGCACTGGCCAGTGAGGCGGAAAACCTGCCGCTGGTCGAGCCGGTCTATCCGCTCACCGCCGGGCTGTCGGGAAAAGTGCTGCGCCGGGCAATCGGCCAGGCGCTCGCTCGCTTGCCGGTGCTGCCGGAATGGCAGGAGGATGAGTTTCTGCGCCGCCGCACCTTTCCCGCCTTCGGCGACGCGCTCGCCCGCATCCACAATCCCGCCGACCCGATCGACGTGTCGGTCGACGGCGCAGCCTGGCGGCGTCTCGCGTATGACGAGTTTCTGGCAGGCCAGGTGTCGCTGGCGCTGGTGCGCGCAAGAGTCCGCCGCCTGTCCGGACGACCGTTGGTCGGGGACGGCCGCTTCGTCGAAAAGCTGCGCGCCGCCCTCCCCTATTTGCTGACCAATTCGCAGGAAATGGCGCTTGCCGAAATCAATGCCGATCTCGGTGACCCCGAACGCATGCTGCGCCTGCTGCAGGGTGATGTCGGCTCCGGCAAGACGGTTGTGGCGCTGCTCGCCATGGCGCGCGCCGTCGAGGCCGGCGGCCAGGCGGCGTTGATGGCGCCGACCGAAATCCTGGCGCGCCAGCATCTTGCGACGATTGCGCCGTTGGCGGAACAAGCCGGCCTCCGCATCGCCATCCTCACCGGCCGCGAAAAGGGCCGCGAGCGCACCGAGACGCTGGCCGGCCTGGCCAAGGGCGGGATCGACATCGTCGTCGGCACCCACGCCCTGTTCCAGCAAACGGTGACGTTCCACGACCTCGTCCTCGCCGTCATCGACGAACAGCACCGTTTTGGCGTCCACCAGCGGCTCGCCATCACCGCCAAGGGCGACGCACCCGACATGCTGGTGATGACGGCGACGCCGATCCCGCGCACACTGGTGCTGACCGCTTTCGGCGACATGGATGTGTCGAAGCTGACGGAAAAGCCGGCCGGGCGCCAGCCGATCCGCACCGTCACCCTGCCCCTCGAGCGGCTCGACGAACTGGTCGGCCGCATGCGCGACGCCGTCGCCGACGGCCAGAAGATCTATTGGATCTGTCCGCTGGTCGAGGAGTCCGAAGAGATCAAGCTGATGTCGGCGGAGGACCGTTTTGCCTCCTTGAAGCCCCTGTTCGGCGACCGGATCGGCCTGGTGCACGGCCGCATGAAGGGCACCGAAAAAGACGAGGCGATGCGCGCCTTCAAGGCCGGCGAGACACGCATCCTGATCGCCACCACGGTCATCGAGGTCGGCGTCGATGTGCCCGATGCGACGATCATGGTCATCGAGCATGCCGAGCGCTTCGGCCTCGCTCAGCTGCACCAGTTGCGCGGCCGGGTCGGTCGCGGCGAAAAACCGTCGTCCTGCGTGCTGCTCTACAAGAATCCGCTCGGCGAGACGGCAACGCGCCGGCTGTCGGTGATGCGCGAGACCGAGGACGGCTTTCGCATCGCCGAGGAGGATCTGAAGCTGCGTGGCGAAGGCGAGTTGCTCGGCACCCGCCAGTCCGGCACGCCGGGCTTCCAGGTGGCGCGCATCGAGGCGCATGCCGACCTGCTCGAAGCCGCCCGCGACGACGCGCGGCTGATCCTGTCGCGCGATCCGGAGTTGCAATCCGAACGCGGCGCCGCCCTTCGCATGCTGCTTTATTTGTTCGGCCGCGACGAGGCGGTGCGGCTCTTGCGCGCCGGTTGAGGCCCGGCATCCACCGGCGGATTGCCGATCTGGCCGCCGATCGATTTGCCGTTCAAGGTTACCATATTCGTCTTGACCGCCGGCGCCACCAGGCCTGCCGAAACGATCAGCTTGGCGCCGTCCTCGATCGTCATGTCGAGCAGCACGATATCGGATTTCGGCACATACATCAGGAACCCAGTGGTCGGGTTGGGGGTGCACGGCATGAAAACCGCGATCAGCGGATCACCTTCCTGGTCGAGCTTCTGGTTGATCTCGGTTTCCTTCTCGCTGGCAACGAAGACCAGCGACCAGACGCCCTTGCGCGGGTATTCGACCAGCCCGACCTGGCGGAACATGTCGCCCTTGTTCGACAGTACGGTCTCGAAGATCTGCTTCAGCGAGCCGTAGATGCCGCGCACCAGCGGCATACGGCCGAGCAGGCGCTCGCCGAACAGGACGATGGCGCGGCCGACGATATTGGCGGTCATGAAACCGATCAGGGTGATCAGGATCAAGGCAACGATCAGGCCGAATCCCGGAACCGGCGCCGGCAGATAGCTATCGGGGTTGTAGCGCGCCGGAATATAGGGTTTTACCCAGGAATCGACCCAGCCGATGAACGACCAGGCGATGTAGGCGGTGATCGCCAGCGGCGCGCAGACGACAAAACCTGTCAGGAAGTAATTCCGCAGCCGGGTCATGCCTGAGGTCTTGGGAGCATCGGACATGGTTCACCGCAGCACTGGTTGCGGCGCAACATTAATGAACCGCATTCGGCTTTGGAACTGCGAATTTTTTAAAAGTTCAACTATGCCGCGACTTCCAGCGGTTCGATCTTCTCGAGCTCGGGTGCGAGTTTCCTTGCCTCGGTTTCGAGCTCATAGGCCTGCTGAAAATTCATCCAGAATTCGGGCGTGGTGTTGAAGAACCTGGCGAGGCGAAGAGCGGTATCGGGAGTCAAGCCGATCTCTTCCTTGGCAATGCGTTCGATACGGGTGCGAGGAAGATTGAGCTTCTTCGCCAGCGCACCAGCACTCATGCCAAGCGGGAGGAGATATTCCTCGCGCAGGAATTCTCCGGGGTGAATGGGACGTGCGAACTTGAGCATAGTTCGGATACCTTTTGTGGTTGTGGGCAAGTGCCCGCTCAATGGTAGTCGACAATCTCCACATCCTCGGCGCCAGCATCGGTCCATTTGAAGCAGATGCGCCATTGGTCGTTGATACGGATAGAATGCTGCCCAGCTCTGCTCCCTTTCAGGGCTTCAAGGTAGTTTCCGGGTGGCGACCGGAGGTCATTCAGTTGGGCGGCATTGGCGATGGCACGAAGACGACGTTCGCCACGGGTAACCAAATCGGGTGGAAAACCTTTCGGCGCCTTCCCCTCGGCAACCGCTTCCACCGCCTTGCCTTTGTACGAAACAATCAATTTCTGCCCCTCGTCACGTATCATACATTGATACACGAGGGGCGCGCAAGAAATACGTATCAATAACTGATACTAACTATCACCGGGAACCTATCGGTAGCTGGTCGAAACTTGCCAGTCCCTATTCCACAGTCACCGATTTCGCCAGGTTGCGCGGCTGGTCGACGTCGGTGCCCATGAACACCGCGGTGAAATAGGCCAGCATCTGGATCGGCAGCGCGTAAATGATCGGCGAGATGATTTCCGGCACGTCCGGCAGCACGATCGTCTCCATCGTCTTCACGGTGGCGTGCGCGGCACCCTTGCTGTCGGTGATCAGGATGATCTTGCCGCCGCGCGCCGCCACTTCCTGCATATTCGACACGGTTTTCTCAAAAATGCGGTCATGCGGGGCAATGACGATCACCGGCATGTTCTCGTCGACCAGCGCGATCGGCCCGTGCTTCAGCTCGCCGGCAGCATAGCCCTCGGCATGGATATAGGAGATTTCCTTGAGCTTCAGCGCGCCTTCCATGGCCAGCGGGAAATTGGTGTCACGGCCAAGATAGAGCACGTTCTTGTAGTGCGAGAGGTCGCGCGCAACCTTCTCGATCTGGCCGTCGAGTTTCAGGACCTGGTTGGCGTAGCGTGGCGCTTCCGACAGCTGGCGGACCAGCGTCGTTTCCTGTTCCGGCGAAATCGTTCTGCGCGCCACCCCGGCCCGCACGGCAAGCGAGGCCAGCACCGACAATTGACAGGTGAAGGCCTTGGTCGAGGCGACACCGATCTCCGGCCCGGCCAGCGTCGGCAGGATGACGTCGGATTCGCGCGCCATCGTCGATTCGCGGACATTGACGACCGCGCCGATCTTCATCCCGGCCTTGCGGCAATAGCGCAGCGAGGCCAGCGTGTCGGCGGTCTCGCCCGATTGCGAGATGAAGAAGGCAGCGTCTGTCTTCGACAGCGGCATCTCGCGGTAGCGGAATTCCGAAGCGACATCGATGTCGACCGGCAGCCGCGCATAGCGCTCGAACCAGTATTTGCTGATCAGGCCGGCCAGATAGGCAGTGCCGCAGGCCGAAATCGCCAGCCGGTCGATTTTGGCGAAATCGAACGGCAGGTCGAGCGGCTTCGAGACGCCGCCAACGAAATCCACATAATGCGCCAGCGTGTGCGAGATCACTTCGGGCTGTTCATGGATTTCCTTCTCCATGAAATGGCGCCGGTTGCCCTTGTCGACCATGAAGCTGGTGCTGAGCGACTGCTGGCGCTTGCGGTCGACCTTGTTGCCGTCCATATCGAAGATGGCGACGTCGTTGCGGCGCACAACCGCCCAGTCGCCGTCCTCCAGATAGGTGATCGAATTGGTGAAGGGGGCAAGCGCGATGGCATCGGAGCCCAAAAACATCTCGCCATCGCCATGGCCGACGGCCAGCGGCGGGCCGTTGCGCGCGCCGACGATGAGATCCTCGTCTCCCCTGAACATGATGGCCAGCGCAAAGGCGCCTTCCAGCCGCTTCAACGCCTGGTGCGCGGCCTCGACCGGCTGCAGGCCGCTGGCCAGTTCGCGCCCCACCAGATGTGCGACGACCTCAGTATCGGTCTGCGATGAAAATGTGTAGCCGTCGCGCATCAGCTCGTCGCGCAATTCGGCGAAATTCTCGATGATGCCGTTGTGGACGATGGCGACGCCGTCGGAAAAATGCGGATGCGCATTGGTCTCGTTGGGCACGCCATGCGTCGCCCAGCGCGTGTGGCCGATGCCGATCATGCCGTCGAGCGGTTCGTCCTTCAGCCGGCGTTCGAGATTGATCAGCTTGCCCTCGGCGCGGCGACGCGCCAGCTTGCCGTTCTCGACGGTGGCGACGCCGGCCGAATCATAACCGCGATATTCGAGCCTTTTCAGCGCATCGACGATCCGTGGCGCGACCGGCGAGTGACTGACAATTCCGACGATACCGCACATAGACGTTGCCCCGATTCCGGCATGAAAACCCAGCGCCATTTAGGGTTGGCCGGGCTGCCGCGAAAATCACATTGCGTTTCGTTCCGTATCAGCCGGAACGGTTCTGCACAGATGCACCATGACAGGGCGCGCTTGCAATCCGGTTACCGCAATCAGGCTAGCCTTTTTTCCGGGCCGCCGCGGCCGAAGCAAAACGCTCGCGCAATTCCTTGCCCTTGCCGGGCAGCGTCCTCTGGCGGGCACGGCCGAAGGCCAGCCCATCGTCGGGCACGCTTTCAGTGATCACACTGCCCGAAGCGACGTAGCCGCCCTTGCCGATTGTGACAGGCGCCACCAGCGACGAATTCGAGCCGACGAAGGCGCCCTCGCCGATATCGGTGAAGAACTTCGAGTACCCGTCATAGTTGCAGGTGATGGTTCCAGCGCCGATATTGGCGCCGGCGCCGACACGGGCATCGCCGATATAGGTCAGGTGATTGACCTTGGCGCCCTCTTCGATAACAGCCTGCTTGACCTCGCAGAAATTGCCGACCTTGGCCTTTTGCCGGAGATCGGAACCCGGCCGCAGCCGCGCGTATGGGCCGACATCACAGTTGGAGGCGATAGTAGCGCCTTCAATATGGCTGAAGGCATGAATCTTGGCGCCCGTGGCGATTGTCACGCCCGGCCCGAACCAGACATTGGGCTCGACGATCGTATCGGCGCCGATCTCAGTATCGTATGAAAAGTACACGGTTTCCGGCGCGATCAGCGTTACCCCGGAGAGCATGGCTTCGCGCCGCCGGCGCCCCTGCCAGATGCCTTCGGCCGCGGCGAGTTCGGCACGGTTGTTGATGCCGAGCACATTCTCGAAGCCGGCTTCTGCGGCGATGACGTCAAGGCCTTGCCCGCCGGCGATCTCGACGATGTCGGTGAGGTAATATTCGCGCTTGGCGTTGTTGTTGCCGACCTGATCGAGCAGCGTCAGAGCGTGCTTGCCGGCAACCGCCATCAGACCGCCATTGCACAAGGTGATTTTCGTCTCCTCGTCGGTGCAGTCCTTTTCCTCGCGGATGGCGATGAGCTTGCCGCCCTTTTCGATCAGCCGGCCATAGCCGGACGGATTTGAGGTGCGGAAGCCGACCACAACGACGGCAGCGCCTTCAGCCAGCTTCAGGCGCGCAGCAACCAGCACCTCCGGATCGATCAGCGGCGTATCGCCGAACATCACCAGGATGTCGTCGTAGCCCTTTGAGATCGCATCGCGAGCCGCCAGAACGGCATGCGCCGTGCCGAGCCGCTTGTCCTGGACGAAAATCTCCGCCTTCGGCGCGAACTTTTGCGTGGCCTTGCGCATCTCGTCCGCGCCATGGCCGATCACCAGCGCCAGATCACCGCTGCCTGCGGCTTCCGCAGCTTTGACGACATGAGCGACCATCGGCAGGCCGGCGATCGGGTGCAGCACTTTTGGCACAGCGCTTTTCATGCGCGTGCCCTCGCCGGCGGCGAGGATGACGGACAGGCAGGTTCTCTGGCTCATGGAATGCGACCATATGAAAAGGGTTGGGGATCAAGGCATGTCTAGCCCGGAATCTCACTAGCACTGGCGCCATGCTGCACCAATGCGGTTAAATTCCGGTGAGACGGTTGTGCTGCTGACTCTTAATCAGCGGGTCCACAGTTCGATCCTGTGCATGTGCTTCGGCTTCTGAACAGGCAGCACGCTAACCCAGTTGCCCAAGCACCGGAAAGGTCTCCAGCAGCCAGTAGGACGCGGCCTGCACGCCACCGGTCAGGAAAAACACGCCGGCGACGACCAGCAGCGCGCCCATCGCCTTTTCGACACGGCCGAGATGGACGCGGAATTTTGCGAGAAAGCGCATGAAGGCGCCGGAAAACAGCGCCGCGATCAGGAACGGTATGCCGAGGCCGAGCGAATAGGCGGCGAGCAGAGCCGCGCCCTCGCCCACCGTCTCGCGGCCGCCGGCCAGCGTCAGGATCGGTCCCAGCACCGGTCCGATACAGGGCGTCCAGCCGAAGGCGAAGGCCAGTCCCATGACGTATGCGGCAACGATACTGGCCGGCTTGCCCTGCGACTGGAAGCGCGCCTCACGCGACAGCAGCGGGATGCGCAATATGCCGAGGAAATTCAGCCCCATCAGGATGATGAGCACGCCGGCGGCCATCGCCAGCGGCTCCTGCCAGACGCGCAGCAGCCGGCCGATGGTCGAGGCGCCGGCGCCCAGCGCCACGAAGACGGTCGAGAAGCCGAGAACGAAGGCGATCGAGGCATAGAGCAGCGCGCTGCGTGCGTCGGCCTTGGCCGCGACGCCGGCATTGCCGCGGAAATCCTCGACCGACACGCCGGCCATGTAGCAGAGATAGGGCGGCACCAGCGGCAGCACGCAAGGCGACAGGAACGAGATCGCCCCCGCCCCGACCGCGCTGACATAGCCGATATCCAATGCCATTTCCCGAACCCCAACTGTATCGGCGCCGATATAGCGGCGCGCGGGCTTGTCCGCCAATCACCATTGCGTGGCAAGTTGCCGCCTCGCATCGAGGAAGAAACGACACGCCAAGCGCGTTGATGCAACGAGGCCGCGGCTTTCCGCGCGCTTCTCGATCATATCAGGGAGAGCGTCATGAAATCGATCACAGTTGGGCTGGCGGTGCTTTTGCTCGGCACCGCCACCTCCTATGCCGCCGAAGCGTGGAAAGAAGCCGATGTCGGCGGCACCAAGATATACACCGATGCCAACGGCATGACCCTTTACACCTACGACAAGGACGAGATGGGCAAGTCGAACTGCTACGACAAATGCGCCGCCAATTGGCCGCCGCTGAAGGCTGAGGCCGACGCCAAGCCCGAGGGCGAATGGACAATCGTCGACCGCACCGACGGCACCAAGATGTGGGCCTATGAAGGCAAGCCGCTCTACACATTCATCAAGGACAAGAAGGCCGGCGATGTGACCGGCGACGGCGTTGGCGGCGTCTGGCACATCGCCAAGGCCGACTAGCCCCGAACCTCATCCCCGCCTTGACCGGCGGGAAATCCCTGGCTGCCGCGTAGCCCTGCAGGCCTCCCGGCGGCCAGCTTCTGGTGCTGTCCCGCTGGACACACGAGCCCCACTCGCCACGCCAGTCTCGCCCGCCAGCGTCGTCTCATCATGCCGGGCGTCCCTCAGCTGGGGCTGGCGCGTGATCGATGTTTCTCTTATATCCGCAGAAGATTTTGTCCCGTTTTCCGGGAATCATGCCGGCTTGTCCAACGAGAGGGCAGCCGCTCCCCTTATCTGGGATTACGGATATCACATGATGCGCCCTTGGGTTGCGCGCTCAATGCAGGACTGCATTTTGGCCGCTTCCCCTTGACCGGACGCAAAAGCGCGGCCATGTGAGCGACAATTATACGAGATTTCGTCGCGCGCAGCGGAATTCTTCTGCCGCACCACAGCTGATATGAGACCTCATGGACGTCGTCGTCGTCGAATCGCCGGCCAAAGCGAAGACAATCAACAAGTATCTTGGAAAGAACTACAAGGTCCTGGCCTCGTTCGGCCACGTCCGCGATCTGCCGGCCAAGGATGGCTCGGTGCGTCCGGACGAGGATTTTGCCATGTCCTGGGCTGTCGACACCGCCTCGAGCAAACGTCTTGCCGACATCGCCAAGGCGGTTAAGGACGCCGACGGCCTGATCCTCGCCACCGATCCGGACCGTGAGGGCGAAGCCATTTCCTGGCATGTCCTGGAAGTGCTGAAGCAGAAGCGCGCGCTGAAGGACAAGCCAGTCAGCCGCGTCGTCTTCAACGCCATCACCAAATCGTCGGTGCTGGAAGCGATGGCCAATCCGCGCCAGATCGATGCGCCGCTGGTCGACGCCTATCTCGCCCGCCGCGCGCTCGACTATCTCGTCGGCTTCACCCTGTCGCCCGTGCTGTGGCGCAAGCTGCCGGGCGCCCGCTCCGCCGGCCGCGTCCAGTCGGTGGCACTGCGCCTCGTCTGCGACCGCGAATTGGAAATCGAGCGCTTCATCCGCGAGGAATACTGGCAGATCGCTGCAATTCTCGGCACGCCGCGCAAGGAAAATTTCGAGGCGCGGCTGACCGCCTTCGATCGCAGGAAGCTGCAAAAGCTCGACATTGCGAATAAGGCGCAGGCCGAGGACATCAAGGCGATGCTCGAAGGCGCGACCTTCAAGGCGCTGTCGGTCGAAGCCAAGCCGACCAGGCGCAATCCCGGCCCGCCCTTCACCACCTCGACGCTGCAGCAGGCCGCCTCCTCGCGCCTCGGCTTTTCGGCCACTCGCACCATGCAGGTGGCGCAGCGGCTCTATGAAGGCATGGACATCGGCGGCGAGACCACCGGCCTGATCACCTATATGCGAACCGACGGCGTGCAGATGGCGCCCGAGGCGATATCAGCCGCGCGCGATGCGATCGCCAAGGAGTTCGGCCCAAAATACCTGCCAGAAAAGCCGCGCCAATACACCACCAAGGCCAAAAACGCCCAGGAAGCGCACGAAGCGATCCGCCCGACCGATTTCATGCGCACGCCGGCTTCGGTCAGGCAATATCTCGATGCCGACCAGGCGCGGCTTTACGAGGTAGTGTGGAAACGCGCCATCGCCAGCCAGATGCAGCCGGCCGAGATCGAGCGCACCACCGTCGAGATCGAGGCAGTCAACGGCGCCCGCACCGCGGAACTCCGCGCCGTCGGTTCGGTCGTTCGCTTTGACGGTTTCATTGCCGCCTACACCGACCAGAAGGACGAGGATGCGGAAGACGAGGAAGACCGCCGTCTGCCCGAGATCCGTGCCGGCGAACAACTCGACCGTGAGGCGATCAACGCCACCCAGCACACCACCGAACCGCCGCCGCGCTATTCGGAAGCCTCGCTGATCAAGAAGCTGGAAGAGCTCGGCATCGGCCGGCCGTCGACCTACACGGCGATCCTGAAGACGCTCGAGGATCGCGACTACGTCACCCTGGACAAGCGCAAGCTGTTGCCGCAGGCCAAGGGCCGGCTGTTGTCGGCCTTCCTCGAAAGCTTCTTCGAGCGCTATGTCGAATATGATTTCACCGCCTCGCTCGAGGAAAAGCTCGACGAGATTTCCGACGGCAAGCTCGCCTGGAAGGATGTGCTGCGCGATTTCTGGAAGGATTTTTCCGGCGCCGTCGCCGACATCAAGGAGTTGCGCGTCACCGACGTGCTCGACGCCCTCAACGAGGAACTGGCGCCGCTGGTGTTTCCCGCGCGCGAGGACGGTTCGAACCCCCGGATCTGCCCGAAATGCGGCACCGGCAACCTGTCGCTGAAGCTCGGCAAATTCGGCGCCTTTGTCGGCTGCTCGAACTATCCCGAATGCTCCTTCACCCGCCAGCTCGGCGACGCCGCCAACCCCAATGCCGAAAACGGCAATGGCGAGGACGGCACCAAGGTGCTGGGCAAAGACCCCTACACGGCGGAGGAAATCACGCTACGCAGCGGTCGTTTCGGCCCCTATATCCAGCGCGGCGACGGTAAGGAAGCCAAGCGTTCAAGCCTGCCCAAGGGCTGGACAGTCGATTCGATCGACCACGAAAAAGCCCTCGCCCTGCTGTCGCTGCCGCGCGACGTGGGCAAGCATCCGGAATCCGGCAAGATGATCTCGGCCGGGCTGGGGCGCTACGGCCCGTTCGTGCTGCATGACGGCACCTACGCCAATCTCGACAATGTCGAGGACGTGTTCTCGATCGGTCTCAACCGCGCCGTGTCGGTGATCGCCGAGAAGCAGTTGAAAGGGCCCGGCGGTCGCAATGGCGGCACGCCCGCCGCCTTGAAGGAACTTGGCGAGCATCCGGCGGGCGGCGGCAAGATCGTCGTGCGTGACGGCAAATACGGGCCCTATGTCAATTTCGGCAAGGTCAATGCGACGCTGCCTAAGGGCAAGGACCCTCAGTCGGTGACGATTGAAGACGCGGTGGCGCTGATTGCCGAGAAGGAAGCCAAGGGCGGCAATGGCGGCAGAAAGCCCTTCCGCAAAGCGGCCGCACCTGCCAAAACGCCTGCGGCCAAAAAACCGGCGGCCCAGAAAGTGGCGGCCAAGAAAGTGGTTAACAAAAAGGGATAGTGCATCGTGGCGCGCAGGGTATCCGGAAGAAGTCATGGCGATCTGCGCACCGCCGACACCAGGGCCAAGGTTAAGGACGATTACCGGCCGTCCCGCGACGAGATCCTGCGCTACATCGCCGAAAATCCGGATCGCTCGGGCAAACGCGACATCGCCAAGGCGTTTGCGCTGCGCGGCGACGACCGTATCTGGCTGAAGGACGTTTTGCACGACTTGCAGGATGAGGGCCTGCTGACCAAGGAGCGCAAGCGGCTCGCCCGCGTCGGCGCCCTCGCCCATGTCGCCGTGCTCGACATCTTTGGCCGCGACGCCGACGGCGTGCTGCTGGCGCACCCAACCGAAGCGGTGGGCAACGGCGAGCCTCCTGTAATAGCGATCCGCGTGTCGCGCGGCGGCGGCGGCCCGACACCGGGCATTGGCGACCGCGTGCTGGCCAAGACCTTTCCAACCGATGACCCGTCCGGCCCTGCCTATACCGGGCGGGTGATGAAGATCTTCGAGAAGCGCACCGATGCCGTCCTCGGCGTTTTTCGCGTGCTGCAGGACGGTACCTTCCGCATCGAGCCTGTCGAAAGACGCCAGCCGGAGCTGGTCGTCGACAAGGAATTCCAGAACGGCGCCAAGAACGGCGATCTGGTCGAGGTCGAGCCGGCGCGGGCCTCCCGCTACGGGCTGCCCAGGGCCAAGGTGCTGGCGGTGCTGGGTTCGCTAACCAGCGAAAAAGCGGTCTCGATGATCGCCATCCACGCGCACGACATTCCGCATATTTTCCCGGCAGACGTCATCGCCGAGGCGGAAGCGGTCAAACCGGCGACGCTGGCCGGCCGCGAAGATTGGCGCGAGCTGCCGCTGGTCACCATCGATCCGGCCGACGCCAAGGACCATGACGACGCCGTGTTCGCGACATCGGATCCGGACGAGAAGAACCCCGGCGGCGTGGTCGTTACTGTGGCGATTGCCGATGTGGCCGCCTATGTGCGCTATGGCACCGCGCTCGACCGCGAGGCGCTGAAGCGCGGCAATTCGGTCTATTTCCCGGATCGCGTCGTGCCGATGCTGCCGGAGCGCATCTCCAACGACCTTTGTTCGCTGCGTGAAGGCCAGGACCGCCCGGCGCTTGCGGTCCGCATGACCTTCTCGGCCGATGGCCGCAAGCTCAGGCATTCGTTCCACCGCATCATGATGAAATCGGCGGCAAAGCTAGCCTATCCCCAGGCGCAAGCCGCGATCGACGGCGCGCCGGACGACAAGACCGGTCCGATCCTCGACACGGTGCTGAAGCCGTTATGGGATGCCTACGCCGTCGTGAAGCGCGGTCGTGAGACGCGCCAACCGCTCGAGCTCGAACTGCCGGAGCGGAAAATCCTGCTCAAGCAGGACGGCACCGTCGACCGCGTCGTCGTGCCGGAGCGGCTCGACGCGCACAAGCTGATCGAAGAATTCATGATCCAGGCCAATGTCGCGGCCGCCGAGACGCTGGAGGCGAAACGACAGGCGCTGGTCTACCGCATCCATGACGCACCTTCGCTCGCCAAGCAGGAATCGCTGCGTGAATTCCTGCAGACGCTTGGCCTGTCGCTGGCGCGCGGCGCGCAGATGCGGCCGGACCAGTTCAACGGCATTCTGGATCGCGTCCGCGGCGCCGACCATGAGGGGCTGGTCAACGAGGTGGTGCTGCGCACGCAGATGCAGGCCGAATATTCGCCCAGCAATATCGGCCATTTCGGCCTCAACCTGAAGCGCTATGCGCACTTCACCTCGCCGATCCGCAGATATGCCGACCTGATCGTGCATCGCGGGCTGATTGCCGCGCTCGGCTTCGGTGCAGGCGGACTGACGCAGGATGAAGCGGAGCGGCTGGAAGAAGTTTCTGCGCTGATCTCAGCCACCGAGCGCCGCGCCATGGCCGCCGAGCGCGACACGGTCGACCGGCTGATCGCCGCCTATCTCGCAGAGCGTGTCGACGAGCATTTCGATGCACGCATTTCGGGCGTCACCAAATCGGGACTATTTGTCCAATTGCCGCAGTATGGCGCAGATGGTTTCATTCCGGTGTCAAGTCTCGAGGGCGATTACTATATATACGACGAAACTGCCCGATCGCTTTTCGGAGAACGCACCGGCAAGGGCTATCAGCTTGCCGACCGCGTCGAGGTTCGCCTGATCGAGGTGGCGCCTATGGCCGGCGCGATGCGTTTCGAGATGCTGACCGACCCAAAGCCGCTACCCGGCTCCAAACGGTCGTTTCACAAGGCCAAGGGCCGCGCCCGTGCGTCGCAATCGCGTCCAGGCTCGCGCGGCAGGAGACGGTAATGCCAAGCGATCTGAAAGTGAACGAACAGGTTTTCGGCGGCGAACATCAGTCGGGCCGGATCGCCCGCCCGCTGTGGACGGCGATGAAGCGTGGCGCGCTTGGCCGCTGCCCGCATTGCGGCGAGGGAAAGCTGTTTCGCGCCTTCGTCAAGACCGTCGATAAATGCGATCATTGCGGCGAGGAGCTTCATCACCACCGCGCCGACGACCTGCCGGCCTACCTGGTGGTGGTCATCGTCGGCCACATCGTGCTCGGCGCCTTCATGGGTGTCGAAGCGACCTCCACTCTGTCCACCTGGCAGCACATCGCCATCTGGGTGCCGCTGACCATCCTCATGGCGATCGTCTTGCTGCAGCCGGTCAAGGGTGCCGTCATCGGCCTGCAATGGGCGTTCTATATGCACGGCTTCGGCGGGGAAGAAGATCTGATCGAGTCGCATCCCGAGGCTTGAAACCGAGGCTGGCGCAAATCGGCATGGCTGAACGCCACTTTCGCATCGGAGAAGATTCCGCTAGGTCGTGCGCATGGACCTTATGACCAAGGCGGAAGTCGACAAGGTTGAGCCGATCGCGCTCGACGCCAAGCCCATACGCCCGCGCGACGCCGCGACGCTGATCCTGCTCGACCGCAAGGGCGCCGAGTTCCTGGTGCTGATGGGCAGGCGCCACGCCCGTCACGCCTTCATGCCGGGGAAATTCGTCTTTCCCGGTGGCCGTACCGATCCGGCCGACAGCCGAATTCCCGTCGCTACAGCGCTGCACCCTGAGGAACAGGCGAGGCTGACCGCCGGCGTCGGCCGCACCAGCCCGGCCCGCGCCCGCGCCATCGCCCTGTCGGCGCTTCGCGAGACCTATGAAGAAGCCGGCCTGCTGATCGGCCAAAAGGGCGCCTTCGCCACGACCAGGCGCGATTGGCGGGGTTTTGCCGAGCACGGCGTAAGACCCTCGCTGGAAGCGCTGCGCTTCATCGCGCGCGCCATCACGCCGCCCAACCGGGTGCGGCGCTTCGACACGCGCTTCTTCAGCGCCTGGCGCGAAGACGTCGCCGTGGAGCTGCCGGACGGCGGTCCGACCAACGAGCTGGAAGAACTGGTCTGGCTGCCGCTCGCCAAGGCCAGAGAAGCTGATGTGCCCGACATCACCAGGGCTATCCTGGAGGAGCTGGAAAAGCGGCTCGTCGACGATCCGCTGCTGCGCCCAGGTGGTTCCGTGCCGTTCTACCGGCTTGTCCGAAATCGCTTCGTTCGCGAAATTCTGTAGAGCATAGAGTATTCAGATCCCATGACGGTCGATACCCAGCAAGAGATCGAGGAACGCGTCCATTGGCTGCCGATGATCGCGGCGATCTCGTCGATAAGCGTCGTCGGCATCGCCATCGGCCTCGGCATGCCGCTGCTCAGCGTCATTCTCGAAACGCGCGGCCATTCGGCGTCGATGATCGGCTTCAACACCGCTGTCGCCGGTCTCGCCTCGATCGCCGGCGCACCGCTCGCCACCCCGCTCGCGATGCGGTTCGGCGTCGCCAGGACGATGCTCGCCATGATCGCCACGGGAGTGCTGGCCTTTGTCGGCTTCCATTTCGCACCGGACTTCTGGATGTGGTTTCCGCTGCGCGTCCTGCTGCACATCGCGCTGACGGTGCTTTTCATCCTGTCGGAATTCTGGATCAGCACATCAGCGCCGCCGCGCCGGCGCGGTCTCGTCCTCGGCATCTATGCCACGGTGCTGTCGCTCGGCTTTGCCGCCGGGCCGTGGCTGTTCGCCCAACTCGGCAGCGCCGGCTTCCTGCCCTTCGGCGTCATCATGGCGCTGGTGACGCTGGCCGCCATTCCAGTTCTGGCGGCACGCAACGAGAGCCCGACGATCGTCTCCAACGGCGAAACCAGCAACTTCCTGCGCTACATCTGGTTGGTGCCGACGGCGACCGCTGCGGTGCTGGTGTTCGGCGCGGTCGAGACCGGCGGCTTTGCGTTGTTTCCCGTCTATGGCAACCGCATCGGCTACTCCGAGGCCGATGCCGCCCTCCTGCTCACCATGATCGGCCTCGGCAACGTACTGCTGCAGATCCCGCTCGGCATGGTCAGCGACCGTGTCAGCGACCGCCGTTATCTGCTTCTGGCATGTGCAATCATCGGGCTTGCCGGCACCATCTTCATGCCGCACTTCGCGCAGGACTGGCATCTGATGGCGGCGCTTCTGTTCGTCTGGGGCGGCGTCGTCGCTGCCATGTACACGATCGGGCTGGCCCATCTCGGCTCGAAGCTTTCCGGCCACGACTTGGCCTCGGCCAACGCTGCCTTCGTGCTCTGCTATGGTGTCGGCATGGTGCTCGGCCCGCAGGCGATCGGCATCGGCATGGACCTTTTCGGCCCCTCCGGCTTCGGCTGGGCGCTCGGCATGTTCTTCGCCTTCTATATCGCGCTGGTCGGCGCCAGGCTCGTCCGAAAAATCCTGTAGAAAGACCCGATCGATGCCTCAGGTGGCGCAAGGCTGCTGACATAACCGTGTCAGCAGCACCTGGGTAGATTGTCAGCAACACGCCACGAATGTGAGGATGCCACCATGATCGACTCCGGGTTTGAAACGAAATCGCTGCGGATGGAATTGCTGCTGCTTGTGACCTTCCAGGCGCCGGCTTCCGATGTCGACCGTATCATGGAAGCGGTGGTCGCGATCGCCCCGCTCACCATGGGCAAATACGACAGCAATGCCTACCAATCGGCGCACGGCATCGAGCGCTACCGGGCGCTCGAAGGTGCGGCTGCAGGCGCCGAGACGGAATTGCGCCGACGGCCGGGCACGGTGGAAGTGTCGTTCGAACTGCCCGACGACCAGGCGTTGGCCGCCCGCATTGTCGAGGCGATCTTCCAGGCCCACAGCTACCAGGAGCCGGTGATCCGCATTCAGCCGATCCTCGCCAGCCGTTCCAAGGGATTGGACGACCGCTCCAACCCGAACCGCTGGTGGAACACCACGGGGGACTGGAAGAAGGTCGCCCCAGTTAAGGAAGATGCATAGAATCGCCCTGCCTTTCGGCGTTGGTGTTTGGCGAAAGCCGCCATGACGGCCAATCTCCCCCCTTGCGGGGGAGATGTCCGCCAGGACAGAGGGGGTGGGAAGGATCGCCAACTTTGACTTGACCCCATTCCCAACCGGAGACCTGCCTGAGGGTTTGGCTGTGATTGGTTGACAGGTTGGAGGGACAGTCCCCCCTCTGCCCTGCCCGGCATCTCCCCCGCAAGGGGGGAGATCGACAGATTCGCCGGCGGCGCCACGATCGGCAGCGGGTCTGAAGCGATTGCCCCGATAACGAACCTTCACGGCCTTGACTTTCCGGGTGCGTTGTTTATGTGTCGCGCCAAGTTTCCCGCGTCCGGGTGTTTTCCCGTGCTCCAGCGGCCAAGACTCCACGAACACAATGGACTGATACAATGGCCAAAGCCGCAAACATCAAGATCAAGCTTCTGTCGACCGCCGACACCGGTTTCTTCTACGTCACCAGCAAGAACAGCCGCACCAAGACCGACAAGCTGTCGTTCCGCAAATACGATCCGGTCGCCAAGAAGCACGTCGAATTCAAGGAAACCAAGATCAAGTAATCTGCTTTCCTGCTCTAAACAAAAACGCCGCCCCTGTGGGCGGCGTTTTTGTTTTCAAAGGTTCAAAGAATTCAGAGTTTCCAATGCTTGGCGCAGAGTCTTGATGTCATTTTGAGAAGGGGGCCGGTCGGCGTTTGGCAGCGGTACGAGGAGGCCACTATGTGCCAGCGCCGGCCGGCCGACCCCACGGACCCAGGAGATGCGGCGGACCTGAATCATGGGGTATTCTTCGGATCGACCCGGCGATCTACCCTCGCGCCGGTTCCGTCATTGGCCTGCACATTTGCGCAACGGCCTGTGAAAATCAACAATTTCTTAACCAAGCCCGGCGAATCGCTTGCGTTAAGGTAAATTCATAACCCTGTCACATCGACTGGATAATCGGACCTTACGCCGCCTTGGCGACGACCCGGTTGCGGCCGGCGCTCTTGGCTTCGTAGAGCGCGAGGTCGGCCCGCTTCATCAGCCCGGCAACCGAGTCGACGCCCTTCAGCACCGACGACACGCCGACGCTGACGGTAACCTCGATCGTCTTGCCGTCGTCACCGACGGCAAACGGCATATGGGCGATCTCGGCGCGAATACGCTCTGCGACCTTTTCGGCGACCGCGCCGTCCGTGTCCGGCATCACCACGACGAACTCCTCGCCACCGAAGCGGCAGGCGAGATCGATGCCGCGCACATTCTTGCGTAGCCGTCGCGCGAATTCGCGCAGCACCTCGTCGCCGCCGTCATGGCCATGCGCGTCGTTGATGGTCTTGAAGCGGTCGAGATCGGTGATCATCACCGACAGAGGGCGCCGCCGCGCTACGGCGCGGTCGAACAATGTCTGCAGATGGCTGTCGAGGTAACGGCGATTTTGCAATCCCGTCAGCGCGTCGGTGACCGCCATCTCGATGGTCTGGGTGACGCTGGCGCGCAGCTGGTCGTTGTAACGCTTGCGGCGCACCTGCGTGCGCAGCCGAGCGGTTAGCTCCTGCTGGTCGATCGGCCGCATCAGGAAATCGTTGATGCCGAGCTCGAGGCCGCGGACGATGCGCCCCTCCTCACCCTGCTCCGCCAGAAGGATGATCGGCACGAAACGGGTGCGATCGAGCGAACGCAGTTGCGAGCAGAGCCTGAGCGGATCGAAATCGGCAAAACCCGTCGAGATCATCACGCATTCATAAGGCGTCTCGGCGGCCTGGAAGAAGCCGGCATGCGGATCGGTGGCGATGTCGAGGTCGGCGCTGCCGCGCAGCATTTTCTGGACGCGCTCAAAGGAGGATTTGCGCTCGTCGATCAGCAGAACCTTCGGCGTGGTGTCCGCGGATGCGAAGTTGCGGCTCAACAGCTCCTCGATGCCGATATTGCGCGTGGTCGAGGCGCGCAGGCGCAGCTCATCGGTCAAAGTCTTCAGCCTGACCAGGCTTTTGACGCGCGTCATCAATTGCAGATCGTTGACTGGCTTGGTCAGAAAATCGTCCGCACCGGCCTCAAGGCCGCGCACCCGGTCCGAAACCTGGTCGAGCGCGGTGATCATGACGACAGGGATGTGCGACGTCGCCGGATCGCTCTTCAGCCGGCGGCAGACCTCGAGCCCGTCCATATCAGGCATCATCACGTCGAGCAGCACGACATCGACCTTGCCGTTTTCGCAGGTCTCGATCGCGTCAGGCCCGTTGGTGGCGGTCAGCACCTCGAAATATTCGGCAAGCAGCCGGACCTCGAGCAGCCTGACATTGGCAGGGATGTCGTCGACGACGAGGATCCGTGCAGTCATCTCATAAAGCTCCGGCTCGGCTGGAAGGGCGCATCAGGCGTCGCCCAGGTAGGATTTGATGGTTTCGATGAAACGCGGCACCGAGATCGGCTTGGAAATATAGGCTTCGCAGCCACCCTGGCGGATACGCTCCTCATCGCCCTTCATCGCGAATGCGGTGACGGCAATGACCGGGATGACATGGAGGTCGTCGTCCTCCTTCAGCCATTTGGTCACTTCCAACCCCGACACTTCGGGCAGCTGGATGTCCATCAAAATGAGGTCCGGCCTGTGCAGTCGCGCCAGATCCAGCGCTTCCAGACCGTTGCGCGTGCGTACCGTCTCGTAACCGCTCGCTTCGATGAGGTCCCGAAAGAGCTTCATGTTGAGCTCATTGTCCTCGACGATCATGACCTTCTTAGGCATCAAATTCCCGTCCCGGCATGCCCTCCGCTCGAAGGATGCCGCCATGCGCCCTCGCCGGTACGCACCAAACCCTGCTCGACTCTACCGCGAGATCATTGACGAAACGGAAACCGGCTGCCGGAAAAGCTTCGGATTTCACCGCGAACTCCGCATTGCAGAGACAGATGGCTTGCCGCAGGCGACGCTTGCGATTACTGCCAAAAGAGACTCATTCCACCCACAAGAAGGTAGTGATGGCAAACCCAGGGTCAATGCGCGAGGAAGCGGAAACCATTGCCGTGAAGGCATTGGCCTTCGTCGCCGCCGATCCGGAACTTCTGCCCCGCTTCCTGGCGATCACCGGCATCGAGGCGCATTCGATTCGCCAGGCGGCTGGCGAGCCGGGATTCCTGGCCGGCGTGCTGCAGTTCATCCTCGCCCACGAGCCGACGCTCATGCGGTTCGCCGCGGAAACCGGCACGCCGCCGGCTTCCGTCGGCAGGGCGCTGCGGGCGCTGCCGCTTGGCGACGACGATCATGAGCATTCGATATGAGCGACGATCGGGTCGCCAAAGCGCCTACGGCGTCGTTTCTTCTTCGCTGTCGTCGCCGTCATCATTCGCAACCGGATCGGCCGGCTTCACCATGACACCATTGACGGTGACCGAACCGTCCGGCTTGCCGTTGACGACCCATTCGATGCGGCCGTCCGGCAGCGTCTTGCCGAATCCCTTGATCGCAAGCGCCACCGGCACATATTGCGCGGCTTCCGGCTCCGACTTCGCTGCAGCCTGCAGGCTTTCCACAATCTTATCATAGCCTGCGATATCGATGGTCACATGGGCCTCGGGCTTCATGCCGGCGAACGTCATCTCGCCTTCCATCGCGATTTCCATGTCGCCGCTTTTCACCGTGCTGTGGCCGATGACAAATTTCGGCATCTTGATCTTGGCCATGAAATCGGCGGTCAAGGTGTCGCCGAAGTCGGCCGGCAGCGGTGGATTCTTGTTCAGATCAAAGGCTTCGATCGCCTTCTTCGCCATGCTGTCGAGATCGATATTGGCGCCGCCGAAATTCAGACTGACATCGGTGGGCAGCAGTGCCGTGCCCCAGGCGGGCACAAGATTGTGAGGGATCTTCAGTCCCGCGGCCCTGATCGAATAGTTGATTGCTCCGTTCTGGGCGATGCCGTCGGTCCCGAAGCCTGTGTCCAGCTCAGTCGCACCGAAATGCCCGACCGGGCTTTCGACAGTGAGATCCTTGAACCCGTAGGTTCCGTCGATCCGCTCCCACAGCGGCAGCGCGGCGAGCAAGAGCGATTTGAGCTGCGCCTGGTTGGCCTTCAGTCTGGCCTCGTCTTCATTGGCGACGGCAAATGCCAGCAGATCGAGAAGCGGCTTGGTCCGCACGCCTTTGCCGGTCGCGTTCACCGACAGCTTTGGCGATTTGATCGTGAGCGGGAATTTCAGTCCGCTTTTTGGGTCGTCAAAATCAAGCGCTTCGGCGAAATCGGCGACCGTCTGCGTCGCGGTGAAATCCACGCCGCCATTCGCAGCTTTGCTTGCGTTCATGGTGGCAGTACCGGCGCCGGTGCTCACCTCCGCACGCTGCATGGTGTCCCGGGATTTCATCGTCATCCCGGCCATCGAGTGTGTGGCGCTGGTGAAAGCCGCCAGTTCGGGATCGTAGACGCCGGAAAACTTGCCGTCTGTAATCGAGAACTGCATGCTCTGCGGGCCCTCTGGCCCCTTGAACTCGAAGGACCCGCTTTGCGACACATCCGCCGAGACGCTCCATGTCCCGTTGCTCGGCTTGACCAGCAGTGCGTAGGGGCTGAAGTCGAACTTGAAGGAATGCTGCGCCGCCAGCAGGTCCACGACAGGTTTGAGATCGACAGCGAGTTTGTAAGCGTCGCCTTCCACGGAAACCTTCAGGAGACCGCGGTCGATCGCCTGCTTGCCGACATAGCGGGACAGATTTTCGGAGAGCTGCTTCGCACCCTCGCTGTCAACGGTCTGGCCGAATGCGGGCGCGCTGAGCGCCATGACAAAGACGGCCGGCAGAACACGCTTCACGCAGAATCTCCGTTGCTATTCTTGTGATAAAAACGCCAACCGCAACCGTAAGCGGAAACGGACGAGGTGCAATCCCTCCTTGGCGCTAGAAGCCGATTTGTAGTGATCCTTCGCGCCCCCGGCTGTCCCTCCGGCATCAACAGTGAAGCTTCACGTCGCCTTCTTCGGCGTGACGACGCAAGCGGCGCGGGCATTGAGCAGGCCCCAGCCGAAGACGGCGTCCTTGCCCGGCGCGCCGAGATCTTCCGCCGACTTGCCGAGCGCGTCATGAATGTCGGCTGCGGAGGCGTTGCTGTTTGCCGATTTCATCAACGCCGCTGCGGCGGCAACAAATGGCGCCGCGAAGGACGTGCCGGTCTTCGGCCGTGCGCCGCTGACCGACGCGGCCGTCCACACCTCGACGCCGGGGGCGGCCAGGTCGATATGCTGGCCGCGGCCGGCACGCCTGTAGGGGCGTTTCATGCGGTCAACCGCCGTCACCGCGATCACTTCAGCGTAGGCCGCCGGATAGGCAGGCCCGGCTTTCGGGCCGCCATTGCCGGCGGCGGCGACGATCACCATGCCGCGTTGGGAGAGTCTTCGGACAACCTGCTCGAGAAGCGCATTCGCAGGACCCGACAGGCTCATATTCGTCACCTGCACGCCGCGCGCCGAAAGAAGATCGAGCGCGCGAAGCAGATCGTAGGCGTCCGAGCGGTCATCCTGCCGATCGCCCCGATGAAACGCATCGACCGCGATGAGCCTGGCGTGCGGCAGCAGGCCGGGAGTACGGCTGTCAGCGCCGCCGACAAGCAGGGCCGCGACGGCGGTGCCGTGCTGGCGGCCGGACTCGGGAACGCCGTCGTCCGACAGGCGAAGAACTTCGACCCGGCCTTTCGCGAAGGCGGCATGCGCAGGATTGATCGCCGTGTCGATAAGGCCGATCGTGACATTGCCACCGCAGCCGGCTGGCAGTCCGGTACCGGCCGGCCAGCCGATCAGGCCCGCGGCGGCGCAGTGCGGCCCGGCACATTCGGCTTCCTGTCCAGGCCGGTAGTAATGCACGAAATCTGCCGTCGACTGCGGAGCGGCATCGATGACAAGATCCCGCGCAGCCTCCAGCGGCATATCGGCTGGAATGCGCAGCCGAATCAGCTCCGATCCAAGAAGCTGAATGTCGGCACGGTCCAGTACGGTGAAGCCGGTTGCCTGAAGCCGACCGATCTCAGCCGAACTCAGCCCGGTTGCCACGATCTGGTCCGGTGCCCGAGACGGCAAAGGGAGGGCTGGCCGTTGCGCACGCCTGCCGCTGCGCCTTGGCGGGCGCGGAAGAAACCGATCCGTCAGCGTGCGAAACAGGTTCGGACCGGTCGATCGGCGGGATGTCGTTCGCGACCCACCAGACGAAGCGCCGGATTGACTCCCGTCATCACCACCGTCATCGTCGCCACCATCGTCACCGCCACCGTCGTCATCGGCGAACGCCGAGCTTGGTCCGAACTCGCCGAGCCTCAGCTGGCCGCTCGGCGCCTGAGGATCGACGAGCAATGCGACGGCGACCCAGAAAAGCAGCAGGGCTTTTGGTCTCAACCAGGAGGTGGCGCGCATAGTCTCCCTCACATTCCGGCCCGTCGCCGATTTTCAACATCGCGAGGCTAGCGGAGCTATCCGGCAATAAGCTAGCCTTTGCGAGGAACGGGCGCGGGGCCGCCTTATTCCAGAACTTGGAGCAACATGCCGGAAAAAGCCGACCGCGTCCAAGATCAGCTTGTCGCTTTTCTCCCGAATCTGCGCCGGTTCGCGATTGCGCTGTGCCGGTCCCGCGACATCGCGGACGATCTTGTCCAGCGCGCCTGCGAACGGGCGCTCACCAACGAGCAGCGTTTCGAGCCAGGGACGCGCTTCGACGCGTGGATGTTCAAGATTCTGAGAAATCTGTGGATCGACGACATCCGCAAGCGCAAGGTCGCCGGCCCGCAGGACGATATCGACGAGCGCCATGACATCGCCGGCGTTTCCGTCGAGCGCGAAGTGGAGGCGCGGCTGGCGCTGAACAGCGTGGCGCAAGCCATAGGCGAACTCGCCGCCGACCAGCGCGACGTGCTGCTTCTGGTCTGTGTCGAAGAGCTTTCCTACAGGCAAGCCGCGGAAGTCCTCGCCGTGCCGATCGGGACGGTGATGAGCAGGCTGGCCCGAGCGAGGAAGAATCTGGCGGAGGCGACTGGAATATCTTCGGCGCCCACCCGTTATCCGGTCACAAAAGGGACTGCGAAATGACCGAAGAGACTTTTTCGGATGAGATCCTGATGCGGTTCGCCGATGGTGAGCTTGATCCGGACATGGTCGCCAGGATCGAGCAGGCGATGGAAACGGACGACCGTCTGGTTGCCAGGATTGCTGTGTTCATCGAAACCAGAGCGCAGGCGCATGCGGCGCTGAAGCCGCTGCTCGACGAGCCGGTTCCCGAAAAACTTGTCGCGGCCGTCGAGCAGATGATCGAGGCCAAGCGTGCCGGCGAGAAAGCGGCGGCGGCATCGATATTGCCCTTCGGCAGCGGGCGCGTAGCAGGGCCTGCTTCGAGGTCTCGATGGATGCTGCCAATTGCCGCCTCACTCGCGGCAGCCGTTGTCGGCGGGCTCGCCGGGTATTGGGCAGCAGCCACCAACGAACGCGCGCAGGGCGGCTTGTGGGTAGCTGGCGTCATCAGGCCGGCCCTGGCCCAAGCCCTTGAGACGGTCGAGTCCGGCAAGGAAATCAAACTCGCCGGGATCAGCGACCGGTTCCGGGCTATCGCTACGTTCCGTAACGATGCGCAGGATTTGTGCCGCGAATTCGAGGTCGACTCGCAGGACCGCTCCACGGTGGTGTCGGTCGCCTGCCGTTCCGGCGACGAATGGCGCGTCAGCTTCGCGGTCGTGGCGCCGGGCGACGCCGGAGGCTATGCCCCGGCCTCGTCGGCCGAAGCCCTCGACGCCTATCTTTCGGCGATCGAAGCAGGCGCTCCGATGTCAGCCGAGGAGGAAATCCAGGCGCTGACGGAGGTCCGTCGGAAGGACCGGAAGTGAAACTGCGACGGCCCGGCTTGCTCTGAATGAATCCAACTTTCTTTGAATGGAATAAAGCCGGAGATCGCCCGTTACTCCGCCGGGCCGCATTTGCCGGTCCGGTCTGAAACAAGGAGTAACTACCATGGCAAGACACTGGAAACTCAAGTCGGCACTGGTCGCAGGAATGGCAGCGCTCGCGGGCACCGCAGCGCAGGCGAAGGAGTATCCCGCGGCGGCGCCGGAAAGCGAGCGTCCGCCGGCCGCAATGAC
The DNA here is from genome assembly GCF_935825525.1 of Mesorhizobium escarrei. GTDB lineage: Bacteria > Pseudomonadota > Alphaproteobacteria > Rhizobiales > Rhizobiaceae > Mesorhizobium > Mesorhizobium escarrei. The sequence continues at coordinate 217,677 of NZ_CAKXZT010000140.1, forward strand.
CAGCCAAAGCGACGGTGCCTACATCGTCGCTGGCAACAGCTCGTCAAATTCGAGCTCCAATTCGTCGTCCAACGGTTCGTCGAATTCCAGCTCTAATTCGTCGAGCAATTCGAATTCGAACTCATCGTCGAACTCCAGCTCCAATTCGTCGAGCAACTCGAATTCGAACTCATCGTCGAACAGTTCCTCCAACTCCAACTCGAACGGTTCGGATCGCGGGTGGTCGCGCAACTGGCGGCGTTGACGTCGGCCGGGCGATAGAGCGACGGCGCGCTTCGACTTGAAACCCGCCGCTCTAAACAATCCACGGAGAAACGGGGGCCAGCCGGCCCCCGTTTCGCATTCGCTGGCGATTGGCGTAGAACCTTTGATGGCGGAGAGACAGCGCCCCCCTCTGTCCTGCCGGACATCTCCCCCACAAGGAGGCCTTTGCACAGA
>NZ_CAKXZT010000141.1:0-31762 GCF_935825525.1 Mesorhizobium escarrei
ACGGCTTCAGCTACGCGCTTACGCAGCAATGAGCCACTTTGTCTGGCTCATCTCAATCACTGCGACCAACGTGCTGTCCTGATCAAGGGCGGTAAGGGATTTGCTTGCATCAAAGGATGGTGACATGGGGCGCTCCTTAGGTAGCTGCTTAACAGCGTCGAGGGTGCCACACGCTCGCCGCCGCCCATAGCATCTACAGCGCTATCGAGGGCGCGCTCGCGAGTGGCTTCGCTACCGCCGAGCTACACCACCTGTCGGGACGCGACCTCGAAGGCACGAGCGCGGCCAGAACCTTCGATGCTCTCTGCGACGTTCTCGGCGATCTGCCACCTTTTCGAGCCAACCGATGCAGAAACTTCTTCAAGGCTGCCGGATACGAGCCATTTAATCGCGACACGCTTTAGGACCCGTACAAGTTTTCGCGGGACGTTCTCAAGGGTCTCTCTGTACAGATGACAAGCACGCTCAAACCGCGGGGACGTCCTCATCGCTCCGACGACGGTGCCGAACACTGGGCAGTTGTCTCATAATCGCCTCACTGATCGAGACCTGCTTATGCCGAGCGCGGCACTGGAAAAACTCAGTCGAACCGCTCGGTATCTCGCCGATGTCCTCACCAGGGACCGTCATCCACAGCTAGGCGCCGGATATTACTTCTGTTACCCAATAGTCGGAAATGGTGTGATCGACCAATCGATCAACTCGACTGCACGCTGAAGTATCGCCTTGGTCTGAGTAAGGCTGGGTGAAACGGCTCTGACAATTCCCATTGAGTCTCGGTAATCGCCTTTCCTGACGATCGGCGTCTTGGGTTTAACATAAAGTCTCACCTCGGCAACACCGGGTACAGCCGCCGCTCGACTGTCACCATCGATCCAATCGAGAGTGCCATCGAGATCGGGAACTAGTGAGTGCCAGGCTACAATTTGGGAATGCTTCCTCAGCAAATTCCATTCCTCGCCGATGACAAGCTTGATGTGCTCGGCGACGAGATCGACACCGTAAGCAAGCTGAACCGTTTGGGGACCGCCACCGAGACGCGGATTGACTTCGATGACGACCAGGCCACGCTTCGTCCACCGGAATTCAATGTTCGTTGGCCCCCAGCCAAGGCCGAGAGCTTGCAAGCAGCTCAGCGAAACATCGGCTATATGCTCGTGCTCGTCATCAGTCAGCGGTGCCGGAAAGATGCCCTCACTATAGACGAAATGCGGTGGGGGGCCGAAGCCAGCGGCCTCTACCCCAATAATCTCATTTCCCATTATAATAGCCGCATAAAGCGGGCCTCGTGCGAATTCTTCGACCAGCATCCTTGGCGCCGACCGCCACATGCCCGCGCCGCCCAACAGATAATCGGTATGTTCGGCCAACTCGTCGACGTCGCAGCACAGACGCACACCTGTGCTACCGTTGCCGACCGCTGGCTTAAGAACCACCGGCAACCCGATGTCTAAGGCAGCGCGTTCAACCTCCGTCGCATTCGCGGCCAAGCGATAAGCAGGGATTGGAATGCCTGCCCCCGCGAGGAGTTGACGTTGAACGAACTTGTCGCAGCATCGTTCAATCGATGTGGGGTTCGGCCCCGGTAGATTGAAATGCCGGCAGAGCTTGCCAACTGTCGCACAGACCGACTCCCTGGCGCACGTAATGCCGGCAATCTCATAGGTCGCACGTAGCCGGGAACATTCGCCGATCAGCGCAGCGAGATCGTTTGTATCGACCCGGATTATTGCCTCAATCCTTTCCGACGCAAGACAGTCGTATTGAGCTGTATCAGCCGACAGGATAATTGGATGAAGTCCAAGACGCTGGGCCGCTTGGACGTATAGCAGACCATTATCCGTTGGACTGCCCTCAACCAGGATGAGCGCTCTTCTTGCCATGGCTGTTGATCCTTCGTTGCGTGCTGTGCGGCGTCTGAGCTTAAATTAGCCGTGCCTGACCTCAGACGTCTTGGCGAACCTACCATCGACTGCGATTACTCTTCGCAAAGGTTCTGTAAAATCTTTGTTTTGCGTGGCCGGATACGATCCTGGGAATCGACCGGGGCTCCCTTCAGCGTCTGGGGAGTGTTGGGCAACGGCGCATGCGAACGTCACCGGCAACCTGGCATATTGACGAGACCTCCATAAGAGCGTAGCCGCCGCAGATGCCCTTGGGCGCCCGGGGCCACAGTGGCGGCGGAGCGCGTCAGTACGATGTCGCGACCAGCCTGATCTATAAGTGGCGCCGCACGGTGACGACCGGCGCGCGCCAGCCATTTCCCGAGCATCTGCCGCGCGAACGCGTGGTCGAGCGGGCGCCAGCCGCTTGCCACTGCTGCGGCGGTCATCGGCTGCGCAAGCTGGTGAGGATATCAGCGCTGGAGGTGGTGCCGCGGCAATGGAAGGTGATCCAGCACGTGCGGGAGAAGTTCACCTGCCGCGACTGCGAGACGATCAGCCAGGCTCCGGCGCCGTTCCACGCCACCCCGCGCGGCTGGGCCGGTCCCGGCCTGCTGGCGATGATCCTGTTCGAGAAGTTCGACCAGCACCAGCCACTCAACCGCCAGGCCGAACGCTATGCCCGCGAAGGTGTGCCGCTCGGCCTGTCGACGCTCGCCGACCAGGTCGGCGCCGGCGCCGCGGCGCTGATGCCGCTGTTCAAGCGGCTCGAAGCCCATGTGCTGGCCGCTTCACGTCTGCACGGCGACGATACCACGGTGCCGGTCCTAGCCAAGGGCAAGACCGATACCGGCCGATTATAGACCTATGTTGCCCGATTATGCGCACCCGATAATTATGCGCAGCTCACCGGGACAGGGCCCTTAACTATCGGCTTCCCAGACCATTCCAGCTGGCGAACGTCGCATAAATTTTAAAGGCTCAACAGGAACTGCATGAGCTGGTCTGGCGGCCGATACTGGCCTTGACTAGCCGTCATGGGCAGCAGCCGGTTTAGCGTTCGCTCCTTCGTGGCGAGGTCCGCCTGAAGATACATGTGCATCGTAGCGGGGCTCTCATGACCCAGCCACAGGGCGATGACGCTGATGTCAACGCCGGACTGTAGGAGATGCATCGCCGTGGTGTGGCGGATTGTGTGAGGCGAAATCGAGCGACGCGCGAGTTTGCGGGCGATGTTCCGCGGCGGCCGAGACAGCAAGTTCAAGGCGCTGGGCAAGGTTCGAACGCGCCATGCATCCTCCACCCCGGTTAGGAAACACGAAGTCCTCCTCACCTACGCAGTCCAACCGGCGCTTCAAGTTGCGGATCAGGTTGGCGGTCGTACGCCAGAGCGGCACGCTGCGGTCCTTGCGCCCCTTTTCCATGCAGGTGCGCGACAGCCGAGCCATCGATGACGACCTCGCCGACGCGCAGGCCGGTTGCTTCAGACACGCGGGCACCGGTGTTGTACATCAGGCTGAACAGTGCGCGATCCCGCTCACCCGCCCAGGTCCGCGCATCCGGCGCGTCACGGTGATAAAAATCCCAGAACCGGCCGGTCGAGCCGGTTCACCGGAATGGCCTGCACCTGTTGGATGACGGGCCGCGCGGTCAGGTCGTAGTGGGCGGCATACTTAGAAAAGAGCGAAGCGCCGCCAAGCGGGCGTTGCGCGTACGAACGCCGGGTGGGCGCCTTTCCAATCGTCGCCTCGGCGAAGTCAAGGTAAGACCGTATGTCCGCCTCTGTCGGTGAGGTGGCTCGCCCTACACTGCGCGTCCGAGGGTTGCTCGGGCGGGCCGAGCCGATCCTCATCACAGGAGGGACGAGCCGTGTCAGATTATAGGGAAGCATTTGTCGGAATCGATGTCGCGAAGCTGAGGAACGCCATTGCGATTGCGGACGCCGGCCGGGAGGGAGAGGTTCGCTACTCGCGAATGGGCGTCCTCGAGGCGCCGGGCCCATGAGAAGGGACCGGTCCGTTTGGCCTGGCCCTGCACCCAGTTCAGGATGATATGGTTGGTGAGCGGCCACTGTGGCCGTGCTCGTCGGCGAACAGGGCGAAAGAGGTGATTTGATGGCCCTCCATCCTGTGGGCGGCTGTGACGGAGAATGTGGACGTCGGTCCACATCTTCGGTAGCCAGCCAGAAAGGCGCGTTTGACGCTCTTGGTCGTAATCGGTTCATCGTGGCGGCAACATGGCGAACAAATATGGCCCGGTTCGACGTCGCGGGCCGCTCCTCTTGCAAATAGGCCGCAATCGTCGCTCCCGTCGCAGAAGCTTGATCGTGCCATCGGTTGATGTCGTCAGCTGCAGCTTGACGACTTCGCTGGATGGCAAACCGAGATCGATCACACATCGCACCATCGTATAGGCCCGCAGGCGCGACGGGAACGCCTGATCAAAGGAACTCAGCAGTTCGTCGATCTCGGCGTCGGTCAGCACCTCAGGCAATAATGCCAACCGCCAGTGTGCAGGCCGGGGGATCGCGGCCTTCAGTTCGCCGCCCACCCAGTCGCCGGACATGCTTGCGGAAGCGGAGATAGCAGCCAATGATGACGCCGTTCGCGACGATGGCGGGTCTTCGCCCCTGTTTGCCAAGGACGAAGCGGCGGATAGATGCGGCGCTGATGTCGCCAGAGAGATTGACTGCTCGCCGAAATGCTCAACAAGAAATCCTCCGACCACTCGGCAACGCTTCCGACGGGTGGTGTCCGCCAATCCCCAGACGTCGCGCATGTGGGCATTGAAGCGCGTCTTCGATGGCCGAATTGCGGGCCGGATACTGAGCACCACGCCGCCAGTTTCGAGCACCACCAGAAGATGGCTCAGCGCCGCCTGCAGCTCATGGCGCAAACGACGGACCGGGTCGGGGCAGGCGCACGCTGGCAGGTGTTCAAGAAAGCGCATAACCGCGCTTTGGCCGATCGCTGCCCAGGTCGCACCTTTCCTGAGTCAGCCGTTGGGCGAAGTGACGACGCAGCACAGATATTCCGCTAGCGGTTGAAGCCGTGAAGCGCATCATGCCCTGTTCGATATTTAGCGCGCGATCAACGGCCTGCCGCCGGCCCAACACCACGCCCTGCGCTAGGAGCGGAGCGCGCCGCTGGTCACCGAGCTCGATCAGATCGTGACGCGCGGCAAGCTCTCGCGCGGCCACGATCTGACCAAGGCCTTCAACTTTCGGCGAGCCAGGCTTGCGGGTCGATATCGTTAATTTTGGCGCTGACGATCATGCTGTAGAGAACGGCAGCGCGCTTGTCCGCCGCGATCGAAATGCCGTGCAGGGCTCGCTCGGCTGCATTGTTGGATAGACAGATCCGCCCTCGAGGAACCGGGTGAAGGATGACCAGCGGCGCAGCATGTAGGCTCATCGGTGAAGGCCAAGATCCCCTCGTCATCATTGGCGCCGTCCACCAGATGACGCCGTCCTCGGGCTCGAGACCGAGGGTCAGTTCCTGGATGAGCGCTTCGCTGACGCCGAGGTCCCTGGCGACACGTTCGACGGTGTAGACGTGATGCACCTTATTGCGCTGCGTGATCAGGCCGCAGCTGGTTGGGGCCGCAGTTTTGCGGATCTCCAATTCACGTCAGCAAATCACCGATCCGATGGGCCGGATAGGCGGGCAGTCGGGCGAGGACCATCGAGGAGGTCAAACTCCTCCTCAAAGAATAGACCGCCCGCCCTTGGTGCGCGCGGTTCGGTGCCGCGCCGCGGCGAAGGCGCTTTCGATCGGGTTCGACGCGCGCAGGTAAGCCCAATGCTCGGCCGGCAAGTCGAAGAAGGCCAGGAACGCTTCGCGGTCCTTCGTCAGGCATCCACGGCACGGACGCCGGCTTCTGGGCCAGGCTGCTTGAGGCGGAGGCGGCCGTATTCCTGGCTGCGATGCCACCATGAAAGTTGAGAGCCACCGTTTTTAGCCTTCAACGTCCAGACGAGTTAGACGATCCCCTGACGTCGGTTATACGCGATAGCGGCGTACCGCTCCTTACGGGAAGTTCTGGCAGGCTTTGTCACCCGCCTCAATACGCCGCCTCCCTCACCCAGCTCCGCCATAGCACTTGCGAGTGGGAGCCGGTCGCAGTCATGATATCGCAACCAGCGTCAAGCCACCAAGTTTGGCAGTTTCTGAAAAACGTGAACGTGCATAAATGTAAGCGGTTTAGGCTACCTAAAGGACGGAAAATGACGTTTGCAGTTTCGTTTTTGTTCGGGGGGATTTCGACGGAGTACGACTCGTCCATCTCATCATTAACACACATTATATCCTCATATCTAACTCTTTCCCGTGCAGAGCGCCCATTCTCTGTTAAACACATGTATCACCTTAGCCGAGTAGATGGCCTTGTTCGTACAATCCCATTCCATAATGCTTTTACAATCGCTGAGTTACAGGCTCATGTTTCTGATATCATTATCCTTCCTGGCCGCTCGTTACCTATAACATTCAATACGATTGAATCGCACAATGAATACATTGTGAATTTATTGCACGGCCAGTTTGGCGAAGACGGAGGAGTTCAGACGCTTGCCGCTCTTTCCGGCTTAAAAGGCACGTTCGGCGATCCAGATGTTGCATCGTTGACGATGAATAAGTTCGCAATGTCGTCATTCGTTTCGTCACTTTTGCCTAGTGATGTTATGAAAGTACCAAAGACACGGCTAGTAAGGCCTCAAGGTGTGGATGATGCAATTCGGTTCGCAAAGTCGGTCGACGGATCAGTTGTCGTGAAGCCGAATTCACTAGGCGCATCTTTATTCGCAACGCGCTTTCATGATCCTGTTGCCTCTGAAATCGATATTCGCAATCTTCTCCGGGAAATTTTTAAGTATGACAACACCGCTTTGTTGCAGGAGTTTATTCCTGGAGACGAATATTCTTGTGGATGCCTGATAAGCTCGTCCGATGTAGTACTACTACCGGTTGCAAAAATCGAAACAGCCCAGAATTTTTTCGGTCACGAAGAAAAACATTCTAGCGGATTAGTTATAGAGAGGATATTGGACTATGAAAATGATCAACTTTTGGGCAGGCTAACGTCGATAACTAGGCGCATTGCTTCTTCCATTGACCTTTACAACATGGCTCGTTTTGATTTCCGAATCTCAAATGACCGTGAAATCTGGTTTTTAGAATGCAATTACATTCCGGGATTAATGAAAAATAGCATCTTCCCCAAAATGCTTCGCCACCACGGCATGACAGTAATAGAGCTAATATCATGGATCGCATCGCACTCACGTCAATATGAAAGGAAAAAACATTTTATTGAATACGAAATATCTGAGTAGATAAGGAGGGCTAGGTGAAGAAAGGTGGAAACAAATTCAGGAGAATCGGGTTGGTTGGTGGTGTAAGCTGGGCGTCATCTGCCGAGTATTACAGGCGATTTAACATAGTGATGGAGGACTCTGACGAACTGGGCATCGTATTAGTAGACCTGAATTTTAAACATATTCGGGAAGCGCAAGATATGGATCTCGTTGATAAGGAAATGCAACTGGTTGGTGACGGAGTTCGCCGCGCGGTGAATGCTGGTGGAGAGGTAATACTCGTGTGTTCAAATACTACTAGCAGGACGCTACATTACATAAAACGACGGTCGAATGTCAAAATCGTCAGTTTAATTGATTGTGTATCTGACCATCTCGATCGCGGACAATTCAAGGAAACATTACTTCTTGGTACAAGGTATACCATGGAAAGAGATTTCTACCGCTCCGCAATGCAAAATGATAATAGAATTATTCACATACCAGACTGTCGAGATCGCGTTAAAATTCATCAGATCATATACGAAGAGCTATGTAGAGGGGAAATATCAGGCGGATCAAAAAAATGGTTTGGCGATATGCTCGAATGTTACATCACGAAATTCCCTAACCTTGACAGCATTATACTCGGGTGCACTGAGCTTTCTTTGCTGGGCATCAATAAGATAATTAGTCGATGCGCTGTGATCGACACTATCTCTGTTCATGTTGAATGTGCTCTTCGATTGGCATCGGTCGAACATAATCCTCACCGCAACGAAGCGAAGGTCGGCCAACCTTAGTTGCCTCGGTGGTGATCACCACACGCGTGGTCTTTCACATACTGAGTTACGATATCATCGACAGATGGGTCGGCTTCCAGACCAATTCGTCTCGCCTTCTCCAGCGAGAAACGCGTCGGCCAGCTGGTGATAATGTTCCTGACGAAGGGATCGGGAGACCAATTTACCCGCTTGGCTACCTTCGCGCCGGCGATGCGGCTAAGTGCGTCGACCAATTCGCCGGCCGTGCAGCTAAGTCCAGCCATCATAACAGACCGGTTCCGACCCCAGACGTCATTGGAAGCCTCATGGCCTACGATCAACCCCTCAATGACCTTTCGAGGAGACAAGATGAACCCTCGATCCTCTGGCGCAACGGGGCAGGCATAGTCAACACCGCTAAGAGGCTCGCGTATTATCGCGCTTGCCCAAGACGAAACGGCAGTGTTGGCCCCTTCTGGGCGAACAGCAATGATTGGAAGTCGCAGTGAGCGACCGTCTATATAACCCTTTCGCGTGTAGTCGTTCACGAGAAGCTCACCGACTGCCTTCTGAACGCCATACGAGCTTTCCGGGGTGAGATGGTATTCGTCCGAAACGATTTCCGGCAGATCGCCGCCGTAGGCGGCAACCGAGCTTGTGAATACGAAGCGCGGACAAACAGCGGTCCGCCTTGCGGCCTCCAGAACATTGGTCGTGCCGGTGAGATTTGCCTTCATTCCGGAATCAAAGTCCCGCTCAGCTCCTCCACTGACCAGGGCGGCCAAATGAAAAATACTTTCGGGACGCTCCGCAAACAGCGAAGCGACGAATTCTGAATCAAAGATATCGCCGGAGTGATACGATATCCTCCCATCTGCAGGCAGGCCGAAAGGCTTCGACAGGATGTCGGCCGCCACAATGCGAGAGATTGGCTGTGCCCTTCCGTCTGCCCCAATCAAGTGGCCTTGAGCCACGATTGCTTCGATCAATTTTATCCCGAGGAAACCACAAGCGCCGGTGACAACTACGTGCATAAATAACTCCTCAAGGGTCATTTAACGCTGAATGGACTGTGGCCTGCGCCAACATAAGGCACGGATCGATGAGCGGAACACTGCTATCGGTAGTCGGATCGACCAAAGCAATCTCCGAGCAGCCTAGAATAACAGTCTCTGCTCTGCGTGCCGCCAGATCACTGATCAGGCGTAGGGCTTCGGATCGAACCTCGTTACCGAGATCGCCTGTCTTGATTCGACCAAGCACAGCCATCAGTTGCTCAAGCTCGCGGGCAGTTTGCAGCACGGGGATTAATTCGCAAGCGGAAAGCTGTTTCTGATAAAGCTTGGATTGCAAGCAGCCATTCGTTGCTAACAAGCCAACCCGTGTACACTGCGGGAAATCGGACCGAATTCTCCTCACCGTTTCCTCGATCATGCTTATCAGGGGAACGGAGATCGACAGCTGCAGCTCGCGCTGGTAAACATGGGCCGCATTGCAGACCATCACGATGAAGTTCGCCCCAGCAGCTTCGAGGCGCTGTGCACTCTCAACAAGCGCAGCGGCCGCACTCGGGCCTGCGCCGAGTACGGCGGCGTTGATATCCGGAAACTTTGGGTTGCAGTCGACGATCATGTGGAGATGATCGCGTTCGCTCTTGGTTGGCGTAAGCTCCAAGACGGAGTTCATGAAGGCGACCGTGGCCATTGGGCCGAGCCCGCCGATGATTCCGACTGTTTTTTGCGGCATGGAATCTCCCAGTCCATAAGCGTACTGCTGACCGGCGCGCACCGCATCACCATCACTGCGCAGTTGCGACTGAAGCGTCGAGGCTAGTCTGCTGGCTTCCTACCGGACAAACAAGAGCCCGCGTAATTATCTTTTGTTCTGATCAGTATTAGGTCAGCTAATAACGGTTTTTACGAATCTTCGATCATTCTTTTTCGAAGCCAACAGATGAATTCCGTGATATGCGGGGGAGAGGATTCAGACTGCGTCGAGACGAAATATTTCATCATGCTGAGCGACTGGTTTCCCGCCGCGGGAACAAGCAAGCCCGATGCAATGTAGGGTCTGACCAGCAATGCACGTCCCAAGGCAATACCTTCACTGTTTATTGCCGATTGATAGGCGAGGTGCGCCAAGTTGAAGAAGCGATCCCGAGTTGGCAACGCCCATGGTATGCCATGCTTTTGGCGCCACAATGTCCATTCTTCCGCCGGCTCCGCCGGGTTGAGCCAAGGCATGGCATCATGCAAAAGGACGAGTTCTTTCAACTCGTTGCGCTCGATTTTTAGTTTGAGTTCCGGGGAAATTACAGGAAAAAAAGCCTCGGAGCATTCGAAGACAATATTCGCGCCTGGCAGAGGTGAAGGACCATAGCGGATCACGATATCAAAATTCTCGGAGATCATGCGCGCTGTATCGAGTGGGCGCATCTCTACGAACATTCTAACATCAATATCCGGACGCTCACTTGTAAACTCTGCCAGGCGCGTCGTCAGCCAATCCAGTGTAAGCGATGGCGTGCAGTTTATGCTGAGGCTTGGAAGTGAGGTAGCTCTGGCTATTTCAACAAGGCACTCCTCGATGCTCTCGAAGCCGGAGCGGCAGGCGCGAAAAAGCAGAGTCCCTGCATGCGTGATGCTTAAGCCCCTCGCTCCCCGTTCAAAGAGCTTAATGTTCAGGCGTGCCTCTAGGCGCTGAATGCGTTGGGTGACAGCACTTTGTGTAATCGCCAATGCCTCACCGGCGCGACTGAAATTGGCGGTTTCCGCTGCCAGCCGGAATACCCACAAATCTGCGACAAGGCTAGCATCTAGGTTTTTTATCATAGCGCTCCACCCGCCCACGAACACAGGCATCATATTAGCAATACTAATGGGCAGCAGCAGTAATAATTATTCGATATTGTTTTGCAAAGAGGTGACATTGACACTCATTGTCATTCGTCACACGAGGATGAGAAGTACGATCCCCGAAGGAGCGGAGGCCTCATTTGTTACCAAGGTGGTCGGCCTGCATGGGATGTTGCGTGACATGGATCGACGACCAGAGGCAATGTCCGTTGGCGCAAGTCATCTACCAGAGCAAGTCACCGTTCGCCATTTGCCAACTGGTAGTGAGCGCCGAATTATCCATAGACCCTTCGTGGAGACAGGCATGTTCCAGACTGGAAGTACTTCGCTTGATCGAGTCCTTGAGTCTTTGCCCGTCGACTACCGCGGTCCGGGAGGTGCCGTTGCCGTAATTCGGGATGGCAAAGCCATCGCCCGCTATACTTGGGGTTATGCAAATCTCGAAAAGCACATTCCGATGAAAGTAGATACGTTGATGCCGATCTGCTCCGTCAGCAAGGCGTTTACGTGTGGCGCGATTCTGGATGTGATCGACGATCCCGCTAAGCTGGACCCAGCCTTGGAAAGATATTTACCTCTGCTCGAAGGGAGGTACCCGCGCGTCGTTGACCTCTGCAATAACCAGTCCGGTCTTCGCGACTATTGGGCCTTGACGGTTCTTTGCGGTGCCGCGCCGGAGGGCGAGTTCAGACCCGAAGACGCCAAGAGGCTGTTAACGCGGGCACGCACGACGCATTTCGATCCAGGCACCCAGTTTTCCTACTCGAACGGCAATTTCCGCATTCTCTCCGATTTGATTGCTGAGCATACCGGCCGCTCGCTCGGTCAACTCGTGGCAGAGCGTATCTTCAAGCCCGCAGGCATGAAGACGGCAAAGTGGTGCACGGAATCCAGCCATTTTCCCGAATATGCGGTGGGCTACGAGGGCAGTATCGAAACGGGTTTTTTCCCGGCCACGAATAGGATTTCCCTCTCGGGTGATTCCGGCGTCAATGCCAGTCTCGATGATATGATTGCCTGGGAGAAATTCATCGATAGGACACGCGATGATCCAAACAGCATCTATCGTCGGATTTCCGCTCCAACATGCTACTCGGATGGCTCGCCGGCCTGCTACAGTTTCGGTTTGCGCAGGAGCGAAGTGAATGAGGTCACCGTCACAGGGCATGGCGGCGCCCTACGCGGCTGGAGAATGCAGCGGCGCTACGCGGCGTCAAAACGTCTTTCCGTTGTCGTGATGTTCAACCATCAAGGTGACGCAAACGAAGCCGCCGAAAGGATTCTTTATATTGCGCTGGGTGTTTCGCGTCCATTGGTCAGCCAACGGCGGGCAGATGAAAACTGGTTTGGCAATTACATCGATCACACGACCAAATTGTCCTTGACTGTTAGTGCGTTGCATCACGGCGGAGTCAAGGCGCGTTTTGCCACATTACCGGACATCATGGAAGTTGTGGATGACAGGACGGCGCGATCGATGGGGATGACCCTCAGATGGAATGACGATGGCAGTGTAGGGCTCGAGCGTCCTTTCGAGAAGCTGTATCTTAACCTTTATAAGGTCCGCGGGCAGGGAGAGAGGGACATTACCGGCCGGTTCCACTCCGCTGAGTTGGACGCCGCCCTTGCCTGTGAATCCGCGGGCGGCGAGATCTATGTCGCGTTCGAAGGCTTTCTCGGCAACGGTGCAATGCAGCCGATCTATCCGATCGGCCCGGATATTTGGCTGATGCCCAATGAGAGGGCCATGGACTCCTATCCACCTGGAGCGTGGACGCTTGTGTTCGAGCGCGATCAAGTCGGTCAGGTCAAGTGTGTAGTTGTTGGTTGCTGGCTTGCCCGTAACATCGTATTCGACCGGCTTTGAGGCACCGCTGCTCAGTCACGCATGCCCGACATAGCCACCAATCGTCGAATAATTCGGAGGCTTCGCCCCAAACGTGCTCCCGCCATTCTGTAAGTAATCTCTGGACAAGGGATAGTATGACAACAACGTTTTTATCCTATTTAGAGAGGGATCGATTCTGAGAATGCGCGAGATCAAAGTCCCTTATTTCAGTCAATGGGAAACCCCGGCAATGACACTCGCAGTACTCGCGGACGGACCGTCAGCACTGCGGCACGATCCCCTTTGGTGCAATTCCGGGGCGGAAACAATTGAGGAGTACGTTCGCTGGGCTGCCAACGGCTGCGGCATGGCCTGTCTAAAAATGATCCTGGCGGCGCGCGGCGAAGCTCACTCGACAATTAGCCTTGCTAGAACCTGCACAGTGTACGGTGGCTATGTCGTCAACGAGATTGATGGCTCTATCAAAGGTCTAATCTACGCGCCCTTCGTCACTTTTGTCGTCGAGCGTTTCGGCCTAAGAGCAGAGGTGATGACGAATATCCAAACCGTCGACATTCCCAAAATTCTCTCGAGGCAGCGGTTTTTTATGGCCTCGGTACATCCCTCAATCCGTTGGCCGGATAGTGAGCCACCATCCAAAGGTGGACATCTCGTGTTGGTCACGGATGGGTCGAACGGAGTCATTCGCTTTCATAACCCTTCAGGCCATGACGAGACGAACCAGGAAGACGTCATGCTGTCGCTCGCCAGCTTCGACCGGTTCTTTGCGAACCGCGGAGTCGCAGTGACGTTTTGATCTTTCTAACAAAACTGCTGGCAAGCAGAGGTGTCGCTTGGCCTTCCTGCGCCGTCTTCTGCCTTATCATCATGGCATTCCCGGCGCGCGCTAGCTGCGGTTGCTGATGAACCGGATCGATCCGGGGCTGTTTGCGGAATATTTCCATTCCTGGGCGGCGGCAATCCGGCGCTCATTTCCATGATGCCGTCCAGGAGCGCAGAACGCGCACGCGCGAGAGGGCCGGGATCATCGCTTTTCCGGCTTCGATGACGTGTTCGACGCTGGCGAGATTGCCGCGCTGGGCATAGGAATTGTACGCTCGCCGACTTGGTCGGCCGCGCCGCTTGGCACCTGCGTCCGGTGCACGAGCGGCTGCTTGGCAAGCTGAAGTCCTCGCCAAAACTCTTGCCGACGAGACGACCGCGCCGGTGCTCGATCCGGGCCGCGGCGAGACGAAGACAGGCCAACTCTGGGCCTATGCCCGCGATGACCGACTATGGAACGGGGCGACCCGCCGGGCGTCGCCTATATCTATGCGCCGGACCGAAAGGCCGGCTTCCAATCGCCCATCTCGCGGGCTTCACCGGAATCCTTCAGGTCGACGGCTACGGCGGCTATCGCGTGCTGGCTGAAAGGAGCGATGTCACGCTCGCCTTCTGCTGGGCACATGTGCGCCGACGGTTCTATGAACTGGCGGCAGTCGGTCTCGCGCCGATCGCCAGTGAGGCGCTAGGAAGGATCGCCGAGCTCTATAAGATCGAGGACGGCATCCGCGGCCGATCGGCAGAGGAGCGCCGTGCGATGCGTCAGGAAAATAGCCGCGCTATCATCGCCGATCTCGAACCTTGGCTGCGCGGAAAAGCTCGGCTTGATCAGCCAGAGAACCAAGCTCGCCGGGGCGATCCGCTACACGCTCTCGCGTTGGAAAGGCCCCTCGCGCTTCCTTGACGATGGCCGCATTGAGATCGACAGCAACGTGGTCGAGCGCTCGATCTTTGCAGGCTCCGACGGTGGCGCCCAGCACTGGGCTGTCATCGCGTCGCTGATCGAAACCTGCAAACTCAGCGGTGTCGAGCCGCTCGGCTATCTTGCTGATGTCCTCACCAGCATCGTCAACCGACACCCCAACAGCCAGATCGATGATCTGCTGCCATGGGCCTACATCCGGCTCCTGAGCTCGAGGCCGTGGCCTGAGAACAGCGCTTCAGGCCCTCCGTGGCGAAGGCCTGAACCACGTGGCTCTCGATCGGAAGTTTCATGTCCGCCATCGCGGCCACCTGGGAGGAGTTGCCCGGCCACAGCAAGGGCGAGTTTGCCGCTGCCGATGAAGCCCTTGGAGTCTCGACGCCGGTTACCTTGCCGTTTTCTCGACGGATGCTGGTGACTTCGCATTCCTGGATGAGCCCATGGCATCGGGGCCACGGGCGTCGCCCCATGCGACGCCGTCATGGCGCACCGTGCCGCCGCGCCGCTGGATGGGCCGCCCTGGATGGGAAAGCGCGCGTTGTCGAAGTTGAGGAAAGGGACCATCTCCTTGACCTGCGTCCGGTCCCAAGCTCCGGATATTACCACTGAACGGACGCGGACACCTAGACTAGAACTGCTAACGCGATGACCGGTGCCTGGCGCTTCGCCTTCGTCATGCCCACTTCGACCGGCAGAATCGTCGACTTGGGTTTTTCGGGTCGATCGGGATCGGCCACTGACGTCCGCCTGGCCACTTAATGACCGTCTTCAGATTGATGCCAAAGCGTTCGCCAGCGCCCGTAGGCTCTCCCGACTGTTTTATATTGCTCGACGGATCGCCTCTGTAGTCGTGGCGCTCCCGTGAAGAACCATATCGCTCCTTGGTTCGTGCGAAAATGATGCATCATCAAAGATCCCATGACCGGTGGTGGATAGCGACCTGCGCTCTGGCAGAGTGGGGTTGCTGAGGCCAATCATGCGTGTTGTAGCCGATCGATCTGCGGCGCCTGCCGCTATCCGCACCGATCTTGGCGCGATTTTCGTTTCTTTGGAACTCAGTAAATCGAACCTGGTTGATCACTTCGCTGTCGCCGGGCAGTGGGGAGAAGATGTCGAAACATGCGGTACGCGGCGGCGATATCACAGGACTGCTGGCACGCTTTGCCCAGCTCAGGACAAGGCACAGGCGCGCACCGGTCGGCACCTTTGCGCTTGTGGTCATTCAGGAGGCGGGTCTCGATGGCTTCTGGATCCATCGAATCCTGGAGGCCGAGGGGATCGAAAGCCATGTCGTCGACGCCGCCTCGATTGCCACGTCGCGCCGGCGGCGTCGTGCCAAGACTGACAAGATTGATGGTGAGGCGTTGGTGCGTGCGCTGCTCGCCTACAAACGAGGCGAGCCGCGCGTGTGCGCGATGGTTAGGATACCGAGCGTCAAGGAGGAGGACCATCGGCGTATCGGCCGTGAACGCAAGCTTCTGGTTGGTGAGCGGACCTGCCTTGTAATCCGGATCAAGGGCCTGCTGTTTGCTGAGGGCATCACCGCCTACGAGCCGCTGCGACGTGACCGGCGACATCGGCTTGAGGAATTGAGGACCGGCGACGGCCGCGCACTGCCAGAACATCTGAAGGGGCAAATCCGTCGCGAGCTCGACCGACTCGAACTGGTGATAGCCCAGATCAAAGAGGTGCAGGCTGAGCGCGACGCTCTGCTGGCAATCGAAGTCGCCGAAACTCCAGCAGCAACATTGCTCGACCGAGTGTGCCGCCATCCTCTACGCGGAAGGGCTGTTCCGGCACTTCGATAATCGCCGGCAGGTAGCCGCCTATGCCGGGCTCGCGACGACACCCTCGAGGCCTGATCAGCCTCGGCGGATCCAGGAGGCGAACCGAAATCCCAGCTGGCTAGAATGCCATATCAAAGACGGGTCTCGCCTTCTGGGCCCTGCCGCCGCAAGCGGGATATTGGTGCAGCCGTCTCGAGCGGCGACCGTATGTGTGTTGATTAGGCTCGATTGACCGAGCCGTGTCACGCAATCGGGCCCAGCTCTGGATTCCGCCGCCAATTGGGAGCAACACGATGCCGCCCTAACACACCTCTTGACCTCAGCATCGTCATGTGACTCTGGATCAAACGGATTTAGTTCGGGCCGATCCAATCGCCGTCGGTCCGGATGCTGATGGCAAAATCCTGCGGTTCGTACCAAAGCAAAACTGTCAGTCATCTGCTCCCAAACTGCGGCATTCAGCGTTGGTTGGAACGAAACGTAAGAGCCGAGATTGGCAGCTAACGTCACCACGCATATTGGTAGGTACGACGAGGTTGAGAACAAGCTATATTCGCTCACGGAGAATGTGGAATGAACTCCTAAAATCTCGCCCCTTGGAAGCGCGTTGCCGATCCCACCGATGTGTTCCTTAGTGGAAGGGATGCCCGTTATCGGGGGCATGATACTAGAAGTGGCTAAAGCAACTTGGATTTGGAATGGCAGCTCCGCGAAGGAGGAGGTTGCAGCAAGAAGAGTGAGCCTCGCAGCCGAACGCACGATCAACACGCCGCCGAGTGCTTTGAAGTCAGCATTGCTGATGAATCGCGTCCGGAAGCTCAACGAATACCCATCACGAACGCTCCAAGCTCAGCATTAAGAAGGTACACATGATGGTCGATAGGGTTTTTGATCGTAGCAACGCTCTGTATGTGAAGAAAGTTCCCCGAAAAGGTCGCGGTTTATTCGCCAATATCCCGTTCAAAGCTGGAGATATAATCGATCGCTCTCCAACGTGGGGATTTGACGAGCGGCAAGAAAATCTCATAGATCGTACAGGGATACTAGAGTATTACTTCGTACGTGGAAGAAAAAATTCGAAAAGTGCCACTTTTACGGGTTATGTTGTTTTTGGACTTGGCTCGTTGGTGAATCATTCTTGGAACCCTAATGCAGAAACCGTTTGGAGTGATGAAGAATCCGGAGCATGGGCCAGCATTGTAGCAATCAAAGACATAAAGGTGGACGAGGAGATAACACAGACATACACAAATATCCCAGATTACCCTAAAGATATCAACTTCGTTGATTGAGTTCACAAGAGGTTTGGGGTGCGGGTAAGTCTTGGCTTGTTGAGAGCTTCCAGTTGTATTGGTGAATGACGTTTTAGGAATGTTAGGCGTGGAGAATCGAATGTCTGATGATTTTGTCTACGACGAGAGTGTGGCTTCCACGTATGAAAAATTTACCAGGTTGTTAGGGAAAGTTGCGGAGGCAGACGAAACTGCTGCCTTCCTTGAGCTACTTTCCAGAGGAGGGGGGGCTCTTGAGCTCGGTATTGGCAATGGGCGCGTAGCGGTGCCGTTGAGCGAGCGGGGAGTCAGGGTCGAAGGCATCGACAATTCAGAGAGCATGTTAAAATTTCTCGCCAAACGTACTGATCTGATCAAAGCCTGGAAGGGGGACATTGCCGATTTCAGCTCAGAACAACGCTACGATCTGGTCTATTGTGTTTATGGCACATTCACCCTGCTCTCCACGCGCGAAGAGCAAATAGCTTGCCTTCGATCGGCTGCGGAGGCTCTAACAGAGAACGGGGTTGTGGTAATAGAAGTTCGTGTTCCACCCTTGGATGGTTTTGTCGGCGGCCAGAAAACTACTACGACGTACGTTGATCATGAGAATACCTTTGTCAATGCGGTACTCCACGACGCAGTAAACCAGCACTTGACTTCAACCATCCTCTGGTTTTCTGGTACAACGGTCAGACGTTTACCACAACGCGTTCGGTACGTTTATCACCAGGAGCTCGATACCATGGCCGAACGCGTTGGGCTGGAGCTGGCGGAGCGTTGGGGGGATTGGGCGAGGGGCGCGTTCACCAATGAATCCAAAGGTCACATCTCGGTTTACCGGCGAACCAGCTTGTAGTTGGTGACCTGCCTCTGAAGGTTCGTCTTAGTGCCTCGGCAGTTTTGGCCGATCCCAATCTTTGGGCCGCTGCCTGGGGCCACACCTCAACGTTGGGCCGGTACTTGCGCCGACTCACGGTCAAAAATGACGCTCGCCGCGCGAGCAAGGCCGCCCTGGTCTAAGTGCCCGGCATGCCCAAACCGCATACTTATAACGGTTTGATCGATCCGTCCGGCCCGGGCATCATCGAAGAGACCTGACCAAGACCGACATGACGCCCATCCATGCTGGGCACCACGTGGCCAACGGCTGGTCGGCAAACTGCCACGGGCACGCAGGCCGATTCATTCTGCTGTTTGCTGTCTCAGTTGCCTCCTTCGTGTCACAGCGCCCGCGATTGCTGCTCTTCAAAGTGGAAGCTCATCCCTCTCAAAGCATTTTTCCGGCGGCCTCATGTTGACCCGACGACGACCGCGCTCTCGGTAAACGATACCTCTTGCCAGCGCCCGTCCGGCGAGTAGAAGAGTGATATGATAACAGTTCTTCTTGATCGCATTGAACGGGGAGGCCAGCATTTCGATTTGCCCGGAGATTACGCCCATCCCTTGCGTCCGCGCGCGCCGAGCTGAAATCCAGTCGAACTCGTGGCGATCTGCACCAATTGGCTCGTCAACCGCGCCTTCGAGGTCCAGAAGGCTATATCTTAGGCGCGGGCTGCGAGCTTCGACACTATGATACGTTCCTGGATTCCGAACGGCTCGAATTCGTAAGTCAAGCCCGCATCCGCTCGCCCTTCGGGTCATACATCGGTTCGAGGGAGACTTCCGCGGCAAAGCACTCGCCGGCGATCTCAATCTCGTATGAAGAGGAGAGCAGAGCTGCCTCACTTTCGTCTTTGCACGGTATATAGCCAAGGCCGAGGGCTCCACCGAGCGTGTGCCCGTAGTCGCCGGAAGTGATTGTTCCGGCGATCCGACCGTCTCGGAAAACGACTTCGTTCTTATGAAGTAGAGGGGCAGGATCTTTAAGACGGAACTGAACCAACCGACGGTCGAGTCCCGCCTCAAGTTTTCTCAGCACCGCATCGCGGCCAATATATCCAGGCTTTGCCGTCTTCACAGCGAAGCCCAGCCCCGCTTCGAGCACGTGATCCCCGCTGCCAACGTCATCGGGGAGGTGCCGACATGCCTTCTCCATGCGGCACGAGCCGATGGCATGGAGCCCACACAGCTTGAGTCCGACATCGGCGCCCGCCGCCTCGATTACTTCGAAGACATGAGCGGCTTGGTCAGTCGAAATGTAGATCTCCCAGCCCAGCTCGCCGACACAGGTCACTCTATGGGCCCGCGCCAGACCCATGCCGATCTCAATCTCCTGCCAGGTGCCGTAAGGGTTGTTCTCGTTGGAGAAGTCATTCGGACTCACTTTGCCGAGCAGTTCGCGCGAATTCGGCCCCATCACTGCCAGGATGCTTTCCGACGACGACATATCGGTTACGACGACGAACTCGTCGCCCAGATGCCGCCTAAGCCAAGAGAGATTGGGTTGTAATGTGAAGGCTGACACGACCAGCAGGAAAGCAGTCTCCGTGATACGACTCACGGTCAGATCGCTCTCGATCCCGCCTCGCTCGTTCAGCATTTGCGTATAGACGATCCGGCCGACCGGTACGTCGAGATTATTGGAGCAAAGCCGCTGGAGGAAGGTGGTAGCGTCTCGGCCCTCCACTCGGATTTTTCCGAACGAAGTCAGGTCGAAAACAGCGGCCCGCTCACGAATCGCCATATGCTCGTCGCGCTGATTATCAAACCAGTTTTGGCGATACCAGGAGTGTCGGTATTCACGCTCCTGGCCCTCCCTGGCAAACCAGTTGGCCCGCTCCCAGCCCACCATCTCACCGAACACCGCCCGGCGTGCTTTGAGATGTTCATGAATTGGCGAGCGTCGAATGCCGCGCGCTGTTGTCATCTGACGAGCGGGGAAGTGGTCGGCAAACGAGAGTGCCACCACCTCCGAAACCCGCTCCCTCAAATACGAACGGTTCTTCTGTAAAGGCACTATCCGACGGATGTTCACACCCGACGAGTCGAAGGGCGGCTCGTCGTCATTCATCCACTGCGCAAGCGCTAAGCCCGCACCTCCTGAGGCAGCTATCCCTGTACTGTTGTAACCACATGCTACCCAATAGCCCCGAATTTCAGGAGCTTCACCCAAGTGGTATTGGTCGTCCGGAGTGAAGCTTTCCGGCCCGTTAAAGAAGGTACGAATACCGGCTGTGGCCAGCATCGGAATTCGCTTCAGAGCCTTCTCCATAATAGGTTCGAAATGCGCAAAGTCCTCAGGCAACTGATCGAAGCAGAAGCTTTCCGGGATGCCGTCCATGCCCCACGGTTTCGCCTCCGGTTCCACCGCCCCGAAAAGAATTCTGCCTGCATCTTCTTTGTAGTACGTATGTTCGTCAAGAACCCTTAGGACCGGCAGGCGAGTTAGTCCAGCTATTGGTTCTGTGACCAAGTAGAAATGTTCGCATGCATGCAATGGAACCGCGACGTCGCTTCTAGCACCGAATTCCCGTGCCCACATACCAGCACAGTTTACGACGCATTCCGTTTCGATCATCCCTCGTTGGCCTTCCTTTTCCCATGTTACGCTTGATACCCGGCCGTTCCTCGCCTGAACACCGGCTACCCGCACTCCTTCAAAGATTGCAGCGCCACGCTGACGTGCGCCTTTGGCGAGCGCCATCGCGACGTTGCCTGGATCACATTGTCCATCATTAGGGAAATGAAGCGCAGCAGTGACATCAGACACATCAATATGAGGGTACATTCCCTCAAGTTCTCGCACAGAGATCTTTCGCGCCTCCACGCCGTAGGCAGCTGCGAGAGAGAGTTGCCTGTACAGCTCGTGCTTGCGCTCCTGGGTAAGTGCGATAGACAATGAGCCGACGCGGCGAAGTCCGGTTGCAATCCCCGTCTCTTCCTCCAGACTCGAGTAAAGTTGCATTGAGTACTTGGTCAATTTCGTCATGCCGCTAGACCCGCGAATCTCGCTGAGTAATCCGGCGGCGTGCCAGGTCGTGCCGCACGTAAGTTGCTTACGCTCGAGCAGGATCACGTCCGTCCATCCCAGCTTCACTAAGTGATATGCGACGGAGCACCCCGACACGCCGCCTCCGATTATGACAGCTCGCGCTTTGGAAGGCAGTGGCTTCATTTCGGATACCTCAGCCCGGAAAATTGTGGTGCGACTCTCATTGTAAGCTCCTGTTCAGTGTCCTTTTGGCAAGCAAGCGTAGCGCGTCCTCCAGAAGTTCCGGATGAATGGTGAGCCTGGCGAGACGACGAGGCCACCTCAGGTCGCTATCCCTTGTCGCCATCGCGAAGAGTGCCCGGCCAGAGCCGCATGGCGGCTGGCGGGCGCCGCAGTCGATCCTCGAGATATTTGTGGTCCACCAGGTGTGGCGCCCGTCAAGCCTGTAAACCGCGGCCTTTCGGTGCCAGGACCAGGATACTCTTGGCCGTGCATGTATCGATATCGGCGCGGAACGGCGACGCGCCACTGCCTCTGGTCGTGAATGATAGCGCCGGCTGGCCCCCCGCCCGTCACCGCCGCGCCGCTCGAACGGTAGACGAGGCCCGCTCGGCACGCCCCACTTCTCCCATCGCTCCAGCGTCGGTTCGACAAAATCTGCGACGCCTGGAAGCTGTGGTGATCCGCCGCCCTTCGCCAGTGGGAACGTCGAAGCGCCAGATCAGGTTGAGTCAACGCGCGGCTATCGCGAAGGCCAGGCGTGTCCCGTTGAAGGTCCAGGAGATCGAGGCGATCACGCCGGGGCGCAAAGCCCGTGTCCTGCTCCGTGGCGGCGGTGATCATGAAGGCCAAGTTCCCCACTTGTGGATGCCGATGGCGGCGCACGCTGGGTCGGGCGCAAGCGCCATCCAACTACATTCATTCCGATCCACGTGAGGCTTTCGTCGTCGAAGGAGTAGACGGGAATGCTGTGGAATTTGCATTCGTGGTTGCGAACTTGCCTGTACTGTCTCGCGATAACCAACCTTGGTATGGGTTGAGGTCGCGGCGTTACTCGATGCGGATTGAAAGCAAACGCACAGTCTTGCGTCGGCTCGGGAAAGCTCAGTACCAGCGAGGCCGATCGCATGTTCGGCGTGCGTGATCATGGGATGAGTCCGTGCGGCCCGGGAGTACTTTGGCAGAAAGAGAGCACGTGTCGTGCCAAGTGAGAAAATCATTTCAGAACAATGAGTCACTCTGACAGGACTTGTGTCGGATCTCAGACATCGTCAGAGATCCGACGACGAGTGCAACCTTACACGACGCAGCCGGAAGGCGTGTGCAGAAAGAGGAAGAATCGAGCGCGACGATGACGAGGGACATGCCACTTGTTTTCGAGACATTCCTTGAAAGACTCTCACAGAGTGTCGATGAGGCAGATTTCCGGGATGCCATGGCTGAGGCGGCCGCAAGACTTAACCTGCTCTCCTTTGCGTACCTGTCCTTGCCATCACAACCTTCCGGCCAACCGAGGCTAATTTAGAACTATCCACCTCGCTGGATTAGACAGTATCTGAAAAGCGGCATGAGAAACTCGATCCTGTGGTCTTGCGTGCTCGAAATGGCGGCTGCCCGTTTCAGTGGGGATCAAATTTGTGCGGTGCTAAGATGTCGCCGGCTCAACGGCAGCTATTTGATGAGGCGGCTCAATTCAGCATCCGCTGCGGTTTGACGATCCCGATTATCGATTTACGCGGCCGCATCGCCGTGGTTACTTTTGCCGCCGATGAGCCTCGTCCGGTATTTCTTCGGGTAGCTGAGCGATATGAACAGGCTCTTCAACTGATGGCGACCTGTTTTCATCGTTGCGTTCGCCGCAAACTGCCGGGTAATTGAACAGTGGATGGGATTTTGCTGACATCCCGCGAATATGAGTGCCTGCGGTGGGCAGCGCGCGGTAATTCAGCCTGGGTGACCGGCCGCATCTTGGGCATCAAGCCGCGCACCATCGCTTTTCATTTTGACAATGCCAAGAACTAGGCGTGCGCACTGCGAATCCTTGGTCCCAGTGCACGAGCCGCAGCCTGAATCTTACGAATGGCGTTCAGCATCTGACCCCCTGACGTGTCCTTGCCGCGACGTGGGGCCGGACTTCCGCTTCGGGGTCGCGCCGCTGCTTCGGCAGAGTGCGTCCTCATTGATCCCGTGAGCCTCATTATGCGGCGACCCTTTCGACCGCGAAGACAACAATGCACCGGCGGCGGCGTCTCAGCAGGGAAAGGGATGTTACCGTAAGCCATGATTAGCGACCCCATCACTGCCATCGAACAAACCCACCAGAGTAGGTAGTGGTTCAATTCCTGTTGAAAGCGCACTATCAATAGCGGCTCGAAGCGCAGCCTTACGGAGACTAATCACAAGAGGAACGGGTACGCCGATGAAAACCTTAGCTAATCCGCTGCACGTTTCACGCTTTGTTCAAGTACATGATGAAGCCGCTGCCCAAAAAGGCATCAAGATTTCTGTAGGATTCGATTTTCGAAGATATGTCTCGATAACAGAAGCCACTCCGACAAAAACTCGGACATACCCCAACTTTCGGCCAGATCGTTCCCCAATTGAAACAGGCGACGGCTTTTGGATACTAGGTCTCGACAAAAACAACGATGTCGCGACTGTACAGGCTGCTCGATTGTATGATTTGTCGTCAAGCAATTTTGCAGAACACCTTGAATCCCTAAAGGCGTTCTACGCGGATCCGACCGTTCACGCGCATCCTCAGGACCGTTGTATTTGCATAGCGCCAAGCGCGAAGAAGATAACTGGAAAAGTAGCCTATCATGGGGATCTTTGGGTGCGCAGAGACTTTAGAGGACAGGGGGTGCCCAGGATCATGCAAGGAATAGCACGCGGGGTCTCATTTGCTATGTGGTCTCCTGACTTCCTATGTGGGCTTATGTCGCGCTGGCTGCTGGATAAATGGATTGTCACGAAATACGGATACTCACATTATGAACCTGGCGGATCGATATTACGGCTGGTAGAGGAGAATATTGTGGAGGAGGAGTGGATTAATTGGCTGACCGGCGACGAGTTGAGGAGGCTTGTTAATCGCCACGACAGAAATGAGTTGCTATTGGAGTTTTAATTGCGCCGGCCTTGGCCAGCAGTACAGAAGCTTGGATGCGCAGCTCGACATGCAGCAAATGGGAATGAATCCGAGACTGTCACCGCGGACGAAGGACAGCTCTGTAGCATTGCCGAGATGATGTTGCCAGCAGAAATGCGGCGTGTCAGGTCAGATATTTGACGGACGTGGTTTACCTGGGTCGTTCTGCTTTGTCCAAATTCGTTAATTCAGGAGTGTGTCACGATGGGCGGCAGTGAAAGCCTAACAAGGGTCAGGGCTGGCCGGCAGGCCGCCGCAAGCGGCTTGGCCTCGACGGAGCGAGCACGTCGCTATCATTCGCCCGCCCTGGGATGGATCACGGGTCGGGTGACCGCGTGGCGCAGTGCAGGGCCGTGTAACCCTGTCCGCGCCTATGTCGTCGCACCTCATGTGCTGCCTCCGAGCGCTTCTCCGAGGCGACGGTAAATTCCTCGGCGTCTCCGATTGTTTCACGCTCGCTGTCGCGTACCGATTGTTGCTGTAATAGGGCGCAGTCATTCGTTGCCGCGTGCAGTCACATGCGATCCTCATGGCGACCTTCGAATTAGCGAGGGGTTCGTCCGAGACGCGCCAGCGGCTTCTAGTGGATGGAATCTAACATTTGGTGCCCGCGTTTGACGGCAGCGATGATCCTGTCTGGATCGGCGGTCCAAGTGAAGGGTTTAGGTTGCTGGTTGTGCTCTGCAACGAAGCGTTGATCGCCGGCTGAAGGTCGATGACGGAGTGGAAGACGCCCGCGTCTGAGATGAAGACGGTGCCCACGCCGTCGCTGCTCAACAGAATGATCTCGGCGCGCCAAATGTGCTTCTGCGGCGCATTGCGATCTCTGATCAGCGCCAGGCGCTGACGGTCAATGGAAGAAACGGTGAGTAAATTCCTGTGCGATGCGCCAGACTCGCATGCGCACAGAAGGGAATCCCCAGCCGGACTCTTATGCCGGGCGTAAACCACTAGGAGTTTAAAAGCCAAGCGAGCATTCGCCGCTGCTCCTAAGTTAGCGGAGAGAAATGAACGCGACGCCCGAAAGGCCGGGGCTGCAAAGAGAGTTACCTTCAAATAGACTTTGCAAATCTTTATAACCGAAGATCGCTCACGATGGTACGTTCAGGCAACTCCGAGATCAGGCTAGCCAAAAAGTCGATGACGATTCAGAACCTAGACCCGCCGTACAGCACGCAAAGTGGGAGTTAGCATCCGTGGCAAGAAGAGCACTCATTTTGATAGAAAGCGACCCAACGGGTACTGGCCTCCTCTTCATCCAAGCGGCCGAGCGTCTTGGTCTTCATCCAATTACCCTGTCGGCTGATCCAGCTCGGTACGAGTACCTTGAAGCAGCAAAGTACGAGGGAATCCGTGTCGATACAAACAGTCTCGCGTCGCTGATCCGTGAATGTTCCCTTCTAGGGGCTACTTACAACATTGCTGGAATTACGTCATCCCTGGAGGCGTTCTACGCTACAGTTGGCAAGCTCTGCCGACATTTTGATCTACCGGGACCGAACCCCACATCCATTGAACGGTGCTGCGAGAAATTCACTCAACGTCAGCTCCTCGCTGAGGCCAGCGTTCCAGTGCCTGCTTATCGCTTAGCCGCGAATGCGGCGGATATAAAGAGCGCTGCTGCGGAGATCGGCCTGCCGGTGGTTCTTAAGCCAGCCGTGGGCGCAGGCAGCTGCGGTGTCCGATTGTGCCGCAACCTCGATGAGTTAACTGAACATACCACCTATCTGTTGGGCGAAAGGCACATATGGCGGTCTTCGCCGGGGATACTGGTCGAGGAATTCGTGCAAGGCCCCCTGTATGGTGCGAACATAATGGGAAATGAGGTCTTTACGATTGGTGCCGCTGAGTTCGGGCCCCCCCCGTATTTCGTCTTCCGAAAAATCACCCATCCGGCCCCGCTAACCGAAAAGGAGCATCAGCGGATTGCCGATGTCTCCCTCAGCTGTTTGCGAGCTCTAGGCCTTGACTGGGGGCCAAAGAACATTGAATTCCGGTGGACGAAGCGTGGCCCAGTCGTCATAGAAGTTAATCCGCGTCTGACCGGCGGGGTGGGCCCTCAACTGGTTCAGCTGGCTCACGGCGTCGATCTGATCACCGAGCACATCAAGCTAGTAACCGGTGATGAATGTGATTTGCGCAAAAGGCATTCGCATGTTGCGGCCGCGCAGTTCCTAGTCGCTGATCGCGACGGGACCCTCGGATGTATCGATGGCGGTGCTCAAGCGGCTGCTGTGCCAGGTGTGGCCGAGATTAAATTCTATGTTGAACCCCACACGCCGATCATCAGGAAAGGCGATTACCGAGATGCGATAGGATACGTCATAACCGCTTCACCCAGCCATGCTGAGACTGAGGCGATACTTCAGCGTGCCTTTGGCTTGATCCGTTGGTCCATCACACCATTTTCGGCCCTCGGCATATAGGGAGAATCTGAGGCCCTTACCCCGCAGCAGCATGTGGTGCATGATGGATGCCATATGAGTAGCAAGGGGCATTTTAGCTTCTAACGGTGGGTCGGGTGCAGGCATGTATACGGTTTTTGATGTCACGCGATCATGGTGGCGTTTGTTGCGACTGTCACGTTTCCCGTGCGCACAGGTGGTGGAACATTATGACGCCTCAAGCGCGCCGAGGACGGCGAACTGGGCCTTGCCATCCAATTAGCGGCGTTCCACTCTTTTCCGGATCGGTTGAATCGGATAGAGCATCTTGGTTGCCGCAGCGATACCTCCCGCGCCGCCACCTCGCCTAGGGCTGGCTACCCTTCGGTCGATCCGGAACGGGTGACGCCGCCGGCCGCCGAGGTCTTCGCCGACTGCGAGACCAGCCAAGCGCACTCAGTGGATCGCGCATCGCTTACAGCAAGGCGCTGGCCTCACGATCGTGGAGGACCTGATTGGCCGAGGATTGCCGAATACAGGATCGCCTTGCGCTTCCGATGATGTGGCCTGATCTTCTCAGACATCCTGGCGCGCCTCCCGCCGGTCTCGAGCGAGGTCGGTGAAGATGGAATAGCCACCTCTCAAGCTTGCTGATTTTCGACCGGCGGCTGAAATGCCGCCCCGCCTGCAGGAGCAGCGGGCGTAAAGCTCGCAGCCTACGGGCATCAAGGTTGGAAATCAGAACACGAGAACTCGGATCGTCTGCCCAGTACGGAACTGGGCTCGCCGCGACGGCCGGAGATGGACGAGACCGAGGGCGGAGCTTCCGTAGTAGTCGGAGCGCGGGAAAGCCGCGCAGGGCGAAGGGAAGCAGGAAGACGGTAGACCTGAATGACGGAGGAGTGATCTATGGACATGGATCACCGGGCCGACGAGGCTTGGGTACTCGGCGTTCAGCGCAAACTCTACCAGTGGGGCAAGGCAAATCCCGAAGACGCGTGCCGGATATGTGGGGTTGGGTAACCGACCTGTGCATGCTGCGTCACGCCTGGCGACGCGTAGCCTCGAACAGAGGCGGACGCACAGCCCGGGTCGACGGGATGACCGTGGGACGTATCCGGAAAGGGGAGTACAACGCTTTCTCGACGGGCTTCAGGCTGAACTGCGCTCTTGCGCATACAAACCGAGCCCGGCGAGGCGCAAGCTCATTCCCAAAGCCGGTAAACAGGGGCAATTCCGACCCTGGGCATTCCCACGGTCGAGGATCGCGTCGTCCAAGGCGCGGTCAAGACACTTCTGGAGCCAATCTTCGAGGCGCAGTTCTGGCATGTCCCCTATGGGTTCAGGCCCGGACGGAGCACGCACGGCGCCTTGGAGTATATCCGATGGGCTGTCCTCCCGCATAAACGTCGATAGGGATACCCGGCGGAGTCGGATGCCGCATCCATGGGTCATCGAGGGCGACATCAAAGGGCTGCTTCGACAACATCAGCCATCAATCTGATGGAAAAGCTACGCAAGCGCCTCGCTGACCGGAGGGTGACGAGGCTGATCGGGCACTTCCTGAAAGCCGGCCGGTGTTCTCTCCGAGGATCAGTTCCTTCGTATAGAGGCCGGAACCCCTCAGGGCGGATTATCTCACCATTGCTTTCCAACATCGCGCTCAGCGCGATCGAAGAGCGGTACGCACGTGGGTGTATCAGCGCACCAAGGCCATGCCGTCCGTCAATGTGCCGGGAGGACCGCGGCAGGCAGAACGCTACTGGGATCGCATGGCTGGCCGCTGTGTGTTCCTGCCTGTGCGCTACGCCGACGATTTTGTGGTGCTGATGTCCGGTACGCAGGAGGATGCCCTCGCGGAGAAGACCGCGCTGGCGGACTACTTGTGCCGGACCACAGGCCTTGAATTGTCGCCGGAAAAGACGAAGGTCACGGCCATGACAAGCAGATTCGAGTTCCTCGGATTCCGCTTTGTCATGCACTGGGATAGACGCTACAGCTACGGCCCACGCGTCGAGATTCCCAACACAAAGGCCGCCGATCTGCGTTGGGAAGGTCAAGGCACGTACGGGTACGAGTTCCGCCCGGTCCAGTCTGGC
Organism: Mesorhizobium escarrei; assembly: GCF_935825525.1. Classification (GTDB taxonomy): domain Bacteria; phylum Pseudomonadota; class Alphaproteobacteria; order Rhizobiales; family Rhizobiaceae; genus Mesorhizobium; species Mesorhizobium escarrei. The sequence goes on from NZ_CAKXZT010000141.1 coordinate 28,955, forward strand.
TTCCAAGCTTCAGGAGCTCAATCCCATCCTGCGCGGGTGGGCGAACTACCACCGCCACTGTGCCTACGCCGGCCGGTGTTCACCAGTCTCGACTGGTACACTGGCATGAGGGTAGAGCGCTGGTTGCGGAAGAAGCGCCCCAAAGCGCGGCCGCGTGACATCTGGGCGGCCTATCAGGCGAGCAGTCGCCGGTCCACGAGACGGCTCTGGCGCGAGGGATTGGTCGAGCAGCACATGCTCGCCTGGATCCCCGTCTGCCGCTTCCGTCTCGCATGGATGGATATGCCTGACTTACCATGTCTTCTGGAGAGCCGGGTGCGTAATAAATACGCATGCCCGGTTCGGGGAAGGCGCTGAGAAACCGGTCCCTGCAAGGCGGCGCGGCGCTTACCGCCTATTCAACTGTCGATGAAAGAGACAGCGGTGTCGATCCGACGTGAAGGCAAGCGTGTCCGGCGCGGGAAGTGCGCCTCTGATCCAAAGATCATTGCCAATCTTATCCGCAAGCGGGCGCCAGCCGCCAAACGCGTGGTATTCGAGACCGGGCCGCTGTCGTGTGGTTCTGTCATTCGTTGCGTGCCGAGAAAGTGCCGGCGATCTGCATCGATGCTCGCCATGCCAAAAGCTGCGCTCTATATGGCGCCGAATGAGACCGACGCGAACGACGCCGACGGTTTGGCGCATCTTTGCAGAGGTGGGGTTCTTCCGTGAGTGCGGGTGAAAGGATTTGGCAGAACGCTGGCCCGCCCGCTCATGGCGGCACGCACCCGGCTGGTCCGAATCACCACCGAACTTTCCAACCAGGTTCGTGGAATCCTGAAAACGTTCGGCCTGCTAGTTCCTGAAAGGAACCACGTTCGAGAAGAACGCTTCGGCGCCTTCTTATCATCACGAGGAACTTGCTTGCTCTTATCGTGCTGCCGATGTTGGAGGCATAGCGCGGCATTCGTATCCGTGCCGCCGAGCTTGGGCGCCAGCTCGTCGCAGGCACGTCAGAGCCAGGCATGCCGCATGCCCATGTCGATCCTTGGCGTCGGCGCCATTACCAGAACCTCGTTCGCCACTGCCATTGAAGATCCGGGCAACTTCAAGAAGTCCCGCTCTGTTAGCGCCTGGATAGGCCTGACGACGCGCCGCTACCGATCGGCGAAGTCGATTATGATGGCCATATACCCCGACGCGGCGACCGCCATTTGCGAGGGCTTTTCTACGAAACAGCGTCGGTCATTCTGACGCGTAGCTCAACCGAGAGCACTCTGCGGAGATGCGGTCTCCGGCTCCGAGAGAGGATCGGCTTCAAAAGAGCTGCCGTGGCTGTGGCGCGCAAACTGGCGGTGATGATTTTAAACCGGCGAGCTCTTTAATCCGAATGCAGGAGCCACAACGTAATAGCGTTCAGAATCTGAACGCCTGAGGCGTCCCTGCCGGGACGTGAGCCGAGCCATTCCGCTGATGAGGTTGCACCGCTGACTCAGCAAAGTGCGTCGTCCACATTGAAGGCTCGTCCGCGAATCCCCATCACGGCCAACGCATCTCCGAGCGCGATGATACTTGACGTCCCCATTAGACAACCCCATCACTGCTCCCGGATGATTTGGAGATTTGTGGATGCGCGGCTCAGACGAACCGACAGGTTCGCTGTTTTCGTAATTTCGACCTTGAGGCGCGCGTTCGCGAGACCATCCGCTGCGGGTGATGCAGGAGATCGTGAACGCGGCTCTTGTGGCGATGGACTGCGATTTTGCGGTGCTCCGCCGGCACTCGGCCGCCCGTCGATCGCGCCGGAACGTTTGCTGCGTGCGATGCTGTTGTAGGCCTTCTACGGCATTCGCTCGGAACGTCAGTTGATGGAGCGGATGGAAAGCCGGGAAACTCCACCTTCCGGCAGTCCAACGAATGGTATCGGAGCAAAAAGGGTCGAGGCTTCAATCGCCGCGCGACGAGCGGATGCGTCAACTACCAGATGCGGTAGTGTCAACGCCTGCCAGGCAGCTTTAAAAGCGGAGTTGTTCCAACGCATTTGAATCGGCAGGTATCGACATGCAGAACAAGAGCCCGACGCTGCCCTCAAGGGCATCTGTGCAGAAGACTAAACGCAGCACCTCGATCCAACACAATCAAGGCCCGCGCCGACGGTTCTGATGTCCCACCCGAACTGAACAACAGCCCAGCAAAGGCGTCTAACCGCTCTTTGGGTCAACGCGACGCCTAAGTGCAGAGGGCCTAAAATGAACACTGACGCTCTCACCGCCCATGAGCCCAATATTCGTCGTACGGGCGGTCGTCTCCCACAGTCTTTACGAGGGCAGTTGGGGCGACCATCTGGGGCGAGGCGGTAGCTCATATATCGATTTCCTCGTCGGGTCCGGAGCACTTAATTATGGACACAACAATCCTAATATTCTTGCGCCGGCAATTGAATATCTAGCCGGCGAGAACACTCTTCTGTCGCTTGATATGCATACGGCGGCAAAGCGTGACTTCATTGAAGCGTTCGAGGATTGGATCCTGAAACCCCGAAGCCTTTTCTACAAGATCCAGTTCCCGGGGCTCTCGTTCGAGTTCGCCAAATCGTTCACCGGCAGTTGTCAGCCGCGTTCATCGATAATGGCTTCTGATCGAGTCTTCAGGGCCAAATCGCGACGTCATCAAAGTGCTACCGCCGATAACGATCACTGATGTCGAGCTCGATCACGGCATCGCCGTCCTTGATCACGCACTACAGGAGCAAGACAATGTCTAGTCAGATATCTCAACCGCCGGCCATCTCTCCAGTTTCTACCAGAGAACGCACCGGCTCCATCAGCA
>NZ_CAKXZT010000141.1:31772-64118 GCF_935825525.1 Mesorhizobium escarrei
ATATCGCCCTGCTCGATGGCGGCTACATTCACGGGGTCACCGGTCAATCAGGTAACGGAAAGCGTCGCCTGGTGCTGAACAGCTTTTTCGGGTTTGCGCGACCAGATCTTGTTGTCTGGTGGACCTGATTTGGATGTCACAGCCACCAATTGATGATAACGGCCACCTTGCAAACCGATCAGTCGCTGGACCTCCGAGGGCTGGCTCGTCGAACCTGCATAGCCAACGAATGGCACGGCGGCGGCGGCTCCCTGACGCCGATACAGTTGTGCAGGTAAGTCCTGGTGGGACCAGAGCGAGCCCACCAGCCAACGTGATGCGTCTCCTCAATGCCTATGAGGTTCGACCGACAGCGGTTTCGTTTGAGCAGGCGCCGGGCATCTGAAAATGTGATGGCACCGTCCGGGACATTATATTGGCCAACTCTAGGCCAAATAGCCCATACTTCGCAGGTGACGGAACAAACCTGCCGGCCGCAACGCAGTCAAATTGAGATTGAGTGAAGTGCAAATCAAAGACGTCCTTCTCGCGGCTGGTAACGGCGCATTTTTCTATGACGACCAAGCTGCGATCGGAGCTGGGGCAATCCAGGACGGCTTCATCTATCCTGGCGTGCCGATAACGCCCGGGTTCACGTCCATTCGCGTGCCGGCGACGTCCCTCAGCGTCGGCCTTGTTCTAACCGACGACACCGTTGTTTGGGGCGACATGATGGGCGTCCAGTACTCTGGTACTGGTGGACGTGATCCTTTGTTTGAAACTGCGCAAGTCTCGGGCTTGTTGTCTCGGTTTGTGGCGCCGCGACTTCTCGAAGTCGATGCGTCTCTTTACCTTGATTCCTGCGCGAAGGTTTTCCAGCCCCTCAAGCAAGAGCGGCTACCCCATTCACTTGAGTACGGCGTCAGCCAGGCGCTGCTTCGAGCTGCCGCCTACGTTCAGCGCTCCACAATGGCAGAAGTTATATGCGCCGAGTTTGACCTACCCCTGCCGACGTCTCGCGTCCCGATTTACTGCCAGAGCGGTGATGCCCGGGAAATCAATGTGGACAAGATGATTTTAAAGGCCGTGGATGTGCTCCCTCACGGCCTCATCAACTCACGGCAGAAATTTGGCGTCGACGGTCAGGCCTTCATGGAGTTCGTGAAATGGGTTGCAATGCGTACGCGAGAAATCGGCCGCCCCGGGTATCGCCCAGTGCTGCATTTCGATGTGTATGGCTGGATCGGGCAGGAAATCGGGCTGGACGCGCAAGGGGTCGCCGACTTTATCTGCAAGGTTGCGGATACCGTCCCGGATTTCACTCTCAACATCGAGTCGCCAGCGGACTTCGGTTCTACGCGAGCGCAAATTGAGAACTACGCCACGATCGTATCGATACTCGACAACCGGGGTTCTCGCGCACGCATTGTCGTGGATGAGCGATGCAATACGCTTGAGGACATCCGGCTCTTTGCGGAAGCCAAGGCCACGCATCTCGTGCAAATCAAGACCCCGGATGTCGGCTCAATCGCCGATACGGCTCGTGCTGTTCTCATCTGCAAGGCGAATAAGGTAGGAGCGTATGTTGGGGGAAGCTGTACCGAAACGGATCTCTCCGCGCAGGCTTCAGTGCACGTATCAGTGGCAACCCAGGCCGACATGATGCTCGCCAAGCCGGGAATGGGTGTTGACGAGGCATTTTCCATCGTTGGGAATGAACAAAACCGGCTGCTGGCAATGCTCAAACGTCGTGGGGCTCAAAAAGGGAAACGTTGGATAAGAAGCACGGGGTCGCATGCAGAACTCTCTTGAGGGGATCACTGTCGTAGCCGTGGAGCAGGCCGTGGCCGCCCCTTACGCATCTTCTCGTCTTGCTGACGCCGGCGCGCGTGTCATTAAGATCGAAAGGCCCGAAGGGGACTTTGCCCGGAACTACGACAAGCTGGTGCGGGGGCAAAGCGCTTATTTCCTCTGGCTTAATCGGGGTAAGGAATCGGTTTGCCTCGACCTGAAGGCGGAGGCGGACAGAATCGTCTTGGGTGCCCTCATTGCTAGTGCTGATGTCTTTATCCAGAATCTGAAGCCGGGGAGTATCGAAAAACTGGGGTTCGGGTCTGCGCATCTCCGTCGACGTTTTCCGCGGCTGATCACCTGCGACCTCTCTGGTTTTGGGGAGAAAGGGCCATATTCCCATTTGAAGGCTTATGATCTCATTGTTCAGGCCGAAACCGGTCTATGCGCGATCACCGGCAACCAACAAGGGCCCGCGCGTGTAGGAGTCTCGGTTTGCGACATATCGGCGGGCATGACAGCGCACAGCGCCATTCTTCAGGCGCTGTATCATCGCGAGGTCACCGGGGACGGGGTCAGTATTCAGGTGTCACTGTTCGATGCCGTCGCCGACTGGATGAACGTGCCGGTCCTGCAAAACGACTATAGCGGCTACCATACGGTACGCGCGGGCGTGAAACACCCGTCGCTGGCGCCATATGGCGCATATCGTTGCGCGGACGGCAAAGACGTCATCTTTTCGGTTCAGAATGACCGCGAATGGGTAAATTTCTGCGAGAAATTCCTGAAGCAGCCGGCGCTCACACGCGCACCTGGTTTTGCCGACAACATGGAGCGCCTCGGTCACCGGTCGCAACTTGATGAGATCATTGAACGGCGTTTTTCCGAACTGTCCTGCCAGGAAGCAATGCAGGAGCTTGAGGCGGCCGGATTGGCCTATGGCCGACTGAATGAAATCGCGGATATTTCGCAGCATCCTCACGTTCGTAGGGTCGAGGTTGGCACACCCGAAGGAACCGTCGAGACGATAGCGCCGGCGGCGATTTTCAACTCGGAGCACCCCTCGCTGCGCCCAGTTCCAGCTCTTGGCGCTCACACGGAGACTGTTCGCGAAGAGGTTCTGGGGCTTTTGCGCGAAAAGGCCGCGTCTGCGTGAACGCGCGTATCTACGGCAACCGGCCACGCGCAGGACTTATCGGACAACGCCTGACGCGCAAGCTGACGGCGCTGCGCCAGGATGCCTGGCGGGTCATGCACGCGCCAATGGCTGCGCAGCACAGGTGGTTCGCCGCCGTTCTGCGTAGACACTACGGCTACTACGGCAGGCCGCACAACTATCCAGCGCTCAACGGATTCCATCGACAAATGCGCCGGATATGGCTACGGTGTTTGAGACGGCGCAGCCAGAAAAGCCGGCGCATGGGCTGGTCGGACTTCGAAACCCTGACGGCGCGCCTCCCCCTGCCAACTCCTCGCATCACTCGAACTTGGGCTCACGCACGGGGGACGCGGGTTACCCTCGGGAAGAGCCGGGTGCGGGAAGCGCCCGCCCGGATCTGTTAGAGCGAAAGCCGAATGGCTGAGCTACTCGATCACGACCCAATACTGTATTTAAAAAACCACAACGTTCTCCGGAAAATTCGAATGACTGCACCTGATTTTGAATTAGCGAAGAAAGCTGCGAAGGAAACGCCTGTTTCCCCGCCACGGGTGGTGGTTGGAACTTTACAACGGTCGCCCGGTTATTCACGCTTTTCCTTGGCCCTCTGGCGGTTCAAGATCTTGACAACAACATTGCGAAGGACACGTTTCATCCCGCGTCTATGGTGAAGAGAACTAACCCCCTTGACATAAATCAGGGGGGATGTTTCCCGTGGTGGCGTCAGGACTCGGAATTGCGCTTGGCACGCTGCCAATGTCATCCGCGACTTGTTGTGGCTCGAAATGGACGCCCGGTCGAAGTCCGTTCCGAATATGCCGATCGGGATTCTGGCGAGCATGAAACGTCTTCGACGCGCCAGCGCAAAGGCCTAGTCTAGCAGGCTGTTGAAGATGTACTGGCTCGGTTGTTTGGACGGGATTCATGTGTGATGTCCCCGGTTCTGCAAGTTGGTTTTGAACAGCGCAGAGCATGCGATCGAGTGCGGTCATGTGTCAGGCCTCACAACTGCGGCTCGTTGACATGGCCGCGGGGCCGGTATGGAGATGCGCGGATCAAGTTCTACACCAAATCACTGTGGGCGAGCTCGTGGCTCCGTGAATCACACTGGCTTTCCTGATCCCGATCTGATCGATCATTTGCCCTTACCGTTCGCGACCTCCTTGCAACACCGATGGACGATTCGCCCGATCAGGCTGCCATCACCGGATTTCGATAATTCTCCTTCTTCGTGAGCATGGCTCATACAGCTCGTGCCTCTTGTTAGGCAGCGCGATGGCGATCACCAGGCGAGGCTTGCGACCGATCATGCCGGCCAGCCACGATCGCTTCGGCGCGCCGCGGCGGGCGGTCCATCGCACCACGGCCATGGCGCCGATGATCAGCAGTCTGCGGATGTCGCGCTGACCCATTTTCGAGGTCTTGCCAAGAATCAGCTTGCCGCCGGTTGACTCGGCGGCGCACACACTGGGCGCCGACAAGGGCCATGACGTGCGCCAGTTCATCAAGGACCTGCGCGAGCGCAAGGTCGCCGCACATCCCCGTCGACGGCCATCTGAGTAAAACCGGCAAGCCGCGCGTGACGTCGATCGATGACTGCACGAAGCGCATCCGGGCTAGGATGTCAGTCAGCGCTGTCGCAAGCGGATCGAGGAGGTATTCGGCTGGATAAAGGGCTCGGCCGGCATGACCAAGATCAAGCTGCGAGGATGCGCCCGTGTGGGCGCTGCCTTCACCTTGAACCTAGCGGCCTACAATCTGATCCGTTTGCCCAAGTTCCTGGCAGCGCCGGCATGAGCGGCACCGGTCGCTGGCAGATCGTCGCGATGCCCGACTAATGTGGGGACTATCGCGACAGGATGGAGCCCGCCTACATTGAGTTCGCGGCGGATGGCTGCGGCGACTTCGCCTTCGGCTGCGTCACCGGACAGATCTTCGGAGCGGGCGGCGGCAACAATGTCGCCTTCTCCTGGCAAGGCAATGACGAAATGGACGAAGCCCAAGGCAATGGCTGGGCCGAGATTCAACCAGACGGCTCCATCAACGGACAAATCTGCTTCCATGGCGGCGATGAAGCAGCTTCATCGTTCACAAGTGGACTTCTTCAACAGCCTGCTAGACGATACTCGCAGGCGGCTGCCTGATGATCTTAATCCGCGCTACACTGCGCCGACCGTCAACGCCGACGGGTACCTCGCCGTCGATAGCAACGCGACGGACGACGCGATGCTGGTCGCCATAATCCCTAACCGCGTAATGCATCGTGGCGAGGTTGTCCCAGATAGCGACATCGCCCTGCTTCCAACTCCAGCGCACAGTGTTTTCCGGTGCGGTGATATGAGACTCGAATAAATCGAATACCTTCTGGCCGTCATATTTCGGCAGGCCAATGAAACTGTTCACGTAGAGACCAAGTACCAAAGTTCGCTCGCCGGTTTCGGGATGGACACGTACAACGGGATGCTCGGTCTCAAAACTTGCTCTATCAAGACCCTCATTGTGAACCGTTTTCTCGGCCTCGGTAGGGCGAGCGAATATGGCAAAGTCGTACGCGTTGCTGTGAACCGCCCAGAGGCCGTCGGCAAGACGTTGGAGCGGCGCCGGCAAGTCGAGATATGCTGCAGCGGTGTTTGACCACATCGTGTCGCCGCCGACTGGTGGGATCACAGCGCCTCGCAGCACCAAAATCTTGGGATAGGCATCCAGGTAGGCGAAATCGATGTGCCAAGCATCAGTCCGGAAACCGCGCGCGCTATCAATGTCGAGGATCGAGATTGTTCCATTGGCAGGATCTAACGTCGGAGACAGCATAGGCTTCCCGAAACGAATAGCAAAGCGCTCGTGCTCGGCGTCGTCAAGATGACTCTGGTCGCGAAAGAAAATGACTTTGTGTTCAAGAAGCAGGCTTTTTATCGCGGCGATGGTCTGGTCCGGCAAATCGCCCGACAGCTTGATGTTCCTGATGTAGGCGCCAATTCTCGCCGTACATTTGACAACAGCAGTACGCGGAATGACACTATCGATTATCAAAGACGTTTCATTCATGGTCGAATTCTCCAGTTCACGGTTCCTTGCTAGCAAAGCCTTGGCAATTGGGGCCATTAAGCTCACTGGCAGTCATAATCGAGCAATCGGCGTGCCAATCGTGAATCTGAGCGTCAAACCATGCTTTTTACGACGCGCCCAATGAAGCAGCTGCCGCATTGTCGCGAATGTGACAAGCGCAACTCAAGACGCGATCAGACCGTGGGTTCTCTCGGAGCGAAAGTAAGTGGGCGATCGGCTTGGCTGTGTAACGCTGGCCGGGCAACGTTTCGACCGAACGCACGCACTGGACCGCTGGGGTTTGGCTTGTCAACATTTGAAGCCGAGAAGAACTGCTTCGTAAAGGTTGGCCGGCGGCTCGTTCGGCTGCGGCCTCAATTGCGTCGCGGACGCCGTCGGTCCTGTGAAGCGGAAGGGTTGATGGGGTATCCCGGGGGCAAGTATGTCGCGCTCGAAGAACTGTGGTCGGGTACACGGTTGCCTTCGCGGTCAACATCGGTCGTCTCATCATTGAGCTTCGCGGGACCAAATCCGGAGGACGCACTCTGCTGAGCCAGCGGTGCACCACCCCAACAAGCGGAATGGCTCTGCCCATCTCCCGGTAGGGACGTATGCTGCGCCAGGCCTCCAGCATCGGCAGCACGACGGGAGCGAGCCCTTCCTGAAAGACAAACAGGCTGTGGACATTCACTCGAACATTGCTCGCCGGGATCGAAATGAGGATCTGACGGGCTTGGGGGCTAGTCAGGATCACCCGAGCTTTCGAACCGAATCCTTGGGGCTGATGAAGACATGCGGTCCTCGCATTCCCGCAGGTAGGCGAAGTTTCACCCGCACCTCACGAAGAGGTCCACCTCTGCGAGATGCGCCAAACCGTCGGCGTCGTTCGCGTCGGTTCTCATTCGCGCTTACGTCGAGTTTCTGCTTTGGCCGCCGGCACCCATATTCATGGCCGACGCGTGTCGATAAACAAACGGCGATGTCGATCCGCCGTGAAGGCAAGGCTATCTGGCGTGGGAAGTGCGCCTCCGATCCAAGTGGCATTGCCGAGCTTGTCCGTATGCTGGCGGCTGCCTGGGGAAAGGCTGCCCTTATGTGCATTGATGTTCTGCCAGCCGACAAACCCGTGGTGTTCGACACCGGCCCTTTGCGTCGGTTCTGTCATGGGCCGCTCCCGCAATCCCAGCGATTGCAGCAAAGTGGCAGGAGTTTGTGAACGGTCCTTCTGTCGTTTCGAACCCGGAGTGTGGACCGGCTTGGCTTGGGCGAATGTCTACGGGCCGACGAGTTGGAGCGCTCACGTGAGATTAGTCGGGGGAGCCGATGGCATTCGGATGCTGATGCCGGTACTATTCGGGCCAATTTTTGGCCCGCTGAGATTGATTTCTTGGTCACTAATTTCGCGAACTTGGCGCGTGCACGATGCCGATGACGTCGTTGCGCGGTTAACGAGTGGCGCGTCGAGAGCTTGGTGGAGTCTCTGGCTGGGAAATCCCTTACGGCGCTTGCTAATCAGGCGCCGAGCATATGCTTGCTAAATGTCCGATGCAGGTGGCCGATGGTGGCGATGCGGCCGCGGATGAGCCCGTCATCAGCCATATTGGCGGCTTGCCGATCGGGCCTGTTAGGGTGCGCACGGTGTTGCAGTCCTTACGTGTCGGCTGCCGTGAGTGTGCCTCCGATTCTGTTGCGAACCCAAGAGCTGCGCGCTAAGCCGTCCTGGAAGTTCGCTATGCACCGCTGAGCGCGGGGTGCCTGTTGAACCTGATAGCGATGGTGTCGGACATTTCCGCAAGCCGGATTTGAAGGCGCTGAAGCGTTCGGACTGCGTAATGGGGCGGGGCGCCATAAGACGCGGCGATGATGTTCAAGATCCTGGTGTTGCAAGCCCTTTACAGATTATCTGACGACCAGGCCGAATTCCAGATCATGGATCGCCGCACCTTCGGCCGTCTTCTTGCCTGCCCGACGGTGGTGACAAATTGCCGACACCCTCACGATCTGGCCGTCTCGCGAACATCTCGCCTTGGCCAGGGCGATCGAACCTCAGTTCGTTCATTGCCGCGATCGGCCCGTCCTATCATTGGGGTCTGTCCCCTCCACCTAAAAAGGCACAGGCCCGGGATTTATTCGACCAAAATGTGAGGCGATCCATCTCGCCTCTAGATGGTCAAAATAGGCAAATTGAATTTGACTCGAACCGGCCAGCGATGACTTCTAACAGAGATGAGCGTTTCTTTTCCAAGGACGGTTTGGCGGCGTTCTCAGCCAAGCTCACGCGGTTTAGGTTTAACTCTCACGGTGTCAAGGATAAATCGGTGTCAAGGAAAAGTCAGATTAACATTCCGTTCGCCTCAGCAGAGTTGTCCCGGGTTTTCGAGCACATCGACGCGAACAAAGATGGGTTTGTAAGGCGGCTTTTGGAGTACTTGCGGCACCCTAGCGTCAGCGCTCATAACATAGGCATATCCGAAGTAGCTGAGCTTCTCGTTACAATGCTGAAGGACCTGGGGCTAGAAGCCCGTACCTACGCGACGGCAGGGCATCCCATGGTGCTCGGTCGATGGGAACGCGCGCCTGGAGCCCCGACTGTCTTGCTCTATGGTCACTACGACGTCCAGCCTCCCGAACCGCTTGAGGATTGGACTAGCCCGCCCTTTGAGCCGACAATCCGTGACGGGCGGATATATGCACGAGGCGCAGGAGACAATAAGGGACAACATTTCGCGCAAATACTTGCTGTTGAGTCATATCTCGCCGTGCATGGCCGTCTTCCCTGCAATGTCTTGATCTTGCTAGAAGGTGAAGAGGAGACCGGAAGTCCCAATATTGCTGAATTCGTCCGCTTGAACCGCGGGCTGCTGAAGGCGGACCTGGTGGTGACCGCAGACGGGCCTCAGCACGAATCCGGTCATCCTGTCATTACTCACGGGGTTCGCGGAATAGTGGGTTTCGATCTAAAGGCTCGTGCAGCTAATCGCGACGTCCATTCGGGCATCTATGGAGGGGTGGTACCCAATCCGGTCTGGACACTAGTTCATCTTCTGGCAACGATGAAGAATGCGGATGGCCACATCACTATCGACGGCTTCTACGACGACGTCCTCGCGCCGACAGATCTCGAGCGCGCCGCTATTGCGAAGCTGCCATGGGATATCGAGGAAGTGAAACAGTCACTCGGTCTGGAACAGCTGGACAGTCCGCTCGACCGCCCGGTAGCTGACCGGCTTATGTTCTATCCGACCCTAACCATTAACGGCCTGCATGGCGGATATGATGGCCCGGGCCAAAAAAACATCGTGCCCCGCGAAGCTTTTGTCAAATGCGATGCGCGGCTGATCGAATGTCAGGATCCCGATGATATTCTTGCAAAGGTGGAAGCTCACGTCAGGAAGCACGCGCCCTCTGTCGAGTTTATCCGTGTGGAGGCCATGCAGCCCTCAAAAACACCGCTTGAAGCGTCGTTTTCGGAGCTGGTTCGGCAAGCCGTTCAGCTCGCACAAGGCGTAGAACCATTTGTCTATCCCTGCCTTGGCGGCAGCCTCCCCGACTATGTTTGGACGAAAATCCTCGGGACGCAGTCGTTCATCGTGCCCTATGCGAACGCCGACGAGATGAATCACGCGCCGGATGAAAATATCACAATCGACTGCTTCACGAAAGGAATCCGAACTGGGGCGGCTCTCATAGACGCGCTCGGAAAGAGAGCTGTTGGTCCGACCCGGCAGTCCGTTGAGGCACCCTCTGCGAGCTAAAAGCCCGGCAAATTCAACTTACCAACACGTTCATAAGGAAAGTCAAATGCCGACTGCGTTTCCCAAGGAAGAATATCAGGAGCGCTTAAGAAATGTGCGTGAGCAGATGGCCGGCCAGGGGCTGGATCTCTTAGTTTCGACCGATCCGGCGCATCTAAACTATCTCTCGGGCTTCGATTCTTGGAGTTACCAAAACACCCAGGCGCTTCTCGTGCCGAAGGAGGATTTGGAGCCAGTTTGGGTCGGACGCGGCGTTGACAAAGGCGGCGCGTACCACACGACCTGGCTTTCACGCGACAACATTGTTGCCTATGCCGACGCATTCTCGGACGCGCACTCCCTTCACGCCATGGAAGCTGTTGCAGAAGAGATCAAAAGGCGTGGCTGGAACAGCGGCCGGATCGGCTACGAAGGCGATACGTATTACTTTACGCCTCGCGCCTTTTTCGCGCTAAGGGACCACGTTCCTGAGGCTGAGTGGATTGATGTCGGTCTTCTCGTCAATGAACTCAAGACAATCAAGTCACCTCGCGAAATTGAGTTTATGCGGAAGGCTGGGCGGATCACTGATCATGTGATGCAGGTTGCCATTGAATATCTCCGACCGGGTATACGGGAGAGTGAACTCGCGGGCCGTATTCTCCAGGCGCAAGCCGAGGGTATCGAGAGTTTTCATGGTGCGTTGCCAAGTGCCCCTCCTTTAATTCTATCGGGGGCTCACGTTAGTTATCCCCATACGCCCTTCACGGATGATGTTATTACAACGGGCAGCTATACCGCTCTGGAACTGGCCGGATGCTATATGCGCTATAACGCGGCTCTTTGCCGCACGGTAAGTCTCGGCGAGCCGAGCGATAGCCTTCTGCGCGTCGGCGACATCGTTAAGGAGGGCCTTGAGGCCGCGATGTCGGCCATGAAACCCGGCGTGACTTGCCACGACGTTTGGGCGGCCTGGCAAGCGGTGCTTGAGCGAGAGGGCTATCAGAAGCACTCCCGCATCGGATACTCACTAGGCCTGAATTACCATCCGACTTGGCGTGATCACACCGCAAGCCTCCGTAAAGGAGAGATGGTGCAACTTCAGGAGGGTATGTGCTTTCACATAATCTGCGGAATGTGGGCCGGAGATGGGACAAAAGAAGGCGACGCAAACTACGAGCTCAGTGAGACTGTTGTTGTCAAGAAAAGCGGCATCGAATTGTTGACCAACGTAGAGCGCAAGCTTTTTATCAAGGACTGACTTACACGGCCTCAGCTAAATGGCTTGGGGCAAATAGCGGCTTTGGAATTGCAGGATTAGCGGTTTATGGGCGCTTTCCTGCAATACGGCTTCGCGGTTCCTTAGTGATGCGGAGGGCGATTAACTCGGTTCGGCGGCCGCGAATCGAGGGAACGGCGAATGTCCAGGCACGCGAGAGGCGCGAGACGGGAGAGCAGGCCCTGTTTCGCTCTGGGCTCGATCTGATCATCACTATAAAGCACAAGCTAGTGTGGCTGGAGCAGGCGATTGACTGGCCGGTGCTGGAGGAGCGTTTCGGCGCCGTCTATTCGGGCGGCCCCTGGCATGCCACCACTGCCGACCCGGCTGATGGCGGGGCTTGCAATACTCAAGCACACTTTCAACCGGCCAGATTAGGTGCTGTGCGCGCTAGGTGGTGAAACCCGTCCGTATCTCATGGTGTTAGACGTGCTTCTGCCATACGTTGCCGTTTAACTGCTCGTTGATGACGCGCTGGCGCAGCCGTGTGGCCATCGCCGAAGGCCAAGTTGGTGGTGACGATAATTGAGGTCCGTTCGCGGAGCCGGCTGATCAGCTGGAAGAGCAGTTGACCGCCGGCCTAGGCGAAGGGGAGATAGCCGAGTTCATAGAGCACAACAAAATTGAGCCGGGTGAGGTAGTCGGCGATGGGCCTGCTTGCTGCCGCGGCCCGGCCTTGATCCCAAGTCGACCGCATTGAAGTAGCGGCCGTGGGGCGTTGCGGACCAGCGCACGGGCAATCGCGACCGCCAGGTGCGAGTTGTTTGTGCCGGTGCCACGGATGATAGCTGATCACGGCATCACCCGTTCGGTGAGCCGGTGGGGAAAGATCTGGCACAATGCTGGGATGAAGAGCGTCTTCCGTCGCGGACAGCCCTCAAGGTCTACAGGACGAGCGATGACGCCATGCAGACGTGTTCGATTGCATCTATTTAGCGTTTCTACAACCCCCGACGAAGGCATTCGAGAAGTTGGCTATCTGAGCCCCAATCGAGGCGAGGATAGGTTGAATGAAGGCGAGTGAGTGTTCTGATAAACTACGGCGAGCCCTATCGTCACCGTGACGCGATCAACGCTGGCCGTCGAACTAACTGTGGGCTTCAACCCCGCCACGATGGGGCCGATCGAAGGTGATACATCGTCGAGATCTCTCACGCCTTCCGTCGGCGAAGCGGAAAATTGAACAAGCGGTTTGACTTCGAGCTGAACATAGAAAGCGACGCTGGGACAAGCAAATGTAGTGCGACACACCTCACTGATTCGGGACGGACATACGGTCTCACGAGAAAGGCTCTTCTGGCCGCGCAGACGCCGCGACGCATGTAACGAATGGTCTTGGTTGAGCGCACGCGCGGCACGCCTTGTCGCGCTCGCCCGGCGGCTGGCGGTGATCATGCCTCGTGTGCGAAGGGACAGAGCCTCACAAGGGGTTTCACGCTGCCGGTGGACTCAGCGGGTGGGGCGGCTGCAGCCCAGCACGGAACGATGCGCGACACCTTCGATACATCGAACGTGCAACTCTGCGAAATCTCTCCTCACGTTCTTTCGAGGCGCGGTCTTGAAGCGGACCTTCAAAGCGCTAATGCCAAGCCCCCAACGCTGACGGCCGTGTATACGCCGGTCAAGCCGAATTCCACGAAAGGTCGGCATTGGCCCGCGGATCCATCTCGTTCCCAGATGCCAACAATCCCAAAAATGTGTTAGACTTAAACGCCTGTCCGTTCAAAGTCAGCTAAGAGCACCTCGACGGCTCGTGCAAGAACCAGAATGAACAATGGGAGGAACTGACAATGAACCTTTCGCTAAATCGCAGGCGTTTTATTCAGGCAACATCCTCTGCTGTAGCCACAGCGGCATTGCTTACCCGATCCGGTGCAGCTCGTGCTCAATCGGGCGAAGTAAGAGTAGTGGTAGTCGGTGGCGATGTTGCCAAGGCGCATGCAGAAGCCATTATAAAACCGTTTGAGGCCGAGACCGGAATCAAAGTAACTCCGATCAATCAAGATGTCAGCGCAGCGCAAATCGGTATGATGGTAGCAGCAAACAGCGTTTCCGTCGACGTGGGGATCCTGAGCCAGACTGGCGTGCTCGATCTAGCAAGGCACAACTACCTTGAGAAAATAGATTACTCAACATACAAGCAAAACGAACTAGATGCGATGGAAGAATACGCCAAAAAACCCTTCGGCGTAGCGCCCTATATGTATTCTTGGGTCATGGCCTTCAACACTGACAAATTTCCAGCGGGCAAGCCTCAGCCCGCCACTTGGGCGGACTTCTGGGACGTTGTGAAGTTCCCTGGCGCTCGCACGCTCCCCACCGGCCAAGACGGAGGCGGCCCGTGGGAGGAAGCTCTGTTGGCGGACGGCGTCCCCGTCGATAAACTCTACCCGATGGACATTGACCGTGTTTTCGCGAGCTTAGATAAGATCAAGCCGCACGTTCGCAAGTGGTGGAACAGTGGATCTGAGGTCTTCCAAATAATGCGGGATAACGTGGCCGACCTTGCGCATTCCTATGACGGACGGATGGTCTCATTGGTAGTCGAGGGCAAGCCGATCGAGGTCAATCGTAATCGGCAAAAGCTAACCTTGGATTATTATTACATCCCAAAAGGCAGCCCCAATGCGCAGAACGCACAGAGGTACATCGAGTTTGCTACCCGTGCCGACCGGCAGGCTGCCCTCGCCAGACTGTTTCCCGTAGGTCCTAGCAACCGAAACGCCTACAAGCAAATACCCGATGATGCTGCCCGCAAACTGGCCACGTATCCCGAATATATGGCGAACAGCTACGCAATAAATGCGGAGTGGTATGCGGAGATCGGACAGGACGGAGTGTCCAACACGCAGCGTTTAGTCCAGCGCTGGAATGACTGGATTCTACGATGATGAGAGCTGCCTTCGGCCCGTCGCGCCTGCCCGTGCCGTGCCACATTCGGGTGATGCTCCAGGCTCAGGAGTGCCGATATTGAACGATCTCTCTGTTCAAAGTGGAGGTGCGATCCCATTGGCCAGGGATGAAGCGCCGAAGGAAAAACACGTGCCCGTGCAGATCGAATTTTGTGGCGTCACCAAGATGTATGGGGCAGTCGCGGCGGTTCGAGATGTATCACTGACGGTGAGTCGGGGGGAATTTCTGACAATACTCGGTCCGAGCGGGTCAGGTAAGACAACAGCGCTGATGCTGCTCGCTGGCTTCGTGGCGCCGAGTAGTGGGGACATTTTGATCGATGGAAAATCGGTTGCCGCGGTACCGTCGTACAGGCGCGACCAAGGCATCGTCTTTCAGAGCTATGCTCTTTTTCCGCACCTCTCAGTGCGACGGAACCTCGAATTTCCCCTCGAAATGCGGGGCGTTGCAGCGGCTGATCGGGCGGGGCGGGTCACTCGATTTTTAGACCGTGTGCACCTGACCGACTTCGGCGACCGTTTGCCGTGGCAACTTAGTGGCGGGCAGCAGCAGCGCGTGGCCCTCGCCCGTGCTCTGATTGCGGACCCGCCAGTCTTTCTGCTTGACGAGCCGCTGGGTGCGCTCGACCGGCACCTTCGGGAACAAATGCAGGACGAGATCAGGAGCCTGCACAAGGAGTTTGGGAAGACGACAATATGTGTCACTCACGATCAGGAGGAGGCGCTCACATTATCTGATCGAATTATAGTGATGCGCTCTGGGCGAATTGAGCAGATTGGCACACCAGAAGGCCTCTATGACCGGCCCGCAACGGCCTTCGTAGCGAATTTCTTGGGCGAGGCTAACATCTTTGAAGATCCGGCTTTCAAGATTGAAGCCGATGCTACACAGCCGTCCGGCACCTTGGCAATGATCCGGCCAGAGCGAATCCGGCTTGCAGTTGCGACGGGGCCTGGACGTGCCGATACGGACCAGCGTCAGTCCGTGATTGGGACTGTTACTAAAATGATCTATGCCGGCCCACTGAGAAAGTACCACGTCAGCATCGGCAAAAGCGTGCTTATTGTGCGTCAGCATGTTGCCTCGGGACAGGAGATTTTCGACCGGGGAGATGAGGTGCGGCTCGACTGGTTACGGTCTGACGTTCGCTTCGTCTCGGCTTAGCCAAGGTAGGGCATGGTAATGAAGACGCTCCAGAAATTAGGGCGGCGGCCCATTGTACTGACTGCGCCGGCCTTCGTGTTGCTGATTGCGGTGTTGGGCATACCGATGGTTCAACTCTTGCTGACCAGCCTCAACGCACCCGCTTTTTCGTTGAGCAACTACCAGGGATTTTTTGAACAAACGTCGAATGTCCGCGTTCTCTTCCAGACTGTCAAAATTAGCGTCGTTACCACTGCCATCTGCCTTATTATAGGCTATCCAACAGCCTATCTTATCGTGTCCGCCTCCAAGCACGTGCGCATCGCGCTAATTGTGCTTGTCCTCATCCCTTGGCTGACCAGCGGGCTGGTGCGCACGTATGCCTGGGTTGTGATTCTTGGTGACCACGGCTTGATCAACAATCTGTTGCTCAATCTGGGACTGATCTCCAGTCCAGTTCCGCTTATCTACAATCGCTTAGCTGTCTATATCGGTATGGTGCACATAATGCTCCCGATGATGATCCTGCCGCTGCTAAGCGTGATGCAGGGCATCGACACGTCGTTGCTTGCGGCAGCTCGCAGCATGGGCGCGGGGCCTTTTCTCGCATTTTGGCGCGTGTTCTTGCCCCTCAGTCTGCCTGGGATTCGCAGTGGCTCGCTGCTTGTCTTTGTAGTCTGCCTCGGCTTCTATGTCACGCCGCAGGCGCTCGGCGGATTGGGAGACGCGATGCTCTCAACTTTCATAGCGTCGCAAGTCGCGAGCTCCTTCAACCTTGCGCCCACGGCCGCCGCAGCCTTCATTCTCCTTGGAATTGCCCTTGTTGTGCTCTCGATATTCGGGCTCGATGTTTCTGGTTCGCAGGGGCGTGCGGCGCGAGCAACTCGGAAGTCTTTGCCCAGCCCGCTGCCATCCTTTGCTGCGCTGACACGATTTCTCAAGGATCTTGCCGCTCCGTACCGAGCGAAGCGCTGGACTGCTCAGCTTTACAGCGCCAGGGGCGACAGCCGCTTGTCCAGCATTGTCGGTGCGGTGTTTGTCACGCTCGTCATGGCCTATTTGCTTTTCCCTGGGCTGATCGTCGTAATGATGTCTTTTAGCGGCGGGCCGGCTCTTGAGTTTCCGCCTTCAAGTCTTTCCTTGAAGTGGTATCGTGCCTTCCTCGGCGACCCATCCTGGACCGGCGCGTTTTGGAATAGTATTCAGATCGCCGTCACAGTTGCGATCCTGTCGACCATACTCGGGACGCTCGCTGCCTATGGCTTCAATCGCACCTCTCGGCGGGTCCGTTCCGTCCTGACCATGGCGATCTTAGCGCCGATCACCTTTCCAGCCATCGTCGTTGGCATTGCGACCTATTTCGGGCTTCTAAAGCTCGGACTATTAGGAACGAGGTCAGGCCTCGTTTTGGCGCACAGTACCGGTGCTATCACCAGCGTCGTAGTAATCGTCTTGGCAACGCTGGCGAATTTTGACCAGCGGCTAGAGCGGGCAGCGCAAAGCATGCGGGCCGCGCCTATACAGGTCTTCATGAGGGTGACGTTACCGCTGATCCTGCCGGGCATCATAGGAGGTGCCGTGTTCGCGTTCATTGGCTCCTTCGACGAGGTGATCATCACTTCTCTAGTCAGCGGGTTTGACATGCAAACCCTGCCACTGAAAATGCTTGAAAATATAAGACAGGAAATCGATCCGACAATCGCCGCAGTGGGATCGTTGCTTACGCTTATGCCTTTGCTCTGGTTGATGATCCTTTACGCGACTTGGTGGTGGTCGAAATCTAGACTGCAGCAACTATCTGCGAAACCGCCTGCGTGAGTGCGCTCAGTTGCATCGGAGTATCGAAAACCTGGACCTGAGCAAACCCGCCGAACTTAGGCACCCTACGCGATTGCGGAACAAGGAAGAACCCATGAGGACGGAGTTTACAGGGCCGCTGCCGCCGAGGGGGCCGGTCATGCACTGGACACCGGAGCAGCAGCTTGTTGGATATCGCTCGAGAGAGATGATTGAGCCAGTTCGCGTCGTTGGCAACGGTGGGCAGGTGCGCACCCTACCATTAGCCAGTCATCAGATTTCGCCTCATTGGACCTGGGAAGGTCAGGTTATGGATGTGGAGCGCTACATGGCCGCTTGGCGCGTCGCCGGCGTCCTGGTACTCAAGGACGGTCAAGTGCTGCTCGAGCGCTATGGCCTTGGCCGTACGAAAGACGACCGTTGGGACTCCCAATCTGCGACCAAGTCCGTGACCCCGCTCTTGGTGGGCGCAGCGATTCAAGACGGCCACGTCAAGAGCGTGAACGACCCGGTGACGAGCTATATCCCAGAGCTGAAAGGTAGCGCCTACGAAGGCGTCAGCGTCCGCCAGTTGATGACGATGACCTCAGGTGTGAAATTTGATGATGATTACGTCCACCCGGACGGAGACGGCACGAAGTCTTGGGCGGCGCCGTTTGTAAATGCGGTGGACCCCATTGTCAGCTATATGCGTGACCTTCCCAGGGCAGATCAGCCGGGAACAAAATTCTCTTACAAAAGTCCTGACGCTCACCTTGCAGGTATGTTGGTGATCAACGCAACTGGGAAATCGCTGTCGGAATATTTGACGAATAAGATTTGGCGGCCCTACGGCATGGAGAACCATGGGTATTGGATTGTGGATGCAGCAGGAAATGAACGGGGCGATAGCGGGCTGCTCGTAACATTGCGAGATTTCGCGCGCCTCGGGCAGTTCATGTTGGAGGGCGGTAGAGCAAACGGCGTGCAGGTGCTGCCGCCCGACTGGGTGGCGGATGCGACCAGAGCACAGGTGCCCTTTGCAGGCTCACCCGGGGGGGCGACCGGTTACGGCTATTACTGGTGGATTTACAAGGACGGGTACGCGGCCTTGGGCTACGGTGGTCAGGCGATCTTCGTTTATCCGAAAGACAAAGTGGTGATCGGGGTCAACTCGGCTTGGCCCGAGTCGAGAAACCACGAGTCTGCGCTGGCTCAACTCGCTTTTTTCGAGGCGCTACACGCGGCGGCCGTGGAGGCGTGAGCGCGTTTCTCGGCAAGGTCATTGCGCTCGCGATTTACGAAGAGCCGGTGTGTCTCTCAGTTCATTTCGATGCTCCAGCAACAAGCAATGCTCATTGCCACACTTGGTAATGCCACACCATTGTCGAATGTCCCTTTGCGGCCGTTGAGAGCGCTATGTCTGTACCCCGCTGGAAGTCTCTGCTCTTCGTACCTGCTCACGTTTCACGCTTTGTGGAGACGGCGCATGAGCGGGGTGCGGATGGCATCATTCTCGACTTGGAAGATTCCGTTCCCCAGCATCAGAAGGGCGAGGCCCGGCGGCAGCTTCCTCAATCCGTGGCAAAAGTCGCGCGCAAAGACGCATCTGTTTTGGTCCGCGTCAATCGTGGTTTGCGCGCCTTGGCGGTCGACCTCGATGCAGCGGTGATGGCGGGTGTTGACGCGCTGGTTCTACCGAAGACGGATTCGGCAGAGTGGGTTTTAGAGATCGCGAATGCCGTTTCGGAACTTGAACGGGAAAGAAATCTGCCGCTGGGACATATCCGGTTCCTTGCCCAAATCGAGACTCCAGGCGCCTTGCAAAGGCTCACGGCCATTGCATCGGCCCATCCAAGAATGGTTGCAATGGCGCTCGGCCCTGAAGACTTCAGCGTTGCTGTTGGCGGCTCTCCGGAATTCGACCTTCTGTTGATGCCGAACCTTTCTGTTCTTTTTGCCGCCCGCGCGGCCGGGTTGCTGCCGCTGGGCTTCATAGGAAGCATCGGTGAGTTTTCCGACACCTATAAAATTCGTGAAACAGCGGCGCATGCGCGGCGGCTTGGCTTTGCTGGCGCTTTGGCGGTTCATCCGACGCAAGTGGCCGTATTCAATGAGGCGTTCTCCCCAAGCGCCGAGGAACTCAAATGGGCCCGCGATGTCATCGCGGCGGAAAACGATGCCGCCACGCGTGGACTGTCTGCATTCTCGTTGAACGGCAAGATGATTGATCCGCCAGTAGTTCGCCGCGCCCACGAGATCCTGGCTCTGGCCAGCAATTACTGACCTGTCTCAATTTAGCGTGCGGACAGGCCTGGTTTCTGCAGGCGTTCCCTGCCATGGAACCGCACCCGCTTCCGGTCGCTGTGCTCACGTACCAGGATCACCGGCGCGGTAGCGGAATCGCGCGATGACGTCATCGAGTGGTACGGCCATGGCCCGATCTAGGTTCGTCCAGTAATACTCGGCACTAGCGAGTAGCTCCTCGCGCTGGTCAGGTGCGCGCTCCGCCTTCCAGTGCCTGATTAACGCGAGCATGGTGAGCCGCGCGAGAGCCGCAACTGGCAACAGGGGAAGTTCTGACTCGTTTATCGGCCGGCTCTGCTCGTACCCGGCGACAAAGGCAAAGGCATCTTGCCAAGGGTGATCCTGAGTGCGGCCGATCAGATGCGCGACCGAGTTCGCAGGGTCAAAGATCACGGCGCTATGAACAGTGTCACCAAAGTCAAGGATGGCCTTCGCGAGGACATCGCTGTGCGGATCCACCACAACATTGTTGGGCGCGTAGTCACCGTGGATCACTTGCATCTCAAGACTGGGCAGCCGCGGCAGCACAATTTCGTCGAAGAGCCTAAGGGCCCGTTGAGCGAGCAAACGGCGCTGGGGATCCGGCGTGTATTCAACAAGTGCGGCCCAATGGTGAAAGTGGCGAATGTCGTAAACTAAGCTGCGCTCGGCGGCTGGATGTCCAAATAATCGCAGCGCACTGTTTATTCGCCCGAGCATGTCCCCCAGCTTGGTCAAGTGCTCAATGTTGGCATCCATTTGCTCCCATAACAGGCCTTCGACAAAGCAGAAGACGCTGATTACTCGACAGGTGCCATCGTCCAAGTCGATTGGAACGCTATCCCTCCGATCAAGGGTAGACTTGATCCGCTGGATCGGTAAGGCGTGAGCGGCATCATCAAGATAACGCATCACCGCAAGCTGCAACGCCGTAACTAGTTCGGGCTCGTCAGACGGTGACACCTTTACGAGGTATTCATCCGCACCTGCTTTAAGCCTGAACGTATGGCCCTTTTCACTGGCCAATCGTTTAAAATGCCCACTGAGCCCATAGTGCCTCTCAAGCATATTTTTCAACAGCAAGGGGTCGATAGGTTGGCTTGATGAGAGCAGGCTGCTCTTCTCCAAGAGCCGTTGCAACACCGCGTCGGGTGATTTGTTCATGTTGTTACAGCCTTCTAAAGCCGCTGTTTCGCTACGATGGCAAAGGTCTCAAGGAATCGGGACACATCGGTAGCGGTGAAAGCGACTGGAGGTCGAACTTTCAACACGTTACCCGCCGGGCCGGTCCGGCTGATCAGAACTCGACGATCGCGAAGGCCCTTGATGATGCGTTCGCAAAGAATGGGATCGGGCTCGAGCGTCCCTCTGTCCTTGACGATCTCGACACCAAGGTACAGGCCGCTGCCTCGGATTTCAGCAACGTAAGGAGAATTCCGTGTCAGCGTTTCAAGCCCTGCCAGCAGGGTTGCGCCGTTAACGACAACACGTTCACGCACATTCTCTTGCTCGAATACATCGAGCACTGCGGACGCCGCGGCTACAGAAATCGATCGGCCACCCAATGTGTTGAAGTAACTGACCTTCTGTCCGAATTCGTCACAGACCTCCGGGCGGAAGACCACCCCAGAGATGGGGAAGCCGTTCCCCATCGCCTTGCCCATCGTAACGACATCAGGGGTCACTGCATGCCGACTGAAACCCCACATCGTACCTCCGAGCTGAGCGAACCCCGACTGAACCTCGTCGGCAATGTAGAGACCACCGGCGGCGTGAATCTCGTCGATCATTGCCTGCATGAAGCCCACTGGGTGAGTAAAAATGCCATCGGAGGTGAATGCGGAATCGGCAATCAAGGCTGCTAGCTTGTATCCGTGCCGTTCGAGATCAATAATTGCGGAACGCACTTGATCCCGCATATACTCCTCAACAGATTGTTCAGGTACGCATAGCCTTGGGTCAGGAGCGGCAATGAGGCGGACGTTCGGTCCGAGCGGTGATCCTGCGCCCAGCATTGGGGAAAAACTCGCAACCTCACGAGTACGACCGTGAAACGCCCAACGAGTAGCTATGATACCCTCTCCGCCCGTATAAAACCTCGCGACGCGAACTGCGAGATCATTTGCTTCGGATCCAGTGCAGGGCAAGCTTAACTTCGACAGCTCAGCTGGGAATGTCGCAAGTAGCCGCTCAGCATAGGCAACCAGGGGCTCCTGGGGGTAGCGTGTATCAGTGTTGACTGCAGCAATCTGGCGGGAAACTGCGTCCACAACATGCCTGTGCGCGTGGCCAACGCCCGGAACATTGTTATAGGCGTCGAGATAGTCATTGCCGTCGCTGTCAATTAGGTGGGCGCCAAAACTCGAGACAAACTCCACCGGAATCGTCTCAGAAAACTGATAGCCAGGACCGAGCACCGTGTCCCGGCGTCGGATGATGTCTTGGAGCCGTTCAGGCAGATTGCTGGTACCACTCGCGTCGATCGACTTTGGGTGGCGCGCGCTCATCTCAGCATGCCAGCGAACGATTGAAGAAAAACACCAGAGCCTTCGTCGGATCAGCGTCTGTCTGGCGAAGAAGAGCAACGATTAGCACAAGGACGGTAGGTTCAGCCTGGATGCGAGGTATTGCATTCGTAGCGTTTACTGCTGCGAAAAAGCATGCGTACATTTCGGAGTGTCCTAGCGGCTGCAATCAAGGGCAGTAAACAGCCGGCGGTCGCCGGCGTCCAATTCAGTTTGGAGATTGGTGTGTTCTGGCGACCAGATGACGGCATGCAAGGCGGTGGCCGGATGGTCGCAATGACACCTAATAAAGTTCGTGAAACAGCGGCGCATGCGCGGCGGCTTGGCTTTGCTGGCGCTTTGCGATTCATCGAACGGAGGGTGGCCATGTTCAATGAGGGCTTCTCGCCAAGCGCCCAGGCACTCAAATGGGCCCGCGATATCATCGCGTCGGAAATGATGGCGCCACGCGAGGACTGTCTTCATTCCCGTTAAACGGCAAGATGATTGATCCGCCAGTAGTTAGCCTCGCTCACGAGATCCCGGCTCTACCAGCAATTAGTGACCTGTCTTATTCGCGGCCGGAGACGCTGGTTACAAGCGACAGCTCTAATTTTGCTGCTTGCCAGCCATCTCGTTTCGAGATAGACAAGAAAGGCACTGGGGATCGTTCCCGATTGGATTTGTTCATCGTGGACATCAGGCGGTTAAGATACTTTGTCGGCATCGTCGAAGCCGGCAGTTTCACAAAGGCCGCTGCGACCCTCAACGTTGCTCAAAGTGCTCTAAGCCTGCATGTGCGTCAGCTGGAGGAAGGATTCGGCACCCAGTTGCTGGTTCGCGATAGGACCGGTGTTAGCGTCACGGCGTCCGGAGACAAGCTGCTTGAACCCGCGCGGATCATCCTGAAGGAAATTCAGCTCACTGAGGCGGAACTGACCAACACGGTGGCGGCTCCTTCCGGAGAGGTGACCATCGGCATTCCGTCCGGAGCCGCTCGCGTGCTTAGCGGTCCCCTGCTTGAATCGGTAAGAAGCGAATTGCCGAGGATCTCGCTTAAGATGATCGAGGCATGACAGGACCGCTGGAGGAGTGGATGGCTGCTGGCCGCTTCAATCTAGCTGTCCTCTACCGCACTGCCGAGAGCGTGGGGCAAATGACGGTGCTGGCACGCGAAGAGTTTTGTCTGGTGGTGCCGCCGGGCGGACCGCCTTTCGAAGATTCGATACCGCTGGCTGACCTGCACGCATTTCCGCTGTCGGTTCCCATGCGCAACAACAATGTCAGGCGTTCGGTGGCTGATGTCGTTGCCCAACACGGTTGTGTTTTGAACGTCAGATTCGAAGTTGATTCCCTTTCTACGATCATCAATATGGTCATGGAGGGAAAGGCGTATTCCATCCTTACCCCGTCGGCCATCCAGAAAGAGGCGTCTCAAGGCCGAGTCCGGACGGTCAAGATCATTGATCCGGTAATCACCCGTTCCGTTGTGGTTGCCGTCAACTCGCAAGATGAGCGCTCTCCTGCCGTCTCCGCGGTCCGCAAGCTGATCCCCAGGGTCGTAAGAAGCTTGATTGAGGGCAAGCACTGGTCAGCCACCGTTCCGGACGGGCTTACGCACATCCTTGAATGAAGTTCCAGCGCCAGCACTCTTCCGCGGCTGGCCTGAGCCGTATCAAATCTGGAATCGAGATGATTTTTGGGCGATATTCCATATTTGATCGGACGCGACCATCGCGATGAACTGCAGGAGCGGGACACGGTTCGGGCATCGGCCGGCCTCGCACTGGCAAGAATTGACTCAAACGGAGCATGCGATGTCCAACGCCACGAGCTATCAGCTTTTCATCAACGGCAGGTGGCGAGCCGGTAGTGGAACACTGACGCTGGCCAACCCGGCGACGGAGAGGTATTTGGCTCGGTCGCAGCGGCTTCGGCTTCGGATCTAGAAGAAGCCCTGGCTTCTGCAGAGGGAAGCCGCCGGGCCTGGTCCGCGCGATCCCCGAGGGATCGCGGCGAAATCCTAGTCGCGGCCGCAAGAATCCTCGCCACCAAGGTGGGAACGCAGCCAAGGATTTGTCGAGAGAACAGGGCAAGCCGATTGCCGAAGCAACAGGCGAGTACGCGCGCGCAGTCGAAACGTTGGAGTGGTACGGCACCCACGCCGAAGAATTGTCGGCCCCGATTCCACATGGCCAGAACCGAATGATTGTCCCTGAGCCGCTCGGTGTGGTCGCTGCCTTCACACCGTGGAACTATCCCGCAGTGCTTATCGCTCGGAAGCTTGGCCCCGCATTGGCGGCAGGCTGTCCTGTAATCCTCAAAGGGGCCGAAGAGACACCGAGTGCGGCCATCCACATTGTCGAAGCCCTGCGCCAGGCGGGTATCCCGGACGGCGTGGTCAATCTTGTCTTCGGGGTGCCGGCGCAGATTTCTGAACATCTGCTCAGTTCACCAATTGTGAAAATTGTGACCTTTACGGGCTCCACCGCTGTTGGAAAACACCTAGCCAAGCTTGCCGCAAATAACTTGCAGCGGCGTGTCCTTGAACTCGGTGGGCACGCCCCGGTCGTTGTATGCGAGGATGCGGATCTCGCAACGGCCGTTCCGGCGATTTCGGAATACAAATTCGAGTGCGCGAGCCAGAGCTGCAACGCACCCAGCAGAATCCTCGTCGCCCGGCCACTCTATGAGGAATTTCTATCCCGGATGACCGAAGTGGCCCGCAAGATCAAGATCGGACCACCCGACGACCCTACGACGGAGATGGGGCCGATGGCAAACGCGCTCCAGATCGAGGCCATGCAGCGTCTGGTGGAGGACGCGGTGAATCGCGGCGCCCGCGTCGAAACTGGTGGCAAACGCCTGGACCAGCCGGGCTTTTATTGGGCGCCAACCATCCTGACAGGGGTGTCAAAGGATGCAAGAGTGCTTCATGACGAGCCGTTCGGGCCGATCCTCACCGTGGCGCCGTTCGACACAATCGAGGAGGTATCGCTGAATATGGTCTAGCCGCCTACTTCTTCACTGGCGCCGCCGATGCGAAACGGGCGCTGATCGGCGGTGTTTCGGCTGGTGCTGTCAGTATAATTACCTGAAAGGGGTTTCCGCAGATGCGCCGTGTGGAGGCGTCAAACAGAGCGGTTATGGCTATGAAGGTGGCGAGCAGGGCATTCGGAGCTTTCAAAGCCTCAAACTGGTGGACGGGCTCGGGTCATTCGGGTAAGAGCTGGTGAACAAAAGGACACGCACCATTGCCGGTGAAGACATCGCAAGGAGTGTCGCCCACGCCCTTCAGTACATCTCGTACTACCATCCTCCAGACTATATCCGGTACCTTTTCGCAGGCATACGCGCGCGAATAGAGCCCGTCGGCAAAGAACGCCATCGGGCAAATTCTGCTGAACTCTCGCATGGCCGCATTTGGGCGGCGGCCGATCTGCCAGGACACCTGTCGTAGTAGTTTTCGCCAAGGTCCGGGATGGGAGTTCTTATCAAGTCTGCCGCCAGTTTCGAAGACCTCCTAAATGAAGGCGTTCGTCGGGCAAATCTCGATCCCGACAATCCCCTTCGACTGTCGATTGTCTCAGATCCGCTCGCCGGACGATTGAACACTCGCGACAACACGCCCGCAGTCGTCCACGTCGACCTAGAGCAGGGCAACCAGATTGAGATCACCATCGCACAAAACAAGGCGCGTTTCACCACCCTTAAGCCCAGCGCGTCCGTTGCCGACTGGGTGGTCGATACAGTTTCGACGCTTGGCAGCGGATGGTGCCCGCCAGGGCTGATCTCGGTCGGTGTCGGTGGTAGCGCCGAAAAGGCGATGCTGCTGGCCAAGGAGGCCATGAACGAACCAATCCACATGTCGGATCTTATCGCCAAGGGGCCATGAAACGCGGAAGAGGCGCTCCGCATTGAACGCCACGACTTCTCGAAGTCGATGCGTCTCTTTACCTTGATTCCTCGCGAAGGTTTTCCAGCCCCTCAAGCAAGAGCGGCTGCCCCTTTCACTTGAGTACTTGGCGGCCGATCTCGATGCAGTCGTAGTGGAAGGTGTTGACGCACTTGTCTTCCAAAAACGGATTCGGCAGAGTGGGTATCAGAGATTGCGAATGCGGTTTCCGACCTTGAAGGAGAGAGAAATCTTCCGCTGGGGAGGCATCGGTTTCTTGCCCCAGATCGAGACCCCGGGCGCCTTGCAGAGGCTAGGCGCACCCAAGGATGGTCGCAATGGCGCTTGGTCCTGAAGACTTCAGCGCCTCTGTTGGCGGCGCCGCGGAGTTTGTTGGAAGCATCGGCGAGTTCTCGGATACTCATAAGCTTCGTGAATCCGCGACGCGTGCGCGGCCGGGTTGGCTTTGCCGGAGCCTTGGCGACCCACCCGACACAAGTGGCTATATTCAATGAGGCCTTCTCGCCAAGCGCACAGGAGCTCGAGTGAGCCCGTCGTGTCCTAGCGGCAGAAAACGCTGTTGCGGACAGGGCAGAGGTGCGCTCGCCTTGGACGGAAAGATGGTCGATGCACCGGTTATCCGAAGGGCCCAACAAATTACCGCCACGGTGCGGAAACCGAGTTGGGCGTTTGAGTCTCTGCCGCTGATTTAGAGTGACACGACAGCAAGGCGGCCCAGGGTGCGCCGTGGCACAATTATTGCTGTCGCGCCATCACATTTCGCGATACTATATCAATTGGAGTCCGCCCTCGGAAGAGTACCAATGGAAATCAGGCAGTTAAGATACTTCGTCGGCGTGGTCGAAGCAGGCAGTTTTACGAAGGCCGCCGGCTTCCTTAATGTCGCCCAGAGTGCGCTGAGCCTGCATGTGCGTCAATTGGAGGAAGGCTTCGGCACTCAGCTTCTTATACGCGACAGGACCGGCGTAAGCGTCACGGCGTCAGGAGCCAAACTGCTCGATCGGGCGCGGGCGATTCTCCAAGAAATTCGACTTACTGAGGTGGAATTGACCAACACAGCCGCTTGCCCTGCCGGCGAGGTGACTATTGGCATTCCGTCTGGAGCTGCACGCGTCCTGAGCGGCCCGCTGCTTGAGTCGGTGAGAAATGAATTGCCCAAGGTCTCCCTCAAGATGGTTGAGGGTATGACCGGACCGCTGGAGGAGTGGATGGCTGCTGGACGTTTCGATCTAGCGGTTCTCTACCGCACTGCGAACAGCGTGGGACGAATGACGGTCCTGGCGCGCGAAGAGCTTTGTCTGGTCGTACCCTCCGGTGAGCCACCCTTCGAAGACACAATATCTTTGGCTGACCTGCACGCGTTCCCGCTGGCAGTTCCCATGCGCAATAACAACGTTAGACGTTCGGTAGCTGACGTCGTCGCCCAGCACGGTTGCGCATTGGAAGTTAAGTTTGAAGTGGACTCGCTCTCAACGATCATCAACATGGTCATAGAGGGTAAAGCCCATTCTATCCTCGCCCCGTCGGCCGTTCAGAAAGAAGCCTCTCAAGGGCTGGTCCGGACGGTCAAGATCGTCGATCCCGTGATCACCCGCTCCGTTGTGCTTGCTGTAAATCAGAAAGATGAGCGTTCTGCGGCCGTTTCCGCGGTTCGCAAGCTCATCCCTAAGGTCGCCAGAGCATTAATTGAGAGCCGGGGCTGGGCAGCATCGGTTCCTGAGGCGACCTGACAAACCGTCGGTCTCTAAAACAACGGCATGGCCTCTTGCGACCGTCAGGATCAGACCCATCTTGATTCCCGATGGGTTTCGGCAATATTCGATGTTTGACCTACCGCGACACTCGCGATCAAACTGGCTCAAGCGAGGTCAGCCGTTTCGACATCGAACGGCGCTCGTATGGTAAGAATTCACCTAAGTGGAGCACGCGATGTCCGACGCCAGGAGCCACGAGCTCTTCATCAACGGCAAATGGCGGGCCGGTGGTAGCAGAGCCACATTGCCGGTGATTAATCCGGCAACGGAGAAGGTATTTGCCTCGGTGGCCTCGGCGACGGTGTCGGATCTGGATGAGGCCCTCACTTCGGCAGAACGCAGCCGCAAGGCTTGGTCTTCACGGCCTGCAAAAGAACGTGGCGAGATCCTGGTAGCAGCCGCAAGAATTTTGGCAACGAAGATTGAAGCAGCAGCCGGGGACCTGTCGGCCGAACAGGGAAAGACGATTGCCCAAGCGACAGGCGAATACGCGCGCGCCGTCGAAACACTGGAGTGGAACGGCACGCACGCCGAAGAGCTGTCGACCCCTATTCCGATGGGCCCGAACCGGATGATCGTCCCCGAGCCCCTTGGCGTCGTTGCTGCCTTTACGCCGTGGAACTATCCGGCCGTTCTCATCGCCCGCAAGCTCGCTCCAGCGCTGGCGGCAGGCTGCCCGGTGATTCTAAAGGGGGCCGAAGAGACACCGAGCGTGGCTGTCCATGTCGTTGGAGCCTTGCGCCAAGCAGGCATCCCGGAGGGCGTGGTCAATCTCGTCTTCGGTGTGCCGTTGCATATATCGCGGCATCTGCTCAGTTCGCCAATCGTGAAGGTCTTGACTTTCACGGGTTCAACCGCGGTTGGAAAACAGCTGGCCACGCTCGCCGCGAATAACTTACAGCGCTGCATTCTTGAACTGGGTGGACACTCCCCAGTCATTGTGTGCGAGGATGCTGATCTGGCGAAGGCCATACCGGCTATTTCGGAATACAAGTTCGAGTGCGCGGGCCAGAGCTGCAATGCGCCGAGCAGGATTCTTGTCGCTCGGTCTCTCTATGAGGAATTCTTGTCCCGGATGACGGATGCGGCTCGCAAGATCAAGATCGGGCTACCAGACGACCCTGCAACGGACATGGGTCCGATGGCGAACGCTCGGCGAATCGAGGCCATGCAGCGCCTGACCAAGGATGCGGTCGAACGCGGCGCCCGCATCGAGACCGGTGGCAACCGCCTCGAGCGACCGGGCTTTTACTGGCCGCCAACCATCCTGACGGGCGTACCAAAGGAGGCGAGAGTGCTTCATGAAGAGCCGTTCGGGCCGATCCTCACGGTGGCGCCGTTCGACACGCTCGAGGAGGCGATCGAGGAAGCCAACGCCACCGAGTACGGCTTGGCCGCCTACTTCTTCACCGGCGCTGCCGATGCGCAACGCAAGCTGACCAACGGTCTTTCGGCGGGCGCTGTCAGTGTGAATTACCTGAAAGGAGTTTCCGCGGATGCGCCTTATGGAGGCGTCAAACAGAGCGGCTATGGATATGAAGGCGGCGAGCAGGGGGTGCGGAGCTTCCAGATCCTGAAAATGGTGAACGGCCTCGGCTCATTTGGATAGATCCGGTGGCAAATAGAACACGGACCATTGACGGCAAGGACATCACAAGGAGCGTGGCCGACGCCCTTCAGTACATCTCGTACTACCATCCTCCAGATTATATCCGGTCTCTTTCGCAGGCATATGCGCGCGAACAGAGCCCGTCGGCGAAGAACGCAATAGGGCAGATTCTGCTTAATTCCCGCATGGCGGCCTTCGGGCGACGACCGATCTGCCAGGACACCGGCCTTGTGGTGGTCTTCGCGAAGGTCGGCATGGACGCCCACATCAAATCAACAGTCAGTTTCGCAGATCTCGTGAATGAGGGCGTCCGTCAGGCATATCTCGACCCTGACAATCCCCTTCGGGCATCGATCGTTGCCGATCCGCTCGCCGGACGGGTCAACACTCGTGACAACACGCCGGCAGTCGTCCACGTCGACCTTGTGCAAGGCAACCGGATTGAGATCACCATTGCCGCAAAAGGCGGCGGGTCAGAGAACAAGGCACGCTTTACCACCTTGAACCCCAGCGGGTCCGTTTCCGACTGGGTGGTCGACACCGTTTCGACGCTTGGCAGTGGGTGGTGTCCGCCCGGCCTGATCTCCGTCGGCGTCGGTGGTAACGCCGAAAAGGCGATGCTGCTAGCCAAGGAAGCCATGAACCAGCCCATCGATATGGCGGAATTGATCGCCAGGGGACCTTCAGGCGCGGAGGAGGCACTGCGGATCGAGCTTTATGAACGCATCAACGCGCTGGGCATCGGCGCCCAAGGCCTTGGAGGCCTGACGACAGTCGTTGATGTCAAAGTTGCCACCTATCCTACTCATGCCGCGTCCAAGCCCGTCGCACTGATTCCGCAATGCGCCGCAAACCGGCACCTGAGATTTAACTTGGATGATTCTGGACCAGTCAGGCTGGAGCCGCCCGATTTGGGCGAATGGCCCGACATTGGAACCGACGATTTGAGGCCAGCCGACGTACGAAGAGTCAACCTCGATGCGTTGACGAAGGAACAGACGGCATCGTGGCGCTGCGGTGAAACGCTCCTCCTGTCCGGAAAGATGCTTACAGGCCGTGATGCCGCTCACAAGCGAATCGTCGAGTTGATCGACGCCGGCAAGCCGCTTCCGGTCGATCTGAGGGGGCGCGTCATTTATTATGTTGGCCCCGTCCGCGCCGTTAGGGATGAGGTCGTCGGACCGGCTGGCCCAACAACCTCCAGCCGCTTGGACGATTTTACAGATAACGTGCTCGCCAAAACCGGGCTTTTCGCAATGGTGGGCAAAGCGGAGAGGGGACGGGCGGCCATCGAGTCGATTGTAAGACACAAGACGCCGTATCTCATTGCAGTGGGCGGGGCTGCCTACCTGATATCAAAATCAATCAAGTCAGCGCGGCTCATTGCCTTCGAAGATCTGGCCATGGAAGCAGTCTATGAATTCGAGGTGCAGGATATGCCTGTCATCATGGCTGTCGATGTTGAGGGAAACTCCATTCACAATTCCGGGCCTCTTGAGTGGCGTAAACGCATGGCGGCGGACAGCATTGCACGAAACATTGGCATTTGAGCCTTCCCGGCCAGCTCGGTTGCCTCTGAGATCAATTCCATTTCGAAAACGGCGTTAGAGCGGAAGGTCATGAAGTCAAAACCCAATCCTGTGCGCCTGGACGCCTGGGATCTTCGGATTCTTTCAGTGATTCAGGCAGACGGTCGGATTTCGAAAAGCGAGCTTGCGAAGCGCGTTCATCTTTCGGCCTCGGCCTAAGGTCGCGACCAACAAAACATCAAGGCATGGCGAAGGACATGCAAATTGTCTTTGAAAGATTCTTGGAACGGCTTTCAGAAAGCGTCGACGAGGCTGATCTCCACGGCGCCCTGGCCGATGTCGCGTCTGGACTCGATCTGCTCACTTTTGCCTACCTCTCCTTGCCCCCGCGGTCTGATGGCAAACCCACGCTGATCTCGAATTACCCGGCGCCCTGGACAGCACGTTATCTTGAGAACCAGTATCAGAGTGTCGACCCCGTCATTGTGCGTGCACGCGGTGGCGGATGCCCGTTTCGTTGGGGATCCGATCTGAGCGGCGAGGAGCCTGCAGGGGCTCAGGTTTTCGAAGAAGCGGCGCAGTTTGGCATCTGCTGCGGCATGACGATCCCGATTATTGACCGCCGAGGGAATTTTGCAGCGATAACCTTTGCCGCTGACAAGCCCGACGCTGTATTTTTCCGCACCGCAGAACGCCACGAAGAAGGTCTCCCGTATATCGCGACCTGTTTTCATATGTTCGTTCGCCGCAAACTGTCCGCCGATCGAATGATCGATGGTGTCTTGCTAACGCCGCGGGAATACGAGTGCCTGCAGTGGGCAGCACAAGGCAAGTCCGATTGGGAGATCGGCTGCATCCTGGGGATCACGCAGCGCACCGCCGCCTTTCATCTGGGCAATGCTCGCCGGAAGCTTGGGGTGACGACCACCCGGCAGGCAATTGGGCGCTTGGCCCGTTCGGGTTTTCGGATCACTGACAAGTTAGCTTCACGTGCGCGGCGGCGTTGAAGCGTCGCCTGTGGGCGCTCGAGTGCCTCAATTCCCTTTGTGCTGCCTGCCCCTTGTTTCCGCCAAAAAACTGGGCCCCGATTGAACGTCGTTCTTCGGGGCATCGACGGATCGCTCGCCGGACATTCACATCGCGAGATCGCTGAAGTGCTGATCGGGGAAGTCGGGTCCACGCCGACTGGACGGATCCTGGCGATCACCTCAGCGACTGCATTCGGCGCGTCTCTCCGCACCGTGCGCTCAGGAATGGGGACTGGCGTGAGTTCCTTGCCCTAAAAAGGTGACAGTTCCAGCCGTGCGTCAGCCGCCGAACAGTTCCTTGTAGCCGGTCGTTACCATCCAGTTCGCCCGGTCGATATGGCTGCGAACAGCCTTGCGGGCGCGCATCGGTTCAAGGACGGGGTCGATGCCGAGAATGAGTTCGGCCATTTCCTCTACGCTGGCACTGTCGGCGCAGGCGTCGAGGATGCGCAGGTAAATGGTGGAATGCTGTCTGTCGTAGCTCGTGATGCTGTCTGACCAGGGGACTTCGTCGCGCAGTGTTGAGCTTTGAGTCCCATCTGCTCCCGTTGATTTAGTCATGTCTGCCGCGAACCTCGCATGTTGATCGCTGGATTCAAGACAGCATATCCCAAAATGGGATAATCCGGAACCGGGATTAGTGGCTGAGCCGGTCTTTACCTGACCGGTTCGCCTACATGACCAAATCTCTTCGATCTCCCCGCCACCAGCGGTTTCTGGACCAGCTGATATCGCTGCGCAAGGCCAAAGGCCTGACCCAGACGCAGGTAGCTGACAAACTTGGTCGGCCGCAATCTTTCGTGGCGAAGTATGAGGGTGGAGAGCGGCGTCTCGATGTCATTGAGTTTCTCGACGTAACTGCAGTGCTTGACGCTGACTGACCTGCCACGGGTAATTTCCT
>NZ_CAKXZT010000142.1:0-6630 GCF_935825525.1 Mesorhizobium escarrei
TGCGCTAGGCGGACGGCGCAAATCGCTCGCCAACTGTACCGCCGGCCCGCGAAGGTCAAGCGGCTTCGACTAAGGAAAAGGAACGCGTTGGTCTTTGCAATCGTTGTCCGCTTTTCAGCGAGCGGTTGTCATGCACCTCGTCCAGATCCTGCTTCCCCGAGCGGACAACACCGGCCAGCCATTTGGCCGGGACGATTTCAACCGCGTGAAGGAAGACCTTGCCAGCCGTTTCGACGGCGTCACGGCCCACCCGCAGGCGCCCGCGGAAGGTCAGTGGCAGTATGGCGAGCGGTCCAGCAAAGATGATATCGTCATCTTCGAAGTGATGGTGGAGGACATCGACCTGCCGGACTGGCGCAAACGGCAGGCGGAACTGGAACGGCGGTTCCGCAGGACACGGTGATCATCCGCTACATGCCGATGGCGCTCGTATAGAAGCCGTTGTCATGTCTTCAACGTCGATCCGCAAGACCGAGTACGATGCTGGGACAAGGGTTCTTTCGGTGTGGTTCGTCGCGATCGGTAAGCGTTATGACTATAGGTTGTGCCGTCGAAGACCTATGCGGCGTTTTCGCTTGCGCCTCCTGCACGTCGATGGCGCAGAGCACTTCGCCGTTCTCGTCTCGCACGCGCACGAGCCACCTGAAACATTGTCCGTGCCGGGCTGAAGGTCGACCAGAAGATCGATGGCGCATCGAACTGCTTCCTCCCGCGCAGCTTTCAGGCTCGGCATCCTGGACTGAAGAACCCCGACGGTACACCTCGCCGTCGCGATAGTCGAAGATGTAGAGCACGCCGTTTTCGTCATTAGCCGCAGCGATGGTGACTTCGTCAAAATTGCCGTTGCTGCGGGCATCATAGTCGTTCAGGCCCACATCGAACGTCGCGACCGGAATCGCCTTCGCTCGATCGATAGGGGCCTAATCGTTTCCACCTTCAACGCGTGACATATCTACGGTAACGCAGTCACTTGGCTTCACCGCAGAAGATCACGCGCAGGATAGGCTGTCCGGTGGGGCGGTTGCCTGGGTAGCCCTTCCAGTCCGCGACGCAGCCATTGACGAGCCAGAATGCCTGTCAGCCCGGCCTGTCAGGCACCTATCTCGTCCCCCACCATACTCCGCCGGTCTGATCGCTTCGAGAGACGCACATTTCTGGTACATTCAGTAGATTTCCAATCTGACTCTAAACGTGCCAACGGCACGAAGGCGGCCAGAAGCAGCCGCTGCATTCCGTCGTCCAACGGATCGCCACTCGGACCTGTTGCCAACGTATATTCTGGCAATGAAAGGCCGCATGGCAAGCTGCTCGCGTATCGACCGAGTATCCGGGTGAACCCTATTTATTTTAGCGCCAGGACCCGGGGCGTTCGCGAGATCCTTGCGACGGATTTCAGGCCCAGAGCAATGCAGCAGATTCGCATCCATGCATCGAGAAATGCGACGGATTGTGTTCGGCACCATTTGCTCTTGATGTCGTTCAGGTCCGCTCGCGCAATTCCGCTTGCGCCTGTCCTACAAGGCCGTTGTAGTTCTTGTCCGGATACCAGGACGCAGCGCCCTTTTCGTCTAGCTCAGCGAAACCGGGGAGGTCCTCCATAAAGGCGACCATTCTGGCCCGCATTTCCTTATCGGGCAATTCGCCGCGCATCGCGCCGACATTTTCAAGGACATGCTCCGGATTGGAGGTGGCGGGGATAGCACAGGTGACGGCCGGGTGTGCGATGACCCATTTCAGGAAGAATTGCGACCAGTTTTCGATGCCAAGATCCGCGGCGAAGTCAGGCAGCGGTCGACCGGCAACGATTTTGTGAAGTCGTGCCTTTTCCAACGGCATATTGACGACGACGGCGACCCCCTGGTCGGCCGCGGCGCGCAGCACCCGTTCCTCGGCTTTGCGGGTGTGGATCGAGTAATGCACCTGTACGAAATCGAGCCGGCCGCTCTCAACCCAGGTGGCGAGCGGTTCGAAATAGGCCGGGTCGTGATGCGACGCTCCGGCAAAGCGGATGCGCTCCTCTTTCTTCCAGGCAGCGAGCAGCGGAATAACAATCTCGGCGTTGACCAGACTGTGACACTGCATCGCGTCGATGCGCTCGCGCCACAGGCGTTCCATCGAGACTTTGAGGCTGCGCTCAGCGTGGCTATCATCGGCGAGATAGTCGCCGGTCGACCAAATCTTGTTGGTGATGAACATGTCGTCGCTGATTTGAAGCGCAGAGGCAAAGTCGCCGAGGTTCACTTCCGACATGCCGTAGAGAGGCGAGGTGTCGAACATGCGTCCACCGGCTTCCCAGAAAAGGCGCACGACCTCACCAATTTTAGCACGTTCGCTGCCAGGCGTGACATCGAATGTCATGAAGGTGCCAAGCCCGATTGCCGGCACCATTTCGCCGGTGCGCGGGATCGGGCGCATCACGATATCGCCTTGTGGCTCCTGAGCGAAAGCGGGGCCGGCGACAAGGCTAGTCGCAGGCAAGATCGCGGCGGCTGCGCCTGCTGCTCCAATGTTCTTAAGCAGGTTACGTCGATTCACGGTGAAAGCTGTCTGCTGGGAAGGCATGCTCATGGGAGACTCCTGTCGTGCGGGTTGTCTCCGGCTAAATTAGAATGACCCGATGCCGGGTTTTTGCTGCCGATGCCGGCGTCTTGCTTTTGTTTTCCTCTAGCGGATCGCCTGTCGGTAGGCGGCAGGCGTGACTCCGCTTTTCTCGCGGAATACTGCTGCGAAATGGCTGGCATTTGTATAGCCGACCGCGCGCGCCACACGGCGAACGTCCCAGTCGGTTTCGGCAAGCAGGCGCTTGGCATGCTCAAGCCTGCGCAGACGGACGAATGCATGCGGAGTTCCGCCCGTGCTTTGCTTAAATGATCGCGCGAAGTGGAAAACACTCATGGAAGCCACGCGCGCCATCTCGTCCAGCGTCACGTTTTCGGCGAGGTTCGCGTCGACAAATTCGTTCACCTGCCGCAGTTTGTTGCGCGATATTGTCTCGGCGTTTCGCACCTTGGTGACAGACCTGGTGGAGTAGCGCTGGAGGGGATGGATCGCGATCATTTCGGCGGCAGCGTCTGCGAATATATGGCCTGACGGATCAGGTCCGCGCAGTTGCGGCACCAGCACGCTTAGAAGCCGCTCGATCAGAGGATCGGACTCGGACAACGCGTTGGTGATCTCGATCGCATTCGGATCGCCGCGGCCGCATTCGGCGGCAACCCGCCGGAAGAAACCGTTGTCGATATGAAGGTGGATGGTTTCGACCGGTGCGCCGCTTTCGCTCCGCCAGCGGATCTCGGTCGTCGTGCCCGGCGAGGTAACGCCGATCTGGCCCGGACCCGATTTCGCTTTTCGCCATCGTTTGCCGTCGCGCACTTCGACCGTGCGGATGCCGCCGGTCATCAGCACGATCCACGGGTCGGGTGTTCCCGGAATCGACCAGCCGTCCATCCACGCAGGTTCGACGCGGCTGCGCAGGACCAGCGGGCCCCCATAACCACCCACACTTGACCATCTGGATGGACAAGCCAAATAGTGTTCCAAGGCAGTCGACGTCGTGGTTTCGGGGATCATCCGGGATCATCCAACTCGAAAGCGCTTGCATACACGCCGTGCGCCGGTTGGTGGTTCAATTGTGCGCGAGCCGGCAGCTTTCGACTGCCGGCCGGCAGAGCGCAGATCAGATTTCAGGGTCAGCAAATTGGCGATGCGTTGTGTGACATGATATCGCTTTGTCGCTGCTTGTGTGCCGCATTCACGGGCTCGATGCAGCCCTTGTAAGGACCGACCGCCAGCCGGCTCGCCCGAGTGCCGATTTTGCCGCCGCAAGTGCAATGACGGCGTCAGAGACTTCGTTCGGGTCAAGCGTTGTGTAGGGCGCGAGATGCTGGTGTCACAGTCGCTCCTCCTGTTGGATGGAGGTCTGGTCGTGGGCGATAGGAAGCTCTAGAGCGCGGCCGGCAAACACAGAACGTGGGGCTCGCCGACGTATCCGATACACAGCGGCTGGCGGAACGTTGGCCAGCGCTCGACCAATGTGGGTCGCCTTCAAACCGAGCCGATCCAGCAGCACCCGTGGCACGGGGCAGCTCGGGCCATAGGTGAACTGATAGAAGGCACCGTCCGACCGCATCTTCCCGAACGCGCCGTCGAGGATCGCGATCACCTTCCTCGGAGGCATCGACAGCAGCGGCAGACCGCTCACGACAGCGCCGGCCGGAGTGCCTCCGAACAGCTCGACATTGCGCAATCGTGACGCATCCATGCAGAGGGTGTGAGCGCGGGGAAAGCGAAATTGCAGTTTGACCGCGAACGCAGAGCCGTACTCAATAAGAGCCAGGTCTTCCTGCCGTACACCGCGCGCAATCAAAGCTCTCGTGAAAGCGCCCGTGCCGGGGCCGAGTTCGATGACGGGACCGGTCCTTGATGATATCTCGGCCGTGATGGCACTTTCCAGCGCCCGTCCTGAAGGCACTACAGCAGCGACACGCAGCGGGTCAGACAACCACGCTCGGAAGAAGCCATAGACCTCGCTGGCTTTGCTGTCGACCATGGCAGTCATTCCTCGCCGACGACAGAAAGGGTTGGAATGTTTGGCGCGGCCTTTCTGCAATGCAGCAGACCACGCCACACCAAATTTAGAAGCGCCACGGGAATGGACCAAGCGCCCTCGCCCGCCGAGATCCCTATGGCAACAAGGAGGCCGTATGAAGGGATCACTGGCACCGCCCGCTCGACCATCGCGATCAGGAATAGCCCCGCGGCACCGTAAGCGGCACTCCAACCGATGATACTGCCAAGAGGGTCCACGATCACGACTCCTTGCATAATCTCGCCACTCGCAGCGACGTCAGATGCCGCTGGTACACGGCGATTGTTTGATCCGCACCACGGAGTTGCCGCGAAGCATCCGCTCCCTTTGGCGAGGAGGTTGCGATCGAATGTTGACACTGCTAATTTCAGATAGTACGCGACGATATGAGCAGTGTCAACATTAACAAGGCGCGATGGGAACCCAGATTGGTTACAAGAAAAAAGGACACGGGGACGCTCAGCCCGCGGAGCGCGGGGACTTATCATCATGGAGATTTGAAGGCTGCGTTGGTCGCTGCCGCCGGCGAGATGCTGGAACGGGAAGGACCGGAGTCCATCTCATTTCGCGCTGTCGCACGTGCGGCCGGCGTCTCGCCAACCGCACCCTATAATCACTTCCCGAGCAAAGAAGACCTGCTCGCGACTCTGGCCGGTGCCGGTTTTCGCGAACTGGAGAATTGCCAGGTCGCGACGGTCGCGGCAACGCAATCCGGTCAGGAACGCATAGTCAGCCTCGGTCTTGCCTACTTGCGCTTTGCCGAGACCCATCCGCAACTCTACCGTCTGATGTTCGGAGCCGGTGTCGCCGATTGGTGCGCCCATCCTGAGGTCGCCGAGGCTAAACGAGCATCCTTCCGCGCCATCAGAGACGCGCTGGCCGAGCAGCTTT
Source organism: Mesorhizobium escarrei (assembly GCF_935825525.1). GTDB lineage: Bacteria > Pseudomonadota > Alphaproteobacteria > Rhizobiales > Rhizobiaceae > Mesorhizobium > Mesorhizobium escarrei. Next base: position 5,480 of record NZ_CAKXZT010000142.1, read on the forward strand.
CGGGCGTCGGCGACCCGGCCGAAGAAGCAGTGGATACTGCTGCTATTGCCGCTTGGGCACTCGCCCACGGCTTGTCGATGCTTCTCATCGACGGTTCTCTAGGGGCGGCAAAGGATGATCCAAGCCACGGGAAGTCGTTGATCATGCGTATTCTGACGCAGTTCGCGGCGGGGCTGACGCCAAAACCCTCAACACGGTAGAACGTCGAGCAAGCCGCTCCTGCTTGCTGCTGCGCCGGCCTTGCATTCAAAGCGGACAAGCGAAAAGACGTCGGGTGTTCGCAGACAACATGCCGCCTGAGCCGCCCGCTCGCCCCGAACCGTGGCTTCGCATCTCTTGGATCATTTTCCCATCGCTCATGCACGCCAGACGTCCGCCACCCCGCGAGCATAATCCTCGAAGCCTGTCGCAGCCTGCCTCGTCACCTGCTCGAGAAGCCGGACGGTCGAGGATTATCCAAGCCATTCCTGACTGTTGGGACCAGCTCTTCATGCCTGCGCTGGCCGGACTCGCTTCGGCTCGCCCTGAAACGCGATACTGAGCGAGGAAAGCGCCGCCAGTGGGTTCTTGAGAAATGGCGTCTTCCACCATCTCCGCTTGCCGCGCGAACAATGGCCTCTGGTTCGAAGTCTTCCCAAATGTTCTTTTGGGCGATGTTGCTTCAACGTACCGCGCGTTAGCTCCATTGAAACTTGAGAGGACCGCCGTGCGTCCTCACGCGACTTGCCGAAGATCGCTGAAACATGCCCGCTGCACCTTACGATCAAAGTGATAGGAGGCAGGTGGAAGCTGCATGTGCTGCGCGCATTGTTTGTCCACGACGGCCAGCGCTACTATGCCTTGCTTAGAAACATCGAAGGAATCAGCGACAAAGAACTGACACGAAATCTGCGCGACTGGAATACGCCGGTCTCGTCATGTGACAGGAGGAAATCGGCTAGCAACGCTGTCTGCGCTCCACCCAAAGGCGCAGGCCCTGTGACGTCGGCGTGGACATCGGCATCATTAAGCTCGTTCTGTCTCAAGCCGCTGCGGTTCACGGTCTGCCGGTCAGCCCTAAGGTCGTGTAGGTCTTCCGTGACGGCGATTTAACACTCGAGCAGTTGATGTCCTTCGCGGTAAGACTGGTGCCGCTCATACCAACCGCGGAT
>NZ_CAKXZT010000142.1:6640-62731 GCF_935825525.1 Mesorhizobium escarrei
TCGGTGTAACGGATCGGCGGCACGATCGCGTAGAGCATGATCGCGATCAGAGCTGTGAGTTCCCCCACCTTGAAGAACATCAAAACCGGAATGAGAAAGACGAACTGAGGTATCGTCTGCAGCGCGTCTTGGACAGGGCGCAGCACCCGAGAGACCATGTCGCTGTGTGCCGCCCAGATGCCGAGAGCCCCACCGATCGCCAAACACAACAGTACTGCCAGGCCACAGAGATATGCCGACTGCATGAAGGGCTCCCAGATTCCCGTCAATAGGATGAAGATGCAGCTTGAGAGCGAGAACAGCGCAACTGAGCGACCGGCGCATCGCCAGGCCAGAGTGACAATTAGCGCGATCGTGGCGGGCCAGGGGAAGGTGGAAAATCCAAAGAAGAAATAGAGCGCCGCAACGACTACGGCAAATGCCGGACGCCAGCCAAAGCGCAGCGCGAGGCCAGGGCGCCTGCGTGGGCGATTGATCGGCGATGGCGACAAGACGCCGTTGTGCGGATCTCATGTCCCTCAGCAGCCTAACGGGATCCAGCCGCCCATATATTTGCGACAGCTCCATGCGGACGGATTCCGGCGTCCGCGGATCTTCCAGCAGCCGCTGGCAGGGTGTTGCCGGAGGATAATACCGCTTGCGCACCCGGGCACCGTCTCGTTCCTTTTCAGCCAGCTTGAACGACGGCTGGAAGAAGTTCACGAACAGCCGCACCGTCTAATAGAGCTGAGCGAGGCCTGCGGCGGCTTCAAGTCCCTCCAGCCGGCGATAGCCGACAATGCGGCGGACGACGGCGCCGTTCTTCTGCTCGACAAATGCTTGGTCATTCTTCCGGTAAGGCCGGCAGCGGGTGAACTCGATGCCGCCGTCCCGGCAATAATCGCGCACAGTCTCATTCAGGAACACGCTGTCGTTGTGTCGAACCCGAGAAGTTTGAATGGCAGGAGCCGCCGCAATTCCGTCAGCACCTCGCACAGCAGCTTCTGCTCGCGGACAAGCAGGGGAGCGCATTCCGTCCACCCGCTTGCAATGTCGGTGAGACAAAGCGTTTGAATATAGCTGCCGCTCGCTACCGGTCCACTGTGCGCCACCAGGTCAGCCTCGACAAATCCGGGCTCCCCGAGCCTTGTGATGTCGCTATCGGAGCGATGGCTCCAGGTAGGACACGCACCTGTCTTAGAGGGTTCTGCCGCAAACCTTTCTGGGGCCGCAATCAGTGACTGGCGGTGCGGTGTCATGCGGCCAGGCTCGTGAACTGCTCGGCGAGGGACGGAGCTGGATTGAAGGCAAACCTGACCTGTCGTTTGCGCATCATATGGACCATCTCAATGCCGGCCAGGATGATGGGATGATGCTGGTGTCGTACTGCACATAAATGATGGGGTGGATGCCCCCTCGACGGCATCGATGTGCCAACGTGGTAGGTGTTTAACCGCGACCGGCGTCGAGAAAGAAGCCCCGTGGCGTAAGGAGCGCTGAGCGGCGAACACTAGGTAGATTTCTGCGCTGCGCGCTTTTGACCCCGAGCCGGCTTGCGGCCGCCTCTACCCCACCCCTGCTCGATACCTGTCATCTGCATTCAGTCCGCAAATTCGTCAGATGAGCGGCAGGGGCTCGGCGGCGTTGCGTTGTAGGCGCGCAGGTTAGAGGGGCGCCGCTTTGAACCGGTGAGCCCAGTCCCGCAAGGTCTGGCGGTCCATGCCGCCGACCCGGGCCGCGTCCTCCCGGTTTATCCCGCCAAACACCGCCGCCAGCGACAACGGCCGCCGACTCTGGTTGGCGTCCTTCGAGACATTCGCCAGCCGCCGCAATTCCGCGGCCGAATGTCCGTCCGCATCTTCACTGCTGATCCCATAGCGCGATCCTCCCTCGCACCAGAGAGTCATGGTTCGGGCCGGACTGAACTCTCCCAGAGAGTCAGCCACCAAAGCTGTGGTATAACATGGGTGAGCTATGGCCGGAATTGGGTGACGGGGCCGATCAGGCGACGCGATGATCGGGCGTCGCGGTTATGGCGACTCCGTCGGTGAATTTGACGCCAGCGATGACCATTGGCAACTGATTTTCGCCCTTCAGGCGACGCCAGGTTTTAGCGGCGGACATGATCAGTTTGAAGACCATGAGACGGGCCGTCTTGTGCGACAGCGCGCCCTTGGTGCGCACGTTCCGGTGCCGCACCGTGGCGAAGACGCTTTCGATCGCGTTGGTAACCGGTATGAGATTCTTCGTGCCGATGTCCGGCTACGCTTTTCTGATGCGCGGCGTATGGTGCGACCATCCGGGACAGAGGCACCGGGAGCACGAAGGTGCGGGCAGGCCGATGCACACGACGGGCTGCGAGTTCGTGTTAGTAGCTGGCCGCCTCTGCGACTCGCCCGGTTGCGGCAGCTTGATTGATTTTGACTCTAGTCCTCCCAGAAGTCCTGCAGCGAGGCGTGCCGAAGGTCTTCCTCGCCCCTGAGGTGTTTCACACGGGCCTTGATACCCGGCTTGACCCACTGCGTTGCCGGCCGCTTTGGCATGTCGTTGGGCGGTGGCCCGGCATGTTCCTGGACTCTTTTCCAAAGTCGTGCCCGCATCTCGTGGTTGACGCTCACGAACGCACTGCCGACATGTTTTCGGGTGCCTGGGTCAGCCATCAGAGCAAACGCCGGCTTTCCCCTCTCGCGTTCAACTCCGAGAAGCTCGAACTCGCTTGCGGTGAAGGATTTTGTCTTCAGCCAATTGGTAGTCGGGCCGCTGCGATATTTCTCGACGTTTCGATACCAGCCCTTCCAGCCCGGCCGCGTCGATCAGATGATCGCGTTAGCGTCGCCTGGCATGGTCTCACTGAACTGGATGCGGCCATCAGACCCTATAAGGCCGGCCAGGATTTCCGCCGATCCTCTAGTACCATGTCGCGCAAGTCGTGGCCGTCGAGATGCAGCAGATCGAACGCGACGAAATAGAGGTCGTGCTGGCGCCTGGTGATTGCCTAGCGCAGCGCGGCAAAATCCGAAAGGCCAGCCTCATTCAAGACGACGACTTCGCCGTCGATGATGGCGTTCTGTACGTTGAGACCTTTGGCTGCTTCGACCAGATCGCGGTATTTGGAGGTCCAGTCGAGTCCGCGGCGGGTGAAAATCCGCGCATCGCCGGCATCGATGATGATCTGGGAGCGGTGCCGTCGAATTTGGCTTCATGCATCCAGTCATCGCCTTGGGGCGGCTTGGCTACCAAGGTAGGCATCATCGGCGGAATGAATTTAAGCCGGCGGGCGCCGGAACTTACAATTTTACGCACTCATAAGATTCTAGGCGAGGGGCTTATATTAGCCAGAGTGAACGGAACGTGATTCCGGAGCCCCCGAGGGCGTCGCCAAGTGCGCGTGCTTCTGGAAGATCGCAATCTTGTCGGGATAGGTAATCCGGATCTCGCGTCCGCATCCGTCGCACTTGTAATGGGAAACGACCTGGAACCAGCTGCCGTTCTTGATGACGGTGAAGTTGCACTGCGGGCATTGGAAAGCCAGGCCAACAGAGAATAGGCTGGGAGACAGGGACATTGCAGCACTTCTTGTTAGTCCAGCGTCTCGACGACGAAGGATGCGGCAATCAAATCATCGGCATCGATTCTGCCCTTGCCGCCCTCCAGGACCGCTGCGACCTTTCGAAAGGTCTTCAGTTCGTTCTCGGTAATCCGGGCGCCGCGCATTCTCATTGAGGTCGGCCACGCGCATTCGCAGCGCCTGGGACGCTCCAATCTCACGGTTCGACATAGCGATCACATTCCTCCCTTGCTGGCTTCCCGCCGCACCTTTCGGCACGGCGGGCTGTAGCCTCACCCAACCTCAGGCGGCCGCAAACGTTCCTTGATTGGCCTTCGGTCTACTCAAAGTAGGACCTAAGTCCCTTCCTGAGCTGATAAGCGACCACCAGCCAGTTCTCGATTTGGCGGGTAGTCCGCAAATCATGCTGACCAGTCCGGCCGGGCGAGGCCTGTCAGCGATCAAGGTCGAGGGCGGCATCACCTCACAGCAGGTCTTCGGCAACCCCGTCGAATTTCCTGAGGCCTACGCTTGGAGGCTTTTGCTTGAGAAGGCCCTGTTCAGATGCGGCCTCCTCGAAAGCAGCGAACGCAGCCTGGTGACTGCAATGTCCGGCCAGGCATTCCTCGATCATTCGGATTGCTTCAAGTCGGGACGGCTTGTCCATGAATGGCCATGGTTGCTGAAGCGCCGTCTCAGCATCAGGTATCGACGCAACCAGCATCGATTTGTGATTCAGGTAGATCGTAATCGGTATAAACGCCGGCATCTTCGTCGCTCTCCAGAATTGAAGTGGCTTAACGCGAAGACCTGGCGGTGGTTGCATGAACGTGCATCATCGCGAATTCAGCAACACTGCCCGATGGCGTCGAGGCCGAGGCCGCGTTGCCCAGTCCCAGGGGCGGGACGTCCGAAGAGCCTTGTTCGTTTCGGTTACCTGAACGAAGAACCCCGCGCCTCACGGAGGGAGGGCGCGGGCTGATCGGAGCATCGCCAGACCGGCAGCAATCTTGAGAGGGAACCAAGACCATGCTGCACATCCCGAACTTCCGGCTAAACCTATGTTCTAGCGAAGATCGGAAAAGCGGTGGGAGGACCTATTTGCGTTCATCTACCAACCCAACGGCAGTTTTGACGCTGAGACAAGCTCGTCCTCGTCAGTGATACCGGCCGTATAATTTGCAAGGATCCGGGACGCGAGAGCCTCACGTCGATGTTCGGAGTCGCCCTCCCGCTTGAGCCGGTCGAACACACGGCCCAGCGTAGCCACTTCGGATGCACTGAAGACGCCAAATTCTTTAGCCTTTCGATAAATCGGCATACCACCCCCTCCGGCTAAAACATTCTGCGCAACTAATACGATTCAGGACATTTCGAAAAACAAAAAAAAGCCAGCCGCAACTTTCGGCACGGCGGGCGAGACGCCTTACTTCACCAGGCGACTATATATCTGACAAGCCCGCCTACCGCTTTGCAGCTAGGCCTTTGCTTCCCGGAGCAGTGATGCCCATTGGAGCCCGAGGAAGAAGATAAGCTCTCGGGCCTGTTCTTCGGTAATGCCGGTTTCTTTGACCAAGCGTCGAACGACGATTTCAGGGCTGTTCGGCGCTCTATCCTGCTCGTCAGCCATGGGAGAAACTCCTTACGCCAAACTTCCCTATCTGGCGCTGGTTCCCAAGCGCGTGACGAAAAAGCACCGAGCTAGCCACCCATCCGTATTCGGCAGTTGGCAGCTTCGGCACGGCGACGTCAGTCCTGAGAGGTCAGCCGGCCGGCTGCTCGGGCGTCAGCGGCTCAAGCGGGGCCGGCGCAGTCGTAATTAGCCAGAGTGAACAGGTCCACTCGAAAAAGCCCGCTGCACCTTTCGGCACGGCGGGCGATCAATTGTACACAGGGCACGAGGGTTAGGCGGGGGTCGTGTGCCCGGTGCGCAGCAACTCCACGCACCTCGCCGGCGCACGTCTACCAAACTCAGTTGGAACGACTTCCTGCCTTCAAAGCTTGCCGTCATCCCGCATCGTTGCCGGCGCAACCTGACGGTACCGGAAGTGATTGCGGATGTGCTCGTTGAAATAGCGGCCTTTGGCAAAGGCGGCTTTGAACGCGGCGAAGGTCTCCGGCGGCACGTCCTCAAACTCGTAGCGCTTAGCGCTGGCCACGAACCACACCGAAAGGACCCTGCTCTCCGGATCGTAGTCCGTTTTGCGTATCGACGTGGATGGCATCGTGGCGGCTCGATCAAAAGCCGTCAACGATCGGAGAGGCTACCGCGTTCCCTCGTGGTGTTGCTCCCGAGCAGCGCACAAAGATTTGCTCCGGGCTACGCATCGCGGCATTGCAAACGCGGCAGGCATGGTCTTACGGGAGCTAGCCTGTCGGGTTCGTCTTTCATCAGAAATCGGCGTCTAGGGTCGGATCGTTCCAACGCTCCCTCGCGTTGGGTGAAAACCCACAAGGAGGAACGAACATGTCAGACGACAAACACGAACGCATTGGGCGCCGCGCATATGAGATCTGGGAACGAGAAGGCCAGACGCACGGTCTGCACGAGCGCCATTGGAATCAGGCGACCGCCGAAATCGAGAACGAAGACCGCTTGTTTGGTGCTCGTCCACCGGCAATATCTGGTGCCGATGTACCAGCTCCCGCGCAGACCCAAAGCCGAGCGAAGAAAGGCAAGCGCGCCGCTGGTCAATCGGATGTTGAGGCAGCGGAAGCGCTGGCGATGAGAACAGGCATCACCGGCGACCAAGCTCAAGACCTCATCGACCGCCTCGGTGACGATCCGCTGGCACTCGATGAGGCGGCGCGGAGCCTTAGGGCCTCCGAGAGGTAACCGCCGGCTATCCAGGTAACCCATCGCTGTACTCGTAAGATCCCGCAGATTTCAACCTCCCCAGCGGCCCGCCGCATTGGTCGAGCAAATGAAGCCCGCGCCTCTCCTCTAATGCAGAATACGCAGCGCCGGTGCTAAGTTGACTACGCGGGGCTGCTCGGGACGAGCGCCCATGGAAGTCCGAGACCTGGGTGCCAAGATGTCGCTCGCGCTGCGCCAGCGCGGAATCGCGTCAACCACATCTACCGCCCCGATTAGGCCGCTCCGGCCAATCCAAGCGTCCCTCGCCGATGTGCCGCTGAGGCGACCGACCCACCGCATCGACCGCAGCCGCCTATCCCGCCTGCGTCCGACATGTGACAGGCTGATCATTCGGCCCGCTCCCTTCCGGCCAGCACTGAAACTCCGTGTTAACGTCGTTCGCGGGTGAGAGGATGCGTCCGCAGCTTGAAAGTGTAGGGTACAGCTCGCTGCAGGCACAGAGGCGGAAATGAAATTGCTTGGAATTGCGCTCTTGTGTACGGGCATGATCCGCGTAGCAATGCCGGCAGTTCGCGCTGAGGATGAGCTTGTTCCGCCTAACCATGTGGAAGCGCCAGAGCCGGCAGTTCATTGCGAGGGCCAAAACTGCCTTCCACCAGCCGATAATCCTGTCGACGAATGCAAGGGGCAGGATTGCACGCCGGCTCCGCCGGTTGACCCAGGTCCGCAGATTGAACAGGTCGACTGAACAGCATCAGCCGAACACCCCGACTACGAAGGTGATCGCGGATCGTGGAGAAGGTTGGATTTCAGGTCCTCTCCCTCGGCCAATCTACCCTGCCCCAATATTCTCTGCCTCGGCTCGATGGCGCACGAACCGCGCAGAACCGGGGGGCTTTCAGGTTTAAGCTGCCAACTGCGCTGCCGGCCTCCCGGGCTGAGTGGGCGTGCTCTGGCTCAACATTCCCCGAAGCTCTCAACTTCGCACTTTTGGTTCTCAGCTTTCAATTTGAACAGTTTCAATTACTCGCAGTGCGCCAGCAGCCTGATGTTTGGTGAACTCTCACTATTCGAATGCGTCTGAAAGCGAATGCATCTGAAAAAACTTCTTCGCGACCGCAGCTGAATTTCGCCGCCCAAGAGCGGTCATCGCCGAACCACTACTCAGACGTCGCGTTTTGTGAAGGGTTGCGGACGCCGGCCCCGGCGCCAGGCACCACGTGGATGGCCGGCATCCGCAACCCTTCACATAGGCTGCCATTGGGTTGTTTCTCGCGGAGCGACCGCTTCCCTGTTGCAGCGATTCGAGATCGGTCGATGGTTGCCGACGGTTCGACGCGGGTCGTATCGTCCGGAAGAGACCGGAGTGCGTCTAAAGCTAGCCTGGCCGACCGAACCACCGAACGATTTCATAGGCAGGCATTGGGCGGCGAAAACCCTTCAGCGTCAGATCGCCAACAAGAACGGATTCGACCAGCGACTCGACAGCGCCGAGGACCCGTTGGCTAACGAGAATCTGGCGGGACTTGGCGGCCTCGCACAATCGGGCGGCATGGTTCGACACGGTGCCAATGACCGCATAGTCCGAGCGCCGATCAAAACCGATGCGCCCGATGGTTGCGTGGCCCCTGGCAATGCCGATCCCAAAGCCAAGCAAATAGTCCCGCTTGCGCCATCGCTCTGAGTGCCCGTCAATCGCGTCACGCATCGCAGCAGCCATTGAGACAGCTCTCTCGCTGTGGTCGGCGCATGGGAGTGGATCGTTGAAAACCACGACGATACCGTCGCCCACGAACCTCTCGAGAGTCCCCTCGTGGCGGACAATTTGTTCACCAAGACAGGAATGATACTCGGCAAGAACTGTCATGACTTCTTCGGGTTCGGCGGTCTCCGCGAAGGCTGTAAAGCCGCGCAAATCGCAAAAGACAACGGTCACCTCGCGACGGTGGCTCTGCAAGAGCGCATCACCATTGCCCGCCGCAACGATGAGGTCGGCGACCTGTTCGGGCAGGAACCGCCTAAGCCGCGCCATTCGCTCGAGCTCCGTCACCTGCTCAGCTACGGTTTGCTCGAGCGAGCGATTCCAGTCGGAAAGTTGCGCGGCTTGGTCCTCAAGGCGTTTGGCTTGGCTCGCGACAGTGTCGTGAAGCGCCTTCTGGCGCAGCATCGAGCGCACCCGCGCTAACAGCGCCCTGTGCTCGAAGGGCTTAGTCAGATAGTCGTCGCCACCGGCGTCCAGCCCCTCGACCAAGTCGCGCGTGTCGGCTTTTGCGGTGACCAGAATAACGGGGATCGATCGCAGCGATTGATCGTGTTTGAGCATGCGTACCACACTGATGCCGTCGAGCTTCGGCATCATGATGTCGAGCAGGATCAGATCCGGCGTGAGTTCGCGGGCTTTCGCAAGCCCCTCTTCACCATCGGCGGCGGTTGCAACTTCGTAGCCATTCGCCTCGAGGCGCATGCGCAGGATCTCGAGGTTTTCCGGAGTATCATCGACCGCGAGAATGCGAGGCGGATCGTGCACGGCGCTGCCTCCCTCAAGAAAGGAACCCGCGAATCTCGGAAAGCAGCTGGCGCGGACTGAATGGCTTGGCAATGTAACCATCGCACCCAGAAGCAAGGGCTTTCGCCTCGTCGCCCGACAACGCATAGGAGGTGACGGCGATAATCGGAATGTGCCGGAGCGCCGGGTCGGCCTTGATGCGGCGAGCCGCTTCGTACCCGTCAATCACAGGGAGCTGAATGTCCATAAGGATCAGGTCTGGCTTGTGCGCTCCGGCTGCGGCGATGCCGGCGGCGCCGTCCGCCGCCTCGATCAGTTCGTATTCGGTGGTGGCAATGAGATCGCGGATGATCTGGCGGTTGTCCTCGGTGTCTTCCACCATCAGGATTCGTTTGCTCATGCGGCCCTCACGTCCTCATTCACCCGGATTGGTACCTTCAGACGGAATGTCGACCCTGACCCGATCACGGACTCGACGTCTATGGTTCCGCCATGCATTTCGACGATGCGCTTCGAGATCGCCAGGCCAAGACCGGTACCGCCCTTCTGCCTGGTACTGCTGTTGTCGACCTGCTGGAATTCTTCGAAGATGAGAGCCTGGTCCTCGGACGCGATGCCGGGACCGGTGTCTCGGACGGTCATCTCGAAGTGCCCGTCGACCGCATCGGCAAGAATGTCGACCGCACCCGATTCGGTGAACTTGACGGCATTGCCTGCAAGGTTGAGCAGAACCTGCGTCAAACGGCGTTCGTCCCCGCGGCCGATTGGAAGGTTCTCGGCAACAGTCGTTGAAAGCTCAAGACCCTTCGCCCGTGCCAGCGGCTCTACAGCCGTAACGGTCGATCGAACAATCTGCGCGACGGAGTAGTCCTCGATCGCCAGCGTGAGCTGGCCGGCTTCGATCTTGGAAAGGTCGAGTACGTCGTTGATGAGCCCGAGGAGGTGACGACCGTTTGCCTGCACGCGCGCGACGGTCGTCTTTGCCTTGTCCGGGAGTTCGCCGTAGATGCCGTCGACCAGCAGTTCTGTGAAGCCCAAGACCGAGTTGAGCGGTGTCCTGAGCTCGTGGCTCATATTCGCGAGGAACTGGGACTTGTGGCGGCTGGCTGCCTCCAGCTCCCGGCCTTTCTCCTCGATCTCGCGGAACAGCTTGGCATTCTGGATCGCGAGCACCGATTGGGCTGCGAAGGTCTCCAGCAGGTGGACAACTTGCTCATCGAAGGCACCTGGCTTGTGGCGCCTGACGACCAGTGCACCGACGATCTTGTTGGGCCTCAGCAGCGGAACGATCAGGATACCGCGATATCCGGCGTCGACGATCGTCTTTCTTACAAGGAAGGATGAGGTCTCCTCGCTGAGGTCGGGAAACTGCACCGGCATGCAGCGCCCGGGCGCGTCGCCGATCCCCATGTCGGCCAGCCCGATCGTCTGGTGCGAGACTGCGGCGATAAGCTCATTGCTCATACCGAAGTTTGCGCGCGGACGGAATTGCTGCCGCGTGCTGCTGAACACGTAGATGGTGCCAGCATCCGTTTCCGACAACTGGACCGCCTTGGCAACGATCGTCTTCAGCACCGTGTCGAGATCCAGCGTCGAATTGACCGCCTTGCTCACCTCACCAAGAGCCTCGAGCTCACCAACAGACGCGGCAAGCTCGCGAGTCCGTGACTGCACCGCCTCGAAGAGCCGCGCATTCTCGATGGCGATCACGGCCTGGTCGGCGAATGTCTCGACGAGCGCGATCTCCTTGGGATTGAAAGGTTGCGGCTCAACCCTCGTCATGACGAATACGCCAACGAGATCACCTTCCCGCAACAGCGGGGCAGCGAGGACGGTGCGGAAGCCGCCTGCCTCGGCGATCAAGGCAACGCGGTAGTCCGGATCAGCCGTCACGTCTTCGATTTGGACGATCCGCCGTTCTTCGATTACGCGCCCTACGGCGGAGCCTCGGCCTGCGGCAAGGGCCGGAGTTGGATTGGCGTCCACATAAGCACGGAAACTGGGCGGGTAGCCATGCGCCGACACATAGCGGAATACGCCATCCAGCGACTGCACGATACCACCCTTGTCGGCACGGCAGAGCCTGATAGCCGATTCCACCAACGTATCGAGCACGACCTGCAGATCGAAGGTCGAGCGGCTGATGACCTTCAGAACGTCTGCAGTAGCTGTCTGCTGCTGAAGAGCTTCATCGAGCTGCTGGGTGCGCGCCTCAATCTCCCGATACAGGCGCCCCAGCTGCTCGGATGTCTGGTTGACATTGTCCGCAAGCGCTCCCAGCTCGTCCCGGTTGGCGACGGCAACCTGTTGGGCGAAGTCGCCGGCCGCTATCTGGCTGAGACGCATCTCGATCTTCTTGACCGGTTCAATCAACGACCAGGAGATGATGTAGCCGAGCCCCAACGCCAGCAGGATGCTGCCCACCGCAAACGAGGCCACGATCAGTCTGGACGTGCCGTACGCACCCTCGGTCGTTTCGATTGCCGCCACCATGTCGGCTTCGGCCATGTTGACCAGCTGGTTTGTCAGCCGCTCAAGGCGATCAGCCGACGGTATGATTTTATCGAGCTGAACCTTGCGCGCCTCCCCAGTGCGGCCGGCGCGGACGAGCTCTGCCACGTGCGTCACCCCATCTGTAAGCCGTTCGTACTCTTGCCGGACCTGACCGAGCACTTCCGCCTCACTCTCGGCGACGAACTCCATGCGGTCGAGGTCGTAGCCGAACTGATTGAGCTGGCGCAGCGCCGCATCCAGCATCCGGTCGTCCTGGAGCAACAGGGCGGTGGAGATGCCGTAGAGCTGGGTGGTCGTATCGTGCTGTACCTGGCGGTAGGCCGCGATCCTGCGCTGCAGCTTGATCAGCTCGTTGGTCTGATCGTTCACCCCACTCAGCACCTGCAACCCGACGGCCCCGAGCACGATCAGCAGGCCGACGATCGACAGGAACGCGATCAAGAGCTTGGTCTGGACGCGCGCCGGCAGCCGGGCAACCCAGCCAACGAGCCGGTTCGTTATGCTATTTGGATTCTTCCAAGAGGCTGAGAAGGTCATCCCGGAACTCCTCCAGGTCGAACCGGACACCAAGATACTGTACTCGCAAGATGCCACCGGGGTCCACGAGCGACGTCAACAAGGTATGGTCGACATCTCCGTTCGCCGCCTTCTTCGCGATGACCCCGTATTTCCGTCCAACCTCATGGACAATCGCCGGATCACCGGTAAGAAACGACCAGCCCTTCAGATCGGCGCCAAAATTCTGCGCATATTCCTTCAAAACATCGGGCGTGTCGCGCTCCGGGTCGACGGTGATCGAAACGAAGGCGATTTTGGGTCCGAACGCACTACCCAACTTTTCCCGCACGCTGGCCATATGGGCAGTCAGCATGGGGCAGACGTCGGTACAGTACGTATAGATAAATGAGACGGCGACCACCTTGCCGCGAAAGTCGTGCAGCGACACTCGCACACCGTCCTGCGATACCAAGGTAAAGTCCGGCGCCTGTCCAATCGTCGGCAGGCGCTCCTCGTGCGGCGCGTCATGCGCATGTGCCGGCCCGGCCATCAGCGCAAGCAGCAAGATGCGCGCCGGCCACTCGCTCACGTTTTCATCTCGCGCTTGACCTGGTTGAAAAAGCGCCAATCGGTGCCGTTCGCGATGATCTCGTTTGGGCTCGACTTGACAATCCCGGCTTCATGCAGCCGCAGCGAGAAGAACCTCATCGTGTCCTCGGGATCGAAGTCGCGCCAATTGGAATATGGGAGCTCGCGGAGCGCCTGCACGGCGTAGTCGTAGTGTTCGGTGCGTCCGCCATCTACCAGGAGGCGTGCCACCCGTTCCGGTTCGGCCGCGCAGATGTCGGCCGATTTGATGATGGCCCGGATGACGCGCTTGGTGGCAGCTGGATTTTTCTCGGCATAGGCGGCGTTGACCGCCAGCATGCAGCAGTAATATTGCGACCACGGCCGGTCCTTGGAACTGTCGAGGATGACGTGGCCGACTTTGCGGGAGCGGAGGTCTTGAGCCTCAGGCGGAAAAGCCAGGAAGGCGTCGACCTTGCCCTCGGCGAAGAGCTCCGCCGGCTTTGCCTCGCCGACGATCCATTCGATGTCGCGTTGCGGATCGAGGCCGACATAGGTCGCCATGGCACTGACGAAGATATGCGGATCCGACGATAGATTGCCGCCGACGCCGACTTTGCGGCCCTTGAGATCCGCGATGCTCTTGATGTCCTCGCGTCCGAACAACTCGTAGCAGCCGACATGCACTCCGGAGATCACCTTGATCGGGGCGCCAGTGTCGACCGGAATGATTAGGGCCGTGGCAAAGTCAATGCCGAAGTCGATGTCGCCGCGCGCCAGCATCTCGGTCTGGGCGATGCCGGCCTCGGCGGCCACGAAGCCGAAATCTGAGAACCCCTCTGCGCGGATCAGATCCTCGGCGACGTACTGCGGAGCGATGCAGATACCAGGCGCCGCCGCAAAGCGGGCGATCGTGGTTTCAGGTGCAGCTTCGGCGGCGGCCGCGTTGCGGCCCTTTGCAAGACCCGCGGCTGCGAGCGCAGACAGCCCTGTAAGGAAACGGCGACGGTTCTGGACAATCTGCACGAGTCTCTCCTTCCCTTGAAAAAGGCACCGCGTGTCGGCGATAGGTCTACGTCTTCAGCTCTCTCTTTAGCTCGTTGAGGAACCGCCAATCGGTACGGTCTGCGATGATCTTCTGGGGGCCCGACCTGATCATGCCAGCCTCTTGAAGTCGCAGCGCGTAAAACCGGATCGTGTCTTCCGGATCGTATTCTCGCCACTTGTTGTAAGGCACGTCGGTCATCGTCTGCAGTGCGTAGTCATAGTTAGCCGTGAATCCGTCATCGACGATCTGTCGTGCGACGCGCTGTGGCTCAGAGACGCAAAGGTCCGTGGCTTTCAGAATGGCGCGGACGACGCGCTTGGTCGCGATCGGATTGTTGTGAACGAAGTCGGCGTTGCCGGCCAGCATGCAGCAAAAGTACTGCGACCAGGGACGATCGACGGCGCTGTTGATTACTACGTGGCCGACGTTTTGGGCGCGCAGTTCTTGAGGCTCGGGCGGAAAGCCGAGGAACGCATCGATTTCCCCTCGCGTGAAGAGCGTCATTGGTTTGATGCTCGGGCTGGTGACCCAATTTATGTCCTTCAGTGGATCCAGTCCGACATAGGCCGCCATGCCCGTCAAAAATACATGCGGACTCGAGCCCAAGGCTTGGACGCCGACACTCTTGCCCTTCAGGTCTCTAATCCCGCGGATATTCTCGTTTCCGAATAGCTCAAAGCAGCCAGGGTGCACCCCGGCCAGCACCGCGATCGGGCCCCCTGCATCCATCGTCACCACAAGCGGCGCGGCGAAATTCAAAGTAAAGTCCACCTGGCCACTCGCGACCGCGTCAGATTGCCCCGCGGCTGTCTCAGTCATTACATAGCGAACCTCGGCGAAGCCCTCCGCATACAACAACTCCTCGGCAACATATTGAGGCGCGATGCAGATGCCCCTGATCTTTGCAAGGCGGACGCTAGTCGTTTCCGGCGGTGGCTCTGCGGGGAGCGATTGCTGGACCCCAACGAGGCTCGCGGTGCCAGCTGCCGAAAGGCCGGCCAAGAAGCGCCTGCGGCTCTGGATGATTTGCATAGCCTCTCCTTCTCTCGATAGGGCGCACGGCGTGTTGGCGATTACCTATGTCTTCAACTCCCGCTTCAGCTCGTCGAGGAAGCGCCAGTCCGTCCCGCTGGAGATGATCTCTTGCGGGCTCGACTTGATCATGCCCGTTTCGTACATGCGCAGCGCGTAGAAGCGCATCGAGGCTTCGGCATCGAAATCCCGCCATCTGTCGTACCGGATGTCGCCAAGCGTTTGCAGCGCGAGTTCGTAGCTGGGGACGAAACCTCGATCGACCATCTGCCCTGCAGTCCACGACGGATCCGACGCGCAGAGGTCGGCGCCCTTGAGAATGGCCCTGAGCACGCGCTTCGTCGCCACCGGATGTCTGTCGACATAATCCGCAGTCGCGGAAATCATACAGCAGAAATGCTGCGACCAGGGCGGGTCGGTGGTCGAGTTGAGGATCGTGTGGCCTACTTTCCTGGAGCGAAGTTCCTGCGTGCGGGGCGGTTGGCCGAGCACTGCATCGTACTTTCCTTCGACGAAGCCTTCCGCAAAATTGTGCTCTTCGATGACCCATTCGATGTCGTTGACGGGATCGAGCCCAACATAGGCGGCCATCAGAGAAACCAACACGTATTGCGGCGAATCAAGCGTAAAGACCCCAACCCGCTTTCCCCGCAGATCCGAGATGCCTTTGACGCTGTCGTTGGCGATCAGTTCGAGGCACCCGGAATGCAGTCCGCTTAGTACCCTGATCGGCACTCCTGCATCGATCGACGCCAGATGAATCGGCACGTAGTTCACACTGAAATCCGTATCGCCGTTTGCGATCCACGCCGAATGATCAACCTTCTTGTCACCTTGCACATAGCGGACATCGGTGAACCCCTCGGCGCTCAGCATCTCACCGGCGAGGTACAGGCCCGCCCAGCAATAGGCGCCGCCGATGTACCGCGGCAGGCGGACCGAGGTGGTCTCCGGCAGCGGCTCAGCCCAGGCTTGCGTCGAGGTGCCGATAAGGCCCGCGGCGCCGGCTGACGCAGCGCCGGCTAGGAAACGGCGACGGTTCTGGATGATCTTCATAAGCCTCTCCTTCCCTCGATAGGGCGACGGCGTGTGGCGATTGCCTACGTCTTCAACTCCTCCTTCAGTTCGTTTAAGAAACGCCAGTCGGTGCCCTGGGCCAGGAGCTTCTGGGGGGTGCTCTTGAGCATCCCGACCTCGTGGAGGCGCAGGGCGTAGAAGCGCACGGTGTCCTCAGCGCTATACTCACGCCAACCGTAGGGGATCGCCTTCATGACCTGGAGGGCATGGTCATAGCGCTTAGTATAGCCCTGGTCCACCATGAACTGCGCGGACTGCTCGGGCTCGCTGGCGCAGAAATCCGCCGCTTTCAAGATGGCGCGGAGGGCGCGTTTGGTGGCCACCGGATTCGTGCGGACGAACTCCCGGTTCCCAGCCAGCATGCAGCAGAAGTATTGGGACCAGGGCCGGTCCACGGTGCTGCTAATCACCACATGGCCGATCTGCTGCTCCCGCATTTCCTGCGGTTCGGGGGGAAAGCCTAGGTAGGCATCGATCTTCCCCTCACTTAGGAGCCGGATGGACTCGGGTCCCGAATGCGTGACGAAGTGTATATCCTTATGGAGGTCCAGGCCCACATACGCCGTCATAGCGGCGAGAAAGACGTATCGGCTGGAATCTAGCGTCGGCACGGCCACGGTCTTCCCCTTGAGGTCGCGGATCGCCTGGACGCGATCGGTCCCGAACAGCTCAAAGCAGCCGACGTGGAGTCCTGCCAGGATGACGATGGGATCCCCCGCCTCCAGGCGGAGAAGGAGCGGGGCGGCGAAATGCCCATTGAGGTCGGCTTCACCGGAGGCGAGGGCCGTCGCGATGTCTGCGGTCCCCTTTTTTTGGACGTAGTGCACCTCGGTGAACCCTTCGCTGCGCAGCAGTTCTTCGGCTACATACTGGGGGGCCTGACAGATACTGGGAATCCGGACGAGCCGGATCCGCGTCGTCTCAGGCGGTGGCTCGGCCCACGCCTTTGTCGCCGTTCCGAAAAAGCTCGCAGCGCCGGCCGCCGCGGCGGCCGCCACGAAAGTGCGGCGATTCTGGATGATCTGCATCGGACGGTCCTCCCTTCGAGAGAAATGGGATTAGGTTTTCAACTCGCGCTTCAGCTCGTTAAGGACGTGCCAGTCGGTTCCGTTGGCGATGATCTGTTGCGGGCTCGACTTGATCATGCCCGTCTCCTGCATGCGCAGTGTGTAGAACCGCAGGGAGTCTTCAGGATCGAAATCCCGCCACCGGTCGTACCGGATATCCTTCAGCGTTTGCAGCGCGTAGTCATACGATGGGACGAAATCGCGATCGACCATCTGTCGGGCCACCCACCGCGGATCCGACACGCAGAGGTCGGCAGCCTTGAGGATGGATCGCAAGACCCGTTTGGTCGCCACCGGGTGCCTGGTCACGTAGTCCGTCGTCGCGGAGATCATGCAGCAGAAATACTGTGACCATGGGCGGTCGACGGCATTGTTGAGGATCGTGTGGCCGATCTTCTTGGCGCGCAGCTCCTGCGGCTGGGGCGGCGTGCCGAGGAATGCATCGATCTTTCCCTGGACGAAGAGCTCCGTCGGGGTGGCGTCTTCAGTCAGGACCCATTGGATATCGTTCACGGGATCGAGCCCGACATAAGCGGACATGAGAGTCAGCCACACGTGTCGCGAGTTATTGAAACCATCCACGCCCACCCTCTTGCCCCGCAGATCCGCGACGCTGCGGATGCTCTCCTTGGCGATCAGTTCGAGGCATCCCGAGTGCAACCCGGTTAGCACCTTGATCGGCACGCCGGCATCGATCGACGCGATCTGATTCGGCGGAAAGTTCACAGAGAAATCGGTCTCAACGCGTGCGATCCATTCCGATTGGTCGACGCTTCTGTCGGCTTCTACGTAGCGAACGTCGGTGAAACCATCCGCGCGCATCAGTTCTCCGGCGATGTACGCGCCTGCCCAGCAGTAGGAACCACCAACCCACTGCGGCAGACGAACCGTGGTCGTTTCCAGCGGCGGTTCCGCGTGGAGTGACTCGGGAAGACCGACGATTCCAGCAGCGCCTGTCATTGCAGCGCCGGCCAGGAATCGGCGGCGGGATTGCATGATCTGAATCGGAACCTCCTCTCTTCCGAACTGCAAAAAGGCAATTCTGGCCGGAACCGGGCAAAAGAGGTTTCGGCAGAGGCAGGTGGTCTCGTGAGCGCGACGAGTAGTGTGGATCTAGCGCGCCCAGTCCGGTGCGGGAGTCTTGCGCTCTCAGTCGCCGGCTTATCATTAGCAATCGACGATATGCCACGATACGCCCAATTTGCGTTGGTTGCGAGCGCAAAAACTTACTCCGCCAAACGTCCTGCCACCGCCTCGCGGCCAGGAGACCGTTTGCGCGGTTGCGAATGCCACTTCGAGTTTACCGCGCGGCCGGACCGAGTCATCGACGTTGAGTCCCAAGAGATACCTGACGCCGCCATATCCGGCGCCGAGGACGATCTTCTGAACGGCAGAGGGTGTTCCTTCGCTGAGATCGGGTACTTGGACAGGTGCGCGGCGCCATGCGGCATTGCTGATCCCCAGGTCGTTCAGTCCGATGGCGTGACGCGCTCGCTGACCCCTGAGGAGGTCGCGGCAACCCTGCCGGGCAATCGGAACTACACGAACTCGCTCAACATCGCCAACTACTTCCGGCTCACCCCGGACAACCGACTATTGTTCGGCGGGCGGGCGAAGTTCTCGGCCGCCTCGAACCAGAAGGCAGACGGGACGTCCGGCGAGCTTTTGCGCAAGCAGATGCTCGACGTGTTCCCGCGGCTGGCCGAGGTCGAAATCGACTATTGCTGGGGCGGTCTCGTCGGCTGCACGCAAGACCGCTATCCGCGCGCCGGCACCGCCGATGGCCTGATCTACGGCATGGGCTATTCAGGACATGGCGGGCAGCTCTCGACGCTAATCGGAGGTGTGCTAGCGGACATTGCTAGGGCCGCACGGATACCAACCCAATCGGTGGCATGGACTGGAATGCCGTCCCGCTGCATACCGGCAAGCCGTGGTTCCTGCCAATGGTGGGCACCTATTATCGGCTGAAGGATATGCTTCGACAGATGGAGCGCTCCAGCGATGACGCCCCGCAGTTCTGTTTCTCGCGGGTATTTGAGACGGCGCCGCCTGGCAGCTCGCAAAAATATGCGCCCTACCCTGCAAGGCCCGGCCCATCCTCGCCCTCAGAGTCCGAAAACGCTCGGTAGCTGCGTCACATCGCGGATTACCGTGTACTCGTAGTAGGGGTTGGCAGGCTCATGGCCGCGATTGACCCAGACCTTGCTCTTGATCCCCAGATCATAGGCAGACATCAGGTCGTGGCGGAAAGACGAGGACACATGCGTGATATCCTCCGGGCCGCAACCCAGCATGTCGAACATATATTCGAACGCCTTGAAGTGCGGCTTGTAGGCACCCGCCTCTTCAGCGGTCAGGACGGCATGAAAGGGCGCACCGAGCTTTGCCACGTTCGACGGAATCTGGGCCACCATGGAGTTCGTCAGGGTGACCAACGGAATTTCCTTGGCCAGTTTGGCCAATCCCTCTGGGA
Source organism: Mesorhizobium escarrei (assembly GCF_935825525.1). Taxonomy (GTDB): domain Bacteria; phylum Pseudomonadota; class Alphaproteobacteria; order Rhizobiales; family Rhizobiaceae; genus Mesorhizobium; species Mesorhizobium escarrei. Next base: position 25,770 of record NZ_CAKXZT010000142.1, read on the forward strand.
CGTCCGGATGCGGCCCCCAGGTGGGGATGCGGTTGTAGATCGTTTCGGCGTCTTCGGCACGGAATGCGACGCTGTTGCGGCGGCAGGTGCGCTCGAGCGCATTGTGGACGACGTCCGCATAGGGCTTCCAGTCCTGCATCACCTCGTCGAGGCGGTAGCCCTGGAAGTTCCTGATGAATTCATCCATGCGCGGCCCATCCAGAAGATGACCGAACAGATCCCTGGCGGCTTCCGCCATTTGGAAATTGATGAGCGTGCCGTGGCAATCAAAAGTCACGTATTTCGGCCGGAAGCGATCCATGTCCTTGGTTCCTGTCAATCTGCCCTATCAGCCGAGCATAATCGCAGGCGTCTGGCAGAATGTGCCGCAATGCATGGTCATTCAGCAGAAGGCCCTCCGGTCGACCGCCATATCAGCACGCCCTTTCGCAGTGCTATCTCGTCGCCCGCCAACTGCCGCCATCCCTGACGACGATAAAATCGCCGCCACTTGCCGGATGCCGGCGATATTCGGTGCAAAACACCGAAATGCCGCTGCCCTCTGCGCGTGGCGAAAATGTCGTCTAGAAATAGCCGAGGATGGATTTGACCTCGAGATACTCCAACATGCCTTCGATGCCATATTCGCGTCCGTTTCCGGACTGCTTGAAACCGCCAAACGGGGCGTGCGGATCCCAGGCCGGGTAGTTGAGATGAACCTGACCGGCGCGAATCCGCGAGGCGACGTCCCTGACGGCGCCCATATCCTCGCCCTGCACGTGGGCCCCCAGGCCGTAGACCGTATCGTTGGCGATAGTGACGGCCTCCTCGACTGTGTCGTAAGGGATGATGCAGATAACTGGCCCGAAGACCTCTTCCTGGGCAATGCGCATGCTCGTAACCACGTCGGAAAAAATGGTCGGCTTCACATAGAACCCGACGCTCAGATCGTCCGCGCGACCCGACCCGCCGGTGAGCAGCCTAGCGCCCTCCGAAATGCCGACGCCGATCATGGTTTGGATGCGGTCGAACTGGGACCGGTTGGCGATTGCGCCGTGGGTGGTGGCTTCTGAAAGAGGATCGCCGACGATGATCTGGGCTGCGGCCCTCTTGGCGATTGCCTCGATCTCGGACAGCCGCACGCGCGGCACGATCATACGCGTCGGTGCGCTGCATGACTGGCCGAGATTGCGGAAGGCGGCGGCTATGCCCAGCGAAACGGCACGATCGAGATCGGCGTCGGGCAGAATCACGTTCGGCGACTTGCCGCCGAGCTCCTGCGCGACGCGCTTGACCGTCGGCGCGGCGGCCTGGGCCACCGCGATGCCGGCACGGGTGGAGCCGGTGATGGAGATCATGTCGACATCCGCATGGGAGGCGAGAGCCATACCCACGCCTGGGCCGTCACCGTTGACGAGGTTGAAGACGCCGGCAGGGAAGCCGGCTTCCTCGATCGCCTCGGCGAACAGCAGGGCGTCCAAAGGAGAGAGCTCGCTTGGCTTCAGCACGACCGTGCAGCCTGCGGCGAGCGCCGGCGCAACCTTGGCGGTGATCTGGTAGAGTGGCCAGTTCCAAGGCGTGATCAGGGCGCAGACACCGATCGGTTCGCGGGTGACGGCGGTGTGGCCGCGCCGCTCGACGAAGGGGAAGGCTGTCAGGACATCGCGAGCGACTTGCACATGGGCGATCGCGAGCGGCACCTGCGCGGTGCGCGCATATCCGATCGCCGCGCCCATCTCGAGGCTCAAGCATTGCGCAAGCAGTTCATTGCGCGCTTCGAGCAGCGCCTGCAGGCGATCAAGCAAACCCGCGCGGTATTCCGGCTTGGTACGGCTCCAGGTGGCGAACGCCCGGCGGGCCGCTGAAACGGCCGCGTCCACGTCCGCGCTGTTTCCGAGCGGAAACCGGGCCACGACCTCTTCGGTGGCGGGATTCACGACCACGCTCTGGGCGGTGCCCCTCGGCTCGACCCATTGACCGTCGATGAAGAACTTGTCCAGGCGGCCGTTGCGGGACAGGTGTTCGAGGGGCGAAATCATGTGACAAGGTCCTTCATGCGGTAATAGGCGCCGAGGATCGGCAGGAACCAGGGACGCCCGAAATATCCAGGGATCGCCGGCCAGTCGAAATCCTTCCAGGGGTTCAGGTCCGGACGCCCGTCCATGACATCGGCCATGATGCTGCCCATCAGCGTCGACATATGGGTGCCGTGGCCGCTATAGCCCATGGAGTGGTAGATTCCGTTGCGCTCCCCGGCGCGCGGCAGGCGGTCGCGGGTCATGTCGACCATGCCGCCCCAGCAGTAATCGATGCGGATGTCGGCCAGTTCGGGATAGACCTCGACCATCGCCGTTTTCAGGATCTGGCCGCTCTTCTCGTCGGACTGCGGATTGGATACTGCAAACCGGGCCCGCCCGCCGAACAGCATGCGATTGTCCGGCGTCAGCCGCCAATAGACGACGAGATTGCGCGTGTCGACGACATTGCGTCGGGTCGGCATGAGGCGCTCGAGTTGCGAAGGCGACAGCGGTTCCGTCACGATCAGGAAGGCGCCGACCGGCACGATGCGGCGGCGGAACCATCCGAGCGGACCGACCTGGGAAATGCCGCTCGCCAGCAGGACCTGACGCGCGACGATCTTGCCCCGCGGGGTCTCGACCTCATGCCCGGCGGCGACCTTGCGCAGAGCCATGACGGGGGCGTTTTCATAGATCTCTGCGCCCCGCCGCGCCGCCGCGGTCGCCAGACCCCGGACGAAACGGCCGACATGCATGCTGGCGCTCTTGGGAAAGAGCAGCCCACCATAGTAGCGGTTGGTGCCGACTTCGGTTCGCAGGTCGGCGCGCGCGATCATCCTCGTTCCGGGATCGACATTGGTCGCGAGGAGTTCCTGGCTGCGCGCAAGCATGTCGTAGTGCTCAGGCTTGGCGGCAAGCTTGAGCTTGCCGACGCGAGAGAAGCTGCAGTCGATCTTTTCTTCCTGCACCAACCGCTCGACCATATCGACGCCGGCGTCGAAAGCCTTGTAGAGCGCGTTAGCGGCCGGCTTGCCGTGCTTGCCGGCCATGATCGCGTAGTTCTGGGCAAAGCCGTTGTTGCACATCCCGCCATTGCGGCCGGATGCGGCGTTGCCGATCGTTTCGGCCTCAAGCAGGGCAACCCGGGCGCCCTTCTTGGCGAGCGCCAGCGCAGCGGAGGATCCGGTCAAGCCGCCACCCACCACGGCCACGTCGTAGCGGCCTTCGAGGGAATTGGACGAGCCGTGAGCAAACGGCTGAGACGTATCGAGCCAATAGGAGGTAAGTTTCATTTTTTGCTCCAACAGAGCGTCAGTTTGCATGGGCGCCATGCAAAGCGTGGAGATGGGAGCTCCTACCAGCCGCGGATCCGCTCCCACCGCGCTTCGATCTCCGGGTCCTCACCGTTGACGACGCTGTAGAAGTCATGCTGGGCGGCCATCGCGCAGGCATGGTTGGGCAGGATCCGGACTCGCGTGCCGACAGGGAGCTCGGGCATGGACTTTCCAGAACCGGCACGAATGGCGAGGATACCGTGTTCCTGGCTGGCCTGCGCCACGATCACATCTTCGAGCACCCGCCCGTTTTCGTCGCAGACCACGCCGTAGCCCTGGTCGACCTTCTGGTTCGCGGTTCCCCGGTCGCGCGAAAGCGCCATCCACCCCGCGTCGACCAACACCCATCCCTTTTCCGGCTTGGCGCCGATCACGGTGGCCAACACGGAAATCGCGATATCGTCGAGACCGCAGACCCCTACCCCGTGCTGGACGAGGTCAAAGAACATGTAGACCCCGGCGCGCAACTCCGTGACGCCTTCCAGATTCTCGGCGAAGTGGGCCGTCGGCGTCGAGCCGAGGCTGACAATTGGGCAGGCATGGCCGTGAGCGCGCAAAGTTTCGGCGGCGCGCACGGTGGCCGAACGCTCGTCCTCGGCTGCCTTGACCAGCGCATCGGGCGTGCTCAAGCCGTAGGACTCGCCGGCATGGGCGAGGACGCCGACGAGGTTGGCGCCCGCTGCGACGATCCTATTGGCCACCTCGAGCAGCTTGGGATCGTCCGGCTTCAGTCCACCGCGATGGTCGTCGCAATCCAGTTCGATGAAGACGGACGGCGCCACGCCGGTGGCTTCGCGCACGTCCGCCAAAGCATCAGCCTGCTCCGCAGTATCGAGCAGCAGCTTCAGATCGACGCCCGCGCGGCGACAAAGCTCCATGGAGCGGATGGCCGAAGCCGGCGACATGCCGACCGCATAGGTGATGTCGCGAAAGCCGTGGCCTGCGAAATACTCCGCCTCGGCGATGGTCGAGACCGTGATCGGACCGGGTTCGCGGGGGAACAAATGTCGGGCGACGTCGATGCTCTTAGCCGTCTTCATGTGCGGGCGCAGCACGACGCCAAGCTTCCTGGCGTGCTCGACCAGACGATGGATGTTGCGCTCGAGCCGTCCTCGGTCCAGAAGCAGCGACGGGGTGATGAGGGCGTCGATCGTTCTGGCCGCTTCCCGCACTTCTAAGTTTGTGTCCATCTTTTCCGTATCCTCATTCCCTCACCGAACGACTGGCCCTAACCAAACGACTGGCCCTAACCAAACGACTGGTTTGCCAACGCATACATACCGGCTGGCCCATCGGAGACGGGCCGCCGCCCCTTGACCATGGCGGTCGCAAAACCGACCTGCTTGAGGCCCAGGCTTTCCAGCCAGCCGCCCAATCCGTGTTCGGCATAGGCGTCAATGCGCACGAATTGCCGGTGAAGCTTCGAAAGCTGAGCCAGGATCAGCAGCCGCGCGTCTTGGGCGCTTTCGGCTGCAACAGGGCCGACCACGTAGCCACGCCCAAACCTCCTGGCGATGGCGTAGCCCGCAACCCGTCCCGCGCGTTCGATGACCAATACATTGCCCACATCAGCGAGTGCAGCCACCATCGACGGCCGGCACATGCCTGTAGCGCTTTTGTCAAAGACCTGGATCGCCGCCAGGTCGGAGACGCTTGCCGAACGGATGTCGTCGCGGGCATTCGGCGTCACGGCGACGGTCAGCGGGCCCTGGTGCTGGATCACGGTGCCCCAAGCGGTGAAGCCGCGTCGCTTGTAGAGCGTGAGCCCTTCTTCGGTCGAATTGAGCAGCACGTTGCGCCCGTCCGTCGCCTCAAGCAGCTCATTAAGGAGCCGCGAGCCGTGGCCACCACCTTGCGCGGAGCCAGTGACGATAATCATCCCGGCGGTGGCATAGGCCTGTCCGTAGTTCCACCACATCGCCGTGCCGATCACTTCGCCTGCCCGCTCGAGGACCAGGCCATTGCCGACCGTCGCGGCAAATTCCCAGTCGTCGCGCCGATAAGGCCAAACCATCTCCTGCGACAGCTTCAGCGCGCCCGGCACATGGCGGGTTTCGAATTTCATCAGCTCGGTCGGGGCGCTGACGATATCTCTGTCATGCTCAATGGTCATAAGTGCAACGCTGTCGCTGATCCAAAGTCAGATTGAAGTCGGACCTTAGAGTCGCGTCCGGCGGGCAGATTTGGCTGCTGTTTTGCCCTTTCAACTCGGCGGGATCATTCGTTTTGACCCCGTCCCTCGGCATACAAAATGGCGCAAATCGAGGGAGAATACTCATCTGCCAGCTTCGTCGCCCGTCACGGTTGCCAGTCGGCGTGACGTCCACGCCTCTACACTGATGCGATCTCGGGCCTGACCAACGCGATGGGCCGAACACTCTGAAGCGACGAGCGGCTTGGTGCTCACGAGGAATTTTGGATGATCTACATCAGCGAAGAGGAGTCTGCTGCCCTCGTCACACATGAACTGGCTTTCGAGGCGGCGCGGGCAGCTCTCGTGGCAGCAGCATCGCGGCAGAGCTGGGTCTTTCCCGCTGTTCTCGGGCGCACACAGGAGGCGAGCAATACATTCTCAATCAAATCCAGTTCGTCGGAAGATCTGACCGGAGTGAAAATTGGCTCCTTCTGGTCGGGCAATCCGGCACGTGGCCTTCCCCGCCACAACTCCACCATCGTGCTGCTCGATCAGCATACAGGTCGACTCGGCGCCGTGATCGAGGCCGGGAAGGTCAACGCCTACAGGACGGCCGCCGCCGACGCGGTTGCGGCCGATCTTCTTGCGCGCAAGCAAGCCAAGGTTCTGGCGATATTCGGTGCCGGCAACCAGGCGGGCTTCGAAGTGATGGCGCTGGCACGCATCCGCCCAATCGAGACGGTGCTGGTCGTGGCCCGGCCTTCGCCACGACGCGACGCTCTTGTCGATCAGATCGGCGAAAGGGGCCTGGAGGCGCGCGCTGCCTTGCCCGAAGAAGCCGTGCGCGCGGCCGACATCGTTGTGACGGCGACACCCTCCCGCGAACCGCTGTTCGACGCCGCTTGGGTGGGGCCGGGAACCCATATTGTCAGCATGGGGTCGGATGCTCCGGGCAAGCGCGAATTGCCGAGCGAGTTGTTTCCCAAGGCACGTCTGTTTTGTGATCTGCTTTCCCAGTCCGTCCAGATCGGCGAGTTCCAACATTTGCGCGACGAGATCGACGCCAGCGTGCTCGCGGTAACACCAATCGGCGACGTCATTGAAATGCGTGCGCCCGGACGCCGCTTCGGCAACGAAATCACGGTCTTCGATAGTTCTGGTATCTCTCTACAGGATCTCTACATAGCCGATGCGCTGATCCGCGCAAAGGCGTCCCACCGCTGATCAGCTTCGCACTGACAAGCCCAGCCCTGACGGATTTTCCGCAGCACTGGAGTGCTCTCCGGCAAAAACGTGGCCCGCGCGGTTCTGCAGTCGTGTCAGCGGCTGGCGCGCCACCAGGCGATACGGTCCTGCAGTGCATAGCCCTTGATGATGGCCGGCATGAACCACGGATTGCCACGATAGAGCGGGATGGCCGCAGGCGGCCGAAAGTCGAACGCGGTGCGCGCTTGCTCGCCATGCCCCATCAGCTTGTGGGCCGCACGCGTGCCAATCCATGGCGCCCAGACCACGCCCGAACCGCAGAAGCCAGTTGCATAGACCACGCCGTCCTTCTCGAAGATGCGGGGGATCATGTCGCGATGCATCGCCACATTGCCGAACCAGCTGTGCGAAAGTCGAACATTTTCCAGTTCGGGAAAAAGTTCGACCAGCCCGTTACGCAGACGGAGCGTCGGGGCTGCCGGATCACCTGCACGCGAGCTGTCGCGCCCCCCGAGCAGGATGCGTCTGCCGTCCGGCGAAGGGCGGTAATAGAAGCCAAGCTCGCGGCCCTCGCCCATCATCATCCGCTTCGGCATAAGGCGCGCCATCACCTCAGGTGCGAGTTCTTCGGTTGCAATGATGCGGCTGCGAACCGGCACCAGGCGGCGGCGCAGGAAGGGACTGGCGCCATCGGTATAGCCGTTCGTGCAGACCAGGACCTGCCGCGCCTGCACCGTTCCGGCCGAAGTGGCGACGCGGAACCCGGAGCCATCCCTTTCTATCGAGGTCACGGGCGTGTTCGGATGCACCGCCAGTCCCGAAGCGAACGCCACCCGCAGGAGCTCGGCGTGGAATTTGGCCGGGTGCAGCCCACCGATGTCCATCCGGACCATGCCGCCGCGATAGAAGTCGGTGCCGACGTAATTGCGCTGCTTTGCATATGGAACAGCGTATGATTCGATCCCCAGTTTCCTCGCCAACGCCTCGGCGCCGCGGGCCATCTTCTCGTACTGTTCATATCCGATGGCGCCCTTGAACAGGCCAACCAGTTGAAAGTCGCAGTCGAGTTTTTCCGACTTGATGAAGTCGTAAAGGAATTCGCGCGCGACCTTGCCCTCGGCCTCGATCGCCATGGCTTTTTCTTCGCCGAAGCGCCGGGTGATCGTGGCGTAGTCCAGCCGGATGTTCCCGCTGGCAATTCCGCCATTGCGCGACGAGGCCCCCTCGCCCGGATTCATCGCATCAAAAGCTGCAACCGAGCGTCCTTCGCGCGCCAACACCAGCCCGGCCGAAAGCCCGGCATAACCGGCGCCGACGATCGCCACGTCGAGCTTCTTGGCCAGGGGCTGCGGCGGCAGCGGCATGACGGGTGCCGCTTCCCACCAGTAGGGCGTATTCTTGTCGGCGACTTTGGGCTCGTGCACGTGACTGACTTCTCGTTGCGGTTTCAGGAGGCTGGGTCGAGTAGACAGATCAGACATGGTCATCGCGCACGTCGAGCGCGTCACGCAGCCCGTCGCCGATGAAATTGAAGCTGGTCACGGCCATGGTGATGGCGGCCCCCGGAATGATCGCCAGCCAGGGCGCACTGTCCAGATACTGCTGGGCGCCCTCGAGCATGTTGCCCCAGCTGGGCAGCGGCGGCTGAATGCCATAACCCAGGAAGCTGATATAGGCTTCCAGGAGGATCGCGTGCGCAACCGTCAAAGTAGCGGCTACGATAATCGGGCCCATGGCGTTGGGCAGGATCTCGCGGAACATGATATGCGCGCCGCTCAGTCCCAGCATGCGCCCGGCCAGCACAAACTCGCGCTCGCGCAATGACCGCACCTCGGCCTCGACAATTCGCGCTACCTCCATCCAGCTGGTAACAGCGACGATGACGGTGACCATGGCCGGGCTCGGCTTCAGTGCCGCGGCCAAGGCCAGCAGCAGGAAGATGGAGGGGAATGACAGGAAGCCGTCGACCGTGCGCATCAGCGCTGCGCCGATCCAGCCGCCGCGGTAGCCCGCGATCACGCCGACGAGGGTTCCGATCAGCGTCGACAGCAGCATGGCAAAGAAAGCCACCAGCAGTGAGGTCCTCCCCGCCATGAGCAGTCGCGCCGCCACGTCCCGCCCCAAAGGATCGGTCCCGAGATAGTGGTAGCCGGTCAGCGGCGGTGAAAAGCGGGCGCGCAAATCGATGTATAGCGAATCATAGGGCAGCAGATGAGGGCCGAAGACGCATGCCAGCGTCAGAAAGGTGATCATCGCCACTCCCAGCAACGCCAGATGATGGCTTGTGAAACGGCGCACGGTGCGGCTGCGCCACCAGCGGGTTGGTCCTGCATTTGCGGCGAGAGCGGTCATTTCGGGTGCCTCCTGTTGGGCGTGAGGTTAGGCGCTCAACCCAGACGAATGCGCGGGTCGACGAGCGCTACCGCTATGTCTGCGATCAGGTTGCCCAGAATGACGAGGATGGCTGAGAACATCAGCAGTCCCATCACGACCGGGTAGTCGCTGTAGCCGAGGCTGTCCAGGAACAGTCGACCCATTCCCGGCCAGGTAAACACTGTCTCCGTCACCAGCGCGCCGGTCAGGATGCTGGGAAGCTGGACCCCGGCCAGTGTGATCATCGGCAAAAGCGCATTGCCGACGACGTGCTTCATTATGACTCGGCGCTCGCTCAGGCCTTTGGCGCGGGCGGTCTTGACAAAATCCTGGCTGATGGCGTCGAGCGTCGCCGATCGCATGTAGCGGCTCCAGATCGCGACATGCACCAGCGACAGCACGATGCTTGGCAGGATCAGGTGATGCAGGTAGTTCAGGACCGAGCCGTCGCCGATCGTGTACATGTTGCCTGCCGGCAGCCAGCCCAGCTGCAGGGAGAAGATGTAGATGCCGACGAGCCCGAACCAGAAGGTCGGGATCGACAGCGCGACCATGGCTCCGACCGTCGCCATATAGTCGAACAGCGAATAGCGGTGCGTGGCGCCGCGGATACCTATCCAGGTGCCGATGGCGATTGCGATCGCGGTGGAAGACCCCATCAGCAACAGCGTGGCGAAGACGTGCCGGCCAATCACTGCCAGCACAGGGGCGCCGTCGCGGAAGGAGTGGCCCCAGTCGCCCTGGAGAAGCCGCCAGGCCCAGTCGAGATATTGCATCAAAAGCGGACGGTTCAGCCCCAATTGCTCTTTCAGGCGATCGAGATCGTCCTGCGTCATGCTGGGGTCGAGCCCGAATTGCGCCAGCGGCCCGCCCGGCAGCAGGTTCAGGACGAAGAAGCCGATGACCGAGACGATCAGGAGCAGGATGAGGCTCTGTGAGAGCCGGTTGAGCAGGAAGCCGCGCATTCATCTCTCCTCTTTCAAGACAACGCCGATGACTGGCCGCCGCCGCGATGCGGCGGCGGCGTATGTATGTCAGTCCTTCCAATGCCATTCGGCGGCATGCCAGGATGCGACGCGGGTGTTGGAATTTGCCTCGAAACCCTCCAGCCCTTGCTTGCGGCCGAACACGTTGGTGTAGGCAAACAGAGGCAGGAACGGCAGATCCTGACGAACGATTTCCTGCACGCGCAGATAGATGGCTCGGCGCTGTTCCCGATCGAAGGTGCGGGCGCCCTTCTCGAGCAACGCATCGACCTCCGGGTTGGAGTATTGGCCTGTGTTCGAGCCCTTTCCGCCCTTGGCGACGATTGCCTTGGTGTGCAGGCGGTTGGAAACGTCGGGGTCGCCCGCGATGACATTGGTTACACCGGAGATGGCTGACTCGAACTGCGATTTCAGCCAGAAATCCCCCCACATGACGGCGGCCGGCAGGTTCGAGATGGTCATCTCGACCCCGATCTCGGCGAATGTCTGCTGCAGGAACTGCTGCGTCTGCTCGCGCAAATGGTTGCCGGAAGTGGTGGAGTTGGCGAACGACAGACGCACCCCGTCCTTCGCCCGTATTCCATCGGCTCCGGGTACCCAGCCGGCCTCGTCGAGGATCTGGCCCGCGCGCTCGAGGTTGAACTCCTGTGCCGGCAGGTTCGGATTGTAGTAGTAGGAATTCTGCGGCATGAACGTCTCGGTGGGTTTGTGGATCCCGTAATAAAGTGCTTCGAGGATCGATTTCCTGTCCATTGCGGCGTAGAGCGCCTGGCGGACCGCCGGGTCCTTGAATTGCGGCTTCTCAAGATTGAGATAGATCGACTCGACCGATGCCCCAGGCTCCAGCTTGACCATACGATCCGATAGTTGGCTGGCTTCCGCGTAGTGGTCGGCGGTTATGAATGCCTGGTCGACGAGATCGATGTCGCCGCTCTTGAACTGGGTGTAGAGCACCGTCATGTCGGGGATGTATTTGAAGACGAGCCGCTCCAAATAAGGGCCCTCCCCGGCATAATCCGCATTCGCGACGAGTTCGATATGATCGCCGGCAACGCGCTGCGCCCACTTGAAAGCGCCAGTGCCGACAGGCGCCTGATTGAAGGCGGCTGCATTGGGATCGGCCTCTTTCTCAAGGATGTGCTTGGGAACCATGAAGGTTTCGGCGAGAAACGACTGGTAGGGGGCGAAAGCCTCCTCCATCCGCCAGGTCAGCTCGGTCGGCGAGACCACCTTGATATCGCGCACCAGCGAATGGCCGGCCGTGCGCCACGCGCGGAATTTCGGATTGGTGATGAGCTCAAGAGTGAATTTCACATCTTCGGCCGTGAACGGCTTGCCGTCGTGCCAGCGGACGTCGTCACGCAGGCGGATGCGCCACACAAGTCCGTCCTCTGAAATGCCACCGTTTTTCTGGCTGGGCACTTCGACCACAAGATTGGGCTGAAGAACGCCTTTGGGATCCATGCGAACGAGTGCGTCAAACACCGAGAAATGCACAGCCTCGTCAGCCTCGATATGCGGCATCAGCGGATTGAAGACGGTGGGTTCTTGCGAAAGCCCGACGACGACGCGGCCGGTTGGGCTCGCCGGAGGGTTCTGGGCGAACGCGGGTTTGCCCAACAGATTGGGCGCAAAGAGGCCTGCAGCCCCGCCTATCGCCATCAACCGCAGTGCATCGCGTCGCGAGTAGTTTGATTTTTTGGTGGTTGAGCGTTCAGTCATTGGAATTCCCTTGTTTTGGCGGTGTCCGCCGTGGCTATTATCCGTTTGCTGCAACCGGGCGTGTCGTTCCCGGCTGCTCTCCAGGAATCGCCGCCACCAGCTCACGTGTGTAGGCTGATTGCGGGTCGAGGAAGATTTGCGATGGCGGTCCCCGTTCGACGATCCGCCCTTTCTGCATCACCGCGATCTCGTCGCAGATCTGGCTGGCGACGCGCAGGTCGTGGGTGATGAAGATCATCGACACACCGGTCTCCCGCTGGATCTGGTCGAGCAGCCGCAGGATTTGGGCCTGGATCGACACGTCGAGCGCCGACACAGCTTCATCGGCGATCAGCAGCTTCGGCTTGAACATCAGTGCCCGAGCGATGCCGATGCGCTGGCGCTGCCCACCGGAAAATTCATGCGGAAAGCGATCAAAGGCGCCGGCATCGAGCCCGACATGAGCCAGGAGCGCCTTCGCCTCTTCACGCGCCTTGGCATAGGGCGTCCCGTGCGCGACTGGGCCAACGGTCAGGATGTGGCCGATCGTCGAGCGCGGGTTGAGCGAGGCGAATGGATCCTGGAAGATCATCTGGACCCGCGGCCGCAGCGGGCGGAACTCGGCTTCGGAAAGCTTGGCGATGTCGCGGCCCTCGAACAGAATCCCGCCGCCGTCGCTGTCCAGCAGCTTGATCAAAAGCCGGCCAAGCGATGATTTGCCGGAACCGCTTTCGCCCACAACGCCCAGCGTGCGCCCCGGCGCCAGATCGAACGACACCTCGTTGACCGCGGGCACGACGCGCTGCGCGCTGAACAGGGAACTGCCGCTGCGGTAGGTCTTCACCAGGCCTTCGACCTTCAGGATCGGCGCTTTGTCGGCCGTCTCCAGAGGAACGCGGTCCTCACCGGTCAGGTGCGGGACGGCTGCGATAAGGCGCCTTGTGTAGGGATGGCCAGGCGACTTCAGGACCTGCTGAGCGCTACCCTGCTCGACGATGTGGCCCTTCTCCATCACCACGACGCTGTCTGCGATCTCGGCCACCACCCCGAAGTCATGGGTGATGAACATGACGCTCATTCCCTTGCGGCGCTGAATCTCGCGGATCAGCTCCAGAATCTGTGCCTGGGTGGTCACGTCGAGCGCGGTCGTCGGTTCATCCGCGATCAGGATCGTCGGCTCGAGTGCCAGCGCCATGGCGATCATCACCCGCTGCCGCTGCCCGCCGGAGAGGCGGAACGGATACTGGTGGTACATGAGTTCCGGGTCCGGCAGTCCCACCTCAGTCAGCAACTCGATAGCGCGGCCGCGACGGGATTTCGGAGTGCCGACGCCATGCGCCGCCATGACCTCGTCGATCTGTGCACCCACCGTCATCAACGGATTGAGCGCCGACAGCGGGTCCTGGAAGATCATCGACACCACTCGGCCGCGCAGGCTGCGCAGCTTGTCCTGCGGCATGCCTACGATGTTCATCCCATCGAGGTGGATGGCGCCTGAGGAGACGCGGATCACCTTGGACAGCAGCCCCATGATGGCGTTGGCGGTGACCGACTTGCCGGATCCGGACTCGCCAATGACGCACAGAATCTGGCCGCGTTTCAGATCAAAGGAGATGTTCTCGACGGCATAAGTCCGTTCCATGCCTTTCGGCAAATTCACCGTGAGGTCGCGCACCGAAAGCGCCACATCGTGGGGGGCTACAGGCTGGATGCTTACGACCATTGCGATCGCCTCCCCTTTGAACCGAGCGGGTCCACCCTGTTGCGGACCGCATCATCGCTCTTTGAGCAGAAGCGGCTCACCGTAGCGTCCGTCGTCTGATCATCTCGGCGCTTCGAGCCCTGCGGCTGCGACAGACTGATTCTGCTCATCCTGGCGGCTCCCTTGATGAAATCCGGTCCGTGTACCGGATACTGTTCCCTTGGAGCTTGCCCGCTATAAGGAAGGGTTGCTCCGTTCTTTCAGCCAGTTTGACTGTTCTGTATCCGCATAGTCGTCGAAATTTGGCCCTCGGGCGGCAGGAACTTCTGAAAAGAACGTCAGGTTCGGCATTTCACTCTGCTCCCGTTCCGGCGGAGAAGCCGGGATTAGACAACCAGGTCCTTCGTCCGCAATTTGTGCGCGACAGGCCTTGCGTCACTGCGCGCCGCCTCCCGAAAAGCCCATGCCGCAGATCACGCGACTGGATGAAGTGCACTCCTGCTTGCCCCTGCAATGGGGGGCCAGCAAGCGCTTTTCGGCAACAATTACCTGTTCTATGGCTGCAAACCGCAGGAAATTCCGTCCAGGCATGAACTCCGCAGCCTGCCTCTGCGGGCCGCAGGCTAGGATGCTTCAAATTTACCGGAGTCCCATCCATGCCCGCGCCGCTCATTCACATCGATTCCAGCCCATCCCTGCCTCGCGAGGCGGACGCCGTCGTCATCGGCGGCGGCGTGGCAGGCGTGTTCACGGCCTATTATCTGGCGCGACGGGGCGTCAGCGTTGCCCTGCTGGAGAAGGGGCGCATTGGCGCCGAACAGTCCAGCCGCAACTGGGGCTGGTGCCGGCAGCAGAACCGTGACGCGCGCGAGTTGCCGATGGCAACCAAGAGCCTCGATCTCTGGGAAAAAGTGGCGCAGGAGACCGGCGAGGACACCGGCTTCCGCAGCTGCGGCCTGCTCTATCTCTCGCAGGACGAAAACGAGTTGGCAGGCTGGGCAAAGTGGCGCGATTTCGCAAGGACGGTTGGCGTCACGACGCATGTGCTGAGCGCGGAAGAAGCCACCGAACGGGGCAAGGCGACCGGCCGCAAATGGAAAGGCGGCGTGTTCTCGCCAACTGACGGAACGGCGGATCCATCAAAGGCGGTGCCGGTTGCCGCGCGCGGCATCATGGCGGCCGGCGGTACCGTACATCAGAATTGCGCAGCGCGCGGGCTGGAGCTGAGCGCCGGCCGGGTCAGCGGCGTCGTTACAGAAGCCGGAACCATCCGGACAACGACCGTGGTCATGGCCGGAGGCGCGTGGGCTTCTTCCTTCTGCAACCAGCTTGGTATTCGTTTCCCACAAGCTGCCGTGCGTCAATCCATTCTAGCCGTAGCGCCGGGCGCAGAACGCCTGCCGGATGCCCTCCATACTGCGCGCGTCTCGCTGACGCGACGCGGCAACGGTGGATACGCGCTGGCGATCAGCGGGCGGGCGCGAGTCGATCCAACGCCGCAGCAGCTCAGGTTCAGCCGCGAGTTCGTACCCATGTTCGCCCGCCGCTGGCGCAGTCTGGCCCCGGGAGCGTTCGAGGGCTGGCGTCAAGGTCATGAAAGCCTGGGGAAATGGGCAGTTGACGACGTAACACCAATGGAACGGAATCGGATTCTCGACCCGAAGCCGGACATGGGGCAGATTCGGCTGACATATCAAAGAGCCTGCGAATTGCTGCCCGAATTCCAGCGCGTGGCGATTTCTCATGCTTGGGCGGGCTATGTCGACAGCACGCCCGATGGCGTCCCGGCAATCGGTGAAGTGGAGGGGATTCCGGGCTTCCTTCTCGCCGCGGGATTTAGCGGTCACGGCTTCGGGATCGGGCCCGGCGCTGGGCATATGATCGCCGATATCATCACCGGCAGCGAGCCGATCGTCGATCCGCGTCCTTATAGGCCCGAGCGTCTGAAGACAGCTGCGTGGGGCAAGGTCGCTGAATTCTGAGAAGACCGTTTACCAAGCTACATCAGGTCGCACACGAGAGCGGGGCCGCGAGGTGGCCAGCACTGAAAACAGGGCCAGCACTGAAAACTGGGAAAGTGACGATGCGCGAATATGAGATTGCCGCCATTCCTGCCGATGGGATCGGCCCAGAGGTCATTGCCGCCGGTCTCCAGGCGCTTGAGGCGCTGCAGCAGCGCTGCGGCGACTTCAAGCTGCGCGTCCAGCACTTCGACTGGGGCTCAGACTACTACAGGGCCTATGGTCGGATGATGCCCGAAGATGGGGTGGCGCAACTGAAGCGCTTCGACGCTATCTTCTTCGGCGCGGTAGGCGCTCCCGAAGTGCCCGACGATATCACGCTCTGGGGCCTCCGGCTGCCGATTTGCCAAGGCTTTGATCAATATGCGAACGTGCGGCCGACCAGGATATTGCCCGGTATTGTTTCGCCGCTGGCGGGCGTTGTTGGTCGATGCTATGACGATGCGAATGACGTTGAAACCTCGGAGCCTCGATACGATCGTCGCCACCAATCTTCACGCCGACATATTGTCGGACCTTGCAGGCGCGCTCGCGGGCAGTCTCGGCATTGCACCGACCGCCAACATTGACCCCGAGCGGCGCTATCCCTCGATGTTCGAGCCAATTCACGGCTCGGCATTCGACATCGCCGGCAAGGGTATTGCCAACCCGGTCGCCACCTTCTGGACCGCTGCCCAGATGCTCGAACATCTGGGCAGAGCGCGGCCGCCATCCGGTTGATGAGCGCTGTGGAATCGGTGACGAGTGAAGGCGTGCTGACGCCGGACGTCGGAGGGACAGCGACCACGCGGGAGGTGACGGACGCCGTCTGCCGGACGATCCGCGGTTCGAACGTGTGACAGGTTTGCAATGAAGCTCGACAAGATCGACATCAAGATCTTATCCCAACTGCAAAAGAACGGGCGGGTCACGAATGTCGAGCTTGCCGACCTGGTCAACCTTTCGCCGAGCCCTTGCCTGATGCGGGTGAAGAAGCTTCAGGCGGAAGGCTTCATCACCGGCTATTCCGCCCAGATCGATGTGTCCAAGCTCGGGCAGACTCTAACGATCTTCACCGAAGTCACGCTCAAGCACCATCAACAGAACGACTTCGCGAGATTTCTCACCGCAATTCAGAAAGTGGATTCTGTCATCGAATGCCATCTGGTTTCAGGCGGTTACGACTATCTTGTGAAGTTTGTCACAGCCGGCATCAGCGAGTACCAGACGATCATGGAGCGCATGATCGAATTGGATATCGGAATCGACAAATATTTCAGCTTCGTCGTGCTGAAGTCACCGATCGTCAAATCTCACCTGCCGCTCGACGCCATATTCGACAGATGAGGAAGAGGATGCCCCGCGCATGCGACGGCAGTCTGTACGATCATCTTTTCATCGACGCCCGCACGTCCTTGTCTTCGAGGGTTTGATCCAGCGTCATCCGCGTGCGTTCGAGGATTCCATCAATATCGTCCTCTGTGCAGCAGAGCGGCGGCGCATAGCCGAGGATGCCGCTGTTGAAGGCGCGGACGACAAGGCCGTTCGCCCACGCGCGCTCGAAGATGCGGCGTCCCGGATCGGCCGCCGCCGGCAGCGGCGTCTTGCGCTCCTTGTCGGTGACCAACTCGATTGCTGCCAGCATGCCGCGACCGCGAATGTCGCCAACCAGCGGGTGGTCGGCGAGCGAGCGAAGGCCCTCCATCAAGCGCTTGCCCGCCTTGCGCCCGTTCTCGAGCAAGCTGTCTCCGTAGAGACGCAGGCATTCGAGCCCGACCGCCGCGCTCACGGGATGAGCCGAATAGGTATAGCCATGACCGACAGCCGCTTTGCCGGCTCCGTCCGCGATCGTATTGTACACGCGGTCCGAGATGAAGACGGCGCCCATCGGCACGTAGCCCGAGGTCAGTCCCTTCGCCGTGGTCATGAAATCCGGCACGACCTCGTCTTCCTCACAGGCGAAGAGCGGGCCGGTACGGCCAAAGGCAGTGATGACTTCGTCGGCAACGAACAGAATGTCGTGTTCCTTGCACACGGCGTGCAGGGCCTTCAGCCAACCTGTCGGTGGAACGAGGACACCGCCCGAACCCTGGATGGGTTCGGCGTAGAAGGCCGCAACACGGCCCGCGCCGAGTTCCGCGATTTTGGCCCGCAGGGCCGCGACCGATGCATCGATGATCGCCTGCGGGTCGGAACCGACCGGATTGCGATAGGCGTAATGCGAGGGAATCTTGTGCTGCCAGTCGTAAGGCACGCCGAAGCCGGCATGGAAGGCCGGGATCGCGGTCAGACCGGACCCTGCCGTCGAAGAACCATGGTAGCCATGCTCGACCGAGATGAACTGGTCCTTCTGCGGCATGCCCTTGGCATGGTAGTAATAGCGAATGAAGCGGATCGTGCTGTCGATTGCGTCGGAGCCGCCAAGCGTGAAATAGACATGGTTCAAATCGCCGGGCGCCAGCTCGGCAAGCCTGGCAGCAAGGCGAATGGCAGGCTCGGATCCCAGCCCGAAATATCCCGTCGCATAGGGAAGCTCTCTTAGCTGCTTTGCGGCTGCTTCAACGACACTTTCCTGGCCGTAGCCGACGTTCACACACCATAGACCGGCGAATCCGTCCAGCAGGGTTTTCCCGCTTGCATCGGTGACCGTTGCGCCCTTGGCGGATTTGAGCACCCGCACGCCCGTCTCCTCGTGACTCCGATAGCATGAAAACGGGTGAACCAGATGTGCGCGATCGAGTTCGATCAGTGAGTTTGCCAGCATTTCTTCCTCCGATTCAACCGAGTGCCTGACTAACGAGAGCATAAGTGCGGTGATGCGCGGGCTTGCTTTCTTTGTGCGTAGCCATGGAGCGTCGCATCGTGATCCCACCGCCGACGTGCGCGAGACCGCGCCCGGCGAGCCATTCAGCAAGATCCGTTGAAACGTCGGTATCGACACGGACGAACTTGCCCTGATGATGGGCAAGCAGAAAGTCGATCAGGGCTTTGGCCTCGGCACCGTTTCTCGCCACCACTGGCCCGATGACCAGCCCCCGGCCGAATGGCCGGATGGCGGAAAAGGCCTGGGTATCGCCTTCATCGCGAATGACAGCGAACTTCGCGCGCTCGAAAAGCCGCTTCATCAGCGCCGAACGGTCATGGCCAAATGCCTCGCGATCCAGCACCTCGAGGCGGGCAAGATCGCCGATCCCTGCCCAGGATACACGGGCCGGCGCGGAAACAGGCAATGCCTCGCCCTGATGCTGCACGATCTCGCCAGTCGTGACGAAGCCCAGCTTCTCATAGAGCGGCAGGCCTTCCCGCGTCGCCGTCAGGCAACAGGTGCGCTCACCCGCCTTGGCAAGCGCCTCTTCCATCATCTTTCGGCCGAGCCCGCGGCCGCGCATCGCCGCATCGACGATCACCATGTTGATGGCGGCGGCATCGTCGCCATAGGGGGTCATCATGATGGTCGCCACCACGCGTTCTTCTTCCAGAGCGACGATCCCTCGGCTGACCGACTGGGCCAGTTCCCAATCCTCGCGGCGATGCGGCCATTTAACCTGGCGAGACAACGCGACAGCGCCTTCCAGGTGCCCCGGTGTCATCTCTTCAAGGATGATCTGTTGTGTGGTCATGATGAATTTCCGGCCTTCGTCTTCAGGTGCTAACGGTAGACCACCAAAGACAGCAGTTCCTTCCGACCGGCAGCTAAGCGCGACGCGTTTTCACTATCATTCGCCGCTCGTGCCGCATCTTCTGCCGAAGCATGGCCGACAGGCCGTGCCGCTCCCAACGCTCGAAAGAACACCTGGCGCAACTCTCTGCCAAACCGGCGATGCAATACGAAACGATCTGCTTCAGGTCGCGGCGAATGCGGCCGTTAGTCTTCCGGATCGACGACTATGGTGATTGTGGTACAGGCACGCTGTGCCGAGAAAACCAGGAGAATTGTCGCCATGTCGACGTTCAGACCGAAATACATCACCTTCGACTGCTACGGCACGCTCACCAATTTCGATATGGCCGGCGCGGCGCGGCGCGTCTACTGCGAGCGCCTCTCCCCAGAGGCAATGGCCAGCTTCGTGGAGGCTTTTAGGGGCTATCGCCTTGACGAGGTGCTGGGGCCATGGAAACCCTTCCTCGAGGTGGTGCAGAATTCCATCGAACGCAGCTGCAAGCGCACCGGTATCCAGTTCAAACCCGAAGATGCCCAATTGATCTATGACGAAGTGCCGACCTGGGGTCCGCACCCCGACGTCCCGGCTGGCCTGTCCAGAGTGGCCAAGGAAATCCCTCTGGTGATCCTGTCCAACTCCATGAACAGCCTGATCATGTCGAATGTGGAAAAGCTCGGCGCGCCCTTTCACACAGTCATCACCGCCGAAGAGGTTGGCGCCTATAAGCCGCGGATGAGGGGCTTTGAATACATGCTCGACAAGCTCGGCTGCGGCCCGGAGGACATCACTCATGTTTCGTCCTCCTTCCGCTACGATTTGATGACCGCCTACGATCTCGGCATCAAGAGCAAGGTCTGGGTGAACCGCGGCCACGAGCCTGCAAACCCCTTCTACGAATATACCGAGATCAAGGATACCGGCGGGCTGGCCGCCGCGGTCGGCCTGGAGCCCGTTCGGGAAGTTGTTTGAGGCTGCCCGGCCATCGCGGCATCCGAAGTATCCAAATGAGAAAGGGGCGGTTCGACCGCCCCTTTCTGATTCTGGTGCCGCTGTTGCGACTCCGGCAAAGCCTACTGGTTCAACCCGCCGACGTGGAGCGTCTTGACCTCGAGATATTCTTCGATGCCGAGCTGCGATCCTTCGCGCCCTAGCCCCGACTGCTTGACACCGCCGAATGGAGCGACCTCAGTCGAGATCAGGCCGGTATTGAGCCCGACCATACCGAACTCCAGCGCCTCGGCAACACGCCATGACCGCTTGAGGTTATCGGTGTAGAAGTAGGCGGCAAGGCCGAACGGCGTACCGTTCGCGATCGTGATGGCCTCTTCCTCCGTCTCGAAGCGAAAAAGCGGCGCCACCGGACCGAAGGTCTCTTCCGATGCCAGGAGCATGTCGGTAGTAGCCTCCCCCAGGACGACGGGCTGTGCATATTGCCTGCCGTCGGGCACTGCCTCGCATTGGGCGAGGATCTGCGCGCCTTTCGTCTTCGCATCCGCGATGTGACGCTCGATCTTGTCGATCGCGGCCGCGTTGATCATCGGGCCGATCTCAGTGCCCTCGTCGGTCCCTGCGCCAACCTTCATCCGCGTGACGCGCTGGCTCAGCTTTTCGGCGAAAGCGTCGTAAACGCCTTCCTGCACGAGAATCCGGTTCGCGCAAACGCAGGTTTGACCGCCATTGCGGAACTTGGATACGATCACCCCTTCAACTGCGTTATCCAGATCGGCGTCGTCAAAGACAATAAAGGGGGCGTTGCCGCCGAGTTCCAGGCTCAGCCGCTTAATGCTATCGGCCGCGCCACGCATGAGCAGCGCGCCGACGCGGGTCGAACCGGTGAACGAGATCTTGCGCACCGTTTCATTGGCCATCAGCTCTTTGCCGATCTCTCCTGGCATGCCGGTCACGATGTTGATAACGCCTGCCGGGATGCCCGCCCGCTCCGCCAGGACGCCGAGCGCGAGCGCCGAAAACGGTGTGAACTCAGACGGCTTGATCACCACCGTGCAGCCGGCGGCAAGGGCGGGCGCCACCTTGCGCGTGACCATAGCATTGGGGAAATTCCACGGCGTGATGATGGCACAGACGCCGACTGCTTCCTTGAGAACCAGAATGCGGCGATCGGCGGTGGGTGACGGAATGGTCGAGCCACCGATCCGGCGCGCCTCTTCGGCAAACCATTTCACGAAAGATGCGCCGTAGCGGATTTCCGCCGACGCCTCGGCAAGCGGCTTACCCTGTTCCAGCGTCAGCAGAAGCGCCAAATCCTGTTCGTGCTGGCGAATGAGGTCGTGCCAGCGCTCCAGCAGTCCGGCACGCTCGGCATGGGTCTTCTTCTTCCAGCTTTTGAACGCCTCGGCCGCAGCAGCGATCGCGGCCCTGGTGTCGTCGCCGCCCATATCGGGAACGCTGCCAAGGACGGCCAGGGTGGCAGGATTGGTGACATCGACGACGGCCTTTGTATCCGCTTCCCGCCACACACCGCCAATCAACGCCTGCTGGCGGAACAGGTCCGCATCGTCAAATGTGCCAATCTTCGTTATCGCATTCATGGTCTTTTCCTCTGCCCTTTCAGCTCAATGCCGCAAGCACGGCTTGCGTGATTGTTTCAGTCCGGTCCTTGCCCGCGATCGGGCCTATGCCCTGCGAGGTTACGGACTCGATCGCCGACATCACTTCTGCCGCAGCATGCCCCTCGCCCAGATGCTCGAGCATCATCGCACCCGACCAGATCGCGGCGATCGGATTGGCGACACCGAGATGCGCGATGTCGGGCGCCGAACCGTGGACCGGCTCGAACATGGAAGGCGCGCTGCGATCGGGATTGATGTTGGCAGAGGCGGCGTAACCCAGCCCGCCCTGAATGGCCGCTCCAATATCCGTGAGGATGTCGCCAAACAGGTTCGAGGCGACGATTACGTCGAGGCTTTCAGGCGCCAGCACCATGCGGGCAGCCATGGCGTCGATGTGGTAGTGCGAGACCTCGACGTCGGCATAGTCCTTCGCCACCTCGCGGGTGACCTCATCCCAGAAAACCATCGAATGTTTCTGCGCGTTGGATTTGGTGACGGATGCGAGCTTCTTGCGACGCCCCCGCGCCTGTTCGAAGCCGAACCGCATGATCCGTTCGACACCCGCGCGCGTGAAGATTGATGTCTCAATCGCGACCTCATTGGCTGTGCCGGAATGAACGCGCCCGCCGGCGCCGGAATATTCGCCTTCCGTGTTCTCGCGGATGCACAGGATGTCGAACCCATCGGAGCGGAGGGGTCCCTGAACGCCCGGCAACAGCCGGTGCGGCCGTATGTTGGCGTACTGCGTAAACCCTTTCCGGATCGGCAGGAGCAGTCCGTGAAGCGATACTGAGTCGGGCACTTCCGCGGGCCAGCCGACAGCGCCGAGATAGATCGCATCGAATTTTCGAAGCGTCTCGATGCCGTCTGGCGGCATCATTGCGCCGGTTTCGAGGTAGTAGGCGCACGACCATGGGAAGCGTGTGCCATCAAGGGCGAAACCGCCCCGTTTTGCCGCGGCCTGCATCACCTGCCATGCCGCCCCGGTCACGTCCTTGCCGATGCCGTCGCCGGGGATGAGCGCTATGTTGTAGGTCTTCATTGATCGAGGTCCTCATTCGCACTAGCGGAACAATAGTGGACGGCGCGCCGCATTTTTCATCGAGGATGAACCGCCCGACGGTGTTGAATCGCGTCAGGCGGGACTTGGAAAGTCGATTGTTCTGGAACCGCCGCGCGCGCTATTCGGCCGGACCTTGAGCACTGAGCTCAGTCATAAACGCAGACGTAGATCTTGCGCACGGTCTCGATCGTGCGCCAGACGCCGACGAAACCGGGCTTCATCACGAAACTGTCGCCGGCGCGATAGGTCTTGGTCTCGCCGCCCTTCTCCTCGATTTCGATCACACCTGAAATGATGTGGCAGAACTCGTAGGTGGTGCCCTTGATCGAATGCGTCTCGCCGGGGGTCGCCTCCCAGACGCCGGTCAGAACCTTCTCACCTTTCGAGGCATCCTGGGCCCAGGTCTTGAAGGATGGAGTGCCGGAAATGAGCCGCTCCGGCAGCGGCAATGCCTCCTTCGGCGTGAAGGCGGGATTTGTGTCGATCGTGGTCAGCAGTGACATGTGAGTTTTCCTGGTTAGTAGCCGAGTGTCCGATCGACGAGGCCGATCAGAGCCTTCCCGGCGCGGTGGCGCCGGATATTGTCGACGGCGGATTGCGCCGCCGTATGCGGTTGCGTCACCGAGGCGATGTGCGGCGTTATCATGACCTTCGGATGCGACCACAGTGGGCGGTCCTCCGGGAGCGGTTCTGGATCAGTGACATCAAGCATCGCCGCAGATACGTGACCGGTGTCGAGCGCGTCGATCAGCGCGGCCTGGTCGAGTTGCGGACCCCTGCCGACATGCAGCAGCCGCGCCCCGGCTGGTAGCAAGGAGAAGAGTTTTGCATCGAGAATGCCGCTGGTTTCCGGCGTCAGCGGCAGCAGGCAGACGAGAATGTCCGTCTGCTTCAGAAAGCGGGGCAACTGATCGGCGCCGTGAAAACAGGCGACGCCCTCTATCCGCTTTTCGCTGCGGCTCCACCCGGCAAGCGGAAACTGGAAGGGCTTCAGGCGCTCGATTGCCGCCTGCGCCAGCATGCCAAGACCAAGAAAACCGACCCGGCGCTCGGCCGCCTGTCGAGCGGCAATCGGTTGCCAGAGGCACCTTTTCTGCTGCTCGAAATAGGCGGGCATCTCCCGGTGGAGCGCCAACACGCCAAGCGCGACGTATTCCTGCATCATGCGTATGATGCCATCCTCGACCATGCGCACAAGCTTCACATGGCTTGGCACCACGTCCTGTTTGAACTGGTCGACGCCGGCTCCGATCGAAAACAGCATTTCCAGATTGCGGTAGCGCGAGATGTCGTCCGGCACCGTCCAGGTGATGAGGTAGCGCACCTTGTCCGGCTCCAACGCCTCGCCGGAATGGAAGAATTCCAGATCCGGGAGCTCGCGCGCAAAAATCTCGCGGAACACCGCAGCACGCGCCGCATCGGAATTGAAAAGAAATGCCATGGAACCCGCCCCTTCCTCAGGCTGCGAGACGCGCGCCGAGGTCGTCGATCATGCTCTGGCAGGCAGCAAGTTCACCGATCTCGATGTATTCATTGGGACGATGCGCGCGGGAAATTTCACCGGGGCCGCAAATGATCGCATCGATGCCGGCCTGCTGGTAAAGCCCGGCCTCCGTGCCGTAGCTGACCGCCGTGAGCGGCTCCTGCCCCGTCAGCTCGGTCAGAACGGCCGCCAGCTTGCTCCCATCCGCCGGCGCAAGGGCGGGATAGGAACTCAACTCGTACCAAATTACCTCGAAGCCGCTGTCGCGTAGATCGAAAAGCCGGGCTTTGACCGGCTCAAGCAGGGATGCTGGAGAAACGCCCGGTACGGCACGCGCCTCGATATCGGCCGTGCAGTGGCCAGCGATGATGTTGACGGCCTGTCCACCGGCAATGACGCCCACCTGCAAGGATGAATAAGGGGGCTCGAAATTTGGATCGAGCGGGCCACCGGCGAGGGATTGGCCGTAGGCGACGGCGTGCGAGATGACGCCGGCCATGGCGTGCACGGCATTGAGTCCGAGATCGGGGCGTGACGAATGGCCGGATCGCCCGATCACCTCGAGCCGCGCGGCGGCCTTCCCCTTGTGCGCGCGCACAGGCTGCATCCGGCTAGGCTCGCCGACAATCGCGCCAAGCGGCCTCTCGCATAGGGTCGGCACCGCAGCTAGGAGATGCGGCACACCACGGCACCCCGCCTCTTCATCGTAGGAGAATGCGAGATGGACTGGCTGCCGCAGGTTCATTGCCGCAAGCCTTGGGAGCGCGGCCAGTGCGCAGGCGAGAAAGCCCTTCATATCGGTGGTGCCGCGGCCGTAAAGCCTGCCGCCCTCGCGACGCAGGACGAACGGATCCGAGCTCCATTCCGGCTCGCCGGCCGGCACGACATCCATATGTCCGGAGATGATGTAGCCCCGACCGGCACGCGGGCCGACCGTGACGAACAGGTTGGACCGGTCGCCCTCGGGACCGGGCAGAACCGTCACCTCGGCACCGGCTGCCTGACAGTAGTCGCGGATCCAATCGACGATCTCGCCGTTTGGCGTGCCCACGACGGAGGGAAATGCGATCAGGGTCGCGAGGATTTCTTCCACGTTCATGGCGGTCCGCTCTGCTTGCACGCTATCACCGGGTGCGACCAGCCTATCCGTAGGCAGCAGTGTTCCCTGCCGAATCGCGTCGTGCTTTGGCTGAAGATTGCGAAAAAACGCCTCAAACCAGCGAAACCTGCTGGCTTTCCCCTGTTATGCTGCGGCAAATGAGGCCTGTCGCAAACATGGCTATCGGCGCCAGGATTAACACCGCGTGCCTTGAGGCATCCGTTGAAGGTCTTGGTGCATTCGTGAAGGAGCGGATCGACTGAGATGCAGAGATCAGTACGCCTGAAATCCTTTGAACTGGTCGCGCGGGACATCAATGATGTCGACGTTGATCTGCTGCATGCACTATCGATTTCGGTCCGCTGGCCGCATCGCCCCAAGGACTGGGATTTGTTGCGCCGCGCCGGCCACGGCATCGTCGCCGTTGACGGAATTGGGCGCGTCTTCGGAAGCGCGATGTGGTTCCCCCACGGGGACGATTTTGCCACCATTGGCCTGGTGATCACGACGCCTCGCGCACAGGCGCAGGGAGGTGGCCGTTGGCTCATGGAACAGGTCCTTGAGCAGTGCGGGGATCGCAATCTGGCCCTGAATGCAACCCATGCCGCCTATCCTCTGTATGTGTCACTCGGCTTCACAAACGAGGCGATCGTTCGCATGCGCCAGGGACAGGTCCAACAAACACTACCGCCATTGCCAGTTTTGGATGGTGAACTAAGTGAGCTGCCCAGCGGCCGACTCGGCGAGATCACCGAGCTGGACGCGCGCGCATTCGGGACAAACCGTGCAAGGTTACTTGCGTTGCTCTCGGAGGATGCCTCAATCGCCACTTTGAGTCGCGGCGGGGAGGTCGTTGGCTATTCCATGTGTCGCGAATTCGGGCGCGGCCATGTGATTGGTCCCACAGTAGCCCGAAACGACCAGGACGCGGTCCATCTCACAGCCATCCATCTGAAGAAGCTGGCAGGTCGATTCGCCCGCGTCGATACGCGCGAGAGGGATGGCGTGTTTGCCGAGTTTCTTCAGCAGAGCGGTCTCGGCATTGCCGAGACAGTGACGACGATGTCCAAAGGCCGCCGCTTCCTGAACCGGGAAAACAACGAGCCTTGGGTTTATGGATTGGCCGGCCATGCTCTGAGCTGAAGCACGCTCGGCCCTCAATAAGTGGTCAGAGGCGCCGGTCGATCGGAGCGCACGTCAATCAACCGGCGCAGTGCAGTTGCCGTCAGGCGGCCGGAACGATTGCCGCTTCGAATCTCCTCCCAATTGCGGATTCGGTTTCCGCTGTCGGCATAATGACCGTCCGACGCCCATCCGCCACGCATCCACAATAAGCTGGCGGATGCCGCGCGAGCACGGCTCGATGTGAGCATTGACGTGATAAACGTCCCGCAGGCCGGCACCGGGATCCATCATCCATCACAGCGATCGCGGCGTGCAATATGCCTGTGCCGAGTACGCCGCACGACTTGCGGCACACGACATCCAGCCGAGCATGAGCCGGGTAGGCAATGCCGAGCGCTTCATGCGAACGCTGAAGGAGGAGGAAGCCGACGGCAGAGCCTATCGCGACATCGACGATGCAAGGAACAGGATCGGCGAATTCATCGACGCCGTGTACAACAAGCAGCGCCTACATTCCGCGATCGATTATCAACCGCTGGATGAATATGAATCCGGCCTATTGCGATTGCGGCGAGAAGCCCCTGCGGCAATCGCAGAAACGGAGGACTGTTACTGATCTCTGTCTCACCCGAGGGGTGCACTTCACTATGTCTCACCCGAGGGGTGCACTTCAAAAGGTGCCTTGGCAGGAGTGCAACCTTATGGACGAGCGTCTCAAATTCGTAGCGCGGCTTCTGGATGGCGAGAAGATGGCGGTGGTCTGCCGGGAGTTCGGGATCTCGCACAAGACCGGCTACAAGCTCATCAATCGCTACAATGACAGCGGGCTGGAAGGGCTGACTGACCGCTCACGGCGGCCGTCGGCTTCGAATCAGAAGCTGCGTTCAGTTGCGCTTTCAAGAAGTGCGTTGGCCTTTCTCCAAACGTATGGCGCACTGTGGAAGGCTGCCGCCGCCGACCGGAGCGGCACGGGACAGACCGAGGAAACGCGCGATGCTGAAGAAGCTCGTCCTAATCCTTGTTGGCGCGGTCGTCGTCATCAGCGCCGTAGTGTATGCCGCTTTCCAGCTGAGCCCCTGGCCGTCCGTCCTGCTGATCCGCAACGCCTTCGCCGAAGGAGCCGAGGAGCCGAAGGCGCAGGCCGGGCAATTGGTGCCGCCGGGAATCACCAAGCAGATTGGTCTGCGCTACGGAGAAGCCGACGATGCGGTGCTCGACGTCTTTGTGCCGGCCAATACACTGGGACCGCTGCCGGCGGTCGTCTGGGTCCACGGCGGTGGCTTCATCGGCGGCACGCGGACCGACCTTACGGACTATCTAAAGGTCCTTGCCTCGCGCGGCTTCGTCAGCATGGGCATCGACTACACCCTCTCGCCGACGGCAAAAATGGCCGACGCCCGTGCGGCAGACCAACCAGACGCTCTCCTACCTCATCGCAAATGCGGCGCGCTTCAACATCGATCTTGACCGCATCTTCCTAGCCGGCGATTCTGCCGGGGCGCAGATCGTGGCTCAGACGGCGCTGCTTATTTCCGACGTTGCCTATGCGCGGCGCATCGGAATCCAGCCGGCGCTGCCGCGCAAGTCGCTTCGCGGCGTGCTGCTCAACTGCGGTCCTTACGATCCAACCCAACCCAATTGGGACAGTCCGTACGGTGACTTCATGCGGACCGTGATCTGGTCCTATGTCGGCACGCGCGACCCGGCCGACCCGCGGGTCGCGCAAATGTCCGTGACCCCGCACGTCACCGCCGCCTACCCGCCGGCCTTCATCACCGTCGGCAATGCCGATCCGCTGGCGCTGCAGTCAACTGCGCTCGCCGAGGCGCTTCGGGCGAAGGGCGTCGAAGTAGACGCATTGTTCTTCCCGGCCGACTACCAGCCTCCGCTCGGGCATGAATATCAGCTGCTCATCGGCACCAGGGAGGGACGACAGGCGTTTGACCGCTCCGTCGCCTTCCTGCGAGCCCATGCGAACTGAGGCGGTGCGCCTTCAGGTGGGTCGCGCCGATCGTCTCCGGCCCACCCGCCGCACCGGCCAGCGCCGCGAAGATGCGGTTGAACACGCCCATGCCGCTCCAGCGGATGAACCGGTTGTACAGCGTCTTGTGCGGACCGTAGGCTGCAGGCGCGTCGCGCCAGCGCAATCCGCTCTTCAGGACGAAGACGATGCCGCTCACCACGCGTCTGTCATCGACGCGCGTCACCCCATGCGACAGAGGGAAATTTAGGCGAGATCAGGCGCGTCTGCGCCTTCGTAAGCCAAACAGGCCATCCATGACGGCACCTCCAGGAGGTGCAACGGAATCAATCCTTACACCCCCGAGTGCGTAGGGAAGGCGATGCCTGGATTGCGCTCGCTCAATTCTGCTAAGCTTACGCAGACAGTCGAGGAAAAAAGCCCATGCCCAGCGCGTCGCAACAGATCATGAGGCTAGGATTCGGGTTCGCTGTATCACAGGCGCTGCGCGTCATTATCGAACTCGGCGTCCCCGATCTTCTGGCCGTCGGCGAGCGGTCGGTGGATGAACTAGCGGCTGCCACTCAGTCAGATGCTGACGCGCTTTATCGTGTAATGCGACTTCTCGCGCCTGAAGGGATCTTTAGGCAAGTAGCGCCCCGTCATTTCGAGTTGACGGAGATTGGCGCCGTGCTGCGCTCCGATCAGCCGGGTCCCCGTGACTTCGTCAGTATGATCAACAGCGAGGCTTATCTTGCCTTCGAGCAACTCCTGTATTCTGTCCGCACAGGAAAGCCAGCCTTCGACAAGGTGTTTGGGAGCCCAAGGTTTGACTGGCTGTCGGAACACCCTGAGCAGGCTGGCTTGTTTCAGCGTGCCATGGTCGCCTTGAGCCAAGGCAGCAACGAGGCCGTTGCCGAAGCTTATGACTTCAGGCCGTTCACGCGGATCATCGACGTTGGCGGCGGACATGGTCAGCTTCTCTCGGCGATCCTGGCCCGCAACCCCCATTTGAGCGGCGTGCTTTTCGATCTGCCTTCGGGCGTCGCGGCGGCACATGAGGGTGCCGGAGGCGACCTGCCGCGCACCGAACTTATCGCTGGTGATTTCTTTGAGAGCGTTCCCAGCGGTGACGTCTACGTCATTAAGAAGGTCGTTCACGATTGGGACGATGGGCGTGCAGCGGCGATCCTACGAAATTGCCGCAAGGCGATGCTACCGAACGGGAAGGTGCTTGTGGCCGAGACGCTCGTGCCGTCGGGTGACGAACCGAACCAGATTAAAGGTATCGACGTGGTCATGCTCGCCGTCACCGGCGGTCTGGAGAGGACGGAGGCACAGTATGCCAGCCTGTTCGACGCCGCCGGGCTACGGCTTGAACGAGTGATTCAGACCCAAGGACCCATTTCCATCCTTGAGGCGTCTCCGGCCTACGGATGAAGGTCTCGCCGAGGGATTGAATGGGTTCTTAGCCTAGTTCATTTCCGTTCGACTGCCGACCGAACAGTATGGCCCCCTTTTTCTTACGGCATAGTCTCTATTCAATCGGTGCGCCGCCCCGCTTGCCAACGACCCAAGCCTGACCGAGATCGCATCGTGCGAAAATCCTGCCGCAGTTCACGCCAGCCGGCGATGAAGCGTTTCGACGGCTGGAGGCTCCGGTCCTCAGGAGGCGGGTTGGGTTACCTTGCCCAGGTCAGCGATGGCGGACAGAGATGCACCTACCCGCGAGGCGCAATTGGCGCCTTGAACCATCGGCCCCACAACACAAATAGCGACAGCCCGAGCAAGGCGAGATTGAACGGCAGTGACATCGCGAGATCGCCGCGCGCCGCGTGAAAACCGATGGCCAGCACTTGGATCGTGACGAAGCCCAACGCGGCCAGCGGCGTGAGTCGTGGCAGGATGCGGGTCAGAGCCGGCAGGATGATGCCGATGGCGCCAAGCAGTTCTGACGCGCCGATGAAGCGCAGCAGCCACTCGGGGAGCTCAGTCGCGTAGTTGACGCCCATGGCAACCAGGTCGGGGGGCGGCAAGAAGCTCTTGCTGACCCCAGCCATGCCGAAGATGCCGGCAAGTGTGACTTGCGCCGACCATAGGCAGATAGTGAGGACGCGGTTGGGAGCAGGTGCGGGCTTGGCGGCCGTTGTATGTTCGGACATTGCTTTCTCCTGTGTCTCTGCCTCGGGAACCGGAGTTCGCGAGTGCATCTTGTCTGCCGGTTGCCGCGTTTGGTGTTTTGGCGAGCTAGCTCGATTTGCTGAGCATCTCGGCCGTTTCGCGCAAGACGACGTCGAGCGGCTCGGGCGTGAATCCAAATGCGTTCACGGCCCGTTGGGCGTCGATGATGAATGGGCGATCGAACTGGTAGTAGGTGATGCGCATTTCCCGGAGCATCGGCACGAAAAGGCCGGCGGCCACCAGGCCGGCATGGGGAAGGACGGTCACCCTGGCGGACGGCAGTCCATTCAATTGAGCAAAGCGATCGAGAAGTTGCCGGGCCGTCATCGGCGGGTTGGTCGGCACGTGCCAGGCTTTTCCCCACGCTTCGGGATCTTGTGCCACCTTCACCAGCAACTTTGCCGAGTCGTTCACGGAGGTCCAGCTGCGCGCAACGTCGATCGGGACCGGGGAAATCACCCGCTTACCCTCGAGCAAGGGCTTGGCGAGCGCCAAGGCAAACAAGCTGTTGGGCGGAATATGATCGCTGGCGCGAATTTCGGTCAGCTTCAGCCGTCCCGCCCGATGGCGCCGGAGCGCCTCGCGCCAGAGATCGGCACGGACCCTGAGTTTGGGGTGCGTCGCGACAAGCGGGGTGTCCTCGCTCATCGCGCCGTTCACCTGTCCATAGCCGTAGAGATTGCTGTAGCTCGCCAGCACTGCGCCCGTCCTCTCCGCGGCGGTCATCATGGCCTCGAACAGCGGCGGCCAGTCGGTCGGCCAATGGTCGTATGCCGGGCTGGCGCAGCAATAGATCGCCGATGCACCTTGGCTGATCGCGGTCAGCCG
Source organism: Mesorhizobium escarrei (assembly GCF_935825525.1). GTDB lineage: Bacteria > Pseudomonadota > Alphaproteobacteria > Rhizobiales > Rhizobiaceae > Mesorhizobium > Mesorhizobium escarrei. The sequence continues at coordinate 57,174 of NZ_CAKXZT010000142.1, forward strand.
TTCGGGATCCGTGGCATCGACCGCGACGCGATCTATCAGAGGGTGCACCGGGCCAGTCCCACGGCGCGTCACGAGCTTGACCTGCTCGCCGGTGCTCGCAAGCAGGTTCGCCGTAGCAGTTCCGACGCTGCTCGCCCCGACAATGACGCTGAAGCTCATGATAGCGCCCGCAGCGCTTCGCCAAGCGTCTTGACAAAGGGCCTTGCGGGCCTGCCGGAAAGCTTTTCGACATCGCCGGTCACAATATCGTTGCCGCGCCGAGCGAATTTCTGCTGGATACCGATCAACGCATCGATCACGACTTCAGGATAGCCGAACTGGGCAAACCCCGCCCGCAGGGCTGCTTCTGGAGCGGTCTGGAAGCCGATCTCGCGGCCGAGGACTTGGGAGGCAACGGCGGCGCGCTCGGCGCCGGTCAAGCTCTGCGGGCCGGTGAGGTTGTAGATCGCTCCGTCATGGCCGTCGCTGACGAGCATGCCCGCTGCGGCAGCGGCAATGTCGTTGCGCGAGATGAAGGCGACTTTGTTCTCGGCCAGGCCAAAAATCTGATTGGTCTGGGGTGCCGCCACCTCCATGGCGAAGCTCTCCGTGTAGTAGTTCATGCGGAGGATGGTCCATGCCTCGGCCTGCTTGATCAGGGTCTGTTCGCCTCGCCAGTAGGAACCGTGCATGGAGGCGTCTTCAGCCTTCGCCGTTCCAGCTGCAGAGAGGAACACGACGTGCCCCACACCGGCCGCAACAGCCGCTTCGATGGCGGCAGCGTTCTGCCGCGACCGCGCGCCAGGAGCCAGATCAACCGTCGGGATCAGCAAGAGCCGATCGAGACCGGCATAGGCATTGGCCAGCGTATCGGGCCGGTCATAGTCGCCGGCCCGCTTCTCCCATCCGCCCGGGACCTTTTCAGGCGTGCGACTGATGGCGACCACGTCGTGACCCTGCGCCCGTACCGCGAGTTCTGCCAGGACGGCCTGCCCAAGGTGCCCACTCGCGCCGTTGATTCCAACTTTCATGATTGATTTCCTCGCGAACAAAATGTTCGTAAGGTCATATCGGTGCATTGCGCAAACGCGCAAGATCGCACTATTTTGTCCGTCACGATCAAAAGTGTGCGCGAAACAAACGGAGAACAGATGATGAAGGCCGGCAACGCACTCCATCACGATGAAGCAGCAAGGGACGAGTGCCGGGCCCTCGGCCAAATACTCGACCGGGTCGGGGACAAGTGGACTGTCATGGTCGTGGGAGCCTTGAAGGACGGGCCGGTGCGTTTTACCGCCCTACTCCGACAGATCGGAGGCGTGTCCCACCGCATGCTGACTTTGACGCTAAGAGGGCTGGAGGAAGACGGGCTGGTCAAGCGCACCAGTTTCCCGACCATTCCACCGAAGGTCACCTATGAGTTGAGCCCGCTTGGCCACTCGCTCATTGATCCGCTCCGGACCTTGTCCCAGTGGGCGGTCGAGCACCGGCCCGAAGTTGAGAGCGCCCGGCGTGCCTTTCGCGCCGAACAAGACGACGAGGCCGCCTAGACTGATTGGCCGCTACGTCCGCTGATCTAGGCGATCGAAATCGCAGCGCGTTGCTTGTTGCCGATGCGCGGCTATGTGGAGCCGCCTCTAGGTTTACGACCGCGCGTGCCCGGCTTGGCCGGAATGCTCTTTTCCATACTCGTTCCACCAGGCGGTGAGCGATTCCATCGTGGGACCAAGCCCACGCGCCTTTGGCGTGATCTCATACTCGATGCGGGGCGGCACTTCCGCGAACACAGTGCGCGAGACCAGCTTCGTGGCGAACCCCAACGCCGCCTGGCCGGCGCCAACCTAGGCAACCCCACCTCCCCCACTCCCTGCGGCGCCGGCCATCTTTTCACCAATGCACGTCGCGCAAAAGCACGCCCTCGGGCTGGAACCGAGGGTGCGCAGCGGTTTTGCATAACGGCATGCATAACTACAAAAACCCTAAGCGCTCCGCGTGCGTCGCATGAGTCCATTCCAATGCGACGCGCTTTAGGCAGCTACAGCGGTTACGCCGTCACCCCACCGCGACCGGTTTTCTGTGCCGTCATCCAGGGCATAGCTGCAGAGACGTCCTCGAGGATCTTGGCCGATTTCGCGAAGCCGGCGAAAGCCTCGCGTGCAACTGAAACGGGAACCTGGCCATCATAGGCGCGCTGGCAGGCTCGGAACGCCGTGTCAAAGATTGGCCCTCTGCGATTCTTCGGCCATTCCTGCAGGAACTCGAAAGCATCAGCCAAGCATTCGACTTCCTCCACCATGAACTCCCCTTTCCTGACGAAAACAGGCCGGTCGAACGTCCTGTCGTTCATTAGAACCTCCATTCAACTGAACGAGTGTTTGAGCTTCCACGAGAGCCGTGAGCGACGGCTGCGGGAAATATGTGAAGCGCACTTTTTGCTGTCAAGGAACGGCCTATTCGGGACTGAAGCAAAACTCCTCGCATGACTGAGACCGCATGCGGAACGTCGCTGTGTATCGCTGCAACCTGCAACCGAGGACGGTCTGAACTCCATTGCTCCCGATGAAACCGAATTCTCGCAAAGGCGGTCGGCAGCATTCGTCACGCGGCCCTGGACAACAGCAGAAAGCCCGCGCCCTCGGGGAGAAGACGCGGGCTGACCGGAGCTACCGATCTCGCAGCATTTGTATGAGGGGACAATACTACGCTGCTGGCACTAAACTTTCGTCGCAGGACAGTGTTCCAGCCTCAAAGGAAAAAACCGCAGGTTTGTGTTCGCCGCTACAGGAACGCCTCCCAACGAAGCACCGCGTAGACTGCCCCGGCCACCATCGAGAGCACAGTAAGAACCAGGAGCAAGACGAACGGGTACGGCTCGCTGACGGCGGCGTCAGCCTCCTCTTGCTTCTCTTTCAAACTCTCGTCTCGATCGCCTTTCCAGATGACGCTGCGGGCATTTTCCCCCTGCGTCTCTTTCGAAATTTTTGTAGCGATATCCCATGCGATCACCGGATCATCGGGCAGGTGCCTCTGAAGCCATTCAGGGAGACCGCGACCAGTGTTCTTGTCCATTTCGCGAACAAGTCTTCTGCTTCAACCATGTCCCTACTCGCTAATATACATCATTAGCTTTCCGCAGTTTTCAAGCCAAGACGGCCCGGTTTTTCCGGCTGCTTCAAGGCTCGGCAGCAACGTCCTGGTCCTTGGACCGCTTCAGCAGCGCTCGCGAGGCCTGCACCAAGCGTTGCGACAGGGCCAGTGTGTAGCGAAGGTCGTCAACCAGCGCCCTTCCACGCTCGGCGGTCTGCCGAACGCGCGCCGCATGGATTTTGGTGGTTTCCCAAATAGGTTCTTCCACGGTGTCTGACTCCCGGGGCTGCGTCGTGGAATGGAGCATTGCCCATTTGCCTTATCCGCGTAAGTACGACGAAGTTCTAGCGCAGACAAAAAAGCCCGCCGTACCCGCAGGTTCGACGGGGCGATCAAGCGGTCACCAAGCACGGCTTGGGGGGCTGAGATGTGCCGGTACGCGCGGACCGAGTAAAATCATAGGCGTGCCGGCTGCCCGGCGTCTAGCAACCGCCGGTTGGAAGACCAGCAGGGAGCGCGGATCGTTCAATCTCCGCATCCCAACCAGGACCTCGCGTGGGCCGAACGGGGAACCCGCGCCTCTGCTGAAACAAGGACACGCCCTATTCGGCGCGCGCTCGACGGCTCAGTCGGGCGCGCGCCTGGACGCGGCTCCGCGCGGTCAATTCGCCTGGAACAAAACATTCCAGAGGTGGTTTTCCCAATGAAGGGACAGACTTTTTCGAAGGAGACGTCTCGTGAAAAAAGTTCTGATCACCAGTATGCTGGCCATAGGCGTTGGCTGTGGAGCAGCGCTCGCCCAGGAACAGCAGCCGGCCCAAAGCCAGTCGGGCGCCGACACCAACTGCCCGGCCGGCTCGGCTGGTTGCCCGGAAGGTGCGATGGGCGAACAGGGTAAGGCCGGCGCCACCACCGAGGAGCAGGCTCAAGGCAAGATGAAGATGCAGACCGACGAGCAAGCCCAAGGTAAAGCCGGGGTAACCACCGAGCAGCAAACCCAGGGCGAGGCCGGCACCACAACCGAGCAACAGGCACAGGACAAAGCCAAGGTCCAGACCGAGCAGCAGACCCAGGGTGCGGCCGGCGCCACAACCGAGCAACATGCGCAGGACAAGGCCAAGGTCCAGACCGAGCAGCAGACCCAGGGCGAGGCCGGTGCCACCACCGAGCAACAGACTCAGGGCACGACCTCTACTCAGCCACAGGATAAGACTGAGACCGGCGCGATCAGCAATGTGACCGTTGAACAGAAAACGGAAATCACCCAAATCCTCAAACACGAAAAGGTCGAACCGGTTGCCGACGTCGACTTTGACATCTCAGTGGGTGTCGAGGTTCCGCGGCAGAAGATTAGACTGCGTCCTCTGCCGCCGCGAATCGTCGAGATCGTCCCGGCTTACGAAGAGTACCAGTATTTCGTGTTGGCCGATGGCCGTATCGTCATCGTCGACCCGGGTACGCTCAAGATAGTCCTTATTCTGACCTAACGCCCATGTTCGGGCTAAAGGAGGGGTCCGCTGCCCCCACGGCGGACCCCTCACCTGCATCGACCAGTCTCCTGTCACCGAAGGCGACGGCTGTTACGTCTGTTCAAGCTGACAGGCTTTTCTGTGTATCGAGGATCCTTCCAGCCGTTTCCCACCTGGATTACCTAGACGGCGTCCTTCCTGCTCAAAAGTGCCCAAGATAGGACTTCGGTCTGGCCGCTTGCCGACCATGGGCTGGCCCAGGCAGTGCTTTGGTCCGGGACCGCTATAGCAAAAGCCTGAAATGGGGGAGTTTTTAGGAACCGACTTCCTGCAGGCGTCGTTGCGATGCCGACCCCGTGACAGGAGGCTGCAATGGACCCCAGCATTCACCAGGCACGTTGGCTGCTTTTTCCGGTATTTGGCCTGGTGTTCGGGGTCGCAGCCGTTGGGCTTTTCATCGGCTGATGGGGGTCAACCGATGAAGGCAACGCACTCGCGCAGTCATGAGTCCCTTCCTGCGCCAGCGAGACCCACTGGTTCTCCCCATGAGACCAGTGGGTCTTGTCACAGCCCGATGATGGCGAAAGCGTGATAAATTGGTGCAGAGTACCGAGGATTGACTTGGGCGAATTCGAAATAGGTAGAAATGCAACGTAGAGCGTGACGGTCAAAGGATATTCTAGCGTGCTATTGGCAAATTCATTGATCACAGACGCAATACGGCCGCAGCGCTCGAAGCATTGTGAGACAAGAGTTCTCGCCAGTGCGCGTCCTCAATCGCAGCGCAGGCTCAAATCTCTTCGAGGGCTTCGCGTCGCCATCTGCCTGAGCGCATCGGCCTTGGTACTCGTCGTGAGCCCCTACCGTGTAGCACAGGACGGCCTGTCCCTGACGCTAAGCCCGCAGGGCGCCTGGGCACAAGGGAATTCCGGGAACTCTGACTCCGGCAACTCTGACTCCGGCAACTCTGGAGACACTGAAAGCCCCGGCAACTCTGGAGACACTGAAAGCCCCGGCAACTCT
>NZ_CAKXZT010000142.1:62741-92260 GCF_935825525.1 Mesorhizobium escarrei
CAACTCTGGAGACACTGAAAGCCCCGGCAACTCTGGAGACACTGAAAGCCCCGGCAACTCTGGAAATGCCCCTGGAAACGCCGGAGACCCTGGCAACGCTGGAGACACCGGAAATGCCGCAGACCCTGGAAATGCCGCAGACCCTGGAAATGCCGCAGACCAACAGGATACGGACCCGAACGGCAACCCGGACGAGGACGAATCAAAAGCACTGAACGTCACTCCCCCGACAAATCCGGTTACCGCGCTAAATCCTGGCAACAAGCCCAAAACATATGTCAACGTGACCACTGGAGACCGGATCGAGGTGCGAGGGGCAAGCGTGGGTGTGGTGCATTCCAACGGGCTGAGCGAGCGCATCGACGGTGGCCATTATGAGATGCGCGATGCAATGGGCCGTACCATCATTCGACGGCAGGCAAAGAATTCCGATCGGGCAAGACTGCTCCGGATGATCGAGTGATGGCGCGTTCCACAGGCCGCAAGGCTGTCTTGCTTCATGAAGGATGGCGGACAGGCGGATGCTGATGCTCGGTCGCGTCGCGCAATGTCATCGCGGCTTCGGTCCGGTTGCTCACATTGAGTTTGGCGAGAATCCGCGTCATGTGATGCTTTATGGTTTTCTCGTGCAGGTTCAGCTGAAGACCGATCCGCTTGTTGCTCAATCCCGCGGCAACGAGCGTCAGGATCTCTCGTTCGCGACTGGTGAGTTCGGCCAGCACGTCGGGTTTCTCGATCGCGGTTGATTGGCTCGACAAGTCGACCAACACGCGCGCCGACAATTGCGGGCAAACATATCGTTCGCCCATCGCCACCGTGCGCAGTATGGCGGCCAGGGTTCTCGATCCGACACCCTTCAGGACGTAGCCTCTTGCCCCGCTCTGCAAGGCGGTCATGACGTGCTGGTTTTCCTCCGAAACGGTCAGCATCACGATTTTCAAATCCGGGTGCCGCTCCAGAGCCGGTTCGACCGCGCTGAGGCCCCCTCCAGGCACCGAGATGTCCATCAGGAGAATATCGAGCTGCTGGTCTTCCGATATCCGCAAGGCGTCATCTCTACTGCTGCCTTGGGCAACGATCTCGAACCCGCCGATCTGCTCGAGGGTGCGCACAACGCCTTCCCTGAACAGCGGATGGTCGTCGACAATGGCGAGCTTTATGGCCGCAGCCATCACGCCTGTCCTATTTCGACTGTGTTGAGAACCATTTTCACCACCGTGCCATTCTGTGAAGATGTTACATCAAATTGACCGCCGAGGCTTTCTACCCGCTCACGCAGCCCGATGAGCCCCAGCCGTTCAGGGTGGATGATCTTCGGGTCGAAACCTGGGCCGGTGTCGGAGACCTCGATACAAACGCGCTCCCCGTCGAAATGTTTCGCGACCGATTGACCGGCACCCCCGGCATGGCGGAAGCCGTTGTTCAGCGCCTCCTGAATGAAGCGAAAGATGCAGATCTTGGCCGCTGGCGACAAGGGTGTGTGGCTCCCGGTCATGGACAGCATCACTTTGACACCGGTCCGCTCTTCGTGCGCTCGCACGGCAAGCTCGAGGATTTCCGTCAACTCGGCATTCTCGACATGCGGCAGCATAAGACCCTTGCTGACATTCCTGATTTCTCGCATCGCATCGTCCAGATTCGTTTTGACCACCTGCAATTCCCGTGCGCGCGCCGCAGCCGGCGTCGCAGGATCGGCTAGCACGGGGCTGTCGATCCCTAGCGCAGCGAGGGCAACCAGTTGCGCCGGCCCGTCGTGCAGGTCCGCGCCGATCCGCCTGAGGTAACGTTCATTAAGTGCCGTGGCGCGCTGCGAAGCACGTTGCACCCGCAGCCTCAACATTCTGTTTTGAGCAACCAGGACGGAAAGTTCGGCAATACGCTGCTTCAAGGAGCGGCTCTGCGAACGAATCGTGCGGCTGCCACGAAAAACGATCACCGAAAGCCCGAGGAAAAAAACCGCGGTGACGGCTGCGACATCGAACCAGGTCCGAACGAGTGCCTGCCGGAGATCCTTCTCAAAATCGGTGGCGATCTCGTCGAATTCCAAAACAGCCACGACTTCGCCCGACCATGGCTGAAGCATCGGATTATAGATTTCAAGAAGATGCAAGCCGCTGTCCCTCTCAGCCTGGTTATCATAGTGCCTGTCCAATTCAGCGACCATGTCGCCGGCGAATGCGGCCCGCAGATTGTCGCTGAGTGGAAGGCGCTTCCCGACCAGATTTTTATTGGTTGAATAGAGGATGGTGCCATCGCGGCGCCAGAGCTTGAAGGATTCGAGCCTTGTGCCGAGCGTGCCTTGTCCGAGCGTTTCATCCAGCGCGTGCGCAACGCTCTCGTCCAGCATCTCGCTCCTGCGCATGTCGGGAAGCAGCGGCGCGATGACGCTGTCGACGTAGAGAGCGGTAGAGGCGGCCGAGTTCCGGGTGACCGCGGCCTCTATCTGGCTTGTCACGGACATTCCCACCACGATCATCGCCGAAAGCGAGAACAGCCCGCCGGCGAGCAGAAACTGAGTGGCCAGCGACAGTGCATTCCACCGATCGAGCAGTCTTGTCGCTCTGTATGGCGCCATATCTCCAACGGCCCGGTCGGCGGCGCGTCGCGCCGCCAGCACGATTCGAGAGAACCGGCCAAATTGCTGTCGAACGACACTAAGCGACGCCATCTTTGATCTGCAACCGATCGATCACAAGGGAACTTAGGGCTTACGGGCTGGACGAGAACCGCACGTTACGGTTTTTTTGCGCAAGCTCCACTGCCATGGTTGAGCGAGGCAGCAAAATGACGCCTCAGCCACGATGCTACCGGTACAGATCGAGACCTGTCGCCCTGCGCAGCGGCGTACTTTCACTTCCGGTCGCGCAATGCTCTCACCGCTTGAGTTAGGCTCATCCGATCGTTGCCGCTCTTTTTGATCAGCCTACTGACCTGGCTGGGCGAAACGCCATGTTCTCGCGCGAAATGCTCTGCCTCGTGATACTGGTCCACCGACAGGCGGTCGCGGTCGAGAAAATCTCGATTTTTCTTGTTGTCGTCCATTTCCGTTTTCCCACTAAAGCTCGTTTGAAAATTGGGCCAAACGAGGGTCCACCCGCCAGATCGAGGAATGGGCGGGAGGTCCCCTATCGGCGCAGAAAGGGACGTAGCTGCGCAGATATCTTCGTTCGTCGGTGTCATCGTCAAGTCGGTCGTTCGTCAGCTGACGGCTATCCCAATTGCCAGGAAGGCAATGGAGACAGCGAAGACCGGTGCAAGTAGCCAGCGAGCTTGGTGAACACTATTCTCCATCGATTCCTCCCGTGAACGTACGGCGAGCAACGAGTGCTGGCAGTCGTGGTTCCGGGCCACACTCCATCGTCGCCCTTTGCGCACAACAATTCAGACTTAGGTCTAACGGCACGGCGTCTCTGGTCGGACCGAAGCCCAGCCGCGGAACATTTGCAGCTATCTCGTTGTTGAAGGTGAGCTTGGCGCGACGAAGATGCGTCCCAGCGCAAGAGAGCTCATTTGGAAGGAAACACTTATGAGAATGCATCTTTCCACTGCAGCCGCAGGATTTCTGCTGCTGGCAAGTGTCGGCGCCGTTGCTGCCCAGGACGTGATCATCCAGCCCGAACAGGAGACCGTCATTAGGGAGTATGTGAAAAAGAAGCCGCTCGCATCGGTGAACCTGCTTGGGGTGGAGCTCAATATCGGCTCGGCGCTGCCCGAGACGGTCGAGCTTCATGAAGTTCCCGACGTCGAGTATCGCTACGTCGTCGTCGACAATCGGACCGTTCTTGTCGATCCAGGCACACGCAGGATCGTTAAAATCATCGATTGACTGAATGACTTGGGGGAGAAGGCCCGCCGCTTGCACGCGGCGGGCTTTCTTGCCGTTGTCGCCTACGGTTTATAGCGCCTACGGTTCATAGCGAGTGAAGCGTGCTGTCGGTGCGCCCCGAGATCCGCGGCCCCCCGCCCTTTGTGCGCGACGCGTCAGACTTTGGTCCTACGCAAAGGCCTGCCGAATTGGACCGAAGCCCAGCTAAGGAACGTTTGCGGCTGCCTCAAGTTTGGGTAAGCAAGGCGCGGATGCCGTCCAGCGCAAATGGGCTTACAAGTTACATCACATAAAGGAGGCACTTATGAGAATGCATCTTTCCACCGCAGCCGCGGGACTTTTTCTGCTGGCCAGCGTTGGCGCTGTTGCCGCTCAGGACGTGATCATCGCACCTGAACAGGAGACCGTGATCAGGGAATATGTGAAAAAGCAGCCACTCGCATCCGTGGAACTCCCTGGGGTGGAACTCAATATTGGTTCAACCATACCCGAGACGGTCGAGCTTCATGAAGTTCCCGACGTCGAGTATCGCTACGTCGTTGTCGACAATCGCACCGTTCTTGTTGATCCCGGCACACGCAAGATCGTCAAGATCATTCAGTGACCTGAACCCGAGGGGAGGAGACGCCCGCCGCTTCGAAACGAGCGGCGGGCGACTATGCTATGGGCAGTGTCAAATGCGAACAATCAGCAGACTTTTCGATTCCCGCGACCAGGCAGCGCGTGCCGTTGCCGCGCTTGAGGCGGCAGGAGTTTCTCCAGATCAGATCAGCGTCATCGGACCTTACGACGACGAAATCAGGGCTGTCCTGCGCGGTCCGGGCGGTGCCGCACTTGGCGCGGCCGCTGGTCTGTTAATCGGCCTGGGTGCTTTTGGAGCCACCGGCATTGATCCTGTCGGGGCGGTGGCTGGCCTGGTCCTCGTCGGTGGGGCCTGCGGCGGCTTTGCCAGTGGGCTTCTCCAGGCATCTGCCGATGTTGCCAACAAGTCGGGTGAGCCGAACGTTGCACAAGGCGTCATTTTTGTGATGGCGCAGGTCGATGAAAATCAGGCCGATACCGCGCAGACAGTGCTGGAAAATCCCGTTCGCGTAACGCAACTCGTGGCCACGGTCGGCTGAGATGCGTCGGGTTGGCTCGCGCGTGACTATTCGCGGCTTATCGCCCTCGAAGCGCATCAGATCGGGATTTCCCGCTGAGCCGTCAATTTTCCCTCTGACCGTTCACGAGGCGGGAAGCGTCTGCTCGACCAGGTTGACGTAGTAGCGCAGCACGGTCGGCACGATCTCGTCATTGAAGACATAGCGGTCGCCGTGCAGGCCCTCGCCGGGCCCGACATCGCCGACGCCGATCCATGCGTAGCAGCCGCCTGCCTCGCGGATCATGAAGGCGAAATCTTCGCAGCCGAGGCTAGGGCTGAACTCGGTCGAGACGTTCTCGCTGCCGACGGTGGAGGCGGCTGCCGCGATGGCGCGCGCCGTGGCAATCGCCGTGTTGATAAGCGGCGGATAGCCCTTGTGGTAGTTGAGCGTGGCCTTGAGCGCATGGGCGACGCCAATGCCGTGGGCGATCTCGCCGATCACCTTCTCGCAATGACCGGAATGACCGGGCTCGAAAAACCGGCAAGTGCCTTGCAGCCAGACCCTGCCCGGCACGATGTTGCCGACATTGCCGCCATGGATCTGGGTGAGGCTGACGACCAGCGCGGTTTGCGGATCGACCGAGCGGCTGACGATGCGCTGGACGGCCTGGACAAACGCGCCCGCGGCCAAGATCGGGTCGTCGCCGAGCTGCGGCATGGCGGCATGCGCGCCAAAACCCTCGAAGGTCAGCTCGAAATTGTCGACGGCCGCCATCTGTGCTCCAACGCGAGCGGCGATTGTCCCCTGCTCCAAGCCCGGCCAGTTGTGGACGGCATAGATCGCCTCGACCGGGAAACGCTCGAACAGGCCGTCTTCGATCATGCGCAGGCTGCCACCTTCGTTTTCTTCGGCTGGCTGGAAGACGAAGTAGACGGTGCCGTCGAATGCGCGGGATTGGCTGAGCAGTCTGGCCGCGCCGAGCAGCATGGCGGTGTGGCCGTCATGGCCGCAGGCGTGCATCACGCCCTCGTTCCTGGACGCATAGGGCAAGCCGGTCCTCTCCACAACCGGAAGCGCGTCCAGCTCGGCGCGAAGACCGATGGCGCGTGTGCCCGTGCCGCTGCGCAGGACGCCGACAACCCCGGTGCCGCCGATCCCCTCATGCACCTCGTCCAGGCCGAAGGCGCGCAGTTTCTCGGCAATGAAACGTGCCGTTTCGTTCTCATCGAATCCGAGTTCGGGATTGCAATGGATATGGTGGCGCCAGGCTATGACCTCTGGTGTCAGAGCGGCGATCGGGTCATTGTGCAGCACGATGCTCTCCTTTCACACCGGCAAACGGCGGGTTTGATCCGGGGGATCACGATTAGAAGGTCGCACAACAGGCGTCTTGAACCAGATTGACCGCAGCAGGACGAATGACGTGGACGCGACAGAGATCAGGAAATACTGGCGCCATCCCTGCTTCCCTGACCTTGGCCTGTTCAAGGCGCGCTTCACGCAGCATCGCTACGAACTGCACACCCATCCGACCTATGTGATCGCGCTGATCACGGCTGGCTGCGAACGCATCCGCATCGGACGCCACAAAATTGTCGCTCCGGCAGGCACCATTGCGGTCGTCAATCCCGAGGAGTGGCATGACGGGGAACAGGGTGCGGATGAAGGCTGGGCCTACCGGACGTTTTATCCCCCGGTGCCGCTGTTGGCAGGCCTCGCCCACGAGCTGGGCAGGGCTGACGCGCCGGTCTTCTCACGTCCGAATATCGAAGACAGCGATCTCGCCGCAGCGTTGATGGCAGCACACCAGGGCTCGACCTCACCGGACGCGATGCAAGCCGAGACGTCGCTTCTCGTCGCCTTGAGGCGGTTCGTCGTTCGCCATGGCGATTGGAGCGGGCGGGTAGAGGAGATCGAAAGCTCGGGATCGCGACGGAGGTTCTCGCTCTACGAGGACCTTGTCGAAAGCGACCTTGGCTCGCCGTTCGACTTGCAACGGCTTGCCGACGCCGCGCGCGTCACCCGGTTCCAGGTCATCCGGGATTTCAAGAAAGCGATTGGCCTGACGCCTGCAGCCTATATCCGCGACCGGAGACTGCGTCGCGCCAGCACCTTGATCGAACAGGGGCTCGGCCTCGCCGATGCCGCCATCGCGGCAGGTTTCGCCGACCAGAGCCATCTTTCCCGTGCGTTCCGGGCTACGCATGGCATGACGCCAGGCATGTTCAGGAGAGGCGGTCAGGTTCTGAACAGACAAGCTTGCGCGCGAATGCTCGCCGCGCAATGTTGACGCAACTCGGGAGGAATCATGCGAAAAATCTTGGCATCTGCGCTGCTGCTAACGGCAGTCCTGTCCGCAAGCGCCTCGCACGCGCTGGACGCCAGCCGCACCCCGGTTGTCGTGACCCCGCTTGCCTCGCGCACCGAGACGGCGTCCGGCCAGCCGATCACGCTGCCGCAGAAGAACGTGCAGGTCCTGGTTTCGTCCTTCGAGATTGCGCCGGGCGCGACCTTGCCGGTACACAAACACGAGTTTCCCCGCTATGCCTATGTCCAGGGTGGGACGCTTCAGGTCACCAATGTCGAGACCGGCAGGGGCAACACATACAAGTCAGGCGATTTCATCGTCGAAATGATCGGGCAGTGGCATCAAGCCACCAATGTCGGCGCCGATCCGGTCAAGCTGCTGGTCATAGACCAGGTCGAAGAAGGCACCCAAAACACGCTGTTGCGCCAGTAGCTTGCAACAGTGGCTGCCAGCCGGCTGCTCACTTCGCCGCCGCGTCCACCCGGTCAGCAGCGGCAGCCAGCACGGCGCGGTCGCCCTTCTCGTACAGGCGGCGGATGGCGATGGTGCTGACGCGCCAGCCTCCGGGCGTCCGCACCAGCCGGTGTAGATAGCTGGCGCCCACCGTCCAGGACCGGGCGTCGATCCAGTGGGTCGCGCGGACATGGCTGCGCGCAATGGCAGGCTCAAGCACCAGCTGAGCCAATAGTTGCGGCTTTCACCGCAAGGGACCCAATGCTAAGGCAGGACCAGCTCGAATTTCACCAACGGATCGCCCTGTGACCGACACCGAACGCCCTCGCCTGCCGCTGATCGAAATCTGCGTCGAAGGCATTGATGGCCTGCTCGCCGCGCAAGCCGCCGGCGCCGACCGGGTCGAGCTCTGCGCCAGCCTCGTCGAGGGCGGCATCACACCGAGTCATGGCATGGTGCGTGCAGCCCTCGAACTGGCGACGATCCCATTCCACGTCATCGTGCGGCCGCGCGGCGGCGATTTTCTCTACAGTGACGCCGAGTACCGTTCGATGCTCGCCGATGTACACGCGCTACGCGAGCTTGGCGTGGCCGGTGTCGTGGTCGGCTGCCTGAATGCCGACGGTACCATCGACGAAAAGCGCATGAGCGAATTGGTGCAGGCGGCCGGGCATTTGAACGTCACCTGCCACCGTGCCTTCGACATGACACGCGATCCGGCCGAAGCGCTGGAAGCGCTGATCCGCAGCAAGGTCGGCCGCGTGCTGACCAGCGGCCAGCGCGACACCGCATTGGAGGGCGCGGCCCTGCTGGCGGACCTCGTCCGGCAGGCGGGGAAGCGCATCATCATCCTCGGCTGCGGCGGGCTCGACCCAAACAACATCGCCGAGGTGCGGGAAAGAACCGGACTGAGCGAAATGCACTTCGCCGCACTCAAGCACGTGCCGAGCGCCATGCGCTACCGCAATCCCCAGGTCGGCATGGGCGGCACCGACCTCAATCGCGAGTACCGCAACACGGTGACCGACGCGGCGCTGGTGGCGGCGACGATTGCGGCGGCGAGAGCATGATCCCGAAGCAAGAAAACACGCGAGCACGCTTGCCGATCGACCGGGTTTCGCCGCAGGACGAGCCCGCCATCCTCGCCCTCAACAACGAGCACGCGGCCGAGTTGTCGTGGCTTGAGCCAGAACGCCTGTCCTTCCTGCTCGGCGAAGCGTTTTATGCGCGCCGCATCGGCGCGCTCGAAGCCTTCATCATGACCTTCGACCAGGACGCCCGCTACGACAGCCCGAACTTCCTGTGGTTCCGCGAGCGCTATCCGCGCTTCGTCTATGTCGACCGCGTCGTCGTTGCGGAAGAAGCGCGTGGCCGCGGCCATGCCCGACGGCTCTATGAGGATCTGTTCGACCATGTCTCGCGTGCCGGCCAGACCATCGTCACCTGCGAGGTGAATGCCGAGCCGCCCAATCCGGCTTCAGATGCCTTTCACGCAGCGCTCGGCTTTGTCGAGGTCGGCGACGCGGTGATCCATGGCGGCAAGAAGGCGGTGCGTTACTATGTTAGGCCGATCACCGGCTGAGGCGACGGCGCTGCCCTACCAGTTTCGGTTTGCAGGGCGAGCCGCTTGTCTCGTGCGTCTGTTCCTTCTCCCCTTTGTCGGAAGGCAGTAGGGAGTAGGGCAGTATGGGAGTAGGGAAAAGGAAAAATTGTCTGGGTCGGCGAGCAGCGTAACATACTCCCCTACTCCCCTACTTCCACAAGGGGAGAAGGAAGAAGATGCCCTCAAGCGTTGGCGGCAGCCACCGCGCGCTTGGCCATCACCGCGATCAGATTGGCGCGGTAGTCGGCCGAGGCGTGGATATCGCTCATCAAATCATCCGCCGGCACTTTCACTCCGTTGAGGGCGGCGGCGTCGAAGTTCGTGGCAAGCGCCGCCTCGATTTCCTTCGAACGAAAGACGCCGCTGTCGCCGGCCCCGGTGACGGCAACGCGGACTCCGTCCGCGCTGTTGGCCACGAACACACCGACGATCGCATAGCGCGATGCCGGATTGCGGAATTTTTCATAGGCCGCCTTGGCCGGCGCGGTGAAGGTCACTGCGGTGACGATCTCGCCGTCCTCCAGCGCCGTCTCAAACAGGCCTGTGAAGAATGCGTCGGCGGCGATCTCGCGCTTGTTGGTGACGATGGTGGCGTCGAGGGCAAGAAGAGCTGCCGGATAATCGGCGGCGGGGTCGTTGTTGGCGATCGAGCCGCCGATTGTGCCCTTGTAGCGTACCGCCGGATCGCCGATCCGGGACGCCATATGGGCGAGCGCCGGACACGCCTTCTTCAGCTTCTCGTCGCTGGCGACATCGTGATGCGCGGTGGCGGCGTGGATGGTGATGGTGGAGCCCGCCACCTCAATACCTTTCAATTCCTCGATGTGCGAAAGGTCGACGAGATCGGACGGTGCGGCAAGCCGCGTCTTCATCGCCGGGATCAGCGTCATGCCGCCCGACAAAAGCTTTGTATCGCCGGTCTCGAGCAGCTTGACGGCGTCGGCGACGGAGGCGGCTCGGTGGTAGTTGACTGGGTACATGGGATTCTCCCGTGCGAGATAGTGAATAGTGAATAGTGAATAGTAAGTAGTGAGTGGTGGATGGTGAATGGGAGCTTCCGACGAAATCTAACTATTCACTATTCACTATTCACTACTCACTCCTTTCAGTGTTTCGTTCCCCGGATCGCTGCCCACACCGTGGACGGCGATGCCGGCATGGCGATATCGGTGATGCCGATGGCGTCGGTGATGGCATTGATCACGGCGGGCGGTGAGCCTATGGCGCCGGCCTCGCCGCAGCCCTTGATGCCGAGCGGATTGCCCGGGCACGGCGTGTTCGAGGTCGAGACCTTGAACGACGGCAGGTCGTCGGCGCGCGGCATGGTGTAGTCCATATAACTCGCCGTCAACAGCTGCCCGCTGGCATCGTAGCGGGTGCCCTCCAGCAGGGCCTGACCGATGCCTTGCGCGATGCCGCCATGCACCTGGCCTTCGACGATCATCGGGTTGATGATGTTGCCGAAATCGTCGGCCGCGACGAACTGGACGATCTCGGTCACGCCGGTGTCCGGATCGATCTCGACCTCGCAGACATAGCAGCCGGCCGGGAAGGTGAAGTTCGACGGATCGTAGAATGAGGTCTCCTTCAGCCCCGGCTCCATGCCGCTTGGCAAATTGTGGGCGGTGTAGGCAGCAAGCGCCATCTGGAACCAAGGCACTTGTCTGTCGGTGCCGGCGACCTTCAAGGCGCCGTTTTCGATGACGATGTCGCCCTCGTCGGCCTCGAGCAGATGGGCTGCGATCTTCTTGGCCTTGGCCTCGACCTTGTCGAGCGCCTTGGCGACAGCCGACATGCCGACGGCGCCCGAGCGCGAGCCGTAGGTGCCCATGCCCATCTGCACCTTGTCGGTATCGCCGTGGACGATGGAGACGCTGTCGATCGACACGCCGAAGCGCTGATTGACCAGTTGCGCGAAGGTCGTCTCATGGCCCTGGCCGTGGCTATGTGAGCCGGTCAGCACTTCGATGGTTCCGGCGGCGTTGACGCGCACCTCGGCACTTTCCCAAAGGCCGACACCCGCTCCAAGACTGCCGACCGCCGCCGACGGCGCCAGCCCGCAGGCCTCGATATAGCAGCTCATGCCGATGCCGCGCAGCTTGCCTCTGTTGGCGGCGTCGGCCTTGCGCTGGGCAAAACCGGCATAATCGGCAGCGGTCATCGCCGCGTCCAGCGAAGCGGCATAATCGCCGGCATCATAGTTCATGATGACCGGTGTCTGGTGCGGAAACGCCGTGATGAAGTTCTTTCGGCGAAGTTCCGCCGGCGACACGCCCAGCTCGCGTGCGGCGGTTTCCATGGTGCGTTCGAGCAGATAGGTGGCCTCCGGCCGCCCTGCCCCGCGATAGGCGTCGACCGGCGCGGTGTTGGTGTAGACGGCGCGCACATTGGCGTGGATCGCCGGAATGTCGTACTGGCCCGACAACAGCGTCGCGTAGAGATAGGTCGGCACGCAGGACGAGAACAGCGACATGTAGGCGCCGAGATTGGCTATGGTGTCGACCTTCAGCCCGGTGATCCTGTTGTCCTTGTCGAAGGCCATTTCGACCGTCGAGACGTGGTCGCGGCCATGGGCGTCGGTAAGAAAGCTCTCGGTGCGGTCGGCCACCCATTTGACCGGCACGCCGGTCTTTTTCGAGGCCCACAGGCAGATGATTTCTTCCGGATAGATGTAGATCTTCGAACCGAACCCGCCGCCGACATCCGGCGCGATGACGCGCAGCTTGTTTTCCGGTGCGACATTGTAGAAGGCGCTCATCACCAGGCGCGCGAGATGCGGGTTCTGGGAGGTCGTCCAGCAGGTATAGTGGTCCTCGGCCTTGTCGTAGTGACCAAGCGCGGCGCGCGGCTCCATCGCGTTGGGCACCAGCCGGTTGTTGACGATCTTCATGCGGGTGATGTGGGCAGCCGCCTTGATTGCCGCGTTGGTCGCGGTGCTGTCGCCGAGCTCCCAGTCGAAAATCAGATTGCCGTCGGCTTCCGTATGGATCTGTGGCGCACTTCTTTCGAGCGCCTTCGGAGCATCGACGACTGCCTTCAGTTCCTCGTAGCTGATGTCGACCGCCTCGGCCGCGTCGCGCGCCTGCCCCTTGGTCTCGGCAACCACGACGACCACCGCATCGCCGACATAGCGGACCCTGTCGAAGGCCAAGGGCGACCACGCCCCCATCTTCATCGGCGAGCCGTCCTTGGAATGGATCATCCAGCCGCAGATGAGATTGCCGATGCCGTCGGCCTTGAGCTCCTTGCCGGTCAGCACGCCGATGACGCCCGGCATGGCCTGCGCCTTCGTAACGTCGATGTTCCTGATCTGCGCATGCGCATGCGGGCTGCGCACGAAGGCCGCATGCTTCATGCCGGGAACCACCATGTCGTCGACATAGCGCCCGGCGCCGGTAATGAACCGCTTGTCTTCCTTGCGCGCTACACGAGCGCCAACACCTTCAATGCCCATAGCAGAAATTCCTCCCGAATTTTGAAGCGAATAGCGAATAGTGACTAGCGAATAGGGAAGCGAGGGGTTGCAAACTCGCCGGTGCCTCTGCAAACGCGAGTCGGCTTTCCACCCTATTCGCTATTCGCCACTCTCTATTCGCCTCTTCCTTACGCCGCTTGCCTGACCTTGCCCTTCGAAGACATCGTCTCCGATGCGGCGAGGATCGCCTTCACGATGTTGTGGTAGCCGGTGCAGCGGCAGATATTGCCTTCGAGCTCGGCCCGCACCGTGGCCTCGTCGAGGCCTTCGGGGTGACGGCCGATCATATCGGTTGCCGCCATGATCATGCCCGGCGTGCAGAAACCGCACTGCAGCCCGTGATGCTCCTTGAACGCCGCCTGCATCGGATGCAGGTCGGCGCCGTCCGCCAAGCCTTCGATGGTCACGACGCTCGATCCTGAGGCTTGCACCGCAAGCATCGTGCAGGATTTTACCGCCTTGCCGTCGACATGGATCACACAGGCGCCGCATTGCGAGGTGTCGCAGCCGACATGCGTCCCGGTCAGGCCGAGATTCTCCCTCAAGAAATGAACCAGAAGCGTGCGGTCTTCGGCTGCGCCGCTGACCCGCTTTCCATTCACCGTCAACGATATCTCCGACATGAAACCTCCCTGGGTGCTACCTTGGTCGTTTTTGGCGTCGGTGGTGCCCGAGCCCTCCATTTGTCCGCTATTCTATACCGCATAGCGCACGGGAAATAGTGCCGCGGGATGCCGAGATTGCGAGAATGGAGTTCGGCCGAAAATCCGCCTATTGTACTTTCGGTCACGCAAAGACAGGCAAACGGCGGAGCGAAGCGAAACCTAGGTCGCCTGGCGATGCCGCCTTGCGGCCATCAGCGGCAATGGTGCTGGCCAGGCCGATTTCAGCCGATGCCGTGTTTTCTGAGAACCTCCTGCTCGTCGCCTGACACCCAGCCAAATATTTTAGGCTCTCCGGCCAGTTTCTGCACGAGGTAGTGGACGTCAAAATCGATCGTGACGTCAGTTTGGCCTTTGCGCGCAAAGATGGACGTCCAGGCGACGTGGGCAACGCAATGATACCAGTCAATCGGCGAAATGCGAACGTCGCGTATTCGCATCTCCTTGGTGCCGATCGCTCGATAGCGAGCATAGCCTTGTTCCATAGCCTGCTTGAGCTGGTCGTCGTTCTTCCCGACCATGATGCCGGCAGGCGATGCCGCAATGAAGGCGGCGGCATAGACCGATGTCACTTCGTCCATGTCGGCATCACCGGCGAGGGATTTCCGGAAAAGCCGCTCGTACCGTTTGAATAGCTTCCTGACCTGGGCCTCCATGGATCACTCCGCGGTGGTTTTGGATCTGAAGTTTCTGAGCGCTGATGCCGTCAAAAACAGCAGAAAATTCAAATCCGTCATGTTGGCTCATTGCCAAAGTAGCACTTGAAGACAACAATGACTTCGACGCCGGCGCGCTAGGAGCACAAAAAAAGAGCCGCGCACAAAAGAGCGTCGGAGGAAATGGAGGAGGAAGCCGCTGGCCAGTTCACGGACGCGCTATGCATGCGGCCTATCGGTTCTCACCACCGACGAACCCGACGCGGATGCGTTCGCCCGGGCGGTGGCAGTGGAGGCCGCGGCCATCGACGCTGGATTTGGCCTGCTGTTTTTCTCGCAAAGCCTGCTTGAGGCAGTCGCCCTTTCGGAAGCGCTGAAGAACCACGCGCCGGCGCTCCGCTATGCCGGCTGCTCGACGGCCGGCGAGATTACGCCCAAAGGCCTGGAGGACGGCCAGGTCATGGCCATGCTGCTTCCCTCCGCATCCTTTTCGGCAGTCAGCACCATGGTCGAAAATCTGTCCTCATCGGGCATGGACGGGATCACCGGTGAAGTCGAGGCGCTGAGGCGTTCGTTACGCGGGCGCGTCGGGCACGAGCGAGCCGACACCACTTTCGCGCTCTGCCTCATCGACGGGCTGTCCTATGCCGAAGAAGCGGTCACCTCCGCCATCCATTGGGGGCTCGACGATATTCCGCTGATCGGCGGGTCGGCCGGCGATGATTTGAAATTCGAGACGACGCGGCTGATCTCGAACGGCAAGGTTGCCTGCGACAGCGCCATCATCGTGCTGATCACCACGGAAATTCCTTTCCACGTGTTCAAGACCGACAATTTCGTTCCCACCGACGAGAAGCTGGTGGTGACCGCGTCCGATCCCGATCACCGCACCGTGCGCGAATTCAACGCCACCAATGCCGCCGAGGAATATGCCGCCTCGGTCGGGGTCATCCCGCAGATGCTGACGCCGCTGAGTTTCGCTTCGCACCCGGTGGTGGTGAAAGTCGGCGGCGAATTTTACTGCCGCTCGATCCAGAAGATGCACGCGGACGGCTCGCTGTCGTTCTTCTGCGCCATCGACGATGGCGTCGTCCTGTCCATCGCCCGACCCAAGAACATGGTTGAATCGACGCGTGCCGCCTTTAGGGATGTCGAGGAAAGGCTTGGCGGCATCGACATGATCCTCGCCTTTGACTGCGTCCTGCGCAGGCTCGATGCGCGCAACCGCCAGGTCTTTCGGGAGATTTCGGAACTCTACAAGGTCAACAACGTCATCGGCTTCGGCACCTATGGCGAGCAGTACCGGTCGATGCATCTGAACCAGACCTTCACCGGCATCGCCTTCGGAGAGCGGCAGGCGGCGGAGTAGGAGGTTTTATGCCGCTCAGGAACATCAACGACCTGGAGAAGCTGAAGAAGATCAACGCAGCCCTTGTCAGCCGCGTCGAGCGCTCGATGGATCAGCAAGGCAACGCGTTCTCGCTGTTCCAGACCGCGATTTCGCTCGAGAATCGCGTGCGTACGCGCACCGAGGAACTGCACTCGACACTGCGTAGACTGGAACAATCCAACATCGATTTGAGCGCGGCCAAGGAAAACGCCGAACTGGCGAACCTGTCCAAGACAAGGTTCCTGGCGGCCGCCAGCCACGACGTGCTGCAACCGCTGAATGCCGCGCATCTCTCCGTCTCGGCGCTGGCCGAAGTGCAGACCAGCGACGAGGGTAAAAAACTGGTCCGGCAGGTCGAGCGGTCGCTGGAGACGATGGAGGATCTGCTCCGCACCCTGCTTGACATCTCCAAGCTCGACGCCGGCGTCGTGCAGCCCGATATCGGCGACGTCAGCCTGGAGATGCTGTTTTCGTCGCTGCGCTCGGATTTCCTGCCGGTCGCGGAATTGAAGGGCCTGACGCTAAAATTCCGGCCGGTCAACGCCATCGTGCGCTCCGACCGCACCTTGCTGCGCCGCATCCTACAGAACATCCTTTCCAACGCGCTGCGCTACACCCGCTCCGGCGGCGTGCTGGTTGGCACCAGGCATCGTGGCGACACGATCCGCATCGATGTCGCCGATACCGGCTGCGGTATCCCCGACGACCAGCGCGAGGCGGTGTTCGAGGAATTCCACCGCGGCACGATTCCGACCGATGCCGGGCCTGCCGGCGCCGGGCTGGGACTGGGCCTGGCCATCGTGCGCCGCATCGCCGCCGCACTCGGCCATCCCGTGACGTTTTCGTCGAAAGTCGGACACGGCACGATTTTCCATATCGATGTTCCGGTCGGGATCGGCGCCAGCGTCGATGCCATTGCCGGCAGCGCCGAGATGGAGCGGCCGCGCGGCTACGGTCTGTTCGGCACAAAGGTGCTGCTGGTCGAGAACGACGTCGAGGTGCTGCAGGCGATGACGTCGCTGCTCGAGCGCTGGCAATGCCTGGTGCGCCCCGCCACCTCGACCGATGCCGCGATCGAGATGCTCGGCGATACGGACTGGGTGCCGGACATCGTCATCGCCGACCAGCATCTCGACGGCGGCGACCTCGGCACCACGACCATCGCCGAGGTCCGCGATTATCTCGGGCGTGCCGTGCCGGCGCTGATCGTCACCGCCGACGGTTCGGAGACCGTCGCCAAAGCCGCCCGCGGGGCCGGCATCGAGCTGATGCGCAAGCCGCTGAAACCGGCGCAACTGCGCGCGCTTCTGGCGCATCTCCTGGCTTGATCGCTTCTTCCCCTAAGAGACAAGGGCAGAAGACCGCGAGCCGTCCTGATCCGCTTCCAGCACCGTAGGCGCCGCGGCATCCCCGAAGCCATTGCGGGGAAGTCTACCGGCCATATACCGAATGCGGTCGACCGACTGGGGACCTATGAAGAGATCGGAGAGCATTCGAACTTTGCGGCCTACCGCAAATTTCGAGGCAAGTGTTCAACACGTTATGAAGCAACCGCTGCGCACGGCGAAAGGTAGTGTGCGGATGGTTCTGCAAAATGGCTGAGAGCAGGCGGTCATGGCAGGCTGGTGATTGTTCACGTCACCTGATTCCCGCGAAGGAACGCCACCATGACCAAGACAGAAGCCAAATCGACCAGCGCTGCCGTCAAAGACATTCTGCTATCGAACCCGGACGGACTGCACGAAGTGAACCTTGCGGTGATGCAGGAGGTTCTGGAGGCCGAGATGGAGGAGGCGCTGGGTGCCTCGAAGGGTGAGCAGACACCGGAGCGGCTGGGCTACCGCTCGGGCTATTACCGCCGCACCCTTGTCTAGATATTTTTACAGCTGGTTGCTGACTTCGACCAGGTTCCCGTCGGGATCCCTAAAATAGACGGACAGAATGGTACCGGCTGCTCCAGAGCGTTCGCCCGGCCCGGCGACGATATTGATGCCTTGCGCCGAGAGCTGCTTCACCACCTCGTCGATCGGCGTATCGGTGAGCACACAGAAATTGCCGCTGCCCGGCACCGTGTCGCGTGCGATGTCGGGAAAGGCACGTGCGTCCTGAAGACTGATCTTATTGGCGCCGAAGTGGAGCGACCATTTGCCAGGCCGCTCCTGTCGCGGCTCCATGCCAAGCACCCGTTCGTAGAAGCGGCAGGCGCGCTCGACATCATCGACCGCAAGAACGATATGATCGAGCGCCGTGACTTTCATCGTGCCCGTCCTGTCGTGCGAACGTCTATCCGCAGCCGGTGCCTAAAACCCCGCCTGGCCGCGAAACAGCTCGGCGCCGTCGAGCTTCGAAACCTCGATGACGGCTTGCGTCCGGCTGTAGACGTTGAGCTTGCGCAGGATCTCGGAGACATGCGCCTTGACAGTGGTTTCGCCGACCTGCAGCTCGTAGGCGATCTGCTTGTTGAGCAGGCCCTGGCGCAGCATCTGCAGCACCCGCAATTGCTGCGGCGTCAGTTTGGCAAGGCGCTGCACCATCTCGGCGCGGTCGGTGCTGTCGGCGTCCGGCGGCTGGCCTTCATAGGTTTCAGGCACGTAGATCGCACCTTCCATCACCGAGCGGATGGCGGCGGCCAGATCGCTCTTGCGCGCTGATTTCGGGATGAACCCGGCAGCGCCATAGGACAGCGCCTCGGAAATGATCTTGGGCTCCTCATGCCCCGAAACGATGACCACCGGCAGGCGCGGATAGCGGGTCCGAAGCTGCAGCAGTCCGTCGAAGCCATGCACGTCGGGCATGCTGAGGTCGAGCAGCGCGAGATCGAATGGCTTGGCGTCCGCCAGGAGCTCGAACGCCTCGGTGATCGAACGCGCCTCGACAGTGTCGACGTCCGGATAGGCCATTTGCACAGCGCTGTGCAGCGCCTCGCGAAACAGCGGGTGGTCGTCGATGATCAGAAATCGGGCGCGATCGTTGACTGCGGTCATGGCGTTCGTTTCAGTTCAGGGCAGGATAGAATAGCCCAGCGACCATGGCCAGATTATTGGCAAATAGTACATCGCCATCCCTGGCCGAAGGGCGGCGATGGCAATTTCCGGACCATCATGCCTTGCCCGGCCGTCCAAATCGGCCGAATGTCCAGGAATGAGCGACCTCGTCCTGCATAACTACTACCGCTCCTCCACCTCCTACAGGGTGCGGATCGCGCTGGAGATGAAGGGCCTGACCTACCAATATGTGCCGCATCATCTGCGCCATGGCGAGCATCTCGAGCCCGACTATCTCGCGGTCAATCCGCAAGGACTGGTGCCGGCGCTGATCCTCGGCGACGGAACGCTGCTGACGCAATCGCTGGCGATCATCGAATTTCTCGACGAGACCAGGCCCGAACCGCCGCTTTTGCCGCAGGACGCGCCTGGCCGGGCCCGCGTCAGGATGCTGGCGCAGATGATCGCCTGCGACATCCATCCGGTGAACAATCTGCGCGTGCTGACCTCGCTGCGCACCCTGTTCGGCGCCGGCGACGAGGACGTCGCCAACTGGTTCCGGCATTGGGTGAACGAAGGTTTCCAGCCGCTTGAAAAGATTCTGGCTTCCTCGGCCGAAACAAAAACATTCTGCCATGGCGACACGCCGGGGCTGGCCGACATCTGCCTGGCCGCACAGGTCACCAGCAATGCCCGTTTCGGCGTCGACCTGACGCCCTATCCGACGATCGCGCGCATCCACGCCGCCTGCATGGTGCTGCCGGCCTTCCAAAAGGCGGCGCCGGAGAACCAGATCGATGCCGAGTAGAGCAAGTTGGATAAAAGCATGAGGAATTGCCGATGAAAGCCGTCGTCTTCGAAAAATTCGGCGAGGTGCCGACGATCCAGACCGTTGCCGATCCGGAGCCGGCACTGGGCGGCGTTGTCATCAAGGTCGAGGCGACCGGGCTCTGCCGCAGCGACTGGCATGGCTGGATGGGCCACGACGACGGCATCCGCCTGCCGCATGTGCCGGGCCACGAGCTTGCCGGCGTCGTGGCGGCCGCTGGCAGCCAGGTGACCCGCTGGAAGGCAGGCGAGCGCGTCACCGTGCCGTTCGCCGTCGGCTGCGGCCGTTGCTTCGAATGCAGCTCGGGCAACCATCAGGTCTGCGAACACCAGACCCAGCCCGGCTTCACCGGCTGGGGCTCGTTCGCCGAATATGTCGCCATCGACCATGCCGACACCAATCTGGTCCGCTTGCCGGACGAGATGGAATTCGCCACCGCCGCCAGCCTCGGCTGCCGCTTCGTCACCTCGTTCCGCGCCATTGTCGACCAGGGCCGGGTGACGCCAGGCGAATGGGTGGCCGTGCATGGCTGCGGCGGCGTCGGCCTGTCGGCGATCATGATCGCCAGCGCCATGGGCGCCAACGTGATTGCCATCGACCTGACCGACGAAAAGCTGGACTTCGCCAGCAGGATCGGCGCCGTGGCGACGATCAACGCCGCCAGGACGCCGAATGTGGTCAAGGCGGTCAAGCAGATCACCAATGGCGGCGCGCATATGTCGATGGACGCGCTCGGCCATCCGACGACCTCGTTCAATTCGATCGCGAACCTGCGCCGGCGCGGCCGCCATGTGCAGGTCGGGCTGATGCTCGGCGATCACGCCAGGCCGCAAATTCCGATGGACAAGGTGATCGCCTTCGAACTCGAAATCCGCGGCAGCCACGGCATGCAAGCCCACCGCTACCAGGCGATGATGGAGATGATCCGCACCGGCAAGCTGAAGCCCGAACTGCTGGTCGGCAAGCGGATCAGCCTCGAAGAGGCGCCCGCGGCCTTGATGGCGATGGGCGGCTTCGAAGGCATCGGCATCGGCGTGGTGACGAAGTTCTAGCCAAGTCAAGCGCCTCTCCTTCTCCCCTTGTAAGGGGAGAAGGCAAGATTGCGCTTCTTCCCTCACGCCCCTGCCCGCCTGCGCCGCCGCTCATAGAGCATAACCAGCGTTTCGGCGGTCAGCGCCGGCTTCTTCTCACCTTCGATCTCGACCATATTGGCCGCCTTCATCAGATACTGGCCGGGGCCTTTGTCCTCCATGGACAACAGCGTGATGCGCAGCCTGATGCGCGCGCCGGCCCTGACCGGCGCCAGGAACCGCACCCTGTCGAAGCCGTAGTTGAAGACGGCTTGCGTGTTTTCTGGCACGATGCCCATGTCGAGCGCCAGCGCGCCGATGATCGACAGCGTTAGATAGCCATGCGCGATGGTGGCGCGGAACGGGCTCTGCCGCTTCGCCCGCTCTGGATCGACATGGATCCATTGGCGGTCGCCCGTGCATTCGGCGAACTGGTCGATGCGGCTCTGGTCGACCGTCGTCCAGTCAGACACGCCGAGCTCCTGCCCTGTCATCGTCCTGAGCTGTTCGTAGGTCGGCGGCGTCCTCAGCCGTATTTGCGTCATTCCTGCTTTCCCGATCGCTTGCCCTGCCTCCGGACCACGAACCGGCCGCCTCTGTCAATTCGCTCGGCGTGTTCCGCTGCGATATCCTCGGCCGGATCGCGCCAGTGGCGGCTCCAGCGCCGGAAACAGGATTATCGGGCAAGAGGAACTTTGTGCGCCTCGGCGGGGCCAAGGACCAACCAACACCAAGGCTTTCACCAGCCGGGATGACGGGAGATAAGTCCAGCTGCTCGGGAACAGCCTACTTCTTGTCGTAGCCGCTGCGGATTTCCTCCATCGCCTCCTTGATGCGCTCGCGCAGGATCTCTACCGATTCGGCGCCGGATTTCCTGGCCAGTTCGGCCACCTCGCCGGCATTCTTCAATGCGGTCTCGAAGGATTTCCTGGCGAACGCCGTTTGCTTGGCCATCAACTCCCGAGGATCGCCCGGAGCCCGGTAGCTCTGCGCCATGTCGGCGATCTCGTGCAGCGTGTCCTGCAGCATCTCGCGCTGTCGGGAGAGCAGCGACGACGCTCCGGCAGCACTTGCCCTGGCCGACTTTTCCAGTGCTTCGAGGTTCTTGCGATGATGGTTGAGGATCGCCTCGACATCGACGTTCGGCAACTTCAGATCGCGGCCAAACCTGCCGAACATGTCCATGAAGGAGTCGGAATCCGGTCGCTTTGCCATGGTGGCGTCTCCCCTGTTGCTGCGAATGCGGCACCTGAAGAGAACAATAGGGCACTGGAGCCTCACGGTCCATTCGGCCGCGCAATACATCGCGGCTCAGTCGACGAGGAACAGCCGTTCCAAGGTATGGAGCACGACGCCGGCCAGGCCGCCGATGACCATGCCGTTGAAGCGGATAGTTTGCAGGTCCCTGCCGATGTCCATTTCGATCAGCCTGGTCAGTTGGGCAAGATCCCAGCGATTGACCTGATCGGCGGCGCGTCAGTCGCTAGAGGGATTTCGATTCGTCCGATTCGCTGGCGCTTGCATTTCGGGGCCGGAGCCGGACAGCTGCCTGACGACGAACGCATAGAAGAGGAGGGATGATGCCGATCCCGCCCATCGGCCCCTTGTCAATTGCAGAATTCCAAGGCCGCCAAAGACCAGCGCAATAAATGGATTCTTGAGAATTCGTAGCGCACCGAACGCATTCCAGAAGTTTTCGGTGGCCGGACCCAATCCATGGCCTCGCGTCGCCTGGTAGGCGGCCAGACCCAGCAGGCCGATTACGGTCGCTCTGCCCCCTTCCAACGCGGGGTTCCTGTCGTCCGCCTTGCCTCCGCTCGGAGCGGGCGGCTCTCGGCGGGGCGGCGGCGAAAATGTCTCCTGCAGGTCGAACACTTCGCCATCGGCCGCAAATTTGCGAATCGAGGGCAAATCCGTCTTGTGCTCGATGATAAAGCTTCCGGTCATCGGGTTCGCCCTCAAACCGGCAATCTCCGGATAGTTTGAGAGCTTCTCGATCGCCGAGCGGAAATAGGACATGTCGCCGCGGAAATCGGAAACTTTCACCCGAAGCCGCCCCGGCATGGTGTGTTCGACTGTTGCTTTGGGAAGCATGACTCGCCTGCTCGTTGGAACCCTGTTTGCGTCCCCGATGTCAGCTGGTCTTTTCGCCGCACTCCATTGTATTGCCTTCAGCCTCGCATATCGAGGAGTCTTGCACCAGAGCACTCTGCTCACTGATTATACAGGAGTCTCGGTATGCCGGTAGATTCGTCCTCTCCCCTTTCAATCTCCGAACAAGCCACTGACGCGAGCGCCGGGGACGACCAAATCGCCATCCGGCGCCAACGTCGCAACCGCGCCTTCGCCAACGGTCTCCTTGGCTCAATGGCAGCAATCGTCGTAGGCACGCATTGGGTCGATAATCCGGGCTTCGCCACATTGCTGCTGCGGTCAGGTGCCGAGGCTGGCCTGGTCGGAGGGCTGGCGGACTGGTTTGCCGTCACGGCGCTGTTTCGCCACCCTTTAGGTGTTCCGATTCCGCATACCGCTATCATCCCGAACAGCAGGGATCGCATCGCCACAACGCTTGGGCGCTTCATCGAGCGGCATTTCCTCACGGCAGACACTGTCCTTGCCAAGTTGCGCAGTGTTGGTGTCGGACACCGCTTCGCAACCTGGATTGCTCTTCCTTCTAGTGCCGATGCGATCGCCGACACGATCGTCGACGCACTACCATACCTGATCCGATCTGCGGGAAGCCCCGACCTGCTGAATTTCGCCCATCGCACGCTTGGCGAGCAGCTTCGGCAAGCCGACTTTACGCCTGTCCTCGGCCGCGTTCTTCATGCGCTGACGGTCAGCGGAGAAGCCGACGTCGTATTCGACCGCGCCATCCAGGTTGCCGAAAAATTACTCCAGGAGAACAGCGGCCAGATCGAAAAACTTGTGCAGGAACGCAGTCGCTGGTGGATTCCGAAAGCCATAGACCGTCGGATAGCTGCTGCGCTTATTTCAGGTGTGATCGAAGTATTGCACAAGCTGCAGGAGCCTGAAGGTGACGCGCGGCTGAAATTCCGGAAAGCAATTTTGGACCTTATAAACACCCTGCAAACGTCTCCCGAGCAGCGGGAGCAGATAAATGCAGCCAAAAACCGTTTGCTCGAGCATCCCGGCATTCAGGCATGGCTCGGTTCAATCTGGACCGAACTGTCAGAGCTTGCTCTACAGGATTTGCAAACGCCCTCGTCGAAGACGCGCGCCAGCCTTCAGCGTGGGCTTTCCCTGTTCGGACAGGCGCTTGCCACCGATGAGGCAATGCAGAAACACCTCGACTCTGCGCTGGAACGCTTGGCGCTTTATATCGTCACGTGGCGCGGCGAGATCAGCTCCTTCTTCAGCGACGTCGTCAGGAACTGGGACACGAAAGCGCTATCTGACCGCCTCGAACTGGTTGTCGGGAGCGATCTCCAATACATCCGCATGAATGGAACCATCGTGGGCGCGCTCGTCGGATGCCTACTCTATCTTGGGACATGGGCGATTTCCTAAGAAATCGCGCCGCCCGCAAAGCCTGCGACTGTCATCAAGCCTTTGTGAAAATCTCCTATCTCGGTCGCGAATGGCCGCCTTGGCGGCATCAAAGTGAGCGAATCGAGATGCCTCTTCAAAAAACCGCCCGTGTCGTTCACCGCACAGCGGGCCGTCTACGGATCAAAATTCCCGCAGCGCGCTATCAGGTCGCGTTTTTCGCCAATCTGCAGCGAGACCTTCTCGGTGCGGAGGGCATAACCAGCGTGACCGTCAATCCTACGGCCGCAAGCCTGGTGATCGTGCACGATAACAGTGTCGATCCGCTGGCTGCCTGCCGCGGCATTCCGTATCTGACGGTCGAACCGACTCTTCATCCGCTCGTCGTGGCGAATGGTCGGACTGACGGTATGAGCGGGCGCGAACTGGACATGGTGTTCCTGCTGGCAAAGTTTCTGCCTCTTGTCTTCGCGAGGCATCCTGCTGCCCAACTGGCAGAGGTCCTGGCCGAACCGGTACTTCGTGCGGTTGTCGGCACCATGATGCGGCCTCAGTCGCATCGGTCGTCGACTGTGGCGCATGAGCAAGCCGAAGAACCTATGCCGATCGCAGCGTAGGGCGGCGGTGCAGTCACACCGGTGCCGGAAGGTTCGTCTGCTCCTTTGCACGGGTCCAGACCAACTCGCCGTCGGCGGTATCCCGTCGCGATTTCATCCACTCCATTGCCAGGAAGGGAAGAGTTCCGCCGGCGAGGGTAACGATGGCGTCTGTTGCGGTGATCGGCGCTATCCCGAGAAGTCTTCTTAAAAACGGTATTAAGAGGCAGCCGGCCTGAACGGCCATCGACCCCCCAATGATCAGCGAGAGCGCGCGATTGGGCGGTCGGGGGCTGCGATCAAAGATGCTGTGCCTATCGGAACGCGATGTGATGGCATGGAGAAGCTGGGCCATCACCAGGCTTTCGAACGTCATGGTCCTCGTGATTGGAGAATCCAATCCATAGCGCGTGGCGCCGAGAAGGCTCACCGCCATCGCTCCGCCGCTTATGATCGCAGATTGAGCGGCAAGCCGCCCGATTTCACCGCGCCGTAATATCACCGTGTGGTCTTCTTTCGGTGCTTGCCGAAGAATGTCGGGTTCAGGCGCTTCCATCGCCAGTCCGATGCCGGGCAGCACGTCCGAGATCAGGTTTATCCAGAGGAGCTGCATCGGCGAGAGCGGTGCTCCAATGCCGACCGAAGTACCTGCCAAGACCAGCAGCACCTCGCTGAGGTTAGTGCTGACCAGGTAGCGAATGGTTTTCCGAATGTTGCGGTGGGTCGTGCGGCCTGTTTCGATGGCGGTGGCGAGACCGCCGAGGCCACCGGTGTGGATGATGACATCCGCGATTTCCCTTGCGGCATTCATGCTCTGCTGCTGGCCGATCGCAACGCCCACGTCTGCAGCCTTCAACGCAGGGCCGTCATTCACTCCGTCACCAACCATTGCTACGGTTACACCTGCTTCCTGAAGTGAGCGAACGATTTGCAGCTTTTGCGCCGGGCTGACCCGACTGAACGCTTGCGCGCGCCGAGCGGTCTGGGCAAGCTCGCCCGAAGACATGTCTTCGAGGTCCGCGCCATCGACAATCTCCACCTCGCCTCGACCGTTCAGGCCGATAAGCTCGCTAACGGCAGCCGCCGTTGCCTTCTGATCACCCGTGAGCATAATCGTCTGAATGCCGGCCTCGTGCAGCTGGCTCAGCAGTTCGCTGGTACCCGGACGCACCTGATCCGCCATCCCAACCAGCCCGAGCCAGGCAAGATCTCGACCATTATGTCCATTCGGCTTGGAACCTGTGGCCTGTCCACGCGCGACACCCAGTACGCGAAGAGCCTGAGATGCCATTTCGAGATTGACTTCCCCGATGGCGGCGCGCCGTTCCGGAGTGAGTTCTCGCTCGGTGCCGTCCGGCAAGATTTCGATGCTGCAACGCGCCAGGACCTCCTTCGGGCTCCCTTTCATGGCGGTCAGCGTGCCATCTTCCATTGCATGTTGCGTCACCATGAAGCGATAGGTTTCGCTCCTGCGCTGCACGGATATCCGTGCAAAGCGCTTACGCAGAGATGCAACGTCCACGCCACGGTCGAGAGCGGCCTGGACGAGGCAGCCGTCGGTAGGCGAGCCGTTCAAACGCAATCCTTCTTCCGTCTGAACAATCTCGGCATCGTTGCACAGGCAGCATACTTCCAGCACATGGCGCAACGCCTTCCGCGCGCCCCAATCCTCATTGATCGAGTAGGCCCAGTCCTCATTGATCGAGTAGGCATTGTCGCCAATCCTGATCGTATCGACATCGATGTGGCCGAGGGTCAGCGTTCCCGTCTTGTCGAAGCAAACGACCCGCGCTGCCGCAAGCGTCTCGACAGCATCCAGCTTACGGATCAGAACACCTTCACGACGCAGTTTCTCGATGCCAAGAGCGAAGGTGGTCGTCGCCACCATCGGCAGACCTTCAGGGACTGCTGCGACGGCAACAGATATCGCCGAGCGGGCCATCTGGAGAAGACCGATGCCGCGCAGCCAGCCTAAAGAGAAAAGGACTGCGCAAGTGCCCATTGTCAGCCAGCCGAGCCGCTGTCCGAGTTTCTTGAGCTCCCTTTGGAGCGGCGTTTCAGGGGCGAAGGTTGCGCCGACCAGCCGCTGTATTCGTCCCGCTTGCGTGAGCGAACCTGTTGCCACCACGATCGCGCGCCCACCGCCTCCAGTCACGATCGTCCCGCGATAGATCATGTTTGAACGGGACCCAAGAGGCACGTTCATCCGTTCGATAGCACCGACAGTCTTCTGAATGGGTGCGCTTTCGCCCGTCAGCAGGGCTTCACTAACTGTCAAAGCGTCCTCATTCAGCAGACGCGCATCGGCCGGAACTACGTCTCCCCGTTGCACCGTAAGAACGTCCCCGGGAACGATCTGCTGAACTGGGACAGTCGCAATGACGCCTTCGCGCATGATCCGGGCGGTTTGGGGCCCCTTCGCTCCCAAACTTTGGATCGTCCGTTCCGCACGGCTTTCGGTTTGGTAGCCGATGACGGCGTTCAAGCCGACAACTGCGAGAATCACGGCGGCTTCGAATGCGCCGCCGGTGAGAATGGAGACCGATGCGGCACCAAGAAGCATCGCGACCGGCAAGCTTTGAAACTGGTCCGCAAGAATGCTCGCGCGCGACCGTGGCTGAATGTTTTCGAGGATGTTGGGGCCGGTGCTTGCCAACCGCCGCCGAGCTTCATCTCCTGGCAGGCCGGCGTCTGCCGAAGCCTCCAGCTTGAAGCATGATTGTTTTGGCGAAAGCATATGCCACTCCGGCCCGGCATCGGGCATCTCGCCCGGTGCGATGATCTCACCTCGCAATAAAGCGGCGAGATAATCGATGATGGAATCAAGGCCTGACGTCACGTCAAATTGGACGACGACATTTCCGGTCAGATCGCTGGCGGTGATGCTGGACACCCCAGGCGCCGCGTGGCCTCCCCGCTCCAGCAGAGTCTTGACTGAACTTGAGCCTTGCAATCCGCCGATTTTCAGCCTGGCCCGACCCGGAACTGATATATGGATTCGGGTAATGGACACGGCGCTGCGACTATTGGACGACTCGGGATTCCCCGACTCGGCATGCATCCCACGGCACCCTTAAGCTGACTGTTGTACCGAACTCCACAGCAAGAGCTTGCTGGGCAAAACGACTGTGCCCGCGGTGGAATCCTTTGAGGCAACGAGTGGATGGCCTGGCGTGATGCAAAACCCTCACGCCGGTCATGACCCGTTTCAGACGAGTATTGATGCTTAGCTGCCAGAAGACTTTTCTGCAGCTTCGCTCTTACGGGCGCGACGCGCGCCGGTTTCGCTCCTGCCTCCATTGTCCGTTTCCCTGGTCGCTTCGGCCATCTCTGTTCTGGCTTCAGCAACCAAGTCGGACGTCATTTCATTCATCTCAGCAACGGCAACTCTGCCTTGGTCGTAAGCAACCAGACCGGCCTTGAGGACCGCTTTCGAAACAGGACGCAGCACGGATACGGCAAGCGGCGCCAAGAAGGCCGCGCCCAACCCGAAGGCCAAACCCGTTGCTATGTTGCCGCCTTTAAATGCGTCTTCGAGTATCGCCATTGAACTTGCTCCTTGTTAGTGCCCCATTCTTCCTACAGGTACAACGAACCTCCCAAGACTCGCGAACCTCCCAAGACTCGAACCCCAAGACTTCAATTCGACAGCCGCATGTGGTGTCAGGATTGGTCAGCGGATTTCGGTTGCTCAGCCGCGGCCTTACGCGCTTCTTCCACTTCAGCCCGAGCCTCGGCCATGACGTCGCCGGTTCGCTCATTGAGTTCGGCGAAGGCAACTCGCGCTTGATCGTAAGCCACCAATCCAGCCTTGATGGCCGATTTGGCAAATGGCTTGAGAATAGGCGCGAGCATGGGGGCAATGACACCTGCTCCAATGCCAATCGCCAAACCCGTGACGATATTGCCACCCTTCAACAACGCCATGGTCCTCCTCCTTGGAACTTTGTCGTGACGCGACTGGAGCGCGTAAGGTTGGTCCAACGATTTTCCACCGGGATGGTTCCGCGCGAAATCCGAAAATTGTCATCAATTTGTCACCCTCCCGTTACATTCAGGACGGTCTCTGCAACACGGTCCTCTGCAACGAGGGTGGCGACGAAGCCCAGCCAGGCAAAACGGCCCTCGAACGAC
The DNA here is from genome assembly GCF_935825525.1 of Mesorhizobium escarrei. GTDB lineage: Bacteria > Pseudomonadota > Alphaproteobacteria > Rhizobiales > Rhizobiaceae > Mesorhizobium > Mesorhizobium escarrei. The sequence continues at coordinate 91,320 of NZ_CAKXZT010000142.1, forward strand.
TTGGCGAGGGCAAGATGAGGACACAGAGCCAAGCGCCGCGGTAGCCACGAACTGGTGCGCCTGAGTGCTGAAAGCTTGTGATCGTATCAGCATCGAATCGGACGGTGATCCTGGCGGGACCGATTGTGAGATCGCTACTGATCGGCCTCGCGTGTCTATTACGACCACTTCCGGCCAAATGCCCGCCCACTGGCTGCCGCCTCACGCTTTCCGCGGTCACGCATGCAAAGTTGACGAGTTAATTCAGCTATAATGCGCTGCCAGTCTGGAATTATTCCAAGGTATAGGCCATATTGAGCTTAAGCTACTGCCTCGTGAGGACAAAATGCGGCTGACACGCCAGACCAACTACGCCATGCGCATCCTGATGTATTGCGCCGCGAATACCGATCGGCTGAGCCGCATCCCGGAGATCGCGGCCGCCTACTCGGTGTCTGAACTTTTTCTCTTCAAGATCCTGCAGCCTTTGGTCGAACATGGTCTGGTCGAGACGGTGCGCGGCAGGAACGGCGGCGTCAGGCTCGGCCGCCCGGCCGAATCGATCACATTGTTCGACGTCGTGCGCGTGACCGAAGAGAGCTTCGCCATGGCCGAATGCTTCGAGAACGACGCCGCCGAATGTCCGCTGGTCGACAGTTGCGCACTGAATTCGGCGCTGCGCGAGGCACTCAACGCGTTCTTCGCCGTGCTTGAGCGCTATACGATCGCCGACATGGTGGCGGCGCGCCCGAACGTGCGGCACCTGCTCGGCATCGACATGCTGGTGCAAAGGGCGCCGGCCGCCTGATCCGGGTCTGGTCGAGCCATAGCCGAACGGCGCTGCCAACTCTCCCTTCTCCCCTTGTTGTGGGAGAAGGTGGCCGCGAAGCGGTCGGATGAGGGGTGTTCCAGCTTGATACTGACGGCACTCCTTCCAACACCCCTCAACCGTCTTGGCGCTG
>NZ_CAKXZT010000143.1:0-54788 GCF_935825525.1 Mesorhizobium escarrei
GGCCCGCATCGAAAAACCTTCACCCTAGCTGCCGTCCAATCGCACGATCTCGATGGTCCGGTTTAGGGTGACGAGCTGCCATTCGCTCCAGCCGCGTGCCCAAGATCGGTTTTCAGCCGACCTAGCTTCTCGCGCTGATTTCATTCGCATCAGGAGCGAAATCTGACTTCATGCTTCGCGTTGCAACATCATATACGGGTACTTGCTCGTCGAAGCCCTTGAGGGGACGCATGCCAAGCGCGGCTACCGGAATCTTCCCACCCACCGCCCGCGCCACGGAATGATCGATAAGGATTTGCCGATCATCAGCCGACGAACACAGTCTAGACGCCAAGTTTACGACATTGCCGATCGCGGTGTAGTCAACGCGGGCTTCATAGCCAATTCGACCGACCGTTGCCCATCCCATCGCGAGCCCTATGCCGAAACCGACTGCATGGCCCCGCAGACGCCACGCGGCGATCAGGCGCTGAACGGCGTCCTGCATGTCGATTGCCATCTCGACTGCGCGAAGCGCCGGCTCCGCGCACGGCACAGGGGCGTTGACAAGCACCATCAACCCGTCCGCCGAGAAGTTGGTCAGCGTCGCCTCGTAGCGTGTGATGATCGCGCCGAGAGCCTCGTAGTAGTCGCGCAACACCTGCATGACGTCATCGGGTTCGGCGTGGGCCGAGAACGCGGTAAAGCCGCGTAAATCGCAGAAAACAGCGACCACTTCCGCCCGCTGGCCTGCGAGCACGCTCTCGTCACCGGACTTTTCCACAAGTTCCGCGACCTGCGGTGCGAGAAAGCGTTTCAGCCGCGCAATCCGCTCCGAACGATCCCGCGATATGGCGAGTTCCTGCGCCATCTGATTGAACCGGACCGCCAGCCGTTCAAGTTCATCTCCGGTGGCGATGTCGATCCGGTGATCGAACTGTCCGGCCCCGATTTTTTCGGTGCCCTCCTCCAGCAGGCGGATCGGGCCGGTCATGCGCCTGGCAAGCCAGTAGGCGAGCGCCGCCGCTAAGGCGATTGCCGCAAGCAACAGGCCGCCAGTCCGCCACAAAGAAGCATAGAGCGGTGCAAACGCCTCTGCCTGCGGCTGCTCGACGAACACAGTCCAGCCAACACTGGGGATCGATGCCATCGCAGTCACGACGCGTTCATCCTCGGCGTTGCGGGCCGTCGTCGCCTCGCCACCTGCCGTGGCGATCTCGTCCCGCAATCTGAGCAGGGCCGCCGCCGTGTTCTCGTCGGTGCCCCGCAACACCTTGCTGATGTCTGGGTGAGCGATGATCCGGCCGGTCTGGTCGAGAACAAATGCGTGGCCGCTGCGCCCCACACGAATTTCCGAAATGACTACCCAAATGAGCTTCAGGTTGATCTCGACGACGACGACGACGGAACTCAGTCCCCACAGTGCCATGGTCATGAACGGTTCGGAGCCATCGCGATAGGTGACCGGGCCATACCATATGCCCGTCGACCGGGCTCCCACTACGGCAGGATCACCTGAGCGATCCAATCCTCCTTCAACCCTGTTCAGGCCAATGCGGGAGACGTGCAGCCGCTCCACGCCGGTACGGTCGATAAGACTTACGCTGACGATTGCAGGGGCGCGGCGCATCGCCTGCAGGGCCTCGAGCCGATGCTGTCCCCGGTTGTCGGCGGTCAAGGTCCTTTGGACCGTCCAGCGGAGCTGATCCCTGATGCCGTCGAGAAAGCTCTGCATCCTGCCGGCTGCCGATCTGGTCTCGACCCGCAAGAGAGCACTGAGCATGGCACGCTGGTCGCGATAGCCGAACCAGGCGTCGCTGATGCCGCTGGCAGCTATCGGGACAATGACGGCGGCGAACAACGCGATGAAGTATTTCCGAAACAGTGATCGGCGCACGGGAGCGGCTTCGCGATGGATCGAATCCCGCACATCATCCTCATTCGATGACTTCGTCAGCCATGAGCAATACGGTCTGCGGCAGATCGATGCCCAGGGCATTGGCCGTTTTCAGATTGATTGACAGCTCGAACTTCGTTGGCTGCTCGATCGGCAGGTCGCCTGCCTCGGAGCCCTTCAAAATGCGGTCGACATAGAAGGCGAGCCGATGTCCCATTCCGCTATAGTCCGCCGAATAGGCCATCAGGCAGCCGGCTTCGGTGAACCATGGCCCCCAGGCCATGGTCGGCAGGCGATGCTCGATCGCTAGGGCGGCAATTTGCGGCGACAGCGAGGACAGCATGAGGTCGGGCAGCACGAAGACCGCCTGCGCGCCCGCGGCCTCCATGCGCGAGAATGCAGCATCGAGTTCGTCCGGATCGCTGACCTGCTGGACGTTCAAGGCAACTCCGAGCTGGTGGGCCGCACTCTTTGCGTCCTCCTCGAAGGGCAGATAGTTGACCACCGGGTTCGCCAGCACGCCGACTGTGGTCAGCTCTGGTATTGCCTCCATCAAAAGCTCCATCCGTTTGGCGGCGAGTTCGGTGGCGTAGTAGCTGACACCGGTGAGATTGCCGCCCGGCTTTGCGAGGCTGCTCGCCAGACCCGCCGCGACCGGATTACCGCTTATGATGGTCACGATCGGAATCACATCGGTCGCTTCGTGGGCAGCATGCGCCGCCGGCTGCGACGTCGTGACGATCACGTCGACCGGGAGTTGCACCAGGTCTGCCGCCGCTGTAGCCAAGCCACTGTCGTGCTTGCTCGCGCTTCGGCACTCGAAGCTGAGTTCGCTCAGCGTGTGGCCGAGTTCGCGAAGCCCTCGCATAAACGATCCGAATTCACTAGACTCGCCCGTATACGGCATGTCGCAAGGCCACCAGGCGATAAGCCCGATCCGTGGCATCTGAGCTGGCGACTGCTGCGCAGCCGCAACGGCGGGAAAGCTCATCGCCAGCGCGCCGGCGAGATTGAGGTAGTGTCGTCGTTTCGGTTTCATCCGGGCACCCTCGACCCCCGGCACATAGTGGGTGGGATCGTGAGATGGCTAAGCGCAACCCGAAGAAGCGGCGCACAAATGAGCCGGACTTTTCAGGTCCGGCAAACATAACCGATACTGCCGCGGATTGGTATGGGTAAGGACGTTCTGCGCCCTCTCAGGCGGCTTGGGATCAGTTTGCCTTGTAGCGCGTCCCCGGGGAACGACCACTTGATCTACAACTGCCATTCGCTGTTGTCCCCTCGAACGCTGCTGTTGGCGCATACGACCTCCAGCGTGATCGCCGGCAAGATCTGCTTCCAGGAAGCTGCGAAGCCGATCTCTACGGCTGAGATTGGGCGCTAACCTGCCGCCCCGCTCCCCCACGGGCCATGGAATGCGCCCGGCCCGTCGATGCGTTCGAAGCCGTGCGCGCCGAAGAAATCGCGTTGCGCCTGGATCAGGTTCGAGGTGCCGCGGCCCTGGCGGTAGCTGTCGAAATAGGCCAGCGCCGACGACAGCGCCGGCACAGGCGAGCCGGCCTCCGACGCCCTTGCCACGATCCGCCGCAGCGACGGATGCGCCTCCTGCATCATCGCGATGAAAGCCGGTGCCATCAAAAGATTGGTGGCCGCCCCGCCGGTGCCGAAGGCTTCCGCCATCGTGTCCAGCAATTGCGAGCGGATGATGCAGCCGGCCCGCCAGATCTTGGCGATGGTCGGCATCGGCAGGTTCCAGTTGAATTCCTTCGATGCGCCGCCCATCACCGCGAAGCCTTGCGCATAGGCAGCGATCTTGCCGGCGAACAGCGCCAGTTCGAGATCGTCGAGAAGCGCGTCCTTGTCTCCGGAAATGGTGGTCACGCTGCCTTTGCCATAGGCCTTTTCGGCGGCCAGGCGCTCGTCCTTGATCGACGACAGGACGCGCGCCGCCACCGCGGCCTCGATCGCGGTGGCCGGAATGCCGAGCTGCTGCGCCTCGATGACCGACCATTTGCCGGTGCCCTTCTGGCCGGCGCGGTCGAGGATGATATCGACCACCGGCTTGCCTGTCTTCGGATCATCGGCGGCCAGCACCTTGGCGGTGATCTCGATCAGATAGGAGTTGAGCCGGCCCTTGTTCCAGCCGGCAAACACCTGTGCGATCTGCTTCGGCCCCATACCGAGCCCGTCGCGCAAAATGCCGTAGATCTCGGCGATCATCTGCATGTCGGCATATTCGATGCCGTTATGGATGGTCTTGACGAAATGCCCGGCGCCATCGGTGCCAAGCCATGCCGCACAGGGCTCATCCCTGAACTTGGCCGAAATGGCGGTCAGCACCTTTTCGACGCGTTTCCAGGACTGTTCCGTGCCGCCGACCATGATCGACGGTCCATGGCGCGCGCCCTCCTCGCCGCCGGACACGCCCATGCCGATGAAGGTGAGACCCGAATCGGAAAGCTCGGAGAAGCGCCGCATCGTGTCGCGGAAATTGGCGTTCCCGGCATCGATGACGATGTCATTGGCTGACAGTACGCCGCGCAGCGCCGCGATCTGCTCGTCGACCGGCTTGCCGGCCAGCACCATGATGATGATCGGCCGCGGCGGCCGGATTGCGGCGGCGAGTTCCTCCAGGCTGTAGCAGGGCACGACCATATCCCTGAGCCCCCCTGCATTCTCGACAAAGGCGTCGGTGCGTGCCGCGGTGCGGTTGAAAACGGCTATGCGGTGCCCCTTTTCGGCGATGTTGAGCGCCAGGTTGGAGCCCATCGTGCCAAGGCCGATCAGGCCGATTTCGGCTTTTTCCATGGTTTCTTCCCTGCCTTCGGATCTTTTGTTGAGGCGGCGATTTGTGGCGACGCCAATTCTTGTCGGGATGCCATTCTTTGCCGCGATGTTTGACGAGCCTTCAGCGCGGCGTCAACCGCCTCGCCGAATTGTGTTTCGCAGACTGCCGGCTGGTCACCTGATATCGATCGGCGCCTCTATCTTCACGATCTCGAAATCCGAGACGAGAATATCGAGCCGGGCCGTCCAGCGGCCAGGGAGCGGGACGACGAGATCGTCGACGCGCCAGGTGCCGTCGCCGCGCTTTGTCGCCGCGCGCTTGATCGGCTCGATGCCGGAGTCGGGTTTTGACAGCATCAGCGTCACTTGTTCCGCGTCGAGCGGGCCGAAATCGCCTGTCATGATGACGATCGAGGCGGCAACCGGCCCAACATGGCCGGGCGTAATGCTGAGGTCGGCCATCGCCTTCGGCGTGTGGATATGCACCGACGCCGGCTGCGCTGCTGCGATCGCCAGGGCGCGTGGCGGCGGCGTGAAGCGCCAGCCGGCGGCAACGCCGAAGATCGCCAGAACGATCAGCATCTCAATGCCGATCGAGCGGACCAGCCTCCTCTGTGCTTCCGTCTCTCCCGCTTCGGCCGGGCCGGTGAGTTTCCAGCGGTTGGTGGCGGCAAGCGTGAACAGAAAGAACAGCAGTGCCAGCTTGACCAGCAGCAGCCGGCCATAGGCGGTCTCAAGCAAAGCTGCGGGCGCCTGCACCTGGATGACAGCCAGCACGAAGCCGGTGGCAGCAAGCACGGCCACGACAGGCAGTATCCCCTGGGAAAACCGGCGCAGGAAAGGCTCTGCCTCGACCGGCTTCCGCCTCATGGCAAGGCCGAGCGGTGCCAGCGCCCCGGCCCAGAAGGCAATGCCGACGCCGTGCAGAAACACTATCGGCCCTGTCAGCCATTGCGGTTCGGCAGCACTTGCATGTCCGCTGGCGGCGAGGGCGGCGCCGACACCGGCCAAGCCGGCAGCGGCAAACAGTTTTGCGCCGCCGCGCGGTCCGACCAGCGACAGCAGGCCAAACCCGAGCGCCACCAGTGCGACCAGCACCGTCCGGCCGAAGCTGGTGGCGAGCCCGGCCTGCCAGACGTCCGGCTGCGCCAGCCGGACGAGCGGTGCACGGAGCGCGTCCAGTCCTTGGAAGCCGAGCGACAGGGGCGCCGCGACAAGGCCACACAGGATTGCAGCGATGACGAAGCGCTGGCCGGAACGCCCGCCGTTCGCCAGCCAGGCGATGGCAAAGGCGCCGCCGACGCCGAGAAACAGGCCGACATAGAGAAAGACCTTGCCGATCCAGATTGCCGACCTCAGACCCCTGTCGACAGCTTCGGAGACGGCCGGCGCCGCACTCGGCGCGCCGATGGAAAACAGCACCGAGCCGCCGACCGGATGGCCATCGGCGGAGATCACCCGCCAGCTCAGCACATGCGTGCCGGATCCGAGCCTTTGCGGATTGTCGATGTCGAGCGTCTGGCCGTTGAGCCGAAAGGACGTCAGCGGAACCGGCGTTCCATCAGGCCGCACCAAGGCCAGCACCAGCGGTGACACCGGCTCGCTGAAGGTCAGCGAGAACTGCGCCGGGCTCTGCGCCAGCACGGCGCCGTCCGTCGGCTCGGTTGTGACCAGCGCCGCGTGGGCGAAGGCCTGACCTGGCGCGGCAATGGCGGCAAATAGCACGATCGCAGCCAGCAGGCAGATCGCAAATCGGCCGGCTGTGCAGACCGTTCGCAGCAGGGATGCAGCACTCATGTCACGGCCACAAAAATAGCGGCGCGCTCTTTCGAACAAAGCGCGCCGCCAAATAATCACTTCTTCGGCAGCAGCTTGAGGCCAGGCGCCGGATATTCCAGAGCATCCTCATTTTGGCCGGCCGCTGGAATCTCGATCCAGCGTTCGGCGGCGCCGTCGCATTCCTGCACCACCGGGAAATAGAGGATTTGGCCGGCCGGCAGATCCGCCGCCAGTGTGCCGCGGAAGACGAATTCGTCGTAGAACTCGTCCGGCAGGCTGCCGCCGCTCCAGTCGATTTGCTTGGCACCTGATGTCACCGCCTGGCCGTGGAGCTGGTAGGACTTTTCGTATCTGCCTTGCTTGGCCTGCAGCGTCCAGCCCGGCTTCGGCATCGGCTTTACCGAAATCACCCCTTCTGGGATCTGCACGCGCACGGCGGTCGTCGCCTTGCCCTCGCAGCCATGCGGCACGCGCAGGATCGCCTTATAGGTCGAGCCGACAGGCGCTTCCTGGGTTTCGAGCGTGACATGGGCGAAAGCTGCACCCGTCCCGAAGACGAGAAACGCGCAGGCCGACAAAAGATACTTGTTCATGATGGTCTCTCTGATTTCCATAATGATGCTTCTGGTTACGAAGCTTTTGGCCGGATCAATTGGCATGGTCGTGCATGCCGCCCATTTCGCCCATGCCCTCGACGGCGAACTCGACGATCACCGTGCCGGCCTTCTCGAAGGTCAGCGTCGCGGGAAATGTCTCGCCTTGCTTGGGCTGCTGCTTCAGCCCGACGAACATCAGATGATAGCCGCCGGCCGCCAGCGCGACCTTGCCAGCGGCCGGGATTTCGAGGCCGCCGCTGACCGGCCGCATGGTCATGACGCCGTCCTTGACGCCCATCTCATGCAGTTCGGTCTTGGCCGAAATTTCCGAGGAGATCGACAGCAGCCGGTCCGGCGAACTGCCGGTGTTGGTGACGGTAAAATAGCCGCCGGCCACTTTGGCGCCAGGTGGCGTGGCGCGCGACCAGGGATGCACGATCTCGAGGTCGCCAACCCTGAACTCATGCGCGAAAACGGCCTGGGCGCTGACGAACAGCAGGGCAAGGAGGAGTACGGTGACGCCGAGTCGCTCCTCGAAGCTGCGCAGGAAGCGGCTGTTGCGGCCGAACCGCGCGCGGAAAAAGTGAGACATGATAGCTCCAGGAACTGAGAAATCGCGCCGTCGGCCGGTCGCGAACAGTTTCGATGTTGAACGAATGCGCCCGCGAAAAATTCCGCAAGGCGAACTGGAACGGATCAGGCCGTCACCGGCGGCGCGCGCGGATTCGACGGAGAGCGGTCGCGGGCAAAGTCGAGATGCCTGAACGCCGGCAGCCCAAACGCGACGGTTTCGACGGAAAAATTGCCGGACACAGTGGCGGCAGCGGGCGGCGGCGCGTAGACAGCCGAGGCCATGCCGCAGCCAGACATGCAGCAAGGCGCCATGTGCTGATGGTGCGGATCGCTGCCGGGAAGCTGGGCGGCGCCCTCATGGGTGCAGATGACGTTGCCGAAGGCGTCGTGTTGCGAAGCATCCGGCCCGATGCCGAAGGCGAATGCGCCAAGCACCGACTGGAGCACGAGCAAATAGGCGGCGGCGAATGCCGCCGGCATGCTCCATCGTCTCCGCCGGATGTTCAAAGGCCTGCCTCCTCACGCAGCAACGGCAAGATATCTAGCACGCGGCCGGCGGTCGGAAAATCGCCAAATTACCACTGCGGCAACGCGGCGCTCTAATGCATGTCGCGCAAAAGTGTGCAGCGGTCTTGCGATAACGACATGCATAAAACAACTACGTAAAGCGCGTCGCATGAGGCCGGTCAAACGCGACGCGCTTTTAAGCTCGCTACGGTTGCTGGCCTTCTGGAATCGACGTCAGCAGCGTGTGCCGCGCGGACTTCAGATGCTTGCGGCAGGCGGCGTCGACCTTGCCGAGATCGCGCGATTTGAGCGCCGCTATATAGGCCAGGTGTTCCGTGACCGCCACTTCGTTGCGCTCGCGCTCCTGCGCCTTGTTCCACTGATAGTGGTAGTGGAAGATCATGGCGATAACGTCGTAGAAATCGACGATGAAGCGATTGTGCGATGCGCGGTGGATCAGCCGGTGAAAGCGCTCGTCGAGCTCCGAGAATTCGTTGAAGCGCGTGGCGATCTCGCGCGCCAGCCGGCGATGCTCGTCCTCCAGCAGGTCGAGGTCAGCCCACACCGGGCTGTCTTCCGGCAGGGCGGCGAAGGCGGCGGCCGAGCGCAGTTCGAACATCTCGCGGATTTCGGTCAATTCCAGCGCGAAAGCGCGGGTAAAACCTTTCAGCACCCAATGGCTGTTGCGGCGCTTCTCGATCAGCCCGAAGCGGGAAAAGCGGATCAGGAACTCGCGCACGCTGGTGGTGCCAACGCCGATCTCGCGCGCCAGCTCGAGTTCGTTGATCTGCATGCCGGGCTCGGCACCGCCGGCAAGCAGCCGACGCATGAAGGAGCGCTCGATGATCTGCGACAGCGTGTCGGTTTCTTCTTCGGGAAAAAAGTCGTCCGGCCGCGGCACGCGCAAGACCGTCTTGCTGCGCTTGTTCCAAGCGATCAGCCCCGTCTCTTCCATGCGCGCAAGGATGGTGCGGATGGTCGTGCGGCTGACGCCAAGCAGGGCGCCAAGCTCGGGCTCCGACGGCAGGCTTTTCGTTTCGTCGAGCAGCCGCAAACCGCGATTGTAGGCGTCTTTGTAGACGTTGTTGCTCTTCGACATCCCCTGCCCCGTTGCGCGCCGGCGCTTGCGGCGGCCGGCTTGAAGCGCGTTATGCAGATGCTCCTAGCGCAGGCTCCCAAGAAGCAGAATCGCTTTTCGGAAGTCAGGCCTGCTTCCAGTGTCCGGTCCTCTGCGCTTCCACAAGAACGCGCGGCTTCGTGATGAAAAAACATTTGACGCAAAACTGTTTTTTCACGATAAAAGACATTAACTGTTAACAGGCGCGTGTCAATCGCTTGCCGATCCCAGGAACACCCAGGAAACTGCCCGTGAACGCCGCAAACAGCATTCTTCTGTCCCCCGCCGACAATGTCGCGGTCGCCAACGGCCGCATCGAGATCGGCGCGCTGCTGCCGGGCGGCGCCGTTGCCACGGCGCTGATCGAACCCGGCCACAAGGTGGCGATCAAGCCGATTGCCGCCGGCGAGGCCGTGGTCAAATACGCCCAGGCGATCGGACGCGCCACTGAAGCCATTGCGCCCGGCGAGCATGTCCATTCGCACAATCTGGTCTTCGAGTCCGGGCGTTTGCCGGTGGTGCCGCCGAGCGAAGCCGTGCACGCGACCGAGGCCGACCGCAGCCGCACCTTCATGGGCTACCGTCGCGCCGACGGCCGTGCCGGCACGCGCAACTTCATCGGCATTCTCGCCAGCGTCAATTGCTCGGCCACCGTTTGCCACGCCATCGCCGACGAGGCGAACCGCACGCTTCTGCCCGGATATCCCGGCATCGATGGCTTTGTTCCCATCGTCCACGGCCAGGGCTGCGGCATGAGCGCCACCGGCGACGGCATGATGGTGCTGCACCGCACGCTCGCCGGCTATGCCCGCCACCCGAATTTCGGCGGTGTGCTGATGGTCGGTCTCGGCTGCGAGGTCAATCAGCTCACCCTCTATGGCCAGAAGGGCGTCGCCGCGGGAAAACGCCATTTCAACATCCAGGAAGCCGGCGGCTCGCGCAAATCTGTCGAGAAGGCGTTGGTCGTGCTGGCCGAGATCGCCGAGGAGGTCGGCAAGCTTGAGCGTGAGCCGATTCCGGTCAGCGAGATCGTCGTCGGCCTGCAATGCGGCGGCTCCGACGGCATGTCCGGCATCACTGCCAATCCGGCGCTGGGCGCCGCCGTCGACATCCTTGCCGGCGTCGGCGGCATCGGCATCCTCTCCGAGACGACGGAAATCTACGGCGCCGAGCATCTGCTCGCCTATCGCGCGGCGACCCCGGAGATCGCCGCCAAGCTCGACGGCTATGTAAAATGGTGGGAAGACCATGTTGCCAAGCATGGCGCCTCCATCGACAACAATCCGTCGCCCGGCAACAAGCGCGGCGGCCTGACCACTATTTTGGAGAAGTCGCTTGGCGCGGTCGCCAAGGGCGGCCAGACACCGCTCAACGGCGTCTTCGGCTATGCCGAGAAGGTCACCGGGCACGGGCTGGTGTTCATGGACACGCCCGGCTACGACCCGGTCTCCGCCACCGGCCAGGTGGCGGGCGGCGCCAACGTCATCGTCTTCACCACCGGCCGCGGTTCCTGCTTCGGCTGCCGGCCGACGCCGTCGATCAAGGTCGCCAGCAACTCGACCATGTACCACACCATGGAAGAGGACATGGACGTGAATTGCGGCGTCATCGCCTCGGGCGAAAAGACCATCGCCGGCATGGGCCGTGAGATTTTCGAGCTGATCGTCGAGACGGCTTCCGGCCGCAAGACCAAGAGCGAGGAGTTCGGCTACGGCGACAACGAGTTCGTGCCCTGGCACCTCGGCGCGACCCTCTAGACCAGCCATTAGCTGACTCAAGACGACGGGCCGGCAAATGGCCGGTGGGAGGCTTTGCATGAAGAAACGCCGTGTCGGCAGCACCGCGCTGGAAATAACCGAAGTCAGCTTCGGCGGCGCGGCGATCGGCGGCCTCTACCGAGCCTGCCCGCGCGAGGCGGCGATGCAGACGCTGCAGGTCGCCTGGGATGCCGGCCTGCGCTATTTCGATACGGCGCCCTTCTACGGCTTCGGCCTTTCGGAACGCCGCTTCGGCGATTTCCTGCGCGACAAGCCGCGCGACTCCTACGTGCTGTCGACCAAGGTCGGGCGCCTGTTGCGGCCGGTGCCGGAAGACCAGATTCCGGACCATTCCTATGCCGAACCGCTGCCCTTTGCGGTCGACTACGACTATTCCTACGACGGCATCATGCGCTCGGTCGAGTTCAGCTATGCGCGGCTTGGCCTCAATCGAATAGACATCCTGTTCGTCCACGACATCGGCGTCTACACGCACGGCCTCGAGAAAACCAAGCTGCATTTCCGCCAGTTTATGGATGGCGGGCTGAAGGCGCTGGAGGAGTTGAAGTCGTCCAGGGTCATTTCCGCCTACGGCCTTGGCGTCAACGAGGTTCAGATCTGCCTTGATGTGCTGCGCCAGGCGCCGCTCGACTGCATCCTGCTGGCCAGCCGCTACTCACTGCTCGACCGCACCGCCGAAGCCGAGTTGCTGCCGCTTTGCCGGCAACGGCAGACCTCGCTGATCATCGGCGGCGTCTTCAATTCCGGCATCCTGGCAACGGGCCCGGTGCCGGGCGCCCATTTCGACTACCTGCCGGCCACCGAGGACATTCTCGACCGCGTCGGGGCGATGGGAAAAATCGCCGCCGAGGGCGGCTACCCGCTTGCAGCGGCGGCATTCCAGTTCCCGCTGCACGAGCCTGCGGTAGCGTCCGTACTGACGGGTACGGCCAAGCCCACCAACCTGACGCGCAACCTCGAACTGCTCGGCATCCAGGTGCCGGAAACCGACTTCGCCAAGTATGATCCCTACACGATCGTTCAGCAGCTCGGCTGATGCACTTCCAAACTGTCAGGCTGGAGGCATTTGAACGTGGCAATGAGGATCGGTAGGACCCTTTCTTCCGGTCGAGCCCATACGGAAAGCGGTACGAAACACCGCTTGCGTCGACCGCACCGATAGACTATCAAAATGCGGAAATGTTTTTTATTGATAAAGTTCTGTTTGGGCAGCGCCTAGCCGAATGGAGTTTCGAAACGTTCACCGGGCGATTTAGGGAGGAAACCTAATGAAATTCGTGACCAGCATTCTCAACCGCCGCGCCTTCGTGGCGCTCGCTGCCGCTTCGATGCTTGCCGGCGTGATGCATTCGGCGCCGGCTTCGGCGGCGGACGTGACCATTCCGATCATCGTCAAGGACACCACCTCTTTCTACTGGCAGATCGTCCTGGCCGGCGCCCGCAAGGCCGGCAAGGACCTCGGCGTCAACGTGCCGGAGCTCGGCGCCCAGGCGGAGACCGACGTCAACGGCCAGATCTCGATCCTCGAGAACGCCGTCGCCGGCAACCCGGCTGCCGTGGTCATCGCACCGACCGAAGCCAAGGCGCTCGGCAAGCCGATCGACGAGGCAGCCACCAACGTCAAGATCATCGGCATCGACTCCGGCGCCGACTCCAAGGCCTTCACCTCGTTCCTGACCACCGACAATATCCAGGGCGGTCGCGTCGCCGCCGACGGCCTGGCGGCCGCGATCGGCGAGGCCAACGGCGGCAAGATCGAGGGCGACGTCGCCCTGATCACCGCACTTCCGGGTGCCGGTTCGCTCGAACAGCGCGCTCAGGGCTTCAAGGAGCAGCTTGCCGCCAAATATCCCGGCCTCAAGCTTGTCGCCGACAAATACGCCGACGGCCAGGCCACCACCGGCCTCAACATCGCGACCGACCTGATCACCGCCAATCCGAACCTCAAGGGCATCTTCGCCTCCAACCTGATCATGGCGCAGGGCGTCGGTCAGGCGATCGCCGAGAACAGCCTGGCCGGCAAGGTGGGGTTGGTCGGCTTCGACAGCGACGAGAAGCTGATCAAGTTCCTCAACGACGGCGTCATTTCGGCTCTCGTCGTCCAGGATCCGTACCGGATGGGCTATGACGGCATCAAGACGGCGCTCGCCGCCTCGAAAGGCGAGAAGGTCGAGGCCAATGTCGACACCGGCGCCAACCTCGTCACCAAGGCCAATATGAAGGACCCGAAGATCGACGCGCTGCTCAATCCGAAGCTCGACTGAGCATCGACGTAGGTGCACCGTTTCCGGGGCTTTTTGTCCCGGAAACGACCTATACTCGTGCCACTCGTGAGGCCAGTCTGGGAGGATTGTCATGACGTCGACGGCGCAGGAACTGCATCCGGCCCCAACGCTGGAACCGGGCAGGACGATCCTCGAACTCAAGGGCTTGGAGAAGCGATATCCCGGCACGCACGCGCTGAAGCCGACTAACCTCGCCTTCAAGGCCAGCGAAATCCACGCCATTGTCGGCGAGAACGGTGCCGGCAAATCCACCCTGATCAAGCTTTTGACCGGCGTCATGCCGCGCACCTCCGGCGACGTCATCTGGGAGGGCACGCCGGCAGCGCTGGCGACGCCGCATGAGGCGATGGCGCTCGGCATCAATGCCGTGCATCAGGAGGTCGTCCTGTGCCGCCATCTCACTGTCGCGGCCAACATGTTCCTCGGCGAGGAGGCTTCCCGCTTCGGCATCCTGCAGCAACGGGCCATGGTCAGGGAAGCGCAGAAGATCATCGACGATCTCGGCTTCGATCTTCCGGCGCATGTCGTGCTCGGTGACCTGACCATAGGCCAGCAGCAGCTGATCGCCGCCGCCCGCGCCACCGTGCGCGGCACCAAGTTCCTGATCTTCGACGAACCGACTGCCTATCTCACCCGCAAGGAAGCCGACCAGCTGTTCACGCTGATCCGCCGGCTGAAGGGCGAAGGCGTCACCATCATCTACATCAGCCACCGCATGGAAGAGGTGTTCGAGCTCGCCGACCGCGTCTCGGTGCTGCGCGACGGGACGCTGGTCGGCACCAGGAACATCGCCGAGACCAACGACGCCGAGCTGGTCAAGATGATGATCAACCGCTCGATCGAGCAAGTCTATCACAAGGAGCATTTTACCCCGGGCGCGACGCTCCTCGAAGCCCGAAATCTTTCCGGCAAGGGCTTTGAAAATGTCTCGATGACGGTCCGTGCCGGCGAAATCGTCGGGCTCTACGGCCTGATCGGTGCCGGGCGCAGCGAGTTCGTCACCGCGCTCTACGGCCGTCATCGCAAGTCGGCCGGCCAGATCCTCTGGGAGGGCAAGGCGGTTCAGGTCAACTCCGAGCATGACGCTATCAGGCTCGGCATGGCGCTGGCGCCGGAAAGCCGCCGCGACCAGGGGCTCTGCCTCAACCTGCCGGTCGGCCTCAATCTCAATCTGCCGATCTACAAGCGCATCTCCAGCAATCTGCTGATCTCCAGCGCACAGGAGAAGACCGAGGCGGATCGCCAGATCGCCAATCTCAGGATCAAGACGCCGACGCGCAAAGCCCTCGCCTCCAGCCTGTCCGGCGGCAACCAGCAGAAGATCGTCATCGGCAAGTGGCTGGCGCACGGCGCCAAGCTGTTCATCTTCGACGAGCCGACCGTTGGCGTCGATGTCGGCACCAAGGCCGAGATCTACCGCCTGTTCAGTGCGCTTTTGTCCAATGGCGCCGGCATCATCCTGATCTCGTCCTATCTGCCCGAGGTCTATGAACTGGCCGACACGCTGCATGTGTTCCGGCGTGGCAAACTGGTGGCCACTCATGGTTTCCACACTGCCGACCATGAGGAGATCCTCACCCAGGCGCTGGCCGAGAAACAAGAAAAACCGGGAGGACAGATATGAGCACCGAGGCGATCTCGGCCGAAAGGCCGAAACGCAACTACAACGCGCTGTTCGGGCTAACGCTGCTGGCGCTGCTGGTTCTTTTGTGGATCATCCTGTCGGTGGCGACGCCGAGCTTCGCTTCCGCCAACAACATCTCGAACCTGCTGCGGCAAGGTTCGATGATCGCCATCCTGGCAGTCGGCCAGACCTTCGTCATCATCACCGGCGGCATCGACCTTTCCGTCGGCGCCGTCGTCGGCTTCGCCACCGTCATCGTGGCGATGCTGATCAATGCCGGCGTGCCGATTTTCCTCGCCATTCTGATCACCTTGCTGGTCGGCGTCGCCATCGGCATGTTCCATGGCTTCGGCATCGTCAAGATGGGCCTGCCGCCCTTTATCATCACCCTGGCGACACTGACCTCGCTGCGCGGCATCGGCCTTTTGATGACCAATGGCAACTCGATCTCGATCAACAACGATGCCTTCCAGCTTTTTTCGCGCAGTTCCTTCCTCGGCATCCCCAATCTGTTCTGGATGGTGATCCTCGTCGGCATCCCCGCCTACATCTTCCTTCATCACAGCCGTTGGGGCCGCTATCTGTTCTCGGTCGGCTCCAATGCCGAGGCGTCGCGTCTGTCCGGTGTCAACGTCCAGCGCACTATCTACATGGCCTATACGCTGTCGGGCCTCTGTGCGGCTTTTGTCGGCGTGCTGCTTGCCTCGCGCATCGGCATCGGCAATCCAACGCAGGCCGAGGGCTGGGAGTTGCAGGCGATCGCCTCGTCGGTGATCGGCGGCACCTCGCTGTTCGGCGCCGTCGGCTCGGTGCACGGGCCGCTTCTCGGCGCCTTCATCCTCGCCACCATCAACAACGGCGCCAATCTCTTGAACGTCAATGCCTTCTGGCAGCGCATCATTACCGGCGTGCTGATCATCGTCATCGTCTATTTCGACGGCCTGCGCCGCCGCGGCAAGTAGACCATCTTAACAACCGCCGGCCCGGCGCTAGCGGGGGCCGGCGGTGCCATGAACCGACTGGATCAAAGCATGAAAGCCGTCGTCTGCCGTTCGCCCGGTGAGCTTGTTCTGGAGGACCGCCCGGCGCTAGGCACTCCGCCCTCTGGCTGGGCACTGGTCGCGGTCAGCCATGTCGGCATCTGCGGCACCGACTATCACATCTTCGAGGGCAAGCATCCGTTCCTCGCCTATCCCCGCATCATGGGCCACGAGGTTTCAGGCACCGTGATCGAGGCTGGCGAAGGCGTCGATCTGGCCGTCGGCGACCCGGTGATCATCAACCCCTATCTCGCTTGCGGCAAATGCATCGCCTGCCGCCAGGGCAAGCCGAATTGCTGCGTCAGGATCGAGGTGCTCGGCGTCCACCGCGACGGCGCCATGTGCGAACGGATCCTGGTGCCGGCGCAAAATCTCTATCCGGCAAACGGCCTGTCGCTGGCCGATGCCGCCGCCGTCGAATTCCTCGCGATCGGGGCGCATGCCGTGCGCCGCTCGCTGGCTGATCCCGGCGCGCGCACGCTGGTCATCGGCGCCGGGCCGATCGGCCTCGGCACGGCGCTGTTTGCCCGTATCGCCGGACTCGACGTGACGCTGCTCGACATGAGTGCTGAGAGGCTGGGTTTTGCCGCAAGCGAACTCGGCTTCGCCACTCTCGACGGGTCGCGGGCAGCGGCGGCCGACCTGGTGCGCGAGGCGACCGGCGGCGAAGGTTTTGACGTGATTTTCGATGCCACCGGCAACACCCAGTCCGTCCAGTCGGCTTTCGCCCATGTCGCGCATGGCGGGACGCTGGTCCTGGTCAGCGTCGTCAAGGACGACATCGTCTTTTCCGATCCCGAATTCCACAAGCGCGAGATGACGCTGATCGGCAGCCGCAACGCGCTGCGCGCCGACTTCGACCATGTCGCCGCTTCGATCCGCGATGGTGCTGTGCCGCTGGCAAAGCTCGTCACCCATCGCACGACGCTTGGCGACACGCCGCGCGACCTCGCCCGCTGGGCGCATGAGAAATCCGGCCTGATCAAAGCCGTCATCCAGGTCGGATGAACGCCAGACCTTAAAGCGCCGATATCTTGAGCTCGACCCGCTCGGCCGGAAAGCGCGTTTCGGCGAACTGGATCGGCTGGCCGTCCGGCGTAACGTTGACGGCGACCGTGACCAGCACGATGGCGCCGGGCTGCAGATCGAGATCGGCAAGGTCGGCGGCGTCCGCGTGGCGGGCCGACAGCACCGTCGATTGCCTGAGATAGTCATCGATGCCGAAACGCTTAAGCGAGGCGGTCACCGATCCGGTTTCGGCCATGGCGGCATCGATGCCGGCGAAGCGTCCCGCGTCGAACCAGCCGGTGGCACGCGAGACCGGTTGCCCATCGGCTTCGCCGCGTGTCTCGAGGCGTATTACAGTCGAACCCTTGGCAAGCCCCAGCCCTTCGGCGACCCGCCGGCTGGCCGGCTCGACCGCCGATTCGAGCAGCACGCTGCGACGCTCCGACGCCTGGCCCTGCAGGCCCTCCGAAAAACGGGTGCGGGCGCCGATCGGATAGGACAGCCGCTTGCGCGACTGCACGAAAGTGCCGCGCCCCTGTTCGGCCCTGAGCACGCCGTCCTGCACCAGTGCGGCGATGGCGCTGCGCACCGTATGGCGGTTGACCCCATAGCGCTCGGCCAATGCAACTTCCGGTGGCAGCGCAGCATTCTCGGCAAAGTCGCCGGCGGCGATCGAATGCAGGATCTGGTCGGCGATCTGCCGCCACAGCGAGACGCCGCTGCGCCGCTCCAAGCTGCTGGCCATCTGCTGACCGATCATCTCTTTGCCCCGATCTTTTTGTCCCTGTCATCCATCCGTCATGGACACGCATTAGAAAATAGCTATAATTTGTATAATTGTCTATATCAATAGACAAATTTTCGTTGCAAGGGAATGTTAACCATGCGAGGACAGGAAGCGCGCGATCAGGCTGAGCGCAAGGCCGTCATGGCGACGCTGGCGCAATCGACCGGCGACGATATCGTCCGCCTTTGGAAAGAAGCCGGCCTGCCTTCGGAAGCAGAACTCCTGCGCGGCCCCGAAACCGGCCTGGTCACCGTGCGTGGCCGTATCGGCGGCGGCGGCGCGCCGTTCAATGTCGGCGAGGCGACGGTCACCCGCGCGACGGTGCGGCTTGCCTCGGGAGAAGTCGGCCACTGCTACGCGCTGGGCCGTGACAAGCAGAAGGCAAAACTGGCGGCGATCGCCGACGCGCTCTGGCAGGATCCCACCCGCCGCAACGAGGTCGAGACCAAGCTCATTGCGCCGCTGCAGGCCGCGCTGGCCAGGGCACGCGAGCGGCGGCGCGCCGAGACGGCGGCGACGAAGGTCGATTTCTTCACCATGGTACGCGGAGAAGACTGATGGACATCGCAACCCAAGCGATCGAGGGCGGTTTTGCCGATCCGGTGTTCGACGCCCAGACGGTGTTTCGCGCCGTGATGGACGCGATGGCGCGGCCGGGCACCCTGCAGCCTCTGCCGGTCTTTGCCCGCCCGCCGGCGCCGCTGTCGGCCACCGCAGGCGCCATCGCGCTGGCGCTGTGCGACAACGACACGCCGCTCTGGCTCGACCTCGTTTTGCAGCCCCCGGCAGCGATAAAATCCTGGCTTGGCTTCCACACCGGCGCGCCACTGGCCAACACGCCAGCCGATGCGCATTTCGCGCTGATCGCCACGCCGGCCGAGATGATGGCGCTCGACGGCTTTTCACAAGGCACCCAGGACTATCCCGACCGCTCGACGACGCTGATCCTGCAGGTGAGCGATCTCGTCTCAGGCGCCCCTCTGCTGCTTGAAGGTCCTGGCATCGAAACAACCGCGACAATCGCGCCGGCGCAGATGCCGCGCCACTTCGTCGAACAATGGAAGCAGAACAATCAGCGTTTTCCGCGTGGTGTCGACATTATCCTCGCCACCCCGGAAGGCGTTGCCTGCCTGCCGCGCACGACGCGCATCAAGACGATGGAGGCGTGATATGTATGTCGCAGTAAAAGGCGGTGAAGCGGCCATTGCCAACGCCCACGCCCTGCTCGCCGACCGCCGCCGCGGCGACCGTTCGGTGCCGGCGCTTCGCCTTGACCAGATCGTCGAGCAGCTGGCGCTCGGCGTCGACCGGGTGATGAGCGAAGGTTCGCTCTACGACCGTGAATTGGCGGCGCTGGCCATCGTTCAGGCGCGCGGCGACATGATCGAGGCGATCTTCCTGGTCCGCGCCTATCGCACCACGCTGCCGCGCTTCGGCTACACCAAGGCGATCGACACCGGAGCGATGCTGGTCGAGCGGCGCGTGTCGGCGACCTACAAAGATCTTCCCGGCGGCCAGCTGCTCGGCCCGACTTTCGACTACACCCACCGGCTGCTCGATCCCGAGCTTGCCGCGGGCGGGGACGTCGCCGAGCCGCTGCAGCGGGCCAGCGAGGCGGAAGCCATGCCGCGCGTCTCCGCCATCCTCGCCCGCGAAGGCCTGATCGAGCCTGATGGCGACATGCCGCAGGACCATATCCCGGGCGACATCACCCGCGAGCCGCTGGAATTTCCGATGGCGCGCGACATCCGCCTGCAGGCGCTGTCACGCGGCGACGAGGGTTTTTTGCTGGCGCTCGGCTACTCCACCCAGCGCGGCTATGCCCGCAACCATCCCTTCGTCGGCGAGGTTCGCATCGGCGAGGTCGAGCTGGAACTCGACGTGCCGGAGCTGCCATTCGCAGTACCGCTCGGCTCCGTGCGTGTCACCGAGTGCCAAATGGTCAACCAGTTCAAGGGCTCAGCCAAGGCGCCGCAATTCACCCGCGGCTACGGCCTCGTCTTCGGCCAGAGCGAGCGCAAGGCGATGGCCATGGCGCTCTGCGACCGCGCTCTTCGTGCAACCGAATTCGGCGAAGACGTCGTCGCCGCAGCCCAGGACGAGGAGTTCGTCATCTCGCATTCCGACAACGTCCAGGCGACGGGGTTCGTCGAGCACCTGAAGCTGCCGCACTATGTCGACTTCCAAGCCGAGCTCGATCTGGTGCGCCGCATGCGGGCCGAGCACGACGCCCGCGAGAACGCCGGCAGGGCCGAAGAAAAAAGGGAGGCCGCGGAATGACCGCACAACCGACCGACATCGCTACCTATAACTTCGCCTATCTCGACGAGCAGACCAAGCGGATGATCCGCCGGGCGATCCTCAAGGGCATCGCCATTCCCGGCTACCAAGTGCCATTCGCCTCACGCGAAATGCCGATGCCCTATGGCTGGGGCACCGGCGGCGTCCAGGTCACCGCCTCGATCATCGGCCCAGACGATGTGCTGAAGGTCATCGACCAGGGCGCCGACGACACCACCAACGCCGTCTCGATCCGCGCTTTTTTCAAGAAGGTCGCCAATGTCGCCGTCACCACCGAGACGGCGAAGGCAACCATCATCCAGACCCGCCACCGTATTCCCGAACATCCGCTGACAGCAGGCCAGGTGCTGGTCTATCAGGTGCCGATTCCCGAGCCGCTGCGCTTCCTCGAGCCGCGCGAGACAGAAACGCGCAAGATGCATGCGCTGGAGGAATACGGCCTCATGCACGTGAAGCTCTACGAAGACATCGCCCGGCACGGCCGCATCGCCACCACCTACGCCTATCCGGTCAAGGTCGAGGGTCGCTATGTGATGGACCCGTCGCCGACGCCGAAATTCGATAACCCGAAAATGCACCGTTCGCCGGCTCTGCAGCTGTTCGGCGCCGGCCGCGAAAAGCGCATCTATGCGCTGCCGCCTTTCACCGATGTGGTCAGCCTCGACTTCGAGGACCATCCGTTCGAGGTGCAGACCTTCGACCAGCCCTGCGCGCTGTGCGCGGCCGAGAACGTCTATCTCGACGAGGTCATCCTCGACGACCATGGTGGCTACATGTTCGTCTGCTCCGATACCGACCATTGCGAGAAGCGGCGCGAGCAAGGCCATCGCGGCCACCTTGCGCCCGAGAGCCCCCTGGAAAAAACGGAGCCGGCGCAATGAGTGACGAGCCGTTGCTGCGCGTTTCCGCGCTGTCCAAGTTCTACGGTTCGCGCGTTGGTTGCGAGAACGTGACCTTCGATCTGTGGCCGGGCGAGGTGCTAGCGGTGGTCGGCGAATCCGGATCCGGCAAGACGACGCTGCTCAACTGCCTGTCGACCAGATTGCTGCCGAGCTCCGGCACCGCCAGCTACCGCATGCGCGACGGCCAGTTCCGCGAGCTCTACCGCATGAGCGAGGCCGAACGCCGCTTCCTGATGCGCACCGACTGGGGTTTTGTCCACCAGAACCCCGCCGACGGGCTGCGCATGACGGTGTCGGCCGGCGCCAATGTCGGCGAGCGGCTGATGGCGGTCGGCGACCGCCACTACGGAAAAATCCGCGCTACCGCCGTCGACTGGCTGTCGCGCGTCGAGATCGACGAGGACCGTATTGACGACGAGCCGCGGGCCTTTTCCGGCGGCATGCGCCAGCGCCTGCAGATCGCCCGCAACCTCGTCACCGGGCCGCGCCTGGTGTTCATGGACGAGCCGACCGGCGGCCTCGACGTTTCCGTGCAGGCGCGCCTGCTCGACCTGCTGCGCGGCCTGGTCACCGATCTCGGCCTGGCGGCGATCGTCGTCACCCACGACCTTGCGGTGGCGCGTCTGCTGTCGCAACGCATGATGGTGATGAAGGACGGCCGCGTCGTCGAAAGCGGCCTCACCGACCGCGTGCTCGACGACCCGCGCGCGCCCTACACCCAGCTTCTCGTTTCCTCGATACTTCAGGTGTAACCATGGCAACCCCGCTCGTCGTCTCAGATGTCGCCAAGAGCTTCACCATGCATCTGCGCGACGGCATCAAACTGCCTGTCGTCGCCGGCGTGTCGTTCTCGATCAGGAGCGGCGAATGTGCCGTGCTCGGCGGCCCCTCCGGCGCCGGCAAGAGCTCGATCTTGAGGATGCTCTATGGCAACTATGCCGTCGATGCAGGCCAGATCATCGTCCAGCACGAGGACGTGCTCATCGACCTGGCGACGGCCAGCCCACGCACCGTGCTTGCCGTGCGCCGCCTCACGATCGGCTATGTCAGCCAGTTCCTGCGCACAGTGCCGCGCGTCTCGGCGCTGGACGTTGTCGCCGAGCCGCTGGTCGAGCGCGGCGAGGACCGTGAGGTCGCGCGCGGCAAGGCGCGTGCCGTGCTGGCGCAACTCAACCTGCCGGAAAAGCTTTGGATGCTGCCGCCGGCGACCTTTTCCGGCGGCGAGCAGCAGCGCGTCAACATCGCGCGCGGCTTCATCACCGAGCACCCGATCCTGCTGCTCGACGAACCGACGGCTTCGCTCGACGCCAGCAACCGCGATGTGGTGATTGCGCTGATCGCGGCTAAAAAGGCGGCCGGCGTCGCCCTGCTTGGCATCTTCCACGACCAAGACGTGCGTGAGGCAGTGGCCGACCGCGTCATCGACGTGACCGCTTTTGCCGCCGGGAAAATCGCCGCATGACCCGAAAACTGTCGGAAACGCCGCTGGTCCATGAGACGGCGGAAGTCGAGAGCTCGACGCTCGGCCGCTGGACCGAGATCGCCGAACGCAGCCGGGTCTCGGAAAGCACGCTCGGCGACTATTCCTATATGATGCAGGACTGCAGCGCCTGGTGCGCGACGATCGGCAAATTCGCCAACATCGCCGCCAGCGTGCGCATCAACGCCACCAACCATCCGACTTGGCGGCCGACGCTGCACCATTTCACTTATCGCGCCTCTGACTATTGGGACGACGCCGAGCACGAAAGCGAATTCTTTGCCCAGCGCCGCGCCAGGCGCGTCACCATCGGCCACGACACCTGGCTTGGCCACGGCTCGACCATCCTGCCCGGCGTCAGCGTCGGCAATGGTGCGGCGGTCGGCGCCGGCGCCGTAGTATCGAAGGACGTCGCCCCCTACACCATTGTCGGTGGCGTGCCGGCGAAGCCGATCCGCGAACGCTTCGATCACCGCACGGCGGAACGCTATCAGGCACTTGCCTGGTGGGATTGGGACCATGCCCGCCTGCGCGCCGCACTTGATGATTTTCGCGCGCTTTCGGCGGAAGCGTTTCTGGAAAAATACGGCAGCTAGTGAAATGGTGAATGGTCAATAGTGAATGGTGGCTGGGAAGCCGTTCTTATCACTATTCACTATTCACTATTCACTATTCACTATTCACTATTCACTATTCACTATTCACTATTCACTATTCACTATTCACTATTCACTATTCACCATTTCACTTGATCGAACTGCCGCCGCCGGCTCGCCCTTTCCAAGCTGTGGACGGTAACAAAACTGACATCAATCCGACACCGCAGTTTCATGCGGCTGCGCTAGCGAAGGTTAACAGACCTTCGAAACGCGACTGGACTGGAACTTGCCTATGTCAGCAACCTCAGCCACGCTCGAAATCCGCGGCGTCACCCGTCGGTTTGGCAAGAACACCGCCGTCAGCAATGTCGACATCTCGATCCCGCACGGTCAGATGGTCGGCATCATCGGCCGCTCGGGTGCCGGCAAGTCGACGCTTTTGCGCATGATCAACCGCCTCATCGATCCCAGCCAGGGCTCGATTTTCTTTGACGGCGCCGAAGTCTCCAGCCTGCGCGGTTCGCTGCTCAGGCGCTGGCAGCGCGATTGCGCCATGATCTTTCAGCAATTCAACCTGGTGCCGCGCCTTGACGTGCTGACCAACGTGCTGCTCGGCCGACTCAACCACCGCTCGACAATTGTCAATCTGCTCGGTGTCTTCTCCCGCGAGGAACGGGCCGAGGCGATCGCCGCGCTCGAGCGTCTCGACATTGCCCGCACAGCGCTGCAGCCGGCCGGCACCTTGTCCGGCGGCCAGCAGCAGCGCGTCGCGATTGCCCGCGCCATGATGCAGCAGCCGAAGGTCATTCTCGCCGACGAGCCGATCGCCTCGCTCGACCCGCTCAATGCCAAGGTGGTGATGGATTCGCTGCAGGACATCAATCTGCGCGAGGGCCTCACCGTGGTCACCAATCTGCACACGCTGGATACCGCGCGCACCTATTGCAACCGCATCATCGGCATGGCCGCCGGCAAGGTGGTGTTCGACGGCCCGCCCGAAGACCTCAATCGGGAGGCCGTGCGCATGGTCTATGGCGCCAACAGCAATGGCGAAGAAATCTCCGAGGCGATCACTTCGACCAGCGTCGCCATCAAGCAAAAGATCGCCGCATCCGCCGGACCGCTCGAGCCGGCATTTCCCGGCTACTAGCTCCAAGATCCCAGCAAGTGGATACCGGTATACGAGTATACGAAAGCAGACGACGAAAGAGCGCCTGGATCGCCAGTCCGCATCAAGGCCGGGCGTAAAAAAGGCGGTTTCAAAATTCGAACGCTGCCGGCGCGATGCCGGAACCAACAGGAGAGATGCGAAATGTTTAGAAAGATGCTTTTCGGTGCTGTTTCGATCATCGCCATGGCGATGGGCGCGGTCCAGGCACAGGACCTGAAGGAATTCCGCGTCGGCATTCTGGGCGGCGAGAACGAAGCCGACCGCCTGCGCAACTACCAGTGCTTCGCCGATCACATCAAGCAAGTCCTCGGCGTGGAAAAAGTTTCGCTGTTCCCGGCCGCTGACTACGACGGCGTCATCCAGGGCCTGCTCGGCGGCACGCTCGACTTTGCCGAACTCGGCGCTTCCGCCTACGCCAAGGTCTATCTCGAAAACAAGGATGCGGTTCAACCAATCCTGACGACGATCCAGACCGACGGCTCGACCGGCTACCGTGCGGTCATGGTCGCCCGGGCTGATTCCGGCATCAAGACGCTCGCCGACATGAAGGGCAAGAAACTCGGTTTCGCCGATCCCGATTCGACTTCCGGTTACCTGATCCCGGTCACATCATTGCCCAAGGACATCGGCATGGATGTGAAGAGCTACTTCTCGTCGACCGGTTTCGGTGGCGGCCACGAACAGCTTGTCCTTGAGGTCCTCAAGGGTACGTTCGATGCCGGCACCACCTGGGCCTCCGGCGTCGGCGACTTCAACGACGGCTACAGCTCGGGCAATCTGCGCAAGATGGTCGACAAGGGCGTCCTCAAGATGGACGACCTCGTCGAATTGTGGCAGTCGCCGCTGATCCCGAACGGCCCGCTGGTCGTGCGTACGTCGATCGACGCCGGCGACAAGCAGAAGATCACCGATTTCCTGACCAAGCTGCCGGAAACCGATCCGGCCTGTTTCTCGGCGATACAAGGCGGCGACTACAAGGGCTATTCGGCGGTTACCCCAGAATTCTACCAGCCGATCATCGACGCCCGTAAGGCGAAGATCGGCTCGTAAGTAAACTGCCACAACGCCGCCGGGGCCATGAGCCGCCGGCGGCGTTGCCGCATCAGGGGCCGGGAAAAAATATTGATGAGTGCGACCGACGTCTGCCGCGCGCCTGCGCTTTCACCGGAGGGAGCCACTGTCGAGCGGCACTGGCACGACCTCGCCGCCCGCCGGCGCCTTTACACGATCGGCGGCCTGGTTTTCCTGTTTCTTGCACTGTCTGGCTCGCTCTGGTTCGCCAACGAAACCAACGCCGGAAAATTCTTCGACCGGCTTCCCTACGTCGCCGACTTTTTCGCCGAGTTGAAGCCGCGCGACTGGATCGACCCGGTGCGCGCGCTGTTCGACCTGCCGTCCCCCTATGACGACGGCAGCCTCAAGTTCGACTACCCGGAGGGCCGGGTCTACCTGACCCAAGGCATCTACATTCCGGAGTATTTCCACCGGATGGTCGAGACGCTGAACATCGCCCTGTTTTCGACGCTGGTGGGCGCCACATTCGGTTTTCTGCTCTGCTTCTTCGCTGCAGGCAATATCACCGCCAGCCGCTGGCTCCGTTTCTTCACGCGCCGCTTCCTTGAAATTGTCCGCGCCTTTCCGGAAATTGTCATTGCCGGCTTTTTTCTGGCGATTTTCTCGTTAGGACCGATTCCTGCGATCATTGCGGTCAGCATCCATACCGTCGGCGCGCTCGGAAAAATGTTTTTCGAAGTCGTCGAAAATGCCGACATGAAGCCTGAAGAAGGCTTGCGGGCCGTAGGCGCCAACTGGGTCGAACGGGTGTGGTTCGGCATCGTGCCTCAGGTCCTGCCCAACTTCATGAGCTATTTCCTGCTTCGCTTCGAGATCAATGTGCGCGCTTCGACCATACTTGGCGCCGTCGGCGCCGGCGGCATCGGCGAATCCCTGCGTCTTTCGATCGGCCGAAGCCATGAGGCCAAGACCATCGCCATCGTCTTTCTGCTGTTCTGCACGATTGTCGCCGTCGACCAGTTTTCAGCATGGCTGAGACACCGTCTTGTCGGCCGGCAGGCGTTCGCATATGGGCGCGGAGAGTAAGAGAATGAATCCCGATGCCGTCAACGACATCGCCGCTCGCCACCCGGACGCGTTCCGGCGCTCGCTGTGGAAGCGCTACGCCACTCCGATCGGCATCCTTCTTTGCATCCTCTACACCTTCTATTGTTCGTGGTTCTTCTCGGTCGCCAGCGTTCTCGAAAAGGCGAACTGGAACCTTGCCGGCGCTTATCTCGCCGACTGGGTGTCCTACGAAATCCGGCCCGACATCGAATTCAAGGACAATCATCTGACAATCGACTACTCCCGCTTCTCCAAGCTGGGATCCAACCCAAATCCCGACTGGGTGGCCAAGCAGATGGCCGTCATCGAGCGGCAGGTCGAGGCAGCGCCGGCACCGGCGATCGCGACCAACAAGTCGTCGCAGGATTCGTTCATGGCGCCTGGTGCGCCAACTGCCGAGAACCCGGCCGTCCCGTTGGGCCAATCCCCTCCGGCTGTGCCTGAAACGGTGCGCGAAAACGCCGTCATGGCGGCAACCGTCACCCTTGGCAATGGCCAAATCGCCGTCACGCCAAACCTGGTCACCGTGACGCGCGGCGCCGAAAGCGTCTTCTTTGACATTGCCAAGGGCAGTTCTGTGACGCCGCGCACACCGCTGCCTGACTGGATCGAGCAGCGCAGGCCAGGCTCGACAGCCTATGTCTCGTTCGGATTTCTCGGCCGCGCTGAGGTGCAGAATGACGAGGTGGTCGCCTGGCGACGTTTCTTCGGCTGGGCCAATTTCGTATTCGACACCAACTCGCCATTCTGGGGAAAGCCGTTCAGCGAGGTCGCTTCACTGATCGTCTCCGGGGCTCGCATCGACCCGTCGCGGTCAAACGCGGCGCTCGCCTGGGACAACATTTTGAACAACGCCGAGTGGCAGCACGGCGACGTCTGGCTGAAACTTTTACAGACCATCGTCATGGCTTTTGTCGGCACCGTGCTGGCCTCGATCGTCGCCTTTCCGCTCGCCTTCCTGGCTGCGCGCAACGTCACGCCGAGCCGGTTAGCCAACCAGGTGACAAAGCGCTTCTTTGATTTCCTGCGCTCGGTCGACATGCTGATCTGGGCGCTGTTTTTTACGCGCGGCTTTGGTCCTGGGCCGCTGGCCGGCATGTCGGCGATCTTCTTCACCGACACCGGAACCCTCGGCAAACTTTATTCCGAGGCGCTGGAGAACATCGACGACAAGCAGCGCGAGGGCATCCGCTCGGTCGGCGCCACGCCGGCAATGGTGCAGCGCTATGGCGTGCTGCCCCAGGTTCTGCCGGTATTCCTCAGCCAATCCCTCTATTTCTGGGAATCGAACACCCGCTCAGCGACGATCATAGGAGCTGTCGGCGCCGGCGGCATCGGCCTGAAATTGTGGGAGGCCATGCGCACCAACACCAACTGGGCCAATGTTTTCTACATGGTTCTGCTTATTCTGCTCGTCGTCTTTGTCTTTGACAACATCTCCAGCTATTTCCGCCGCAAACTGATGGGGAGTGCCGGCAACGATGAGCGGCGCGTTTCCGCCCGTCCGCCGGCAGCTCAGATCGCCTGAGAGAGGAAGGCTGCGTCCTAGGCACCTGCCTTTTTCCAGCCGCTCCTGATGTGCTTGTAGCCGTCGCGGTAGACGCCTTCCGGGCTTTCCGAAAAATCGCGCCACACCTTGGTAGCCGCCGCCAAATCTCTCAGCGAGCGGCCGAAGGCCTCGATCGTCAGCCAGTCGTCATAGCCGCTCTTGCGGATCGCCGAAAACGTGTCTTGCCACGGAATGTGGCCGCGCCCGGGCACGCCGCGATCATTCTCCGAAATATGGATATGGACGACATTCCTGCGGTTGCGCGTATAGGCGCCGATCGCGTCGGTCTCTTCGATATTGGCGTGGAAAGTGTCGTACATCGCCTTGATGTGTGGCCGGTCGATCGCATCGACATGCTCCGACAGATCGTCCATCGTGTTGAGCAGATAGCATTCGAAGCGGTTGAGCGCCTCCAGCCCGATGGTGACGTTTTTCTTGCCAGCATGATCGCCAATGGCGCGTTGCGAGGCGACGGAGCGCTTTTTCTCCGCCGCCGTCGGCCCACGGCCGGAGAAGGCGCCGAGCGTCGAATGCAGCGGGCCGCTCAGCGTTCTGGCGCCAAGCGCTTGTGCGCAGTCGATCGCCCATTTCATATAGTCGATGCCGGCCTTGCGCGTCGAGGCATCGGCCGAAATCAAATTCATCGCCGGATCGCCCATCGCCGAAACGGCGGTGCGTTCCAGCCCGATGCGGTCGAGCAGCGCGCCGAGCCTTTTGTAATCGTCCGGCGTGCCGGCAAAGATCGGTATCTCGACGCCATCGAAGCCGGTCGCCTTAATATCCCTGAGCAGCGGCTCGTGTTTCTTCGACACGGCCGTAGTCCACAAAAACATGCACATGCCGATTTTCATCGACGTCCCCTCTCTATCATTGCCAATCGCACAAGGGGTGTTGAGATTCAGGTCAGGCCGAGCCGGAGTCGAAGACGGGCGCGAAGCGACCAAACTAGGCAGTTTCCGAGAACCGGAGCGGAGCGTACTTTTGGTACGTGAGCACCGGAAGCGCAGGAAACTGCCGTTTGCAGGCCGGCATCACCTGAAGATCAGCACCCCGATCAGAGCTTCGTCCAGGCTCCATTCTTCCTCGACGACTTCACGCAGGCTTCGATGAAGGCCATGCCTTCGACACCGTCCTGGATGGTCGGGAAAATGACATCCTTAGCCGGCTTGCCACCCTTCCGGCGCGCCGCGCGGATGGCCCGGGCCGCCTCCTGATAGATGTTGGCGAAGCCTTCGAGATAGCCTTCCGGATGGCCTGACGGAACCCGGCTGACGCGCCCGGCGACGGGCAGCGCGCCGGCGCCATTTCGGGTGATCAACTGCTTCGGCTGGCCGAACGGCGTGTACCAGAGGTAGTTCGGGTCGGCTTGCACCCATTCAAGCCCGCCCTTCGAGCCGTAGATGCGCAACTTCAGCCCGTTCTCGTGGCCGGGCGCCACCTGGCTCGCCCACAACATGCCCTTGGCAGGGTGCGACTTGCCTGCCGGCTTGAAGCGCAACATCACATTGACATTGTCGTCGAGCTGCCGGCCCGGCACGAAGGCGTCGAGATCGGCGGAAAGCGCATCAAGCTCGAGCCCGGAGACGA
This sequence comes from Mesorhizobium escarrei, assembly GCF_935825525.1. Taxonomy (GTDB): domain Bacteria; phylum Pseudomonadota; class Alphaproteobacteria; order Rhizobiales; family Rhizobiaceae; genus Mesorhizobium; species Mesorhizobium escarrei. The sequence goes on from NZ_CAKXZT010000143.1 coordinate 29,468, forward strand.
AGCGTGCCAGATTATAGGCATGCGTGCCGATGTCGCCCAGCGCCCCGCCGGCGCCGGCCTGTTTGGGATCGGAGCGCCACGCTGCCTGCTTCTGGCCGGTGGCGGCAAGGTCCTCGGTCAGCCAGTCCTGCGGATATTCCGACTGCACGATGCGGATGTCGCCGAGTTGCCCCTTGGCCACCATCTCGCGCGCCTGCCGCACCATCGGATAGGCGGTGTAGTTGTGGGTGAGGACAAAGACCTTGCCGGTCTTTTCGACCAGTGCCGCCAGCTTCTTCGCTTCCGCCAATGTCGTCGCCAGCGGCTTGTCGCAAATGACGTGGATGCCGGCTTCGAGAAACGCCTTCGCCGCCGGCACGTGCACATTGTTGGGCGTGACGATGGCCACCGCCTCGATGCCGTCCGGCCGCTTGGCCTCGGCCTTTGCCATCTCGGCGAAGGAGCCGTAGCTGCGCGCCGGATCGAGGCCGAGCTCCTCGGCCGAGGCCTTGGCTCGCGCCGGGTCGGATGACAGGGCACCGGCGACCAGCAGGAACTCATTGTCCATACGCGCCGCGATCCGGTGCACAGCGCCGATGAAGGCGCCTTGCCCGCCGCCGACCATGCCGTAGCGGATCGGGCCGCCTCCCGTTTCCGATTTCGATGCGCCGACCATGATTTTTCTCCCTCGTCTGAAATACCCCTCCCCCTTGAGGGGAGGGTGGCCCGAAGGGCCGGGAGGGGTCGGTCCATGCCGAGCTCTACGCCCAGCGACCCCACCCCGATCCGCTGCGCGGATCGACCCTCCCCTCGAGGGGGAGGGAAAGCGGTGCTAAATCCCCATCATGGCGCGCAGCACTTTTTTGTCGGTCGCGCCGCCGGCGAAATCGTCGAATGCCCTTTCCGTCACCCTGATGATGTGATGCTGGATGAAGGGCGCGCCTTCGGCCGCACCGTCCTCCGGATGCTTCAGGCAGCACTCCCATTCCAGCACCGCCCAAGAATCATAGTCATACTGGGCGAGCTTGGAGAAGATGCCGCCGAAGTCCACCTGGCCGTCGCCGAGCGAGCGGAAACGCCCGGCCCGGTTCGTCCAGCTCTGATAGCCGGAATAGACGCCTTGCCGGCCGGTCGGATTGAACTCGGCATCCTTGGCGTGGAACGCCTTGATCCGCTCGTGATAAATGTCGATGAATTCGAGATAGTCGAGCTGCTGCAGCAGGAAGTGCGACGGGTCGTAATTGATATTGCAGCGCTTGTGGCCGCCGACGGCGTCAAGGAACATCTCGAATGTCGCACCGTCGAAGACGTCCTCGCCCGGATGGATCTCGTAACCAACATCGACGCCATTATCCTCATAGACGTCGAGGATCGGTTTCCAGCGCTTTCCCAGTTCGGAAAACGCTTCCTCGATCAATCCCGCCGGCCGTTGCGGCCATGGATAAAGGTAGGGAAAAGCCAACGCTCCACAAAACGACACTGACGCCTTGAGCCCGAGGTTCTTCGAAGCCTTGGCGCCGAACTTCATCTGTTCGACCGCCCATTGCTGCCTGGCCTTCGGGTTGTTGTGCACCGCAGGCGGTGCGAAGCCGTCGAACTGCGCGTCATAGGCCGGATGCACCGCCACCAACTGCCCCTGCAAATGCGTCGACAGCTCGGTGATCTCGACGCCCGCCTCGGTGCAGATGCCCTTCACTTCGTCGCAATAGGCCTGGGAAGACGCCGCTTTCTCGAGGTCGAACAGCCGGCTGTCCCAGGTCGGGATCTGCACGCCCTTGTAGCCCAGCCCGGCCGCCCATTTGGTGATCGACGGCAGCGAATTGAACGGTGCGGCATCGCCCGCGAACTGCGCCAGAAACAGCCCAGGACCTTTCATTGTCGACGGCATCGGTATCCTCCCTATTTATCCACGACCAAGCATAGCGCCGATTGAAAGCAGGGCCAGCCACTTTGGTCTTTTCTCGACAGGCGCTAGTGCGCACCGCCATTCTGGTATTACCAAATACAACCATTTGGTCAAGCGGCGCCGCTCGCAACCAGCGCCGCGAAAATTGCCGGGCAGCGGGCAAATATGTTAGTTTAATCAACAAAATAACCGTTGGCCGGGGCTGCCATACAGGATTTCTTGCCGTCCAGATGAAATTACTGTAGACCTCTTTTCACGCTCAATTGGTCGAACCAGTTACTACGAATGCTGGAACGCCTTGGGGAGGAAGCCTGCAACGCAACCTGGCGTCGCAGGCGAATTGTTAAAGGCGAATTCTGGGAAGGACAGACCATGCATCTTTCGACGCACAACTGGATGCGGGCGGAGCCGTTGGAGACGACGCTCAAGCGCATCAAGACGTTCGGCTATGAGTCGATCGAGATTTCCGGCGAGCCCGAACAATACAAGATCAATGAGACACGTGCGCTCCTGAAGGAGCACGGCATTCGCTGCTGGGGGGCGGTGACGCTGATGCTGGGCGAGCGCAATCTCGCCGCCAAGGACCAGGGCCAGCGCGAGCGCTCGGTGCAGTATGTCAAGGACGTGCTGACGATGGTGAGCGAGCTCGACGGCGAGATCATCACGCTCGTTCCCGCCACCGTCGGCAAGGTGGTGCCGGACGGCACCGAGGAAGAAGAATGGAAATGGGTGGTCGACGCCACCAGGGAATGCTTCACCCATGCCAAGAAGGTCGGCGTAAAGATCGCGGTCGAGCCGCTCAACCGCTTCGAGACCTATCTGTTCAACCGTGGCGCCCAGGCGCTGGCGCTCGCCGATGCGGTCAGCCCCGAATGCGGTGTCTGCCTTGACGCCTATCACCTCCACATGGAGGAGTTCAACGTCTACGATGCCATCCGGCAGGTCGGAAACCGCCTGTTCGATTTCCACGTCGCCGACAACAACCGCTTCGCCGCCGGTCTCGGACAGATCGACTGGCCGAAGATCGTCGGCACCCTGATGGAAGTCGGTTACGACGGCGCGTTGACCAACGAGTTCGTCGCCCCTGTCGACCGCACGCCGGCTGCTCCCTATCCCGACATGGTCGAACGCAACCCGGTCGACATCTCGCCGGAGCAGCTCAAATTCATCCAGGACCACGGTTCCAGCGTGCTCACGGAAAAATTCTACACCGACCAGATGCGCATCACCGCCGAAACGCTGCTGCCGCTGATCAAGTAATCGATCTCTGGAAACGAGCCTTTCCGCCCGACGGCGGCCCCTAACGGCGGCAAGGCAGAGGATGAACATGCGCATCAAGACGGTCCAAGCCTGGTGGGTCCGCATACCGATCGAAGCCGCGCGGCAGCACCGCAGCGACTTCGGTCAGGTGACGACGTTCGACGCCGCCATCCTGCGTATCGAGACCGACGATGGGCTGGTTGGCTGGGGCGAAGGCAAGAATGCCGCCGGCAGCACCGGCAGCTATGGTGCCCTCGTCCACATGCTGAACCACGAGGTCGGCCCGCAGCTGATCGGCTGCGATCCGGCCGACATCGGGGTGATCTGGGAGATGCTCTACAATGGCGTGCGCCACGAAAGCGCCGCGCAAAACGGCCATGCCATGCCGCAATTGGCGCGGCGCGGCATCAGCATCGCCGCAATCAGCGCCGTCGATATCGCGTTGTGGGATATTCTGGGCAAGTCGCTGGGGGTTCCGGTCTGGCGGCTGCTCGGCGGCCGCAAGCTTGACCGCATGCCGGCTTACGCCTCCGGCGGCTGGGCCTCCTCCGAGGCGATCGGCGAGCAGTTGAAATCCTATATCGCCAAGGGCGGATTCAAGGCGCTGAAGATGCGGATCGGCGCGATGGACGGCGCTCCGCACAATTCCGCCGCCCGCGTCCGCGCCGCAAGACAGGCGCTCGGCCCCGAAGTCGACCTGATGGTCGATGCGCACGGCACCTATACGGTGGCGGAAGCCAAACGCTTCATCCATCTCGCCGGCGATCTCGATCTGGCCTGGTTCGAGGAGCCGGTCATCGCCGACGACAAACCCGGCATGGCCGAAGTGCGGGCGTCCGGTTCTATCCCGATCGCCACCGGCGAAAGCGAAGCGACGCGCTACGCGTTCCGCGACCTCGCCACGCTCAAGGCTGCCGACATCTTCCAGCCTGACCCCGCCTTCTGCGGCGGCATCAGCGAGGCGATGAAGATCGGCACCATCGCCAGCGCCTTCAATCTGCGCTTTGCGCCGCATCTTTGGGCCGGCGCACCTTGCTTCTTTGCCGGGCTGCATGTCTGCGCTGCTTCGCCGGCTAGCTTTACCGTAGAATATTCGCTCGGCGCCAATCCGATGATCCACGATCTGATCGAGGAGACTGTCGAAGCAAAGGACGGCATGATAGCGATCCCCGAGAAACCTGGGCTGGGATTCAACCTTTCGGAACGGTTCCTGGAGGCGCACGCGCTACGCGGCTGATCATGAAAGAAAAGAACCTTCTCGCGGAACTCGCCGCCTATCTGTTCTCCCACTCCGACGAGGCGACCGGCCGAACGCCGTCGGAGCGTGAACTGGCGGAGCATTTCGCCGTCAGCCGCGGCCAGATCCGCGAGGCGCTGGCCATCCTCGAAGCCATGCGCATCGTTGAGCGCCGGGCCAAGTCCGGCATCTACATCGACACCAAGCAGGCTAGCGTCGAGGCGATGGCGCTTTTTGCGCGGGCCGGCCTGCCGCTCGATCCGATCCAGATCTACGAGACGGTCGAGTTGCGCAAGATCCATGAGATCAAGGCCGCCGAGCTTGCCTGCTCGCGCGCCACCGAGGAAAATTTCGAACGGCTGCGCGAAATCCTGAAGGCTTCGGAAGACCGCATTGCGGCGGGCGAGGGCCTCGCCAGGGAGGACCGCGAATTTCACCTTGAGATCGTGCGGGCGACCAAGAACAGCGTCTTTCACAACATATGCAGCCTCTATTACATGATGGGCGAGCAACGCCTGCCGATTTATTTCAACGATCCCGAACGCAGCGTGCGCTCGCATGCCGAGCACATCCAGATCTACGAGGCGCTGCTGCGCCGCGACGGCAATCTCGCCCAAGCGCTGATGAGTGCCCATCTGCAAGGCGCGGAGAGCTACTGGAAAGGCCTGATCGAGGGTGGCGGGGCAGAACCTAACAGCCCAGCGCTCGAACCGGTCTGACATGCCTAAGATCTTGACGACACACACGCTGCACCCGCGCGCCTCCGCCATGCTGACCGGCGCCGGCGAACTCGTCGTCGCCTCCGCCCTCGATGCGGACACGCTGGCGACTGAGGCGAGGAATGCCGATATCATCATCGTTCGCGCGCCGCTGCCATCAGCGCTTTTCGAAGGTGCGACGAAGCTCCGGGCGGCAATCCGCCACGGGGCCGGGCTCGACATGGTCCCTATGGAAGCCGCCACTGCAGCCGGCGTGCTGGTGGCAAACGTGCCGGCGGTCAATGCGCGCTCGGTCGCCGAATACGTGATGTTCGCGGCCCTGGCGCTGCTGCGGCGCTTCCGCATGGTGGACCGCGACTTGCGGGCGAAGGGCTGGCTGGCCGGCCGCGATCACACCATTCTCGCCAGCGAGCTCGCCGGCAAGACGATCGGCATTGTCGGCTTCGGCGCCATCGGGCAGGCAGTCGGCCACATCGCGGCGCATGGTTTCGACCTGAACGTGGTGGCGACGACGCGCAGCATGAGGCCGGCGCCGGACAGGGTCGGGTTCCTGTCGATCGATGCGCTGGTCGAGCAGAGCGACATCATCGTTCTGTGCTGCCCGTTGACACCCGAGACGCGCGGCCTGATCAACCGCGAGCGTATCGGTCGAATGAAGCTGCATGCGCTGCTGATCAATATTTCGCGCGGGCCGGTGATCGACGACGACGCGCTGATCGAAGCGCTGCAGAAGGACCGTATCGGCGGTGCCGCGCTCGATGTCTTTGCGACGCAGCCGCTGCCGCCCAATCACCCCTATTTCGGCTTCGACAATGTCATCGTCACGCCGCACATGGCCGGCATCACCGAGCAATCGATGATGCGCATGGGCGTCGGTTCGGCTGATGAAGCCTTGCTGGTGCTGGCCAACAAATTGCCGGTCAACCTGCGTAATCCCGAAGTGGTCGAGCACTACCGGCGGCGGTTCCCGGCCGATATCTGAGCACCTCAACCGGCAAGCAGAGCCTCGACTTCCGCCGCGATACGCAGGAGCCAGTGGTCGTGGCCGTGGCGCGCCACCAGCATCAGCCCGGCCGGGCGCGCCATTCCCGGCATAGGCAGCGAGATCGCACAGAGATCGAACTGGTTGGCGACCTGCGTGTTGCGCAGCAGAAGGCCTTCCGTACGCCCACACAGAGCTTGGTCGCTGGTCATCGACACGATGGTCGGCGCGGTGACCGGCGTGGTCGGCAGGGCCAGCACATCGACGGACGCCAGCCGCTCGTCCATGGCCGCGACAAGCGCCGTGCGGCGGCGGATTGCGCTTATATAGGCCGTGGCCGGAACGGCGGCGGCGCGCGACAACGGCTCGCTCACCCGCGGATCGACCGGCGTCGCCGCACCTTCTGCAAGCCAATCTGCATGGACCGCGGCGCCCTCCATTGCTGCGATCGAGGCCCGCCTGGTTGCCGCTCGCAAATCGGCAAGGAGGTCATCGATGGACAGATCGGCGAGGCGTCCACCGGCGAGTTCCAGCTTGCGAGCACATCGCTCGAACGCCGCCGCGATATCTTCTTCGGTATCTTCGAAGAGCACGCCGCGCGGAACGCCGATGCGCAGTCCGGCAAGCGGAAGCGGAACCAGAGCCACAGGCTCCTCGCCCGCCATCACCGCATCGGCTGCCGCACATTCGGCGACGGTCCGGGCAAGCGGGCCGATGGAGTCGAGCGTGTCGGACAACGGGAAGCCGCCAACGCGGGACACGCGCCGCGCCGTCGGCTTGAAGCCGACGATACCGTTCAGCGCCGCCGGAATACGCACCGAACCGCCGGTGTCGGAACCGATCGAGATCTCGCTCGTGCCTTCGGCAACGGAAACACCGGCGCCGGAGGATGAGCCGCCGGCAATCCGGCCGGCGTCGGTCGCATTGCCGGGCGTGCCGTAATGCGGGTTGACGCCGATCGCGGTGAAGGCGAATTCGGTCATGTTGGTCTTGCCGAAGATCACCGCGCCGGCCTGCCGCAGCCGCCGAACGATAACAGCATCCCGCAGCGCCGGCGCCGCGGTGCTGAGCAGCAACGAACCGGCCGTGGTCGGCTCGCCGGCGACGTCGAACAGGTCCTTGATCGACAGAATTGTTCCGTCGAGCGGCCCGAGCGTCACGCCGGCTCTGCGCCTGGCGTCGGCGGCGTCGGCCGCTGCTCGTGCGACTTCCGGATAGAGTCTTACGAATACGCTTTCACTGTCGGCGCGGACGGCGAGACGCGAAAGGACGGCTTCGAGGCGGTCGCGGGCTGATTGCATTTTCGGTGTCGGACTCCGGACGTGTTGAACGTCTTAAGGGCAATGCGAGCGCATAGCGCCAAGAATTAACCCGGCGCGGGCTGTTTTTGTACCCCTGCCAAACGCCAGGAATATGGAAGGGAAGAACACCGATGCTCTACAAAGGCAGCTGCCACTGCGGCAAGATCGCCTTCGAGGTCGAAGGCGAGCTGACCGGAGCCGTGCGATGCAATTGCTCGATCTGCTCATGCAAAGGCGCGCTGCTATGGGCCGTGCCGCACGAGGCATTGCGGGTGCTTGCCTGGGGCGACGATCTTGGCAAATACACCTTCGGCAATCATGTCATCGCCCACCGGTTCTGCCGGACCTGCGGCATCCATCCATTCGCCGAGGACGTCAGCGAAGGGAGCGAACGAAGCGCTTACGTCAACATCCATTGCATAGACGATCTCGATCTGGACGCTGTGCCGGTTTTGGACTTCGACGGCCGCGCTGCTTGACGGGCCCTCACCTGTCGGTTGTCCTCGGGCCAAGCAGGAATGCCGCCAAGGCCGCCAGCAACGTTGCTATCCCGCAATAGGCGAACGCGCTGGCAACGCCGGCATTGTCGACCAGCAGGCCGCCGAAAACGGCGCCCAGCGCGATCGCCACCTGGAATGTGGCGACCATCAGCCCGCCGGCGCTTTCAGCCTGGTCTGGAGCGACTCGCACCAGCCAGGTCTGCAGCCCAACCGGGACCGCGCCAAAGGCAAAACCCCAGGCGGCAACCGCTATCGCCGCAACCACTGGCGAGGCGCCGATGGTCAGCAGCAGAAGTGCGGCGACCGCAATCAGCAGCGGCGCAAGCCCCACCGCGGTCTTGAGACTGCGTCCAGCCATGAACCCGCCGGCAAAATTGCCGAAGAAACCACCGATGCCGTAGGCGAGCAGCACAAGCGAGATCGTCTCGATATCCAGTGCGGGCACTTTCTCGAGAAATGGGCGGACATAGGTGAAGCCGGCAAAGTGTCCCGACGCGACCAGCAGGACCACCAGCAGCGCAACCCTGATCATCGGCCGCTTCAGCACTTCAAACAGGATCCGAAAGCTCGCCACGCCCGCCGGCGGCAGCTTCGGAAGGGTGGCGACCTGCATCAGCAGCGCCAGGGCGCCGACAACAGCCGCGATCATGAAGGCGGTTCGCCATCCCCAGATGTCGCCGACATAGGCGCCGACCGGGGCGGCGCAGACGGTCGCCACCGAGACGCCGGTGAGAATGATCGACATGGCGCGTGGCATCAGCCGCATCGGGACAAGCCGCATCGCCATGGCCGCCGACATCGACCAGAAGCCGCCGAGGCTGATCCCGAGCATGATGCGGGCGATCAGAAGAACGGGAAGCGAGGACGCAAACGCCGCCAAGAGGTTCGACAGGATCAGCAGCACGGTCAGTCCCCACATGACGAGCCTGCGGTCCAGCCGTCTGGTGATGATGGCCATGGTCGGAGCGGCTATCGCTCCGACCATGGCCGTTGCCGTCACCGCCTGGCCGGCAGTGCCTTCCGATATGCCGAGGTCCTGCGCCAGCGGCGTCAGCAGGCTGGCGGGCAGGAATTCTGCGGTCACAAGCCCAAACACACCGAGCGCGAGGGATACGACCGCTCCCCACGCCGGCTCGGCTCGTTCGCCGGTTTCCGCAGGATCGAGAACGGCGGCCATGACGCCTGTCGCGGGTTCGGTCATGATGGAATCTCCAATCTGGTTGCAGCGCAGCATCTGGCTGCAGTGCAACATAGGGAGTGATCGTCTGGCGTTTCCATGCTAGAAACACCATCATGCTTGACCATTCGTCCAAAGTTCCGATCACCGGCGATCCGCTGACAGACATATTGCGCGGGTTAAGGCTCGACGGCGTCGAATACGGCCGCTGTGAAATGCAGGAGCCTTGGGGCCTCGAGTTTCCGGCCCGGACGGCGGCGCGGTTTCATTTCATCGGCCGCAAAGGATGCTGGCTGCTGCAGCCGTCCGGCGAATGGGTTGAGCTCAAGGCGGGCGACGCGGTGCTGCTGCCGCGCGGTGCAGCACACGTCCTGGCGAGCGAGCCGGGCACCAAGGCTTCGCCGATCCAGGGCTACGAGGTCGCCGAGCTCTGCAAGAACGTCTACTGCATGTCCAATGAAGGTTGCCGGCCGGGGACGCTGCTGTTCTTCGGCAGCATGTATTTTAATCTCGACGGTTTGCACCCATTGCTCGGCATGATGCCGGACGTGATGCGCGCGCACGAGTTGGAAGCCTATGAACCTGGTATCCCGCATCTGCTGGAGGCGATGGCCCGCGAAGTGACGATGGAGCGCGTCGGTTCCGGCGGCATTCTGGCACGGCTTGCCGATGTGCTGGCCGCCACCGTCATCCGCTCATGGGTCGAGCGCGGCTGCGGCGACTCGTCCGGATGGATCGCGGCAGTGAGGGATCGCGAGATCGGGCGCGTGCTGGCCGCGATCCACCTTGAACCGAACCGCGACTGGACGGTGGAGACCCTGGCCAGGATGATGGGCGCCTCCCGGTCGGGCTTCGCCGAGCGATTCGCGACGATCGTCGGCGAAACGCCGGCCAAATATGTCACCCAGGTGAGAATGCACCAGGCACGGCAATGGCTGGTCCGCGACCGGTTGAAGATTTCCGTCGTCGCCGCACGCCTGGGCTATGAATCCGACGCGTCGTTTAGTCGGGCGTTCAAGCGCGTCATCGGATCGGCTCCCAGCCATTTTCGCGCCGAGGAACAGGCTGAAAATCGTCAAGCCGGCTAAGCCTGGCCACAGGCTCCAGCCGTAGACGCGCCTTAGCCCGCGTGACGGAGGCTTACCCCGGTACCCTTGTCGAACAGCACCACCTTGTCCGGATCCCAGGCAAAGCGCACCGGTTGCTCGATCTCGACATCGGTTCTGGCCGGCACCGTGGCCCGCAGCATGGTGTCGCCGACCCGCAGGGTCAGGATCTTTTCGACGCCATGGTTCTCGACATCGTGGACGCGCGCTTCCACCGGCGCTCCGCTCTCGAGATAGAGATCCTCGGGACGAATACCGAAGACGAGCGGGCGACCGTCGGTCTCGCCGCTCGTCCTGGCCCCCCCCGCAAAAGGCAGTTCGAAATTCAGCGGTGCCATCACCGCGCGGCCGTTGACGAGCTTGCCGTCGATAAGGTTCATCGGCGGCGAGCCGACGAAGCTCGCCACATAGGTGTCGCGTGGATTGTTGTAGATCTCATAGGGCGTGCCGGTCTGGACGATGCGGCCATGATTGAGCACGCCAACCTTGTCGCCCATCGACATCGCCTCGATTTGATCGTGCGTGACGAACAGGAAGGTCTGACCAAGGTTCATTTGGATGTTCTTCAGCTCGGTGCGCAGCGCCTCGCGCAACTTGGCGTCGAGCGCCGACAGCGGCTCATCCATCAGGAATACGCGCGGCTTCCTGACGATGGCGCGACCAATCGAGACGCGCTGCATCTCGCCGCCAGAGAGGCGATCCGTCTTGCGGTCGAGCAGATGCTCGATACGCAAGGTCTTGGCAACGCGGTCGACACGCGTCTTGATCTCGTCGGGCTCGATGCGGCGGATTTTCGGCTTCAGCGGGAATTCGAGATTCTCGCGCACCGTATAGCGCGGATAGAGCGAGTATTGCTGCAGAACCAGCGCCACGTCGCGCTCGGCCGCACCCCAGTCAGCGACATCAGCGCCGTCGATGAGTATCTGCCCCTCGTCCGGCTTTTCCAGGCCGGCAATCATGCGCAGCGTCGTCGTCTTGCCGGCGCCGGTCTCGCCGAGCAGCACGAAGAACTCGCCGTCGGCAATGTCGAGATTGAGCCCGGTCAACGCGGTGTGATTGCCGAATGTCTTCGAGATATTCTTGAGCTGGATATGGGCCATCAGAGTCTCACCCCCAGCGAATTGCCGCTTGCCGTGTCGAAGAAGTGCGCCTGCGCCGGGTCGAGCTTGGCGAAGACCTGGACCCCCGGCTTGCCGACGAAACCGGAACGGGTTCGGGCGCGCAACATCTGTGCCCCGACCTTGAGGTCGACGATGTCGTAGGAGCCAAGCGGTTCGATGATGTGCGCCTCGACCGGCAGATAGCCGTCCGCCGGCTCGCGCGAGACCATCACGCCTTCGGGGCGGATGCCGAGTGCGAGGCGGTCCTGCCCGACGTTCGCGGCGTCGAGCTGGCTGACCAGTTCGGCCGGGAAAAGGAACCCTTCCGCGGCCCCGTCGACGGTGACCCTGGCGCCGGAGCCGTTCATCGTCACCGCCGCGTTGGCGACGTTCATCACCGGCGAGCCAACGAATTGCGCGACGAACAGATTGGCCGGTCGCTTATATACTTCCGATGGGCTGCCCACCTGTTGCAGAACGCCCTCATGCATAATGACGATGCGGTCGGCAAGGCTCATCGCCTCGATCTGATCGTGGGTGACGTAGATGGTGGTCGAGCCCTGCTTGATGTGCAGCCGCTTGATCTCCGCGCGCATCTCCTCGCGCAGCTTGGCGTCAAGCGCGCCGATCGGCTCGTCCATCAGCATCGCCTTCGGCCGCCGCACCAGCGCCCGGCCGATTGCCACGCGCTGCATGTCGCCACCCGACAGCGCCGACGGCTTCTTGCCGAGCAGATCGTTGATCTGCAGCACTTTGGCGACCGAGCGCACCTCGCCGTCGATCTCCGACTTGCTCTTGCGCATGGCGCGCAACGGAAAAGCGATGTTCTCGTAGACGCTCATATGCGGATAGAGCGAGAACGACTGGAAAACCATGGCGATGTCGCGGTCGGCAGCTTTGAGATGCTGGACCGGCTTGCCGTCGATGAGGACATCGCCGCCGTCGATCGTCTCAAGCCCGGCGATGGCGCGAAGCGTCGTCGTCTTGCCACAGCCCGACTGGCCGAGCAGCACGATGAACTCGTTGTCGTCGATCTTGAGGTTGAGGTCCTTGATGACCTGGACGGCGCCGAAGAATTTCTGGACGCCACGAAGTTCGATCTGGGTCATGCGTGACCTTCTTTTTCCGGCGCGCCGGTCGCCTGCGGCTTTTGCCTTGGGCCGACCCAACCGGTGATCATGAACGTCAGCAGCCCGACGATGATGATCGTCAGCCCGTAACGGTGCAGGAAGAGGTTCCATGGCTGGCAGAGCGCGATAATGCCGCACACCATCACGATCTCGGCCGTGCGCTGGATTGTAGCATGGCGGATCATTTTCGGATCGCTCCGAAGGACATGCCGCGCAAGAGGTGGTTGCGCAACAGGAAGGTGAATATGGCGACAGGCAGCAGGAACAGGAAAGTTCCGGCGGCAATCACCGTCCAGTCCGACAGGCCGGAACCGACCTGGCTTGGAATGAAGGGCGGTGCCGTCTGGGCGCGTCGGTTGGTCATGATCAGCGCGAAGGCATATTCGTTCCACGCGGTGATGAAGCAGAACACGGCGGTGGCGGCGATGCCGGTGGCCGCCTCCGGCAGCACGATCTTGAAGAAGGCCTCCATGCGCGTATAGCCGTCTACGAGGGCCGCCTCCTCGTACTCCTTCGGAATTTCGTCCATGAACCCCTTCATCAGCCAGACCGAGAAGCTGAGGTTGAAGGCGGTGTAGAGGATGATCAGGCCCCAATGCGTGTCGTTGAGGCCGACCGCCCGGTACATCAGGAACATCGGGATCGCCACCACCACCGGCGGCAGCATGCGCGTCGACAGGATGAAGAAGAGCAGGTCCTGTTCCCCCTTTATCTTGAAGCGCGAGAACCCGTAAGCCGTGAAGGTGCCCATGCCGACGGCGAGGATCGTCGAGGTGATGGCCACGATCAGCGAATTCATGAAGCGGTTCGGATAGCCGGACCACTGCACGTCGCCCCTGCCCGAGCGCACCACCTTCTCGCCGCCGTCAAACACCAGCCGCTCCCACCACGGGGCGGCGGCGTATTGTTCCGGCGTCGGCGCAGTGCGCAACTGCGAGCGCTTGGTGAACAGCTTGACGAAGGGCGATATCTCCGGCTGGAAGACCACCGTCGGCGGGATGGTGGTGGCGAGGTTGCGCGGCTTGAACGCCGTCGAGGCTATCCAGTAGATCGGCGCCAGAAAGATAATCGTGACGATCAGCACGCCGACGATGGCGAGCTTGTTGAGCGAACGCTCGGCAGAGGTGGTGACGGCGGCCATGCTAGCGCTCCTTCACCTTGTTCAGGTATTTGACGTAGATGTTGGTGATCGCCAGGATCATGATCAGCACGATATAGGCGAGCGCGCAGGAGCGCCCGGTCTGCCATTCCTGGAACGCCATCTTGTAGAGCCGGATCGAGATCACCTCGGTGGTTGGCTGGCTGGTCAGGATGTAGGCAAGATCGAAGGTCTTGAACGCCTCCATGGTGCGAAAGATGATCGCGATCATCAGGATCGGCGCGACCAAGGGCAGCGTAATGCGAAAGAACGTATAGAACGAGCCGGCGCGGTCGATCGCGGCCGCCTCGTAGAGGTGCTTCGGCACCGCCGACAGGCCGGCGAGCGACAGCAGCATGACGAAGGGCGACCACATCCAGATGTCGGTGATGGCAACCGCGTAGAGCGCCATGTCGGGGTTGGACAGCCACTCGAAGGAGCCGAGGCCGAGCGTATAGTTGATGATGCCGAAGGACGGATCGTAGAGCAGTTTCCAGAACAGGCCGACGACAGCCATCGACAGCATCATCGGCAACAGCAGCAGTGTCGTCAGCAGGCCCTTCAACGGGATATCCCGGTTGAGCAGCAACGCCACGCCGAAGCCGACGATGACCTGGCCGACCACGGAGACGATGACGTATTTGGCGGTGATGGCGAAATTCGACCAGATGAACGGGTCGTTGAGCAGCTCGCGGTAATTCTGCAGTCCGACGAAATTGGCCGCCGCGGGGCTCGACGCGCGAAAGTCGGTGAACGAATAGCCGAGCGAATAGAGCAGTGGAAAGATGTTGAAGACGATCAGGAAAACGATCGTCGGAATGATGAAGAGATTGCGGATCGAAAGGTCGCTCATACCGCGGGCGGCGGAGCGCGACTTGGGATCCAGCGTGGTCATGACTGCAGTGGCCAAGGCCCGTTCCTCCGAAAACGAAAACGGAAGGGGCGGGCTCCCGCCCCCTCCGAGCGTTGGTGCCGTCTACTTCACGCGGTTGTATTTCTTGAACGTCGCGTTCCAGTCCGCGGCGAGCGCATCGAGCACTTCCTTGGCCGTGCCCTGATTGCCGGTGATGTACGGATAGACGCGTTGGTTCATCTGGATGAGCAGTTCGGCATATTCCGGCGTCGCCCAGAAGTCCTTCACCTTGAACATGGTTTCGTAGAAGGCCTTGTTGTAAGGCGTGGCGTTCTGGAATTCAGGCGACTCAAGCACCTTGGCGCTTGCCGTGTAACCGCCGAGTTCCGCCCATTTCTTCTGCGTCTCGTCCTTGATGAACCATTCCAGGAACTTCATCGCCTCTTCCTGATTCTCGGAATAGGAAATGACGGAGATGCCCTGGCCGCCGAGCGCGGCGAACTGGTCGCCGTTCGGTCCTGGAGGGTTGGCGAAGAAGCCGGTGGCCTTGGCATTCGGGTTCGAGGCTTCGTTGATGAGCGCCGGGAAGAAGGCGAAGTAGTTCATGCTCATCGCCGCCAGGTTCTCGGTGATCGCCTGGTTGTCCTCGATGAAGAACGCCTTGGCCCAACCAGGAGGGGTGAAGGAATAGAGTTCCTTGTAAGCCTCGAGCGCCTTGACGTTCTGCTCGGAGTTGATGATCCCGTCGACCTTGTAAGTGGCATAGTCGCCAAGCTCGCCGCCGAAGGAGAAGATGGCGTTCTCGACGCCCATCACCAGAGCATCGTAGGAGTTATCGGTGTAGATGGCGACGCCGTAGCGCTTCTCGTCGGGACGGTGGAAGAATTCAGCGATGTCGCGCAGCTGCTTCCAGTCCTTCGGCACGCCGAGATCGTAGCCGTACTTGGCTTTGAAGGCTTCCATCTCCTTCGGGTCTTCGAACCAGTCCTTGCGATAGGACCAGCCGACCGCGTCGCCCTCGGCCGGGATCGACCAGTATTTACCGGAGTTGGACGGATATTCGGCGTAGTATTTCACCGTCGCCGGCGCCATCACTTCCTTCAGATTGTGCTTGTTGAAGAAGTCGGTGAGGTCGACATAGTGGCCTGCCTCGGAGGCCGCGCCGATCCACTGCGAATCGCCGACGACCATGTCGTAGGCGCTGCCCCTGGCGTTGAACTCGGTGAACGCCTTGGTCTGGAAATCCGGCCACGGCGTCGTCTCGACCGTGACCTTAACGCCGCTCTCGGCCTCGTAAAGGTTGACGAGTTCCTGCAAATAGTTCGCCGGATCCCACTCAGCCCAGAAGATGGTGAGTTCCTTATCCTGCGCGTAGACGGACGTTCCGCAGGCGAGCACTAAGCCGATACCAGCAAGCATGCTGGTCATTGTCTTGCGCATGATGATTTCCTCCCTTGTGCGCATTCTACCGTATCATCCGAGCCGGCGGCGAGGCCGGCCCTGGTAGTTCCTCGTGATGGCGCCGTTCCGGTTTTTTGAGCCTCCTCGCCCAGCCGGAATTGGATCGCAGCCCTCACTTTCAATCCGCTTTATTGTCCTGATCTGGTATTACCAATTTCGGACGGACGTCAAGCTCTTTCTTGGACGATGGCAGGGCCTCAGACAAGCAGATTCCAGCAACATCTGTCTGTTTTTCTTAAATTTTCCTACTCGTTGATACGCAAGGCCCTTGTTCAAGCTACGGAGCACCGACTATTGTCAGTACTCGGTATCCCCATCTGGTCGAACCAGATCGATATTATTCCGCCGCTGTCGCTGGCGCGCTTCTGTCTCCGTCGGTCGTCGATTCCATCACTGCAGCCCGTACCAGGGCGCCGGCTGCCCATTGCGCTACCGACATCATCTTGCGGCTGTCCAGCCCCCATATATCCTTCAGTATGATGAGCACTTCGACGCCGAAGATCAACGACAGGGCCTGTGCCAGGCGCTTGAATTCGCGTGGCGGCAGCCGGTTCTTGAGCGGTGCGATTGCGTCCTTGAGCAGATCGACGCGATGGCCGCGCGTGAAGGCCGGCTCGCCGCCCAGCGTGCCTGCCTGCTGCCGCGCCCACTGGTCGAGCGACAGTTTTAGCGCCGCCTTGAACGTCGCCTCGAAGGCTTCGATGCGCGGCATGGCCGTGTCGAACAGTTCGGCGACGCGGCGCTCGGGATCGACCGAGGCCGATTTCCAGGTGAGGATCGGCCCCAGCCCTTCATCGACGACCACCTGCACCAGCGCCGCCTGGCTTGGAAAATACCGATAGGCGGTGGCCCGGGAGACTTCCGCCGCTTCGGCGACCTCGCTGACCGAAGGCGTGGCGCCCGCCTGCATCAGCCTTGTCGCAGTCTCCAGCATCAACCGCCTTGTGCGGGCGCGCGGCCCGCGCGCTGCTCCAGAACTGGCATCGTCGGGCACTGTCACTGGTTGACGTGAGACATTCATGTCAATATGATACGCACGTCTCAAAAAATTGCAATGGCCTTTCGCGCTGCCGAACGGCCGGAGCAAAAGATCGGCCGGCAGCAACGCCGAGTGCGCCTCGAACCGGGGAAACGCAATGAAGCGCGTCTATGTGGTGGGCACCGCCGACACCAAGGGTGAGGAACTCGCCTTTCTGGCCGATGCGGTCGCAGCCACCGGTGCTGCTGTCGCCCGCGTCGATGTCGGAACGCGCAATGCGACCGTGCCGGTCGATGTCTCGGCCGAAGAGGTCGCCGGCCACCATCCCGGTGGCAGCAGTGCCGTGCTGGGCTGCGACGACCGCGGCGCCGCGGTGGCGGCAATGGCCATCGCCTTCACCCAGTTTGTCCAGTCGCGCACCGACATATCAGGCATGATCGGGATCGGCGGTGGTGGCGGCACTTCGATCATCACATCCGGCATGCGCGCGCTGCCGCTCGGCCTGCCCAAGATCATGATCTCGACGCTCGCCTCGGGCGACACCGCTCCTTATGTCGATGTCTCCGACATCGTCATGATGCCGTCGGTGACCGACATAGCCGGCTTGAACCGGCTGTCTCGCGTCGTGCTGCACAACGCCGCCCAGGCGATAGCAGCCATGTCTGCGAAATCGGCGCCGCCGCCCGACGGCAAACCATCGATCGGGCTCACCATGTTCGGCGTCACCACGCCATGCGTGACTTCCATCGCCGAGCAGCTTCGTTCGACCTATGACTGCATGGTCTTTCACGCCACCGGCACCGGCGGCCGCACCATGGAGAAGCTGGCCGACAGCGGCTTGCTGTCCGGCGTCATCGACATCACGACGACAGAAGTCTGCGACCTCCTGTTCGGCGGCGTTCTGCCGGCAACCGAAGACCGTTTCGGCGCGGTCGCCCGCACGAAACTGCCCTATGTCGGCTCGGTCGGCGCGCTCGACATGGTGAATTTCTGGGCGCCGTCGACCATTCCGGAACGCTATAGCGGGCGGCTGTTTTACGAGCACAATCCGAACGTAACGCTGATGCGCACGACGCCTGACGAAAGCCGCAGGATCGGCGAATGGATCGGCGCGAGACTGAGCCTCTGCGAGGATCCGGTCCGGTTCCTCATTCCCGAAAAAGGCGTTTCGGCGCTCGACATCGAAGGCGGCGCCTTTTTCGATCCCGAGGCCGATGCAGCACTCTTCGAGGCCATCGAGCGCACGATCATGCCGGATAACACGCGTCGCGTAATCCGCTTGCCGCTGCACATCAACGATCCCGAATTCGCCAAGGCTGCGGTTGCGGCTTTTCTCGACATCGCCAGACAGTGAGAGACGAAGCCATGCCCGCCATACCGCGCAAGAAGATCCTGGAAAAGTTCCGCAAGATGATTGCCGGCGGCGTGCCGATCGTCGGCGGCGGCGCCGGCACCGGCCTTTCGGCCAAGGCCGAGGAGGCCGGCGGCATCGACCTGATCATCATCTACAATTCCGGCCGCTACCGCATGGCCGGCCGCGGCTCGGCCGCCGGCCTGCTCGCCTATGGCAACGCCAACGAGATCGTCAAGGAAATGGCCTATGAGGTGCTGCCGGTGGTGAAGAAGACGCCGGTGCTGGCCGGCGTCAACGGCACCGATCCCTTCGTCATCATGCCGCTGCTGCTGGCCGAGCTGAAGACGATGGGTTTTTCCGGCGTGCAGAACTTTCCGACCATTGGCCTGTTCGACGGCCAGATGCGGCAGAGTTTCGAAGAAACCGGCATGGGCTTCGGGCTCGAGGTCGACATGATTGCCGCGGCACACGAGCTCGATCTGCTGACCACACCCTATGTGTTCAACCCCGATGAGGCGCGCGCCATGACCAAGGCCGGCGCCGACATCGTCGTCGCTCATATGGGGGTGACCACCGGCGGCTCGATCGGTGCGACGTCGGCCAAATCGCTCGACGACTGCGTGACGGAGAACGACGCCATCGCTGAAGCGGCGCGTGCCGTGCGCAAGGATGTCATCCTGCTTTGCCATGGCGGGCCGATCTCGATGCCGGACGATGCCCGCTATATCCTCGAACGCTGCAAGGGCCTGCACGGTTTCTACGGCGCCAGCTCGATGGAGCGGCTGCCGGCGGAGGCGGCGATCGCCAGGCAGACTGCCGATTTCAAGGCGGTCACACTTGGCACTAGAACTGTCGCAAAGAAAAAGAAGGGATGAGACGATGACCGATCGGAGCAAGCTATTCGTGTATCCGAAGGATGTCAGCGCCTTCGGCTTCGACTGGGGCAGACTGTCGCTGACGGTGGCTCCCGAAGTGAACGGTGCTGCCCGCTTTTCCGGCGGCGTCGTCGACCTGCCCTCCGGCAAGGGCCACACGCGCCACAATCATCCAGGCGCTGAAGAGATCATCTTCGTTATCTCAGGCAATGGCGAGCAGATGGTCGAAGACGAGAGGGGCAATCCGGTCGTTGAGAAGGTCGGCCCCGGCTGCACCATCTATGTGCCGGAAAGCCGCTTCCACTCGACGCTGAACACCGGCGATGCGCCGATGCAGCTCTTCATCGTCTATTCGCCGGCCGGGCCGGAACTGGCGCTGCGCGACCTGCCGGATTTCCGGCTGCTGCCGCCGGCTGGGAAGTAACTTTCTCTGGGCAGCGCTGCCCCTCATCTGCCTGCCGGCATCTTCTCCCCGTATAGAGACGGGGAGAAGGGCGCTGTCATCAACGGTTTCGCTAATCACGAATGCTCGAATTGCATGCAGCGTCGGAGCGTCCCCTTCTCCCCGTCACTATACCTATCATGTTCACACATCTCTGCCGGCATTAATCAATCACGAGGGAACGTGCTGGAAAAGCGAGTCTTTTCAACGTCGGCGGTGGCGCGCGGTGTCTGCTGCTTCCGACACCGATGGTCATCTAAGTTATTGATCCTGATTCGATTTTTGCGATGTGTGAATCCGATAGGTCACTATACGGGGAGAAGTGCCCGGCAGGGCGATGAGGGGCAGCGCGTACGGGCTGATCATGAAGCACCACCTCTGTTCCAGCCCCTGCCCCGATCGCCGAACATAGCATAGCCAGTCTCAGTGACCGCCAGCGTGTCTTCGAGCTTGATGAAGCCGCGCGTCGGGTGGAGCATCGTCGTCTCGACCGAGAGCACCATGTTTTTCTCCAGCGGCTTTTTGGCATAGGTGCCGTCATAGGTCACCGGGTGGTTGGTCATCAGGAACGGCGCTTCGTGGGTGATCAACCCCATGCCGTGGGCGAAGAAATCGGTGTACGGCGCGACCTTCGACGCTTTCAGCACGCCTTCCGCGTAGGAAATCATGTCACCACCAAGAGTGCCCGCCCTGACCTTGGAAAAGGCCGCCTGCTGCACCGTCTCGACCTCGGCTAAAAGGTCCTCGAGTTCGGCATCCGGCTCGCCCAAAATGCCCATGCGACAGAGGTCGCCGATATAGCCGTGATAATTGCCACCGGAATCGATCGACATCACCTCGCCCTTCTTCCATGCCTGCGGCGAGCCGGCGCGGTTGTGGCTGGCGCCGAGCGTCAACAGGCAATATTCGAAATGCGCACCGCGATTGGTCTCCTCGCGCCGCAGCTGCTCGATAATTTCGGTCTTGGTCGTGCCTTCACGTGCCCAGCGAATGGTCGCCAGCATGGAATCGGTGATCAGTTCAGAGGCGATGCGCAGCTTCTCCAGCTCCGCATCCGTCTTGATCGCCCGCATCCGCTCCAGCATATCGGTCGCATCGATCAGCTTGGCATCCGGCAGCGCCTTGCGGATCAGCGTGTAGGCGTCCGACGGCAGGAAAGCCGGCTCGATGCCGATGCGGGCATCACCCTTGCCGATTTTCGTCAGGTGCTCGACCGCGAGATTGGCGGCGTCGAGCGTGCCCCAGCAGGCGGCGTGGAAGGTCGGCGTCCAGAACGGGTTGTTCTGGTGCTCGGCGCCCTCCATGCGGTTGCCGATATAGGCGGCGTGGTCCGGCCCGCCCCTCTCGTAGACAATTATGGGCAGATAGCGGCTGTGGCCGATCGCATCCATGGCGGCGAAGAAGATGAACCTGTAGCCGCCAAGTAGATATTGCGTGTTGTGCTTGGAGGTGGCGAGCAGCACATCGATACCGGCTTCCTCCATCAGCCGATCGACCCTGGCATGATCGAACGGGATGGTGCTGACGGCATTCTTACCCGGAGCGACGTTCATCTTTCTCTCCCTGAATTCCTTGGCCGGCCGCTCGGATCGCCGGCGGTGCCCAGTCTCGTCCTACCAGATAAGCCTGGTCCTACCAGATAAGGTCGGATTGAACCGCTTCCCTGTAACTGGTCCAGCGGACGAAATTTTCAAAGCCACATGAGGATGCGCCAAATCCGTCTCTGGCGAAACCCTCGGCAAGGCTCATAATCACCCTTGCAAGGATGCCGTCTGGCGTCCCAGGGTACTGGCCCACCGGCCGGGTGGCTGAGAGGGACGGAGTTCGATCATGTCAGATTTCACGATTTCCAGACGCAGCGTGCTTGCCGGTTCGGCTTTGCTTCTGGCTTCGACGGCGCTGCCGACGATCGGCTGGGCGCAGACGCCGAAGAAAGGCGGGCGGCTGGTCGTCGCCGCCGATTCCGAGCCGCGCAACCTCAACCCGGCGATCGTCGCTTCCAACGGTGTGTTCTTTATTTCGAGCAAGATCGTGGAAACGCTGGCCGAGGCGTCCTTCGACGGCAAGGACGGGCTCGACCCACGCCTGGCGACAAGCTGGGAGGGCGCCGCCGACGGCTTGTCAGTGACGTTCAAATTGCGCGAGGGCGTCAAATGGCATGATGGCAAACCCTTTACCTCCGCCGACGTCGCGTTCTCGGCGCTGCAGATCTGGAAGCCGCTGCAGAATCTCGGCCGCACCGTGTTCAAGGATCTGGAGGCGGTCGACACCCCGGACGAACTGACCGCGGTGTTCAAATTCGCCAGGCCGACACCGTTCCAGCTGATCCGCAACGCCTTGCCGGCGCTGAGCAGCGTGGTGCCGAAGCACATCTACGAGACAGGAAACATCGAAGAGAACCCGGCCAACAACGCACCTGTTGGCACCGGCCCGTTCAAATTCGCCGAACACAAGTCCGGCGAATATTACCGGCTGGAGAGGAATGCGGACTATTGGGGTAAGGACCAACCTTACCTCGACGAGATCATCTATCAGGTGCTGCCCGACCGAACCTCGGCGGCAAGCGCGCTCGAGGCCGAAGAGATCCAGCTCGCCGCCTTTTCCGCGGTGCCGCTGGCCGATCTCGACCGCATCTCAAAAGTGCCTGGCCTCAAGGTGATCACCAAGGGTTATGAGGCGCTGACTTATCAGCTTGTCGTCGAGATCAATCATCGCCGCAAGGAGCTGGCCGACCTGAAGGTGCGCCAGGCGATCGCCCACGCCATCGACAAGGATTTCGTCGTCAGGACGGTGTTCCTCGGCTATGCCGCCACTGCCACCGGCCCGGTGCCGAAAAACGATCCGCAGTTCTATACCACCGATGTGCCGACTTATGCCTTCGACGTGGCCAAGGCCAACGCCCTGCTCGACGAAGCCGGCTACAGCAGGGGTGACGACGGCAAGCGCTTTTCGCTGAAGCTGCTGCCGGCACCCTATTTCAACGAGACCAAGCAGTTCGGCGACTATCTGCGCCAGGCGCTCGCCGCCATCGGCATCGACGCCCAGCTGGTCAACAACGACTCGGCCGCGCATATCAAGGCCGTCTACACCGACCACGCCTTCGACCTTGCGGTCGGGCCGCCGGTGTTCCGCGGCGATCCGGCGATCTCGACCACCATCCTGGTGCAGAGCGGCATCCCGGACGGGGTGCCGTTCTCCAACCAGGGCGGCTACAAGAACGACGAACTCGACGCCCTCATCGCCAAGGCGTCGGAGACGCTCGACCCCGCCGCGCGGACGGAACTTTACAAGGAGTTTCAGAAAAAGGTCGCAGCCGACCTGCCGCTGATCAACGTCGCCGAATGGAGCTTCATCAGCGTTATCAGAGACACGGTGGGGAATGTCGCCAACAACCCGCGCTGGGCGGTGTCGAACTGGGCGGACACCTGGCTGGAGGCTTAGCAAGGTTCGCTCCAGGCTTGCACATGGTGTATCCAGGTGCTCAGCTTTGGTGATGAGAGCTCTATGGCGCCCCCCTCTGTCCTGCCGGACATCTCCCCCACTTGGGGGGAGATTGGCAGCTTCGGCGTTGCCGGCCCTCTTGCAACGCTGGAGATTGGCGAAAGCGACAATGACAGCCGATCTCCCCCCAAGTGGGGGAGATGTCCGGCAGGACAGAGGGGGGCGCCGTAGAACGCAACGCGGAAGAATTGGCCCACCTGCCAATGTCGGTGCACCATGACCCGCGCGCTTCTCCTCCTTCGCCGTCGCCTCGTCGGCAGCGTCTTCGTGCTGCTGATCGTCGTCGTGGGCACTTTCCTTTTGCTTGAAGCCGCCCCTGGCGACGCGGTCGACGCCTATATCGCCTCGACCGGCGGCGACGCCGGCATGATCGAACTGCTGCGCCATCGCTGGGGCCTCGACCAGTCGGCGTTGACGCGGCTGGCGACCTATCTCTGGGCGTTGCTGCATCTCGACCTCGGCCAATCGGTGACCTTTTCGCGGCCAATCCGCGACGTCATCCTCGAGCGCCTGCCCAACACGCTGCTGTTGATGGGCAGCGCCACCGCGCTCTCCTTCGGGCTCGGCTCGGCGCTCGGCATCTATGCCGGCGCCAGGCCCGGCAGCTTTCGCGACCGCTTGCTGTCGATCGGCTCGCTGGCGCTCTACGCCGTTCCCGGCTTCTGGCTTGGGCTGGTGCTGATCATCGTCTTTGCCGTCGACCTGCGCTGGTTTCCGATCGGCGGCATCGAGAGCATAGCGTCGGGCAAGACCGGCCTCGACCGTGCGGCCGACATCGCCCGCCATCTCATCCTGCCGGTGTCGGCACTCGGCTTCATCTATCTGGCACTCTATCTGCGCATGATGCGCGCCGGCATGTCCGAGGTCTGGCGACAGGATTTTGTCCTCGCCGCCTTCGCCAAAGGGCTCTCCCGCCGCCGCATCGTGCTCGCCCACGTTGCCCGCAACGCGCTGTTGCCGTTGGTCACCATGCTCGGCCTGCAATCGGCGCAGATGCTCGGCGGCAGCGTCGTCATCGAAAGCGTTTTTTCGGTGCCCGGCCTCGGCCGGCTGGCACAGGAAGCGGTGGCGGCGCGCGACACGCCGCTGCTGCTCGGGATAATCCTGGTCAGCGCCGTTCTGGTCATCGTTATCAATCTTCTTGTCGACATCGCCTACGCCTTCCTCGATCCGCGCGTCGGCGCCAGCGAGGCCGGTGCGTGAGCCCGCTTCGCCGCTTTCTTCGCACGCCGGAAGCGATCGCCGGCGCGATCATCCTGGTAGCGCTGTTCGCCATGGGGCTGACGGCGCCGCTGTTCTTTCCCGGCGACCCGCACGCCATTGCCGGGCCGGCATTGCTGCCGCCCTTTCAGGACTGGTCGCTGCCGCTCGGCACCGACCGGCTCGGCCGCGACGTGCTGGCCGCGCTTCTCCACGGCGCCCGTACCTCGCTGGCGGTCGGGCTGGCGGCGGCAGCCGCAGCCCTTGCCGTCGGCGCTGTAATCGGCACGCTGGCCGGCTTTGCCGGCGGTCTAGTCGACGAAGTGCTGATGCGCATCACCGACGCCTTCCAGACCGTGCCGAGCTTCCTGCTGGCGCTGGCCTTCGTCAGCGTCGTCGGGCCATCGCTCGGCGTCGTCGTCACGGCGATCGCGCTCGGCGCCTGGACGGGGCCGGCGCGTGTTGCCCGCGCCGAAGTGCTGTCGATCCGCGAGCGCGATTTTGTCGCCGGCGCCCGCGTCATCGGCATGCATCCGCTGGAGATCGCCTTGCGCGAAGTGCTGCCCAACGCATTGCCGCCGCTGCTGGCGCTGTCGTCGGTGATCGTCGCCGCCGCGATCCTCACCGAAGCGGCCCTCTCGTTTCTCGGCCTCGGCGACCCCAACCGCGTGACCTGGGGCGGCATGATCGCCGAGGGTCGCGCCGTGCTGCGCACCGCGCCCTTCCTGTCGATCATTCCAGGCGTAGCACTCGTGCTGACCGTGCTCGGCGTCTATCTCGCCGGTGAAGGCGTCGTCGAGACGGCGGCGGTGAGAAGGAGCCTGTCGTGACGGCGCTGCTTTCGATCCGCGATCTGACGGTGACCTATCGCCGTGACGGCAGCGAGGTGGCGGCGCTGAAACATGTCAGCCTCAACGTCGCCGCCGGCGAACGCTTCGCCATCATCGGCGAGAGCGGCTCGGGCAAGAGCACGCTGGCGCTGGCCATTGCCGGGCTGCTGCCGGGTTTTACCAAGGTTGGAGGCTCGATCGAGTGGAAGTTACCGAACCTTCAATCACCTCATTCCTTCGCGCCCCCCTCTGTCCTGCCGGACATCTCCCCCAAAAGGGGGGAGATCGGCC
>NZ_CAKXZT010000143.1:54798-71904 GCF_935825525.1 Mesorhizobium escarrei
GGCGCGACGGATCGCCAACCTGCCAGTCTTCGCGACCACACCCCCCTCGGAGGCCGCGATGTTGGCTTCGTCTTCCAGGACCCGTCGGCCAGCCTCGATCCGGTAATGGCGGTTGGCGAGCAGATCGCGGAAGTCGCGCACACGCATCTCGGCCTCAGTTGGTCGCAATCCTATGCCAGGGCAAAAACCCTGTTCGAACGCGTGGGACTTCCCGACCCGGACGCCGCCTTGCGCGCCTATCCGCACGAGCTTTCCGGTGGCCAAAAACAGCGCGTGGCGATTGCCGCGGCGATTGCGGCCGGTCCGAAACTGCTGATCGCCGATGAGGCGACCAGCGCGCTCGACACCATCGTGCAGGCCGAGATCGTTACGCTGATCCGGCAATTGGTGGCCGAGGACGGCATGACGCTGCTGTTCGTCAGCCACGACATTGCGCTGGCCGCCGAGCTGGCCGAGCGCATCGCCGTATTCCGTAACGGCGAGCTGGTCGAGCTCGGCGCGACGGCGCAGATCGTCGCTAGCCCGCGCCACGCCTCTACAAGAGCGCTGCTCGACGCCCATCTCGGCCTCGACGCCGAACCGCTGCTGCGGCAGGCGGGAGCGTTGCGGTGAGCAGTCCATTGCTGGCCGTTTCCGGCCTGACGAAACGATATCGCCGCAGCGGCAAGACAATCGCCGCCGTCGATGACGTTTCCTTCGACATCGAGGCCGGCGAGACGCTGGCGCTGGCCGGCCCTTCCGGCAGCGGCAAGTCGACGATCGCGCGGCTGCTGTTGCGGCTGATCGAACCGGACGCCGGCCGTATCGACTTCGAAGGCGGCGATTTCCTGGCCCTGAACGGCGCCGCCTTGCGCGCACGACGCGCGCGCGTGCAAATGGTTTTCCAGGACCCGCTCGCCGCCTTCAATCCGCGCGCCAGCGTCGCGCGCGTGCTTGACGATCCTTTGCGCGTCCATGGCATCGCAGCCCGATCAGAACGCCCGCGTCGCATCGCCGCTCTGCTGGAGCGCGTCGGCCTGAGCGCTGATCTCGCCGGCCGCGCTATCCACGAGATCTCGGGCGGCCAGCGCCAGCGCATCGCGATTGCTCGCGCCATCGCCACAAAACCCTCGCTGATCGTGCTCGACGAGGCGGTTTCCGCGCTCGACGTATCGGTGCGCCGGCAGATCCTGCAATTGCTGCTCGATCTGCAACGCGAGCAACGGATCGCCTATCTGTTCATTTCGCATGATCTTGGCGTTATCAGCGCCATCGCTCATCGTGTCGTCATTCTCGATGGCGGCCGCGTCGCCGAGAGCGGCAAAGCCCGCACGGTCATCGGTGCGCCGCAGTCGGCGATCGGCAAGGCGCTGGTGGCGGCAGCGCCAAAACTGAACAGGACCAGCACGCAAGGCGCGGCCGATCGTCAGTAACCCAGCGCGCAACCGTCCTTGCGTGGATCGGACGCGCCGGTAAGCGTGCCCTTGTCCCAGTCGATCAGCACCAGTTGGCCGCCGCCATGCGGTTCGGTTGGGATGGACACGTCGTGGCCTCGCTCGCGCAGGCCGGCGATCGCCTCGGCCGGAACGCCACGCTCCGCCTCCACTGCGTTCTGGCGGTAAAACACTCTCGGCGCATCCAGCGCCTCCTGCGGGTCCATGTCGAAATCGATCATGTTGGTGAGCAGGTGGACATGGCCGAACGGCTGGTACCCGCCGCCCATCACGCCGAACGGCATGACTGCCCTGCCCTTGGCTGTCACCATGCCTGGCATGATGGTGTGCATTGGGCGTTTTCCCGGTGCGATGCGGTTTGGGTGGTCGGCCGCCAGGCGGAAGCTGCTGCCGCGGTTCTGCAGGACGACGCCGGTCTTGGGGCCGACCACCCCGCTGCCGAACGAACCAAAGGTCGAGTTGATGAAGCTGACCGCATTACGGTCGCGGTCGACCACCGAGATGTAGACGGTGTCGCTCGGCTGAAGCTCCAGGCGTGGCAGATGCGTCATTGCGCGCGCCGGATCGATCTCGGCGCGAAGCTGGTCCGCATGGAATCTGGACAACAACTGCTCTACGGGAACATGGACCTGGTTCTGGTCGCCGATGAAATTGTCGCGATCCTGATAGGCAAGCCGCCCCGCCTCGATCTCGAGATGAAAGCGCTCGGCGCCGTTCGGCTGCAGCGAGCCGAGCGAGAAGCCCGACAGCACATTCAGCATGATCAGTGCCGTCAACCCCTGGTTGTTCGGCGGCATCTGATGCATGTCGTAGCCCCGGTAGGATGTGCCGACCGGCCTGACATAGTCGCCCTTCGTCACCGCAAAATCCTCTAGCGCATGCAGCCCGCCAAGCGCGCGCAGACGCGAAACCATGTCGTCGGCGACCTCGCCTTCGTAAAAGCCGGCGCGGCCACGGCGCGAGACGATGCGCAACGTGTCGGCCAGTTGCGGCTGCCGGTGCAACTCGCCGGCCAGCGGCGCCTTTCCATCCGGCAGAAAAATCCGCGCCGCGTGTTCGTCGGCGGCCAGCAAGGCGGCACTTTCAGCCCAGTCGAAGGCCACGCGGTCATGAACGACATAACCCTGTTCGGCGTAGCGTATGGCCGGCGCGAGCGCGGCGTCGATGCCCTTTCTGCCGTGATCATCGAGCAGCCGGCACCAGGCGTCGACGGCGCCCGGCACGGTGACCGCGTGCGGACCGGACTCAGGCAGCTCGTTATGGCCCCTGTCCAGATACCACTGCGCCTCTGCTGCTGCCGGTGCGCGGCCGGAGCCGTTGAAGGCCAGAACTTCGCCTTGGCCATTGGGGCAATAGAGGACGAAACAGTCGCCGCCGATGCCAGTCGATTGCGGCTCGACCACCGCCTGCACCGCCGCCGCGCAGACGGCTGCGTCCATTGCATTGCCGCCGGACCGCAGCATCTCGATCGCCGCCAGCGTCGCCAGAGGGTGCGATGTCGCGGCCATCGCTTCCGTCGCACGAACCGGCGAGCGCCCGGGGAGTTGGAAATCACGCATACGGGATCAATAGCCTCCGACCAACAAGATGTGAACTGGCAACAGCAGCCAAAGAGCTGCGCCGATCACCGCGGCAGCGCCCAAACCTGGGAAATGCGGGCCTCAATCCGCGAATCTGAAACTGTCGGTGGTGTAATCGGGGTAGGCGTCCAGACTGTCGAAAAGCATGGCCAGGTCAGGGGTGTCCGCCAGTATTCCGGACAACACCAGCGCAGTCGCCACGCCGGCACCAATTCCACCGGCGACATCGTGTTCGACGCTGTCGCCGACACAGACCACGGTGCTGCGGTCCGGGTTGCCCGCCAGTGCCAGTGCGGCATCGAAGATCGGGGTGTAGGGCTTGCCGATACGGGTGACGCTGCCGCCGAGACTCTCGTAGAGATCCGCAAGCTGGCCGGCGCCAAAGCGAGGTCCCACTGGCGTCAGCATGATCTTGTCGGGATTGGTGCAGAAGCACGGCACCTTTCGCATCGCTGCCGGTGCAAATAGTCTGCGATAGTGCTCGATGTCGTAGCGGTCGCCCTCGCTGGCGGCGATCAGCACCAGCTCGGCATCGTCGCCGTCCCTGGTCAACGCGAAAGGCAGGCCTTCAATCGCCGAGCGATCGCCTTCGCGGCTGATCAGCAGGCACTTTGTGCTTGGGCGCAGCTTTCCGGATATCGCCATTTCGTGAAAGGACTGCCACGCGATCTCGCCGGAAGAGACAAATTGATCCCAGCTTCCTGGTTCGAAGCCGAGCTTCAGCAAGCGGGCCTCGTTGGGCCGCGCCCGCCTGCCGGAATTCGAGACCAGCACGATCGTCTTGCCTGCGCGCTTCAGCGCCGACAACGCCTCCACGGCGCCCGGATAGGGGTTCGTGCCGTCGTGCAGCACGCCGAACTGATCGAGCAGGAACACCTGATAGCGCTCAACCAGCGCTCCGATGCCGTCGAGATGTTCGACTGGTTTCATGCTCACAACAGCCCCGCTGCGATTGCCCCCATCAGCGCCAGACGCGCCGTGCCGGCGGCTGCCTCGTCCGAAAGCGCCGGCAGAAAACCGACTCCCAGCTTGCGCTGCCGGATCGCGGTCCAGGCGGGATTTGCCGCACCGCCGCCGACACTTCTCACCGAGAGCAGCCGAGGCGCGCCGAGCTCGGCAAGCCGGCGATAGCCGAGCGCCTCGATCTCGGCAATGCCCTCGAACATCGCTTTCAGATAGTCGGCGTCGTCCGCAGACCGCGGCGTCAGGCGTGGCGGCAGAGCAGGATCGGCGATCGGAAAGCGTTCGCCGACCGCGGGAAGCGGATAATAGTCGAGGCCGGTCTCCGTCATGGGGTCTATGGCCGCACTCAGCTCGATGATGCGCCCGAGCGAGAAATGCTGCGCCAGCACCTTGCCGCCCGAATTCGACGCACCACCGGCCAGATAGGCATCTCCCAACCGGTGGCTGTAGATGCCGAACTGCGGCGCCGAGATCGGCCGGTCGGAGAGGATTTTGAGGGTCAGCGAGGACCCCAGCGCGGTGACGCCGTCGCCAACTGCCGCAGCGCCCGTCGCCAGGAACGACGCGCAGCCATCGGTCGTCCCGGCGACCACGGCGACGTCGCGCGCCAGGCCGAACCGGTCCGCGGCGCTCGCGGTGAGCCTTCCCGTGACATCGCCCGGCCTGACGACATTAGGCAGAAATTCCATGCGCATGCCGGTCGCCGCGATCCAGTCCGGCCAGCGCCGTGCCTCGACGTCGTAGCCGGTTTTCAGGGCATTGTTCTCGTCGCTGATGTCGAAGCGGCCGGAGAACTGTGCCGCGATCCAGTCTGCCTGATGCAGCACCGCGGCAACGCCAGACAGGCGCTGGAACAACAGTGCCTTGGCAAGACCGGACGTCGCCCCACGCGCTGCGCTCGCTGCCGGCGCCTCGCGCGCGATCATCGCCAGAATGGTGTCGTCGTCGACCTTGTCGTTGTACATCAACGGCTCGGTCAGCGGCCGCCCGGCGCCGTCGACCGGCAGCAACGTTCCCGAAGTGCCGTCGACGGCAATCGACCGGACCGCCGCGCGATCGATCCCGGAAAGCAGTTCCGTCAGCGCCGCGCCGACCGCTGACCACCATACGGACGGGTCGCGGGCGTTCTGGCCAAATCTGTCGAGTGGAACGGCGGAACGCGCGGCAATCGAAAGGTCCGGCCGCATGGCGACGGCGCGGGCGCCTGATGTGCCGATGTCGATTCCGACCGAAACTGGGCCAATCGAAAGCGGGCCGCTCGACAACGCCATGTCAGCTGCCGGCTGCATTGAGTTTCTGGCGATATTGCTCGGCGTCCCAGTTGATCAGTTCGTCGTTCTCGGCGGCGGTCAGATAGTTCAGCTTCGCCGCGACGTCGACCCGCGCCGTCACGTCGGCGAGGCAGCGTTGCATGGCATTGGCGCCGGCACTGGCGTCGCCGCGCATCAGCACGCCAAGCCCGGGAAACAGGATCGCTACCGGTGCCGTGCCGCGCCGTTCGGTGACATGCATCACGTCCTCACCGGGTCTCGCCACGACCGAACCCTGGCCGAGAAAGATGACGTGATCGGGATAGAGGCTGCCTCCTGACGCCATGCGGCAGCTTTCAGGATCGATCGCGACGGCATGCGCTTCGACATCCGCCGGCAACCTGTAACCGCTGCGTTCGATGAGTTCCGTCAATGCAACAACGTTGGGCTGCGCCACTTTTCGCGGCGGCCGCGCCAGAAGTCGTGTAACGCGACGCAGCAGCGCCTCGGCGCCGGCGACGGTCTCGGCTGCGACGACCAGGCCATGATTGGCAAGGACCAGCACATCGACCCCAGGCCGAAGGCGCTCGGCAATGCCCTGGGCAAGCGGCAGGCCCGGCCGGCGATAAGGGATATACGCCCATTCGAGACCATCCAGGCGCTTGGCGACTTGAGCCTCGCAATCGGCCTGCACAGCAAGCGAAATGGTATCGACGCAGTGGACATGCAGAACGACGCGCTGCGGCATCAGCGCGTGAACCGTGGTCTCGATCGAAGGACGCAGCTTGCGGGCGTTGAGCGCCTCGACGGCGAACGCCTGTGGCTGATCGGCGGCCGGGTCGCGCTGTTCGACAGCCCTGATCAGCGGCGGGATCGCCACCGGAACCATGATGTCCTCGGCGAGCGCGTCCTTCAGCCAGGTTCCGGAAGCCTTGATCCAGAGCGTGTCGCCGGCTTTCAGCGACGTGTTGCCGCCGGCGGCCTGGGTCAAGTGCGGGTCGCGCCCAATGCTGGCCGAAAGCGACCGCAATGCGGCCAGTTCCTGCGCATCCGCGTTGATTGTCATCGAAACTCCTTCACAAACCGGCCGCGCGGCCACGGCTTTGGATCCCGGTAGCCGGGACAACGAGTGACGCTGGTATCGCAGATGCGAGTAAGTTACGTCAATAGTGATCTTATACAACCAAATCTAGCTTGCAATCTGATTTGGGTTGAGTAAGTTGCACCAATTGCCGTGGCAAAATGGCATTCGGGAGGGTATCCGTTGAGCGACTCCGGCCGCCAGCGTCAGATCGTCGAGCTGTTGCGGGATCGCCCCTTCGCCTCGGTGCGCGAGTTGCAGGAGCGGCTCGGCGTATCGGCTGCGACGGTGCGGCGCGATATTGACAAGATCGACGAGGCCGGCGAGGCACGGAAGGTCTATGGCGGCATCTCGGCGCTCGATGGCGCTGCGCAGGCGGGCGTCGCCTATGCCAGGCCCTACGACGAGAACCGCGATCTCGCGGTCGAGGCCAAGCGGCAGATCGCCGCTGTCGCGGCGACCATGGTGCGCGATGGCGACGCCGTCATCGTGCATGGCGGTTCGACCTGTTTCCATCTCGGCGTCAAGCTCGCTGACCGCAACATCCGGCTCTACACCAACTCGATGCCGCTCGTGGCCTATTTGAGCGACCACGGCCATTGCAGCCTAACCATTGCCGGGGGTGAACTTCATCGCGAGCCTGGCATCATCCATTCGCTCACCCAGGCCGTGCCCTTCTATGCATCGAAGTTCTTTCTTGGCTCGCAAGGCATCGGCCCGGAGGGCCTGCTGGAATCGCATCCGCTACTGGTCCGCTCGATCGCCGAACTCAGTCTCTGCGCCGACCAGATCGTGGTGCTGGCCGACAGCCGCAAACTGTCGATCCACGCGCGCAACGTCGCGCTGCCCTTGTCGCGCATCGGCACGCTGGTGACCGACGACGGCCTGTCCGACGCCGACGCGCGTATGCTGGAGGACGCCGGCGTCATGGTGCGGATCGCCCCTGCCTCGGGAGCCGTCCAGTGAAGATGGCTGTCCTCGACTTCGGCAAGACCAACTCGAAGCTGTTCGTCTTCGGTCAGGACGGGCAGATTCTGGGTGAGCGCCGGACCCAGCCGAACTGGACACGCGAAGGCGGCTTCAGTGTGCTCGACGAAGCAGCGCTTCGCGATTGGGCGGCTCGCGCCGTCGGCGAAGCGGTCGACAGCCATGGCATAGAGGGGCTGATGGTTTCGGGCCATGGCTGCACCTTTGCCTTGATTGACGATGCGGCGCTGACGCATCCGATCCTCGATTACGAGCAGGAGCCGCCGGCCGAGATCGCCGCGCAGATCGATCGCCGCATTCCGGATTTTGCCGAGACCTACTCGCCGCATCTGCCGCTCGGCTTCAACTATGGTCGCCACATGCTGTGGCTGAAGACGGTGCAACCAAGCGTGTTCGCCGCCGCCAAATCGATCCTCGGTTATCCACAATACTGGAGCTGGCGCTTTGGTGGCCGGGCGGTCTCGGAGGTTTCCTATCTCGGCTGCCACTCGCATCTGTGGGCGCCGCGCAAACGTGATTTCTCCTCGCTGGTCGACGCCGAGGGTTGGCGCCGCCAGATGCCCGCCTTCGAGCGTGCCGGCGCGGTGATCGGCGAACAGCGCTTTGGCGGGGCGACACGGCCGATCGCCATTCACAACGGTGTCCATGACAGCAATGCGGCGCTCCATGCCTATCGTCGGCAGGAGCTTGGTCCGGTCACCGTCGTCTCGACCGGCACCTGGGTTGTGGTGCTCAATCCGGACTGCCCGCTCGACGCGCTCGATCGCAACCGCGACATGCTGGTCAACGTCGATGTCGATGGCGGCCCGGTGCCGACCATCCGCTTCATGGGCGGCCGGGAATTCGCAACGATCAGCGCCGGCTGGCAGGGCGCGATCGCCCCCTCAGCCGTGCAGCAGGTGATCGACGCCGGCGTCATGGCACTGCCGAGCTTCGCGCCCGGCGGGCCGATACCTGGCCATCCCGGCGAACTGGTGGGGCGCACACCCAAAGCGAAAGAGCGCGCGGCTGTGGCGCTGCTTTATGTCGCGCTGATGGTCGATCTGTGTCTCGACCTGGTCCGTTCGAACAACACGGTGATCGTCGATGGCGGGCTGAACAGCGGTGGCCTGCTAGCCAGCCTGCTGGCGCAGCTGCGTCCCGGCCAGGCCTTCATGCAGGGCGCCACGCTGGAGGGCAGCGCCACCGGAGCGGCGGCTCTCGCCTTCGAGAGTGTTGGACGCGAATTTGCCGCCGAGGCGCCGGAGCCTGTTCGTGCTTCAAGCTTCATCGGGCTTGCCCCCTATCGCGATAGCTGGCGCGGCCTCGCCGCCGACCGAGGCGTCGCTGATGCCGCAGCGGGAGACGCGCGATGACCGCCGCTGCTCGGATCGAAACAGAGCGCCAGCCGGTGCTGGAGATGCGACACATCTCCAAGACGTTCGGCCCGATCCGCGCCTTGCAGGACGTATCGCTGACTGTGCACGCCGGCGAGCTGCACGCGCTGATGGGCGAAAACGGCGCCGGCAAGTCGACGCTGATGAAGGTGCTGTCGGGAGCCTATCGGCCTGATGCCGGCGGCGAGATTCTGATCGACGGCACGCCGGTCGCCACCGGCGACCCGATCAAGGCACGCGCCAACGGCATTGCCGTCATTTACCAGGAGCTGTCGCTGGCGCCCAACCTGACGGTCGCGCAGAACATCTTCCTCGGCAACGAGCCGAGACGGTTCGGCATCGTCGACCGCGACCAGTGCAATCGGCGCGCCAAGGAAATCATCGCACGGCTCGGCGTTTCCTTCTCGGCGCGCGCCTCGGTCTCCAGCCTGTCGCTTGGCGAACGCCAGATGGTCGAAATCGCCCGCGCGCTGTCGACCAGCGCACGCATCATCGTCATGGACGAGCCGACGACGTCGCTGACCTCGCGCGAGACCGACAGGCTGTTCGAGGTGATTGCGACGCTGAAGTCGCAGGGCATCGCCATCATCTATATCAGCCACCGCATGGAAGAGGTCTACCAACTTGCCGACCGCGTCAGCGTGCTGCGCGACAGCGGCTATGTCGGCACGCTCGATCGCGCCGACCTGAACGCCTCGCGCCTCGTCTCGATGATGGTTGGCCGTGACCTTTCCGCCTTCTACAAAAAAGATCACCGCCCGCCGGACAGCAAGCGCGCCATCGCACTATCGGTGCGCGGCATATCGGACGGCAATCTCCTGAAAGGCTGCTCCTTCGACCTGCACAAGGGCGAAGTGCTGGCGCTGGCGGGCCTCGTCGGCTCGGGCCGCACCGAACTCGCACGGCTGATCTTCGGCGCCGACAGGCGCACATCAGGCACGTTGGAACTCGACGGCAAGCCGATATCGATCGGCTCGCCGCGCGAGGCGCTGGATGCCGGCATCGCCTATCTTACCGAAGACCGCAAGGAACTCGGCCTGTTCCTCGACATGTCGATTTCCGACAATATCAGCATGGGTGTGCTCGCCAGGGATGCGCAGGCCGGCGGCTTGCGCGACTTCGCCACGGCCGAAAGGCGCGCCGCCAAGGCCGTTTCCGAGCTCTCCATCCGCACCAGGTCGGTGCAGGCCAATGCCGGCTCGCTGTCGGGCGGCAACCAGCAGAAGGTGCTGCTCGCCCGCCTGCTCGAAACCGAACCGCGGGTCCTCATCCTCGACGAACCGACGCGCGGCGTCGATGTCGGGGCGAAGTCGGAAATCTACCGGCTGATCGACGATCTCGCCAAAAAGGGCATCGCCATCCTGATGATCTCCAGCGAACTGCCGGAGGTGATCGGCGTCGCCGACCGCGTTCTGGTGATGCGCGACGGCACCATTTCGGGCGAGGTGACGGCATCCGAAGGCCAGCCGCTCAGTCAGGAAGCAATCATGGAACTTGCAACGGGAGCGGCCAAGGGATGACCGAAAAGAGCAGCACCGGGATGACCGACAAGAGCGGCCCAGGGATGACCGACAAGGCAACCGAGATGAGCACGGGTGACCAGGCGGCCGGCAGGAGCCGGCGGCTGCGCACCGCCTTCGCCGCGCTTGGCATGCTGCCGGTCCTGATCCTTTTGGCTGCCGGCTTCCAGATCATGAACCCGCGCTTCCTCACCGAGACCAACCTGTTGATCGTCACCCAGCAGTCGTCGATCAACATCGTGCTCGCGGCCGGCATGACCTTCGTCATCCTGACCGGCGGCATCGACCTGTCCGTCGGCTCCATTCTTGCCGCCTCGGCGATGGTGGCGGTGATGGTGTCGCTGGTGCCGGAGTGGGGCATGCTCGGCGTGCCGGCAGCCATTCTGGTCGGCCTCGGCTTCGGCGTCGTCAACGGGCTGCTCGTCGCCTACATCAAGCTGCCGCCTTTCATCGTCACTCTGGGTTCGCTGACCGCCGTGCGCGGTGTCGCCCGCCTGCTCGGCCAGGACACCACGGTGTTCAACTCGGACCTGCCGTTCGACTTCATCGGCAACGGGTCGCTGTTCGGCATCCCCTGGCTGGTCATCATCGCTCTGTGGGTCGTGGTGCTGTCCTGGCTGGTGCTCAAGCGCACCGTGCTCGGCACCTGGATCTATGCCGTCGGCGGCAATGCCGAGGCCGCCCGCCTCACCGGCATCAAGGTGCCGCTGGTGCTGCTCTTCGTCTATGGCGTTTCAGGCCTTCTGGCCGGCCTTGGCGGCGCCATGTCGGCGGCCCGGCTCTACGCTGCCAACGGGCTGCAGCTTGGGCAGTCCTACGAGCTCGACGCCATCGCCGCGGTCATTCTCGGCGGCACCAGCTTCGTCGGCGGCGTCGGCTCGATCTGGGGCACGCTGATCGGTGGCCTGATCATAGCGGTGCTCTCCAACGGGCTCATCCTGGCCGGTGTTTCGGACATCTGGCAGTACATCATCAAGGGATTGGTCATCATCGTGGCGGTCGCCCTCGACCGCTACAGGCTCCAGGCTGGAGCAAGAACGTGATTGACCTTAGTCGCCGGCGTCAACGACCCGGTTTCATCTAACGCACCGTGAGAGGCGCGGGGCATCAGGAGGAAAACAATGAAGACCATTGCTAAACTGCTCTGCGGCGTTGCCCTCGCGGCCATCGCCGTCGCACCGGCTTCGGCCAAGGACCTGAACAAGGTCGGCATCTCGGTCGGCCTGCTCGGCAACCCGTTCTTCGTCGCCACCATCAAGGGCATCGAGGACGCCGCCAGGAAGATCAACCCGAATGTCGAGGTGACGTCGGTGTCGGCCGACTACGACCTCAACAAACAGGTCTCGCAGGTCGACTCGTTCATCGCCGCCGGCGTCGACGTGATCATGCTCAACGCCGTCGATGCCAAGGCGATCGCGCCGGCGGTGAAGAAGGCGCAGGCGGCGGGCATCGTGGTCGCCGCGTTCGACGTTTCGGCGCCGGGCGCCGACGTCACCGTGATGACCAACAACGTCAAGGCTGGCGAAGCGGCCTGCCAGTACCTGGTCGACCACACCGGCGGCAAGGGCGACTATGTCATCCTGAACGGCCCGGCATCATCCTCGATCCTCGAGCGGGTGAAGGGTTGCAAGGACGTGCTTGCGAAGCACCCGGATATCAAGATCCTCTCCGACGACCAGAATGCCGAAGGCTCGCGCGACGGCGGCCTGAAGGTGTTCCAGTCGCTGCTGACCCGTTTCGACAAGATCGACGCGGTGTTCGCCATCAACGATCCGACGGCGATCGGCGCCCAGCTTGCGGCCAAGCAGCTCAACCGCTCGGAGTTCATCTTCACGGCGGTCGACGGCGCGCCCGACATCGAGAAGGAACTCGCTTCCGGTACCTCGATGATCAAGGCCTCGGCCTCGCAGGATCCTTACGTCATGGCCGGCCAATCGTTGCAGATGGCAGCTGAAGTGCTCGCCGGCAAGAAGCCGGCCGAGGCGACGGTGCTGCTCGACCCGCAGTTGATCACGGCCGAGAACCTGAAGGACTACAAGGGCTGGACTGCCGCCCGGTAGCTAAAGCCTCCCAAGGCTGGTGCGGCCGGGCCGACCGGTCGCACCAATTTTTGTTTGAGCGTCGGATTTTTCGCAAACTGGTTCCCACTCTTGGGTCCGATGCTCTCGAGCAGCAGGAGACGATCATGTCGCGCATTGGAATCCACTCTTTCGTCTGGTCGGCGAGCTCGGCGCAAGGCGACCTGGAACGGACGCTGGCCAACACCAGGGAGGCGGGCTTCGACCTGATCGAATTCTCCTATCTTGACCCTGCCAATGTCGATGTTGGCGGGCTGGCCAAGCGCATCGCCGACCTCGATCTCGGCGTGGCGATCAGCATCGGGCTGCCGCCCGACGGCGACATTTCAAGCGCCGACAAGGCGATTGCCGCGCACGGCGTCGAAGTCCTCAATGACACGATCGCGCTCACTCGGGATCTCGGCGGCCGGAAGGTCGCCGGCATCCTCAGCACCAGCCACGGATTGCAGGCGCAAGCGCCGACGCGCGATCAATGGAACCGCAGCGCCGGAACGCTTGCCAAGGTCGCGGAAACCGCCAAGGCCGCCGGCGTCACGCTCAACCTCGAGATCGTCAACCGGTTCGAGAGCAATCTGCTCAACACCACCGCGCAAGGCATGGCCTTCATCGAGGACACCGGTTCCGACAACATTTTTCTGCATCTCGACACGTTCCATATGAACATCGAGGAGGCCGATATCGGGTTGGCCATCCGCCACGCCGCCAAAAAGATCGGCTATGTCCATATCGGCGAGAGCCATCGCGGCTTCCTCGGCACCGGCAACATCGACTTCGCCGCGATCTTCGACGCGCTGACCGCAATCGGCTATGGCGACGACCTCAGCTTCGAATCCTTCTCGTCGGAGATCGTCGACGAGAACCTGTCGAAGAAAACCGCCATCTGGCGCAATCTGTGGACCGACAGTATGGAGCTGGCCCGGCACGCGCGCCGCTTCATCGCAATCGGGCTGGAGACGGCGCGGCGCAAGGCCGAGCTTGTTTCATCTAGCCATCGACCTTAGCACCACTTCCGGTTGCGATCCTCAGGCCAGCTCAAAACGTTCCACGGCGCGCATGATGCCACGCAGCTCGGCCAGGCCTTTCAGGCGGCCGATCAACGAGTAGCCGGGGTTGATCCTGGTCTTGCCGATATCGTCGGCGAGCAGATGGCCATGATCGGGTCGCATGGGAATCCGCCAATCGGCGCGACCTTCCCTACGGCGACGTGTCTCTTCCTGCATCACAGCGAGGATGACATGTGCCATGTCGGTGCCGCCCTCCAGATGCTCGGCTTCATAGAAGGAGCCGTCATCTTCGATGGTTACATTGCGCAGATGGACGAAATGGATCCGGTCGGCGAACTCCTTGACCATGCCGACAATGTCGTTGTCTGCGCGCGTACCGTAGGAGCCGGTGCAGAATGTCAGGCCATTGGCCGGGCTGTCGACGGCGTTGAGGATGAAACGCGCGTCCTCGGCGGTCGAAACGATCCGTGGCAGGCCATAGAGCGAGAATGGCGGGTCGTCGGGATGGATGCACATACGCACCCCCTCCTGCTCGGCCACCGGGATTATCTCGCGCAAAAACCAGGCAAGATTGTCGCGCAACTCCCTCGGCCCGATCGAGTCATATTCCGCCAATGCCTCGCGAAAACTATCACGGTCGTAGCTGCGCTCGGTCGCCGGCAGGCCGGCAATGAGATTGCGCTCGATCCTGTCGATCTGCTGGTCGCTCAGTTCCTTCAGTCGCGATTCCGCTTCGGCGATACGTGCCGCGCTGTAGCCGAATTCGGCATTCCTGCGCTTCAGGACGAACAGGTCGTAGGCGGCAAAATCGATAGCATCGAACCGCAGTGCGTAGCCCGTCGTTGGAAGCCGATAGGCAAGGTCGGTGCGGGTCCAGTCGACCACTGGCATGAAGTTATAGCAGATCGTCGCAATGCCAGCTTTGGCGAGCGCACGGATCGTGTCCTTGTACCAACCTACGTAACGCTGCCGTTCCGCCGAGCCGATCTTGATCGAATTGTGGACGGGAATGCTTTCCACAACAGACCAGGTCAGCCCTTCGGCCTCGATGATCCGCTTGCGCTCCAAAATGTCCGTCAAAGGCCAGGCGCGGCCGTCATAGATATTATGCAGCGCCGAAACAACGCCCGTGGCTCCGGCCTGCTTGACATGATCGAGCGTCACCGGGTCGTCAGGGCCATACCAGCGCCAGCATTGTTCCATCGAGGCTTTTCCTTTGCGATAAAACGGAACCGTATTGTTGGGCCACAATGGAAGTCAAATTAAAGGAGTGTTCGCAATGAAGGAATTCGACAGCAAGATCGCTCTGGTGACGGGCACGACCGGCATCGGCTTGGCAACCGCCAGACGTCTCGCGGCGGGCGGGGCGGCGATCATCGCCTGCGGCATCGACCGCGCGGCCAACACGGCGATGAGAGCGGAACTGGACAGCTCCGGCGCCGAGGCGCTGGTCGTGGCCGTCGACGTCTCCGTGCCGGATCAGGTCCGCGACGCGGTCGCAGCCGGTGTCGAGCGGTTCGGCGGCCTCGATATCATCGTCAATTCCGCGGCGGTCCATCCGTATGGCACCGCTGTCAGCACCGATTTCGACATCTGGAACCGGGCGATGTCCGTCAATGTCGGCTCGATCTACCTGACCGCGCATTTCGGTATTCCGGAAATGATCAGGCGAGGCGGCGGCGCCATCGTCAACGTAGCTTCAGTGCAAGGTTTCGCCTGCCAGCAGAACGTCGCCGCCTATGCCACGACCAAGGGCGCCATCCACACATTGACGCGCGCTCTGGCGCTCGACCACGCGCGCTCCGGCATTCGCGTCAATTCCGTCAGCCCGGGCTCGATCCGCACCCCGATCCTGGAAAAGGCGGCGCGCGGCGAAAACGGCACCGACGCCGATGTCGCGGCCGCCTACCGGCGCTTCGGCGAAGCCCACCCCATCGGCCGCATCGGCGAGCCGGAAGAAGTGGCGGAACTCATCGCCTTTCTGTGTTCGTCGAAAGCCGGGTTCTGCACCGGTGCGGACTATAGGATCGATGGCGGCCTGACTGCCGGCATCGGCGTAAAGTAGAACGGGGGCGTGAAGTAGAACGGGAAGATCGGTCTCGGCTTTACGGGGAGACGTTGTCATCGGACGATTTTCGGTCAGCCGCAACACGTAGCACCGGCGGCGAACCAATAGCGCATAACATGCGCGAGTGCGAATACTGCACTTGCAGCCGGTTCAACCGTCTGATTCCCTTGGTCACGCTCGGCTGTCCTGATTCGCGCACTGTCCAAAGTCTTTGCAGTGCGCGGGGAACAAGCCTTCCACCGACCGCTGCGCTTGCGCATTCAAGGGGAGAGACGGCAAATGAACACTGCAACGAGGCCGGCAATCTCGGAGATGAGGCCCAAAATATCCGTCATCGGGGTTGGCGGCGGTGGCGGCAACGCCATCAACAACATGATCGCCGAAGGCTTGCAGGGCACCGAGTTTATCGTTGCCAACACCGATGCCCAGGCGCTCTCCATGTCGAAGGCAACGCGGCTGATCCAATTGGGAGCGCACGTCACGGAAGGCCTCGGTGCAGGATCCCTGCCTGAGGTCGGCCATGCCGCGGCCGTGGAATCGATCGACGAAATCATGGATCATCTCGCGGGAACGCATATGTGTTTCGTCACCGCCGGCATGGGAGGCGGAACTGGAACCGGTGCTGCACCGGTCATAGCGCAGGCCGCGCGCAACGCTGGAATTCTGACCGTGGCCGTCGTCACCAAGCCGTTCGTCTTCGAAGGAAACCGCCGAATGCATGCGGCCAATGAAGGCATCGAGCGGCTCCGCGAAAGCGCCGATACTGTCATCGTCATCCCGAACCAGAACCTTTTCAGGATCGCCGATGCCAAGACGACCTTCGCGGACGCGTTCGCCATGGCGGATCGCGTCCTTTACGCCGGCGTCGGCTGCATCACCGATCTCATCGTCAAGGAAGGGCTGATCAATCTCGATTTCGCCGACGTGAAGTCGGTGATGCGCGATATGGGTCGCGCGATGATGGGGACCGGCGAAGCAACCGGGGAAGACCGCGCCAGGAAGGCAGCCGAAGCGGCGATCGCAAACCCGCTTCTCGACGAAGCGTCGATGATGGGCGCCAAGGGCGTCCTTGTCTCGATATCGGGCGGCACTGACATGACGCTGTTCGAGGTCGACGAAGCCGCCACCCGCATACGCGAGGAGGTCGACGCCGATGCCGACATCATCGTCGGCGCCATTTTCGACAAGGCGCTCGCAGGAAAATTCAGGGTGTCGGTCGTTGCGACGGGATTGCGGCGGGGGCTTGAGATTCCGCTGACGGTAGTGTCGGAAAACCGTGTGAGTTGATCGACGCCGTCATCGCAGCACCGCCGGCAGGATTCGATGCGAGTTCGCAGCTCTCGGAAGCGCCACCAGACGGTGATCGGCAGACTGCTGCCTAGGCGCTCATGGCGCCGGCTGCGTGAACAGGGTGCGGAACAGCTCCTCAGCACGTCGCAGGCCCTCATCTGTCAGAACCACCGATTTCGCCTTGCTTGCTGGATTTGCGATCAGCCCCTTCTGGTGCAAGCGATCCAGAGCATCCCAATCCATTCCCTTCCAGGCGCGCCTCTCTTCGTGCAGCGTTAGCCAAAGCAGGCCCAGAACGGCATTGTCGATTTTGTCGGTGTCGATCTCCATGCCATGCAGTTTAGCACGGGAAAACGGCGCCTGCCGAGACCGCACGCCGTAGGGTAGCTCGATGAGGATCAAACTTGCCGCGCCAGGCTCCCAACGC
Source organism: Mesorhizobium escarrei (assembly GCF_935825525.1). Classification (GTDB taxonomy): domain Bacteria; phylum Pseudomonadota; class Alphaproteobacteria; order Rhizobiales; family Rhizobiaceae; genus Mesorhizobium; species Mesorhizobium escarrei. Next base: position 71,856 of record NZ_CAKXZT010000143.1, read on the forward strand.
AAAACGGCCCGCGCGAGGCGGGCCATTTTGATGTTTGGTTGCGGGGACA
>NZ_CAKXZT010000144.1 GCF_935825525.1 Mesorhizobium escarrei
CGCAGGCGACCAGGATGATCGGGCGGTTCACCGCGACCGAGCATGCGGCCGACGCGATCCTGCTCCCGGCCTGGCGAAGGTTCTTCCGAACTATCCTAATATCAGGATAGAGGTCGTGATCGACTACGGCCTCAGCAATATCGTCGCGGAACAATATGATGCTGGCATTCGTCCGGGCGAGTTGGTGGCCAAGGACATGATCGCGGTGCGCGTAGGTCCTGACCTGCGCATCGCGGTCGTCGGCGCGCCTCCTACTACCACAAGAAGCCGCGGACGCCTCAGGACTTGACCGGCCACAACTGCATCAATCTTCGCGCCCACCTATGGCAGCCACTCGCCGGCCTTTCCTTACCTCGATGCGCTCAGATATCGCACCTAGCAAGAGCTCCCGCCACCTCCCTCCAGAACGGGCATTTGGCGTGAAGTCCGTAGAAGGGATGCCCGACCAGCACCTGCCTGCCTGTTTCGCGTCAAGAGCCAAGTTTCTTGCTTGCGGGCATGATATCAATGTCACGAACTGTGTTGAATCGCGACGTTCAAGGCGGTGTTCGAGAAGGTCTGGAGATGGCGCAACAACGATGTCCAAGGTGGTCGCCGGCAACGTCCGCTATCGGGCAACAGCGAAGATCACCTCAACGGCCGACATGGGCCAAAGCAGTCGTCGAGCGGCAGCCTGAGTGGTCGCCTTAGGGTCAATTCTTCCGGTTCTTAAGCTGGAAGGTTCGCCGGTCGAATCTATGTAACGGCTCGTTTCGGCGCAATCGCGCCGGGTGCAGGTCTTTTCACGATGTCGCCGCCGATTCAACGATGAGGGCTTTGCAGGCCTAGGCGAGGGCAGGGCGCTACGCTAGCTTACCACTGACTTCGATCGGCATCTCTGCTGTTTGCGAGCCATTCCAGCAGAATGAATCGGATCGAATTTGGGAAAATTGCACGTCGGCGCGCAATTTCGCGTCCTGGCGTAGAAAGGGCGGTGGCTCCCCGGGCCGAATGAAACCGCGAACTACGAGCTGCCGATCCCCCTCGAAATTACGCCAGAACCGTCCGTCAAAATTCGCAAGCGTGACCGCGAGCGCACGGAGCGCATCCAATTGGCCGGCGGGCCTAAGCCGTCCCTCCGAGACCGCGCTGTCGCATTTGCCCGTGAAAAGGGTGAAGTGCGAACGCGCGAGCTGACTGAGATCGGGATTCCGCGTTGCTATCTGGCCCGCATGTGCGACGAGGGGCTGCTCATCAAGGTTGGCTGTGGAATCTATCGCGCCACAGATCGCGAGGCGGTATGATCAGATCTTTGCCAAACCGCGGTTTGCGGAGAGCATTGTTGACGTCGTTGCCACGCGGGAAGAGGTGCCCGTAGCCTGAGGCTCAGCAGTGAGCAGCGCACTCAGAAGACTGCGTCCTTATATGACTTCATCACCCCGACGGCTTGGAGAACGATCTCGGGAGATCGAGCGGCTGGTCGCGCGGCTTCGTTAAGCTTAGAAAGGTTCGCGAAATCGGGAAGTATGCCGGCGCTGTTTCTGGCGAGATCAGCGATGAAGTTTTGAGCTATATCTCTTACCTCTTCTGTCAAGCCGGCCAGTTGCAGGAATTCACTGGCCTTTGCGAGAAACTGACCATGTGTGCGTCGGTTTCGCTCGCATTCGTCGCGAAGTTCGTAGATCTTAAGCTTCAGATCTGCAGGCAACTGATCCTGCATGTGTTTCCCCCAATCAAGCCAGCTGCAAATCCAGTCTGCTCGCCCAGTGGCCAGCTTGAACTGCTATCACATCATCTGTTTAGGGTCGAGTATTCCCTTGAGAATGAGCTTGCCAGGCCACATGTCGCGAACGCGTTGTAGCTGTTCCCACCTCAGGTTGGGAGAGTGCGGCTCTTGAGCATACCATCGCGCGAATGACCTCAAGGCGCAGGACACAGCCCTTCGGGACCCGACCGCCCGCGCCCTCACGGAGTGCAAGCCTCGGCGATCGACATGCGACAGGCGCTGCGGGCGGAGCTTGAGCCGCAGGGGCAGTGGCCAGTCAGGCTGCGCAGCGATCTCGCCAAGGCGCTGTCCAACAGTTATATCGTGCTGGAGAATGTCAGCGGCTAGTGGGGGCAGAGTCTGATCTCAGAGCGGCTATCGATATACTGAAACATGCCGTCGAAAACGCGGACCCATATGCAACTGATGAGGTGAGATTAGACTGGCGCAACGGCAGGGATGGCTGAAGGAAATCTAGTTCGGCTGGTGTGGGTCCACGGGAGGATTGCCTTCAACGAGGCTGGATGCGACAGTAGTTTGCGACTATCGGGAGGGGTACGATGGATTTTCATCAGTTCTTGGGCGGTATCGCAGCCGAACTGAAAGAACTTCGCCACCGCCCCGACCATTTCTCCGTTGTGCGTTTCCCTGCCACATCGACGGCATCATGCCTAATCTCGATAGGCGTTGGCCGGCAAAGCGAGTTGGACAATAAGGACGAGCCGGATGAGTTTCCTATCGCGCTCAACAACAAAGCACCATGGGGAAATCATTGGAATCACGGTGGTGTCAGTTCGGTCACGCTGTTCGTGCAACAGGCGCCTGAACCGGTCCTCGCCATATGGCGACGGGGGCTAGGCGGCACATCAGGGAGACAGACGTTCCTGTCCGGCCTCAGCCTGTGCGTCGAGGACGCGTCTCCAGACAGCTGCTTCGGCCTCCTCACCTTCTTGGCGGTGGTGAGCGGTGTGGAACGAGCGGTTATTCCCGAACGCTGGATCGCGCATGTAGATGCTTGGGAGCGCGGACATACGGCGCGCGAACCCGTTCCGATCGCCTACGGCTCCCTCCACAACGCGCTCGTACACACCAAAGTCAGGACCGACATCCGGGCCGCCTGGCTCGACGGATTGGCCCTGCTCGTCGCGTGTCTGTGGCGTGACCTGAATCCACAGGCCATCGACGTCGAGGCAGATGATACAGCGATCGCGCGCGCTGCCGCCAACATCCGCTACGAGCGAACAACGTACGAGAATATTCGGAACGCTCTCCCGACGCTGCAACTTGAGGTGCCTCTTGCCGCGGAGTCCAGCAGGCGCATGCTGGTCGATGCGGTCATTTCCGAGGAACGGGTGCTCATGGGGTCGCACAAGGTCGATCTCCGAGCCGATCGCGAGCATTCGTTCCTCGGCCGCGGCTACACCTTTGGTGCGCTGCATCGGCCGGACGCTGTCGGCACAGGCAACGACATCACCGTATCGCTCGATCCATCGTCAGGCCTGTCACTTGAGGAACTATGGAGGGCGTTGGAGACCGAGGAGGACAACAGGTGGGGACCGGATCGACCAAACGATAAGCCGGATCCGAGATTGGCCGCCTATCCGGGCGGTTTGAGGACTGACGCCGAAGGTCGGGCAACCGACAAGCGGTCTCCCAACGCACCCTGGTTTCACTCCCCCGACTTTACGCTAGTCGGCGCCCCAAAAAGGCTGGCCAGCGGCGAGCTAGGCTCGAAGCTCAGCTGGGACGAGGTGTTGGACGAGGTCTGGGCGCTCTGTAACCCGTTCCGCAGCATCCAGATCGTCGCGACCGCCGGCAACATGTCGCTGAGCCGCGCGGCGATCGACGAAGAACTCTGCACAATCGAGGCCTGCCCAAACGAGACTTTTCAACTGTCGTCGCGTCGCGTCCTGAAGTGTGGCCGGTGGCACCGTCCCACCAACGCTGTTCCTGCCTTACGATGGTCGCCAACCCTGGGACGTTATCTGGCTACCTGTCTTAAAAGAGGGGCAGGAGGTATTCGTGCAGTCAAGCTTGCCGACGTCCTGGATGCGCCAGCGCATAGCCATCTGGCCTTCCGTGGTGGGATCGCGGTCGTTTCGGAGGATGGTGCCTTCGTACTGGCAAATGATCTGGGGGCCGAACTGAAAGTTGCCGAAATGCGAGCTGTCTTCGAGGTGGCTGCCGAGGCGATGGATTGGATCGACCGCAACACGGCGCGTGTCTCTGAACTGATGAGCGCGGTTCGTCACCATATGGCAGGCGAGCATGTCCCCCGTTTAGATAGCCATCTCCTGATCTACAATGAAGTCTGCTCGTTGCAACTCACGATCGTCGAATTGCGCCATAGGCTGGACACGCGCACCACCGACCGACCATCGCAAGAGTTTAGCAAGGCTATCATCTCGGGTTGGGGGATCGAAGGCAGGCTGGATATGTTGTATCGAGACCTTGAGGAAGCCAAGGCTATCCTAACGGCGCATAGCGAGCTAGTCACAAACCGGCGGATCGCCTTCCTGACCTATTTCGGCTTTCCGATCGTGCTGGCTGGCGGCCTGTTCAGCTTTGCCTTCGCGGCCACCGCCCGGTGGCCGCCGAGCCAGGAAAATGTGCACTGGGCTGGTCTTTTGGGTTTTGCAGTGTTCAGCGTCCTCGGTGTATTGATCATGCTAGCCATCAAGTGGTGGGACGAACGCCTTTCCCGAATAAGACTCCGCGACGCAGGCTTCACTCTTGGGCCGTCTGGGCCAGCAGGCGGATGACGAAGTCTATGCGATCGCGATCGGTCTCAAGCAGGCGGTCGAGCGCGGTGTCCATGCTTGCGAAAGCAGCCTCACTGGCATCGTCCATGCCCGGAACAACTCCGGAAAAGTGTGGCTGTAATCTGATGAAGCGTTTGCTGTCCCAAAGAAGCGTCGACACATGGTCGTCGACTTCGGCCGCCTGTGCGTCCATCAGCAGAGTCAACAGGGGCAAACGGCGCATCGGATTGAGCCATTGCAGCGCACCCCATTCCTCTACCGACGGTCGCTCTTCATAGGTCTGGCTGGTTCCTGTGCCCAACGACAAAAGAACGATGTCATCTGCATCGGCCGGGAAAAGACGGCGCGCCTCTGTTAGGGCACGTAGCGAGGGGTTGTTGAGCACAATACCACCGTCGACATGCTGCCTGCGTCGTGAGGTTCCAACCGGCGCAACGACGACAGAGGAGAAGATAACGGGCGCAGCGGTAGTGCTGAGGAGCACGTCACTAAGAAGAAACTGCGATTCCTCTCCATCCCGCCAACCAGGCCCCGCTCGAAAAATATGGGTTCTTTGGTTCATAACATCAAAAGCTGGTATCATAATATTAGTAACAACGTCGGAGAATCGTGCAGCCCTGCAGATCTTCACAAGATTTTCTGAAAGCAGACGATTATCGAACAACGGCCTCGTTGCCGATCGAATCTGCGACAAGATGCTGCTTCTGAATATCTTCGGCGTTGCATTTTTGTAGAGATTCTTGAGCTCTGCAAAACTTATCAACGTTGTACCATCCCCCTGGCGGGAGGCCATAGCCGCTGCGACTATGCCGCCGGTTGAGGTCCCGGCGATCAAGTCGAAGAACAGACCAGGATGCGCATGCTGCTTGCGAATGTTGTTCGCCTCGCCGAGCAGGTATTCCAGCAAGCGCGCCGGCAGGTAGCCACGCACCCCTCCGCCGTCGATCGACAGGACGACGCGTGTCATTTTGTCAACGCATCCCCTGACGGAACAAACATCGCATCCATGTCACCGTCCATAGCTCTAGCCTATTTCGAACAGCATGGTCAGGGCGTTGGTCTGTTTCGTCGTGCGCGTTCATTCTCATCGCCTAACTGTCCGTCGGCAAGAATGGCGTGGCGGCCGCGCCGACCACTGTGTCAGGCGCATACTGCAGTGCAATCTCTAGGAATTCGCGCGCGCCATCGCGCGCCGGTCCTATCGCCAGGTGAGAGCCCTCCGTAGTCCAGAAGTGCCGCCAGGCGCGATGCGACCCCTGCCTCAGGACGCCCCGATCGAGTACCAAGTTCCAGTCGTCGCGTATGCCGCCGTCCCCGCCGGAACGCGCCAGCAATGAGAGGCGACCAAGCTGGTAGTCCATATCTGCGAGGCAGGCTCCGGCCAGTTCGACGGCATTGCCGTCGTCGGTTTCCCCGTCCAGCAGGTGGGCAATTCCGTTGGCAAAGAGGTATCGCGCTGCGTCGCCGTCTGGCGCCCTCGACTGTTCGGCAAGCCAGGTTCGCACAGTCGTGCAGATAACCCCGAAGGCGGGTGATGCCCGGATGAACGTCGTCAGATCGTCGTGCAACAGCCGGTAGCGCCGGGTGCTGCTTTCATCGACAGCGACCCGCAACAGTCCGCCCAGGTCACGAAGGATCTCTTCGGCCAGGACCCCATTGCGTGCTGATGGGTCGATCCCGTAGCGACGGTAAATGTCCGCGCGCTGCGCTAGGGTCATTCCGCCTGACAAGACCGCAGAGATCTCGTGAAGCGAGAGCGGCTCGCGGGCGAGCGCCAGCAGGGCCCCGACCAGCTGGGTGTAGTATCCTTTGTCGCCGCTTAGAACGCCCCTTTCGACGAGCCGGTCGAAGAAGCTGGTCACCCTGCGTGGGAGCCAGCCCGGGCGCGCGAGCTGTTCGGGATCAAAGCCAGGTTCATGCGCGGCCTGCACCAGCAGGGTGACGTAGAGCGGAAGCCCGGCAGCCCTCTCGACCATCACATCAATGAACCTGTTCCGGACTCTGTCGCCTTCAACTTTGTCTTCACGGACGAACAACTTCGCGGCGCGCGGCAGGAGTGTCACCAGCATCTCCCGCAGTTCCACGCCGCTCATTGGCGGCAAACCGTCGGGCCAAGGCAGGAAGGCGTTGGCCGCCGCCATCGCATCCGGGATTCCGGCTTCCGGACGGCTTGCCACCAGCAGGATCAATCTGTCGCTAGGCCCAAGTCGCAGCACGATGTCGGATGCAAAGCGAGGAAAGCCGCGCGCAAGCTCGTCCAGGCCGTCCAGGATCAGCACGATGCGGTCGAGGGGGGAAGACGCCACCAGGTTGGCCGCAATATCGAGCAGAGCCTCAAGCGTATGGTCGGAGCTGAGGCTAGTCTCCTTCTCGGTTATCCGGCCAAGCCGCTCGACCAGCCAGCGTAAGAACGGCAAGGGCGCACAGCCGCGATCACGGTCGGTGAAGCGATAGGCGAATATAGTCTCGCGACTGACGCCGCGCCGTGTCCGTTCGGCCAGCTCCGCCACGAGGTCAAATATGACCCGGGCAACGAGCCGCGACTTGCCGATGCCCGCGGGACCCGAGACGAAGACCACACCTTGCCCTCTGCTCTCTACCGCCCGCCAGAGCGTCTCGACAGCGTCTGCTCGGCCGACAAAGCCGCGTGCGTCGGACTCGAACTCGGATTCGTAGCCACGTTCGATGAAGCCGCGCTCGGCATGGCGCCGCCGGATCGAGGTGATGTCAAACAGAGCTTCGAATCGGTCTCGAAGGCCAGCTTCGCTCTCCGTCTGCAACGCATCTTCAGAACCGAACAGACCGTAGACCAGCCCGACCTCGCCCTGTCGTACGTAGAGTTGTGACAGCACCCTTTCGCCGATATTTAGCGAGGCGCGTCGTCCGAGAGGAGATAATATGACGACCCTGCCGCTGCGGACCAGGGCCACATCGCCCACGCTGAGCACCTTACGCACGATGTCAGGCGGAACTTCCAGAGCCGGATTGATTTCAGCGCCATTGAGGCGCCTGAAACCGTCGGGATCGTGCACCCAGCAGTCGATCCCGCCAAGGAAGGCAGCGGCATGTGCCGCCTCTGAAACTCTCGGTCCCCAGTGCGCAAGCAGCTTTTGCGCAAGCTTCGCATCGATGCCCGCGCCATGGGCGAGCGGATTGCGCACGTCTAGGATGTTGCTCCATTCCGGTCGCTGGTCCGTAGAGGGGCTGGCGAACAGCAGCGTCCGCATCTGTTGGACCGCCGCAGGCAGCTCCGGCAGCATCGGCGTACCGCCCTTCTTGGCGATCAAGTCGAGGAGCCGCCACCAGCGCCCGAATGTCGGCATCGACAGATGCGTAGCAACTATGCTGGCGAGCCAGTGGGGCGTGCCTTCGGAGGCCAGATCGGCGCCGGCTGCCGCAGCGAGCGTCTTGGTCAGCGCCTCGACAACCTCACAGAGTTCCAGCAATGCCAGCCGCGCGCCGCGCTCCGAACCGGAAAAATCGTCGACCAGCTCCTTGACCGGCCACGCCACGAACAGCGGCATCTGCAATGAGAAGCTGCGTAGGTCGGAGAGCCAAGGCGGGAGTTCGTCGTCGGTCATCGTACGGCCCTCAACGCTAGGTCCTGCACCACATCTCTATTCGCCATGTCCTGCGGGCCACGCGTCCGACAAGCGGTTCGGCTGAGAACTTCGATTCCCTTATGCGATTGAGTTCAAATCAGCATCATGGACGACAATAGTATTGTTGCATTCGGCAACAACCGAAAATTGGTTGCCGCCGGTTGCGCGAACTTCGAAGGGCGGCGACGAAAGTCGGACGACCGACAAAGGCATTCCATCCCACCGCCACAACCGTATGGTGCTGTCGTTGCTCCACGACAGGACGCGCCGATCCGGCAGCACAATTGCGCCTAGTACCGAGGCCTCGTGACCAGTTAGAGGATCGCCAGCGGTTGTGCCGTCCAGGTTCCAGAACCGCAGGGTCATATCGCGGCTCCACGACAGTATGCGTCCGTCGGCGAGGGGCAGAGCGCCACTGACCCAACTCTGGTGACCTCTGAACCGAATAAAGTCGGCATAGTCCGTTTGGTCGGATAGGCGGAGGGTCTCATCGGCGCTCCAGGAAAGCAGGCGACCATCGGGGATCATGACGACACCGTCATAGGTTCCCTCGTGTCCATAGTGAACCGACACAGGTGCGCCGGTTTGGTCCCACAGCCGCAGGCTCTTGTCCTTGCCCCACGAGGCAACAAGGCCGTTCGGCAACAGAGTTGCACCGTAAACATCCTCTTCGTGGCCAGCAAATGGGGTGCCGATCAGTGTCCCATCCTTGCTCCACCGACGCAAAGTGGAATCGCGACTCCAGGATAGAAAGCCCCCGTCGGGAAGCGCGAGCGCGCCAAAGACTGGACCCTCATGGCCGATGCACTGGCGCCCCTGGTCACTGGCCTCGGGCCGTCGGATCCGCAAGGTAGCGTCGGCGCTCCATGAAAGGAGGCGGCCATCGGATAGGATCAAGGCTCCGCCCACTGCCGCCTCGTGGCCACCGAGCGAGCCGCTGAGTCTGCCGTCCGGAGACCATATTCTCAGGTGATGGTCCATGCTCCAGGAGAGCACCCTGCCATCTGGGAGCACGAGCGCGCCGATGATTGGCTTCTCAAGCGTTTCAAGGGCCGGGCTGTGGTTGCTCGCGTCTGAGGACCAACGGCGGAGCGTGGCGTCGGAGCTCCATGAAACGATGTCTCCATCCGTGGTCTGGACAGCCCCTATGATCCGGTTTTCGTGCCCGGCAAGCACGCCTACTTGCGCTTTGGCATCCGGATCCCAGATCCGCAAGGTGCAATCCCAGCTCCATGACAAAATTCGCCCATCCCGTAGGACGCGGGCCCCGGTGACAAGCTTCGAATGCCCAGAGAGCGTTGCTGCCTCTCGCTTTTGCAGGTCCCATATCTTCAGCGTGCAATCATCGCTCCAAGAAACGACGCGGCCGTCCTCAAGTTGAATGGCCCCGTTTACGCAGCCCCTGTGGCCGGTGAGTGGCTCTCCGTCGGCGCTACCGTCGGCACGCCATACACCCATTGCCCAGTCGTTACCGCACGAGAGGATGCGACCGTCGGCCAAGAGGAGGGCCTCCTTGACGCTAAACTGGTTACCAAGAAGCCTTGTCGCTTCTTCGCCGCTGTCGAGTCGCCACACGCGAAGCGTTGCATCGTCGCTCCAGGAAAGGAGATGCTGTCCGCCCGGCAACGGCAGTGCGCCGTTCACCCAGCTCTTGTGTCCTACGAGTGGCTTCGCACTTGGATCTCCGTTTGGCTGCCACCGCCGCAGCGTACCATCCCAACTCCATGACAGGATGCTCTCGTCCTCTAGCAGGACTGTGCCGCAGACGTTTTCACGATGTCCTGCGAGAGGGGCGCCGTCCGAGAGACCGTCTGGGCGCCACAGCCGAAGCGTCGCGTCGGCGCTCCAGGAGAGGATGCGGCCGTCTGCCAGCAGCCGCGCCCCGTTAACCCCATCTCGATGACCGGAAAGCGGATCGCCATAAGGCGAGCCATCCGGGTTCCACAGCCTCAAGGTATGATCTGCGCTCCAGGATAGGATCCTTCCATCGGGCAACAGAAGTGCCCCTTCGACCGCTCTCGTGTGCCCGACGAGAGCTTTTCCGTCAGAAGTCCCATCGCCGTGCCAGAAGCGCAAGGTGCCATCGCTGCTCCACGACAGGAGCCTGCCGTCTGGCACCACAAACACACCCTTGACCGCGCCGCGGTGTCCCTTGAACAGGGCCTCGTAGGTAGGCGGGCGTATCTTTCGCGAAGCGTCCCGGGGGATGAGCAGGGGGCGGACGGACATGCGCTCAACCGGCCGTCACTTTTTTCGGTCGCTGATAGAATGGCACCCAAACGCATGGAAGGTGCGCGCGGCTGCAGACCGGCCGACGAGAATGCGCGTGCGGCATGGTCTCTCGTCGAAGGCCCATCGTGTCCGCACTCTCCTCCACTTTCAAACAGTATGGCAAGGGCGGAACAGGCTGGCAAGCAGTAGAAAGATGAAGCGGATCGTCAATTCGGCTTGCCGACAGTTGAGCGCGGGTCCGCACCGCTAAAAATGGCATTGATCTGGCGCTGTTGATTGGCTTTACTTCGCAGAGCGTGCGATTGGGTGGCGCCAATGAGACTGGCACAGGAATACGGCGCGGTGGCTTGGTGTCTGCCGCCGCCGTTCGACGGCACGATCCCCCGGCACATCCAGTCGTATCTCTATGGCCCCGATGGGTTCACGCCGCTCGATGGTGCGTCAAAGCCCGTGCATGAACATCGAGAGCTGCACGGCATCGCCATCGACACTGATGACCGCCGCAAAGCTTTTCTTCGCTTCTTTTGCTTTTTCGTCCGCGGTGCAGACGGGCCCTTCGAAGTCCAGGAGGATCCTGACGGCTTTGACGCAACGGCAGTCCGGCCGCCCGACGCGTTCAAGGAGTTTGAGGAGATCGTCGGACCGTTGCGAGCTCACGAAGCTCAGGACGGGGGAGCGGGCAGCTTCCTTTACGATGCCTGTCTGCTTTATGGCCACCAGCTCTTCCGAGTGCGGTTTTGCATCTACACGCACGGCGTAATCGAGATGCTCGGTGACGAGTTGGTCGGCGAGAACGTTCGCCGCGTGCCGCAGATCGGGTTTGCCGGGACTGCGCGTTACTCAGCGCTCCGGCCGCTTCGGAAGAGGCTAGCCTATAAGCAATAACCTTCCGTTTCAGTCTGCAGCGGCCTCGGCGGTCAGCGAATTGCGCCTCCCTGGCAGCATCGATGCCGACGGATTGCTGGTCGGATGGTCGATGGAGCAAAGCCACGCCAGGCGACCGATCGGATTCACGATTGGGAACACGTTGAGCCATAAGGGCGATGGTGTGGTCGATCCGATTCTGATGAACGGCGAGGGTCATCTCATTACGATCGCCCCGACTGGAGCTGGTAAGGGGGTTGGCTGCATCATACCGGCACTGCTTCGTCACGTTGGTCCGGTAATCGTCGTCGACCCGAAGGGCGAGAACGCTGCCGTGACGTCACGGCGGCGGCGCGAAATGGGTGACGAGGTCGTGGTCCTCGACCCCATGAACCTGACCGGCGAAATGGGCGGCTCACTCAATCCCCTTGATCTCATCGATGCGGAAAGGGCGACGGGCGTTGACGATGCGGCGGCGCTGGTGGGAACGCTGCTCCCCGAGCCCTGTCAGGCGATCGTAACCAGTATTGGTGGAGCCGAGCGCATCAATTGCTGACCGGCATCCTGCTCCATGTCGTTACCGACCTGCCCGTCGAGCGGCGGAATCTTGCAACGGTGCGGGAGATCGTGAATCTAATGGCGGGGAATGTCGGCTTCTTTGCCGAGACGCTCAAGCACTCTCGTCACCCCGAAGTGCGATTGATCCACGGCAATCTCGCCATTGGAGCAAACGAGACCTTGGGCAGCATCATCTCTTTCGCGCAAGAAGGGGTCGACTTCATTCGAGGGCCAGCGGTGCAGGATGTGACAATTCGCTCCAGCTTCGCCTTCGATGCGGTGACCCGCGGCAGTCCGCTGTCAATCTATCTGGTTTTGCCGCCTCATATGCTCGAAAGCCACAGCCGACTGTTGCGGCTATGGATTGGAACACTCCTTACGGCGGTGATGCGACGGCGAAGCCGACCTGCGCGACCGACGCTGTTCGTACTGGACGAGGCGGCCCAGCTTGGGGAGCTTTCCGAACTTCGCCAGGCGATCACGCTGCTGCGCGGCTACGGCCTCCAGACTTGGAGCTTTTGGCAGGGACACAAGTCAGCTCAAACTCCTATACCGCCACGACTGGGAGACGATGGTCAACAACTGCCGCGTTGTCCAGGCCTTCGGGGCCAACAACATGAACGCCGCGCGCTCCATGGCAGAACTGCTCGGTTTCATCTCTGGGCCGCAGATGCTTGACCTCGAACAGGAGGAGATGCTGCTCCAGATCGCCGGCGACGAGGCCGTCATCGCCAAACGCCCCAACTACCTGACCGATCCGGCTTTCGCCGGCATGTTCGACGAAAACCCGCTCTTCGACAAAAAGTGCGATCCACTGCCTGAACCACAATCCGCGAGTACTTACGCCCAGAAAAAAGGTTGGCTTCGGCCCATCTTAAACGGCGGGCGGGACATTTCGGGCCAGCCACGATCAATCCGGTCGACAAACTGCTGTCTGAAACGCTGATGTCACGCCTTTGGCCTCCTAGAAAATAACTCCAAGCAAGAAGCGGCGATCGCAGGCGAACGGCGAGAAGAAAGGTTCAGTGCTTGAGGCACGCGTTCCGACTATAAAACCACTTCTGCCGCCGCCCGCCGCACAAGGCCATGTGCCGCCCCCGCGCGGTTCGCGCGCCACGGTTGTCGAGGGCGTTGGCAATGCCGCGCAGGCTGGTGACGCAGGAGCGCCGGATCGGCAGCACGGTCGCGGCGAACCGCCCTTGGCTGCGCCTCGGCTGTGTTGGTCGGGTTGCCGAGCTGGTGCCATTTTCCTTCAGGGAAGAGAGTTCTGCGCGGGTTCGTTCCGAGATCAGCCGGCACTCTTTTTCGGCAAAGGCTGCGTAGACTCGGGCTTGCGGTGTCGGATGAATATCGACCCAATCGGGAATACCATCCAGTCGGGCAGGAAGCTTGAAGGTGATTACTGGCTTCCCAGCCTCCTTCTTCACCCGGTAGCGCAACAAGACCGACAAGGCCGATGCGCTCGGCATCGCCCACACCATGCGCACCGGATGGTTCCGCCAGGCCTACATCAAGTCGCAAATCTGCTACCGAACACGGCTTCTGCTGACCCACCGGCGCAATCTGAAGGCAAAGATCCTCGACCTGGAGAACGCCATCCGCCACTCGTTGAAGTCGTTTGGCATTCGCTTTGGCGAGGTCGGTCGCGGGGCGTTCGAGCAAGCGATGCGCCAGGCTGTGGCGGACGATCCGTCATCTAGTGAACTGATGGACGCCATGCTGTCTGTGCGCGCGGCGCTGTGGAGGCAGTATTGCCGGCTGCACGATCTCGTCGTGAAGATCGTCGGGCGCAGCGAGCCGTGCCGGCGCTTCATGGCGATCCCCGGCGTCGGTCCGGTGACGGCGCTTTCGTTCATGACCGCGATCGACGATCCCACACGCTTCCGCCGCTCGCGCGACGTCGCGGTCTACTTCGGGCTGACCTCGCGGCGCTGGCAGTCGGGCACCTCGATCGACGTTCAGGGCCGCATCTCGAAGGCCGGCGACGCGGATGTGCGGCGCGCGCTCTACGAGGCGGAGTCCGGTTTGATGACGCGCTTCAAGGGCAGGGACAGGGTCAAGAGCTGGGGCCGGGAGATCGCCAAACGCTCTTGCCAGCGCAAGGCCTGTGTCGCTGGCTGGCGGTGATCATGCACGCGATCTGGAGCGACGGCACGTTCTACGTCGGCGATCCGGCGGCGAGTGAGGGCGACACCGCGCGGCGCGCCCATGTCAAGGACCGCAAGCTGCTGGGAGCGCATCGATGAGCGGCTCGGCGGCAAATGAAACGCATGGCGCCGGCACGCTGACGGACGCGATCTGAACAAGGAGATCCGCCCGCGGCGGAAGAGGACCGATGCAGACCAGGAACGACGGAACGCACGTTATCCTGCCTGCGGCCGCGCCGATCGACAGACGTCCGGACCGCGCTCGATTGCCTGTGACGATGCTCCGTCAGTCCGATGGAAAAGTGCGCCACGACGGTTCGAGCGCTGCACCCGACTCTACGAAGCGATCGAGAACGGTCTGGCTGATTTAGCCGATAGCAACCTCAAGGGACGAATCGCCGAATTGAAAAGAATTCGGGATGCGGCCAACGCCGACGCTGGGCGTGCGGAGCACCGAGACAGCCACGCGATCGAAATTACCCAAGAGGCTGTTGCGCGGTTCGCAGAAGGGGTCAGGCAGCGACTGCGGGCTCAGGACGGAAGCTTTAGGCGTCACCATCTGCAAACGCTGGTGCAGCGGGTTGAGGTTGGAGCCGACCGGATTCTTATTAAGGGATCAAAGGCTACGCTCCTGCAGACACTTGTCGCGTCAAGAGGAAACCCCGGAGTGCATACGGCGGGGCACGACGTTCGCAGTTTTGTACTGAAATGGCTCCCCGGGCCGGACAAATTCGAGAAATCGAACCGGGGGCAAAAATGCCAGAAAAGCATTTATTGCCAGGCAGTTGGTGTGACCGCTTCCCCAAAGCGTCGACCGCCTTAGTGTATCTCAAGGGGTAGCGGCGGTGTATCTCCAGTCAAGCGTCATGAGAAGCGTTACGGCGATGCTAGGCCGTCTAGGGGTCCGCCGCGTCGAACTCAGGTGCCGGCGATTATGACCGGTCCGGGAAACGGGCTCGCAAGTCTCTTCCAGAGCGATGAATTCCGCCGCGACCGCCAAGACGCGGCGGTGGAGGCTGCTACTAGCTGTGGCCTGCCACGCCGGCAGGGAACATCAGGTGCTGGTACTTGGTCCCCGGAAACATCACGTAAGGATGCTTTGGATCGGCGTCCAAGCTGTTCGGATAACTGGCCGCCATCTCGTGCGCCGCCTTCCCGACTATCATGACGTGCGGACCCGTTTGAACCCAGTGCGACTTGTCAGTCGCATAGGGATCATGATTGCTGGTGCCCAAGTCTCCGGCGAGCATGTAGATGAAGCCGGTCTTGTCAGGCGGCTCGGCCTTGGTGGAAATCGCCTTGAACCATTCAAGCCCAGCGGCATCGGCACACCACGGCACGCCGTCTGGTCCGACGGCGCAGGTCCATCCGTTTGTTCCGGGCTTGATGGTGGCCAGCTTGAAGCCGTCACCTATCCGAGTGATTGTGGCATCCTTCCCGATATCCGCTGGGGCAGCGGACATCGCTTTTGCGGTGAACTCGGGATCTCCCTTGGGAACCTCAGCCGTGAGTTCAGCGGCGACGCTGGAGGCTGAGAACGCTAACGTTACCGACGCGAGATAAAAGAGCAGTTTCATGGCTACACTCCTATTGTGTGCGGCCGGCCAGCATAGATTAACGCCGAAGCCTTGCTTAGCCAATAGGTTCAGATAGTCGGTGATGGTCGGGTAGTAGTGTTGTCGGTGGAATTGGCCCCGGACGCGCTAAGGGCCAAGTCCAACTGAGACGTTCCACTCTGCCGCCAAATCGCTGGGTGCTATCACCTCATCCGGCTGACCCGGGAGCGGACGTCGCCCCGCGTCCGCGGGCTGTTGAATCGAAATCGCTACGAAGCCTACGGGCAGACGTTAGCCCTCTGCGCCCGAGCATCTCAATGATGGCAAAATCCACAGATTCACCACAGGACGGTGGTCGTCGCGCGAGTTTCCAGCAGCCTATTTCAGCAGCTTATTAATGTGCGACTTGGGAAGCTGCTGACATCAATTCCGCGAGATTCGGCGCCCGGCATACATTTTGGCCTTCCTCTTCAGCTTCCGTGAAGCTCCAGCGCACAATGCCTTCCCGATCGAGCAGGAACTCGCCGATAAGTGGCATGTGACCGGCGATCATAATCTGCCGGTCGGCCTTCGTAATTTCGTACCCGTCCTTTTTCTCAAGAAAGTCGCCCGCCGCAGCCGGGTTCATTGGCTCAGGCAGCTCCCCCGGCAGATCGATCCGCATTGTCATGACCGCGTCCATTCCGAGCTTGTGCGGCCATTCGGTTTCATTCTCCGTGAACTCGACGATGGGTAACCTGAAGGCGCGGTGTGAAGCGCCCTCCGGGTCGGATGCGCTAAGAAGATCGGGTAGCGGATGGTAACGGAAGTAGAGCCGCGCACGTTCGACCGGCGTCTTGACCACCGCCAGGCATTCGATGCCTTTCTCATGCAGGGCCGGCTTGAGCTGCGCCATCGCCGCGACATGGCGCCGGCAGAATGGACAGTGCAGGCCTCGAAACAAACCGACCAGTAACGGGCTACGGCCTCGAAAATCGTCGAGCGCGATCTTGCCTTCGCGCGAGATCGCGTCGAGCACAATATTCGGTGGCTGGTCGCCGGGCTGCAGCGGGCGGTCGATACTACTCGTGGACATGGACAACCTCCTCGCCCCGGATCAGTCAAGAAAAGGCAGCACGACATACTTTGGGGTTGAGCCCGTGCTAGGCGGGCGCAAAACTTTCCTGCGGCCCAGGGCAGATAGGCTTCGGCCCCTGCCATCATATTGCCGAGGTCGAGATAACGCGCGTTGCAAACCCATCATAGCACGGAAAATCATCTTCGGTTCGACGAGCTGTCCGCCGACGCCTCGCCCTTGGTGTGGGTAAGGCCTTAGCAGCGCCCCTCACGCCGCCGCAGCGAGAACCTTCTGGACCGCCGAAGGTGAACATCCGGCCACCTTGGCAACCTGCCTGACTGACAGCCCCTCGGCCTTCAACTTCTTGATCAGGTCATGGTCCAGCACCACGGGCCTGCCGGTCTTCCACGGCTCGCCCTTGGCTTCCGCCTTGGCTTTGGCCTTGGCGATCCCTTCCATCTGCCGTTCCTTCCTGAGAGCGGTCTCAAACTCGGCAATGCTGGCAAGGATGCCAAACACGAGCTTCCCCGTCCGGGTGGTCGTATCAAGCCAGGCATCGTCCAGCACCTTGAACCCGACACCCTTCTTGTCGAGGTCCTTGACGATCTGGTGGAGGTGCGCCGCCGAACGGGCCAGTCTATCGACCTTGGAAACCGTGAATACGTCGCCTTCGCGGGCAAACTCCAGAGCCTTGGCCAACTCTGGTCTCGCCTCGTCCAGGCCGGACCTCTTCTCACTGAAGACCTTCTCAGCCTCGGCCGCCTTGAGCTTCGCGAGCTGGGTGTCGAGGTCCTGTCCGGTCGAGCTAACGCGGGCATATCCGATAATCATGATGTCCATTTTCTTCTAAGAGAGTTTGTGAACGACATATAGTGGACGAATAGTGCACATGTCAAGCGGCATGTTCACCAAGGTTTACCTTTGTTGACATCCCTGCCGCCGGCATGGTCGAGGGCTCGGCCCGGGTGCCTTGCGCCCTAATACGGTCTGACCACACTTGATGTGGATGAGCATCGAGCCGTTCCCCCTAGTCTGGCTAGCGGTAAAGACCTCCGCGTGCTCGGGTCCGCCTGTGGAGGAAATGAAGGGGCACGGGGGGTCGTCGCGCGAGCCAGTTATCCGATGGGTCGTAAGAAAATTTGGCCCGGATGTTCCGACCCCTCCTTTTGACCCCGTTGAACCGCTCACCCGAATTGTCTATCCGAGCTAGCTCAAGCGGCCGATTTGCGGGCGATCTATATCGGCTATTAATGACCTGTCGCTTGACGCTGGGGTCAATTGGGTGGGCACTCGTCATTGGGTGGGCACGCGCGTCAGGCCGGGTGTGTAGGCTGGGGTACGGAAGTCGCAATCTTTGAAGGTCCGTCCCCGGCCGCACGCTTGAGACACCCGCCCGGGTGGCCTTGGGGGCGGCACTAGCCGGTGTAAGACTGACAGGGTGCCCAAGGCTCCGCTGTCTGGGTCCCGTCATCGCTCAGTCACTATTTAGTTGTGCTGCCACTGCACCCTGCGAAGGCAGCTCAAAGCAGCGGGGACTAACCCCAAGCCCCCCACCCGGTCCCCGCTGCTCATTTACCGTCACGGAACCCCGAAGGTCTAGCCGACCCAGAGCGCCATCTTCAGCGCCCGTTCAGCGACCTTCGGCCGTGCCTCCTCCTAGTCCTCCCCGACGCTGCCTGAGGAGATCACCGACGCAAAGGCAACCCCTCAGGCACCCGCTCGTCGACCACAAACGCCCTCCGCCCAAGCCTGACGATCCACTTCGGCCGCTCCGTCAAGGCGACCGCATTACCTGCCTGGGCGATCCGATGTTGACCGCAACGGCAACCACCGCCGTTACCTGAAGCTCGCAGTCATCCCATTGCTCGACGACCCCACGAAACAGCATTGGCGCTACCGCGAGACGAGCTCTGGCGCGTCAACCGTGGGGTGAAACGAGGCTGCCTAAGCGTTCCTGAGGGTGGCGTGTGATGGAACCGAGGGGGGCAGGGGGGGCTTCGCGCGAGCCAGTTATCCGATCACCCGCTCAGAAATTTCTACCAAACATTCCGACCCCTTTTCACACGAGATCGTAAGTTGATTTTTTCCGGGAAAGTGCAACAAGTAGTTACTTGGGGCAGTGGCTCGGGGAACCCTCGGGTGAACGTTAAGACGACCAACGGGCGCACAGTCGAGGACCTTGTTATGGAGGTCATCGAGGCAGCCCCATACGGCGGAATCGTCTCCGTTAAGGCCACCATAGCAGTAGTGCGCGAAGATGGCCCCCATTGGGAAGTGACCGACTGTGATCTGATCGAGTTTATCGTGGAAGCGGCTCCGGCATTTGGGCGCGCGGTAGCCTTCGACCAACGCGAATGATCCTCTGATGATTATTGGTCAGCCGGTTGATCAGGAGAGCCCGCCGCCGTTGAGAGGGAGCGGGCGACGGACCCCACAGCGGCTGTATTCCACGGAGAATCGACCGCCGCAATTCTAAACCCGCGCGGGCCCACATCGTTCCCTTATCAGCGGCCTCTTGCCGCTCTAAGTTACCCTCCATGGCACAGTGTTCGTGAAGACCGAGCTGGTCGGTGTCAGCTATGCCTGCAACAATGTCCGAGGTGCATCCGAGCAGCTCCTGAAGTGGCCTAAAAGGGGACCCAAGTGGCAAAGTGCGTCGGCCCTCTGCCTTCAAGCCTTAGGTGGCGAGGAGGTTGACCCTAAGGAAATCCGCAGTGCCTTCGAGGCTGCCCGCTAAGGAGGGCCAAGATGCTCGCTGCTCCCGAACACGCGGTGGCGAGGCATGGGGCGAGGTGATCCACGCAATGTCGCGTAACGCCAATTTGCTTTTCGAAGTCAATTATTTCAACCTCGCTTTGTAGGAACGGGCGATGCTTGGGTCGAGATGGCCAGGTAGTGAGGGAGGCAACTTTTGAACCGCATTTTGATTACCCTCGGCGCGGCAGTTTGCGTCCTATCTTCGGCTGCTTCAGCCGGACAGGGATTGCAGCAAAACATTAACTTCATGGCTCGGATGCCGGACGCCAAGTTGAATTTGGCCGCGACAATGGCAGGTAACGTCATCGGTGCTATGCAAAGATGCCGCGCGCTGAGGCCAAACGAAGATGGAAAAGCCATTATAGCTGTTCCAAGCCTTTTGTGGGACGGTCTGGATAAACACCTGACACCTGACCTGCCACCGGATTTTCATCCAGCCGCAGCCCCTGCGAGGCTTTGGAGCCTTCTGCCGCGCATTGCCGTTGCCATTTTTCACGGATTCCTCCCGTCGAGAACGACTAGACAACGCTTTCGGGGCGGGCGAGGTTGCCAGATAAAGCCTAGCGCAGATCTTTGGTGTCGTTTGATCTCAGAGGACACGCGCCCTCTGGAGATCGCTAAAACGATGTCTCCTTTCAGTGAATAGCAGCGCTGATCTCAACGACCGGTATGGGCGCAATGCAGTCGTCCAGCGGCAGCCTGACAGTGGTCGCCTTGGGGTCAATTCTTCCGGTTCTCGAGCTGGAAGGTTTCGCCCGCCGAATCTTTGTAGCGGCTCGTTTCGGCGCAATGGCGCCGGGTGGAGGTCTTTTCACGATGTTGCCGCCGACTCTCCGATGAGAGCTTTGCAGGCCTAGGCGAGGGGAGGGCGCTACGCTAGCTTACAACTGACTTCGATCGGTATCTCTGCTGTTTGCGAGCCATTCCCGCAGAACGAATCGGATCGATGCGTAGGGAAAAAAGTCGCACGTTGGCACGCAATATCGCGCCCTGGCGTAGAAAAGGCGGTGGCTCCCCGGGGTCGACGAAGATGCGAACTACGTGCTGCCGATTCCCCTCGAAACTACGCCACAGCCCACTATCAAGATTCGAAAGCGCGACCGCGATCGTGCGGAGCGGATTCGGCTTGCCGGTGGTCCGAAGGCCACATTGAGAGAACGCGCCGTCCGGCTCGCTCTTGAGAAGGGTGAAGTCCGGACAAAAGACCTGACCGACATCGGCGTTCCTCGCTGCTACCTCGCCCGCATATGCGAGGAAGGGTTGCTCGTGAAGGTGGGTTACGGCCGCTATCGTGCGGCCGTTCCTAACGCGGCTTGATGGCACAATACGAACGGCTCTTGAGGGGCACAAGATGCTGACGAGAACCGGAGTAGGATTAGGTACGCCGGCGGAGAAAAGGCGGAGCTTGTGCTCTGGAACGGGCAAGTAGCGCCAGAAGCAGTCGTTAGGCGATCAAGTCCGAGCGGCCGGAGCGGGACCCATTGTTGTCATTGGCACGTGCTGACGAAGCTTTGGGCGCGCGAGCCTACGGACTCGAGTTGAATCAGGGCACAAAGCCGAACCAGCAGCAGGGCGGCCCGCCGCTGCTCGGTTTTGACGGGCCACGGCCAATCGCCGAGCTGGGAAGATGCAGTTTCGAGATTGGTTCGTTGGCAGGAAAGTGCGATCTCCGCTGACGCGCCTTCCTCGTTCGTTGTTACTTGGCAACCCGGGTGGTAGAATGACGATGAGTTCAGGCAAAATAGCTTTTTCATATTCGAGCGTCATGACTTTCGTGCCGCGCGCTGCAGCCGCTGCGATGAGTATTTTATGGAGAGGACAGCCGTGACAGTCCCAGAGGACGATTTTTTCGTCCTCTCGAGCTTGCCGCCAAGTCGGGCGCAAAAGCAGCTCGCTCTTGTTTTTGTGCTTGGCCTGTTGGCCGTCTACGTGTTGATCACTGTTGGTCCGCTCTCGGGCATCCATCTGAGCCGGGTCGACGCCTTCGTCCCGGCCTACGCGACAGCGATGTTCGTGAACGATTCGATCACCGCAATCCTCCTGTACACTCAGTTTTCCATCCTGCGCTCACGTGCCACGCTCCTGATTGCAAGCGGATATCTCTTTACGGCGCTCATGCTGATCCCGTTTGTCCTGGCATTTCCGGGTCTGTTCACCCCTAAGGGCGGCCTGGTGGGCGGCATGCAGAGTACGTCATGGATCTACTTTTTCCAGCACGCTGGCTTTCCCCTGTTCGTCATAGGCTATGCCCTCTCAAAGGGCTCGAACCCCAGCAAACGATTTTGGCAGGCTACCGCGCGTGCGGAGATTAGCCTCAGTGTCGCCCTGACCGCAGCTGTGGTCTTGTTGGCCTCATATTTTTTCATAGCGGGCGAAGCGTTATTGCCGCCCGTGACCCTCGATTCCACTCGCCTTAGCCCGGTGTGGCCCTATGTGGGCGCTCCCGTCGCATTGCTAAGTATCGCCGCGATGGTCGTGCTCTGGATCCGGCGACACTCAATGCTCGATCTTTGGTTGATGGTCGTGATGCTCTTATTCACGATAGAGATGCCTTTAAGCTATTACCCTGATCCGGCTCGCTTCAGCCTTGGCTGGTATACCGTCCGCGTCTTCGGAGTTCTGTCCAGCGGTCTCGTTCTTATGGTTTTGCTTCACGAGATAACGACCCTTTATACGCGGCTTCTCGGAGCGGTCCGTGGCCAGCGTCACGAGCGCGAGGCGCGACTGGTAACCGGCGACGCAGTCGCAGCCACGGTCGCCAAACCGACCGAACCCGGTTGGGATCCGATTCGCATAGCGAAAGCGTGGACCGTGCTGATGAAGCGCCTCGGCTATAACCGGTTTGTTGCACAGGGCGGCGACTGGGGGGCTCTCATCACTGAACAGATGGCTCTGATGGCGCCTCCCGAGCTGATTGCCATCCACACCAACATGCCGGCGACCATTCCGCCCGAAATTGTGAAGGCGCTTGCCGCCGGCAGTCCGCCTCCCGCCGATCTCGGGCCCGACGAAAACCGCGCCTACGAGCAGGTCGCTTTCTTCTACAAGTTCGGCCTGGGCTATGCCAACGAGATGGCGCTTCGTCCGCAGACGCTTTCCGGGCTCGTTGATTCACCCGCCGGCCTGGCGTCATGGATTCTCGATCACGACGCGGACAGTTATGCACTGATCGCCCGCTCCTTCGATGGGGAGCCGGAGGGCCTTACCCGCGACGACATCCTCGACAACATCACGCTCTATTGGCTGACCAACACGGCCATCTCGTCGGGAACACCGGCAAACGGCGAAGGCGGGCTTCTTCGACGCCAAAGGCATCACCAATCCCGTCGGCGTGAGCGCGAACCCCAGCGAGATCTACACGGCGCCGAAGAGCTGGACCGAACGCGCGTTCCCGAAGCTCCTGCATTACGGCCACCCGCCCAAGGGCTGCCACTTCGCGGCATGGGAACAGCCGAAGTACTTCACCGACGACGTGCGCGCATCGTTCAAGACGTTGCGGACGGCGTGAAGTGTTGAGCGGGGATGCCGCGCCGGACGTGCGCGTCACTCTCCGCCTGGCGATTACTCCGTAGCGCATCTCCAAAAGGAGAGAATGCAATGAACCTCCTCATCCAGACGCTCACCGCACTCGCGGCTTGCACCGTGTTCGCCACGGGTGCGTTCGCCCAGAGCACGGTCGTGCCCATCGACAACGAGCCCGCGCCCAGACTGATCGTGGAGCCGCCGCTTCCCGGTCCGCTGGCCGGCGGCGTGGTGTTCATCCCGTACCGGGTGGAGAACCTGCGCATCCTGCCTGTCGGTGGGCCGGCCGCGCGCAACGTGTCTCCGCGGGTCGGGCACCTGCACCTCACCGTCGACGACCTGCCCTGGGCGTGGGCGGATTACGGTCAGAGCGACACCATCATCCTGGTGGGCATGCCACGCGGTCAGCACAAGGTCCTGATCGAAGTGGTGGACGCCGAAGGTAACGTCTTCACCAAGCAAACGGTGACGTTCCACTCGCCGGGCAAGGAGATTCAGCCATGAAGCTCCACAAGTTGGCGACCGTACTGGCATTCGGGCTTTGCATCTTTTCTGCCCTGAGCCACGCCAATGCGGCCGAAGATCGCTCGATCCGCCCCTTCACCGTCAGCATCCGGCAAGCGGCGCTAGACGACCTTCGCCGGCGCATAGCGGAAACACGGTGGCCGGATCGCGAGACGGTCGATGACCAATCGCAGGGCATACCGCTCGCCAAGCTCCGGCCGCTCATCGAACACTGGGGCGCTGGCTACGACTGGCGGAAGGCCGAGGCCAAGCTCAACGCCCTGCCTCAATTCATGACAACGATCGATGGCGTGGACATTCACTTCATTCACGTCCGCTCGCGTCACCCGAACGCCCTGCCGCTGATCGTGACACATGGCTGGCCCGGCTCGGTGCTTGAGCTTCTCAAGACCGTCGGTCCGCTTACGGATCCCACGGCTCACGGTGGACCAGCAGAGGACGCCTTCGACCTCGTCCTGCCGTCGTTGCCGGGCTTCGGCTTCTCCGGCAAGCCGACGGTCACCGGCTGGGGCACCGACCGCATCGCGCGAACCTGGGCGGAGCTGATGAAGCGCCTCGGCTACACAAGCTACGTCGCCCAAGGCGGCGACTGGGGTTCTCCTGTCTCGAACGCGATGGGCCGCCTGGCGCCGGCAGGTCTGCTCGGCATCCACGTCAACCTGCCGGCGATCGTGCCGCCCGAAATTGCCGCGGTGCTCGCTGCCGGCGGGCCAGCGCCGGCGGGGCTGACCGAGCAAGAGCGCGCGGCATTCGACGCCTTCAGCACCGCCGCCAAAATGGGCAACAGGTCCTACGCCCAGGTGATGGGCACGCGGCCGCAGACGGTCGGTTACGCCATCAATGACTCCCCCGCCGGCCTTGCTGCGTGGATGCTCGGGCACCCTGGCTTCTCGAACTGGACATACGACGCCAGCGATCCCGAAAAATCCCCGGACGAGGTGCTGGACGACATCACTCTGTACTGGCTGACAGACACCGCCACCTCATCGGGACGAATTTACTGGGAGTACGGAGGCGGACGCAGTCCTGCTTTCGCCGGGCCGGAGAAGACCAACGACATCGCGCTGCCGGTGGCCATCACGGTGTTCCCGGGGGAGAGCTATCGCGCGCCGGAGACATGGGCCCGGCGCGCCTATCCAAACCTGATTTACTTTCATGAGGTCGACAAGGGCGGCCACTTCGCCGCCTGGGAGCAGCCCGAACTGTTTTCCGCCGAGTTGCGTGCAGCGTTCCGACCGCTCCGACAAGATTTCTGACGCGCGGATGCGTTCAACTCGCAGAAGATTCAACCAGAGGAGATAGACATGAACATCGCCGATACTCACAGCAAAACCGAAGGCGAGACTCGGAAATCCCGCCCCCTCGACATGAAGCTCGAGGCCGTCGTCATCCCCGTTTCGGACGCCGCACGCTCCAAGCAGTTCTACGAAGGCCTGGGCTGGAGGCTCGACGCCGACTTCGTCGTCGGCGACACGTTCCGGGCGATGCAGTTCACGCCTCCGGGCTCGCCGGCCTCGATCCATTTCGGCACCGGCATCACGCCGGCCGCACCCGGCTCCGCAAGCGGGCTTTTCCTCGTCGTGTCGGACATTGACGCCGCGCGCGCCGAACTCATTGGCCACGGCGTCGAGGTGAGCGAAGTGTTCCACCGCGCCGGTCCGGGCAAGCCGGCGGTCAGCGGCAGGCATCCGGAGCGGCAGAGCTATTCCTCCTACGCGACCTTCAAGGATCCAGACGGCAACGAGTGGCTGCTGCAGGAGGTCACCACCCGGCTTCCCGGCCGGGTCGATGCCAACACGACGATCTACACATCCGCGCCGGACCTTGCGGCCGCAATGTGGCGTGCGGCGTTAGCCCACGGCGAGCACGAGAAGCGCAACGGCGGCCAGCGCGACGAGAACTGGCCCGCCTGGTACGCCGAGTACATGGTAGCGGAGCAAACCGACAAGCCGCTGCCACTTTGAGAAATTCGGCGCGCGTTGTGCCCGCTCCTGTGCGCGCGCCAATTTCGATCATACCCAGAGGGTCATGATGAAAACGAACAGGCTGTTGGTAGCCGCGGCACTCGCGACAGCAATCGGCGCATCGATTGCAGGCGTTCTAGGAGATACGAATATGACGGCGCCGATAACCTCACAGGCAAAGGTACCGTTCCTTCACGGGCTTTCCGCCGGGGCTGTTGCGGGTCATTCCGAGCTTGCTTCTCTCGAGCGTGCGGACGAGTGGATCAATTCACCGCCCCTGACGGCATCGGCTTTGCGCGGCAAGGTCGTCCTTATCGATTTCTGGACCTATACCTGCATCAACTGGCTGCGCACACTGCCCTATGTCCGAGCCTGGGAAGAGAAGTACCGCGATCAAGGTTTGGTGGTGATCGGCGTCCATTCACCGGAGTTCTCGTTTGAGAAAGACCTGAACAACGTACGTCGCGCCGCGAAGGATTTGGGAGTCGATTATCCGATCGCCGTCGACAGCGATCATGCCATATGGCGGGCCTTTAACAACCAGTATTGGCCAGCGCTGTATTTCATCGATTCACAAGGGCATGTTCGACATCATCATTTTGGCGAGGGATCATACGAACAATCGGAAAAGATCATCCAGGAATTGCTCGCCGAGGCTGGAGCCGTCGGGTTCGACCGTGAGTTGGTGTCGGTGCACGCTCGCGGCATAGAAGTGGCGGCCGATTGGGACAGCCTCAAGTCTCCAGAAAATTATCTTGGGTATGATCGCACCCAGAACCTTGCGTCCGGCGGGAAACTGGTCTTGGGCGAGCCGCGCATCTACGAAGTGCCAGCTCGATTGAGCCTGAACGAGTGGGGGCTGTCTGGCAGTTGGACGGCAAGGAAGGAAACCGCCGTACTGAACAAGCCCAATGGCCGCATCGCGTATCGATTTCACGCCCGCGATCTTCATCTCGTCATGGGGCCGGCAGCGACGGGAACTTCCGTGAGATTTCGAGTGCTGATCGACGGAAAGCCGCCAGCCACCGTTCACGGAATCGACGTGGACGAAAAAGGCGAAGGCGTAGTGACTGAGCAGCGCCTGTACCAACTGATCCGCCAACCGAAACCCATCGTCGATCGCCAGTTCGAGATCGAGTTTCTCGACTCGGATGTGGAGGTCTTCGCATTCACGTTCGGCTGATCGCCTGCGCAACGATAGAGGTTTCCCAAATGCATTCGCTCAAAATCCCGGATGAGATCGACCAAGATCGCCGCCGGTTCTTAGGCACCGCCGCGATGGCTGTCGCAGCCACCCGGCTCGGGCTGATCGCTCCGGCAGCAGCACAGGCAACCAAAGAGCCAGCAACATCTTTCGGGCCATTGAATCAGATCGACGCCGGCGTGCTGAGCGTCGGCTACGCCGATATAGGACCTGCCGGCGGCCCCCCGGTTATCCTGCTGCACGGATGGCCATACGACATCCACACCTATGTCGATGTCGCGCCCTTGCTTGCGTCGAAGGGATACCGCGTGATCGTGCCGTATCTGCGCGGTTATGGCACGACGCGCTTTCTTTCAAGCGCGGTCCGAAACGGCCAGCAGTCGGCGATCGCGCTCGACATTATCGCCTTGATGGATGCTCTCAAGATCGACAAGGCTACCATCGGCGGTTGCGACTGGGGCGCTCGAACAGCCTGCATTGTCGCGGCGCTGTGGCCGGAGCGCTGTAAGGCTCTGGTTTCTGTGAGCGGCTATCTGATCGGTAGCCAGGAGGCCAGCAAGATGCCGCTGCCGCCGAAGGCGGAACTGCAATGGTGGTACCAGTACTATTTCGCTACCGAGCGCGGCCAGGCCGGCTACGAGAAATACACGCGCGATTTCGCAAGACTCATCTGGCAGATCGCTTCGCCGAAATGGGCTTTCGACAACGCGACTTTTGACCGCAGCGCGGCGGCCTTCGACAATCCGGATCATGTCGCGATCGTGATCCACAACTATCGCTGGAGGCTCGGCTTGGCCGAAGGCGAGCCGAAGTATGACGATCTCGAAAAGCGGCTTGCCGAGTTTCCCGTCATCACCGTGCCTACCATCACGCTTGAGGGTGATGCCAACGGCGCGCCACATCCGGATCCGAGCGCCTACGCCATGAAATTCTCCGGCAAGTATGAGCACCGGACGATCGACGGCGGCATCGGGCACAATTTACCGCAGGAAGCTCCCCAAGCCTTCGCCAAAGCTGTCGTCGAAGCCGACGGTCATTGATCGGCCTATGGGCGCCGCTGGCAATGGACACGAAGAAGAGAACTACTTCCCAGTTACGCCGGACTTTGAACGGCTTTTGGCCGATTGGAACTAGCCCGCCAGAGAGGACGAATATGATTATCCAAGACTCCGTACTGTTCATAACGGGCGCAAATCGCGGGCTGGGTTTGGCCTTTGCTGAGCAAGCCTTTCAACGCGGCGCAAGAAAGATCTATGCCGGTGTGCGCAAACCCACTGATGAGAGCAGGCCGGGCATTATACAGGTCGGACTGGATGTAACCGATCACGCCTCAATAGCCGAAGCCGCGAACCAATGCGGCGATACAACCTTGCTGATCAACAACGCTGGCATTGCCCGCCTGACCAGCAGCACTCTTGACCCGAGTATGATCGAGGCAGCGCGGGAGATCATCGAGACAAACTATTTCGGAACGATCGCCGTCAGCCAGGCGTTTGCTCCGATCCTTGCCAGGAACGGCGGCGGAGCGATCATCAATGTGTTGTCCGACGCGACCTGGTATGCCCGGCCGATGCTTGCCGCATATTCGGCTTCGAAATCCGCGGCCTGGAGCTTCACAAACGCCTTGCGTATCGAACTCCGCGGCCAGAAGACGGCAGTGCTCGGTCTGCATTTGAGCTTCATGGATACGGACATGACCCATGGATTCGACATGAAGAAAATCAGTCCGCAGCAGGCTGCGGAAGCCGCCTTGATCGGCCTTGAGGCTAACAAGGAAGAGGTGCTTGCTGATGATTTCACCAAAGAGGTTAAGCGAAGCCTCTCCAATGAACAGCCAATCTACCTCGACCCGCCACCACTTGGCTGAATGGCATAGCTGTGATTGGCTTCCAGTCGTCCGGCCGGTCAGTCATTGACGACCGCCCGTGCTGAAAGCAGTCATTGTTCGTTCCTGCTCAATGTCCGCAAGGGGTCAATTCTTCCGGTTCTCGAGCTGGAAGGTTTCGCCGGCCGAATCTTTGTAGTGGCTCGTTTCGCGCAATCCCGCCGTGTGCATGTCTTTTCACGATGCCGCCGCCGAATCTACGATGAGAGCCTTGCGGGCCTAGGCGAGGGCAGGGCGCTAGGCTAACTTACCGCTGACCTCGATCGGCCTCTCCGCTGTTTTGCCGGCCATTCCAACAGAAGTGAAGCGGATCGAAGCGCAGGGAAAAAATCGCACGCTTGCGCGCAATATCGCGCCCTGGCGTGGATTAGGGCGTTGGCTCCCCGGGCTGAACGAAACTGCGAACTACGAGCTGCCGATCCCCTTCGAAACTACGCCACAGCCCACTTTCAAGATTCGCAAGCGCGACCGCGAGCGTGCCGAGCGCATCCGATTAGACGGTGGTCCGAAGCCGACATTGAGGGAACGCGCCGTCCGGCTCGCTCTTGAGAAGGGCGAAGTCAGGACAAAGGACCTGACGGACATCGGCGTTCCTCGTTGCTACCTCGCCCGCATATGTGAGGAAGGGTTGCTCGTGAAGGTGGGTTACGGCCGCTATCGTGCGGCCGTTCCCAAAGCGGCTTGATGGCACGATAAGTACGGCTCTTGAGGGCACAGAGCCGGAGAAGGATCAGGTACGCTGGCGCAGAAGAGGCGGGCTTGTGCTCTGGAACGGGCAAGTAGCGCCAGAAGTTGACCTTCAGCCCTAGCTGGGAGAATGGCAGCCCTTGTCTAAAAAAGCTGACGCCCGGCCGGAACAACGGCCGCGTCTCCTCGGTGTGACGGTGAACTGCCCGCTATTTTGACCGGACACCTGGCGTCGGCGGAAAGACTCAAGATTTCCTTCAGGATAGGCTTATGTCGAAGGACTATCAGCGGACGAGGTGATCACGGGCGCAGCCCGTCGGCAGCGCCGTGCGCTGGACCTTCACTGAGAACCTCGAAAGCGGCGGCCGCTATGTGTTCGGCGCACCGACCGCGCCGGAGCTGATGTCGGCAGCGTCGCAGATCAGACAGTAAGCGCGCAGCTTCGGTGCCAGGCGCACGAAACAGGCGAGCTTGGCGCACGTCTACGTTGCGAGCAACCACGTTCTCCAGCGTGCGCCGGAGTGCGGAGAAATCTGGGAATACAGCATTTCGCTGGGCCGACGAATGACTACGCGAACATATTCGGCCCGATCTCCCCGCTAATTTCAATGATCACATCAGCGGGGATATTGTTTCTTCGCGCCGCGGCCCGAATAGCTTCCGGATTAGGCGCCTCGTAAAGGCAATAGGTCTTTTTCTTATCGGCGCTGAGAAAGGAGAAGATCCACTGGACGCCTTCCTGATCATTGATCAGATTGACGTTTTCAATTCCCTCCTTCGTGAGGTCGAGCCGTTCTGCAAAAGTTCGTTCGATAACGTAGCGTGGCATGAGAGGCTCCTCCCAATTATTTTGACGCCGCAAAGCATGAGCTAGGCCTAATGCAGGGTCTGCTGCATTTTTTTCTTCAAGCGGACCATATCGAGTTCGGCCGCAATTGCCGAGGCTTGCTCCGACAGCGACATTGCTCTCTCGATGGCTTTTTTGCTACCAACTTTCAGGAGCATATCTGCATATACAGCTTGTGTATGCGCGAGCCAAGGTCGTGCCCCGCTTGCTGCGTTCATCTCAAGCGCGTGCTCAAAATGCTCCGCGGCCCTTTCAAAGTCGCCCAGCTCGCCAGACAACATTCCCAGATAGCGGCTCGCCGCGCCAAAGCAGACGGTTGCGACACCTGCCGTGATGGTCATGTCCTTGTAGGCGAGCATTAGGTCGTAGATCCTTTGTGCCGCCTTTGTATCGCCAAGACTGATTGCGACTTCCGATAGGAACGAGAGGGATGCGCTGCGTTTCGCATCCAGAGGCATTTCGAAACCATTGCGCGCCAGCTCATTTAATCTGCGCTGCGCTGCATCCCGATAGCCCAAATCGGCCGCGATCAAAGCAAAACCTGGCAACCAGGTGGTTTCGTCGGGATTCTCTTCGATGAGATGCTTCATGACCGGTGCGACTTCCGAGAGGCGGCTCTGCTCGCGCCGGATTGCGAACATCTGCATGCCATAGACGCCATCGACTTCAGCGCCATGCGTCTGTCTGCCCAAGTTAAGCGCCTCTCTAGCAAGTGTCTCCGCGGTAGTGAATCGTCCATCGAGAATGGCCATCATAGCCTGGGCATGCCTGGCGAGCCACGAGATGTTGAGACGCTGGCGTAGCATCCCAAGTTCCTCCAACCCGTCAACCGCTCGATCGGCACGCGCGCGATTGCCCAGCTCGGTGGAGACGTAGACGTCGATTGCAAGGGCTCGGCCTCGCAGGTCGTCGTCGTTGATGCCGCCTGAGAGGCGCGTTAGTTCATCCAAGCGAGTAGTCCGATCGTTCACCTCCGCAGCAGACCTAACTGTCGTGGGAGTCACGAATGGCAGGACAAAAAGATCGAAAAGTGAAGCCTTGTCACCAAGCCGCCGGGCCAGATTGACACCTTCCTTATGGCATTTGGCGCTGTGCTTACTGTCGCCGAGGAACAAATATGCGCGGGCAAGCCGGCAGAGAAGCTGGCACCGCGTCCTCTGATCGTTGGGATCGATCTTGCCCATTGCTTCCGTGAGAAGCTGGAGCGATTCGCCTAGCGGCTTCGCGGAAAGGAACTGGGCGCCGTCAAAACCGAGCGCACAGCGGATGAAGGCTTTTGTATCGCCGGCTTCGCGGGCCAATTGCGCGGTCAGCTTGTATTTTGCTACTGCCTCCGACAAGCGGCCTGCAGCGCTCAGTGCCTCGCCAAGCTTTAGAGTCGCCTCGAGCAGTTCCTTTTGCCGGGCTGGACCTTCCGGCAGGTGCTCCGCGAAAGCGAGAGCGTTCTCAAAATGATCGACCGCCTCGTAGTTGGCTGATCGTCCAAGCGCGCGTTCGCCGGCCTTCATCCAGTAGGGGAATGCAAGCTCGTTTTGCTGTGCCATGACGTAGTGCTGGGCGATGAGCTCGGGCTGTGTAACGGCGAGATCGGGGTATGCGTCGACGAGGGTCTTGGCTATGGCTTCGTGATAATGCCGGCGGCGCCGGCTGAGGAGCGACTGATACGCCGTATCCTGGATGAGCGCATGGCGAAAAACGAGCGCGTCCCGTACCACGCCGCCGACCACGACGAGCTGGGTGGACATGAGTTGGTGCAGCGCGTCGTCGAGAGCCCGGTCGTCGAGACCGGTGACCTTCGAAAGAAGGCCACGATCGAATTCCCTGCCGATCACAGAGGCAATTTGCGCCACCTCCTTGGCTGCGGCTGTCAAACGATCGAGCCGGGCCATGAGGGAGCCCTGCAGACTATCCGGGATCTCGACGTTGAGCGAAGCCACCTTTCCGCTCTCCAGGATCGAGCGCGTGAGCTCTTCCACGAACAGCGGCACGCCGTCCGTTCGATCCGCGATCTTATCGGCAAGCTGATCCGGCACATCGGCGAGCATCGATTCGATCAGCTCGCGCATCTGCTGCTTCGTCAGACGCCCGATAGCGAGCGTCGTCACTTGCGCCAGTCCAGTTGCCCAGCTCGCGGTCCATTCCGGCCGGTGCGTCACAACGACAAGTATGGCCGCGCCATGCACGCGGCTCACAACCTCTTGCAGCACTTCACTGGTCGACGGATCGATCCAGTGCGCATCCTCAACGACAAAGAGCACCGGCGCGATCTTCGCCGCGAGCAGCAACCGGTTCGCCAACGTGCGGACGATGAGTTCCTTGCGCTGCGGGGCGGAGAGGTCGAGCGACTGGTATTCGTCGCCGACGTCGAGCGAGAGGAGCTCGGCATAGATCGATCCGACATCCGAGGGATTTTCCCCGTAGCGCTGAAGAATCGTGCGGAATTTCTCGGCGCGCATGGCTTGATCGTCGGCCGGGGAAAAGCCCGCGAGCCGGCTTAGGCGCTGGATGATAGGATAGAAGGCCGAGGTGGTGTGATAGGGCGAACACTGCAACCGGATAAGTTCATACTGGTTCTCATGCAGCCGTTCCTCGAGCGTATCGACGAGGCGCGATTTTCCGATCCCCGCCTCTCCCGACACGAAGACCGCTTGGCCCTGGCCGCTCTTTGCCAGTTCCCAGCGCTCGAGCAGTATGCCGATTTCGCTGGTTCGGCCGACGAATTTCGACAGCGCGCTGGCGTGCGCGGCATCGAAACGGCTTTCCACCTCTCGTTCGCCTCGGACCGCGAACAGGGCAACGGGTGATTTGAAGCCTTTCAACTCCTGCGTACCGAGGCTCTCAATTTCGAAGGACTGCCCGGCGAGCCGGCGGGTGCTGTCAGCCACCACGATCTGGCCAGGTTCGGCAGTGCCCTGCAGGCGAGCTGCGAGATTGGGAGTGTCCCCTGCGATCGAGGCGCGTTCGTTCGCGCTGCTGCCGGCAATATCGCCGACGACCACGTGCCCCGATGCGATGCCGATACGCGCCTTTAGTTGCTCGCCGTCCGGCGACTGAAAGGCCTCGACTGCAGCGAGCGCCTGGAGGCCTGCCCGAATGGAACGCTCGGCATGATCCTCGTAGGCCATGGGCCATCCGAAATACGCAAGCACGCCGTCTCCGAGGTACTTGGCGACATAGCCGCCAAAGCGCGTGATCGCGCCCGCGACGCTATCCTGATAACGGCGCGTCAGTTCGTGCATGTCTTCCGGATCGAGCCGCGCCGATAGTGCCGTCGAGCCGACTAAGTCACAGAAGAGCACACTGAGAAGCCGGCGGTCAGCAGTCGGTTCCTGCGGGGCTTCGGTGGTCTGAGTCTCGGACTCCTCGAGTGGAGGCGAAACCTGAGGGGGTCCATGGAGATTAGGCTGCGCAAGTCCGTTGATTGCGGCCAACATGATTTTCCGGTGCCCAAGCGAGACACCAAGTTCCTGCAGGTCGGCTTGCGTGATATGCGGAAGCGCTCGAAAGTCGACGTCGTTCCGGACGAACGTCTCCGTGTATTTGCCAAGGCCGAGCTGGCTCAGCCAATCCTCAATCGTCTGCATGGCGCGTGGTGACCCGCATTGCAATTCTGATAATAGCGCCAACATCGTCGCCGCACCATGTTGCAGATCGGAAGCGCGGTGCGATCCGAGTCGGGCCCATTTCTCAACTCATCAAGGTAGCATCAGCCTGGGAGGGTCCGCGTCAACGCAGGTGCTGCACAATCAAATTGCACTTGGACCGGGCGCATTTTCGGAGCAAGATGAGAGCAATTCGAAGGCCACCAGTGCGGCCAAGATTTTGGCTGATAGCGGATTGGGAGACGAAGCTGGAACACGCCTGATTGGTCCGAAACTCGGATTTCCTCAGGCCGTGCTTCTCGGGAGGGTGCGATGAATGACGAGGAAATCGGGAAGTTCGCGCAGAGTCTCCGTGGTACCCTAATTGCTCGCGATCATGTCGACTACGATGAAGTCCGCAAGCTTTACAATGGTATGATCGACAAGCGGCCGCTGTTGATCGCACGCTGTGTAGATGTCGGCGATGTGATTGCAGCCGTTAACTTCGGCCGCGACAGCAATCTTGCCATCGCCATCCGCGGCGGCGGCCATAACGGACCCGGATTCGGCAGCGTCGACGACGGCCTCGTCATCGATCTGTCGATGATGAAGGGCGTGCGCGTCGATCCGGCAAACCGGACCGTGCGTGTAGGGGCCGGCTGCGTGACGGGTGAAGTTGACCACGCCACCCATGCCTTCGGTCTTGCAATCCCTTTCGGCATTGTCTCGACAACGGGGGTTGCCGGCCTCACTCTCAGCGGCGGCCATGGCTATCTTAGCCGCCAATACGGGCTCGCCATCGATAATCTGATCGAGGCTGATGTGGTTCTGCCGGACGGCACGTTTGTTATCGCGAACAAGACGAACAGCCCGGATCTCCTATGGGGACTGCGCGGCGGCGGTGGAAATTTTGGCGTCGTCACCAGTTTCCTTTTTGAGGCGCACCCCGCAAGCACGGTCTATGGCGGGCCGATCTTCTGGGAGCTGGAAGACGCGGCCAGGATCATGCGGTGGTACCGTGACTTTCAGGCAACCGCGCCGGATGAGTTCTACGTCTTCCTCGGGCTGCAAACGGTTCCGTCCGGCGATCCGTTCCCGAAGGGCCATTGGGGCAAGAAGATCTGCGTCCTCGTCGTGTCGCACAACGGAGCGGGGGCGGAGGGCGAGAAGGCTGTCAACACAGTCCGCGCGGCACTTCCCAAGCCGATCATCGATTTTGCGGGCCCGATCCCTTACATGGCGCTGCAGGGCATGTTCGACGGGCTGTATCCGAAAGGCTTGCAGTGGTACTGGAAGGGCGACTTCGTGAAGACGCTGCCCGACGCCGCGATCGAGACCCACATCCAGCAGGCTGCGATGGTGCCCAGCGAAGCTTCCTGCATGCATCTCTATCCGATCGATGGCGCCGTTCATCGCAGGGCGGGAGACGAAACGGCATGGAACTGCCGCGATGCCACCTGGTCGATGGTGATCGCTGGAGTCGGCTCCGATCCGAGCCAGGCGCCGGCTCTGAAGAAATGGGCAAAGAACTATTGGGAGGCGGTTCACCCGTTCGATCTCGGCGGCGCTTACCCGAACTTCATGATGGACGACGAAGGTGAGACACGCCTCAAGGCGACCTACGGCGGCAATTACAAACGCCTCGGCAAGCTGAAGAAGAAATACGACCCGAGCAACCTGTTCCGGGTGAACCAGAACATCCGCCCAGCGGCCTGACGCCCCCGGGGCACGTCGACGCCTTCACGCGCAGCAATACCGCGGGGCATAAAGTTCTGGTTTGCGGGTCAGGACTTGGCCTTTGATTTCTTCGGCAGAAGGTCCGAGAAGGTGAAGGTTTTTCAACGCGGGCCGATGTCGATCCAGCCCCAACCCTCGTGCCGCGGCCCGCATCGAAAAACCTTCACCAAAGCAGACTTTCGCGTAACCACCGGAGTCGACCCCTTGCGGACCCTTCCATCGAAGGCGTCGTACGGGAAGACCTGACCCATCCGGCAGCGTGTAGCGGATAAGTCCTACCCCTCGACAATGTCGCTTTTCATCGGAGCCAAAAGACCGAGCAACTCGTCTTTTTCCTGCTTTGGCACCTTGAAGTGATCGAGCGCCGCGGTGAGGTCTTCAACCAGGGCGTTAAAGTCCGCCTCCGTAATCCCCAAGCCTTGGTGAGCGGCTTTCATGTCCTTGCCGGTGTAAGTGCAGGGTCCGCCCGAGGCCTGACAGACTTGATCGACCAGCTTGCTCTTGAAGGCCGGAATATCGGAGTTGGCGAAAAAGGTGTTGATGCGCTTGTCAGCGGCGAGATTAGCGACGAACCTGTCCACGACTGCGGTAATCGCCGGCTGTCCGCCTAGGCGCTCATAAAGGCTCTTCTGCTGCGCGCCCGCCGCGAGCGTGACACCAATCACTACCGCCGCTGCAAGCAAAAACTCCTTGGCGATTGATCTCATGGCGACTTCCTCCCTTTGCCAGGCAGCGCGCGAGAGGCGCTGGGGAAGATTGCAGCGTCTAGTCCCTTCAACGCCCTACAAATTCTACACGTAAAAGCTTGCTCCAGCTATGCCAATTTCGCGATCAGGCCGTATAGGCGGCGAAACGCAAAGCCTCCCTTCGATTTCCAGTGATTTACCGCGCGGTGTGCCGCTAGACCGGGAAGCCGCCGCGCCACCTGCGAGGGTGATGCGGACACTCATTGGCTGGACCATGAAAGACCGCTCCTGGCGCTTCCGACCACGGCACGGAGTTCACCTCGAACGCGATCCTCGCCTGGTCGAAGGATCATCGCGTCGAATGGCACTACATCGCGCCGGGCAAGCCGATGCAGAACGGCTATGTCGAATCCTTCAACGGCCGGATGCACGATGCGCTGTTGAACGAGAGCCTATTCTTCGGCCTAGATCACGCCCGAAGCGCCATCGCCGAATGGCGTATGGCCGGGCTGCAAACGCTACGTCACTGGCTGGGTGCGACGTTTCAGTTCGCCTTGCAGTCGCACCAAGAGGCCCGGTCGTGACTCTGCGCGAGCCGACACAGGAGGGGGTCGCCGGCGACGACGAGCCGATCGTCTTCATCGTCGAGGATGACACTTCTATCCTCGCGTCACCGCCAAGATCATGGCACTGCGCGGCGGCACGCCAGTGGTCGTGGATGGCGAGGTCGTGGGCGCGGTTGGCGTCGCCGGCTCGAACAGTGAAAACGACACCGAGATCGCGAGGACCGCGGGAGCGTCCCTGAGCCCATCTCCGAACACGCCCCCGCATGATTGAGATGTGGCAGCTGGCTCGAGCGGCTGAACTGAGTCGCTCCAGTGCCATCGACTAGCGCAAATTAGCACCAATCACCGCAAGATCGGCAAAGCGTCTGCCTCACTTCTACAAGTAGCCTCGCTGCGTTGATGAGCCCCCGCATGGCATGAACAACCGGAAAACAACAGTCTCGAGACGAGGCGAACGGCATTTGAATACGAGGCTGCCGGTCGCCAAACGCCAGAGACGGAGAGATCGCTAGAGGTATCCCATGGCTGATGAGAAGAAGTTGGATGCAGATGAAAAAGAATCTCATTTCACAGGTCGCGTGAGCCGCCGTACTGCCCTGTTGCAGTTAGGCGCGGGCGGGGTCGCTGCAACTACGTATCCCCTCATATCCTCGGCAGAGACTTTGTCCGCAGAGAAGAGTTCGGACACGGATGAAGCGATGGTTGCGGATACCATTCCTGTCAGATTGCGCGTGAACGGCAAGTTGCTCAGCTTGCAGGTCGATCCCCGCACGACCTTGCTGGATTGCCTGCGCGAAACGGCGCTGCTGACAGGCACAAAGAAGGGTTGTGACCACGGCCAGTGCGGAGCGTGTACGGTCCACGTCAACGGTCGGCGCGTGAACTCCTGCCTGAGCTTTGCCGCCATGCATGAGAACGATGAAATTACCACCATAGAGGGGCTGGGACAGCCCGGAAATCTTCATCCGATGCAAGCTTCATTCGTGGAGCACGATGGCTATCAATGCGGTTACTGCACGTCTGGGCAAATCATGTCGGCAGTGGCCCTGTTGAAGGAACCTTGCGGTCCCACCAACGACGACGTCAAAGAGCTGATGAGTGGCAATATTTGCCGTTGCGGAGCCTATCCAAACATTGTCGCGGCTATCCAACAAATACGTCCGAGAGCCTAGAGCCCGTTCCATTCCGTTGGAATCGGAATGGGGCTCTAACTTATTGATTTTAAGCATGATCTCGTCCGAAAAGTCTGCAACTTTTCGGATCATGCTCTGGATCGGAGTTCATGTCATGGACACGTTTGCATTTATCAAGGCACGCGACGTATCGCATGCCATTCAAGCAGCATCACAATCAAACACGGCGCAACAAGGAGCCGAGGTTCGATTTGTTGCCGGCGGCACGACCTTGATCGATCTCATGAAGCTCAGCGTCGAGCGCCCTAGTCAGGTGATCGACATCAATCATCTGCCTCTTGATAACGTCGAAAAGCTGCCGGACGGACGGCTGAAGATCGGGGCGCTCGTTCGCAACTTCGACCTGGCTCATCATGAAATAGTCCAGAACGAGTATTCTGTGCTCTCCCAGGCGTTGCTTGCTGGAGCCTCGGCGCAGCTGCGCAATATGGCGACGACGGCCGGCAATCTGCTGCAACGCACTCGTTGCGTTTACTTCCGCAATACCGCGATGGCCTGCAACAAGCGTGAGCCGGGCTCCGGCTGCTCGGCTATCGAAGGAGACAACCGTACGCTTGCGATACTGGGCACGAGCTCGAACTGCATTGCGACAAACCCTTCCGACATGAATGTCGCGTTGACCGCTCTTGAGGCTACGATCCATGTTCAGGACAAAAACGGCCAGCGCGACATCCCGATCGACGACTTTTTCGTTGTCCCCGGCAGCACGCCACAACGTGAGAATGTGCTCGAGCCAGGCGACTTGATCACGCACGTAACGCTTCCCCCATCCAGGCATGGAACGAAATACGCCTACCTCAAGCTGCGGGATCGCGCGTCCTATGAGTTTGCGCTGGCGTCAGCAGCCGTGGTGGCGGATGTCGTCGACAACAAGTTCAACCGCGTGCGCATTGCGCTGGGTGGAGTCGGCACGAAGCCCTGGCGCTCACGCGAAGCCGAGCAGGCGCTTGAAGGTCGAACAGTAGACCAATCGGTCTTCCGCGAGGCTGCTGTCGCGGCGCTAAGTGAAGCCCGTCCTCAAAGCGAAAACGGGTTCAAGATCGAGCTCGCCCAGCGCTGTCTTGCCCACGCGCTGACGCTTGCGACTGAAACCGCGTAGGAGCTTTGGAGTACATTGATGGCGACCATCCGGAATACCGTTCCTGCAACCGTCGGAGGATCACTGCCGCGCATCGACGGACCGCTCAAAGTCAGCGGCGCCGCGATGTATACTTCAGACCACCACTTTCCTGGCATGCTGTATGCCGTGCCCGTCTGCAGCACTATTGCGAAGGGCAGAATCGCCAGTCTCGATAGCTCGGTCGCCGTGGAAATGCCGGGTATCCAGGCGGTCTATCATCAGGGAAATATCGGGCCGCTATTCCGAAGCGCTCCAGCCTCGGGGCTTTCGGCCTATCTGGACGAAAGAAGGCCTCCTCTCGAAGATGATGTCATTCGTTACTACGGTCAGTATGTCGCCGTCGTAATTGCCCAGACCTTTGAGCAGGCAGTGGCAGCTGCGTCCGCCGTCAAGGTCGTCTACACCGAGGAGAAGCCGGACGCCAGAACGCATCTCGATCCGGATGGGAAGCCGAGCGTCGATAGTTCCCGCGGGACCCCGGACGAGGTCTTCGCCAGCGCCTCCATCAAGCACGATGAAACCTACGGGACGCCCGTTGAAACCCACAATCCTATCGAGCTGCATGCAAGCGTCGCGGTTTGGGATGGCCAGTCCTTCACGCTCTATGAAACGTCCCAAGGCGTCGTCAATCACCGTGAAGTGCTGGCGCAGATGCTCGGAGTTCCCCAGGAAAATGTTCGGGTCATCTCGCGCTTTCTGGGTTCCGGCTTTGGGGGCAAGTTGTTTCCCTGGCCGCATTCCGCATTAGCGGCAGCCGCTTCTCGCAACCTCAACCGGCCGGTGAAGCTTGTCGTCAGCCGTCAGATGATGTTTCAAAACGTCGGCCACCGGCCCCGTACGCAACAGCGTGTGCGCTTGAGCGCGACAGCCGAGGGCAGACTCACATCTCTCCAGCATGACTATCTGAATCACACGTCGATCCTTGACGACTACAAGGAAAATTGCGGAGAAGCGACGACGTACCTGTACGGCACCCCGAACCTGAGGGTCACGTCAGGTCTCGTCCGCCGCAACATCGGCACTCCCACCTCCATGCGCGGCCCAGGCGCGGTTCCAGGCTTATTCGCAACCGAATCCGCGATGGACGAGTTGGCGATCAAGCTCAAAATGGATCCCGTGGAATTGCGATTGCTCAACGAACCTGAGAAGGATGAAGGCAACGATCTACCGTTCTCTTCACGTCACTTGTCCGAGTGCCTCACGATAGGCGCCCGAAAATTCGGGTGGTCGCAAAGAACACCTGAGGTCGGATCCATGAAAAAGGACGGTCTTACTCTCGGATGGGGCATGGCATCTTGCTCCTGGATAGCGGAACGGGTCTCCACCGAAGCAACCGTGGACCTCAGGAACGATGGAACGGCCCGCGTTTCTTGTGCAACGCAGGACATTGGCACCGGCACTTATACCATTCTCGCGCAGATCGTTAGTGAGAAAACCGGGCTTCCCCTCGACAAAATAGAGGTTGTGCTCGGCGATACGGCTTTGCCGCCCGGGCCCATATCGGGTGGTTCCTGGGCGACCGCCTCGGTGATTCCCGCGGTCTCTCAGGCTGCGCAGAATGCAATGCAGGTCGTTTTGACGGCTGCCACAAAAGGGAAAAACTCACCCTTCTCCGGCCAGGAGACCGATGCCCTTAACTTTGAAAATGGACAGGTCTACCTGAAAGAAAAGGGAGGGGAGACGGGCGTTGCCTTTCATGACATTCTGAAGCAGAGCAATATCAATGCGGCTTCAGGCAGCGGCAAATCGGAAGGCACTTTCGGCAGCACGGCACCCCGAAAATACTCCACGCACTCCTTTGGCGCGCAGTTCGCCGAGGTGACATGGCAGCCGGAGATTGCAAGGTTGCGGGTGAATCGCGTCGTGACCGTGATCGACGCTGGACGTATTATGAATAGCCGTCCCGCCCGCAACCAGATCGAGGGATCCGTAGTCATGGGCGTCGGTATGGCCTTGTTCGAAAAAACGACATACGACCCGCGGCAAGGGGCCCCGATCAACAGTAACCTGGCGGATTACATTGTTGCGACCCACGCCGATTCTCCGGAGATTGACGTAACCTTTCTTGACTACCCTGATCTGGTGCTCAACGAATTTGGGGCACGGGGTATTGGTGAGATTGGCCACGCTGGTATCGCTTCGGCCATCACCTCGGCCGTTTACCATGCTACCGGCGTTCGCGTACGCGAGTTGCCGGTACACATCGAAGACTTGCTTGCTCACACCTGAGGCTGAGGCTAGCCGACAACTGACCAAGCCCGACCAGGTCGCGACGTTCGAACACTGCGCGCGGCCTGCCGCGGGTCGGCCGGCATGAGCCTGGTGCGAGCAGCAACTCGACCGGCTGTTCCCGCCCGACCCGGGCAATCAAGACGTTCGGCACATCGGTGCGTAGCGTTCTCTCTTAGCGCGAACCGGAACTAACTAACCGCGCTTGTGAGCCGGGTGCCACAGGTGCGTTTTTGTGTATTCTCCGCCTAGCTGCCTCGCTGCAAACGGCCCCCAGCTTCGAGTCGAAAAAACGTCGTCTTTTCAATACTAGGAAGCTGGGGAGTAAAAAGGCGCACTCCCTAGCTTTGGAGAATACCGGCCGACAGATAGCAAACAAGGCCAATTCACGACCATTGGCGGTCCACAGCTTTCGGCCAAAAGCCCACGGTTCTGCGGGGTTTCTAGGCTGCCAACTCTCCGCGGAGAATATTGTGGGAGATTTGAGTGGTAGAGGGAGAGGACCTGATATCCAACCTTCTCCAGTCAGCTGAGTAACATAATTAGCCGCGCTCGCGGTCGCTAGTATCGTTCCGCTTGATCGAGGCGCCGTGCGGTCACGCCCCCGTTTCAATTAGGATGGTCGTCGGTTCCTCCCGCTCGGCTTGTGTTGCGCCCCGCACCGGTCATCGCCCAGGATACGGCGGCCGGCAGGCAAACGGTGGAATGGCAAGCGAATTCGGACGGCTGGCTGAAGCCTTGATTTGCCACCGTTCTCCGCCGATGTCGCGCTTGCCATCCGCCGAACCTGAGCAGGACGGAGACTGCGCATGAAGGTATTCACACGAAGCTGGGCGAAATCGCGGGCCAACCTGGTATCGCGTAGGGGTGCCGGCACATCGCTAATTACCGAACTCACCCCCAGGCGATTACTCGTGCAGAGGCAACTCAAAACTTGCGGCTCAAGTACGACGAGCCTGCCAGTCCGAACCGCCACTCGAGATCGACAGCCTTGGAGATGCCGACCCGGTGTCCCGTTAAGATGGAGCTGGTTCGGGCTCCTGACGGCAGCTTGAACTGGAACGGAATCTCGTCCAATGGCAGCCCGTCATAAGATGCATCGACAGCAAGCGCCTGGCAAAGGCGACCGGGTCCCGAACAAAGAAATCGAAGGTCATCAACGCCGCGATTGGCCCGCATCACGTCGAGCTTTGATTGCGGTTCGATCGCGCGCACAAGGACAGCACTACCGGGAAGGCAGACGGCATTCAGGCACCAATGCAGACCATAGCAGCGATAGACGTATGCGCTCCCTGGGGCGCCGAACATTGCGCTGTTTCGCGAAGTCCGACCACCAAAACTGTGTGAGGCTGGGTCATCGGCGCGATAGGCTTCCGTTTCGACGACGATCCCGCCCACGCCGTGCACAAGAAGCGTTGCGCCAATCATATCGCGAGCGACAACCCAGGCGTCCCGGGCAAAGAACTGGCGGTTCGTGATCAACGCCTGCACCAGATCTCGACCGCGCCGAAACGTGGGGCGAACAAGAACATTCCCGCTCCGGCTGCAAAAGGCCAATCCACCAAGGCCAAACTCGCGATCATCAGCATCGCGGCGCTTCCTGCTGAACTCGGATAGCTCTGATCGCCTATGTATGAGGGTCGATTGGCTATTCAACAGCGCCTAGCCCAAGCGGTCGAAGTGATTGGAAGGTTGAAGTTCGTTGCCGGCGTAGAAAAGAGAGACCCGGAAGACCGTGCCCGCTGCCGCGAGCACATCCGCAATCACTTCCAGTACCGTCAGGTTGCGGCCGGCAACGATGCGGGATGACGGCAAGCTGTTGAAACATTCCAACTGCCGGTTGGTGGACGCAGCGCAGCCGGCGCGCGTAGGATTTTCTTACGATCCCCGCCCACCCTGTGCAAACGACTGATCGCCCGCCGTGCCGAAAGGTGCGGCGGGCTTTTTTGTTGTCTGGGGGGAACACGATCTGGCGACAATCGTTCGGGCGCCAACAAAAGTCGCCGTACCGTCAGATCGAGGATAAACAATGCAGGAAAGGCAAGGTTTAACTGATAAAGAAAAGCACGACAGACAGGAGCGCACGTCGGATGCTGCACGGGCATTAACAGACATTGAGCGCGCGGCACGAGAAGCAAAGACAGCTCGGCTGCGGGAGCAACGACTGAAGGGCGAAACTGCTCTTCCTACTGCATCGGCACCGAAACCGAACAGGAATTGGAAGACCAAGAAGTCGTAGCTCCTAGCACCCCTCCAATCAAATGCGGTCCTCTCCGCAGGCCGCGCCGGGTTCAATTTCGACGGCCGATGTGCAAAGGTCGAGCGTGGAATATGGTGCGGGATTTTAGGCGCTTGATTACTTGCTCAGCGTATCGTCTGCGGCAATGCGATCCAACAGCTTACGGGATGCCAGTATTAGGCGGCGGGTATCGTTTATCGTCTGGCGAAGATCATCGATATCTGCTCGCGCGCGACTCTCATTCAATCGAGCGGCTTCTAAATCAAAACTGACCCATGTGGATTGCATGGGAATGCTCCTAGGCGTCAGGCGGCTTCAGCCGGCTTTTCAGTAGCCGAGCTTCCCGAAGTAGTGATGCCCGATCGGTCCCGATCAACTCGATCAGCTCGCGCGCTTGAGCTTCAGTTATTCCGGCTTCCTTGGCGAGGAACTGCGCCTGGAAATCCGTCATTCGGTCGCGGTCGGACTTTTCTTCCTCGCCCATGGTGAGCCTTTTCAGCCCTTGGAATGAACCGGAACGCCGGCGGAAGGTTTTTGTTGCGATCAATGGCTCAAAAGTATCCAGGCATTTTTCGCTTTCTCTGGAACACGTGCTTGAGATGAAAGTTCGGGAAGTGCAGCAATCTTGTTTCCCTCCCAACGATGGGCTGCAGATCGGAGATGCACCGATCGGGCCCGCGCTCTCCGCCAGAGGCGCGGGCTTTATTACTCGCACGGAACACCAGGGGCGCAAGTGCGCGTTTCGCCGGCATGAAGCAACTTCTCAGCGAAATGCTTTGGCAGATCCAGGCTTTTGGGTCGCGGTGGCGGTTGTTCTGGTTCCTTAAGCCCACCGGCGTCGCACTGCTGGTCTGGGTGGCTGGTTGAAGGTTGATTGTGTTGTTCCCCGGCAGCCGCGCTTTCCCTTCCCGCGCCTTTGGGATCGGGGTCTTGATCAAATTTTCCATTAGAAACTTGGAACATAAGTGAGGCAGAAACCATTGTTGGCGCCATGGACAAGAACGATGGCGACAATCTTCCTGAGGGGTTTCCGGGCAACCTGCCCGACGATCCAGTGATCCGAGCCGATATCGCGAAAAGAATTTCGAGAGAGACCGACGGTAAAATTAGGGCGGACAGTTTGGCGGTCACGGAGGCCAGGCGGGATCGCAATCTGGTTGAGGAATGGGAAAAAGCTGACGCCGCCCTCGACAGCCAACCGTCCGTAGTTCCGTTTTCCCTGGTTCTGTATGTGCTCTCAATGTTGGGCTTGGCAGGGTACGCCCTCGCTCGTTGGTACTTTTTATGGCGTGCTTGAGTTCCTTCTCTCATTAGTCGGCTGTGAAGAACGTCGATTTCGCTGACGGCGGTCGCGATCAGGGCCGGAAAGACGGGGCTGGCAAAAAGGCCTCCGCCCGTCGGATCGTCCCGAGCGG
Source organism: Mesorhizobium escarrei (assembly GCF_935825525.1). Lineage (GTDB taxonomy): Bacteria > Pseudomonadota > Alphaproteobacteria > Rhizobiales > Rhizobiaceae > Mesorhizobium > Mesorhizobium escarrei. Next base: position 44,680 of record NZ_CAKXZT010000144.1, read on the forward strand.
TGATTAGGCTGTTCGTGGCTGGATCGTCGCTGCGGGGATGGCGAACAGCGCCAGGAAGAAGGCACACAAAAGCCTCAGCCAGTTGAGCAGGAGGCTGAAGGCTGAAGATGATATGGGGCGAGCGGCGAGGGTGTGGCATCCTTCGGCGCTCCAAGAACATCCAGCAGAAGGAGCGTCCCCATGTCGCAATCTTTTGACGCGAGCCGGTCCCTTACCGCTCTTGAGCAGAATAACACGATCATCACCATCATCGAAATGAGCAAGGCGAAGTGGCTGGTTGCCGCGCTTGTTCCGGGCCTCAAGCGCCAGCCGCTCAAGAAGCTCGATGCCGACGCGCCAGCACTGTTGAAGCTGCTGCAGCGCTGGCGCGACGAAGCCGGCCAGGCCGGGCACGCGATCAAGCGGATCGCCGTCGCCTATGAGGCGGCCGGCGACGGCTTCTGGTTGGCGCGCTTTTTGCGGGCGCACGGCATCGAGGCCTACGCCATCCATCCCGCCAGCGTTGCGGTGTCGCGCGAGCACCGCCGCGCCAAGACCGATCGCCTCGACACCGAGCTGTTGATGCGTGCCTTTCTTGGCTGGCTGCGCGGCGAGAAACGTCATTGCTCCATGGCTGCGATCCCGACCATCGAAGAGGAGGACGCGCGACGGCCGAGCCGCGAGCGGGAGAGCCTGGTCGGCGAGCAGACGCGGCTTATCAACCGCATCAAGGCGGTGCTCGCCCGCTTCGGCATCCACAGCTTCCGGCTGAGCCTGCGCTGCGCGGCGGATAGGCTCGAGAATATCCGCACGGCTGAAGGGACGGCGCTGCCGCACAACACCCGCGCCGAGGTCCACCGCTTCCTCGAGCGGCTCAACCTGGTGCGCCAGCAGATCCGCGCGATCGAACAGGAAAGGGAGCGCAAGCTCTCGGCCGTCCCGGCGGCGGAAAACGGCCCGTATGCGATGGTTCGCCTCATCGCGCGGATCATCGGCATCGGCGTCGAGACGGCGGACATGCTGGTCCACGAGATCCTGTCGCGCGGCTTGCGCGATCGCCGCGCCGTGGCGCGCTATGCCGGGCTGACGGGGTCGCCGGACGAGAGCGGCCAACGCCGGCGCGAGAAGGGGCTGGCACGCTCCGGCAATGCCCGCGTGCGGCGCGGCATGATCCAACTGGCGTGGCGGTTTCTGAGCTTCCAGAAGGACAGCGACCTCACCCGATGGTTCCAGGCGCGCACGGCCGACGGCCGCAAGACCACGCGCAAGACGATGATCGTGGCGCTGGCGCGCAAGCTCTTGATCGCGCTGTGGTGTCTCGTCACCACCGGCGAGGTGCCGCAGGGCGTCAGTCTGCGTACGGCGTGACAGCCACATGGGAAGAGGAGAACAAGGCACAATCCTATTGGCGGGCATCTAGCAAGGTCTGCCGATGACGATCCGAGGTGGCGGTGACCCGCGCTACAACATGGTGTTTGACAGGCCGTGCTGAAGAATGGGCCCGCCGCCCCGGAGCTTCGCCACCGATGCGCATGCTGCATCATGGTTCAGATCCACGGGGGATCTACCGCATACAAGTCTGCCGCGCGACCTCCGCGCCTGGCTCGGCGAGCTCGCCTCGGAATCCATCGTCGGCTTTTTGGCCCCCTGCAAGAAAGGGGGCTCACCCGACCCCGACAAAGCCTGCCGCCGGTGCTCGTGACCGTCAAGGACAAGTCGCTGCGCGATGGGCCTGCGGCCCACCCTTGACCGTCCCTGCGCGCGGCGGCCCGTTCGAAGCAGGTCGGGACGAGGAGATGGGTCGCCAGTTGGCCGAACCAGGAGATGAGGAAACGAACCACGAACCAAGCTTGACAATCATCGCCCCATACAAGTTGTAGCCGACGGCGGCAAGCACAGCGTTGCACGCGTGGTGGCCGGAGTCGTGGCAACAGCAACGCGCCCAATTCTGAGGACGATAACCAAACGGCCGTCATCAAGTACTAGAGGCTAAAGATAGCTCGATCCGGTACTGCCTCTCCGTGTCACTGGTCAGCCGATACCGCCGAAAATCAGTCAGTAGAAGGTAGGCCACCCACCTCAATGTTTTCGATCGCCGGGCGGTCTGCAACGCTTCGTCTCGATCTTC
>NZ_CAKXZT010000145.1:0-218 GCF_935825525.1 Mesorhizobium escarrei
CACCACGTGGATGGCCGGCATCCGAAACCCATCACAAAAGCGGACCTACCGCTCCCGGCACCAATCAGGTCGTCCGGTGCATCGCCGCCCAGCGTCCGCAAGTGGCGCGTTGTGCCGTTTCGGAATGGATGTCCTGGGGCAAGATCGCTGATCATATAGGGTCATGTTGCAACCAAGTTCGAATGTCGCGCTGCCAGCAAAGTAGAAATGTCGCATGG
>NZ_CAKXZT010000145.1:228-767 GCF_935825525.1 Mesorhizobium escarrei
AGATCGCGGCCGACCTGCATCTCGGCAACCTTCTCCAAGGCAGCGTCGAGCCGCTTGTTCTCAACGATTGCCGACCGGTGAACCGAACGCAGCTCATCGAAGACCTTGTAGGCAGAGCGATGCCCTCATGAATGATCTCGAGACGTCCGTCCGGATAGTCGCAGACAACCACCTTTTTGCGGGCAAGCTTCTTCGCCGTGTCGGTCGGATGGAGATGAACATCACCTTATCGTAGCGCAGCGTCAAAGCCTGCGTCAGCGTGCGGATCTCCTTGCGACACAGGGCGCCGTCCAGGTTCTCATGATCGGCGAGGGGACGGTGCATGTCCTTCGGGTTGCGGGGTTCCTTGCCGAAGCGTGCGTTGAAGTCCGCCATGAACTCAGCCGCATAGGCGTTGGCCGCCTCGATCGTGCTGATGCCGCGCAGGCGCAGCTCCTTCACAAGCCGGTCCTGCAGCGTCTGGTTGGCGCGCTCGAGTTGGCGCAGATGATGTCTATGTTGAGCTCATAGAGCGCCCGGCCGAATTGCGTCAGGCCGCT